>NZ_JBICUA010000006.1:0-538174 GCF_043197915.1 Actinomadura geliboluensis | reverse complement strand
CCCCCCCCCCCCCCCCCCCCCCCCCCCCCCCCCCCCCCCCCCCCCCCCCCCCCCCCCCCCCCCCCCCCCCCCCCCCCCCCCCCCCCCCCCCCCCCGCTTCTCCGTTCTCCGGGCCTCTCCGTTCTCGGTGCGCAGCCGAGCGAGTTCGCGGGAGCGCGCGCGGGCGGGTCAGCGGGGCGAGGGACGGCGCCGTACGACTCAGGTCGTACACGGGCGGCGCGGATAGCCGGGAGGGGGACGCGGAGCGTGGACGCCGGGGCGATGGCGGCGGCGGCCCGGATTCCTAGCGTGGTTCCCGATCGATCGCGAACGCGACGACGACGCAGCACGACCCATGAAGGAGCCACCGTGACCAGCACGTTCACCGATCCGCCCGGGGGAGCCCCCGCCGCCGCGGCGCCGCCCGCCGTCACCGCCGAGGGCGTGTCGAAGGTGTACGGGTCCGGGGACGCGGCCGTGCATGCGCTGCGCGGGGTCGGCGTCGGGTTCGCCCGCGGCGCGTTCACCGCGATCATGGGCCCGTCCGGGTCCGGGAAGTCGACGCTGATGCACTGCCTCGCCGGGCTGGACACCGTCACCAGCGGGCGGATCATGCTCGGCGACGCCGAGATCACCGGGATGGGCGACCGGCAGCTCACGCTGCTGCGCCGCGACCGGGTCGGCTTCGTGTTCCAGGCGTTCAACCTGCTGCCGACGCTCACCGCCGAGCAGAACATCCTGCTGCCGATGGAGCTTGCCGGACGCAAGCCCGACCGTGCCTGGTTCCAGCAGGTCGTGGACGTTCTCGGCCTGCGCGACCGCCTAGCGCACCGGCCGAGCGAGCTGTCGGGCGGCCAGCAGCAGCGGGTGGCGTGCGCGCGCGCCATCGTCGCCCGTCCCGAGGTCATCTTCGCGGACGAACCGACCGGAAACCTCGACTCGCGTGCGGGCGCGGAGGTCCTCGGGTTCCTGCGCGCGTCCGTCCGGGAGATGGGCCAGACGATCGTGATGGTGACCCACGACCCGGTGGCCGCCTCCTACGCCGACCGGGTGGTGTTCCTACGGGACGGTGCGATCGTCTCCGAGATCTACCAGCCGACCCCTGAGGCCGTCCTGGACCGGCTCAAGTCCCTGGGGGCCTGATGCTGAAGACGACACTGGCGGGCCTGCGCGCCCACAAGCTGCGGCTGCTGCTGACGGCGGTCGCCATCACGCTGGGCGTCGGCTTCATCTCCGGCACGTTCGTCCTGACCGACACGATGAACAAGGGCGTGGCCAAGACGTTCGCCCAGTCTGCCGACAAGGTGGACATCGCCGTCCTCCCGGCTGAGTCATCGGACGAGGGCCTGTCGCCCTCGCTGCTGCAGAAGGTTCGCGGCCTTCCCGGAGTCACTGACGCCCAGGGCGCTGTTAAGGGCGAGGCTGCCTTGGTGGGCAAGGACGGCAAGACGGTCGGCGACTACCCCACGATGGGCATGTCCGTGCCGTCCGGACGGCTGCTGCGCTACGACGTCGACAAGGGACGGCCCCCGTCCAACGGCGGTGAGACCGTCATCGACGGCAAGGTCGCCAAGCGGGAGGGCTTCGCCGTCGGCGACACCGTGACGGTCCTGGACGACAAGAACCGGCCGCACAAGTTCACCGTCGTCGGGCTGGTCGACTTCGGCATCGACCAGGAGGCGAGCATCTTCGGCGCGGTCGGGTTCGACCCGGTGACCGCGGCCCGCATGACCGGCGAGACGTCGTTCCAGGAGATCGACATCGCGGGCACCGTGACCATGTCCGCCGTGAAGGCCGCCGCCGGCCCCGGCCAGCGCGTCTACACGGGGGAGGAGCTGGGCGCGAAGCTGGCGAAGGCGGCGGGCGCCGACACGAAGATCATCCGCACCGGGCTGCTGATCTTCGCGCTGGTCGCGATGCTGGTGTCCGCCCTGGTCATCTACAACACGTTCGCGATCCTCGTCGCGCAGCGGATGCGGGAGATGGCGCTGCTGCGCTGCGTCGGCGCGACCCGCCGGCAGATCTTCGCCGGCGTCCTCACCGAGTCGGCGGCGGTCGGCCTGACCGGCTCGCTGCTCGGCCTCGGCGTGGGCGTCGGCCTCGGGCAGGGCGCGCTCGTGCTGATCAGCAACCTGAACGGCAACGTCTCCGTCACCGGCCCGTCGCTCGCGCTGCGGACGGTCCTGGTCGGCCTCGCGGTCGGCGTCGCCGTGACCGTCCTGTCCGCGCTGCTCCCCGCCCGCGCCGCGACCCGCGTCGCGCCCATCGCGGCGCTGCGCGCCGACGCCGAGCCGGGCGGCGGACGGTTCCGGCTCGGCGTGTGGCGCACCGCCGCCGCCGTCCTGCTCGGCGTCGCGGGCCTCGCCATCGGCGTGTTCGCGGCCCTGGTGATGGAGAAGGGCGAGGCCGCGATGTTCGCGGTGGCCTTCTCCGGCTGCGTCTTCTTCCTCGCGGTCGTCGCGGCGATGCCGGCGCTCGTCCGCCCGCTGGGACGGCTCGCGGGGGCGATCCCGGCGCGGCTCGGCGGCGTCCCCGGGCGGCTGGCGGTGGCGAACGCGCAGCGCGCCCCGCGCCGCACCGCCACCACCACGATCGCGCTGACCGTCGGCGTCGGGCTGATGAGCCTGTTCGCGGTCATCGGGGCGAGCAGCAAGGCGACCGCGAGCCACGAACTGGACGAGCAGTTCCCCGTCCAGTACAGGATCGCCACCCAGAACGGCGAGGCCCTCCCGCGCGCGCTTGGCGAAGACCTGCGCAACCGGCCGGAGGTCGAGAAGGTCGTCGAGCTCCGCGACAAGGAGACCAAGGTCGACGGCGAGGACGCGTCCATCACCACGGTCAGCGCGTCCGCGTGGGGCGACATCGCGAAGCCGGAGATGAAGACCGGCGCGCTCTCCGACCTCAAGCAGGGCACCGCGTTCGTGGACGAGAGCGCCGTGACCGGCTCGGGCTGGAACGTCGGCCGGACGCTCCAGGTCGCGACGCGCAGCGGTACCGTCCCCGTCAAGATCAGCGGCGTGTACAAGATCGGTGGGCAGTTCAACGGGATCGTCCTGCCCGAGGCCGATTTCGCCCGGTACTTCGGCGCCGTGGACCCGTCCGAGATCTTCGTCAAGAGCAACGAGGCCGTCCCCGACGACCGGGTGCGCAAGGCCGTCGACCAGGCGGCGCAGCCGTACCCGGCGGCGAAGGTCGAGTCCAGCGCCGACTTCCAGCAGCAGCTGGAGGACGCGATCGACATGGTCCTGATGGTCTTCGGCGGGCTGCTCGCCCTCGCGATCATCATCGCGCTGTTCGGCATCGCCAACACGCTGACCCTCTCCGTCGTGGAACGGACCCGCGAATCGGCGCTGCTGCGCGCCCTCGGCCTCACCAAGCGCCAGCTCCGCCGGATGCTGTCCATCGAGGCGGTCGTGATGGCGGTGATCGGCGCGGTGACCGGGGTCGCGCTCGGGATCGTGTTCGGCCTGGCCGCGACCAGCGCGATGGCGGACGGTGCCGTGTTCGCCCTGCCCTATCTCCAGATCGCCGGGTTCGTCCTCCTGGCCGGCGCGGCCGGGACGCTCGCCGCCGTCATGCCCGCGCGGCGCGCCGCGAAGACGTCCATCGTCGAGTCCCTCGCGCATGACTGAATGGGAGGGCGGGGTGGCGCTCGTCACCCACCGGACCACGTGACCGGGTCCCATGGGTACTCTGGTTCGCGCCCGTCCGGTACCTACACGTGAGGACTGGAACGAAACCGATGGACCCCAACGTCACGCCCTCCTCCGGCGCGCCCGGAAACGCCCCCCGCGGGGGGACGGAGGCCCCGGAGGACAGGCCCGCGCGGCTCGCGGTCGGCGTCGTCGGCGCCGGCCGCGTCGGCACGGCGCTCGGCGCCGCGCTGTCCCGCGCGGGCCACCGCGTGGTCGCCGCGGCCGCCGTGTCCGACCGGTCGCGGTCCCGCGTCGAGGAGCGCCTGCCCGGCGCGGACGTCGCCCCGCCGCAGGACGTGGTGGCGGCCGCCGACCTGGTGCTGCTGACCGTCCCGGACGACGAGCTGCCCGAGCTCGCGGCCGGCCTCGTCGCCGCGGGCGTCCCCGTCACCGGGAAGCTGGTCATGCACACCAGCGGCCGGTACGGGACGGCCGTCCTCGACCCGCTCACCCGCGCCGGCGCGCTCCCCCTGGCCCTGCACCCGGCGATGACCTTCACCGGACGCCCCGACGACGTGAACCGGCTCACCGGCATCTCGTTCGGCGTCACCTCGCCCGAGCCGCTGCGGCCCGTCGCCGAGGCGCTCGTCCTGGAGATGGGCGGCGAACCGGTGTGGATCACCGAGGACGCGCGCCCGCTCTACCACGCGGCGCTCGCCGGCGGCGCGAACCACCTGGTCACCCTGGTCGTCGAGTCGATGGACCTGCTGTCGCGGGCGGGCGTGGCCGAACCCGGCCGGATGCTCGGCCCGCTCCTCGGCGCCGCCCTCGACAACGGGCTGCGCCTCGGCATCGACGGCCTCACCGGCCCGGTCGCGCGCGGCGACGCCGGGACGGTCTCCGACCACATCGCCGAACTGGGCAAGGTGTCCCCGGAGAGCCGCCGCGCCTACATCGCCCTGGCCCGCCTCACCGCCGACCGCGCGCTCGGCGCCGGGCTGCTCAAGCCCGAAGACGCCGAACGCCTCCTGGAAGCCCTGGCCGATTGACCCTGGTCAGCCACCCCCGTCCCTCCGCCCCCACCTCAGGAGGCCGCTTGAAACCCGTCATCGCGCGGACACGTGAGGAACTGGCCGCGGCGCGCGCGCGTATCGAGGGCACGCTCGCGTTCGTTCCGACCATGGGCGCGCTGCACGAAGGGCACCTGTCCCTGATGCGCGAGGCCCGCCGCAATGCCGACAAGGTCGCCGTCAGCATCTTCGTCAATCCGCTCCAGTTCGGGCCCGGCGAGGACTTCGACCGGTACCCGAGGACGTTCGAGGCCGACGTCGAGGCGTGCGCCGCCGAGGGCGTCGACCTCGTCTTCGCGCCGACCCGCGACGTCATGTACCCCGACGAGCCGCAGGTCACGATCAAGTCGGGGCCGATGGGCGAGGTCGTCGAGGGCGCGGCGCGGCCCGGCCACTTCGACGGGATGCTGACCGTCGTGCTCAAGCTGCTCAACCTCGTCCGCCCCGACGCGGCGGTCTTCGGGGAGAAGGACGCGCAGCAGCTCGCGATGATCCGCCGCATGGTCGCGGACCTGAACGTGCCCGTGCGGATCGTCGGCGCGCCGACCGTCCGCGAACCCGACGGGCTGGCCCTCTCCAGCCGCAACCGCTACCTCTCGGAACCCGAGCGCCGGACCGCCCTCGCCCTGTCGCGCGCCCTCCGCGCCGGCGCGGACGCCGCCGGCGACGGGCCGGACGCGGTCCTCCGCGCGGCCGGCGCCGTCCTCGACGGGGCCGCGGCCGCCGACCCGCCCCTCGCACTCGACTACCTCGTCCTCGTCGACCCGGCGACCTTCACCCCCGCCACCGGCGGCGGACCCGCCGTCCTCGCCGTCGCCGGCCGCGTCGGCGCCACCCACCTCATCGACAACGTTCACCTCCAGCTCGGCAAGGAGCACTGATGATCCGGACGATGTTCAAGTCCAAGATCCACCGCGCCACGGTGACGCAGGCGGACCTGCACTACGTCGGCTCGCTCACCATCGACCAGGACCTGATGGACGCCGCCGACCTCCTCCCCGGCGAGCAGGTCTCGATCGTGGACATCGACAACGGCGCCCGGCTGGAGACCTACCTGATCGCGGGCGAGCGCGGCTCCGGCGTCATCGGCATCAACGGCGCCGCGGCCCGCCTCGTGCAGCCCGGCGACCTGGTGATCATCATCAGCTACGCCCAGCTCACCGACGCCGAGGCCCGCGAGTTCGTGCCCACCGTCGTCCACGTCGACCGCTCCAACAAGATCATCTCCCTGGGCAGCGACCCCGCCGAGCCCGTCCCCGGCACCAAGACCACCCGAGGCGACCTGGTCCACGGCTAACCCCCCGAGCGCGACCTCGCCCGAGGCCGTCCGTCTCTGGGCGCGACCTGTCATGCCCGGACGCGCAGGGCGCGCGAGCTGCGGCGGCGTCCCTCGACCGGGGCCGTCCGACGCATGGGGACGACCTGTCGTGCCTGGACGCGTATGGCGTGCGGCTGTGGGGCCTTGACCGAAGTCGTCCGTCCTGTGAGGCGACCGGGCGTCCGCGGGCGCGCAGGGCGTGCGGAGTGCGGGGACGGGCCACGAACGATGGCGTCCGTCGTGTAGCCGGCCGGGCGACCAGTCGTGCGTGTGCGGCGCAGGGCGCGCGGGTTGTACGAGCGGGGCGGGGCCTCGCCCGAGGCCGTCCGTCGTGTGGGGGTGACCTGTCGTACGCGGCGGGCAGGGTGGGCGGAGTGCGGGGGCGGGTCGCGACCGAGGGCGTCCGTCCTGTGAGGGTGACCAGTCGTGCGTGCGGCGCAGGGCGTGTGAGCTGCGGGGGTGGGCGGTTTCGTTGGGAATGTGGGGGGCGGGCGTTCGGGTTCTCCGGGGTTAGGGTCATAATGACGAGAACCGATTCCGGAGGAGGGCTCATGATCCCTTCCGTTCTCCACGCCCCCGCGCCCGGCTGGACCGCCGAGGCCGACGTCGTCGTCGTCGGCTCCGGCATCGCCGGACTGGTCACCGCACTGCATTGCCGCCCCCACGGGCGGGTCCTGCTCGTCACCAAGGCTCTCCTGGACGCCGGGTCGACGCGGTGGGCGCAGGGCGGGATCGCCGCCGCGCTCGCCCCGGACGACAACCCCGAGGACCACCTCGCCGACACCCTGACCGCCGGGGTCGGGCTGTGCGACGAGGACGCCGTCCGGGCGCTCGTCACCGAGGGGCCCGACGCCGTCCGCGGGCTCATCGAGCTCGGCGCCGCCTTCGACCAGGCCGCGGACGGCGGCATCGCGCTGACCCGCGAGGGCGGCCACCACCGGCGCCGCATCGCGCACGCGGGCGGCGACGCGACCGGCGCCGAGATCAGCCGCGCCCTCCTCGCCGAGCTCAAGGACTCCGGCGTCGAGGTCATCGAGCACGCGCTCGTCCTGGACCTGCTGAAGGACGCCGCCGGACGCGCCGCCGGGATCACCCTCCACGTGATGGGCGAGGGCCAGCCGAACGGCGTCGGCGCCGTCCGCGCCCGTGCCGTCGTGCTCGCCACCGGCGGGCTCGGCCAGGTGTTCTCGACCACCACCAACCCCGAGGTCTCGACCGGCGACGGCGTCGCGCTGGCCCTGCGCGCCGGGGCCGAGGTCGCCGACCTGGAGTTCGTCCAGTTCCACCCGACCGTGCTGTGGCTCGGCGACGGCGCGACCGGGCAGCAGCCGCTGATCTCCGAGGCCGTCCGCGGCGAGGGCGCCCACCTCGTCGACCACGCCGGCGAGCGCTTCATGGTCGGACGGCACGAACTCGCCGAACTCGCCCCGCGCGACGTGGTCGCCAAAGGGATCATGAACCGGATGCACGAGACCGGCGCACCCTGCATGTTCCTGGACGCCCGCCACTTCGGCGCCGCGATGTGGGAGTCCCGTTTCCCGACCATCCTGGCCGCGTGCCGGCACCATGGCATCGACCCCGTCACCGAACCGATCCCCATCATCCCCGCCGCGCACCACGCCAGCGGCGGCGTCCGCACCGACCTGCATGGCCGCACCACCGTCCCCGGCCTCTACGCCTGCGGCGAGGCCGCCTGCACCGGCGTCCACGGCGCCAACCGCCTCGCCTCCAACTCCCTCCTGGAGGGCCTGGTCTTCGCCACCCGAATAGCCACCGCCCTCTACACCGACCTTCCTTCCGCAACCCCGACCACCACACCTGCGACCACCACACCTGCGACCGGCCCGTCCACGACCGGCCCGTCCACGGCCAGCGTGTCGACGACTGGTGTGTCCACGGCCAGCGTGTCTGCGAGCGTCGTGTCTGCAACTGCCGAGCGCGCCGTGCCTGCGGGTGCCGAGCCCGTCGTGTCTGCGACCGCCGAGTCCGTCAGGGGTGCGGCGGAGGCGGCCGGGGACGGTGCGGCTTCGGAGTCGGGGTGGTTGGTGGGGGCTGGGTGTCGGGGGGAGATTCAGCGGATCATGACCTCTCATGTCGGGGTGCTGCGGGGCGCCGCGGGGCTGGAGCGGGCGGTGCGGGAGTTGGAGGGGCTTCCGGGCGGGGACGCCGAGCCCGGGGTGGCGGCCTGGGAGGTCACCAACCTGTACACCGTCGCGTCCGCGATCGCGCTGGCGGCGCGGCGGCGGGAGGAGACGCGCGGGAGCCACTGGCGGGAGGACTTCCCCGAGCGGGCGGACGGCGCGTGGCGCGGGCATCTGGTGACGCGGCTGACGGGGAACGTCCTGACGACCACGTACGAACCTCTGGAAGGAAAGCGCTCATGACACCTGAACTCTCGCAGCGCCTCAGCGCCGCCGGGCTCGATCCACAGGCTGTGGAAAACCTCGTCCGGACGGCGCTGGCCGAGGACGGGGAGGTCGACGTCACCAGTACGCCGATCTTCGCGCCGGACGAGACCGCGGCCGGGGACCTCCGGGCGCGGGAGACCGGTGTCGTCGCCGGCGTCCCGGTGGCCTGCGCGGTCTTCGAGGCGCTGGACGTCGCCTATGAGGCGAAGGCGGAGGACGGCGACCGCGTGGTGCCGGGGCAGGTCCTCATCTCGGTCAGCGGGCAGACCAGGGCCGTGCTGAGGGCCGAGCGGACGGCCCTGAACATGCTCACGCACCTGTCCGGCATCGCGACGGCGACGCGGCGGTGGGCGGACGCCATGGACGGCACCAAGGCCCGTGTACGCGACACCCGTAAGACCCTTCCGGGGCTGCGCGCACTGCAGAAGTACGCCGTCCACTGCGGCGGCGGGGTCAACCACAGGATGGGCCTGCACGACGCAGCGCTCATCAAGGACAACCACATCGCGGCGGCCGGAAGCGTCACCAAGGCTTACGAGGCGATCCGCGCCGTGTACCCGTCCCTGCACATCCAGGTGGAGTGCGACACTCTCGCGCAGGTGCGGGAGGCGCTGGAGGTGGGCGCGACGAGCATCCTGCTCGATAACATGACCGACGCTGAGATGGCCGAGGCGGTGCGCCTTGTAGCGGGGCGGGCGGAGCTTGAGGCCAGTGGTGGCCTTACCCTGGAGCGGGCCCGAGACGTCGCCGTTACCGGGGTGGACTACCTTGCCGTCGGCGCGCTGACGCACTCGGCGCGCGTGTTCGACATCGGCCTTGACTTTTCCTGACCAGCGGGGACCTGATGCTGCTCACCATCGACGTCGGTAACACCCAGACCGTCCTCGGCCTGTTCGAGGGCGACGAGGTGATCGAGCACTGGAGGATCAACACCGATCCGCGGCGCACCGCCGACGAGATCGCGGTGGTCCTGCAGGGCCTCGTTCAGCAGAGCCCCCTGCTGGCGGAGACCGACATCAGCGGCATCGCGCTGTGCTCCACGGTCCCGTCCGTCCTGCACGAGATGCGGGAGATGTGCCGCCGCTACTACGGCGACGTGTCCGCGGTGATCGTGGAGCCGGGCGTCAAGACGGGCGTCCCGGTCCGCATGGACAACCCCAAGGAGGTCGGCGCCGACCGCATCGTGAACGCGCTCGCCGCCGTCCACACGCACGGCGGGCCCGCGATCGTGGTCGACTTCGGCACCGCGACCACGTTCGACGCCGTGTCCGCGAAGGGCGAGTACGTCGGCGGCGCGATCGCCCCGGGCATAGAGATCTCGATAGACGCGCTGTCGTCGCGCGGCGCGCAGCTGCACAAGATCGAGCTGGTCCGGCCGCGCAACGTGATCGCGAAGAACACGGTCGAGGCGCTGCAGTCGGGGATAATCTTCGGCTTCGCCGGCCAGGTGGACGGCATCGTCGAGCGCATGTCGGACGAGCTGGCCGAAGACCCCGACGAGGTGACGGTCATCGCCACCGGCGGCCTCGCGCCGCTCGTGCTGGAGGAATCGCGCAGCATCGACGTCTTCGAGCCGTGGCTGACGCTCATCGGGCTGCGCCTCATCTACGAGCGCAACACCCCGTAGGGGGCGAAGTCGTTCGCGGCGCGTCCGGCGGGCTGGATAGCCTTGGGACGTGAGTGACGAGACCTTCGACGAGCTCCCGGAGCAGATGCGCGTGCGCCGGGAGAAGCTCGACCGGCTCCGCGAGAGCGGGATCGACCCCTACCCGGTGACCTTCCCCCGCACGGCGACCATCGCCGAGATCCGGGCGAAACACCCGGACCTGGAGCCGGGCACCGAGACGGGTGAGAAGGTCGGCGTCACCGGTCGCGTCATGCTCATCCGCAACACGGGCAAGCTGTGCTTCGCCACGATCCGGGACGGCGGCGGCGACCTCCAGGTCATGCTGTCGCTGGCCAACGTCGGCCAGGAGCAGCTCGACTTCTGGAAGCGCGAGGTCGACCTCGGCGACCACATCGGCGTCGAGGGCGAGGTCATCACGTCCCGCCGCGGCGAGCTGTCGGTCATGGCCGACCGGTTCGCGATCACGTCGAAGTGCCTGCGCCCCCTGCCGGAGAAGCACGCCGGGCTGACCGACCCCGAGGCGCGGGTCAGGCAGCGCTACGTCGACCTCATCGTCAACGACGAGGCGCGCAAGATGGCGCGGATCCGCAGCGCGACCGTGCGCGCGGTGCGCGACTTCTGGCACGAGGAGGGCTACCTCGAGGTCGAGACGCCCATGCTGCAGCCCATCCACGGCGGCGCGGCGGCACGTCCGTTCAAGACGCACATCAACGCGTACGACATGGACCTCTACCTGCGCATCGCGATCGAGCTGTACCTGAAGCGGCTCGTCGTCGGCGGCATCGAGAAGGTCTTCGAGATCAACCGGAACTTCCGGAACGAGGGCGCGGACTCCACGCACAACCCGGAGTTCACGATGCTGGAGGCCTACGGCACGTACCTCGACTACAACGACATGGCCGACCTGACCCAGCGGATGTACCAGAAGGCCGTCGTCGCGGCCCTGGGCACCACGGTGGTCGTCCATGACGGGGTGGAGATCGACCTCGGGCTGCCGGAGTGGCCGCGCATCACGCTGTACGGGTCGGTGTCGGAGGCGCTCGGCGAGGAGATCACGCCGCACACGCCGATCGAGGACGTCCGCAAGCTCGCCGACGCCCGCGGCATCTCGTGGGACCCGAAGTGGGGGCAGGGCAGGCTCGTCCAGGAGGTCTTCGAGGAGCTGATCGAGCACACGCTCGTCCAGCCCACGTTCGTCATGGACTACCCGGTCGAGACGTCCCCGCTGACCCGCCAGCACCGCGAGGAGCCGCTGCTCACCGAGAAGTGGGACCTCATCGGCTTCGGGACGGAGCTCGGCACCGCCTACTCCGAGCTGGTCGACCCGGTCGAGCAGCGCCGCCGGCTCACCGAGCAGTCGCTGCTCGCCGCGGGCGGCGACCCGGAGGCCATGCAGCTGGACGAGGACTTCCTGCGCGCCCTGGAGTACGCGATGCCGCCCACGGGCGGGATGGGCGCCGGCATCGACCGGATGATCATGGCGTTCACCGGCAAGGGCATCCGGGACACGATCCTGTTCCCGCTGGTCAAGCCCGAATAGTGACCGGCAGGTCGCGCAGGCCCCGCAGGACGAGGTTGTCCCGGTAGACGAGGCCGCCGCCCGCGGGATCGGTTCCGGCGAGGGCCACGTCGCGCTCGAAGAGCTTCTTCAGCGCGACCTGGCCCTCAAGCCGGGCCAGTGGAGCGCCCAGGCAGAAGTGGATGCCGTGCCCGAACGACAAGTGACGTGGCGTGTCCCGGCCTTCGGTGTAGCGGGTGAGGTCGAGACGGTCGGGATCGTCGAAAACGGCCGGGTCGCGGTTGGCGGCACCGGTCAGTAGTAGGACGAGCCTTCCGCGTTCTACGGGCGTACCGTCCAGCTCGACGTCCTCTAGGGCCGCCCTGAGCGTGAGCTGGACGGGCGGGTCGTAGCGGAGGAGCTCCTCCACGGCCGCTTGGACGTTCTCAGGCCGCGCCCTGAACAGCTCCAGCTGCGCTGGATCGCGCAGCAGCGCCAAGGCGCCGTTCCCTATGAGGTTCACGGTCGTCTCATGGCCCGCCACGAGCAGCAGTACGCACGTCGCAAGGAGTTCCTCCTCCGACAGGACGTCGCCGCCGTCCGAGACGCTCACGAGGGCGCTCAGGAGGTCGTCCTGCGGGCGGGCGCGCCGCTCGGCGGCGAGATCCCGGAAATACGCGGCGAACTCCTCGCGGGCCGTCTCGCGCTGGGCGATCTCGTCCTCCGGCAGGAGGAAGTCGGGGTCGAGGCCGCGGGCGAGGCTGTCGGACCAGCCCTTGAACAGGTCGCGGTCCCGCGGAGGGACGCCGAGCATCTCGCTGATCACGATGACGGGGAGCGGGTACGCGAGCGTCGCGATCAGGTCGACCTCGCCGGACACGCCGTCCAGCAGCTCGTCGACCAGCGCCTCGACCCGCGGCCGCAGCCGCTCGACGAGCCGCGGGGTGAACGCCTTGCTCACCAGCCGCCGGAGCCGGGTGTGGTCGGGCGGGTCCAGGGTGAGGAACGACCGGTTCCGGACCCGCGACTCGCGCCACAGCCCGCCGCCCTCCGGCCGGTGCCCGAACCGGGGGTCGCGCAGGACCTGCTCGCACAGGTCATAGGACGTGGTGACGCGCAGGCCGACCTCGGTGCGGTGCAGGCGGCGCCCACCGGCCGCAAGGCGCCGGTAGTGCGCGTACGGGTCGGCCCGGAACGCCGGATCCCCTGGATCGAAACCGAGCACCGCCGCGGCCTCGGCCTCCACGACCTGGGCTGTCCTGTCCTCCATATCCCCAGTCACCCGGAGATCAGACGACATGTCAATAGTGCTCCGGGCGCCGCGCGCGCCGGGCTTGTCGCCCTGAAGGTCGGGGTTGATCGCTTTCGCGTGCTCCGCCCCGTCTCGGGGGCTAATCCGGCGGGCCGCAGGGGCCATCCCGCACGCGGTGACGGTGGCGGGCCGGGGCCTCATTGCCCCTGGCCCATGGTGGTCAGGCGCTTTCGCGGATCACCAGTTCGGGGCGCTGGACGACCTGCCGGTGCTGGTGCGACTTGCCCTCGCCGATCTCCGCCAGCGCCAGTTCGGCGGCCTCCCAGCCCAGCTCGCGGCGCGGCTGCCGGATCGTGGTCAGCGGGACGGCGGCGCTCGCGGCCAGCTCGATGTCGTCATAGCCGATGACGGCGATGTCGTCAGGGACGCGGACGCCGAGCCGGGTCAGCTCGTTGATCAGCCCGATGGCCAGCAGGTCGTTGGCGCAGAACACGCCGTCCGGCCGCGGGGACAGGGCCATGACCTCGTGGGCGGCGGCCTGGCCCTCGGTGGGGCTAAGGGCGTCCTGGACGAGCGTGATGGGCTCGCCGAGACCCGCCTCAATGAGCGTGCGGGCGGCGCCGTCGCGGCGGTCGACGCAGGGCAGCGGTTCCGGGACGCCGGTCACGAACACGATCCGCTCGCGGCCGATGCCGAGCAGCCGCGCGGCGGCGATCTCCCCACCCGCGAAATGGTCGACCCGGGCCGAGCACGCGTCGGCCGAGTCGCGGTCGATCACCACGACGCTCATGCCGGCGGCGCGCAGCCGGGAGATGTCGCCGGGGTTCCCTCCGACGGGGATGATCAGGACCCCGGCGGCCTGCTGCTCCTCCAGGAGCTCCAGCGAACGGCGCTCCTTGGCGGACGAGTGGTCGCTGGAGAGCCAGAGGGCGTCGTGGCCCGCCTCGTTGAGGGCCGCCTCGGCGCCGCGCGCGACATCGGACGCGTACGGGTTGGCGAGGTCCTCGACGACGATGCCGAAGGCGCGCCGCGGCTGGTCGCCGAACTCGCCCGCGGTGCGCTCGGGGCGCCGCCGGAGCCGGCGCGCGGACTCGTTCCGCACGAATCCGAGCTCCTCGATCGCCGCGCGGACGCGGTCACGGGTAGCTTCGGCCACGAGGTCTGGCCGGTTTAGGACATTCGAAACGGTCCCAACTGAGACTCCAGCCCGCCTCGCGACCTCACGAATACTGGTCTGTGGCAACTCGCTCCTCGTCCCGACCCAGGAGTGTTTCCCCAGGTAGTGGAGTTATGCGCGGTACAGAGCGAATCGAGCGACTACGGAACGTCGCCGATCGGACGCATACCGCATTTGGGCAGCGCTTGACGGGCCGGATCCGGCCGCCTAGCGTTCCGAGCCGAAGCGTAGCTTGAAACGATTCACGATCTTGCTCAGCGGCAAGACGCGGCGAGTCCGACGAGGAGGGCCGGATGCGGATGGCTGGCGATCTCATCCCGTCTCCCTCGGACGACCAACGAGTGAATCGTCACCCGGAGTTCCCCCGTACGACCCCGCAATCGGCCAGGCGGCCACCTCCGGCCAAGCTCGTGAGACAGCAAAGGAACCCGATGATCTAAGTCCGGAGGGCTCCGGACCCGGCAACCCAACGCGCGTACAGATCGAGGCCCAACCCGTGCCTGTGCAGCGGACGGCTGCATCCCCGCGGTCATCACCACGGACGAGGGAGGACGGAGTGGAAACAGCCACACTCGCACGTCGTGGCACCGACGATTTCGGGCTGAGCGAGGAGGAGATCCGGCTGCTCGCCCAGATCGCGAGCGGTGTCACCGCCGATGTGGCGGCACGCAAGCTGGAGCTGAGCGCACGGACCTTGCGGCGCCGGTTGCGGACGATCTGCGACCGGCTGGAGGTCAACACTCCTATCGAGGCCGTGGTGTGGGCGGCCCGGAGGCAGCTCATCTAGCCGGCTTCACCCCCCGACGCTCGCCAGGGGACGGGCGAGCGTCACCGAGAGATCCAGGCGGCGAACCGAACTCCGTCCGACCCCGCAGCGGCGGCGCCGGCGCCCTGGCAGGTAGGTCCCTGCAGGTGGCGTCGCCGCGGACGGCGTTCAACCCCCCATGGATCCCATAGTCATGCGCACCTCCGCAGTCATGCGCACATTCGCGGAGTAGGCGCACACCCACTCAGCCTTGCGCACACCCGTGCTCGCGAGCGCACGCGCTTCGGTGGCGGGAGCCAGGCGTCCCGGACCGAGCGTGGGCCGGGTCAGGCGACGCGGACGCCGCCCGCGAAGGGCCGCCCGTCCATGGAGGCGATCTTCACGACGTCGCCGGTGTGCGGCGCGTGGATCATCTTGCCGCCCCCGATGTACATCCCCATGTGGTGCAGGTCGGCGTAGAAGAACACGAGGTCGCCCGGCTGGAGCTGGCTGCGGGACACGTGGGTGCCGGCGTTCCACTGGCTGCCGGTGTAGTGCGGCAGGTTGATGCCGACCTGCTTGTAGGCCCACATCGTCAGGCCGGAGCAGTCGAAGGTGCTCGGCCCGGAGGCGCCCCAGACGTACGGGCGGCCGAGCTTGCCCATCGCGTACCGCAGCGCCTGCGCGGCCTTGCCGGTGCCGATGACGGGGAGCTTCGCGAGCTGGGACGGGTCCCGCTTGACGATCGTGCCGCGGACCTTCTCGTAGGCGTCGGTGACCTTCTTGCGCTGCGCGTCGAGCTGGGTCCGCAGCTGCTTGACCTGCGCGGCGCGCGATTCGGCGGACTTGCGGGCGCGCTGGGCGGCCTGCATCGCCTGCATGAGGCCGAGCACCTTGGTGCTGTCGCGCTTGGCGAAGTAGTTGAGGGTGGCGGCCTGGTCGAGGACGGCCTGCGGGTCCTGGGAGGCGACGAACGAGACCGTCGGATCGGAGCCGCCCTGCATGTAGCTGGTCGCGGCGAGGGTGCCGACCTTCTGCCGGATCGCCTGGAGCGACTTCTCCTGCCGCTCGGCGTTCTCGGTGGCGACCTCGGCGGCGCGCTTGGACTGCGCGAGCTTCACCTTCAGGCCGTTGTACTGCTCGGTGAGCTGCTCCAGCTGGTCGGCGAGCTTGAAGGCCTGGGAGCGGAGTTCTTTGGTGGACGGCTCGGGATCGGCGTGCGCGACGGCGACGGTGTGCGGAGCGGCCGTCAGCGCGACGAGCGCGCCGGCCACGGTGACCGCGCGGCCGCGGAAGCGTCGAAGGGAAGCAGACCGCGAGTGCTGCACGAGTTCTCCTCTCCTCGACCGCCTACCGGGTTAGCTGACGGGTTGGGGCCGGAGCAGCCCGTCCGCGAGCGTGCGCGGGCCAGGCCGCGGCGCTGCGGATTCACCCCTGCCGGCCGCTGCTTCGGGGCAATCCCCGGAAACGCTCCGAAAGTGGGTCCCCGGCTCCCCGGGGCGCTGGTTCGCGGCCCGTGGACTCGGCGGTTCGGCCTCCGTTCTGCGGGTGGCCGATGTCAGCGATGGACACTAACGGAATGCGGATTGGATGCCAACCAGATCCTGAGAAGTCGCAGGTCGGACGGGCGGGGCGCGCTTCCACCGGCGGCCTCCGGGGGCGCTGAGCGATGTGTTCTGGGTCACTTTCCAGAGGCCCGAGCGGCCTATCTAGTCGCTTTTATCTAGTCACCCTTCTGCTGTGCTCACCACGCGTATGCGCACGCCGACGTTCGGCAAGGTCCGGTGTTCGATAATCTCGCCTGTTTGTGGAGGTCGTGATCCGGCGTGCCCGTACCGCCGATGTTCAGGAGATCCGCAGGCTGGTCGATCTGTACGCCGGGTCGGGGCGACGCCTGCTGAAGAAGTCGACGGTCAAGCTGTACGAGGACGTCCAGGAGTTCTGGATCGCCGAGGACGTCCAGCGAGGGACGCCTGGGCGCGTCGTGGCCTGCGGGGCCCTGCACGTCATGTGGGAGGACCTCGCGGAGGTCCGCTCCGTCGCGGTGGACAAGGGGTACGGCGGACGCGGCATCGGCCACCGCATCGTCGCCCGGCTGCTGGAGACGGCGCGTGAACTCGGCGTGCGGAGGGTGTTCTGCCTTACCTTCGAGGTGGACTTCTTCGCGCGCCACGGCTTCGAGCAGATCCTCGGTACACCGGTGTCGCCTGAGGTGTATGAGGAGCTTCTCCGCTCTTACGACGAAGGCGTGGCAGAGTTCTTGGACCTCGACCGGGTCAAGCCGAATACGTTGGGCAACACCCGGATGTTGCTTCGCCTGGAGGACTGCCCCAAATGAGCGATTCCCCCCACCGCGGACGGCGTTACCAACCGCCGCAGGGCCAGGGTGCCTACGGTCCCCCGCCCCCGTACCAAGGTCCCCAGTGGCAGCAGCAGCCACAGCACCAGCAGCAGCCACAGCAGCAGTGGCAGCAGCCCCAGCAACCTCAGCAGGACTGGGGGCGCTCCTACGAGCCGTCCTACGACCAGTACGGCGACTCCCAAGGCTCCTATGGCGACCCCCACGGCTCCTACGGCGGCTCCCACGGCAGCGAGATGGAACTGGCGCCCATTCACCGCAGGGCCGGCGCCAGGGTCATCGACAACGCCCTCGTCGCCGTCTTCGGGTTCGCGCTCATCCTGCCCGTGACGGTCGCCGCGTTCGGCCTGGGCGGTGAAGGCGGCAACGACGAGGAAGAGGGCGGCATCTGGAACTGGCCCATCATCTTCACCCTGTTCTTCGTCATGTCCGTGCTGCCGTTCCTCTACGAGGCCGTCCAGCTGTCCATGTGGGGGCGGACGCTGGGCAAGCGGATCCTGGGCCTGGGCATCGTGCAGGCCCGTCCTGCGGGCGAGCCGATGAGCACGACGCAGGCGATCTGGCGCGCTGGGATCGTCCACGTCGGCTACCAGGTCGGTGTCTTCTTCTTCCTGGTCCTCGCGGTGATGGTGTGGGAGTACGCCGCGTACGGGATGGCGCTTGTCTGGGTGGGCGGTCTGATGGCCTACCTGTGGGCGATCTGGGACCAGCCTCTGCACCAGGCGCTGCACGACCGTTTCGCCGGCACGCTGGTCATCGACGAGCGAGGCACGTACGAGGAGTACGGCGACGACCAGTACACCGAGTACGCGGAGTAAGTCCGCGATGGCGGTTTTCCTCGCCGACCCGGGGCAGCGCCTGCTCGCGCGTGTGGTCGACACGCTCATCGTCGGTGTGCCCGTCATCGTCGTCGTCCGCGAACTGGTGTCCGGGCACATGGTGGACGTCGTCGCCCCGCCCGCCGTGGCGGGGTGCATGCTGCTGTATGAGGCGGTCCAGCTCGCCCTCTGGGGCCGGACGCTCGGCAAGCGCTTCGCGGGCATAGAGGTCGTCACCGCCCTGCCGGAGGGAACATCCGCCCTATCGGGCGCCAGGGCGGGCCAAGAGGCCGCAGGGGGCGTTGGCGACGCCCAGGGTGCGGCGGAGTCGGGTGCTACGGCCAACGGCGGAGTGAGCTTCCTCCCGGCGTCCGTGCCGGGGTTCGTACCCGCCGCGAAGCCCGCCGTGCCCGCGGAGGCAGGGACGCCCGAGGACGTCTCAGCCCCTCCCTCGCCCGAGCCCGCTCCCGTGGGCGCGCCGGAGGCCACTAGCGCGGAGACGGCCGCCGAGGGGCTCCCTGAGCGGGTGGAGGCCGGCGCCCGGCCCGGCGTTCTGCAGTGCGTTCTCCGGGCGGCGGTTTATTCGCTGCCGATCGCGATCCGCCCGATTCCCGTGGCCGGTGTGCTGGCGAGCGTCTTCTGGGTCGTGAACGCCGGTGTCATCTTCGA
Organism: Actinomadura geliboluensis; assembly: GCF_043197915.1. Lineage (NCBI taxonomy): Bacteria > Bacillati > Actinomycetota > Actinomycetes > Streptosporangiales > Thermomonosporaceae > Actinomadura > Actinomadura geliboluensis. Next base: position 519,619 of record NZ_JBICUA010000006.1, on the reverse strand, counting down.
GGGGACTCGCCGCCAGGCCGTCCATGACAGGCTCGCGGGGACGCTAGTGGTAAAGCGCGGGACGCCCGATTCCCCGGCCTTCTGAGGGCCACTCGCGCGCGTACGGGCACGCTCCCGGCGCCTTGATCCCTGGTTACGCGTCCGGATGCATCGCAGCACGAGGGTATTCGCTGCCTTCTACATGCTTTTGCGGAGAGATGGCCGGGTCTGTTTCGGACGCACGGGCTTGGCCGGGTCAATCCCAGCTCGTTCCGGTTACGGCCCTGAATCGAGCGGGGATCTGTCTCGTCCCGGATGCCGCCTCCGGATTGAATGCCCCTTCGGCCGCCCCTTGCCGTGCCGCCTGCGGTGTCGCTTCTTAGCGGTACTGGACTTACTCTGGATGGGACAGGGTCTCACCCGGAACGGACTTTCCCGGGCCCATGCGCGCCGTGGGGCGGACAGGGCGGCGTTCGCCCCGGGGATCCCGGCCGGGCGGTTGTTGAAGTAGACAACGGGCGGTCGGATTGTGCCACAATCACCTGATTTCCCTGGCTGAACCATGCGCGGCGCGGTTCGCCGGGGATCACGCTCGGCGACTTCCGCTCACACCCCGCCGGAACCGATTTTCGGCCCGGCTCCCGACCCGGTTATCTCTCCACATCCCCGGGTCAGGGCGATGATCTGTGCATTCCGTTGCCGGCTGATCTCCCGCGCATACCCGTCCGCATACCGGTCCCTTGTGCGCCCATACGCGGTTCCGTGCGGCTTCAGGCGTTCTCCCGCGGCCGTCCGGCGTCGTCCCTGGTCCCCGGCGGGCTCCCGCCCCCGGGCCGGACGGCGGGGCGCTCGATGATTCGCGGCGGGCGGGCCGGTTAGCGCCGTTACGTCAGCGTTAATCGTTGGCGGCGGTGCCGGAGTGCACCGCCTGTTAAGGTCCGATCAGGGACTTTCCGTCCGGAGCGGCTCCCGCGTCCGAAAGCCGGAGCTCCCGCAAACCCCGAACCCCGAGCCGTGCAAACCCGGGCCAAAGCGTGCGCGCCCGCCCAGGTCAGCGTGGTCCGCAGTGACACTGGTCACGCCGCGAAAACCTCGGCCCGCGTCCCGGTGCCCGCAAATTAGGGGATGCCGGGCCGTCACCGGTCCTCGTGCGTCCCGCCGACGCTCCGGAAACGACGAGGCCGATTACGCGCGGTCACCGGCGGAAGGGGACTTCGATCCCAGTGCCGGTTCATCGGGAGTGCTGGAATTGTCATCCGCGGAGTTCTCGGTATATCTTTGTCAACCGATTGAAGTTTGCTCCAGCCGAAAGGTCTGTCCCCATGGCACAGAAGGTTCAGGTGCTTCTCGTCGACGACCTCGACGGTGGCGAGGCGGACGAGACCGTAGCGTTCTCGATCGACGGCGCCTCCTACGAGATCGACCTGAGTGGCGCCAACGCAACGAAGCTGCGGGAATCGCTGCAGCCGTTCGTGGAGAAGTCCCGCAAGGCGGGCACGGTCTCGCGCCGCCGCCGGCAACGCGGCGCGTCCAGCCGGGAACGCAGCGCCGAGATCCGCGCCTGGGCCAAGAACAATGGCATCAAGGTCAATGAGCGCGGACGCATCCCGGCCCACGTGATCGAGCAGTACGAGGCGGCCAACTGAGCCGCTCGCCCGCCGCGGCCCGTCTCCGTTAGCGAGGCGGGCCGTTCGCTTCCGCGGAGTCGTTCGCTTGTGGCGTAGCCGTAATGGGGTTCGGCCCGGACACCGCGCGGTACAGAGGCGGCGCGGGCGGAACTCCGGCCCCATTCGGGAGGTTCGCCCCGCGCCCCGATCGACCTGCGGAAAGCCCCCGTTCGCTTGCGGCGTAGCGGGAACATGACGCACCGATGCGGTAGTTGGATGAGACTGAACAGCGCTTAGCTGGGGAACGTCTCCTGGTGGGAGTGCACCGGGCGGCCTCCTCGGGGCGGGCTAGCATGCGGAAGGACAGTTCCGGACGTTCCGGACTCTGCCCAACCGCTCTGTGAGGAGCGACGAGATGTTCGAGAGGTTCACCGACCGCGCGCGGCGTGTTGTCGTCCTGGCTCAGGAGGAGGCCAGGATGCTCAACCACAACTACATCGGTACCGAGCACATCCTCCTTGGCCTGATCCACGAGGGTGAGGGTGTCGCCGCGAAGGCTCTGGAGAGCCTGGGTATCAGTCTTGAGGCGGTGCGGCAGCAGGTCGAGGAGATCATCGGCCAGGGTCAGCAGGCGCCGTCGGGGCACATTCCGTTCACTCCGCGTGCCAAGAAGGTGCTGGAGCTGTCGCTGCGTGAGGCGCTGCAGCTCGGCCACAACTACATCGGCACCGAGCACATCCTCCTTGGCCTGATCCGTGAGGGCGAGGGCGTGGCCGCCCAGGTGCTGGTGAAGCTGGGCGCCGATCTGAACCGGGTGCGTCAGCAGGTCATCCAGTTGCTGCACGGCTACCAGGGCAAGGAGCCCGCCGCGTCCGGCGGCCCCTCGGAGTCGGCCCCCTCCACCTCCCTCGTGCTGGACCAGTTCGGTCGGAACCTGACGCAGGCTGCGCGTGAGGGGAAGCTTGACCCGGTGATCGGCCGGGACAAGGAGATCGAGCGGGTCATGCAGGTGTTGTCCCGCCGTACCAAGAACAACCCGGTCCTGGTGGGTGAGCCCGGCGTCGGTAAGACCGCCGTGGTCGAGGGCCTGGCGCAGAAGATCGTCAAGGGCGAGGTCCCCGAGACGCTGAAGGACAAGCAGCTCTACACCCTGGACCTGGGTGCGCTGGTCGCGGGATCCCGCTACCGGGGTGATTTCGAGGAGCGCCTGAAGAAGGTGCTGAAGGAGATCCGCACCCGGGGCGACATCATCCTGTTCATCGACGAGCTCCACACGCTGGTGGGTGCGGGAGCGGCCGAGGGCGCGATCGACGCCGCGAGCATCCTGAAGCCGATGCTGGCGCGGGGTGAGCTGCAGACCATCGGCGCCACGACGCTGGATGAGTACCGCAAGCACCTGGAGAAGGACGCGGCGCTGGAGCGGCGGTTCCAGCCGATCCAGGTGGCCGAGCCGTCGCTGTCGCACACGATCGAGATCCTCAAGGGGCTGCGGGACCGGTACGAGGCGCACCACCGGGTGTCGATCACCGACAGTGCTCTGGTGGCGGCGGCGCAGCTGGCCGACCGGTACATCAGTGACCGGTTCCTGCCCGACAAGGCCATCGACCTGATCGACGAGGCCGGCTCCCGGATGCGGATCCGGCGGATGACGGCGCCGCCGGACCTGCGCGAGTACGACGAGAAGATCGCCGATGTCCGCCGGGACAAGGAGTCGGCGATCGACGCGCAGGACTTCGAGAAGGCCGCGGCGCTGCGCGATAGCGAGAAGCAGTTGCTGGGGCAGAAGGCGCAGCGGGAGAAGGAGTGGAAGGCCGGCGACATGGACGTGGTCGCCGAGGTCACCGACGAGCTGATCGCCGAGGTGCTGGCCACCGCGACCGGGATCCCGGTGTTCAAGCTGACCGAGGAGGAGTCGACCCGGCTGCTGCGCATGGAGGACGAGCTCCACAAGCGCGTCATCGGCCAGGAGGACGCGATAAGGGCGCTGTCGCAGTCGATCCGCCGCACCCGCGCCGGGCTGAAGGACCCCAAGCGTCCCGGCGGCTCGTTCATCTTCGCCGGCCCGTCGGGCGTCGGGAAGACCGAGCTGTCCAAGACGCTGGCGGAGTTCCTGTTCGGGGACGAGGACGCGCTGATCCAGCTGGACATGTCGGAGTTCATGGAGAAGCACACGGTCTCGCGGCTGTTCGGGTCCCCGCCCGGCTACGTCGGGTACGAGGAGGGCGGCCAGCTCACCGAGAAGGTGCGGCGCAAGCCGTTCTCGGTGGTGCTGTTCGATGAGATCGAGAAGGCGCACCAGGACATCTTCAACAGCCTGCTGCAGATCCTGGAGGACGGTCGTCTCACCGACGCCCAGGGGCGTGTGGTGGACTTCAAGAACACCGTGATCATCATGACCACGAACCTGGGGTCCAAGGACATCTCCAAGGGCGTGTCGATGGGGTTCGCGCGGCAGAACGACGAGCAGGGCTCGTACGAGCGGATGAAGGCCAAGGTGTCGGAGGAGCTCAAGCAGCACTTCCGGCCCGAGTTCCTCAACCGTGTCGATGACACCGTGGTGTTCCACCAGCTCACCCCGAAGGAGATCATCCAGATCGTGGATCTGATGATCGCCAAGGTCGACGAGCGGCTCCGCGACCGCGACATGGGCATCGAGCTGCGGCAGGAGGCCAAGGACCTGCTCGCCCTCCGCGGCTATGACCCGGTGCTGGGGGCGCGGCCGCTGCGCCGCACGATCCAGCGGGAGATCGAGGACACGCTGTCGGAGAAGATCCTCTACAGCGAGCTCAAGCCCGGCCAGATCGTGATCGTGGGCACCGAGGGCTTCGACCCCGACAACCCCGACACGGCCGACAACGCCAAGTTCACCTTCAAGGGCGTGCCCAAGCCCACCGGCGTCCCCGACAGCCCGCCCCCCATCGAAGGCGCGGTCAACTTCAACAAGGACTGACCCACAATCGCATAGCCCAACGCGCAGGGGCCCGTAGCCGGAACCATCCGGCTGCGGGCCCTTCCGCATGCAGTCTGTCAACGGCCGCATGTACGGAGGCCGCGCGGGAAGAAGTACCCGCCTAGCCGGCAGATCCGAGACATGCAGGAGCAGTCGTGAGCCCCTCCCCAGGCATAGCCTTGTCCGCCCCCGTCCTGGACGCCCCGGACCCCCACGCATTGGCCGGCTTCTACCAGCGCCTCCTGGGCTGGACGGTCGTCCAGGAGCACGCGGACTGGGTGAAACTGCGCCCGCCCGGCGGAGGCACTGGCCTGTCCTTCCAGACGGAGCCGATCTACCGGGCTCCCACCTGGCCGGCCGCCGACGGCAGCCAGCAGATCATGGCCCATCTCGATTTCGAGGTCGATGATCTGGAGGCGGCCTGCGAGCGCGCGAAGGCCGCCGGTGCCCTCCTGGCGGACTTCCAGCCCGAGGACGACGTCCGCGTCTTCCTGGACCCGGTCGGCCACCCGTTCTGCCTCTTCCTCCCAGAGCCCGAAGCCCCACCGGTACCCGCCTGAGAACGCGCCCACCGCCTCGGACGGCCTCCGGCCCCACACCGGCGGCCGCATGACGAGAAGCCGCAGGCGCGGACGAACACCGACACCCGGCCCATGTCCCCGGTCTCGGTCGCTGCTCGTCCACCGGCTGTCCACAGAATCCGGTTCCACCTCCCGGCGCTCCCGCCGTCCCGGACGATTCCAGTGGACGCCCGGAGATGTCGGAGGCGAGGCATAGTGTTCGAACATGCGATCGAATATGGTCGGGGCGGCGGCGGAGTTCCGGCGGCGGCGAGCGCAGGCGCCGACCGCCGAGGCGCGCATGGCGGAGGCGTTCCGGCGCGACGTGCGGGCACGAGCGCCGGACCGTCTCCCGATCTTCCGGTCTCGGCTGCAGGGCGAACTGCTCGCGCGCCTGCTGCTGGGGCCGGTCCGCGAAATGTCGATGCTCGACCTCGCGGTGATGCTCCGCACCGACCTCGCGTCCGTGATGCGCGAGGTGGAACGCCTGGCGCGGGCGGGCATCCTCACCCTCCGCCGCACCATGGCCGGACGACTCGTGACGCGCGACACGACCAGCCCCCTCTACCAGCCGCTCGCCCACCTCCTCATGCTGACGTTCGGGCCGGCGGCGGTGGTGGCGGAGGAGTTCGGCAAGCTCTCACCCGTCCGGGAGCTCTACCTGTTCGGCGCTTGGGCCGAGCGATACGAGCACCCGGCCGGTGAGCAGTCCGGTGACGTAGAAGTACTGGTGATCGGCGACCTTCAGCCGGACGCCGCATTCGACGCGGCCCAGGAGACCGCCGCCAGGCTCGGCATCCCCGTCCACCCGGTCGTCCGCACTCGCACCCAGTGGGCGGACGACACCGACCCTTTCCTCCGCGAAATCCGCACCGGCCCCCTCCACCCGGTCCCGACCGAGCACTCCCCGCACCGTCCAAACCACACCCCCTGACGACGGCCCAAGGCGTCGACCCACCAGCCGTCCAGCCACCACATGACCCCAGATCAGCCGACCGTGGGCAGACGATGCCGGGCATGTGGTGCGAGAACGGCAGGTCAACCGGTGCCGCCCTCGCGCCTGCCGAGAGGTGGACAGCGGGCGGCGAGCCAGGGCCTGCTGGGACGGGGCCTTTGGACGGCGGGGCCGGGAGGCCATGGCGTGTCGTGCTCTGAAGCGGGGCGGCGGCCGGTGCGCCAACAGGTAGCGCGGCTCGGCGGGTGGTGGGTTAACGGGCGGCGAGTCGGCGCTGGCATGGACAGGTCCGTGCGTGGATGGTCGCGTTCCGCGGCTTGTTGGAGTGAGTGCCTCTACGAGACAGGGCCTAGTCGGGTCATCGCCCGCCACGCACCGGTGGCTTCCCCCCCCGCAGGGCGCTGGCCTCCCGCAGGGCGCTGGCCTCCCGCAGGGCGCTGGCCTCCCGCAGGGCGCTGGCCTCCCGCAGGGCGGTGGCCTCCCCGCGGGGGTGCGGGTGTTGGGAGGGGGTGGGTTAGGGGGTTGTTAGCCAGGTGGTGATGGCCTGGTGGAGGTCGGTTTTGGTGGTGGGTGAGGCGAAGGATGCGTCTACGGCTGCTTTGGCCAGGGCGGCTAGGGCGTGGTCGTTGTAGGCGAATGTGTCGCGGACGTGGGTGTACTCGGTGGTCAGGGAGGTGTCGATCAGGGCGGGGACGTCGGTGTTGAGTGTGACGATCAGGCCCGCGTCTCGGAGGCGGGGGAGCGGGTGCTCCTCCAGGGATGGGGCGAAGCCCAGGGCGACGTTGGAGGTCGGGCACACTTCGAGGGGGATTCCGCGTTCCCTGACCTCGGCCACGAGATCGGGGTCGTCCAGGATCCGGATGCCGTGGCCTAGGCGTTCTGCGCGGCCGGGGCCGAGGGCCTGGCGGATGCTGGCGGGGCCCTCTCCCTCGCCGGCGTGGTGGACGACGTGCAGCCCGGCGTCGTGGGCGGCGGCGAACACCTCGGTGAACGGGTCTCCCGGGTGCGCCTCGTCGCCCGCCAGGCCGATGGCGACCACGCGGTCGTGGCGCCGGGCGAGGTCGAGCGTCCGCCAGGCGCGCTCGACGGAGCGGCGCCGGGAGTGGTCGAGGATGAGGCGGCACTCGATTCCGAATGCGTCCTCCCCGGCCTCCAGGCCCTCCAGGACGGCCTGGAGGGGCATGGCCAGGTCACCGAGCCGCTCGCCGTGTCCGGCGGCCGTGAACGAGACCTCCGCGTACCGGACGCCCTGTGCGGATTCGTCCGCGCAGAACTCGTAGGCGATCCGCCGGAAGTCGGCGGGGCGCCGCAGGCAGGCGCGGACGAGATCGTTCTGCGCGAAGAAGGAGGTGAAGTCGCCGAGCGCCGCTGTCTGGTCGGGGACGTCCACGCCGTTGGCCGCGCCGATCTCCCGGAGCGTCCCCCACCGGACGGTGCTCTCCAGGTGGACGTGGAGGTGTGCTTTGGGAAGGCTCAGCAGATCGCGCACGGCGGTACGCTACGGCCCCCCACGGCGAGCTGACCAACGATTATCCGTGGGGTGGCGGGGAGGCCGGGACGTCCGGTCCTTGCGCAGGTGCGCAGGTGAGCCGGTTGATCTTTGGAGCTTCCAGTCTGGTGCAAATGGTTCGTTGGGGTGGTTGGTTCGTGGCTAGGCTTGCGAGGTGAAGGTCCGATCTCTTGCTTTTCGCACGGATCTGTTGATCCGCCGGTTGGCCGGCTCCGTCATCGTTGATCACCCGTCCCACCAGGTGGTGCGGACGCCCGCTAACCCGAATTTCTGGTGGGGCAACTTCGTGCTCGTCGCTCCCGACGCGCTCACGGACGCTCCCGAGATCTTCGCTGCGGAGTTCCCGGAGGCGTCTCACCTGGCGATCGGTGTGGACGGGACCGAGGGTGAGGCAGGCCATCGCCCGGACTGGGAGCGGCTCGGGATCGGTGTCGAGACCGATGCGGTCCTTACGGCCTCCTCGCTTCGAGCCCCGGGATCGGTGGAACAAGCGGTCCTGCGTCCGCTGATCGATGACGACTGGAAGCAGGCGGAACAGCTGCGGCATGCGTGCGACGAGTCGGAGCCGTCGGAGGAGAACGCGGCGTTCGTGATGGCGAAACTCGCTGAGGAACGGCGCATGTGCGCGGTGGGCGACGCCACCTGGTTCGGCGCGTTCGTGGACGGCGAGATGCGCGCGGGGTTGGGTGTCGTCCTCGATGGCCGAGGGCTCGCCCGGTACCAGCATGTCGAGACCCATCCCGAGTTTCGGCGACGAGGTCTGGCCTCGGCACTTGTCCACTTCGTCGGGGTGGAGGCCATGTCCAAGGGAGCACGGACGCTCGTGATCGTCGCAGATCCGGAGGGCGAGGCGATTCGGATCTACCGATCACTCGGATTCGTCGAAACGGAACGCCAAGTCAGGCTCCAGCGCACGGCTGACGGTGCGTCGTAGAGTCCTGGCACGTTGACTTGAGTGGCCGATCGTGTGCCGTGCTTGGAGCTTTAGTGGCTTCGAAGTGAGTGTTGGTCGGCCATTGTTGTTGACCGTGGTGGGCGGGGCCTAAACGTGGTCCGGCTCGTGGGGTCGGTCTTTTTGTTTCGGGTGTTCGCCCTTGTTGGTGGTGCTCGGGCTCAGCTTGTAGTTGAGGAGTTCTCGAGGTGCAGCGGATCTATCGGGTTGAGGACGGGCGGCGCATCGATGGTGTTGCGCGGCCCGTTTTCATCCACAACATGTCGTATCACCTGACCGACCTGCTCGTGTTCGCGGACGGCGCGATCAACTGTTGGGACTGGGTTGATCTGGACGGACTGCGGGAGAAGCTCGACTCCGGCTGGGTGGTGACGGAGGTTCCCGAGGGCGGCGAGATCAGCGCGTTCGAGCTGGGGCGCTGGAAGGCCGCCGAGCCGATGTTCGGTCTCACGGCGGAGATGCTGCTGGGCGAGGTGGCGGACGACATCGAGCGGCTGAACGGACGTCCCGACTCCACCGGCCGGTGCCTGGCCGTGCTGGACCGGTATCTGGAGTCGCGTGACGAGGCCGATCGGCTGGCGTTGCGGGAGGCTTACCTGGCGATCCCCGCGCACAAGCGGCACTACTCGCTGGGGGACATGGACAACAAGGATCGGCCGCTGGTCTACCTTTGCACCGATATCGGTGAGCCGCCGGTAGGCGGGTGGTTCAGTGATGACGAGGTCACCGAGGCCAAGCGAGAATGGGCGCTGGAGTATTTTGCCAGAAGGGATCGTGATCGCGCGGAGTATGCGGCCAGGCGGCCGGCGGACGACCCGGTGGAACCGGTGGCGGGGACGTTGCACTTCGGCGGGCGCGTGTATCCGAAGGGGTCCCCCGAAGACGCTGGAATTACTGCGCTCCAGAACGATTACCCGCGCCCGATCGAGGTCGGCGGTGTTGTTTATCCGTCTGTTGAGCACGCATACTGGGCACTTTCCACCGACGATGCTGGTGCTCGCGAGCTGATTTGTGCGGCTGAGCGCGGTTATGGTGCCCGGAAAGCCGCTGAGGAGGCGCCGCGCGTCCAAGGGTGGGCGCAGGCGCGGACGGCGGTGATGGCCGGTCTCCTGCGCGCCAAGTACGCGCAGCATCCGGATCTCGCGGAGATTCTGGTCGGTACCGGTGATGCGCCGCTGGCCTACAGCGGGACGGATTCCGACCACTGGAACACGCGCGGCGGGGCAGGCCGCAACTGGGCGGGGCGGCTGCTCGAACTCGTCCGGTCCGAACTGCAGGCGGAGCGGGCCGGGATCCGGCTGCCCTGACGCTCAGTGGGGCAGGGCGTAGCGGCCGTCATCCAGGGGGTCGACCAGGCCGTCGGCGATGAGGGCGTCCAGGGCGCGTTCGCGTTGGACGGCGTCCGACCAGACGATGTCGAGGGCCGGCTTCTCGACCGGGCCCTCGGCGTCCCGCAGGACGGCGAGGATGCGGCCGCGGCATTGGCGGTCGGTGCCGGCGTACGTCTGGCCCCGGCGCGGCGGGCCGTCGTAGGCGGGGCGTCCGGCCGCGTGCCAGGCGCACTTGTCGAGCACCGGGCAGTCGACGCAGCGGGGCGTGCGGGCGGTGCAGACGAGCGCGCCGAGTTCCATGGCGGCGACGGCCCAGCGGGCGGCGGTCGGCGCGTCGGGCGGCAGGAGGCTCTCCGCCAGCTCGACCTCCGCCCTGGTCTGCGACTTCGGCGGGTACTCGGTGCCGGAGAGCAGCCGGGCCAGGACACGCCGGACGTTGGTGTCGAGGACGGCGTGCCGCTGCCGGAACGCGAAGCTGGCGACGGCCGCGGCCGTGTACGCGCCGATGCCGGGCAGTGCCAGCAGGTCGGCGTGGGAGGACGGCACCTCGCCGCCGTGGCGTTCGGTGATCGCGCGGGCGGACTCGTGGAGGCGCAGGGCCCGGCGCGGGTAGCCGAGCCGCCCCCACGCCCGGACGGCCTCCCCGGACGGTGCGGCGGCCAGCGCGGCGGGGGTGGGCCAGCGGGCCATCCAGGCGTCCCAGACGGGCAGGACGCGCGACACCGGGGTCTGCTGGAGCATGATCTCGCTGACCAGGACGCCCCACGGGGTCGCGTCCGGGGCCCGCCACGGGAGGTCCCGGGCGTTCGCCTCGTACCAGGCGAGGATCGGGGCGGTGTAGACGGAGTTCAGGTTCATGGCGCGCCGCCATTGTGGCACGCGGCGGGTCGTCCCCTCGTTCCGGTCCTGCGAATGCATACTGCCCGTATGTTTCCGAATACTGGGCGTCACTCGGGTGGTTCTGGGTTGGACCAGTACTGGCGGCGTCGGGCGGTGGCGTTGGCCGCCGTTCTGGGCGCGGTCGGCCTGCTGGCCTGGGCGTGCGCCGGGACGGGCGGGAGCGAGCAGGTCCGGAACGCGGGCGCGGCGGAGAGCGCGAGCCCGCCGCCCCCGCCCACCGCGATGCCGACGGTCACGGTCACCACGACGACCACGCCGGAACCGGACCCCGAGAAGGACGGCGGCCCCTGCGACGACGATGACCTGGTCATCAACATGTCCGCCTTGCAGAGCACCTACAGCGGCTCCGCGCGGCCCGAGTTCAGGGTCACGGTCGTCAACACCGGCCAGGGTTCCTGCAAGTTCGACACGGGTGGGCTGGACGTCCGCATCACGTCGGGCTCGGATCGCATCTGGTCGTCCGCCGGCTGCCGGCGAGGCGCCGCCCCGAAGGAGACGCTCCGCCGCGGCATCCCGTTCGTCGACAACGTCACGTGGGACCGCACCCGGGGCTGCAAGGGCAAGGTCAGCGCACGTCCCGGCACCTACGTGGCCCAGTTGAAGGGCGCGAAGGTCGAGAAGCAGATCTTCCGGCTGCGCTGAGGCGCGCGGGTCAGACGTAGCGTTCCAGGATGGAGGATTCGGCGAGGCGGGACAGGCCCTCGCGGACGCTGCGGGCGCGGGACTCGCCGACGCCGCCGACGGCCTGGAGGTCGTCGATGCTGGCGGCGAGGAGCTTCTGCAGGCCGCCGAAGTGCTCGACGAGGCGCTCGACGACCATGCCGGGCAGCCGGGGGACCTTGGCGAGCAGGCGGAAGCCCTTGGGGCTGACGGGCAGGTCGAGGGCGTCCGGGCCGGCGAAGCCCATCACCTCGGCGACCGTGGACAGGTCGAGGAGCTCGTTGGCGGACAGGGTGTCGAGGGACGACAGGATGGCCCCGACGCCGCGGGCGCGGGTGTCGTCGGACGGGTAGTCGCGGACGATCAGCTCCCGGTCGGCGTCGACGCCGGAGACCAGCTCGTCGAGCTGGAGGGACAGCAGCCGGCCGTCGGTGCCGAGTTCGACGACGTAGCCCTCGATCTCGTCGGCGATGCGGCGCACCATCTCCAGGCGCTGCACGACGGCGCTGACGTCGCGGACGGTGACGAGGTCCTCGATCTCGAGGGCGGAGAGCGTGCCGGACACCTCGTCGAGCCGCAGCTTGTAGCGTTCGAGCGTCGCCAGGGCCTGGTTGGCCTTGGACAGGATGGCCGCCGAGTCTTCGAGGACGTAGCGGATGCCGTCGAGGTACAGCGCGATGATGTGCATCGACTGGCTGACGGAGATGACGGGCAGGCCGGTCTGGCGGGCGACGCGCTCGGCGGTGCGGTGCCGCGTCCCGGACTCCTCGGTCGGGATGGTCGAGTCGGGCACGAGGTGGACGGCGGCGCGGACGATGCGGCTGTGGCTGTCGTCGAGGACGATGGCGCCGTCCATCTTGGCGAGTTCGCGCAGGCGGGTCGCGGAGAACTCGACGTCGAGCTCGAAGCCGCCCGTGCACAGCTCCTCGACCGCCTTGTCGTAGCCGAGCACGATCAGGCCGCCGGTGTGGCCCCGGAGGATTCGCTCCAGTCCGTCGCGGATCTGGGTGCCCGGGGCCACCGCTGCCAAGGTGGCGCGGCGTCGTTCGTCATGACCCTTGTCGTGTGATGGCACCTGACCCCCGGAGGTCGCTGGACGGCGTCAGTTTACCGAGGAGGGCCGCGCACTGGTTCCTCCCCAGGTCGCAAGCGTGCGTTGTGTGGAGTAATACTCTGGCGTGACCCGTTTCACGGGGCCGTAAACGCGACCTGGAGCGCCTGTTTCAGGCTGTCGACCTCCATCACCTTCATGCCCTCGTAGCTGCTGAGCTGCGGGTCGGCGCGCTTGAGCGGGGACCCGTCGGCGAGTTCGAGGGAGCCGCGCGGGACGACGGCGTGCTTGAACCCGAGCCGGGCGGCCTCGGCGAGCCGCCGCTGGACGCCGGGCACGACGCGGACCTCCCCGGCGAGGCCGACCTCGCCGAGCGCGATCAGGCTGGTGGACAGGGCCTGCTCGACGGTGGAGCCCGCGACGGCGAGTGCGAGGGCGAGGTCGACGGACGTCTCGTTGAGCCGTACCCCGCCGACCGTGGAGACGTACACGTCCTGCTCGTGCATGGAGATCTTGCAGCGCTGCGCGAGGACGGCGAGGACCATCGCGACGCGGGAGGTGTCGAGGCCGGACGTGGCGCGGCGCGGCGCGGGCAGGTGCGACTTCGCGACGAGCGACTGCACCTCGGCGACGAGGGGGCGGCGGCCCTCCAGCGTGACGGTGACGCAGGTGCCGGGGACGGCCTCGTCGCGGCGGGTGAGGAACAGGCCGCTCGGGTCGGGCAGCCCGACGATGCCGACCTCGGAGAGGTCGAAGCAGCCGAGTTCGTCGGTCGGCCCGTAGCGGTTCTTCACGGCGCGGATCATGCGGAGCCGGGAGTGCCGGTCGCCCTCGAAGTACAGGACGACGTCGACGAGGTGCTCCAGCAGGCGCGGCCCGGCGATCGCGCCCTCCTTGGTGACGTGGCCGACGAGGACGACGGTGATGCCGTGCTCCTTGGCGACCCTGATCAGGTTGGCGGCGACCTCGCGGATCTGGGTGACGCCGCCGGGCGCGCCGTCGACCTCGGACGTCCCGATCGTCTGGATGGAGTCGACGACGAGCAGCGTGGGCTCGACGGCGTCGATGTGCCCGAGGATCGCCGACAGCTCGGTCTCGGCGGCGAGGTAGAGCCGGTCGGTGATCGCCCCGACCCGGTCGGCGCGCAGCCGCACCTGCTCGGCCGACTCCTCGCCCGTCACGTACAGGACGTTCTTGGCGCGGGTGTCGCCGTTGCCCTCGGGGCCGGTGGAGGCGAGCGCGGCGACCTCCAGCAGCAGCGTCGACTTGCCGATGCCCGGCTCGCCCGCGAGCAGCAGGACGGCGCCGGGCACGATGCCGCCGCCGAGCACCCGGTCGAGTTCGTCCAGGCCGGTGGGGCGGGTCTTCGCGGACCGGACGTCCACCTGCCCGATCGGGCGGGCGGGCGCGCTGACCGGCCCGGCGGTCACGACCCGCGCGGGGGTGGCGGACGCCGCCTCGGTGACCGTCCCCCACGTCTGGCACTCGCCGCAGCGCCCCACCCATTTGGACGTCTGCCAGCCGCACTCCGAGCACCGGTAGGCCGCCTTGGCCGTCTTCGCCTTCGCCATGGGACGGAAGCGTAGAGCCCGCCTGCGACAGCGGGCCCGCGGCGGCGCGGGTCAGGTGTTCTTGCGGGCCCGTTCGATCAGGTCGCCGAGGTGGTCGGAGACGACGCCGGGCCGCTCCATCATGGCCATGTGCCCGGCGGTCGGGACGACCTCCAGCCGGGCGGACGGCACGCACGAGGCGATCTTGAGGCTGTGCTCGATGGGGGTGAGCATGTCGTTCTCGCCGCCGAGGACGAGGGTGTCGGCGCCGCCGAGGGCGGCGCAGTCGCTGATCACGTCGGTGGTGATCATCGAGCGCAGGAAGGCGGCGAACGCGTCCATCCGGGTCTCGGTCATCATCTGCTCGGCGAACGCGACCGCGGCGGGGCTCGCGTCGGGGCCGAACGCGACGAGGTCCTCGACGAGGGTGGCGGCGTCGCGGCCGAGGTGGCGGACCCGCTCCACGGCGCCGGAGCCGGCGCCGAACGCGTCGAGGGCGCGGGGCAGGACGCGGTGCGTGGTGCGCGCGAGCAGCGCGGGCATGCCGAGGGTGATCTCGCCGAGCCCGCCGGACGAGGTGCACAGCAGCCCGGCGGCGAGGATCTTGCGGCCGACCAGCTCCGGGTGCTCGTCGGCGTACCGCATGATCGTCATCCCGCCCATCGAGTGGCCGACGAGGACCACGGGCGTGTCGGCGGGGACGGTCGCCTCGATGACGGCGGCGAGGTCGGCGGCGAGCCGCGGGATGGCGTAGCCGTCCCGGTCGCCGCCGTCGGAGCGGCCGTGGCCGCGCTGGTCCCAGAAGACGAGCCGGCCGAGGCCGCGCAGCGCCTTGCGCTGGAAGTGCCAGGAGTCCTGGGTGAGCGTCCAGCCGTGCGAGAACACGACGGCGAGGTCGGTGCGGTCGTCGCCGTCGATCTCGGCGTACAGCCGGGTGCCGTCGTCGGCGCGGACGGGGACGGGCCGCCCGCGCAGGGAGCCGAACGGCTCGCCCGCGAACGGGTCGGGACGCAGCTGGAGGCGGCGCATCGCGCGGCGCTGGGCGACCAGCCCGGCGCCCGCGCCGGCGGCTCCGGCGGCGGTGGCGGCCAGCAGCCCGCCGACGGCTCTCCCGGCAGTGACACGGCCCATGTCGGTCCTCCCGTATGACCAACTAGTCAGTAACTCAGGGGCAACGCCACCACAAATTCACGGCATAGTCCACCTCCAGGCCCGGATGCTCGCGCAGGCACGCGTCGGCGAGGTCGGGCGGGAACTCGATGCGCAGCACGGCGGCGAGGTCGTCGCGGCTCTGGAACGCCCACCGGATCGTCAGCGGCTCGCGGGCGTAGCCGCGGCGCGTCCAGAACCGCTCGACGGCCTCCGGGTCGTACTTCGGCAGGCTCCGCCGGAACCAGCGGCCGAACGTGGAGCGGGTGGCGTCGTTGTCGATGACGAACACGGCCCCGCCGCGCCGGACGACCCGGTCGAGTTCGGCGAGGCCCGGTTCGCAGCCCGGCCCGAAGAAGTAGGCCCACCGGGCGTGCACGACGTCGACGGAGGCGTCCGGGAGCGGCAGCGCCTGCGCCGCGCCCACCCGGACGGTGACGTTCGGCAGGTCCCGGGCCCGGCGCGCGGCGGCCGCGGCGAGCCGGGCGTGCGGCTCCACGCCGACCACCCGGTGCGCGTCGGCGGCGAAGAACGGCAGGTGGAAGCCCGTCCCGCAGCCGAGGTCGAGGACGTCGGCGCCCTTCCACGGGCGGATCGCGCGCATCGCGTCGGCGAGGACACCGTCCGGGTCGACGGCGCGGTTCTCCAGCTCGTAGACCTGCGGGGAGTTCCAGATGTTGGGGCTCGGCACGGCGCCCGGCGCGATATCGGCCACGGAGACAGAGCGTAACCGCCGCCGGGCGGGCGATGCGGGCCGTCGCGCGGCGACGCGTCCAGGATCACTCCGGCCGGTTGTTTCATCGGCGGCGCCGCCGCATAGGCTTTGCCTTGCGAACCTGATGAACATCGTCGAGCGATCATTCCTGGCGAGGAAGCCTTGACCCCGCAGCACAACGGCGTCAGTACACCGGCTCTTCGGGTACCGGACGCGCCGATCACGCTCTCCACCGCGTCGGTCTACCCGGAGAAGGTACCGAGCGCGTTCGAGATCGCCGCGCTGCTGGGCTACGACGGCATCGAGGTCATGGTCTCCACGGACGCCTCCTCCCAGGACCTGAACGTCCTGCGCCGGCTGTCCGACTACCACCAGGTGCCGATCAAGTCGATCCACGCGCCCTGCCTGCTGCTGACCCAGCGGGTGTGGGGGCGCGAGCCCTGGGGCAAGCTCGTCCGCTCCAAGGAGGTCGCCGAGGAGCTGGGCGCGGAGGTCGTCGTCGTCCACCCGCCGTTCCGCTGGCAGCGCGACTACGCCAAGGAGTTCGTCGAGGGCCTCGCCCGCATGCAGGACGAGACGGACGTCCTGTTCGCGGTGGAGAACATGTTCCCGCTCAAGGCGCGCGGCGCCGAGGCCGGCATGTACCTGCCCGACTGGAACCCCGTCGACCAGGACTACCCGTACGTCACGCTCGACCTGTCCCACACCGCCGTGTCGGGGTCGGACGCCATCGACATGGCCGGGAGCCTGGGCGACCGCCTGCGGCACATCCACCTCGCCGACGGCGTGGGCATCACGAACAAGGACGAGCATCTCGTCCCGGGGCGGGGCAACCAGCCGTGCGGGCCGATGCTGGAGAACCTCGCCGAGGGCGGTTTCCGGGGGCACGTCGTCCTCGAAGTGAACACGCGGCGCGCGTCCAGCCGGGTCGAGCGGATGGAGGACCTCGCCGAGGCCCTGGCGTTCGCCCGGCTGCACCTGGCCGCCTCCGCGCACACCTGGGAGGTCACGCCGGCCGGGGAGATCACCCGCCGGGGCGTGCGGTGACGGAGGCCGCGCGGCGCGGCGGCCGGGGCCCCGGGCGGCGCCCCGGCCCGACCGAGACGCGGGAGAAGATCCTCGCCGAGGCCCGCGAGCTGTTCGCCGAGAAGGGCTACGACGGCGCCTCGCTGCGCGCGATCGCCCGCGCCGCCGGGGTGGACCCTGCGCTCGTCCACCACTTCTTCGGCAACAAGGAGGGCGTGTTCATCGAGGCGATGCGCTTCCCGGTGGACCCATCCGTCATCCTGCCGCGCATCATGGCGTCCCCCCGCGACCGGCTCGGCGAGACGATGGTCCGTATCTTCCTGGACGTGTGGGGCGACGACGACCGCCGCGCGCCGATGCTGGCGATGCTGCGCTCGGCGATGACGAACGAGCGCGCGGCGGCGCTGGCGCGCGAGTTCGTCACGGTCGCCCTGTTCGGGCGCGCCAAGCAGGCCACCCAGGCGCCGCCGCTCGGCATCCAGGCGGCGGCCGGGCAGATGATCGGCCTGATGATCCTGCGCTACGTGCTGCGCATCGAGCCGATGGCCTCCGCCACGGAGGACGAGCTGATCGCCCTGGTCGCCCCGACCCTCCAGCGCTACCTGACCACCTGACCGGCCGCCTCCGCACTTCCCGCTAGCCTCCGCGTTTCCCCTGGCCTGCGCGTTTCTCCCACCCTCCGCGTTTCTCCCGACCTCCGCGTTCCCCCGGGTCTCCGCGGTTCCGCCGCCTCGGCGGCCCCTCGTCTTCGCCTTCCCTTCGGCCGCTCTGTCCTTTCGCCGTACGTCTTGACCGGGGGACGGTCGCGCGCCTAAATTCAACGCATGATGAGTTTCAGCCCGGAGGGCGCGGCCGAGCCGGCGGTGCGGGTGCGGGATCTGCGGGTCGTGCGCGGCGGCCGGGAGGTGCTGCACGGGCTCTCCTTCGACATCCCGCGCGGCTCGATCGTGGGCCTGCTCGGCCCGAGCGGCTGCGGGAAGACCACGCTGATCCGGGCGCTCGTCGGCGTCCAGATCGTGGCGGGCGGCACCGTGACCGTGCTCGGCGAGCCCGCCGGGTCGGCGGGGCTGCGGCACCGCGTCGGGTACGCCACGCAGTCGCCCGCCGTGTACGCCGACCTGACCGTCGCCGAGAACCTGCGCTACTTCGCGTCCGTCCTGCGCGCGCCGCGCTCGGACGTCGACCGCGTCATCGACGAGGTCGGGCTCGGCCGGAGCCGCGACCAGACGGCGGGGACGCTGTCCGGCGGGCAGCTCAGCCGCACCAACCTCGCCGTGGCGCTGCTCGGGTCGCCGGAGCTCGTCGTCCTGGACGAGCCGACCGTCGGCCTCGACCCGGTGCTGCGGCAGGAGCTGTGGGAGCTGTTCCGGGAGCTGGCCGACCGCGGCGCGACCCTCGTGGTGTCCAGTCACGTGATGGACGAGGCGGGCCGCACCGACCGGCTGCTGCTGATGCGCGAGGGCGTCGTCCTCGCCGACGGCACCCCGGACGGGCTGCGCGCCCGCACCGGCGCGCCCGACCTCGAGGCGGCGTTCCTGCATCTGATCACCGAGAAGGCCGGGAGTCCGACATGAGCACGGCGATCACCCTCGCCACGACGCGGCGCATCCTGGCGCAGCTCAAGCACGACCACCGCACGCTCGCGCTGCTGATCGGCGTGCCGGCGCTGCTGATGATCCTGCTGCGGTACGTGTTCGACCAGCCGATGGTCTTCGACCGGATCGGCCCGATGCTGCTCGGGCTGTTCCCGTTCACCGTCATGTTCGTCGTGGCGAGCGTCGCCACCCTCCGGGAGCGGACGAGCGGCACCCTCGAACGGCTGATGACCATGCCGCTCGGCAAGCTGGACCTGCTGCTCGGCTACGCGCTCGCGTTCGGGCTGATCGCGCTGGTGCAGGTCGCGGTGGTGCTCGCGATCTCGCTGACCTGGCTCGGCCTCGACCTGAGCGGCTCGCTCGGCTCGCTGGTGCTCGTCTCCCTGCTGGACGCGCTGCTCGGCATGGCGCTCGGCCTGTTCGCCAGCGCGTTCGCGCGGACCGAGTTCCAGGCCGTGCAGTTCATGCCCGCGTTCGTGCTGCCGCAGACGCTGCTGTGCGGGCTGATCGTCCCGCGCGAGGACATGGCGTCCTGGCTCCGGGCCATCGCGGACGTCCTGCCGCTGTCGTACGCGGTGGAGGGCATGCAGGAGATCAGCGCCCGTCCCGACTTCACCGGCACCCTGGGCGTGGACGTGGCCGTCATCGCGGCCTTCACGGTCGCCGCTCTGGTCCTGGGCGCCGTGACGCTCCGCCGCCGCACGGCCTAGCACCCCGCGCCGCCCCGCGCCGCCCCACCTGGTCCAGCCTCAACCGGACAGGTGGGGCAAAGTGGTCTATCCACGGTCGATCCTGCTGATAGCTTCTGCGCCATGACCGCGCCAGAACATCCCGGGTCGCACGGGCCCCACGCAGCGCCGCCCGCGCCGCGGGGCGAGGGTGCGCCGCCGCAGGCGGGCAACGGCGAGAGCGACGACGCGTTCTGGGCCGGCCAGGACGGCACGGAGCGCAAGCGCAAGCGGCGGTGGCCGCGCGTCCTGATCGCCGTGGGCGTGTTCTTCGCGCTGCTGGCGGCCGGGATCGCCGGCCTCGCGTGGCAGCGCCAGTCGTCCTACCTCGGCAACATCGACCGGGCCAAGGGCGTCATGCCGGGCGAGGGCGCGAACCGGCCGGGGCCGAACGTGGAGGGCACCGAGAACTGGCTGCTCGTCGGGTCCGACTCGCGCGAGGAGGGCGCCACGACCGGGGAGGGCGGCGACGTCTGGAAGCCGGGGCAGCAGCGCACTGACACGATCATGCTGCTGCACCTGCCGGCGGACCGGAAGAAGGCGTACATCGTCTCGTTCCCGCGCGACTCGTGGGTCGAGATCCCCGGCTACGGCAAGCAGAAGATCAACGCGGCGTTCTCGTACGGCGGGCCGAAGCTGCTGATCGAGACGATGGAGAGCCTCACCGGCATCCGGATCGACCACTACGGCGCGATCGACTTCGAGGGCTTCAAGACGATGACGGACGCGCTCGGCGGCGTCACCGTCAACATCAAGCAGAAGGTGTACGACCCGGCCCGCAAGAAGGCGTGGGAGGCGGGCCCGCAGAAGCTGAACGGCGAGGAGGCGCTGCTGTTCGTCCGGCAGCGCTACAACCTGCCGAACGGCGACTTCGACCGGATCAAGCGGCAGCAGGCGTTCCTCGGCGCCCTCGCCAGGCAGGCCACCGACCGCGGCACGCTCACCAACCCCCTCAAGATGGACCGGTTCCTGTCCGCGCTCACCAAGTCGATCAGCGTGGACGAGGGCGTGTCGGGCGGCCACCTGCGGTCGCTGGTGCTGAGCATGCGGAACGTCCGGGCGTCGGACGTGAAGTTCATGACGCTGCCGTTCAAGGGCACCGGGACGCGCGCCAAGCAGAGCGTCGTGCTGCTGGACGGGGCCAAGTCGAAGCAGCTGTTCGAAGCGGTCAAGACCGCCCGCATGGCCGATTACGTGCGGCAGCACGGGGGCGGGAACAACCTCGGCACCGTGTCGTGATCGCCGGGCGGCCGCGGGCTTAACCTGGGACGCGGAGGCACGGACGAGAACCGGGGGTGCGCAGAGTGCTTCGTCAGGCGTTGCTCGCCGCGTCGCGCAGTGGCGGCGCGCGCAGGGTGGTGGAGACCGCGCCGTTCACCGGCGACGTAGTCCGGCGCTTCATCGCGGGCGAGACGATCGAGGACGCGGCGCGCGTCACCGAGCGGTTGACCGGCGAGGGCCTGCTCGTCACCCTGGACGTCCTGGGCGAGTACACGCACGACAAGGGCCGCGCCGAGGTGAACGTCCAGCGCTACGTCGAGCTGCTGGAACGGCTGGGCGACGCGGCTCTCGGCGTACGTGCCGAGGTGTCGATGAAGCTGTCCGCCGTCGGGCAGACCCTTGACGAAGACCTTGCCTTGGAGAACGCCAGGCGCGTCTGCGCGGCCGCACAGGACGCCGGTACGACGGTGACGCTCGACATGGAAGAGCACACCACCGTCGACTCGACTCTCCGGATCATCCATGAACTGCGGCGCGACTTCCCGGACGTGGGCGCCGTCATCCAGTCGTATCTGCGGCGGGCAGAGGAGCACTGCGCGGAACTGGCCTACGAGGGGTCGCGCGTAAGGCTGTGCAAGGGCGCGTACGCGGCCCCTGCGGCGGTGGCCTTCACTGACAAGGAAGAGATCGACAAGTCGTACGTCCGCTGTATGAAGGTCTTGATGGCGGGCAAGGGCTACCCGATGCTCGCCAGCCACGACCCCCGGCTCATCGAGATCGCCGAGGCGCTGTCGGTGCTGCACGACCGCGACCCGGGCACGTTCGAGTACCAGATGCTCTACGGCGTGCGCTCGCAGGAGCAGCGCCGGTTGGCCGCGCAGGGCGCGCAGGTGCGCGTCTACGTCGCCTACGGGCCCGAGTGGTACGAGTACTTCATGCGCCGCCTGGCGGAACGTCCCGCGAACCTCCGCCTCTTCGTGCGGTCCTTCACCAGGCGGTCCTGACCCGGCTCGCCGGGCGGTCCTGACCGGTCCGCGGCGCGGGCGCGCCGCTAGGCTGGACCGGTCGTTACGTCCCCACGTCAAGGTTTGCCGATGATCGCGATTCTGGGTGCCGGGAAGATGGGCGAGGCGCTGCTGTCCGGGGTGCTCCGGGCCGGCCGCCGCCCGTCCGAGCTGATGGCGACCGCGCGCCGGGAGGAGCGCGGCGCGCTGCTGCGCGAGCGCTACGGCGTGGCGGTCGTGCCGAACGCGGAGGCGGCCGCGACGGCGGAGACGCTGATCCTCGCGGTGAAGCCGCAGGACATGGGCGCCCTGCTGGAGGAGATCGGCGGGCACGTCCCGGCCGGCCGGCTGGTGATCTCGATGGCGGCGGGCATCACCACCGGGTTCATCGAGGCCCGGCTGCCGGAGGGCGTCCCGGTCGTCCGCGTCATGTCGAACACGCCGGTGCACGTGGACGAGGCGATGAGCGTGATCTCGCCCGGCTCGCACGCGGCGGAGGAGCACCTGAAGCTGGCCGAGGAGCTGCTGTCCCCGGTCGGGAAGGTGCTGCGCATCCCCGAGTCGCTGCAGGACGGCGCGACGGCCCTGTCCGGCAGCGGCCCCGCGTACTTCTACTACCTGGTCGAGGCGATGGTGGACGCCGGCATCCTGCTCGGCATGCCGCGTGCCGCCGCGCTGGAGATGGTGATCCAGTCGGCGGTCGGCGCGGCGGTGATGCTGCGCGACTCCGGCGAGCACCCGGTGCTGCTGCGCGAGGCGGTCACCTCCCCGGGCGGGACGACGATCTCGGCGATCCGGGAGCTGGAGCGGCACGGGGTCCGCGCCGCGGTGCTGGAGGCCATCGAGGCGGCCCGCAACCGGGGCCGCGAGCTCGCGAGCGGCTGAGGACGGCCGCCTCCGGGCCCCTTCGGCGGCTTTCTCATGAAAAGTTCATCTTTGAACATTGAGCCGGCCCCGGGGGTGCGCTCGTGTTAGGGGTATGGGACTCATACTCCGCCTGATCGTCGCCGCCGGGCTGGCGGCCGACGCCGTCGTGCACTGGATGTTCGCGCCCGACATGGCCTACGTCGAGGGCGGGTCCCTCGGCGGCGACGACCTCTTCCGGATCCAGGCGGCGGTCGCCGCCGTGGCCGCCGTCATCGTCCTCACCTACGCGTCCCGCTGGGCGTACGCGCTGGCGTTCCTCGTCGCGGCGAGCGCGGCCGGCGCCGTCGTCCTCTACTACTACGTCGACCTCGGGCCGGTCGGCCCGCTGCCCGACATGCATGAGCCCGTCTGGTACCTCGACAAGACGATCAGCCTGGTGGGGGAGGCGGGCGCCGCGCTCGCCGCGCTGGCCGGGTTCTTCGTGGCGGGCGGCCGACGCCGGCCGGAGGAGGAGGCCCTGGAGCGCGAGTCCGCGGGCCGCTTCTAGCCCGGCCGCTCCGGACGATCAAGATCGTCGTTTTCGCCGCGACGCCGCCCCCGCCCGGTTACCCTCCAATTGATCTTGGAACTCGGGGGAGAACAGGATGGAACAGCGGCGCGAACGTCCGGCCGGGACGCCGATCCCGGCGTCCGCCCTGCACAGGGCACTGCTGAAGGCTCGTGTCCCGCGCTTCATGGCCGACCACGCGGCGGCGCTCCTCGCCGGGCTCACCCGGCGCGGCGGTCGGCGGGACGGCCGCGACTAGGCGGCCTTCGTGCGGCCCTTCGACCGGCCGGTGACGGACTGGATGAAGCGGGCCGCGTCGGTCATCGCCTCGCCGGCCTCGGGCAGGACGCGGTTCAGGATCTGGAAGACGTGCATCTGGCCGTTCCAGACCTGGAGTTCGCAGTCCCCGCCGGCGTTGCGCAGGGCGTCGGCGAACGCCTCGGCCTCGGTGCGCAGCACCTCGGCGCCGCCGACCTGGATGAGGACGGGCGGCATGTCGGTCCAGGCGCAGGTGAGCAGGGCGAGCCGCGGGTCGTCGAAGCCGGCCGGGCCCACCACGAGCCGCGCGATCCGGCGCGCCGACGCGGCGCTGATGTAGGGGTCGCGGGCGCGTTCCTGCGCCTGGATGGACAGCTCGCAGGTCAGGTCCACCCAGGGCGAGAACAGCGCGATGCCGGCGGGGTTCGGCAGGTCGAGCCGGCAGATCTCCCCGGCGAGCACGGCAGCGAGGTGGCCGCCGGCCGAGTCGCCCGCGATGACGATGCGGGACGCGGGCACGCCCCGCGCGAGCAGCCACCGGTAGGCGGCGACGGCGTCCTCCAGCGGCGCCGGGAACGGATGCTCGGGGGCAAGCCGGTACCGCAGCGCGAGGACGGGCAGCCCGGTGTCGTGCGCGAGCCGCGACGTCATCGGCCGGTGGGTGCGCGGCGAGCAGGCCACGTAGCCGCCGCCGTGCAGGTAGAGCACGGCTCCGCGGGGCCGCCTGCTCTTCGCGGCGGCGTCCCGAGGGGCGACCCACTCGCCTCTGACCTGGCGCTCCTCGCCGTCCTCGTCCTGCCGCTCGTCCAGTCCCTCGATCCGCACACCGGGGTGGGGCCGCATCAGTAATGAGGCGGCGTCCACGGTGGAACGGGCGGTCCGGAGCCCAGTGGTGTGGCCGGGGAGGTACTGCAGGAGAGGCCGGACGCCCAGGCGCAGAGCGCTGCTGATCGCTCGGCTGCGAACGCTCGGGCTGTCCATGGACCCCCCTTTGATGTTTTCGTGTCGTGTGATCGGTATGCCCGTTTTTGGCGGGTAACTCACGTCACAGTGCCGGAACCGGGCCGGGGCGCCCGGCGGGCGTCCCGGCGGACGCCCGGACATGTGAGCCAGGCCACGTGATGCTCGCGATACCGTGAGGTCATGAGCGGTCCCGATTCGTCCCCATCCTCCGATCCCGAGAACTGCGGGCTGGCGGTCTTCTGGGACGAGCGGCTCATCTCCTACGACTTCGGTCCCGGGCACCCCATGAACCCCGTGCGCGTCGAGCTGACGATGGCGCTGGCGCGCGAACTCGGCGTCCTGGACCGTCCCAACGTGCGGGTGTCGCCGTTCGAGGCGGCCGACGACAAGCTGCTGCGGCTCGTCCACGAGGAGTCCTACATCGCGGCGGTCAAGCACGCCGGCGCGACCGGGCTGCCGGACGGGCGGCACGGGCTCGGCACCACCGACAACCCGATCTTCCTCGGCATGCACGACGCGTCCGCCCTGGTCGCGGGCGCCTCGGTCGCCGCCGCCGAGGCCGTGTGGACGGGCGCGGCCGAGCACGGCGCCAACATCTCCGGCGGCCTGCACCACGCGCTCCCCGGCGCCGCCAGCGGCTTCTGCGTCTACAACGACCCGGCGATCGCGATCGCGTGGCTGCTGGAGAACGGCGCCGAGCGGGTCGCCTACGTCGACATCGACGTCCACCACGGCGACGGCGTCCAGGCCGCGTTCTACGACGACCCGCGGGTGCTGACGATCAGCCTGCACGAGTCGCCGCGCACGCTGTTCCCCGGCACCGGCTTCCCGGACGAGACGGGCGCCGAGGGCACGGCCGTCAACATCTCGCTGCCGCCCGGCACCGGCGACCGGCCGTGGCTGCGCGCGTTCGACGCGATCGTCCCGCCGCTGCTGCGCCGGTTCCGGCCCGACGTCCTCGTCACCCAGCAGGGCGCCGACGGGCACGCGCTCGACCCGCTCGCGCACCTGATCCTCAGCGTGGACGGGCAGCGGACGGCCTACGAGCGGCTGCACCGGCTGGCGCACGAGACCGCCGGCGGCCGCTGGGTGCTCACCGGTGGCGGCGGCTACGAGCTGGTCCAGGTCGTCCCGCGCGCGTGGACGCACCTGCTCGCCGAGGCGGCGGGCGGGCGGATCCCGCCGGACACCGCGACCCCGGAGACGTGGCGCGACTTCGTCCGGCTGCGGACCGACGAGATAGCCCCGCGCCGGATGACGGACGGGACCGACGTGGTGGAGTACGGCAGGTGGGGGGACGGCTACGACCCGGCGAACCCGGTCGACCAGGCGATCCTGGCGACGCGGCGGGCGGTCTTCCCCGAGCACGGCCTCGACCCGATGACCGACGAGTGAGGCCGACGACCATGGAGACGGCACCGAGCCGGGGCGAGCTGCGCGCCCACCTCGTCCGGACGATGATCGCCGGCGAGGTGGCGACGCCGCGCCAGAACAACCTGCTGCACTACCGGCGGATGGCCGCCGGGAACCCGTACTACCAGTTCGGCCTGGAGCTGAAGCCGTCGTGGACGGAGCGGACCGTGCTGGAGATGATGGTCGAGCGCTGCGGCGTCGACCCCGACCCGGCGCACCTGTTCGGGGACGACACCATCGACCCCGACATCACGATCGACATGCTGGAGGCGATGGGCGAGCGCATCGGCCTCGCCGCCCGCCGGCGGGAGAACGTGGTCGTCGCGACGGGCCATCCGGCGACGCTGACGCCGCTGTACCAGGCGGTCGCCCGGGCGCTGGCGGCGGCGGGCTGCCGGGTGCTGACGCCCGCGGCCGGCTGGACGTACGAGATCGAGACCGGGTACGGCGGTTCGGACCTGCGGCGCATTGTGTACGCCGAACCGGGCGTCGCGATGCTGGAGGGCGACGACCGGCGGACGCACCACACGCACGACCCGCACCCGATGGAGGCCATGCTCCGGGAGCTCTCCTCCGGGGCCGCCCCTAGCGCTTCCGCGGGTCCTGCGGAAGCTAAACCTGATATCTGGCCGGATCTGGCCATCGCCGATCACGGCTGGGCCGGCGCGGCCGGCCAGGCGGGCATCGACACCGTGGGGTTCGCGGACTGTAACGACCCGGCGCTGTTCGCCGGCGCCGCCGAAGGCAAGATCGACGTGGTCGTGCCGCTCGACGACGGCGTCTCCCCGCACCACTACGCGCCGCTGACCGCCTACATCCTTGATCGCGCCGGCCTTCTCCCGTCGGCCTGAGTCCCCTTACCGCCGGGCTGGACGGGGCTGGCGCCCGCTTCACCTGTCACGCGGTGTGACAGGGCGGCCGTAGCGGGGCGCATGGGCTTGCGCGGCGCCATCGGTGACTGCGGAACCGCAGGTCAAAGCGTGGTCCTGGTTGACAACCGTTCGTCGCGACACGGTCAGTGCCGTCGCGTCCACGCTGCGTGCGGGAGCAGCACTGTCACCCGGGGGTCAGGTCGGGGACGGAAATGTGCGGAACTCCCCTCTTGCGACTCCCGATACGCGATTTACGCTGGAGAAGTACACGTGCGTGATCAAAGTCACCCGAAGGGCCGGTGCGCGGCACGTGTGGAAGAGGGCGTCCGATGACCTCAGGCGAGCGACCTCTGAGCGAGGTCAGGTTCCTGACCGTGGCCGAAGTGGCGGCGGTGATGCGGGTGTCCAAGATGACCGTCTACCGCCTCGTCCACTCGGGCGAGCTTCCCGCGATCCGCGTGGGCCGCTCGTTCCGGGTTCCCGAGCAGGCCGTCCACGACTACCTGCGCGACGCGTACATCGAAGCCGGATAGCGGGTAAGGGCGGGGCATGAGCCACGACCCCGCCGCGAACTCGACACCCGGCCGCGCAGGGGGCGTCGGGGCGATCCTCGCGGATCGTCCCGGAGCTGGGGAAGCAGGACGAGGACCGGCCGGCGGCCGCACCGCGGCCACCGGAGCCGGCGTCCGGGGAACGGGGGCGAGCAGCCCCCGCGCTCCGCGATCCGGCGAGACGGTCCGGACACCGAGCGGGACGGGCGGCAGGTCCGCCCGCCCCGGCGGAACGGTGCCCGGCGCCGTGCGACGCGCGGTGCCGGACGCCGCGGTCGCCACGTCACGCACGCGACACGTTCGACACGTGTCATGTGTGCGGGAGAACGGGGCGCCGGCGTGCGCCGCGGCGGGGCCGACGGGACCGGTCCCGGGCATCGCGGCCCGCGCCGCGGGTGGGGTGCGGCATGATCTCCATCTGTTCGGCGGTACCCTTGGGCGGCGGACCGTGCGCGCTCACCGAGCCATGCTCGCTTGCGGCGCGGTCGCCTCCTGCACAATCCCGATACGCCGAGCGAGGTCCCGTGGGCTCTGTCATCAAGAAGCGTCGCAAGCGCATGGCGAAGAAGAAGCACCGCAAGCTGCTGAAGAAGACGCGCATCCAGCGCCGCAACAAGAAGTGATCACACCGGCAGCTCAGCCGTAAGGGGTGGGGCGCACAGTGTCCTCCATGCCCACCGCCGCGGCCCGTGTCGTCCTCGTCACGGGCGTGTCCCGTTTCCTGGGGGCGCGGGTCGCGAACGCGCTCCAGGCGGACCCGGGCATCGAGCGCGTCATCGGCGTGGACACGGTGCCGCCCACCGAGGGCCTCGGGCGCACCGAGTTCGTCCGCGTGGACATCCGCACGCCCGGCATCGCGAAGATCATCGCGTCCGCCGGGGTGGACACCGTGGTGCACCTCAACCTGGTGACCTCCTCCTCCGCCTCCCGGGCGAAGGCCAAAGAGCTCAACATCATCGGCACGATGCAGCTGCTCGCGGCGTGCCAGCGCTCGCCCGACATGCGCAAGCTCGTCGTGCGGTCCTCGGCCGCCGTGTACGGGTCGTCGCCGATGGACCCGGCCGTGTTCACCGAGCGGGACGAGCCCGCCGAGCCGCCGCGGTCCGGCTACGCCAAGGACGCGGTCGAGGTGGAGGGCTACGTCCGGGGGCTGATGCGGCGCCGCTCCGACCTGACCGTGTCGGTGCTGCGGTTCGCGAACTTCCTCGGCCCCGGCGTCGACTCGCCGCTCACCCGGTACCTGCACCTGCCGGTCGTCCCGACCGTGCTCGGGTTCGACCCGCGGCTGCAGTTCGTCCACGAGGACGACGGCGTCGAGGTGCTGCGCCGCATGACCACCGAGGACCACCCCGGCTGCTTCAACGTCGCCGGGGAAGGGGTGCTGCTGCTGTCCCAGGCGCTCCGCCGGGCCGGGCGGCCGTACCTGCCGGTCCCGTCGCCGTCCATCTCGGTGCTCGGCGACATGGGGCGCCGCTTCGCCGGCCTGTCCGGGTTCTCGCCCGAACTGCTGCGCTGGCTGACCTACGGCCGGGTCATCGACGTCACCGCCCTGGAGACCGAGCTGGCGTGGCGTCCCAAGTACAGCTCCGAGGCCGCGTTCGCCGACTTCGCCGCCGCGCAGGGCCTCGGCCACGGCCGCCTCACGCATCTGCTCGGACGCGCCTGAAAGGGAGGCCCGGATGATGAACGCCCGCCACCTGGACGACGACGAGGGCGCGCAGGTCATCCCCCTCGACACCGGCCGCCGCGACACCGGCGACGGGCCGGCGGGCGGGACGGCCGACGGAGCGGCCGGCGGGGCGGACGCCGGCTCCGGCGGGAACCCGCTGGAGCGCGGCATCACGTCCGGGCTGGCGTTCCTGCGCCGCCGGCTCGCCGGCGAGTACGAGGTGGACGAGTTCGGCTTCGACCCCGACTTCAACTCCACCGTCCTGCTGCCCTTCGCGCGCGCCCTGTACGAGCACTGGTTCCGCGTCGAACTGGTCGGCCTCGACAACGTCCCGGAAGGCGGTGCCCTGCTCGTCGCCAACCACTCGGGCACCGTCCCGGTCGACGCGCTGATGCTGTCGGTCGCGCTGCACGACAACGTCGACCGCTGCGTCCGCCTCCTCGGCGCCGACCTCGTCTACCAGATCCCGGTGCTCGGGCACCTGGCCCGCAAGGCGGGGCACACCCTCGCCTGCCAGGCCGACGCGGCGCGCCTCCTCGCCAAGGGCGAGCTCGTCGGCGTCTTCCCGGAGGGCTTCAAGGGCGTCGGCAAGCCGTTCAGCGAGCGGTACAAGCTGCAGCGCTTCGGCCGCGGCGGCTTCGTCGGGACCGCGCTGCGCGCCGGCGTGCCCATCGTGCCCTGCGCCATCGTCGGCGCGGAGGAGACCTACCCCAAGATCGCCGACCTGCGGCCGCTGGCGCGGCTGCTCGGGCTGCCGTACTTCCCGATCACACCGACGTTCCCGCTGCTCGGGCCCGGCGGGCTGGTCCCGCTGCCGTCCAAGTGGGTGATCCAGTTCGGCCCGCCGATGGCGCTGGACGAGTACGGTCCGGACGCCGCCGACGACCCGATGACGGTCTTCGAGATCACCGACCATGTCCGCGAGAAGATCCAGCACATGCTGTACGAGGCGCTGCTGCACCGCGGCCCCGCGTTCCTGTAGCCAGGGCCGCGGCCGGGGTCAGCCGACCGGGATCAGCCGACCGCGAACCCGTGGAGCTTGCCCGGGTTCAGCACCCACAGCAGCCGGTCGACGCCCGCGTCCGACGCGCTGATCGCCAGCAGCGCGAACGGGTCGCCGTCCCGCGACACGAGCGCCGCCGGGCGGCCGTTCGCCTCGACCCACGCGACCGTCGCGCCCGGCCAGAACCGGGGCGCGAACGCCACGACGAACTTCGCGACCCGCGCGCGTCCGGCCACCGGGATCCGCGAGGCGCCGCGCACCGCGCCGCCGCCGTCGCTGTAGCTGACCGCGTCCTCGGCGAGCAGTTCCTCCAGCGCGCCGAGGTCGCCGGTGCGGGCCGCCGCGATGAACGTCTCCAGCAGCCGCCGGTGCTCGGTCCGGCTCACCGGGGTGCGGCGCTCCGCCGCGATCCGCCGCCGCGCCCGGCTGGCGAGCTGCCGCGCGTTCGCCTCCGTCACCCGCAGGATCGCCGCGATCTCGGCGAACGGGTAGTCGAACGACTCGCGCAGCACGTACGCCGCCCGCTCCGGCGGGGACAGCCGCTCCAGCAGCAGCAGGACGGCCAACTCCACGTCCGCGGCCTGCTCGGCGCCCGCCTCCGGGCCGCCGCCGGTGTCCACGGGCTCGGGCAGCCACGGGCCCACATAGTGCTCGCGCCGCTTCCGCGCGGACCGCACCACGTTGATCGCCAGCCGGGTCGCCACCGTCACCAGGAACGCGGCCGGGTCGCGCACGTCCGCGCGCTCCACCGTCTGCCAGCGGAGCCAGGTCTCCTGGACGACGTCCTCCGCCTCGGTGGCGCTGCCGAGCATCTGGTAGGCGATGCCGAACAGCCGGGGCCGCATCTCCGCGAACACCGACGCGGCGTCGTCGAGCGAATCGTCCGTGGTGGTCCCCTCCGCCGCTCCGGCCCCGACCGCCCCAGTTTATTTCGCCCGGCTCCGGGAGCACGCCCGGCCCGCTCGATCCCCGGCGGGAGCGGGCCGCCGCTCTAGGGTGAGCGGATGCCGTCGATCCGCACCCGGATGGTTCCGCGCGACCTGGCCGAACCGCACCGCGCGTCCAGCCCGCTGGAACTGCTCTTCGACCTGACCTTCGTCGCCGCCGTCTCCCAGGCCGCCGGACGGCTCGCCCACGCGATCGGGGAGGGGCACACGGGGGACGCCGTCGCGCCGTTCCTCGCCGTGTTCTTCGCCATCTGGTGGGCGTGGATGAACTTCACCTGGTTCGCGTCCGCGTACGACACCGACGACGTCCCCTATCGGGTCATGACGTTCGTGCAGATGGCGGGCGTCCTGCTCCTCGCGGCCGGGGTGCCCGCCGCGTTCGACGGCGACTTCGCCACGGTCACCTTCGGGTACCTCCTCATGCGGGTCGGCCTGGTCGGCCTGTGGCTGCGCGCCGCCGCCGCCCACCCCGAGGGGCGCGCGACGGCGCTGCGCTACGCCGGAGGCGTCTCGCTCGTCCAGGTGCTGTGGGTGTCCCGGCTCGCGCTGCCGGACGGCGGGCCGTGGTGGGTGTTCCTCTTCCTCGTCCTGCTCGACCTGTCCGTGCCGCCCATCGCCGAGCGCAGCGGCATGACGACCTGGCACCCGCACCACATCGCCGAACGGTACGGGCTGTTCACGATCATCCTGCTCGGCGAGAGCGTCCTCGCCGCGACGAACGCCGTGCAGGACGTCGTCGCGCACGGCCTGCACGCCGACCTCGTCACGATCGCGCTGGCGGGCCTCGCCATCCTGTTCACGCTCTGGTGGATCTACTTCTCCGAACCCGCCGGCGAGGGGCTCGCGGCCCGCCGCGACTGGTGCTTCGTCTGGGGCTACGGCCACTACCTGATCTTCGCGGCGCTGGCCGCGCTCGGCGCCGGGCTGGAGGTCGCGGTCGCCTCGGCCGGGGAGGCGCACGTGGACGAGCGGACCGCGGTCGCCGCCGTCGCCGTCCCGATCGCCGTGGTCCTCGTCATGCTGTGGGCCCTGCACGCGCCCATGCGGCGGACCGTCCTGCGGCCCGAGCTCATCGGGATCACGGCGGTCCTCGTCCTCCTCACCGCGTTCGCCGCCCCCGGCATCGGCGTCGCCGGCGGCGTCATCATGATCGCGGCCCTGCTCGTCCTGCTGCTGGCCGCCACCCTGGCGCGGCGCGCACAATGAGGAGTCCGCGCATGATCGAGCGGCCCTGAGTTGGAGGCGCCATGGACGTCCCGTTCGACCCGTTCGCCGGTCCGGGACCGGCCGGGCAGGCCCATCCGCGCCTGGACGAGCTGCGCGAGGCGCATCCGGCGTTCCGCAGCACCGCCGGGCGGGGCTTCTGGGTGCTGACCCGCTACGACGACGTCCTCACCGCGTTACAGGACCCGGCGACGTTCTCCAGCCGCGCGATCGCCGTCACCGACCCGAACCCGCCGTACCAGTGGATCCCGGTCATGCTGGACCCGCCGCTCCACACGACCTGGCGGCGCCTGCTCCGCCCGTTCTTCACCCCGGTGGCCGCCGCCGCGCTCCGCGACCGCATCACCCGGCACTGCGCCGGCCTGATCGACGGCCTCGTCGCCAAGGGCTCCTGCGACTTCGTCACCGACTTCGCCCGGCTGTATCCGACGACCATCTTCCTGGAGCTGATCGGCCTCCCGATCGAGCGGTTCGAGGAGTTCCTGGCCTGGGAGTACGCCATCCTGCACGCGCCGCCGTCCAGCGGCGGGCGGGCCGCGGCCATGGCGGAGGTGGCCGCGTGCTTCACCGAACTGATCGCCGACCGCCGGGCGCACCCCCGCGACGACCTGGTCAGCGCCGCGACCTCCTTCACCGTCGACGGGCGTCCCGTCACCGACGAGGAGCTGCTGCAACTGTGCACGCTGCTGTTCCTCGCCGGGCTCGACACCGTCGCGGCGCAGCTGTCCTACATCTTCTGGCACCTGGCCGGGAACGACGCCGACCGGGCCCGCGTCACCGCCGACCCGGACGCCGTCCCCGACATGATCGAGGAGATGCTCCGCGCCTACGCCATCGTCCTGCCGGCGCGCAAGCTCACCCGCGACGTCGAGCTGCACGGCTGCCCGATGAAGGCCGGGGACATGGTCATGCTCCCGCTCGCGATGGCGAACCGCGACCCCCGCGCCGTGCCCGCCGCGCCGTCGTCGGTCGACCTGGACCGTCCCCCGACCCGCCACCTGGCCTTCGGCGCCGGCCCGCACCGCTGCCTCGGCACCCACCTCGCGCGCCTCGAACTGCAGGTCGCGCTGACCGAGTGGCACGCCCGGATCCCCGACTACCGGATCACGCCCGGGGAGCGTCCGCTCGAACACGCCAGCCTCGTCCTCGGGCTGGACACGCTGCCGCTGAGCTGGTGAGGCCCGCCTCAGTAGGGGAAGTCCTCCGCCTCGTCGACGTAGCGGGCGAGCCACGGCGCCACGTTCGGGCGGGGGAACGCCTCCAGGTCGTTGAGGTAGTGCTCGGGCGCGAGGAGCTGGTCGTCGGGGAACGGGCCGTCGCCGTAGTCGTAGCTCACGGTCGCCTCGCCGCGGTCGGTGACGGTCAGCACCAGCCGCCACCAGGGCCCGGCGGGCATCTCCGCCGCGGCGAGCCGCTGCTCGCGGACCAGCACGGCGACCGGCTCCGGCACCGGCGCGACGACCGTCCGCCGGCGGGACGTGAACCGGAGATGGGCGATCTCGGCGGACACCGTGAACGCGAACTCCGCGCGCAGCCACTCCCATCCCGGCGGCCCCAGCATGGCCAGTTCCTGCACGATCGGCTCGATCAGCCGCGCGGCCCGCGCCGCCTCCGCGCCGCCGGCGCCCGCGGCGCCGCCCGGCTCGGGGCCGACGACGGTGAACTCGCCGGCGGCCGGCCCGTCCTGGTCGCCGTCCTGCTCCAGCCAGCGCACGAACTCGGCCATGTACTCGTCGGCGTCGAGCCCGGCGCGCGGGGGCCACGTGTCACGCGGGGGCCGGGGGTCGTTCCCGGACTGGACGGCGCGCTCCCGCGCGGTGAACTCGTCCTGCGCGACCTGCGGCGGCACCGACGACGACACCTCCTCGACGCGGCCGGAGTCGCCCACCAGGAACACCGACCGCCCCACCGGGATGTCGAGGAACGCCATCGGGTCGCTCTCGTCGACCTCCACCGGCGCGTACACGCTCCAGCCCGCCGCGAAACGGTCCGCCGCCAATCCGGTCGTGGGGTAATCCAGGCCGCGCGAGCGGATCCATTCCACCACGAGGGAAATCGCTTGCGCGGCGTCCATTCGTCCGGCCTCCTGCGTGTCGTTCAGGTCACCCTATGTGGTGAGCCGGTCGCACGGAAGCGGCCCGGCGACACCGGAGCGCGGAGGCGCATCTCACAGCGCGGGCCCTTTCCCGGTGCGGCACGGAAGGACCATTCTGAACCGATGGAGGCGACCATCGCCGGTGACCACATCCTTTTCCAGCGGTACGGCTTTCGGGGGGCCACGGTCCACCCCGCCGGGATGATCACGCGTGAGCGGATCCGCGACGCCGACTGGAAGGCCATGCGTCCCGAGATCCGGACGACCTCCGGCGAGACCCTGTTCCTCTCCTGGCGGCAGCAGGCCGAGCTTGAACGGTTCTGCGGCCGCAACGGCGTCGTGAGGAGATTTCGCTTCGACGTCTGGGGAGATCTCCTCGAACCGTTCCTCGACACCCGCTTCGAGCCCGAACAGGAACGCGCGACCCTCGCCCGATTGGGCGGCGCCGGATTCTCCTCGCGGGAGGTCGCCGAGATCCGGCGGCGCCTCACTCCGCTGATGCACGCCTACAACTTCGACGCCATGGTGTGGGAGTGGGCCTATCTCGGCCTGTTCGACCTCCTCAACGCCGCGAATGCGCCCGTCGTCGACCAGGGCATCCGGGACGGGCTTGGTGAACCGGCGGCGTTCTACGACTGGACAATGGCGATCGCCGACCGGCCGCGTTCGTCCGAACTCGGAATCGAGGGAAGCGAAGCAGATGCATCCTGAGCGCGCGCCGTACGAGACGGGAATGCTCGATGTCGGTGACGGCGAGCGGGTGTACTGGGAGGTCTGCGGCAATCCCCGGGGCAAGCCGGCGCTGGTCGTCCACGGCGGTCCCGGGTCGGGGTGCGGCCCGGGCATGCGCCGCTTCTTCGACCCGGAGCGCTACCGCGTCGTCCTGTTCGACCAGCGCGGCTGCGGGCGCAGCACCCCGCACGCGAGCGACCCGGAGACGGGCCTGGAGCTCAATACCACCTGGCATCTTGTCGCCGACATGGAACGGCTCCGCGAGCACCTCGGCATCGACCGCTGGCTGCTGTACGGCGGTTCGTGGGGCTCGACGCTGCTGCTCGCCTACGCGGAGGAGTACCCGGAGCGCGTGTCGGAGATCGTCATCGCGAGCGTCACCACCACGCGGCGGTCGGAGATCGACTGGCTCTACCGGGGCGTCGGGCGCTTCTTCCCCGAGCAGTGGGAGCGGTTCGCCGCGCGCGCACCCGGTGCCCGGACCGGCGGCGAGATCACCGCCGCCTACGCGCGCCTGATGGAGCATCCCGATGCCTTCATGCGGGAGCAGATCGCGGCCGACTGGTGCGCCTGGGAGGACGCCGTCCTGTCCGGGGAGACGAAGGGCGCGGCGAACCCGTACGGCGATCGCCCGCCGGCGGCGCGGTTGGCGCTGGTGCGCATCTGTGCCCACTACTTCTCGCACGGCGCGTGGCTGGACGAGGGGGTGCTGCTGCGGAAGGCGAACCGGCTGGCGGGCATTCCGGGCATGCTCGTCCACGGGCGGCTGGACATGGGCGGGCCTCTCGGCACGGCCTGGGAGCTCAGCCGGGCCTGGCCCGGCTCGGAACTGATCGTCGTGGAGGACGCGGGCCATCTGGGGAGCGCGGCGGTGCGCGGCCATGTCGTCAGGGCTCTCGACGCCTTCGCGGCGGGAGCGGCGTGACCCCCGGGGACGCGTTTTAGCCGGAACCGGCCACGGCTGCGAGGTTTGAGCAAGGGGGCCGCGGGTGAAGCGCGGGGGTCCGCCGGTGGCGCGGCTGCGTGACCTGGGGGCGTCAGCGCGTCCTGACAGCGCTTTCACCGGCGGCGACATACCGGCGTTGGTCCACTGAAAATTGCGATGGTTGCGCCGGGAATAGGACTTCTGCAAGATCATGGCTGGTGTACTCCGCGCGTCCGGGAAACCGCGGCGCGCGGCGGGACCTCCGTCACCGATCGCCTCCGGTCAGCGGACGGCAGGACTGGAGCAAGCCTTGCCCGAGGGCGCCAGCTCAACGCCGGTGGAAGCAAAGCGAGAGCGGCAGGAACGGTTCGCCAGGGACCTGCGGGCCCTGCGCGCCGCCGCGGGCAACCCGTCGTTCCGCACCATGGCCGGCAAGTCGGGCACCGTCAGCCACACGACGCTGCACGAGGCGGCGAAGGGCATCCGCTTCCCGAGCTGGCTGACGACGAAGGCGTTCGTCGAGGTGTGCGGCGGCGACGTCGAGGAGTGGCGCGCCCGCTGGTCCGCCGCCCTCGGCACCGAGGAGGCCCCCGAGGCCGAGGCCGGCGTCACGGAGCCGGTAGCGGACGCGGAAGACCCGGACGAGCACCGGGACATCGTCGAGGTGCCGGGTGACGGCCCCGGGAGGCCGGTGCGCAGGTACGTCGTTGTCGGTGCGGCCTGCTGCGGGCTGCTGATCGCCGGGGCGGCGTCCTGGTACCTGCGGCAGGCCGACGATGACGTGCGTCCCGGGACGCGCGCCACCGAGGCCCGGGAGACGCCGCCGCCCAGCCCTCTCATCAGCGGCGACAGGAGCACGTTCGTCCGCGACGTCACCATTCCCGATGGGACGTCGGTGAAAGTCGGCCGGCGGTTCGTCAAGACGTGGGAGATCAAGAACAGCGGGACCGCGCAATGGCACGGGCGATTCCTGCAAAGGGCGGATCTGCCGGCTGACAACGGAACCTGCTCAACGCCCGGAAAGGTCCGGGTCCCCGACACCGCGCCCGGAAAGCGAGTGCGGATCAGCGTCCCCGTCGTCGCGCCGAGCCGTCCGGGCTCCTGCTGGGTCGGCTGGAAGATGGTGGACGGCCGCGGACAGCAGTTCCTTCCCGGCGCCAGACCCATCTACTTCGTGGTCAACGTCGTCGAGTAGCCGGTACGCCCGGCCAGGGCTGTCAGACAATGTCACGCCTTGTCAGGTGCCATACCGGACAACACCGCCCACTGCGAGTCTGGCGCCGTCCGCGCTCGAACGGACCCCGAACAGAAGGGCGATCGACGTCATGAACCTCGCCAAGACGGCCCTGGCCGGCCTCCTCGCCGTGCCCGCGGTCGTGGGAATTCCCGCCGTCGCCAACGCCGAATCCGCGCCCGGCTGCTCCGGCACCGTGCAGATCGGCAGCACCGCGCACATTTACTCCGGCGGCCAGACCTTCGCCTCGGTGAAGCAGTTCAAGGGCTGCGGAAAGAACTGGTCCTACGTGTACGTGTGGGAGGGCTACCGCAATTCGCACAGCTCCTGGAACGCGTGCGCCGCCGTCGGCGACAACAACACCAGGACGCTCGAAGGCACCCAGTGCCGGACCAAGACCAAGGAGGTCTGGTCGCTCGGCACCAACACCCTCGCGCACTGCACGCAGGCGATCGGCTGGATCCCGAACGGCGCGTCCGCCAAGACCAGCGAGCGCTGCTGAGAAGAGGAGCGCGGGGGGGGGGGGGGGGGGGGGGGGGGGGGGGGGCGGGGGGGGGGGGGGGCGGGGGGGGGGGGGGGGGGGGGGGGGGGGGGGGGGGGGGGGGGGGGGGGGGGGGGGCGGGGCGGGGGGCCCGCGCCCCCCCCCCCCCCCCCCCCCCCCCCCCCCCCCCCCGGCCGCGGCCCGGCCCCCCCCGGGCGGGGGGGGGCCCCGCCCCCCCCCCCCCCCCCCCCCGCGCTTCACAGGGTGAGCATCGTGCGGGTGGCGATGGCCCCGTCCTGGAGCGGTTTCAGGGCCAGGCGCATCAGGACCAGCACGTTGTCGTCACCGGCGATGCGGTTGGCGCTGACCTTCTCGCAGGTCTGGCACTGATGGATGATCATCCACTCGCCGTCGGAGCGCGCGGACAGCGTCAGCGGCTCCATCCGCCGGCGGCACGCGGACGCCCGGTCGCCCGGAACGCGGTGGTCCACGTGCAGGCTGACCAGGCAGTTCGGGCAGTGGTTGCGGTGGGCGCTGCCCGGCGCGTCCAGGGACACGTCGAGCCGGCACCCCACGCAGCGGAAGGCGCCGGCGCGCCCGCCCTCGATGTGCAGGACGTCCTTGTGCCGCTGGGGCCGCCGCCCCCGCGGGCTCTTTCGCCGCGGCATGTCAGAACGACCCGAACGGTTCGAGCGGGAACGGCGGCTGCGCCAGCGGGCGCACCGCCATGCGCATGAGAATGAGTTGGTTGTCGTCCGAGCACACCGGGTTGGACGTGAGCAGGTCGCAGCCCACGCAGCGATGGATCACCATCCAGTCGCCGGTGCGGAGCACCGCGATGGCGATGGGCATCATGCGCGAGCGGCAGTCGCTCCGGCCGCCTTCGATGTGGTCGGTGACGTGCTCTGAGTGCAGGCACGCAGGGCAGTGGTTGCGGCGCGTACCGTCAGACGCGCGGACGGTGACGGTCAGACCGCATTTGATGCAGAGAAAGGTGTCGGACACCCGGATGCTCCTTGCTGAGAGTCGTCAAAAGACAGCAAGAGGCGGCCGAGCGGTCTCGGCGAACGGCTACGGAATGCGCCGAGTAACGCTCGGCACGGGCCGGGTCATAAACCCTCTTCCTAAGGCACAAGGCCAGGTACATGCGATCTGGTCGGCTCACCAGCGTAGACACCGCCCCACGCCGCACGCGACTGGTTTTCTCGGCCCTCCGTGTCAGGTCAGCGCTGCGATGGCGGTGTCAACGTCGGCTTCCGTTGTGTAGAGGTGGAAGGCCAGGCGTGCCGCGCCGTTGCGGACAGAGGCCCGGATGCCCGCCGCCGCGAGCCGCTCGGCCGCGTCCGGGCGGGTGACGGTGGCGATCGCGCTGTCGCCGGGCGGCAGGCCGAGGCCGCTCCGGAACCGGTTGGCCATCCGCAGGTCATGGTCGTGGATCGGGCCTACGCCGATCTCCAGCAGCAGCTCCAATGTCGGGGCGGCCGCGACGTAGGAGAACCAGGGCGCGGCGATGTCGAATCGGCGGGCGTCCTCGGCCAGCCGCAGCGGCGGGCCGTACGAGGCGTCGCTGTCACCGGCGTACCAGTTGGCGGCGAGCGGCCGGATGCGGTCGCGCACGGCCGGGCTCACATAGCAGAAGGCGGTGCCGCGCGGGCACATCAGCCATTTGTAGGCCGAGACGGCGAGGACGTCGAAGGACGTCGCGTCGACCGGGAGCCAGCCGACCGCCTGGGTGGCGTCGGCGACCACGAGCGCGCCGTGCGCGCGTGC
Source organism: Actinomadura geliboluensis (assembly GCF_043197915.1). Lineage (NCBI taxonomy): Bacteria > Bacillati > Actinomycetota > Actinomycetes > Streptosporangiales > Thermomonosporaceae > Actinomadura > Actinomadura geliboluensis. Next base: position 480,625 of record NZ_JBICUA010000006.1, on the reverse strand, counting down.
CGCGGCGACGACCTCGGCCGCCGCGGCGACCTCGCCCGTCGCGGACTGGACGAGGCTGAAGGCGACCGCGTCGGTGCGCTCGTCGATCGCGCGGGGCAGGTCGGCGGGCGGCACCGTGTGCACGTCGAGGTCATGCACCAGCCAGGGGAACAGGTTCGAGGTCTGTTCGATGTCGGGGACGACGACCCGCGAACCGGGCGGCAGCGAGGCCGCGACCGGGGCCAGTACCTGCGAGGCGGAGGCGCCCACGGCCACGTCGCCGGGCGCGACGCCGACCAGGCGCGCGAACGCGGTGCGCGCCCGACCGGTGGACCGGTCCCATTTGTCCCAGCCGTTGGCCCCGCGGCGCCACTCGGCCAGCGCGCTCTGCAGCGCATCGAACGCGGGCGCCGGCGGTACGCCGTAGCTCGCGGTGTTCAGCCATCCCGGCTCCAGGTCCCACAGATGTACCGCGTCAGCCAGATTCACCCTGGTGAGCCTAAAAGGGGGCAGAGCGGCAGCCCGCAGTGGGTGCGCGGGCGAGTGACCCGGCGCTTGCGGGCGCCGGGTCGCGAAACCTTGTGAAGCCGGGGTGAAAGCGGGGTGAAAGCGGGGAGCCCCAGTGTTCTCCGCATGGCGATAGAGGCGAGGCAGACGGCCATCTCGGTGGTCGGGCTGCGTAAGGCGTTCGGGGAGAAGACCGTCCTCGACGGGCTGGACCTGGAGGTGGCGCGCGGGACGGTGTTCTCGCTGCTCGGGCCGAACGGGGCGGGGAAGACGACGGCCGTGCGGATCCTGTCGACGCTGATCCGGGCGGACGGCGGCGAGGCGCGGGTCGCCGGGTGCGACCTGATGCGCGACCCCGACGGGGTGCGCAGGGCGATCGGGGTCACGGGGCAGTACGCGGCGGTGGACGGGCTGCTCACCGGGCGGGAGAACCTCATCCTGATGGCCGACCTCCACCATCTGGGGAAGGCCGCCGGGCGGCGGGCCGCCGACGAGCTGCTGGAGCGGTTCGACCTGGTGGAGGCGGCGGGCCGGACCGTCGCGACGTACTCGGGCGGGATGCGGCGGCGGCTCGACATCGCGATGACGCTGATCGGGAGCCCGCGGATCATCTTCCTGGACGAGCCGACGACCGGGCTCGACCCGCGCAGCCGCCGGACGACCTGGGAGATCGTCCGCGGCCTGGTGCGCGGCGGCGTGACGATCTTCCTGACCACGCAGTACCTGGACGAGGCCGACCAGCTCGCCGACCGCATCGCGGTGCTGGACGGCGGCCGGATCGTCGCCGAGGGGACGTCCGAGGAGCTGAAGCGGCTGGTGCCGGGCGGGCACGTCCGGCTGCGGTTCGCCGGGCCGGGCGAGCTGGACGCGGCGGCGCGCGTGCTCGGCGAGGCCGCGCGGGACGACGACGCGCTCGCGCTGCAGGTGCCGAGCGACGGCGGCGTCCGGTCGCTGCGGGCGCTGCTCGGGCGGCTGGAGGACGCGGCCGTCGAGGTCGGCGAGCTGTCCGTGCACACCCCCGACCTGGACGACGTGTTCCTCGCCCTCACCGGCCAGAAGGAGCAGAAGGAACAGAAGGAGCAGAAGGAGGAGGTCGCACGATGAGCGCGCTCGCACTGGCGATGACCGACTCCGCGACGATGCTGCGCCGCAACCTGCGGCACGCGCTGCGATACCCGTCCCTGACGCTCGCGGGCATGATGATGCCGATCTTCATCATGGTGCTGTTCGTCGGCGTGTTCGGGAACGTGCTCGGGGACGGCGTCGGCGACGCCGCCAAGGGCGACTACATCAACTACGTGGCGCCGGGGATCATCCTGATGGGGATCGCGTCCGGGTGCCTGCAGACGTCGGTCTCGGTGTGCGTCGACATGACCGAGGGCATCGTGGACCGGTTCCGGACGCTCGGCATCGCGCGGGCCTCCCTGCTGACCGGCCATGTGATCGGCAGCATGATCCAGACGCTGCTGAGCACGGCGGCGGTCGTCGGCGTGGCCGTCGCGATGGGGTTCCGGGCGAGCGGCGGCGTCCTCGACTGGCTCGCCGCTGCGGGGCTGCTGGTGGCGCTCACGTTCGCGCTGACGTGGGTCGGCGTCATGCTCGGGCTGCTGGCGAAGAACCCCGAGGGCGCGAGCAACACGCCGATGATCGTGCAGTTCCTGCCGTTCTTCGGCAGCGCGATCGTCCCGCCGGAGTCGATGCCGGCCGGGGTGCGGTGGTTCGCCGAGTACCAGCCGTTCACGCCGATCAACGAGACGCTGCGCGGCCTGCTGACCACGACGCCGGACGGGGCCGACGCGACGGCGGCTGCGGCCTGGTGCGCGGGGCTCGCCGTGGCCGGCTACACGATGTCGAAGGTGCTGTTCAACCGGAAGGCGCCTCGGTAGCGAGCGCCCGCGCGGCGTTCCAGAGGCCCTCGCGGGAGAGGCCGGCGTACTCCGCCACCGCGGCGCGGTACGCCGGCTCGTCGGCGTCGAGGGCGGCGCGGCGGGCGGCGGCGGGGGACATGGTCGGCTGGAAGGAGCGGCTGAAGTGCATCCGCTCGGCCAGCGCGATCCGGCGTGCGGCGCGGGTCCGGTCCTCGTCGATCATGGCGAGGGCCAGCAGGAGCGCGCCGCAGATGGGCAGGTCCATGACGGCGGGCGGCAGCGGGTGCGCCGCCTCGGCCAGCAGCGCGGACAGCTTGCCGGGCAGCCCTTCGGCGAGGTCTTGGACGAGGTCGAGCCGCCCGTGCCGCGCATGGGCGACGACGGTGACGCAGTGGGTGTCCACCGTCCACGGGTCGAGGCCGAGCGCGGGGGCGGGGAGCTCCTCGTCCGCGAGGCGCGACGCCGCCTCCCGCCACAGGCGCAGGCCCTTCTCGGCGTCGCCGCGCCCGAACGCGATCTCCGCGCGCGCGCCGAGGCTGAAGGTGGCCATGCCCGGCGAGTCGTACGGGCCCTCGGAGATGGACTGCTCCAGCAGCCGCTCCGCCTCGTCGAGCCGGCCGAGGTGGAGGTGGACGGCCGCGAGCGCCCACAGCAGCCCGAACATGTCGGGCCAGCCGTAGCGGTCGAGGAAGTCCAGCGAGGCCCGCAGGTGGTGCGCGGCCTCCGCCGGCCGGTCGACCTGCATCAGCAGCTCGCTGAGCCGCGAGTGGGCGATCAGCCGCAGCCAGGGCGAGGGGGCGGTCTCCGCCGCCTCCGCCATCGCCTCGGTGGCCTCCAGCGCGCCCGGCAGGTCGCCCTCGTGCTCGCGGATGTAGCCGGTGACGCAGTCCGCGAGGGCCGCGAGCAGCGGCCGGTCGCCGGCGCGCATCCGGTCGAGCGCCGCGCAGTCGGGGCCCAGGATCTCGGGCGCCGACCCGACCAGGACCGCCAGCGCCCGGACGAGGCCGTCCGGCTGCACGGGCGGGAGCCGGCGCAGCGCGACGAGCGCGCGGGTGACCTGCGGCCCCTTCAGCATGACTGTGGTGAGGACGCTCAGCGCCAGCGCCGTCCGGGTGACGCCGACGTCCCGCGGGCCGGGGCGGAACCGGCTCAGCACGCCGGCGGTCTCCTCCACCACCGTGATCATCCGGCTGAAGGCGGACTCCAGCGTCCACAGGCCGCCCAGCACCGCCGTGGCCGCCGCGACCGCGGGGCCGTCCCGCCGGGCGAGCCCGTGCCGGAGCGCCTGGAGGAGGTTGTCCTGCTCGGCGCGGACGCGGTCCAGCGGCGCGACGGGATCGGCCCCGAACAGCTCCTCGTGGTGCGCGGCGCCGAACTCGCGCGCCCAGGCGAGCAGCCCGTCCACCGCGCGCTCCGTCTCCCCTTCGGCCTCGCGGTGGGACGCGCTGAACTCGCGGACGCTCTCCAGCATCAGGAACCGCGTGCCCGCGCCGTCCTCGGCCGTGGCGAGCAGCGACTGGCCGACGAGGTCGTCCAGGACGTCGAGCGCGTCGCCGTCCAGCAGGTGGCGGGCCGCGTCCAGGGTGAAGCCGCCGGAGAAGATCGACAGCGCCCGCATCGCGGCCTGCCGGGACGGCGACAGCAGGGCCCAGCTCCAGTCGACAACGGCGTGCATCGTCCGGTGCCGGGACGGCGCGTCGCGGGCGTTCCCGCGCAGCAGCGCGAACCGGTCGTCCAGCCCGCGCGCGATCTCCGGCACCGACATGACCCGGACGCGCGCCGCCGCCAGCTCCACCGCGAGCGGCAGCCCGTCCAGGTGCCGGCACAGCTCCTCGACGGTGCCGGGCGGCAGGCCCACGCCGGGACGCGCGGCCGAGGCCCGCTGCCGGAACAGCTCGACCGCCGCGTCCAGGCCGAGCGCGGGCAGCGGGTACACCGACTCCGACGACAGGCCCAGCGGCGCGCGGCTCGTGGCCAGCACCCGCACGTCCCGCGTCATCGACACCAGGGCGCCGACGAGGGCGGCGACGCCGTCGACGACGTGCTCGCAGTTGTCCAGGACGAGCAGGACCGGGCCGGGGCCGAGCGCGTCCACGATCCCGGGGAGCGTCCCGCCGGGGCGGCGCGGCGCCCGCCGGGCCTCGCCGACGCCGAGCACCGACGCGACCTCGCCCTCCACGTCCCCGTCCCGCGCGACGCCGGCCAGCGTGACGACGTGCACCGCGCGCTGCGGCGCGTCCCGCGCCACCGCGTGCGCCAGCCGCGTCTTGCCGAGCCCGCCCGTGCCCACGATCGAGGTGACGCGGGACGTGCGCAGCAGCTCCAGGACGGCGGCGAGGTCGCCGTCGCGGCCGAGCAGCGGGTTCGGCTCGTGCGCGACACCGCGCCGGACCACCGGGGCCTCTTCGCGCAGCAGCTCCTCCTGGACGCCTTGCAGAGCAGCGCCGGGATCTGTCCCGAGCGAGTCGCGCAGCGAGCGCCGGTAGGTCTCGTAGCGGGCCAGCGCGGCGGACGGCCCCGCCGTCGCGGCTTCGCACCGCAGCAGCTCGGCGAGGACCTCCTCGTCACGGGGGCACTCGGGTGCGACAGCGCGCAGCGCGTCGAATCCCTCCTGATGCCGTCCGAGCCGGGCCAGCGCAAGCGCGCGCGCACGGCGCAGCGTCCCGTAGGTCGAGGTGCGCTCCGCCCGCAACACGGAGAGGGGGTCGCCCCCTTCATCCGGTGTCGGCGGCCCGTCCCACAGCGCGAGCCCTTCCTCCGCATGCGTCAGCGCCGCCGCGTGGTTCCCGTCCCTGGCGGCCTGTGCACTCGCCTCCGCAGCGAGCAGCACGGCGCACGCGTCCACCTCGGATCCGTCGAGCCCCAGCCGGTAACCGGTGGGCGTGCTCTCGATGACGTCCGCGCCTAGCTGCGACCGCGCGCGCGACACCACGACTTGGAGCGCCTTGGCCGGGTTCTCTGGACGATCGTCCGCCCAAAGCCCTTCGACCAGCCGTGCAACGGACGCACCGCCCCGCCCCTCGGCGGCGAGCAGCGCGAGCAGCCCCCGCACCCGTGGGCTCGTGACGTCCCGCCCCCGGCAGGCGACCCGCGACAGCAACGTCAGTTCCACGGGGACAGCGTAGGGCGTACCCGAAAAACGCGATAGGTCTCGACTTCCTGCCCCGGACGCGGACGGGAAGGGCGCGAGTCAGGCGCGGTAGTGGCGGCGGAGGGCCACGCCGGCGGCGACGCCGCCGGCCAGGGCGCCGGCGCCCGCCGCGGCGGGCAGGGCGATCATGGTGACCTTGCGGCCGGTGCGGAAGTCGTGGATCGGCCAGCCGTGGTCGCGGGCGTGGGCGCGCAGCTCGGCGTCGGGGTTGACGGCGTGCGGGTGGCCGACGGCGGTCAGCATCGGCAGGTCGTTGATCGAGTCGCTGTAGGCGGAGCAGCGGGCGAGGTCGAGGCCCTCCCGGGCGGCGAGCGCGCGGACGGCCTCCGACTTGGCCGGGCCGTGCAGCAGGTTGCCGACGAGCCGGCCCGTGTAGACGCCCTCGCGGGTCTCGGCGACGGTGCCGAGCGCGCCGGTGAGGCCGAGGCGGTGCGCGATCGTGCGGGCCACCTCGACGGGCGTCGCGGTGACGAGCCAGACCTGCTGGCCCGCGTCCAGGTGCCCGAGGGCGAGGGTGCGGGTGCCGTGCCAGATGCGGTCCGCCATCACCTCGTCGTAGATCTCCTCGCTGAGCCGGACGATCTTGTCGACCCGCTGCCCGGCGACGAAGGCGAGCGCGGCCTCCTTCGCGCTGCCGATGTGCTCGGAGTTCTCGCTGCCGCGCAGCCGGAACGCGGCCTGCCCCCAGGCGAACATCGCGAGGTCGCGCATCGTGAACAGCTTGCGGGCGGCCAGCCCCCGCGCGAAGTAGTAGATCGACGCGCCGCGCATCATCGTGTTGTCCACGTCGAAGAACGCCGCGGCGGCGGGGTCGGGCACGGGCAGCGGACCGGGCGGGGCCGCTGCCGCGGCGGCGGCCTCCCCGGCGCTCTTGTGGTCCACGTCGCGTTGCCAGAATCGCCGCATGAGGCGAAGCCTAGTCAACCGCCTCCCCGCGCCCCTCCTCCCGGCGGCGGTTGCGGCACTCTTCATCCCGGTCGCCCGCGGCCGCCACCAGCCGTTCACGCAGTACTTCGCGGAACCGCGGATCCGGCCCCGTCCCCCCGCCCGCCCGCAGCCGGGCGAGCACGTTCCCCTGCTCGATGGTGCTTCCTCGTCTCGTCTTCACAGCCCGGTTCTCATCGGCCGCTCCCTCGCGGTGTGCCGGGCGCGCCTGCGCCTCTGACCGGAGAAACGATCGGGCGGTGGGCCGGGTTACGGCCCACCCGGCGCGTCAGCGGCGCAGATCGTCGGGGAGCATGCGCGCGAGGGAGCGGACGGCGCGGTACTGCAGCGCCTTGATGGCGCCGGGCTTCTTGCCCATGACGAGCGCGGTCTCGGCGACCGACAGGCCGTGCAGGAACCGCAGGACGACGCATTCCTGCTGCTCCGAGCCGAGCCGCCGGACGGCGAGCAGCAGCGTCCGGTTGGTCAGCGCGTCGAGGACGGTCCGCTCCGGCCCCTCGTGGTGGCGGTCGGGCTCGATCAGCTCGGCGGTGCAGACCTCCAGCCGGTAGCGGCCGGACTTGAAGTGGTCGGCGACGAGGTTCCGGGCGATCGTCACCAGCCAGGCGCCGAAGTCCTTGCCCTGCCAGTGGAAGTCGCAGATGCGGCGGAGGGCGCGCAGGAACGTCTCGCTCGTCAGGTCCTCGGTGAGGGAGTGCGTCCCGACCCGGTAGTAGATGTACCGGTAGACGAGCTCGACGTAGTGGTCGTAGAGGGAGCCGAACGCGTCGGCGTCGCCGTCCCGGGCGCGCAGGACCAGCGCCTTCAGGACCTCCGCCCGGTCGGATCCGGGCTCGGCGCGCCGGGAACGCCGAGGAAGCGGGATGACCCCGGCATCGAGGGACAAGCTGCTCATGCAGTTCTCCTCGGGGCGTACGCGACCTCCGGCGTGATCTGCCACTCTAGATACCGGAAGGTACGGGAAGCAATGGCCGGTTTCGTGGGGCCTTTCCCGCTCTTCAACGGCGCGGTTACCCGTCCGCTCGCGGCATCGGGCACCATTAGGCGCGATGGTCTCCGCTCTTCTCGCGCTTCTGGCGACCCTTGGCGCCCTGGCCGCCACCGGGTTGCTGGTTCAGCGCGCCCACAAGGACCGGCTGCTCTACCTCATCGCGTGGTCCTTCACCCAGGTCGGGCTGACGCTCGCCCTGCTGTGCATGGCCCTCGGCTTCATGATGGGGTTCAACGGCCCGCTGTTCCGGGTCATGGAACTCGGCGCCGCGCTGATCGGGCCGGTGTGGCTCGCGCTCGGCATGGTCGAGCTGATCGCGCGCTACGTGCAGGTGCGGTTCGCGGGATGGCTGTTCGCGATCTCCTACACGGTGGTCGCGATCGTGATCCTCATCCTTGACCCGCTCAAGGGCTCGCTGTCCAAGAGCCTGCCCAAGCCGGGCTCCACCTACGACGCGCTGCCGCTGCTGCTGATCGACGGCGCGCACGTCGTCGCGGTGGTGTCCCTGGCCGCGTGCACCGGCGTCACCGCGTGGCTCGCGAGCAAGCAGGACCAGGAGGCCGCCGAGCTGCTGATCCCGGTCGCGCTGGTCGCGCTCGCGGGCGTGCTGGTCGTCAGCGGCACCCGCGGGTTCCTGCCGGCGCCGCTCGCGGTGATCGCGCTCGGCGCCGCGGTCGGGCTCGTCTGGTACGGCGCGATGCGCACGATCCCCGTCTACGACGAGGACGGCGACTACGACGAGTACGAGGGCTACGACGACCAGGACGGCTACCGGCCCCCGACCGGCTACGAGGAGCAGCCGTACGCGGCGAAGCCCGAGCCCGTCCCGGCGCCGACCCCCTCGCCCGAGCCGCGCCGCGGCGAGCTGCGCTTCCCGGAGCCGTCCGTCGAGGAGCTGCGCTTCTCCGACAACCCGGCCGGGCCGACCGCCGTCGACGGCCTGGGCGGCCCCGCCGGGCTGCCCGGCCTGCCCGGCCTGCCGGGCGCCCCGGCGCCCGCGCCCGGCGGTGACCTGGCGAACGCGTGCGGCCAGATCACCGTCTACACGCTGCTGGACGGCCGCGAGGACGCCTTCGACCGGCTCGCCGCCGACCTGGTGAAGGCCGCGCTGGCGGCCGAGCCGGACACGGTGATCTTCGCCTGCCACGAGGTGGTCGGCGGCCCCACGCAGCGGATCTTCTACCAGCTCTTCCGGGACGAGGCGGCGTTCGCCGCGCACCGGGGCCAGGCGCACCTGCGCCGGTTCCTGGCGGAGTCGCGCACGCACGTGCTGGCCACGAACGTGATCGAGCTGAAGCTCGGCCCGGCCAAGGTGCCGCTGCCGGCGCCGGGGGTCCCCGGGAGGTGACATGCCGGACGAGATCATGATCACGCTGCTCGGCAAGCCGGGCTGCCATCTGTGCGACGACGCCCGCGCGGTGATCGAGCGGGTCGCCGGCGAGCTCGGCGTCGCATGGGAGGAGCGCGACATCACGCGGTCGGAGGCCGACTACGAGCGGTACTGGGAGCAGATCCCGGTCACGCTGGTCAACGGCGTCCAGCACGACTTCTGGCGGGTCGACGAGGACCGGCTGCGCGCCGCCGTCGGCAAGCTCCGCTGACCGGCGAAAACCCGCCGGGGGTGTCGGGTCGGTCACATCCGAACGACATTCGGGTTGTGGGCCCGTAGGCTGGAAGGCCCAGTAGGGCGGCGTTTCCGCGCGTCCGCCCGGCCCGTCCGACCGGGGGGTGACTTTGTGCGCGTGTTCACAAAGGCTTAACCTGGTGGCCAGCCCTGGGGGCGGTCGGGCCGCGGTCGTCAGGCCGTCACCGAGCCGCGCAGGCCGGGGCGAGGGGGCCATCCGGCGCCCCGTCCCCAGCGTCGAGCTTGAAGAGCAGGCCGTGACACCTCGACAGAACCGGCACCGCGACCGCGCGGGCCGCGGCATCCCCGAAGCCACCGTGGCGCGGCTCCCGGTGTACCTGCGGGCGCTCACCGGGCTCCAGGAGCGCGGCGTCGCGACCGTCTCCTCCGAGGAACTGGCGGCGGCCGCCGGCGTGAACTCGGCCAAGCTCCGCAAGGACCTGTCCCACCTCGGCTCCTACGGCACGCGCGGCGTCGGCTACGAGGTCGAGTACCTCGTCTACCAGATCTCCCGCGAGCTCGGCCTCACCCAGGACTGGGTGATCGCCATCATCGGGGTCGGTAACCTGGGCCGTGCGCTGGCCGGCTACGGCGGTTTCGCGTCCCGCGGCTTCCGCGTGGCGGGCCTGCTGGACGCGGACGAGGCCATCGTCGGACAGGAGATCTCCGGCATGACGGTGGCGCACATCGACCGGCTGGAGGACATCATCGCGGGCCACGGCGTGTCCATCGCCGTGATCGCGACCCCCGCGGGCGCCGCCCAGGGAGTCTGCGATCGCGTGGTGGCCGCGGGCGTGACCAGCGTCCTGAACTTCGCCCCCGTCGTGCTGTCGGTGCCCGACGGGGTCGACGTGCGCAAGGTCGACCTGTCGATCGAGCTGCAGATCCTCGCGTTCCACGAGGCGCGCAAGGCCGGCGGGCCGGACGGCTTCGCCCCGCTGGCCGCGGGCGACGCGCCGCCCGGGACTTCGCAGTACGTAGAGACGGTTGAAGCATGAGCCGGGTCGAGCGGGGGACCGGAACCGGGACCGGCGGCGGGGCGGGCGTGAGGCGGGCGATCATGAGCGAGGACGCGGCATGAGCATTCTGGTGGTGGGTCTCAGTCACCGCAGCGCGCCCGTGGCGGTGCTGGAGCGGGCGGCGGTGGCCGGGGACGACCTGGCCAAGCTGCTGCACGCGGTGCACGACTCGGCGAACGTCGTCGAGGCCGCGATCGTCTCGACGTGCAACCGGGTCGAGATCTACGCCGTGGTCGACAAGTTCCACGGCGGCGTGTCCGCGATCTCCGAGCTGCTGGCCCTGCACTCCGGCGTCCCGATGGACGACCTGTCCCGGCACCTGTACGTCCACTACGAGGAGCGGGCCGTCCAGCACGTGTTCGCGGTGGCGTGCGGGCTGGAGTCGATGGTCGTCGGCGAGGGCCAGATCCTCGGCCAGATCCGGCAGGCGTTCAAGCTCGCGCAGGACGAGGGGACGCTCGGCCGCGACCTGCACGACGTCCTGCAGCAGTCGCTGCGGGTGGGCAAGCGCGCCCACCACGAGACCGGCATCGACAAGGCCGGCGCGTCGCTGGTCAGCGTGGGCCTGGACGTCGCCGCCCGGCACCTCGGCCCGCTGGAGGGGGTGCGCGCGCTGGTGGTCGGCGCCGGGTCGATGAGCTCGCTGGCCGCGGCCACGCTGAGCCGCGCCGGGGCGGGCGAGGTGGTGATCGCCAACCGCACGCACGCGAACGCCGTCCGCCTCGCCGAGTCGCTGGACGCCCCGTCCCGCGCGATCGACCTGGCCGACCTGGACGACGCGCTCGCCGGCGCCGACCTCGTGGTGTCCTGCACCGGCGCGACCGGCCTGGTCCTGACGGCCGCGCAGCTGGCGGCGCGCGGCGTCGGGGACGACGGCCGGCGCCGCTTCTTCCTGGACCTGGCGCTCCCGCACGACATAGAGCGGTCCGTCCGCGAGCTGCCCGGCGTCGAACTCGCCGGGCTGGACGACCTGCGCACCGCGCAGGAGGCCGCGAGGGCGATCGGCCCGGCGGCCGTCGAGGCGGTCCGGCGGATCGTGTGCGAGGAGGTCGAGGCGTTCCTCAGCGCCGCCCGCGCCGCCGCCGTCGCGCCGACCGTGGTCGCGCTGCGCAGCAAGGCGGCGAAGGTGGTGAACGCGGAGCTGGCCCGGCTGACCGGCCGGCTGCCGGAACTGGACGACCGGGACCGCAAGGAGATCGAGCAGACCGTGCGGCGCGTGGTGGACAAGCTGCTCCACGCGCCGACCGTCCGGGTCAAGGAGCTGGCGGCGGCGCCGGGCGGCGACTCCTACGCCGACGCGCTGCGCGAGCTGTTCGACCTGGACCCGAAGGCCCCCGAGGCGGTGGCCCGCGCCGACATGCGCGAGGACGAGCCCGCGGCCGAGATCGCGCCGGAGTGCGCGGAGGCGGACTGCGTCAGCCCCGCGCCCGTGTCGGCGAACACCGTGGCGAGCGCCGTGCCGCCGGACGGTGTCAACGTGGAGACGGTGAACGCCCAGGCCGCGAGCGTCCGGGCGGTCAGCGCCCGGCACGCGGCCCCGGGGCGTGAAGGAGACGAGACGTGACTACTGGCAAGGGCCGCGCGCTGCGGCTCGGCACCCGCAAGAGCCTGATGGCGACGACGCAGTCGCAGGGCGTCGCGGACGCGTTGACCCGGCTGACCGGGCATGCCGTGGAGCTGGTCGGGGTAACGACGCAAGGTGACGTCTCCAAGGCCCTGCTCGCCCAGATCGGCGGCACGGGCGTGTTCGTCAACGCCCTCCGCGACAAGATCCTGTCCGGTGAGGTGGACTTCGCCGTGCACTCGCTGAAGGATCTGCCGACCTCGGAGACGCCGGGCATCGCGCTGGCCGCGACGCCGCGCCGCGACGACCCGCGGGACGCGCTGTGCGGGCCGTCCAAGCTGGCCGACCTGCCGCGCGGCGCCCGCGTCGGCACCGGCTCGCCGCGCCGGGTCGCGCAGCTGCGCGCGCTCCGCCCGGACCTGGAGATCGTGCCGATCCGCGGCAACGCCGACACCCGGCTCCGCAAGATCGCCGACGGCGAGCTGGACGCCGTGGTGCTGGCGCACGCGGGCCTGAAGCGCATCGGCCGGCTGGCGGAGGTCGGCGAGGTCTTCGACCCCGACCAGATGCTGCCCGCGCCCGGCCAGGGCTCGCTCGCCCTCGAATGCCGCGCCGACCGCACCGACCTGCTGGAGCTGCTTGGAACGGTCGACGACGCCCCGACCAGGCGCGCCGTCACCGCCGAGCGGACGATCCTGGCGGTGCTGGAGGCGGGCTGCTCCGCTCCCGTGGGAACATACGCTGCCGAAGTAGATGAAGAGCTGCATCTGACCGCGACCGTCGCCGCGTACGACGGGAGCCGGCAGATCAGGCTGTCCGCAAGCGGCCACCCGGATGCCGCCGAGCAGATCGGCCGCGACCTCGCGGCCCGGCTGCTCGCGCAGGGGGCCGACCAGTTGATGGGGGAGCGCGATTGAGCCCCGCCGCGAAGAGCACCGCCGCCGAGAGCAGGGCGGGCGAGAGCAAGGCCGCCAGGAGCACCAAGGGCGCGGCCCCGGGCGCGTCCCCGGCGGCGCGCCGGACGACGGAGCCGGGGACGGTCGCGATCGTCGGCATGGGCCCGGGTGACCCGGGGCTGCTGACGCTGCGCGCCGCCGCCGAGCTGGAGCGCGCCGACACCGTCATCGTCAGCCGCGCGCACTGCCCCGACGACGTCCTCGCGCACTGCCGCGCGGACGCCGAGATCGTCGACACCGCCGAGGGCGACCCGGTGAAGATGGCCGTCCGCGCCGCCAAGGCCGGCCGGCGCGTGGTCCGGATGTTCGCCGGCGACCCGGGCGTCGCCTGCGGCCTGGCCGCCGAGGGCGCCGCGCTGCACAAGGCGGGCGTGCCGTTCGAGGTCGTGCCGGGCGTGTCCGCGGTGACCGGCGTGCCGGGCTACGCGGGCATCCCGCTGACCGACCCCGAGCACCGCGAGTTCCGGTTCGTGGACGCCTCGTCCGGCGGCGTCGACTGGGAGGCGTTCGCGAGCGACTCCGCGACGCTCGTCATCACCGGCGCGGAGGGCGCGGTCGCCGACGTGGCCAAGGGCCTGGTCGCGGCCGGGCGCCCCGACTCCACCCCGGCCGCCATGACGAGCCTCGGCACCACCACCGAGCAGGAGACGGTCGTCTCGACGCTGAGCAGGCTCGCGGCCGACACCAAGGGCATGGAGTCGCCCGCCATGATCATCGTGGGGGACGTCGTGGCCTGGCGCGACCGGCTGTCGTGGTTCGAGACCAAGCCGCTGTTCGGCTGGCGGGTGCTGGTGCCGCGCACCAAGGAGCAGGCCGCGACCCTGTCGGACCAGCTCCGCGGGTACGGCGCCGTCCCGGACGAGGTCCCGACGATCTCCGTCGAGCCGCCGCGCACCCCCCAGCAGATGGACCGGGCCGTCAAGGGCCTCGTCACCGGCCGCTACGAGTGGGTGGTGTTCACCTCCACCAACGCGGTCAAGGCGATCCGGGAGAAGTTCGTCGACTACGGCCTCGACGCCCGCGCGTTCGCCGGGCTGAAGGTCGCCGCCGTCGGCGAGCAGACCGCCGCCGCGCTGGTCGAGTTCGGCATCCAGCCCGACCTCGTCCCGGCCGGGGAGCAGTCCGGCGAGGGCCTGGCCCGCGAGTGGCCGCCCTACGACGAGGACCTCGACCCGATCAACCGGGTGCTGCTGCCGCGCGCCGACATCGCCACCGACGTGCTGATCGCCCGGCTGACCGAACTCGGCTGGGAGTGCGAGGACGTGACCGCCTACCGGACGGTCCGCGCCGCGCCGCCGCCCGCCCCGATCCGCGAGGCGATCAAGGGCGGCGGGTTCGACGCGGTGCTGTTCACCTCGTCGTCCACGGTGAAGAACCTGATCGGCATCGCCGGCAAGCCGCACAACGTGACGGTGATCGCGGTGATCGGGCCGCAGACCGCCAAGACAGCGCAGGAGTACGGGCTGCGCGTCGACGTGATGGCGGAGAAGCCGTCGGTATCGGCCCTCGCCGAGGCGCTCGCGGAGTACGGTGCGAACCGGCGGGCGGCCCAGATCGAGGCGGGGGACCCGCTCCGCAAGCCCAGCCAGATGCGCCGGGGGGCCCGGCGCCGGAAGTAGACCATCCAGAGGAACCCATGTCCGCACAGTTTCCCGTCGCCCGGCCGCGGCGGCTGCGCCGCACGCCCGCGCTGCGCCGGCTGACCGCCGAGACGCGGCTCGCGCCGGCCGATCTCATCCTGCCGATGTTCGTCAAGGAGGGGATCACCGAGCCGCAGCCGGTCGCGTCCATGCCGGGCGTGTTCCAGCACACCCGCGACAGCCTGCGCAAGGCCGCGCACGAGGCGGCCGAGGCCGGCGTCGGCGGCATCATCCTGTTCGGGATCCCGGCGGTGAAGGACGGCACCGGCTCCGCCGCCGACGACCCCGACGGGATCGTCCAGCTCGCGCTGCGCGACCTGGCGGCCGACCTCGGCGACGCCGCCGTCGTCATGACGGACCTGTGCCTGGACGAGTACACCGACCACGGGCACTGCGGCATCCTCACCGACGCGGGCGAGATCGACAACGACGCGACGCTGGAGCGGTACGCCTCGATCGCGGTCGCGCAGGCCGCGGCCGGCGCGGCCGTGGTCGGCCCGTCCGGCATGATGGACGGCCAGGTCGGCGCGATCCGGGGGGCGCTGGACGCCGCCGGCCACCCCGACGTCGCGATCCTGGCGTACTCGGTGAAGTACGCGTCGGCGTACTACGGCCCGTTCCGCGACGCCGCCGAGTGCGCGCCGCAGTTCGGCGACCGCTCCACCCACCAGCAGGACCCGGCGAACGCCGACGAGTCGATCCGCGAGGTGCTCCTCGACCTCGACGAGGGCGCCGACATGGTCATGGTGAAGCCCGCGGGCGCCTACCTCGACATCGTCCGCCGCGTCCGCGACACGGTGGACGTGCCCGTCGCCGCCTACCAGGTGAGCGGCGAGTACGCGATGATCGAGGCCGCTGCCGAGAAGGGCTGGATCGACCGCGAGCGCACCATCATGGAGTCGCTGGTCTCGATCCGCCGCGCCGGCGCCGACATGGTCCTCACCTACTGGGCGGCCGAGGCCGCCAGGATGGTGTCCTGACGCAGGCCAGGACGGTCCCTAGTTACTTAGGGTCGTTTTCTGGGGGTTGCCGTGTCTGGGCGTGACACGTGCGGGCATCATCGGTAACCAAGGAACCCACGCGCGACCTTGGGCTATTGGGGGGCGAGATGCTGGCGGTCACTGGGCACAGGCGGCAGAAGGCGGCACGGAACAACCGGATGGCCGCGGTCGCGCGGGAGTACGCGGAGCTCGGATGGCCGTGCTATCCGGGCGCCCACGTCGGCGCCGACCGGGCGTGCTCCTGCGACCGGATCGGGTGTCCCGACCCGGGCGCGCACCCGGTATCGGCGGCCTGGGCGCACCAGGCCAGCGTCGACCCCGACGTGATCGCGCGCTGGTGGGAGAAACGCCCGCAGGCCAACATCATCCTGCCGACGGGCCGGGTCTTCGACGTGTTCGACGTCCCGGCCGCCGCCGGCGCCATCGCCCTCGACCGGATCGAGCGGGACGAGCTTCCCGTCGGTCCGGTCGCGTCGTTCGGGGGCGAGCGGTACCTGTTCTTCGTCGCGACCCGCGGCGCGCCCGTCGACGAGGACGAGTGGTGGTCGTGCCATCTCGACACCCTGCCGGAGGACGTCGCCGAGACGCCGGGCATGCGGTGGCACTGCCGCGACAGCTACGTGGTCGCGCCGCCGTCCGTGCTGCCGTACGGGCGCGAGGTGGCCTGGGTGCGGCCGCCCGAGCGCGACTCGCTGCCCGACCCGCTGCGCCTCCTGGAGGTCCTCGCGGACGCCTGCGAGGGCGCCTGACCCCGCGCCGGGCCTGACTCGGCGCGGCGCCTGTCTCAGCGCCGCGCCTGACCCCGCCCCGCGCCCGGCTCAGCGCGGGGCGTTGATGGCGGGCGCGGCGCCCCACTTGGTGTAGGAGCCGTGCTGCACCTGGTTGCGGCCCTTCTCAGCCCCGGCGCGCACCCAGAACTTGACCGGGCGCTGCCGAGCGTCGAGCTTGATGGCGAAGGTGATCTTCTCGACGCCGGTCGCCTGCGCCATCCGCGCGTACATGGGGCCGACGCCGGGGGCCTCCGCCAGCTTCGCGGCGGGCGCCTCGCCCTCGTAGATCGCTCCCGACTTGGCGAGCTTCGTCGCCGTCCGCAGCAGGGTGGTGAGGTTCGCGACGGAACTGCCCTGGCGGACCTGGTCGGCCACCGCCGGGTAGCCGCGCCCGCCGAACGCCGACGGCCGCCACTGCTTGCCGACCCGCACGTACAGCCGGTCCTCGACGATCACGGCGCGCACCGGCTTGCGGGCCGCGCCCGACCCGGTGATCGTCATGGAGTGGGCCGCGGGGCCGAGCGTGCCCTTGCCGCTGAGGGGGAAGCCGCAGCAGCCGGTCTGCCAGTAGCTGAACGTCGCGCCCGGGGTCTGCGCGACGGCCCGGTCGATCCGCTCGATGAGCGGCGCCGGGTTCACCCCGCCGGCCGGCAGGGTCGGCTGGGGGCTGCTGGTCTGCGCGGGCGTCGGCACCGGTTCGGGCGGCGGCGACGCCTTGTCGTCCTTCTTCAGGAGCGTCGCCGCGCCCGCGCCGCCTCCGGCGAGGACGACCAGGGCGACGGCCGCGGCCACCCACGGCACGCGGGAGCGGCGGCCGGGCTGCTTGCCGGCGACGACCGGGTTCCGGCCGCTGCTGCGGGACGGCTTGGGCTTCGGCGGCTCCGGCTGCAGCGCGGCCTGCGCGGCGAGTTCGGTGAGCCGGCCGCGGCCCTGCGCCTCCCACGACGGCCCGTAGGCGGAGACGGCCGCGTCCTCCAGCGCGCCGAGGAAGTCGGCGGCGGACTTCGGGCGGTGCTCCGGCTCCTTCGCGAGGCCCTGGTGGACGAGCGTGCGCAGCGGCCCCGGCACCTCCTCGGCCGGGACGGCCGCCTCGCGGTGCAGCCGCGCCATGTTGCGCCCCGCGTACGGGGGGCGGCCGGTGAGGCACTCGAAGAAGACCGCGGTCGCGGCGTACAGGTCGGTGGCGACGGTCGCGGGCTCGCCGTCCCACAGTTCGGGCGCCGCGTACTGCGCGCCGGACCGCACCTCGGTGCCGGCGGGCGCCGTCGCGAAGTCGGTGAGCCGGGCGTTGCCGTCGGCGTCGACCAGGATGTTCGACGGCCGCAGCGCGCCGTGCACGACGCCGTGCTCGTGCGCGGCGGCCAGGCCGAGGAGCACCCCGCCGAGCAGCGACAGGGCCGCCAGGGGGCCGCTCGGGCCCTGCGCGGCCAGCACCCGGCGCAGGCTGACGCCCTCGACCCACTGCATCACGATCGCGGCGCCGTCCGCGGACTCCACGAAGTCGTAGAAGTCGACCACGTTGGGGTCCTCGAGCTGGGACAGGGGACGCGCCGCGGCGCGGAACCGCGCCAGAAACGCCTCGTCGGCCGCGAGCGCGCCGTCGAGGTATTTGATCGCGACCTTCGTGCCGGTCGGGTCGTCGACCGCCAGCACCACGCGGCCCGAGGCGCCCCTGCCGAGCTCCCGCTCGTGGGTGAAGCCCGGGACCGTCCAGCCGTCAACCACGTTGAAAGCCCATCCCTCCGATGTCGTACTTGGTGGAATATCGGCCCGTACGGCGCGAGGTCAAGGCAAGTCGCCGAACTGCAACTGAGAGACTGCAACCGTGACTGATTTCGATCGCTCCCGCCAGCTGTTCGACCGTGCCGCCGGGGTCGTGCCCGGCGGCGTCAACTCGCCGGTGCGGGCCTTCGGCGCCGTCGGCGGGACGCCCCGCTTCATGGCGTCCGGGCAGGGCCCGTACCTGACGGACGCCGACGGCAACACCTACGTCGACCTGGTGTGCTCCTGGGGTCCGCTGATCCTCGGGCACGCGCACCCGGCCGTGGTCGAGGCGGTGCGGGACGCGGCGGGCCGCGGCACGTCCTACGGCGCGCCCACCCCGGGCGAGGTGGAGCTCGCCGAGGAGATCGTGGCGCGCACCCCGGTGGAGAAGGTCCGGCTGGTCAACTCCGGGACCGAGGCGACGATGTCGGCGATCCGGCTGGCGCGCGGCTTCACCGGACGCACCAAGATCGTGAAGTTCGCGGGCTGCTACCACGGGCACGTGGACTCGCTGCTCGCGGCGGCCGGGTCGGGCGTCGCCACGTTCGGGCTGCCCGACACGCCCGGTGTCACCGGCGCGACGACCGCCGACACGCTGATCCTGCCCTACAACGACGTCACCGCCGCGGAGATGGCGTTCCACGAGCACGGCACCGACATCGCGTGCGTCATCACCGAGGCCGTCCCGTGCAACATGGGCGTGGTCCCGCCGCTGGACGGGTTCAACGCGCTGCTGAAGCGGCTGTGCGAGCGGTACGGGGCGCTGCTGGTGGTCGACGAGGTGCTCACCGGGTTCCGCGCGTCCGCGTCCGGCTGGTACGGGATCGAGGGCGTCGCCGGCGACCTGATGACGTTCGGGAAGGTGATGGGCGGCGGGCTGCCCGCCGCCGCGTTCGGCGGCCGCGCCGACATCATGGACCACCTCGCCCCGGCCGGGCCCGTGTACCAGGCGGGCACCCTGTCCGGGAACCCGCTCGCGACCGCCGCCGGGCTCGCCACGCTGCGCAACGCCACCGCCGACGTCTACGCGGCCATCGACCGGTCGGCGGAGATCGTCGGGAAGGCGGCGTCGGAGGCGCTGGAGCGGGAGGGCGTGCCGCACGTCCGGCAGAACGCCGGCAGCCTGTTCTCGCTCTTCTTCAGCGACGCGCCGGTGGGCGACTTCACCGCCGCGCAGCGGCAGGACTCCAAGGCGTACGCGGCGTTCTTCCACGCCGCCCTGGAGCGCGGCGTGTACCTGCCGCCGTCGGCGTACGAGGTGTGGTTCCTGTCGGCCGCGCACGACGAGGAGGCGCTGGGACGCATCCTGGACGCCCTCCCGCACGCCGCCCGAGCCGCCGCCCAGGCGTCGTCCTAGCGGGCCCTGGCCGCCGCCTAGAGGGCCTGGAAGGCCGCCATGGCGGCGGCGACGGATTCGGGGCGCGGTGCGCACAGGGGAGCGCGCACCGCCGGGTCGTCGATCAGCCCGACCTCGGCCAGGCACGCCTTGAGGACGGCGGGCGCCGGTTCGCTGAACAGCGCGTCCGCCATCGGGAGCAGCGCGTTGTGGAGCTTGAGGGCGTCCGTCCCGTCTCCGCGGGCCATCGCCGCGTAGGCGGACGGCGCGAGGCACGCGCACGCGGCGATGCCCCCGGCCGCGCCGAGCCGCAGCATCGGGTAGATGTACGCGTCGTCGCCGCAGAGGATCGCCTTGCCCGGGTTGGACGCCAGCACGGCCAGTGTGTCGTGGTCGATGCCGCCCGCGCAG
This sequence comes from Actinomadura geliboluensis, assembly GCF_043197915.1. Taxonomy (NCBI): domain Bacteria; kingdom Bacillati; phylum Actinomycetota; class Actinomycetes; order Streptosporangiales; family Thermomonosporaceae; genus Actinomadura; species Actinomadura geliboluensis. Next base: position 461,099 of record NZ_JBICUA010000006.1, on the reverse strand, counting down.
TGCTTCATCCCGGTGACGCAGTCGAGCGCGAGGATCCGCAGGAGGGTCTCGGCGGACAGGGCCTTACCCGTTCGGTACGGGATGTTGTAGGGCAGGAGCGGGACGTCCACGGCCGCGCCGATGGCGGCGAAGTGCTCGACGACGGCCTCGTCCGACGGGCGCAGGTAGTAGGGGACGACGACCAGCAGCGCGTCGGCGAACGCGGCGCGCTCGCGGGCCTGCTCGATCGAGTCGGCGGTGCCCATCGTCCCGGCGCCGACGATCAGCGGGACGCCGGACTCGCGGGCGACGCCGCCGCACACCTCCAGGACGGTCCGCCGCTCCTCGGGCGTGAGCATCGCGGCCTCGCCGGTGGTGCCGAGCGCGACCAGGCCGTCCACGCCGTTCGCCAGGCAGTGGACGGCGAGGCGTTCGAGCGACGCGGCGTCCACCTCGCCGGTGCGGGTGAAGGGCGTGACGAGCGAAGCGTGCATTCCCCGCATGTCTGCTACCGCGTGCATGTCAGCTCACCTCACGGGTTCGGAGCCTGCGGAGGGCCGCGCGGGGCCACCGCGGCCGGACGGTCCCGGCCGCGACCCCCGCGATGATCAGCGCGGCGCCGGCGAGCTGCACCGCCGTCATCCGCTCGTCCAGCAGGAACGCCGCCGACACCAGCCCGAACGGCGGGACGAGCAGCGAGTACATGGCGACCGTCCCGGCCTCGTACCGGCGGATCAGCCAGCCCCACGCGCCGAAGCCGAACAGCGTGGCGGCGTAGGCGATGAACGCGAGCGAGGCGACCCCGGCGACCGACAGGTGCCGGGCGGAGTCCGGCAGCGCCCCCGGCCCCTCGAAGACCAGCGACAGCGCCAGCAGCGGGAGGGGCGGCACGAGCGACATCCACACCATGAACCCGAACGCGTCCACCGGCTCCTTCGTGACCTGGTTCATCCGCCGCATCCCGACGTTCGCCAGGCCCCAGCCGGCCGCGCCGCCGAGGCAGACCAGGAACGCCCCGACCGGGGAGCCGCCCTCCGCCCGCGCAGCGCCGAGCAGCGCGACGCCGCCGAACGCCACGACCATGCCCGCGACCTGCCGGGCGCCGAGCCGCTCGCCGAGCAGCGCGCCCGCGAACAGCGCCGTGAAGACCGCCTGGACCTGGAGGACGACCGACGCGAGCCCCGCCGGCATGCCCATGTTCATGCCGAGGAACAGCAGCCCGAACTGCCCGACGCCGAGCGGCACCCCGATCAGCATGAACCAGCGCGCGGCCACCGGCGGGCGGCGGACGAGGAACACCGCGGGCAGCGCGGCGGCCGTGAACCGCAGGGCGGCCATCAGCAGCGGAGGGAAGTCCTCCAGCGCCACCTTGATGGGCACGAAGTTGAACCCCCACAGCGCCGCGATCACGGTGGCCAGCAGGACGTGGCGCGATCTCATCCCCCGATCGTGCCCCCGCCATTTTCTTTAGGACAAGCGAGAAATGCTTGACATCTCGTTTTAGTATTGCTTCATGCTTGATCTGGAACGGCTGCGCGCCCTCCATTCGGTCGCGACCTACGGCTCGGTCAGCGCCGCCGCCGACGTGCTGCACGTCACCACCTCGGCGGTGTCCCAGCAGCTCGCGAAGCTGGAGCGGGAGACCGGGCAGAAGCTCCTGGAGCGCAACGGCCGCGGCGTCCGGCTGACCGACGCCGCCGAACTGCTCGTCGCGCACGCCGAGCGGATCCTCTCCCTCGTCGAGCAGGCGCAGGCCGACCTGGAGGCGCACCGCGGCTCCGTCGTCGGCCAGCTCACCCTCGCCGCCTTCCCCACCGCCGTCCGCGGGCTCGTGCCGAGCGCGCTGCGCGCCCTGCGCGCCGACCACCCCGACCTGCGCGTCCTGCTCCGCGAGGAGGACCCGATGCGCAGCATGCCGCTGGTCTCCCGCGGCGACCTCGACATGGCCGTCGTCCAGGACTGGAACAACGAGCCGCTGCCGCTGCCCGAGGGCCTGCGCAAGGGCGTCATCTGCGACGACGTCGCGGACGTGGCGCTGCCCGCCGACCACCCCCTCGCCGGCCGCGACACGATCGACCTCGGCGAGCTGGCCGGTGACCCGTGGATCAGCTCCGTGCCGGACAGCATCTGCTGCGACTGGCTGCTGCGCACGCTCCGCGCCGCCGGCAGCGAGCCCCGCATCGACCACATGGCCTACGAGTTCGCGACGCAGCTGTCCCTGGTCGCCGCCGGGCTCGGCTGCGTGATCCTGCCGCGCCTCGGCCGCTGCGACGTCCCGCCGGGCGTCGCGATCGTGCCGCTGGCCGCGCCGCTGTCGCGCCGCGTGTACGCGGTGTGGCGGGAGGAGGCGGCCCGCCGCCCGGCGATCCGCGCCGCCGTCACCGCCCTGCGCGCGGCCGTTCCCGCCGACGTTCCCACGGACGCTCTCGCCGACGTCCCGGCCCCGGCCTGACCTGCCCCGCGCCCGCCCCGGGTCGCCACGCGCGAACCTTGTTCGGTAGGTTCTCGCGATCATGGAAGGCGAGTGGCGGGTCGGCGGGTACACCGAGGTGCGCGAGCTGGGCGCGGGCGCCCAGGGGCGGGTCGTGCTCGCCCGGCACGACGCGTCCGGTACCCCGGTGGCGATCAAGTATCTGGCGGCGCGGGCGGACGAGGCGGACCGGGAGCGGCTCCGCCATGAGGCGCTCATGCTCGGCCGCGCGAACAGCCCGCACGTGGCGCGCCTCTTCCGGCTCGTCGAGGGGCCGGACACCGCCGCGATCGTCATGGAGGCCGTGGACGGCGTCTCCCTCAAGGAGGTGCTGGCGCGGCACGGCGCGCTCGGCCCGGAGGCGGCGCTGGCCGTCCTGAAGGGCTCGCTGCTGGGGCTGGCCGCCGCGCACGCGGTCGGCGTCGTCCACCGCGACTACAAGCCCGCGAACGTCGTCGTCCCTGCGGACGGGCGGAGCCGCCTCGTCGACTTCGGCATCGCCACCCCCGCCGGGGAGGAGGCGGGCGGCGCCGGGACCCCGTACTACATGGCTCCGGAGCAGTGGAGCAGGCACGTCGCCACGCCCAGGACCGACGTGTACGCCGCGACCTGCGTCTTCGTGGAGTGCGTGACCGGACAGCGGCCCTACAGCGGTGGCCGTGCCGAGCTGATGCGGGCGCACCTCACCGGCGAGATCCCCGTCGATGCCGTGCCCGAGGCGCTGCGGCCGCTCGTCCTGCAGGGCATGGCCAAGTCGCCGGAGGAGCGCCCGGCCGGCGCCGCCGCCTTCGTGGACGACCTGGAACGCACCGCCCAGGCCGCCTACGGCCGGGACTGGGAGGCCCGGGGCGTGCACGCCCTGTCCGCGGGCGCCGTGGCGCTCGCCGCGCTGTTCCCGCTCGCCGCCTGGCTGATGCCGGGCGCCGCTGGTGCGGCGTCCGCCGCCGGAGCCGGCGCCGCAGGAGCCGCCGCGGGGACGGGCGCCGCCGTCGGAGCCTCCGGCGCCGGGGTGTCCGGGGCCGGGACGGCGTCGGTCGCCGGGAAGGTCGCCGCGGGCTCCGCCGTCAAGGCGTTCCTCGGCAGCGGCGCGGGCCTCACCGCCGTCGCGGTCGGCACGGTCGCGGTCGTCGGCACGGGCGCCATCGCCGTCCAGCAGGTGACCAAGCAGGACCCCGCGCCGCGCCCCTCGGCGACGGCCCGGGTCGCCGCCACCGTCGCGGACGTGAGGCCGTGCATCACGCGGGCGCCGGGCGCGGTGATCACCCCGACCGACGGCCCGGCGAAGGTGACGCTCCCCGCGCAGGTCACGATGCCGAAGAACGCCGCCGTGTACCGCTCCGGGCAGGGGCTGCTGATCGGCCCGGCAGGGGCGGAGTGCGAGGCGTCGGTCGGCGCGAACGCGGGCGCCAGCTCGGTCGGCGACTTCGGGACGGCCCTGGTCGAGCAGAACTGGCAGGGCTCGGTCGGCGGCATCCGCATCCAGATGTGCACGTACTTCCCGGACTCCGCCCAGGCGCAGCGCGAACGCGCGCAGGGCAACGAGTGCTCGTCCATCCTGTCGACGCGCACGCCCCTGGCGACCGGCGTGCCCGGCTACCAGGCGGTGCTCACCCGCGGCCCCGGCACCGACAACCTCCCGCCGTCGCCCGCGGTGAAGGCCGAGCTGGCCGTCCTGACGCCGCGCGGCGTCACCTGGCCGATCACCTGCACGGCGCCGGCCGCCCAGTCCGCCATCTGCGACGCCGCGCTCTTCTACTGGTTCACCCAGCGGCTGGAGGACGCCAAGCCCCCGAAGGCCGACCTCGACCGCGCCGCGAAGGCCATCTCCGAGTTCGTCGCCTCCACCCGCATCTGACCCCGCCGAGCGCGCCGCCGTACTGGTGGGACCGGGGACGGGCCGGGTGGAGAGCGCGGGTAACCTGACCGCGATGACTGACACGACGATCGTTCACCTGCTCCGGCACGGTGAGGTGCACAACCCCGAGGGCGTCCTGTACGGGCGGCTGCCCGGGTACCGGCTGAGCGAGGACGGCGTCCTGATGGCGAAGGCCGCCGCCAAATGGTTCACCGACCGGGACGTGACCGCGCTGTTCTCCTCGCCGATGCAGCGGGCGCTGGAGACCGCCGCGCCCCTCGCGGACGCGATGGACCTGCCCGTCACCGTGGACGACCGTCTGATCGAGGCCGACAACCACTTCGAGGGGCTGACGTTCGGGGCCGGGGCCGGGTCGCTGCGCCGCCCCGAGCACTGGCGCCACCTGGTCAACCCGGTCAAGCCGTCGTGGGGCGAGCCGTACAAGCAGCTCGCCGCCCGGATGCGCGCCGCCGTGATCAGGGCGCGGGAGGCGGCGCGCGGGCACGAGGCCGTGTGCGTCAGCCACCAGCTGCCGATCTGGATCCTGCGGCTGCACGCCGAGCACCGCCGGCTGTGGCACCACCCGGGCCGCCGCGAGTGCGGGCTGGCCAGCCTGACGAGCCTGACGTTCGAGGGCAGCCGGCTGGTGGAGGTGGCCTACTGCGAGCCCGCCGCCGGCATCGCGAAGGGCCCCAGTGTCGCGGGTGCCTGACCGCACCGCTAAGTTGAGTACTACGTCTTGTAGTAGTAGGAGGGTCCGTTGAGCCCCCGAGTCTCCCCGCTGCGCGCCGCCGCCGCTGCCGCCGCGCTCTGCGGCCTGCTGGCCGGCTGCGCCGGGACCAACGCCTCCGGGAGCGGGCCGGACGGCGGCGACAACCGCTTCATCGCCGGCGACGGCAACATCACCGAGTACAAGCCCGCCGGCCGCAAGGGCCTCCAGGACGTCTCCGGCCAGCGCCTCGACGGCAAGGCGTTCCACCTGTCGGAGCTCAAGGGCAAGGTCGTCGTCGTCAACTTCTGGGCGTCGTGGTGCGCGCCGTGCCGCGGCGAGGCGCCGTCGCTGGAGCAGGTCTACACCGAGAAGAAGGCCGAGGGCGTCGAGTTCCTCGGCGTCAACTTCAAGGACTCCAAGGCCAACGCCCAGGCGTTCGAGCGCAAGTTCAAGGTGACCTTCCCCAGCCTGTACGACGCCGACGGCCAGGTCACGCTGGCGTTCCGGGAGGTGCCGCCGAGCGCGATCCCGAGCACCCTCGTCCTCGACCGGCAGGGCCGCGTCGCCGCCCGCATCATCGGCGCCACGACGTACTCCAAGCTGAACCCCCTGGTCGCCAAGGTCGTCCAGGAAAAGTGAGTACGGTCAGCGAGACGGTGGTCGGCGGGTCGCTGGTGGCGGCGGCGCCGCTCGCCGCGCTCGCCGGGCTCGTCTCGTTCGCCTCGCCGTGCGTCCTGCCGCTGGTCCCCGGCTACCTGTCGTACGTGACCGGGATGACCGGCGCCGACCTCGCCGACCAGCGGCGCGGGCGGCTCGTCGCCGGGGCGCTGCTGTTCATCGCGGGCTTCAGCGTCGTGTTCGTCAGCTACGGCGCGGTCTTCGGCGGGCTCGGCCGGTGGCTGCTGGAGTACCAGGACACGATCACCCGCGTCCTCGGCGCCGTCACGATCGTGTTCGGGCTCGCGTTCATGGGGCTCATCCCCGGCCTCCAGCGGACCCTGAAGTCGGGGCGGCTCCCGGCGGCCGGGCTGGCCGGCGCGCCGCTGCTCGGCGTCCTGTTCGGGCTCGGCTGGACGCCCTGCATCGGGCCGACGCTCGGCGCCGTGCAGGGCCTCGCGATCGCCGAGGCGAGCGCGGAACGGGGCGCGCTGCTGTCGCTGGCGTACTGTGTCGGGCTCGGCCTTCCGTTCGTGCTCACCGCGATCGCCTACCGCAGGGCGCTCGGCGCGTTCGGAGCCGTGAAGCGCCACTACCCCCTGGTCATGCGGATCGGCGGGGGGATGCTCGTCCTCATCGGGGTGCTGCTGGTGAGCGGCCTGTGGGGTGACCTGACCATCGAGCTGAAGTCGTGGATCAGCGGCTTCGAACCGGTGATTTGAGATGACTGACACCAAGCACGACCTCAAGGACGACCCCCGGGAGTCCGGGACCGAGGCACCCGCCGCGCGGCAGGCGCCGACGGAGGTGCCGCACCCGAAGGGCATCGGCCCGCTCGGCTGGCTGCGGTGGGGCTGGCGGCAGCTCACCACCATGCGCACCGCGCTGATCCTGCTGTTCCTCGTGGCGCTCGGCTCGGTGCCTGGGTCGATCCTGCCGCAGCGGGGGCAGGCGCCGGAGAAGGTCGTCGCCTACCTGGACGAGCACAGGACGCTCGGCCCGTGGCTCGACAAGTTCTCGATGTTCGACGTGTTCGCCGCGCCCTGGTTCGCGGCGATCTACATCCTGCTGTTCGTGTCGCTGGCGGGCTGCGTGCTGCCGCGGGCCGTCCAGCACTACAAGTCGATGCGGGCGCGCCCGCCGGCGGCGCCCCGCAACCTCGGGCGGCTGCCGCAGTCGGCGAAGTACGAGACGGACGCCTCCCCGGAGGAGGTGCTCGCCGAGGCGCGCACGGCGCTGCGCGGGCGCCGGTTCCGGGTGGACGAGTCCGGCGGCGCCGTCGCCGCCGAGAAGGGCTACCTGGGCGAGTCGGGCAACCTGCTGTTCCACCTGGCGCTGCTCGCGCTGCTGTTCGCGCTCGGCCTCGGCAACCTGCTCGGCTACCGGGGGAACGTGCTGCTCACCGAGGGCAAGACGTTCGCGAACTCGCTCGGCCTGTACGACCAGTTCGAGCCGGGGCGCGCGTTCACCACCGGCGAGCTCGCCCCCTTCACGATGACGCTGGACGACTTCAAGGCGACGTACGAGACCGACGGCGCCAAGCGCGGCCTGGCGACCGACTTCAACGCGCGGGTCCGGTACCGGGAGAGCCCGGACGCCGAGGAGAAGCCGTACGACCTGAAGATCAACCATCCGCTGATGGTCGGCGGCGCGAAGGTGTACCTGCTCGGCCACGGGTACGCGCCCGCGTTCACCGTCCGGGACGCCAAGGGCAACGTCGCCTTCCAGGACACGGTGCCGTTCCTGGAGATGGAGCCGCGCAACCTGACGTCCGAGGGCGTCATCAAGGTCCCCGACGCCCAGCCCGACCAGCTCGCCTTCTACGCGATCCTGTGGCCGACGGCGGTCGCCAGCGAGGACGGCAAGCAGATCGTGTCGGGGTTCCCGGCGCCGCTGCGCCCGGTCGTCACGATCACCGCGTTCAAGGGCGACATCGGCCTGGACTCCGGCACCCCCCAGTCGGTCTACAAGCTGGAGGGGATCGGCAAGACACTGCAGCCGGTCAAGGACGGCCAGAAGCTGCTGGAGCCGGGGGAGACGTTCAAGCTCCCGAACGGGGCCGGCTCGATCACGTTCGACGGGCTCAAGGAGTGGACGAGCCTGTCGGTCAACCGCGACCCGGGCCGCATCCCGGCCCTGGTCGCGTCCATCCTCGCGGTGCTGGGCGTGGCGACCTCGTTCATGGTCCGGCGGCGCAGGGTGTGGGTCCGTGCGAGCGCCGGGAAGGGCGGGCGTACGGTGGTGGAGGTCGGCGGTCTCACGCTGGGGAACCCGACCTCGGAGTTCGACGACATCGTGACCGCGCTGCGCGGTCCGGCGGACGGGCCCGCCCCCGAGCCCGAGTCAGGCGAGCCCGAGTCCGACGAGCCCGAATCCGGTGAGCCCGAATCCGGTGAGCCCGAGTCGGGCGAGCCCGAGTCAGGTGAGCCCGGCCCCGACCCCGACGCCGATCAGGAATCCGGGTCGGCGCCCGAACCGAAGGAGTGACGAGGTGAGCACTGCCGACCTCGCGAACCTGAGCGACAAGCTCATGCTGACCACCGTCGTGATGTACATCGTCGCGATGGTCGCCTACGCCGCCGACCTGGGCTTCGGCCGCCGCCGCGCGGCCGCCGCCCCGGCGGCCTCGGCGGAGTCGGCGGAGGCGCCGGCGAAGGTGCTGGTCGGCGCCGCGGGCGCCGAGACCGTCGCGGGCGGCGCCGGCGGCGGCACCGCCGCGGCCGAGGCGGGGCAGGACGGGGCCGAGCCCGGCCGCGTCCGCGCCGACTGGGCCCGGCTCGCGATCCTGCTGAACGTCCTCGGCTGGGGCGCGCACCTCGGCGTGCTGGTGACCCGCGGCCTCGCCGCGAACCGGTGGCCGTGGGGGAACATGTACGAGTTCCTCACCGCGATCGCGTTCGCCGCCGTCACCGCGTTCCTGGTCGTGCTGATCCGGTACCGGGCGCGCTTCCTCGGCGCGTTCGTCATGATCGCCGCCGCCGTCGCGCTCGGCGTCGCGAACATCTGGCTCTACGACTCGGTCGGCCCGGTCACCGCCGCGCTCAACTCCTACTGGATCGCCCTGCACGTGTCCGCCGCGATCATCGCGACCGGCGCGTTCACCGTGGCGGGCGCCGCGACCCTCCTCTACCTGGTGAAGGACCGCGCGGAGGCCCGCGGCGGCGCCGCGGAGGGCGGCGTGCTGTCGCGGTTCCCGTCGACCGACGGCCTGGACCGGCTGTCGATGCGGGTCACCACGTTCGCGTTCCCGATCTGGACCGCCGCCATCATCATGGGCGCGATCTGGGCCGACCAGGCGTGGGGCCGCTACTGGGGCTGGGACCCCAAGGAGATCTGGTCCTTCATCACCTGGATCATCTACGCCGCCTACCTGCACGCCCGCGCCACCGCCGGCTGGAAGGGCCGCAAGGCCGCGGTCCTGTCACTGGTCGCGTTCGCCGCGCTGATGTTCAACTTCTTCGGCGTGAACTACATGTTCTCGGGCCTGCACTCCTACGCCTGAGCGAAGCGAACCAGGGGGGCGTGGGGGCGTCGCGCGTCCCCGTGAGTGACTCGCGGGGATGACGGGATGTCGGGTTCCGGCTTACCCTGCCTCCGGGGACCCGGTCCAGCGGCGCACGCCGCTCGATACCCCGCGGGTCCCGCGGACAGAGGAGCCCGATGCGCTTCAAAGGCGTCCACCGCAAACCCCGGGAGCAGCGGGCCCGGGAGGTGCTCCGCGGCGGCCGGTTCCGACCCGAGGCGGGCCGGGACGGTGCCGGCGGGGACGAGCTCGCCTACGCCTCGTCCCCGCCCGACTCGGGGCGGACGCGGCCGCGCAGCAACCAGCCGCGGGACCGGTTCGGCCGGTTCCGCAAGGCGGGCCGCGACGACGACTTCGCGGTGGAGGGCCCGGACGCCGGGCCGGCCGGCGCGGACACCGCCGGCGGCCCGCGCGGGCTGACCGGCCGGCTCGCGCGGCGCGGCCACGGGCGGCCGCGCGCCGGCGACTACTCCTGGAGCGACTTCGAGCTGGACGACGACCGGCTCCGCGTCGAACCGCACCCGCCCGGCATGCCGCACGCCGCCGACGGCCGCCGCCACTGCGGCGTGCTGGAGGACGTCCTGCACCGGCAGTGGGACGTCCGGGACGGGCCGCCGCCGCCCGAGGTGATCGGCGCGGTGGAGAGCCTGGCGTCGCTGCCCGAGCGGCTGAAGGAGAAGCTCGCGGCCGGGCTGGACGGCATCTACGTGGGGCCCGGCGGGGTGCCGCAGCTCGACGACATGGGCCACCTGCGCGACCGGCCGCTGCCGTCCGGCCGCGCCACCTGGGACATCTGCGCCGGCGCCTACGGCGACCGCAAGATCGTCGTGGGTGACCGGCCGTCCCCGACCCCGGACGTGATGCTGCACGAGGTCGGGCACGCCCTCGACGACATCGACGGCCCCGACGGCGAGTGGACGTCCGACAGCCCCGCGTTCCGGAAGCTGTACGAGGAGTGCCTGCCGCATCTGGCGAGCGGCTTCCACCGGCAGCCGGGCGCGCTCGGCCGCCGCGAGTTCTTCGCCGACGCGTTCGCCGCGATCTCCTCCCGGCAGCGTCCCGCGCTCGTGGATATGCTCGCCGGCAACATCAGGACGGCCCTTGAGGTCATGCTCTTCTTCAACCGCGAGTACGGGATCTAGGACACCGTGATGACGGCGACGGCAGACGGCGAGGGTGATCGACGATGTACGTGATCCGGCTCCCCGACGGCACGCTCCGGGTCCCGCACAGCGTGATCGCCGGCGCGGACGGCTCCGAGCCCGGATCCGGCGCGCGCGAGGGACGGATCATCGCCGACGCCTATGTGGAGATCGGCCCGGACGACCCCGACTACGACCGGCTGCTCCGCGAGTCGCTCACCGAGGAGGAACTGGAGGACCGGCGGCGCCGCTGGCGGGACGAGGACGCGGACCTGCTCCGCCGGTTCGAGGAGTGGAAGGGGGACGCGGAGGACTGAGCGCCGGAGGGCGCGGGGAGCGCGGGGCGTCCCCGGGGCGGTGCGATGCCCCGGCCGCCCGGCTGGTTGGACCGTCGAGGGCGCGGCGGTCCGGGCGGCCAGAGCCTCGTCAGCGGGCCGAGTGCTCGGCGACGGGCTCCTCGCCGCGCAGCAGCGCGTGCACCTCGGACTCGCGGAAGCGCCGGTGGCCCCCCGGAGTGCGGATGCTGCTGATGCGGCCCGCGGCGGCCCACCGGGTGACCGTCTTCGGGTCGACCCGGAAGAGGGCGGCGACCTCCCCTGGGGTCAGCAGGCGCTCGCTCGTGCTCTCCACGTTTTCTCTCCCCCTTTGTCCCGCTCTCGGCGCGGGTGGACTGTTTACAGTGTGGCGGGTCAAGACCGATTTCTCCCTTGTTTTCGGAAAAGATCACCGACCGTAGTTTCCCGAGCAGGAGCGATCGCGCTCGGTATTCGGCACTGTGGCCACCGCTCCCGCACTGACCCCATTTGACCTGCCAAGTCACGGGGGAAACGGGCTGGGGCGCGCCTGCGGCGCGGTGCGCGAAGTAGTCTTCGAGACCATGTCCGATCTTGTTTCGCTGCCGGAGATCGAGCGGGCCGCCGAGCGCGTCGCGGGCGTCGCCGTCCGGACCCCGCTCGTCCCGTTCCCCCGCGACCCCGCCCCCGCCGCCGGCGAGCCGGAACTGCTGGTGAAGGCCGAGTCGCTGCAGCCGATCGGCGCCTTCAAGGTGCGCGGCGCCTACGCCGCCATCTCCGCGCTCCCCGAGGAGCAGCGCGCGGCCGGGGTCGTGACGCACTCCAGCGGCAACCACGCGCAGGCCGTCGCCTACGCCGCCCGCGCCCTCGGCATCAAGGCCGTCCTGGTCATGCCGCACACCACCCCCGGCGTGAAGGTCGAGCGGTGCATCGCGCTCGGCGCCGAGGTCGTCTACGTCGAGCCGACCGGGCAGGCCCGCGCCGAGACCGCCGGCAAGCTCGCCGCCGCGCACGGCTTCACGCTGATCCCGCCCTACGACGACGCGCGGGTCATCGCCGGGCAGGGCACGGTCGGGCTGGAGATCGTCAAGGACCGCCCGGACGTCGACGTTGTGCTCGTCCCGATCAGCGGCGGCGGCCTCATCGCCGGCGTCGCCGCCGCCGTGAAGGCGCTGCGGCCCGAGGCGAAGGTGATCGGCGTCGAGCCCGAACTGGCCGCCGACGCCCGCGACTCCCTGGCCGCGGGACGACCCGTCACCTGGGACGCCGAGAAGACCGGCCGCACCCTCGCCGACGCGCTGCGCGTCCAGCGGGTCGGCGACCTGCCGTTCGCCCACCTGCGCGCCCACGTGGACGGCATCGTCACCGTGACCGAGGACGAGATCCGCCGCGCGATGCGCCGGCTGGCCCGCGAGGCCCGCCTGATCGCCGAGCCGGGCGGCGCCGTCGCCACCGCCGCCTACCTGGACCGCCGCGCCGAACTGCCCGAGGGGCGCACCTACGTCTCCGTCCTGTCCGGCGGCAACGTCGACCCGGCGCTGCTCCTGGACGTCCTGAGGTGACCCCGGGGACGGAGCGCGCGGGACCGGGGTTAACCTCGAAGGGTCATGCGCTCCGTCATCCTCTACACCATCGCGCGGGCCGCGATCTTCGCGGCGACCGCGGGTGTGCTGGCGCTCTTCGGCGCCCGCGGCTTCCTGCTCCTGCTGCTGGCCCTGCTGATCAGCGGCATCGTCAGCTACGTACTGCTGTCCGCGCAGCGCGACCGCATGTCCGCCGCCGTCACCCGCGGCGTCCGCAGCGGACGGAAGAAGTACGAGAAGTCCCTCACCAAGGAAGACGCGTGACGGCTTCCGCCGGGCCGTCGCGCCCGTAGGGAACCAAGGGGGACCACGGGCGCGCACGGGTCCGGGCAGTCTCTAGGCTGGAGGCATGACCCGCGCCTCTCTTGACAAGCAGCCGGCCGACGTGGCGGCGATGTTCGACGGCACCGCCGAGCGGTACGACCTGCTGAACACGCTGATGACCGGCGGGCAGGACCGGCGGTGGCGGCGGGAGGTCGTGCGGGCGCTGGACGCGCGGCCGGGCGAGCGGATCCTCGACCTCGCGGCGGGGACGGGCACGTCCTCGGTGCCGTTCGCGGAGGCGGGCGCCGACACGGTGGCCTGCGACTTCTCCCTCGGGATGCTGCGCGTCGGGGTGCGTCGGCAGGAGGGCGTGCGGGGGCTGCGCTTCGTGGCCGGCGACGCGCTGTCGCTGCCGTTCGCGGACGGCTCGTTCGACGCCGTCACGATCTCCTTCGGGCTGCGCAACGTCGCCGACACCGTGAAGGCGCTGCGCGAGCTGCGCCGGGTCGCGCGGCCGGGCGGGCGGCTGCTGGTGTGCGAGGTGAGCCACCCCCCGAACGCGCTGCTGGCGCTCGGCCACAAGGCGCACCTGAGGTACGGGCTGCCGCTGCTGGCGCGGGTCAGCTCCAATCCCGACTCCTACCGCTACCTCGCCGAGTCGACGCTCGCCTGGCCCGACCAGGCGGGACTGGCGCGGCTCATCCAGGACGCCGGCTGGGACGCGGTGCGGTGGCGCGACCTCACGTTCGGGGTGGCCGCGATGCACCACGCGGTCAATCCCGGCTGATCGCGGCGGCGGGCGGTTCGGACCGGTCCAAAGTCAGACCGACCCAGAAGTACCCACCAGTCGTGATAAAGGAATAGACTCCCCTGTCGGATCCTTGTGAAGTGCTTCACAAGCGAACGAGCTGAAGAGGAACGCCGTGACCGACTCCACCCGACACGCGGACGTGATCGTCGTCGGGGCAGGCCCCGCCGGATCGTCGACCGCCTACTGGTTGGCGCAGGCCGGCCTGGACGTGTACCTGCTGGAGAAGGCCGTCTTCCCGCGGGACAAGATCTGCGGTGACGGGCTCACCCCCCGCGCCGTCCGCGCCCTCATCGGCATGGGCGTCGACATCAACGACCCGGGCTGGGGCCGCAACCGGGGGCTGCGCATCTACGGCGGCGGCGTCAAGGTCGAGCTGCCCTGGCCGGAGCTCGCGTCCTTCCCCGACTTCGGGCTCGTCCGCAAGCGCACCGACCTCGACCAGCTGCTCGCCGAGCACGCCGCGAAGGCCGGCGCGCGGCTGCTGCAGGGCTGCAACGTGACCGGTCCCATCCTGGACGAGCGCACCGACCGCATCATCGGCGTCACCGCCGTCCTCGACGGCGAGGAGACGGAGTTCCGCGCGCCGCTCGTCGTCGCCGCCGACGGCAACTCCACCCGGCTGTCGCTCGCCATGGGGCTGCGGCGGCGCGAGGACCGGCCGATGGGCGTCGCGGTCCGCCGCTACTTCCAGTCGCCGCGCCACGACGACGACTTCATGGAGGCGTGGCTCGAACTGTGGGACGGCGAGCGACTCCTGCCCGGCTACGGCTGGGTGTTCGGCGTCGGCGACGGCACGTCCAACGTCGGCCTCGGCCTCCTCAACACCAGCAAGGCGTTCCAGAACGTCGACTACCGGGGCATGCTGAAGCGCTGGTGCGCGCAGATGCCCGAGGACTGGCAGTTCGACGAGGAGCACGCCACCTCCAAGATCCGCGGCGCGGCGCTGCCGATGGGCTTCAACCGGCAGCCGCACTACACCCGGGGCATGCTGCTGGTCGGCGACGCCGGCGGCATGATCAACCCGTTCAACGGCGAGGGCATCGACTACGCGCTGGAGTCCGGCCGGCTGGCCGCCGACATCATGGTGCAGGCGCTCGCCCGCCGCACCCCGGCGCAGCGCGAGCGGACCCTCTACGAGTACCCGCGCATCCTGAAGGACGAGCACGGCGGCTACTTCACCCTCGCGCGCGTCTTCGTGCAGGCGATCGGCGACCCGCGCGTCATGAAGTTCCTGACCTCGCACGGCCTGCCGCACCCGACGCTGATGCGCTTCACGCTCAAGCTCCTGGCCAACCTGACCGACCCCAAGGGCGGGGACGCGATGGACCGGGTCATCAACGCGATGCAGAAGGTGGCGCCGGCGGCATGAGCGAACCCCGTACGACGCTCCTGATCGAGCTGATCGAATTGAAGCTTCCGCAGGTGAGCGGACTACAGTGCAGTACCCGAGCCCCTGAGGGGAGCGCTATTGATCACCTTGGTTAGGGTGGCGGGTCGCCGGCGGCCCGTCCCGTACAACGTCGTACGTCCCGAGGAGAGGTCGTAGAGGCATGGATCTCTATATTCCGATCATCGTGCTCGGGGTGCTCGCCTTCGCCTTCGCGGCGGGCTCGGTGCTGATGGCCGCGTTCACCGGGCCGAAGCGGTGGAACCGCGCCCGGCTGGACGCCTACGAGTGCGGCATCGAGCCGACTCCGCAGCCGGTCGGCGGCGGGCGTTTTCCGATCAAGTACTACCTGACGGCGATGCTGTTCATCGTCTTCGACATTGAGATCATCTTCCTTTACCCCTGGGCGGTCGCGTTCGACCGGATGGGGCTCTTCGGCCTTGTCGAGATGGTCCTTTTCATCGTCACCGTGCTCGTGGCGTACGCCTACATCTGGCGGCGCGGCGGTCTGGAGTGGGACTGACATGGGTCTAGAGGAGAAACTCCCGAGCGGATTCCTGCTGACCACGGTCGAGCAGGTCGCGGGATGGGCGCGCAAGAGCTCGGTGTGGCCGGCGACGTTCGGCCTCGCGTGCTGCGCGATCGAGATGATGGCGACCGGGGACCCCCGGCACGACTTCTCCCGGTGGGGGATGGAGCGTGCCTCGGCGACGCCGCGGCAGGCCGACCTGATGATCGTCGCGGGCCGGGTGAGCCAGAAGATGGCGCCGGTGCTGCGGCAGATCTACGACCAGATGACCGAGCCCAAGTGGGTCATCGCGATGGGCGTGTGCGCCTCGTCCGGCGGCATGTTCAACAACTACGCGATCGTGCAGGGCGTGGACCACATCGTCCCGGTCGACATCTACCTGCCGGGCTGCCCGCCGCGGCCGGAGATGCTGCTGGACGCGATCCTGAAGCTGCACGACAAGATCCAGAACACCAAGCTCGGGCCGCAGCGGCAGAAGCAGATCGCCGAGCTGGAAGAGGCCAAGCGCCGCCAGCTCCCGCTCCTGGGTCAGGGGGCCTAGATGAGTTCTGAGCACCCCGAGCAGAAGGCCGAGCAGGCCGCCGACCAGCTTCCCGCGCAGACCGAGGAGGAGCGCCGGGAGCAGCCGATCGCCCGCAAGGGCATGTTCGGCGCGAAGACCACCGGCGACACCTCCGGCTACGGCGGGCTGGTCGTCCGGCAGAGCCCGAAGGTGTCGGCGCCGCGCCCCTACGGCGGGCCCGGCGGTGCGGCCGAGCGCGGCGAGTTCGACGACATCGCCGACGAGCTGGAGCGGGCTCTGCGGGGTCCGGGGTCGTCCCCGGAGAAGACAGGGCCCGACTTCGGGGACGCGATCGAGCGGGTCGTCGTGCACCGCGGCGAGCTGACCTTCCACGTCAAGCGCGAGCACCTGCGCACGGTCGCCACGACCATGCGGGACGAGCCGTCGCTGCGCTTCGAGCTGTGCTCGGGCGTGTCCGGCGTGCACTACCCGAAGGAAGAGGGCGCCGAGCTGCACGCGGTCGTGCACCTGCTGTCGATCACGCACAACCGGCGGGTCCGGCTGGAGGCGAGCTGCCCCGACGCCGACCCGCACATCCCCTCGCTCGTCCCGGTCTACCCGACGAGCGACTGGCACGAGCGCGAGACCTACGACTTCTTCGGGATCGTCTTCGACGGCCACCCGGCGCTGACGCGCATCGAGATGCCCGACGACTGGGTGGGGCACCCGCAGCGCAAGGACTACCCCCTGGGCGGCATCCCCGTCGAGTACCGAGGAGCGGAGATCCCGCCGCCGGACGAAAGGCGGTCGTACGTATGAGTTCGACGAAGTACACCGAGTACGACGCCTACGCCGCCGAGGAGGCGGCCGAGGGCAAGGTCTTCGACGTCAACGGGCAGGACTGGGACAAGGTCGTGTCCGCCGCCGAGGAGGCGGGCGACGAGCGGCTCGTCATCAACATGGGGCCGCAGCACCCGTCCACGCACGGCGTGCTCCGGCTGATCCTCACGCTCGACGGTGAGACGGTGAACGAGGCCCGGGTGGGCATCGGCTACCTGCACACCGGCATCGAGAAGAACATGGAGTTCCGCACCTGGACGCAGGGCACCACGTTCTGCACCCGGATGGACTACCTCGCCCCGCTGTTCAACGAGGCGGCGTACTGCCTGAGCGTGGAGCGGCTGCTCGGCATCGAGGACAAGATCCCGGAGCGGGCCCAGATCATCCGCGTGATGATGATGGAGCTGAACCGGATCTCCTCGCACCTGGTCGCGATCGCCACGTTCGGGCTGGAGCTCGGCGCGACGACCGTCATGCTGAACGGGTTCATCGAGCGCGAGTACACCCTCGACCTGTTCGAGGAGATCACCGGCCTGCGGATGAACCACGCCTACATCCGCCCCGGCGGCGTCGCGCAGGACCTCCCGAGCGGCGCCACCAGCAAGATCCGCGACTACCTGGACCGGATGCCGAAGCGGATCCAGGCGCTGCGCAAGCTGATGGACGACAACCCGGTCTTCAAGGCCCGCACGCAGAACATCGCGTACCTGGACCTGACCGGCTGCATGGCGCTCGGCATCACCGGCCCCGTGCTGCGCTCCACCGGCCTGCCGTGGGACCTGCGCAAGTCGCAGCCCTACTGCGGCTACGAGACCTACGACTTCGACGTCCCGACGCAGGACACCTGCGACGTGTACGGCCGCTACCTCGTCCGGATGGACGAGATGGAGCAGTCGCTGCGGATCGTCGAGCAGTGCCTGGACCGGCTGCAGTCGGTCAAGGGCCCGGTCATGATCGAGGACAAGAAGATCGGCTGGCCCGCGCAGCTCGCGATCGGCGCCGACGGCATGGGCAACTCGCCCCGGCACATCGCGCACATCATGGGCACCTCGATGGAGGCGCTGATCCACCACTTCAAGCTGGTCACCGAGGGCTTCCGGGTCCCGGCGGGCCAGGCGTACGCGCCGATCGAGTCGCCCCGCGGCGAGCTCGGCGCGCACGTGGTCAGCGACGGCGGCACCCGCCCGTACCGGGTCCACTTCCGCGAGCCGTCCTTCGTCAACCTGCAGGCCACCCCGGCGATGAGCGAGGGCGGCATGGTCGCCGACATCATCGCGGCCGTGGCCAGCATCGACCCGGTCATGGGGGGAGTGGACCGATGACGTACGAACCCGAGGTGCGCGAGCGGCTGGAGCGGGACGCCAAGGAGATCATGGGCCGGTACCCCCGGCCGCGGTCGGCGCTCCTGCCGATGCTGCACCTGGTGCAGTCGGTCGACGGCCACGTCACCCAGCACGGCGTGGAGTTCTGCGCCGAGATGCTCGGCATCACGCCCGCGCAGGTGATGGGCGTCGTCACGTTCTACACGCAGTACAAGCAGGAGCCGGTCGGCGACTATCACGTCGGCGTCTGCACCAACACGCTGTGCGCGATCATGGGCGGCGACCAGATCTGGGACGAGCTGAGCGAGCACACCGGCGTCGGCCACGACGAGGCCACCCCGGACGGCAAGATCAGCCTGGAGCGGGTCGAGTGCAACGCGGCCTGCGACTTCGCCCCCGTGGTGATGGTCAACTGGGAGTTCTTCGACAACATGACTCCCGCGAAGGCCAAGCAGCTCGTCGACGACCTGCGGCTGGGCAAGGACGTGCTCCCCTCGCGCGGGCCGAACCGCCTGGCCACCTGGCGGGAGGCGTCCCGCGTCCTCGCCGGGTTCCCCGACGGACTCGCCGGCGAGGGCGTCCAGGCCGGGCCGGAGTCGCTGGTCGGCCTGAAGCTCGCGCACGAGCGCGGGTGGACGGCGCCGTCCGCCGACACGGGCCGCGAGCGCCCGGACGAGCCGGTCAAGCCCGAGCAGATCGCCGAGCCGCCGCACGAGCCCGGCAAGCCGATTCCGGGCGAGGCCAAGCCCGGCAGCCAGGAGGGACGGAACAAGTGACCACGCTGACCCCCGTCCTCACGAAGAACTGGGACCGCGCCGACTCCTTCACCCGGGCGGGCTACGAGCGCGACGGCGGCTACGCGGCGCTGCGCAAGGCGCTGCGGATGGAGCCCGACGAGATCGTCCAGGCGGTCAAGGACTCCGGGCTCCGCGGCCGCGGCGGCGCCGGGTTCCCCACCGGGATGAAGTGGGGCTTCCTGCCGCCGTCCAGCCCGAACCCGCGCTACCTCGTCGTCAACGCCGACGAGTCCGAGCCGGGCACGTGCAAGGACATCCCGCTGATGATGGCGAACCCGCACGTCCTCGTCGAGGGCGTCATCATCAGCGCGTACGCGATCAAGTCGAGCCACGCGTTCATCTACGTGCGCGGCGAGGTCCTGCACGTCATCCGCCGCCTCCAGCAGGCGGTGGCGGAGGCGTACGAGGCCGGCTACATCGGCAAGGACATCCTCGGCTCCGGCTACGACCTCGACGTGGTCGTGCACAGCGGCGCCGGCGCCTACATCTGCGGCGAGGAGACGGCGCTGCTCGACTCCCTCGAGGGGTTCCGCGGCCAGCCCAGGCTGAAGCCTCCCTTCCCCGCGGTCGCGGGCCTGTACGGCGGCCCGACTGTCATCAACAACGTCGAGTCGATCTCCTCGGTTCCCTCGATCGTCGAGAACGGGCCGGAATGGTTCGCCTCGATGGGCACCGAGAAGTCGCAGGGCTTCGGGATCTTCTCGCTGTCCGGGCACGTCACCCGGCCCGGCCAGTACGAGGCGCCGCTCGGCATCACGCTGCGGGAGCTGCTCGACATGGCGGGCGGCATCCGGGAGGGCCACCGGCTGAAGTTCTGGACGCCCGGCGGGTCGTCCACGCCGATCTTCACCGACGAGCACCTGGACGTGCCGCTGGACTTCGAGTCCGTCGGCGCCGCCGGGTCCATGCTCGGCACCCGGGCGCTGCAGATCTTCGACGAGACGACCTGCGTCGTCCGGGCGGTGCTGCGCTGGTCGGAGTTCTACGCGCACGAGTCGTGCGGCAAGTGCACGCCGTGCCGCGAGGGCACCTACTGGTACAAGCTGATGCTCAAGCGGCTCGAGGCGGGCGACGGCACCGAGGAGGACCTGGAGACCCTGCTGGACATCTCCGACAACATCCTCGGCCGCGCGTTCTGCGCCCTCGGCGACGGCGCGACCAGCCCGGTCGTGTCGTCGATCAAGCTGTTCCGGGACGAGTACCTCCAGCACTTCGAGCAGGGCGGCTGCCCGTTCGACCCGGCCAAGTCCACCCTCTGGGGAGGTGCCAAGTGACCGTCACCGACGACAAGTCGGCGGTGGAGAAGGTCGAGATGGTCTCCTGCACCATCGACGGCTTCGAGATCGAGGTGCCGAAGGGCACGCTGATCATCCGGGCCGCCGAGCTGCTCGGCATCCAGATCCCCCGGTTCTGCGAGCACCCGCTGCTCGACCCGATCGGGGCGTGCCGGCAGTGCCTGGTGGAGATCCCGGACGCCGGCAACGGCCGCGGGATGCCGAAGCCGCAGGCGTCCTGCACCACCGCGGTGATGCCGGGCATGGTCGTCAAGACCCAGCTCACCTCGCCGGTGGCCGACAAGGCCCAGCACGGCATCATGGAGTTCCTGCTCATCAACCACCCGCTGGACTGCCCGGTCTGCGACAAGGGCGGCGAGTGCCCGCTGCAGAACCAGGCGATGTCGAACGGGCGCGGCGAGACCAGGTTCCAGGAGGCCAAGCGCACCTGGCCGAAGCCGATCCCGCTGTCCAGCCAGGTGCTGCTGGACCGGGAGCGGTGCATCCAGTGCACCCGCTGCACCCGGTTCTCCGAGCAGATCGCCGGCGACCCGTTCATCGACCTGTTCGAGCGGGGCGCCAAGGAGCGGGTCGCGGTCGCCGACGACCGGCCGTTCCACTCCTACTTCTCCGGCAACACCGTGCAGATCTGCCCGGTGGGAGCGCTCACCGGCACCGCGTACCGGTTCCGGTCCCGGCCGTTCGACCTCGTGTCGCAGCCGAGCGTCTGCGAGCACTGCGCGTCCGGCTGCGGGCTGCGCACCGACCACCGGCGCGGGAAGGTCACCCGCCGGCTGGCCGGCGACGAGCCGCAGGTCAACGAGGAGTGGAACTGCGACAAGGGCCGCTGGGCGTTCACCTACACCACGCAGCCCGACCGGCTCACCACGCCGCTCGTCCGGAACGAGGACGGGGTGCTGGAGCCGGCGTCGTGGCCGGAGGCGCTGACGGTCGCGGCGCGCGGCCTCGCGGCGGCGCACGGCTCGGCCGGCGTGCTGGCCGGCGGCCGCGTCACCCTTGAGGACGCCTACGCCTACGCCAAGTTCGCCCGGGTCGCGCTCGGCACCAACGACGTCGACTTCCGGGCCCGGCCGCTGTCGGACGAGGAGTCGCGGTTCCTCGCCTCGTCGGTCGCGGGACGCTCCATCGAGGTGTCCTACGCCGACCTGGAGAAGGCGCCCGCCGTCCTCCTCGCCGGCTTCGAGCCGGAGGAGGAGTCGCCGATCGTGTTCCTGCGGCTCCGCAAGGCGCACCGCAAGAACCGGCTGAAGGTGTACGCCGCCGCCCCGTTCGCGACCCGCGGGCTGGGCAAGGTCGGCGGGACGCTGCTGCCGACGGCGCCCGGCGCGGAGGCCGAGACCCTCGGCTCCCTCATCGGGGACGACGCCCGCTCCGACGTCCGGACGCTGCTGGAGACGCCGGGCGCGGTGATCCTGGTCGGCGAGCGGCTCGCCGCCAGCCCGGGCGCGCTGACCTCGGCGGTCCGGGTGGCGCAGGTGACCGGCGCGAAGCTCGCGTGGGTGCCGCGCCGGGCCGGGGAGCGCGGCGCGGTGGAGGCCGGGGCGCTGCCCGGGCTGCTGCCGATCGGCCGCCCCGTCGCCGACCCGGCCGCGCGCGCCGAGGTCGCCCGCACCTGGGGCGTCGCGGAACTGCCCGCCGACCCCGGTGAGGACACCGCGGGCATCATCGCCGCGGCGGCGCAGGGCCGCCGGGGCGCGCTGCTCGTCGGCGGCGTCGACCCCTACGACCTGCCCGACCCGGACGCGATGCTCCGGGCGCTCGATGCGACCCCGTTCGTGGTGAGCCTGGAGCAGCGGCCGAGCGCGGTCACCGACCGCGCCGACGTGGTGCTGCCGGTCGCGGCCGTCGCGGAGAAGGCCGGCACGTTCGTCGACTGGGAGGGCCGCGGCCGCCCGTTCGACATCGTGCTGAAGCAGGCCGGGCGGATGTCCGACCTGCGGGTGCTGGACGCGCTCGCCGACGAGATGGACGTCCATCTGGGCCTGCCCGGCCCGGAGGCGGCGCGCCGCGAGCTGACCGGCCTCGGCGCGTACCGCGGCGAGCGTCCGGACGCGCCGAACGTGGCGCAGGAGCTGCCGCCGCACCCCGAGCAGGGCGAGGCGCTGCTCGCGACGTGGCGGCTGCTGCTGGACCGGGGCCGCCTGCAGGACGGGGAGCCGTTCCTCGCGGGCACCGCCAAGGCGGCCGTCGCCCGGCTGTCGCCCGCGACCGCCGCCGAGATCGGCGCGACCGACGCGGTGACGGTGTCGGCGGCGCGCGGCGAGGTGACGCTGCCGCTGGAGATCACCCCGGACATGCCCGACCGGGTGGTGTGGCTGCCGACGAACTCGGCCGGCTGCGCCCTCTACCGGGATCTGGGCGCCGCCGCGGGCGGCGTCGTCAAGATCGCGAGCGGGGTGCTCGCGGGCACCGCGCGGAACGTGGGAGGTGGCGAATGAGCCCGCTCGCCGCGGCGCCGGCCGCCCAGCCGCCGCTGCAGGACTTCGGGCACGACCCGTGGTGGCTGATCGGCGGCAAGGTCCTGGTCATCTTCGCGTTCCTCGTGGTGACCGTGCTGCTGACGATGTGGATCGAGCGGCGCGTCATCGGCCGGATGCAGCTGCGCGTCGGCCCGAACCGCGCCGGGCCCTTCGGCCTGCTGCAGGGCCTCGCCGACGGCGTCAAGCTGGCGCTGAAGGAGGACATCGTCCCCCGCCAGGTGGACAAGGTGGTGTTCATCCTGGCGCCGGTGATGGCGGCGGTGCCGGCCTTCATCTCGTTCATCATCATCCCGTTCGGCCCGACGGTGTCGATCTTCGGCCACCAGACGGCGCTGCAGGGCACCGACCTCCCGGTCGCGGTCCTGCTGGTCCTCGCGATGTCGTCGATGGGGATCTACGGCGTGGTGCTGGCCGGCTGGTCGTCGATGTCGCCGTACTCGCTGCTCGGCGGGCTCCGCTCGTCCGCGCAGATGATCTCCTACGAGATCGCGATGGGGCTGTCGTTCGTCGCGGTGTTCATGTTCGCCGGGTCGATGTCCACCTCGGAGATCGTCGCGGCGCAGCAGGACAAGTGGTTCGTGCTGCTGCTGGCGCCGTCCTTCATCATCTACGTGATCACGATGATGGGCGAGTCGAACCGCATCCCGTTCGACCTCCCCGAGGGCGAGGGCGAGATCGTCGGCGGCTTCCACACCGAGTACTCGTCGCTGAAGTTCGCGATGTTCTTCCTCGCGGAGTACATCAACCTCACGACGCTGTCGGCGCTCGCCACCACGATGTTCCTCGGCGGCTGGCGCGCGCCCGCGCCGATCTCCACGGTGTGGGCCGGGGCCAACTCCGGCTGGTGGCCGGTGCTGTGGTTCCTCATCAAGATCTTCCTGTTCATCTTCTTCTTCATCTGGCTGCGCGGCACGCTGCCGCGGGTCCGCTACGACCAGCTGATGAAGCTCGGCTGGAAGGTGCTGATCCCCGTCTCGCTCGGCTGGATCCTGCTGGTCGCCGCGATCCGCGCCTTCAAGAACGAGGGCTACGACATGCAGCAGATCGCGATCGGCACCGCGATCGCCGCCGCGGTCGTGCTGGTGGCGACGGTGATCTGGGAGATGGTCCGCGGCGGCGAGGACGGCAAGGAGATCGTCCCCGGCGCGGCGGAGGGGCCGCGCCCCGACCCGGCCGCGGGCGGGTTCCCGGTGCCGCCGCTGGACGCGCCCCACTACCACGGCCGCGCCCGCGAGCCGGTCCGGCCCGCCACGATCGAAACCCCTCCTGAGGAGGTCACCAGTGGGACTCACTGATTTCCTGAACCCGGTCAAGGGGTTCGGGGTCTCGTTCCACCAGATGTTCATGAAGAGCGAGACCGTTCAGTACCCCGAGGTGAAGAAGCCGACCGCCCCGCGCTTCCACGGGCGGCACCAGCTGAACCGGTGGCCGGACGGGCTGGAGAAGTGCATCGGCTGCGAGCTGTGCGCGTGGGCCTGCCCGGCGGACGCGATCTTCGTCGAGGGCGCCGACAACACCGAGGATGAGCGGTACTCGCCCGGTGAGCGGTACGGCCGCACGTACCAGATCAACTACCTGCGCTGCATCCTCTGCGGGCTGTGCATCGAGGCGTGCCCCACCCGGGCGCTCACGATGACCAACGAGTACGAACTCGCCGACGACAGCCGGGAGAGCCTGATCTACACCAAGGACATGCTGCTCGCGCCGCTGCGCGAGGGCATGGAGACGCCGCCGCACGCCATGCGGCTCGGCGACACCGAGGAGGACTACTACCGCCTCGGCCTCCAGTCCGACGAGTCGCCGGCCGGGCCGGCCGAGGGCGGTGAGGGCAGATGAGCGCCGCGCACGTCCTCGCCGCCGAGGTCGCCGACAAGCAGTCGGGCGAGCCGTTCTTCTTCTGGCTGCTCGCCGTGGTGTCGGTCGCCGGCGCGCTCGGCATGATCTTCGTGCGGAAGGCGGTGCACTCGGCGCTGCTGCTGGCGACCGTGATGCTCAGCCTCGCCGCGCTGTACGCGATCCAGAACGCGCCGTTCCTGGCCTTCGTCCAGGTGATCGTCTACACCGGCGCGGTGCTGATGCTGTTCCTGTTCGTGATGATGGTCGTCGGGGTCAGCTCCACCGATTCGCTGGTGGAGACGATCCGGGGCCAGCGCTTCTGGGGCGTGATCGCCGCGATCGGGTTCATCGCCCTGCTGACCGCGGGCCTCGGCAACGCGGCGCTCGGCGACTCGGCGGGCCTGAACCAGGCCAACGCCGAGGGCAACGTCGTCGGCCTGGCCCGGCTGCTGTTCTCCAAGTACGTGTTCGCGTTCGAGGCGACCAGCGCCCTGCTGATCACCGCGGCGCTGGGCGCGATGGTGCTGGCGCACCGGGAGCGCACCGAGCCGAAGCCGACCCAGAAGGACCTGTCCAAGGGCCGCTTCCTCAGCGGCGACCACCCGGGCCCGCTGCCGGGCCCCGGCACCTACGCCCGGCACAACGCCGTCGACATGCCGGCGCTGCTCCCGGACGGGACGCCGTCGGAGCTGTCGGTCAACCCGGTCATCGCGGCCCGCACCGACACCGCCGAGCGGCACGCCGACCTGCACGGCGGCACCGAGGAGGAGGCGATGGAGCGGGACGTGGCGAAGGTCAGGGCGGTCACCGCCGAGGCCGCCGAGGCCGACGCCGAGGAGCGCTCCGTGAAGTCGGGGACGCCGGCCGCGGGCGGCGGCGCGAGTGAAGGCGAGGCTGGTCAATGAGTCCGGGGCACTACCTGGCTCTCTCGGCGATCCTGTTCACCATCGGAGCGCTCGGCGTCCTCATGCGGCGCAACGCGCTCGTGGTGTTCATGTGCATCGAGCTCATGCTGAACGCGACGAACCTGGCGTTCGTCTCGTTCTCCCGCATGCACGGCAACCTCGACGGCCAGATCATCGCGTTCTTCGTGATGGTGGTGGCCGCCGCGGAGGTCGTGGTGGGCCTCGCGATCATCATGACCATCTTCCGGACCCGCAGGTCCTCGTCGGTCGACGACGCGAACCTGCTGAAGTACTGAGAGGTCGGGAATGCAAGCGGAAGGCATCCAGGCCGCGTCCTGGCTTCTCATCGCGCTCCCGCTCGCGGGCGCCGCGATCCTCCTGCTCGGGGGGAGGCGCACCGACAAGTGGGGCCACCTGCTCGGCGTCACCATGTCGGTCGCGTCGTTCGCGGTGGGCGTCGCGATGTTCGCCCAGATGCTCGGGTACGACGCCGCGGAGCGGCGCCGCACCCTGCACCTGTGGGACTTCATCGACGTGGGCTCGTTCAAGGTCGGCATGGACCTGCTGGTGGACCCGCTGTCCATCAGCTTCGTCCTGCTGATCACCGGGGTGGGCTCGCTCATCCACATCTACTCCATCGGCTACATGGCCGAGGACCCCCACCGCCGCAAGTTCTTCGCGTACCTGAACCTGTTCGTCGCGGCGATGCTGCTGCTGGTGCTGGGCAACAACTACCTGGTCATGTTCCTCGGCTGGGAGGGCGTGGGTCTCGCGTCCTACCTGCTGATCGGGTTCTGGCAGCACAAGCCGACCGCGGCGACCGCGGCGAAGAAGGCGTTCGTCGTCAACCGCGTCGGCGACATGGGGCTGATCATCGCGATCGCGCTGATGTTCGCGACGTTCGGCACCATCGACTACGGGCCGATCCTCGGGCTCGGCCCCGAGCACGCCGGCCTCGCGAACCAGCTGAGCTCCGGCACCGCCACCGCGATCGGGCTGCTCCTGCTGCTCGGCGCGTGCGGCAAGTCGGCGCAGCTGCCGCTGCAGTCCTGGCTGCTGGACGCCATGGAGGGCCCGACCCCGGTGTCGGCGCTCATCCACGCCGCCACGATGGTGACGGCGGGCGTCTACCTGATCGTCCGGTCCGGGCCGATCTTCGAGATGTCGGAGACCGCGCAGCTCGTCGTGACGATCGTCGGCGCGGCCACGCTGCTCGCCGGTGCGATCATCGGTTGCGCGAAGGACGACATCAAGAAGGCCCTCGCCGGGTCGACGATGTCGCAGATCGGCTACATGACGCTGGCCGCCGGGCTCGGCAAGGCCGGGTACGTCTTCGCCATCGCGCACCTCATCGCGCACGGCTTCTTCAAGGCGGGCCTGTTCCTCGGCGCCGGCTCCGTCATGCACGGCATGAAGGACGACGTGAACATGCGCCACTACGGCGCGCTGCGCGGTGTCATGATGGCCACCGCGGTGACGTTCGGGCTCGGGTACCTCGCGATCATCGGGTTCCCGTTCCTGTCCGGCTGGTTCACCAAGGACGCGATCATCGAGGCCGCGTTCGACAAGGGCGGCACGTCCGGGGCGATCCTCGGCACCTGCGCGGTGGTCGGCGCGGCCGTCACCGCCTACTACATGTCGCGCGTCATGTTCATGACGTTCTTCGGCGAGAAGCGCTGGGCGGACGACGTCCACCCGCACGAGTCGCCGAAGGTCATGACGATCCCGCTGATGCTGCTCGCGGTCGGCTCCGTCGCCGCCGGCGGGTTCCTGATCCTCGGCGGGTTCGCCGACTTCCTGGAGCCGGTCGTCGGGGCGCCCGAGCACGAGCACGAGTTCGCGTTCATCACCGGCCCGGGCGTCGCGGTCTTCGTCCTGATGATCGCCGGCGCGGTGATCGCGTGGCGGCAGTACGGCGCCCGCAAGGTGCCGCGCGAGGCGCCCAAGGGCTCGTTCGTCACCGTCGCGGCCCGCAAGGACCTGTACGGCGACGCGATCAACGAGTCGCTGCTCATGCGTCCCGGCCAGTGGCTGACCCGCCTCGCGGTCTGGTTCGACGGGCGCGGCGTCGACGGCCTCGTCAACGGCACGGCCGCCGGGGTCGGCGGCAGTTCGGGCCGGCTCCGCCGCGTCCAGACCGGCTTCGCCCGTTCGTACGCACTCTCGATGCTGGGCGGCGCGGCCCTCGTGGTCGCGGCGCTCCTGGTGGTGAACGTTTCATGAGCGACTTTCCCTGGCTGAGCGTCCTCATCGGACTGCCACTGGTGGGCGCGCTGCTGCTCATCGCCATCCCGCGCCAGCGGGAGGCGCTGGTCAAGCAGTTCGCGCTCGGCGTCTCCATCCTCGTCGCGGTGCTCACCGGCGTCATGGCGGCGGGCTTCGACGCGGGCGGGGCGCGCTTCCAGTTCGAAGAGAAGTACTGGTGGATCAAGGAGTTCGGGGTCCACTGGGCGCTCGGGGTCGACGGCGTCGCGCTGACGCTGATCCTGCTGTCGGTCATCCTCGTCCCGCTGGTCATGCTGGCCTCCTGGAACGAGGCGGACCGCTCCGGCGGCACCGACGTGCCGGCGAAGCGGTCGGTGAAGACCTACTTCGCGCTGCTGCTGTCGCTGGAAGCGGCCATGATCGGCGTCTTCGCGGCGACCGACGTGTTCCTCTTCTACGTCTTCTTCGAGGCGATGCTGATCCCGGTGTACTTCATCATCGGGTCCTACGGCGGCGCGCAGCGCTCCTACGCCGCGGTGAAGTTCCTGCTGTACTCGCTGTTCGGCGGGCTGCTGATGCTCGTCGCGGTCATCTGGCTGTACCCGCTGTCGGCCAAGTCCGTCGCGGACGGCGGCCTCGGCCACGGCACGTTCATGTTCGACGAGCTGTCGAAGATGAACATCGACCCGACGACGGCGAAGTGGCTGTTCCTCGGCTTCTTCGTCGCGTTCGCGATCAAGGCGCCGATGGTGCCGGTGCACACCTGGCTGCCGGACGCGGCGCAGCAGTCCCCGGCCGGGGCGCTGGTGCTGATCGTCGGCGTGCTGGACAAGGTCGGCACCTACGGGATGCTCCGGTTCTGCCTGGAGCTGTTCCCCGGCGCGGCCAAGTGGGCGACGCCGGCGGTGCTCGTGTTCGCGGTCGTCAGCATCATCTACGGCGCGATCCTCGCGATCGGGCAGGTCGACATGAAGCGGCTGATCGCCTACACGTCGATCTCCCACTTCGGGTTCATCGTGCTCGGCATCTTCGCGATGACGTCGCAGGCCCAGTCCGGCGCGGCGCTCTACATGGTGAACCACGGGTTCTCCACCGGCGCGCTGTTCCTGATCGTCGGGTTCCTGATCGTCCGGCGGAAGTCGGCGCGGATCTCCGACTTCGGCGGCGTGCAGAAGGTCGCCCCGGTGCTCGCCGGGACGTTCCTGATCGCCGGCCTGTCCGGGCTGTCGCTGCCCGGCCTGTCGCCGTTCGTGTCGGAGTTCCTGGTCGTGGTCGGCACGTTCAGCCGCTACCAGTGGGCCGCCGTCGCCTCCATCATCGCCATCGTGCTCGCCGCCATCTACATCCTCTGGATGTACCAGCGGACCATGGGCGGCCAGCCGGTGGCCGCGGTGGAGGGCATGAAGGACCTGTCCGCCCGGGAGAAGTGGGTCATCGCCCCGATCATCGCGATCATCGTGGCGATGGGCTTCTTCCCGCAGCCGGTGCTGCACGTGATCAACCCGTCGGTGGACCACACGCTGGCCAGGGTCGACCAGCACGACCCGGCGCCGGACATCACCGGTAACGTCGCCGAGAACGGAGCCCGTCCATGAGCACCTCCAGCCAGGTGAGCGCGGTCCTCGCGCAAGGGGGTGACATCCCCGCGCCGCACATCGAGTACGGGCAGATCGCCCCGCTGCTCCTGGTCCTCGGCGCCGCCGTCGTGGGCGTGCTCGTCGAGGCGTTCGTCGGCCGCAACGCGCGCTACTACGTGCAGGTTCCGCTCGCGTTCCTCGGCCTCGCCGGCGGTTTCGGCTGGACGGTCGCGCTCGCGTGGCGCGACAACCCGCACCACGTCGCGGCCGAGGGCGCGATCGGCGTGGACGGGCCGACGCTGTTCATCCAGGGCACCATCCTGCTGCTGGGGCTGGTCAGCCTGCTGCTGATCGCCGAGCGCGGCGGCCACGCGACCGGCGGGCACTTCGCCGCGCAGGCGTCCGCGCTGCCCGGCAGCGAGGCCGAGCAGCGGACCGCCGAGGCGGGGGTCACCCAGACCGAGGTGTACCCGCTGATGATGTTCGCCGTCGGCGGCATGATCATGTTCCCGGCGGCGAACGACCTGCTCACGATGTTCGTGGCGCTGGAGGTCATGTCGCTGCCGCTGTACCTGCTGTGCGGGCTCGCCCGCCGGCGGCGCCTCCTCTCCCAGGAGGCGGCGGTCAAGTACTTCCTGCTCGGCGCGTTCTCGTCGGCGTTCTTCCTGTACGGCGCGGCGCTGCTGTACGGGTACGCCGGGTCGGTGCGGCTGGCGGACATCTCCGCCGAGATCGGCAAGGACGCCGGCAACGAGACGCTGCTGCTCGCGGGCGCCGCGCTGCTGTCGGTCGGGCTGCTGTTCAAACTCGGCGGCGTCCCGTTCCACATGTGGAAGCCGGACGTCTACCAGGGCGCCCCGACCCCGATCACGGCGCTGATGGCGTCCGGGACGGTCGTCGCCGCGTTCGGCGGGATCCTGCGGGTCTACTACGTGGCGTTCGAGACGCTGCGCTGGGACTGGCGGCCCCTCATGTGGGGTGTGGCGATTCTCACGATGGTCGCCGGGTCGATCATCGCGATCACGCAGACCGACATCAAGCGGATGCTGGCCTACTCGTCCATCGCGCACGCGGGCTTCCTGCTCATGGGCGTGATCGCCAGCTCCGCGAACGGCCTGTCGAGCACCCTGTTCTACCTGCTCGCCTACGGTTTCACCTCGGTCGGCGCGTTCGCCGTCGTCACGATGGTGCGGGACGCGGGCGGCGAGGCCGGGCACCTGTCCCGGTGGGCCGGGCTCGGCAAGCGCTCCCCGGTGGTCGCGGGCGTGTTCGCCTTCTTCCTGCTGGCGTTCGCGGGCATCCCGCTCACCAGCGGGTTCACCGGGAAGTTCGCGGTGTTCAAGGCCGCCGTCGAGGAGGGCGCGACGCCGCTGGTCATCGTCGCGGTCATCTCGTCCGCGGTCGCCGCGTTCTTCTACGTCCGGGTGATCGTGGTGATGTTCTTCAGCGAGCCGGACGCCGAGGGACCGGTCGTGGTGGCCGGGCCGGCGACCGCGGTAGCGGTGGCGCTCGGTGTGACGGCTACTGTGGTACTCGGCGTGATCCCGCAGCCGGTCCTGGACCTCGCGGGTCAGGCCACGACCCACATGTTCGTCCGTTAGGGAGTCTGGGTGAGCAACCCATCCGCGGAGAAGTCCGGCGGGCCGGCCGTCAAGGGGACCGGCCCGTTCGGGCTTCCCATCGACGCCGCGCTCGCGTCCGACGCCAAGGCGCGCCTGACCGACGTCGAGGCCCTGCTGCTCGACTGCGTGCGCGGCGAGGACCCGCTGCTCACCGAGGCTTCCGAGCACCTCGTCGAGGCGGGCGGCAAGCGGTTCCGGCCCATGCTGGTACTGCTCGCCTCCCACTTCGGCGACCCCGCCGCGGCCGGCGTGGTGCCCGCCGCCGTCGTCGTCGAGCTGACCCACCTCGGCACCCTCTACCACGACGACGTGATGGACGAGGCGACCGTCCGCCGCGGCCAGCAGTCCGCCAACTCGCGGTGGACGAACACCGTCGCGATCCTCACCGGCGACTACCTGTTCGCCCGCGCGTCCGACCTGCTCGCCGACCTCGGCCCGGAGGCGGTCCGCATCCAGGCCCGCGCGTTCGCGCGGCTCGTCCGCGGCCAGATCCAGGAGACGGTCGGCCCGGGCGAGGACGCCGACCCCCTCAAGCACTACCTCCAGGTCGTCGCCGACAAGACCGCGTCGCTCATCGCCGTCTCCGGCCAGTTCGGGGCGCTGCTGGCGGGCGCCCCGGCGCACGTCGTCGACACGGTCACCTCCGCCTGCGAGAAGATCGGCATCGCGTTCCAGCTGTCCGACGACATCCTCGACATCGACTCCGAGACCGAGGAGTCGGGCAAGACCCCCGGCACCGACCTCCGCGAGGGCATCCGCACGCTGCCGATGCACCACGTGCTCGCCGGCGTCGGCTCCGGCCCGGACGACGCCCGCCTCCGCGAACTGCTCGTCCAGGACCTCACCGACGACGCGCTGCACGCCGAGGCGCTCGCCCTCCTGCGCGCCCACCCCGCGATGGACCGCGCCCGCGCCGACCTGCGCCGGTGGGCCGAGGACGCGCGCACCGAGCTCCTCACCCTCCCGGACGTCCCGGCCCGGGAGGCGTTCACCAACCTCTGCGACTACGTCGTCTCCCGCACCGGCTGACCTCCGTCGGCCGGTTCCGCCGGGCGGGCCCGCACCTCGCCGCCACCGCGATGGCCGAGTGTCATCGCGGTGGCCAGGGCGAGCACGGCCAGCGCGCCGCCCAGCCACATGACGCCTTCCTCTCCCGCGGTGTCGGCGACGCGTCCGCCCGTCAGCGCTCCCAGCGAGATGGCGATGTTGAACGCGGCGACGAACAGCGCCGACACGGGTTCGGGTGCGTCGGGGGCGGCCCGCAGCAGCCAG
The DNA here is from genome assembly GCF_043197915.1 of Actinomadura geliboluensis. NCBI lineage: Bacteria > Bacillati > Actinomycetota > Actinomycetes > Streptosporangiales > Thermomonosporaceae > Actinomadura > Actinomadura geliboluensis. The sequence goes on along the minus strand of NZ_JBICUA010000006.1, from coordinate 429,241 downwards.
TTCTGCAGGGTGACCGAGACGCCGCCGTAGGCGATGCCCCACAGCATCAGCAGCGCCACTGCCGGGAGCGGGTTCCGGCCTGCGACGGGGATCAGCAGGGCGGCGGGTGCGAGCAGCGCGGTGAGCGTGATCAGGGTGCGGCGCGGGTCGCGCGCTGAGGCCGTCCCGGCGGCGAAGTTCCCGGCGACGCCCGCGATGCCGTAGCCGAGCAGCAGGGTGCTGATCAGGCTGGCGTCCACGCCCGACACCCGTTCCAGGACGGGACGCACGTAGGTGTACGCCGCGAAGTGCCCGGTGACGAGCAGCATCGTGACCAGCAGCCCGGCCCGCACGGCGGGCACGCGCAGCAGCTCGGGCAGCCGCCGCAGACCCGCCGGGCCGGTGCCGGGCAGCGGCGGCAGCAGCACGGCCAGCGCCGCGCAGGCGGCGGCCGCGGACAGCCCCGCTACGGCGAACGCGGCCCGCCGGCCGGCCAGGTCGCCGAGGAGCGTGCCGGCGGGGACCCCCACCACCGACGCCACCGCGATCCCGCCGAAGATGACCGAGGTGGCGGTGCCGACCGAGCGCGCCGGCACCAGCCGGACCGCCAGCCCGCCGGCGATCGCCCACACCCCGCCGATCGCGACGCCGACCAGGATCCGCGCGACCAGCAGCACCTCCAGGTTGGGCGCGGCGGCCGAGGCGAGGTCGGCGGCGGCCAGCAGGCCCGCGAGGACGGCCAGCACCGTCCGCCGGTCGTATCGGGCGGTCGCGGCGGGAAGCACGAGGGCGGACAGCGCGGCCACGAGGCCGGGCACGGTCATCGCCAGCCCGGCCGTGCCCGCGGACACCCCGAGGTCCGGGCCGATCGAGGTGAGCAGCCCGACCGGCAGCATCTCGCTGGTGACGACGAGGAACGTCGTCGCGGCGACCGCGACGACCGCCGGCCGACCGCGCCGGGGCGCGGGAAGGGGAGCGTACGTCATGCTCACGACCCTGCTGCGCGGGCGCGCCGGGAACAACGGCGAAGTTCGCAACCTTGTATGAGCGAGACTGATCGATCACCGACCCGGAGGAGCGCGGTGCCCGAGATCGAGGCCCGGGAGCTGGAGTGCTTCCTCGTCCTCAGCGAGGAGCTGCACTTCGGCCGCACCGCCGAACGCCTCTACCTCTCCCAGAGCCGCGTCAGCCAGCTGCTGCGCGCGCTGGAGCAGCGGGTCGGGGCCCGGCTCGTCGAGCGCACCAGCCGCCGGGTGCGGCTGACCCCGCTCGGCGCGAGCCTGCGGGACGAGCTGGAACCCGCGTACGCGGCCGTCCTCGGTGCCGTCGACCGGGCCAGGGCCGCCGCGCGCGGAGTCGGCGGCGTGCTGCGGGTCGGCTTCCTCGGCGTGCTGGACGAGGAGCTGATGGGCTTCGTCGCCGCGTTCGAGCGCGCCCACCCCGGCTCCGAGGTGCACACCGTCGAGGTGCCGCTCGCGGACCCGTTCGGCGCCGTCCGGGACGGAGACCTGGACGCCGCGATCGTGCTCGCGCCGGTACGGGAGCGCGGCCTCGCCACCGGCCCGGTCTTCAACGAGGCGCCGCTGAGCCTCGCCGTCGCGGCCGGCCACCCGCTCGCGGACCGCCCGTCGGTGGACGCCGAGCAGCTCGCCGGGCACCCGCTGGTCAGGATCGCCCGGCCGGCGCCGCGCTACTGGCGGGAGGCGCAGTCCCCGGGGGTGACGCCCGGCGGGCGGCTGATCCCGTCCGGCCCGGCCGTCACCACGATTCAGGAGGCGCTCGCGCTGGTCGCCGTGGGGCGCGGGGCGATGCTGCTGTGCGTCCCGACCGCCCGCGTCCAGGCGCGCGGCGACATCGCCTTCGTCCCGGTCACGGGGCTGCCCCGCTCGGCGCTCACGCTCGTCTGGCGGCGGGAGCGCACCACCGCGACCCTCCGCGCCTTCGCCGCCGCGCTGACCGGCGGCCCGGACGCGACAGGGGCCGGCGAGCGCGGCCTCCCGCTGCTCGCCGGCCCCGGTCGCGGCTAGACGTTCTGCGGTTCGGGCTCCTCGGTGACCCCGCGGGCCTTCATCGCGTGCAGGACGAGGTCGATGAGGACCTCCTTGCAGGAGTCGATGCTGCGGGCGTCGCAGAGCATGACGGGGACCTTGGGGCCCAGGTTCAGGGCCATCTGGATCTCCGCCAGGTCGTAGCGCTGCGCGCCCTCGAAGCAGTTGACGGCGACGATGAACGGCGTGCCGCGCCGCTCGAAGTAGTCGACCGACGGGAAGCAGTCCGACAGCCGGCGGGTGTCGGCGAGGACCACGGCGCCGAGCGCGCCGAGGACGACCTCGTCCCACATGAACCAGAAGCGCTCCTGGCCGGGGGTGCCGAACAGGTAGAGGACGTACTCGTTCCGCATCGTGATGCGGCCGAAGTCCATCGCGACCGTGGTGGTGCTCTTGCGCTCCACCCCGGACACGTCGTCCACGCCGATGCTCTGGTCGGTCAGGAGTTCCTCGGTGCGCAGCGGCTGCGTCTCGGAGACCGTGCCGACCATGGTGGTCTTGCCGACGCCGAAACCGCCCGCGATCACGATCTTGACCGCGGTGGGGAGCCGGCGGGCGCGTATCCCCCTAGAGGGCCCGGAGACCATCGATCACCGCCTTGTAGAGCCTGATGTCGTGCATGTCCGCCTCCGGTTCGGGTTCCTGCATGGAGACGAACCCCTTGTCGAGGAGGTCGCCGAGCATCACCCGCACCGTCGCGACGGGCAGGTTGAGATGGCCGGTGAGTTCGGCGACGGAGATGACGTTCTGGCAGAGCCGGAGGATCGCCAGGTGCTCGGGGCCGAGCCCGATCGCGGTGTCCGGCTCGGGGCCGGAGGCGACCACCAGCGTGATGAGGTCGAACTTGCCGCGGGTCGGCTCGATGCGGCCGCTCGTCATCACGTACGGGCGGACCATCGGGCCGGCGTGCTCGTCGAGCCAGCGCTCGGCCTCCGTCTCCGGGGGACGCGCCGGATCCTCCGACCAGAACTCGGGGGAGGGGTCCTCGGGCGGCATCATGTCGGGCGGCCCTCCGCGGCGCTCTCGGCGCGGGACGGGGAGGTCAGGTGGTGGCCCATGCTCGTGACGAGCATCGCCATCTCGTAGGCGATGAGGCCGACGTCGGCGTCCTCGTCGGCCAGCACCGCGAGGCAGGCGCCCTTGCCCGCCACCGTCACCAGCATGAACTTGGTCTGCATCTCGATGATCGTCTGCCGGACGGGGCCGCCGCCGAACCGCGTCCCGGCGCCCTTGGCCAGGCTCTGGATGCCGGCGGCCACCGCGGCCAGGTGCTCGCCGTCGTCCTGGCCCATCCCCTCCGATGAGGCCATCAGGAGGCCGTCCGCGGACAGGACGACCGCGTTGTGGGCGTGCGGCACGCGGTGGACCAAGTCGTCCAGCAGCCAGCCCAGATCGGACGGCGAACCTGCCTTCTGCTTCACTGCTCGTCCTCGCCTTCCACTGCTTCGTTGCCGCGGGATTCGACCGCCGTCCTCGCAAGGCGGGTGCCGCGCTGGTAGGAACCCATGATTCGCTGGATCTCCTCGGGGGAGCGGCCGGGGACGTCCGGCTCGTCCGGCTCCTGCGCGACGACGGGCTCGTCGGTGCGCAGCGGCGCCGCGAGGTTCGCCTGCGGGACCCGGACGGGCAGGCCGGACGGGGTGGTGCTGTCGGTCACGGGTGGCTGGTCCTCCGGGTGGCTCGTCGCGGAATCCCCGCCGCCCGTCGCCGCGAGACCGCCGGGCGGAGCTGGTTCGCCCGGGGGACGCGACGGGGCGGGTGCACCGGCGGGAGCGGTCTGCGGGCCGGTGGTCTGGGGCCCGGTGGCCGTGGTGACGGTCTGCGGGCCGGTGGTGCGCGGTTCGGCGGCCTGTGGGCCGGTGGTGTTCGGGTCGGCCAAGGGGCCGGTGGTGTTCGGATCGCCGCTCAGAGGGCCGGTGGTGGTCGGGTCGCCGCCGCGCGGGCCGCTGGGCTGCGGGGCGGGCGCGTCGTCCGGCTCGGGGGCGGGCGGGGGCACGGCCACCAGGGCGGGCGGCGAACCGGCCTGCCTGGTGAGCGTCACGACGCTGCCCGACCCCTCGCGGCCCTGCTCGGAGGCCCCGGCCGGGACCGCGGCCGGCTGCCGGACGGCCAGGCCGTTCTCGGTGGTGGCGGCGGGCGCCTGCGCGGTGCCCGCCTCGACGACCAGGTCCTGCGGGATGACGACGACGGCGGTGGTGCCGCCGTAGGCGGACCGCTTCAGCGAGACGCGCACGCCGTAGCGCTCGGCGAGCTTCGCGACCACGAACAGGCCGAGCTGGACGGAGCTGCGCAGGTTGAACTCGGGCGGGTCGACGATCCGCTCGTTGATCTCGGCGAGCTTCTCGTCGGTCATGCCGAGCCCGCGGTCCTCGATGTCGATGGCGAAGCCGTTGGCGACGAGGTGGCCGCCGACGTGCACGGCGGTGTCGGGCGGCGAGAACGACACGGCGTTCTCGATCAGCTCGGCCAGCAGGTGGGTGACGTCGCCGACCGCGCGTCCGGCCAGCTCGACCGGGCCGAACGGCAGCACGGTGACGCGGGTGTAGTCCTCGACCTCGCCGACGGCGGCGCGGACGACGTCGATCATCGGGACGGGCTGCCGCCAGCCGCGGGCCGGGATCGACCCCGAGAGCACGATGAGGTTCTCGGCGTTGCGCCGCATGCGGGTGGCGAGGTGGTCGAGCCGGAACAGCTCTTCCAGGTCCTTCGGGTCGATGTCGCGCTTGCGCTCCATCGTGTCGAGCATGCTCAGCTGCCGGTGCACCAGCGCCTGCGTGCGGCGCGCCAGGCTCAGCAGGACGTCGCGGATGCCGCGGCGCAGCTCGGCCTGCTCGACGGCGGTGCGGATCGCGGTCTCCTGGACGGCGTTGAACGCGCGGCCCACCTGCCCGATCTCGTCGCTGCCGAACTGCAGCGGGGGCGCCTCGACGGCGACGTCCACCTTCTCGCCGTGCCCGAGCCGTTCGACCACGCTCGGCAGCCGCTGCTCGGCCAGCTCCCACGCCGCGCCGCGCAGCCGCTCCAGCTGCCGCACCAGGGCGCGGGCGGTGGTGATGGACACGACGATGGACGCGATGACCGCGAGCAGCCCCAGACCGCCGGCGAGGACCAGCCGCAGGATGATGCCGAGGCTGACCGGACCGGCACGTTCCACCAGCTCGTCACCGCCGGTGAGGACGAGCTTCTCCAGCCCCTCTTGGGACGGGCCCACCGCGCCCTGCCAGTCCGTGCCGTTGACCGGCGGGCGGAGCGTGGCGCGCTGGAGGATGCGGTCCTCGACGGCGCGGAGCCGGGAGAAGGCGGGGCCGTTGACGAGCTGCTCGTAGCGCGCGAGGTCGGCGGGCGGGAGTTCCGCCGCGGCCTCCTCGGTGAGGAAGCGGGAGGTGTTCACCAGCCCGACGAAGCGTGCGTGCTCGCCCGGCTCGTACTTGCGGGCGGCGATCGCGCCGGCGAGCAGCGCGTCCTCCCGGGACAGCACCTCCTTGGCGCGGGTCATCGCGTTCAGCGTGCGGCTGTCCTTGGAGATGCCCTCGTCGTTCAGCACGGCGCCGGTCGAGTTGAAGACGCGGAACGCGGTGTCGATGATCTTGTTGTAGGAGGTGGCGGCCTGGATCCGGGTGCCGCGCCCGGCGTCGACGACGGCGCGGCCCGCGCGCAGGTCGTCGAGGGACTCGAACATCTCGTCGATGCGGCGCTCCAGCGCGTCGCTCGCCGCGCGGCCGACGTCGCCGCCGGACGCCGTCGTGCGCACCTTCGCCGCGGCCTTGTCGGTCTCGGAGCGCTGCGCGAGCAGCGACTGCCGCTGCTGCTGGCCCGGCGAGGCGAGGTAGACGACGGACGCGCGGCGCTCGTTCTGCAGGGCGGTCACGAGCGACACGGTCGGCCGGCTGATCTTGGTGTCCAGCGTGTTGGCCCAGAGCAGGCCCAGACCTTCGCGAAGTGTCACCCACGCGGCGAACGCCCAGAGCGCCGTCAGCGACAGCAGCAGCGCAGTGATCTTGGTCCGCAGACGAGAATTGCGGAGGCGCATTGACGACCCGTCCCAACGAGAGTGAGCAGGACCCGCGATCCCGGGGGTGTCAAGGGCCAGCGAGTCTCTGTTGTCCGAGTGCGCGATGGGGCAGGAGGGGCGCCAGCGCACACACCGGAGCACCTTAGCAACGCAGCATCACGTGAAGACGTCAATTTTCACTATTTGAGCAGGACGAGGCCCAGATCAGTGTGGTGCGTCTCACGTCCTGGACGCCTCCCGCGCGACGCTACTCGGGACGGGTGAGATGGAGGGCGCTCAGGATCGTCGAATGGACGATCGCCTTCGGCAGGTACAGGTCCTTGTCGTGCCAGAGGGCCGGGCCGTCCGTCCAGTGGGGGGAGCGCAGCAGCCACGCCCGGCCGCGCGCGGCGGCCCGCAGGTGCGCGAGGCGGCGCGCCGACTCGTTCCCCGCCCGGCCGGACGGCAGCAGGACGAGCATGGCCTCCGCGGTCTCCTCGGCGGTGCCGTCCCACCAGCCCCAGGATCCGTCCGGACGCTGGGTCTCGGTCACCCACCGCCGGGCACGTTCCACGGACGCGGCGGCCTCGGCGCCGCCGAACGACTGGAGCGCCTGTACCGCGCACGCCGTCGCGTAGTAGGGGGAGACGTGCCAGCGGTCCGTCCAGCTCCCGTCCGGCTCCTGGCGGGCGCGCAGCCAGCTCGCCGCCTTCGCCATGGCGGGCGCGTACCGGGCGCGGGCGGCGGGGCGGAGGCGCGCGTACTCGCCGAACGCGTCGAGGACGTGCGCGTTCGTCGTGACCGACGCGCCCTGCTCGCCCTGCCAGGTGCAGAAGCGGTCGTCCAGCTCGTAGGCCAGCAGGCTGTCGGGCTCCCGCGGCGCGCCGAGCAGCGCGAGCGCGTACAGGGTCACGGACGTGGTGTCGGCGTCCGCCGGGAGGCCCTCGCCCGCCGGGGTGCCGAGCGGGCCGACGGCCGCGTCCAGCGAGGCGGTCAGCTCGTCCGGCACGGTGATCGGGACGCCCGTCCGGCGCAGGCCGCTCAGCACCCACGCCCGCTCGAACACGGTGATCGGGTAGCCGCAGGGCACAGGGCCGCCGTGGTGCGCCGCGACGGTCTCCAGGAAGCGGCGGGCGGGGTCGTCCGCCGGCGGGGCCTCGTCGCCGCCGATCCACGCGGCCGTCGCGGCCGGTGAGGCGCCGACGCCGCCGGTGCGGGGGCCCGGCCGGGTGGAGCCGGTCCGGCGGGCGGCGGGCCCGGCGACCTCCAGCGCGTGGAACAGCTTCTCCGGGACCTGCCCGCCCGCGCTCAGCAGCTCCCGCAGCGGGTCGAGCGCGGCGTCCGCCCAGCTCTCGGGGGCGCGCACCCGCACCCCCGCCGGACGCGGACCGGACGCGCCCGGCGGGCGGGCGTCGAGCCACTCCAGATGGTCGTTGATCAAGCGAGCCAGATGGGCGGAGATCAGCTCCACCGCGGGCATGTCGGGGATCGCGTCGCCGGACGCGTCGTCCAGCAGCGCCGTCAGCGCCTGGAGCCCGCGGTCGGCCGCCTTCGCCAGGACGTCGCGCTCGATCCCGGAGCCGTCCCGGCCGGTCCCGGACGCGTCCCGCCGGAAGGCCGAGAGGATCGCCTCGGTCGCGCTCAGGGTCGGGACGAGGGAGTACCCGCCCGGCGCGCCCCACCCGCCGTCGGCGCGCTGCGCCGCGAGGAGGAACCGCAGCCGCTCGGTGTGCCCGATGAGCCACGGGGCGAGGGCGACCACGCGCCCGGTCTCGTAGATGGAGGGGGACACCTGCCCCCAGGGGTCCGCGAGGAGGCCGCGGACCAGTGCGTCGGCGCCGGCGACCGGGTCCGCCGCCGGCGCGGGTTCTGACGGGTCCGGGACGTCCTCCGCCTCACCGCACTGGACGCTCACAGCTCACCCCAGTAGTCCGTCCGGCCGTAGAAGCCGGTGCTGAACCCGATCTGGCGCTCCAGGTACCGCGCCTCCTTCGGGCACGGCTCCCGCAGCGGAGCCAGTTCGTCCAGGCACTCCTTGACGAGGAGGTCGATCTGGTCGGTCACCTCGGCCCGGCCGACGCCGAGGGCGAGCGGGTTGAGGTCGCCCCAGTCGAGGTCCCGCTGGAGGGTGGCGAGGTCGTTGAGCAGCCGCAGGATCCGTTGCACCGTTCCGCTCGCGGCCCACAGCGCGTCGATGTGCCGGAGCTCGTCCGGGCCGGACGTGCAGATCCAGTGCGAGAGGTTGACGAACGAGGACCCGAAGTTGTCGGCGTTGCCGACGTACTCGGCGAACGTCGGCGCGGGGCCGTCGCCCGACTTCCGCGCGGCGTGCCACTCCCACTCCCGGGCCATCGCCGCGAAGTAGCGGTCGAGCTGGGCGCGCCACCGCTCCCGCAGTTCGGCGAACGCGGGACGCGCCGCGAGCGTGTCGCGGATCTCGGCGAGGAACCGGGCCAGCGGGACGTCCGGCGGCGGCTCCGCGCCGTCCGCGACCGCGAGGCACGCCGCCGCCTGGACGTCGACGTCCGCCCGCGTCTCCGCGACGTAGTCGACGAGCCAGTCCGCGGCGAAGACCCACAGCGACGTGCGGCAGGCGACGCTCAGCTCCTCGGCGGCCGCCCACGGCGACCCGAACGCGTTGGCGAGGGCCACGCCGCTCAGCAGCCGCGGGTCGAAGGGGCCGCCGGGGAAGAGGACGGCGTGCTCCTTAGCGCACGCCGCCAGGTCGCGCTGGCAGTCCACGGCGAGCGCGCTGGTCCTGCCCTCCTCGATGACGGTCCGAAGTTCACCGGTCGGTGCGGCCGGGGTTCCCATGTGCGCCTACCTGCCGTCGACGGGGTTCAGTGAGATCTTGATCGGCTGCCGCGGCTTGAGGGTGAGCCCCGCCTGGGGCTCGACGCCCGCCGGCCCGTGCAGGGTCGGGCGCAGCCGGCTGATCATGCTGGCGACGATCAGCTGCGCCTCGACGGTGAAGAAGACGCTGCCCACGCACTGGTGCGGGCCCGCGCCGAAGGCGAGGTAGGCGAAGCGGTGCCGGGAGTTGCCCGGCGCGAACCGCTCGGGGTCGAACCTGTGCGGGTCGGGCCACACGTCCGGCACCCGGTGGGTGAGGTAGGGGCTGACCGCGATCGTGGCGCCCCGGTGCATCCGGACGCCGTCGATCACGTCGTCCTCGGCCACGATGCGGGGGATGATCCAGCCGACGGAGTAGATCCGCAGCAGCTCCTGGAGGACCATCTTCGTGTAGCGGAGCCGCGGCAGGTGCTCGCGGGTGGGGCGGGCGCCGTCCAGGACGTCCTCGATCTCCGCGCGGAGCCGGACCATCACCTCGGGATGCGCGTCGAGCACGACCCACAGCCAGCTCAGCGCCGTCACCGTGGTCTCCGTGCCGGCCACGAACAGCGAGACGACCCCGTCGCGGACGCCCTGGTCGTCGAGTGCGTTCCCCTGCTCGTCGCGGGCCCGCAGCAGCAGGGACACGATGTCGTGGCCCTCGTCGCCCCGCTCGTGCACGCCCTGCCGGCGCGCCTCCTCGATGACGGGGAAGATGATGTCGTCGACGTTCTGCACCGCGCGGTGGAAGGCGTGGTCGCCGGGCAGCGGCACCGCGTGCGGGACGAACGGCAGCAGCATCCGGGACCGGAACGACGACGTGGTCGCGATCGTGATCGCGTCCCCGAGCCGGTCGGCGTCGGCGAGCGAGAGCCGGTCCCCGATGAAGATCCGCAGGATGGCCCGGTAGACGATGCGGGTCAGCTCGTCGCTGCAGTCGATCGGGGTGCCGGCGCCGGTGCGGCGGCCGAGTTCGTCGACGTTGTCGGCGATGTTGGCCGCCATCTCGTCGGTGTAGGTCGCGATCTTCTTGCCGGTCAGCAGTGTCTGGAAGATCCGCCGCTTGAGCGGCCAGGCGGGGTCCGCGCCGGACGGCTCGCCGACGAGCCTGCTGAGGGGCTTCCACATCAGCCCCTCGCGCCGGTAGTTCGCCGCGTTGTCGCGCAGGATGTGCTGGACGTGCTCGGGGCGGGTCACGAGGTACGGGCGCAGCATGCCCAGGTTCACGCGGGTGATCTCGCCCTGGGACTCGCGCCCCATCTGCTCGATGGCACCCAGCGGGTCCCGTAGCAGTCTCGGCAGGCTCTGATGGAACGGAATGGTTCGCGGTTCCCTGACGGAGCCGACGCCGACCGACATACTCGACTGTCCCCTCACTAGGCAGTGGTGCGGGTCACGGGGCGAGATGATCTCGGGCTATGGCCGCTGGTGCGGCATTTGTGAAACATGGGCGATTCGTCCGGAAGTATCACATGATCATTTGACGAAGACAACCGTCCGAGAGGTAGGAAAGCACTACATCTGTGCGTGATCTAGGTCACTTTTCAAGGGATGTGCCGGTGAAGTCAACGCCACGCTGACAAAGTGATGGCTGCGTATGCGCACCGGCCGACGGCGGCCCTTGACGCCCGCGGTCAGTGGTCGGTCGGCAGGATGTCGGGCCACCCGACCCGGCCCGCGACCCGCACCTCGCCGGTCACCTTCCGCGACCCGCAGCGCGCCGCCACCGCGTACTCGCCGGGGACGGCATCGGCCTTCACGGTCGCGGCGCCGTCCACGGCCCGCCCGGCGAACACCTCGGACTCGACCCGCGCCCCCGCGCATCCCGGCACCGAGACCCGGACGTGCTCGCCCGGCCGCACCATGCCGGGCTCCACCGCGACACCGCCGCCGCCCGTCGCCTCACCCGTGGCCGGAGCCAGCATCCCGGCCGCGACCAGCGCGGTGCCCAACACGCTGACGGTGACCAGACGCAACGAGACTCCTCGAAATCCGGCAAATGACGTCCGGCACTCTAGTCCCTTCAGACGGGCTCGGGCACCGCTTCCCGGCGGCTCAGCCCCTCCCACGTCAGCGTCACCAGCGCGAGCCACACCAGCAGGAACCCCGCCCACCGGCTCGGCGGCATCTCCTCGTGCTGCACCAGGAAACCGATGGCGAACTGCAGCACCGGGGCCAGGTACTGCAACATCCCGAGCGCCGTCATCGGCAGCCGGATCGCCGCCGAGTTGAACAGCATCAACGGCACCGCCGTAACGACACCCGCCCCCGCCAGCAGCACCGCGTTCGCCACCCCCTCGTGCCCGAACGCGGCGTCCCCCTGCGCCTCCAGGAAGAACACGAACCCCAAGGCGGGCAGGAACATGACGGCCGTCTCCACCGCCAGGCTCTCCGCCGACGGCATGTCCGCGAACTTCTTCAGCAGCCCGTACAGGCCGAACGCGAAGGCCAGCACCAGCGCGATCCACGGCGGCCGCCCGTAGTCGACGGTCAGCACCACCACCGCGACCGCCCCCAGCCCGACCGCCGCCCACTGCCACGGCCGCAGCCGCTCCCGGAACACCACCACCCCGAACACCACGCTGATCAGCGGGTTGATGAAGTACCCGAGCGACGCCTCGATCGTCCGCCCGCTGTTCACGGCGTAGATGTACGTCCACCAGTTGACACTGATCACCACGGCCGCCGCGACCAGCAGCAGCATCTGCCGCCGCCCGACCCGCGCCCACGTCCGCCGCACCGCCAGCACGGCCCCCACGGCGACCAGCGACCACATGATCCGATGCGCGAGGATCTCCCCCGCCCCCGCCGGCTTCAACAGCGGCCAGTACAGGGGAAAGAGCCCCCACATCACATAAGCCCCGACACCGGCCGCCATGCCCCGCTTAATCACGACCGAACCCTACGCGGTAACCACCCAACCAGTAAGACACCCCTGAACGGAGGCGCACGAGGTGGCTCGCTCGGCCTGCGAAGCGCAGTGTTCGAGCCCTCCGTGAGGATCGCGGCTGGAGCCAGAGCGAACTGGCATGACGCAGTCGGCCGTGGCCAGGTCCGAAGCCGGCGGCACCGTCAGTAGGGTGGCGGGGTGTTGGGTGTGCATTTCGCTGTCAGTGCCGATCAGGAGCGGCTTTTGCTCGCGGCCGGTGATGAGGGCGGTGCGGGCGCCGTGGGGGAGCTTCTCGAAGAGATCGAGGAGGGGTGGGCCGACGCGGATCTGTCGGTGTCCACTGACAAGGCGTGGGACGCGATTCAACGTTGCCTGGGAGACGGAACTCTCGATCCTGACGGCGGTGCCTATCCGCTGTCGCATGCCGTCCTCGGCGGGCGGCATATGCACGAGGACTACTACGTCGTCTACGTGACCGCGGCCGAAGTCCGGGATGTCGCAGACGAACTCCAGCGGGTCGAAAAGGTGTGGCTGCGGCGGCGGTTCGACGCGATCGACGACCCGGAGTACCGCGGGTCGCTTGACGATGACGACTTCGCGTACACGTGGCAGAACTTCGTCGATGTGCGGGGGTTCTTCGAGCGGGCGGCCGAGGCCGGGCGGGCGGTCATCTTCACGGCGACCTGATTCGTACCGGTTGGATCTGCTTGCAGTCATGCGTGGCCGGGCTGTTGCGCGGGGTGTGGCGGGTGATCCCCAGGGCGGGGAGTGTTGTCCTGAAATGCCTGTTAAGGGGCTGCTCGACGGAAGTTAGGTCCACACGTCTCCTGGCCATGGGGCTGCGGGGGTGTTCTTTGGGGGAGAAGGCTAATGTGAGGCGGTGTCGGTTGTGCGCGTCGTCACGTCGATCTGGGAGTAGGGCTCGTGGGGTTCGAGGTTGTTTGTGAGGTCGAGCCGCCTACCCGGCCTGATCTGCGGAAGGTGCGGCATCAGATCGGGGTGTTGAGTCCGGTGGCGGACTCGTTTCTGATTCCCGACAACCACATTGGGCGGGCCACCGTGTCGAGCGTGGCCGTCGCGCACGAGGTGCAGGCCATGGGGGCGCGGGGGATCGCGTGTTTGAACTCGCGTGACCGGAACCTGCTCGGGTTCCGGCGGGATCTGCTCACCGCGGCCGCGTACGGGGTCGAGCGGTTTCTGTTCGTTTATGGGGACAAGCCGAGCGCGGGCGGGCGGACGAGTGAGCTGACCGTCCGGGCGATGATGGAGGAGGCGCGCGCGGCGAGTGAGGACGCGGTCTTCGACGGGTGCGGGGCGTTCCAGGTCGGCGTTACGTCTGGGTTGAGGCGGGTGCCCGAGTGGAAGCGGGCTGCCGACTTCACGTTCGTGCAGGTCAGTTACTCGGTGGAGAACCTCTTGCGGTGGCGGGAGAGCGCGGAGATCGACGGGCCCGTCTACGCGGGGGTCATGGTGCTGGCCAGTGCGGGGATGGCGCGGAATCTGGCTGCGGCCATTCCCGATATCGACATTCCCGGGGAGCTCGTCGAGGCCGTCGAGCGGGACCGGAGTGCCGGAGTCGCGGCTGCCTGTGAGCAGGTGCTCGCGATCCGGGACAGTGGGGCGTTCGACGGGGTGCATCTTGTGCCGGTGAGTCGCTACCGGGAAGTCGCGGCGCGGCTGGAAGGGGAGTTGTGAAGCCGGGGCTGCACGGCCAGGTGTCCCTCGTGGTGGGGGACGACGACACGGCGGTCGCGTTGGGCAGTGGTGATGTGCCCGTGCTGGCGACGCCCCGGTTGCTGGCGCTCGCCGAGGCCGCGACCGTGGAGGCCGTCAAGGGCGAGCTCGGGGACGGCCGGACGTCCGTGGGGACGCGGGTCGCGCTGGAGCATCGCGCGGCCAGCCCGGTCGGTGTGCGGGTGACCGTGGAGGCGGAGCTCGCGGAGGTCGACGGGAAGCGGCTCGTGTTCGCGGTCAACGCGGTGGACGAGCGCGGCCCCGTGGGGAGCGGCCGTGTCGAGCGCGTGGTGGTCGAGCGGGAACGGTTCCTGGCGCGGCTTCAGTAGGGGAGCAGGCGGCCCGAGGGCGTGCGGAGGTCGGGCTGGCTCGGTTGACGTGGGGGCTTGGGGCGCTTGATGAGCTGCTGCCGTGCCATGGTGATCATCTCCCCCCAACGGGCCCGGCTTAATCGTCACTGCCTCGTGTGACGCGGCCGATGGGCGCGCGGTTCGCCGAGCTTATGCGACGAACGCTGCCGGTTCGACCGATTTTCGAGGCCGAATTGTCGACGCGGAGTTGTTGGATAGTGACAATGCGTGCCCAGTTTTTCAGGAGACGATGTCGCGGGTGCGGAAGCGGCGGAAGGCCAGTGCGAACAGTATGAGCGCGTAGGAAAGGGATATCGCGGCGCCCTTCGCCATGCCCGTCCACTGGATCTGGGGTTGCAGGGCGTCCATCCACGAGTACATCCAGTGCGTCGGGAGGAAGTCGCGCCAGGAGCCGAGGGCGGTGACGGCGTCCAGGATGTTGCTGACGATGACCAGGCCGACGGCGCCGCCGACCGCGCCGAGGGGCGAGTCGGTGGTGACGGACAGCAGGAACGCCAGGGCGGCGACGACGAGCTGGGCGATCAGTGAGTAGCCGACGATGATCGCCATCCGGCCGAGCGCGGTGCTGACGGGGACGGTGCCCCCGGTGGGAAGCTCCACGTCGCCCCAGCCGAAGCCCGCCGTGCCGGCGACCAGGGACATCAGCGGCAGGCTGACGACGGCGACGACGGCGTAGGAGAGCGCGACGATCAGCTTCTGGCGCAGCAGGCGGGCGCGGGGCACGGGCGCGGCCAGCAGGTAGCGCAGGGACGACCAGCCCGCCTCGCTCGCGACGGTGTCGCCGCAGAACAGGGCGACGGCGACCACCAGCAGGAAGCCGGTGGAGACGAACAGGGCGAACAGGGCGAAGTTCAGGGCGCTGGAGGTGGCGACGTCGACCAGGCTGGGGACGCCGTCCGGGCCGGGGTCGCCGCCGAGCTTGAACGCGAGCACCAGCACCCACGGCAGGACGAGCAGGATCCCGAACGCGACCAGGGTCCGGCGGCGCCGGAACTGCCGGACGGCCTCGACCCGCAGCGGCAGCGTCCGCCGGACGTGGTAGGTGGTCATGACGTCTCTCCGATGATCTCCAGGAACGCGTCCTCCAGGCGGCGGCCGGAGCCGACGATCTCGCTGACGGGCCCGGCGGCGACGCGGCGGCCGCCCGCCATGACGACCGCGTGCGTGCAGGTCTGCTCGACTTCGGCGAGGAGGTGGCTGGAGACGATGACGGTGCGCCCTGCGGCGGCGTACTTGACCAGCACCTCCCGCATCTCGCGGATCTGGGGCGGGTCGAGGCCGTTGGTGGGTTCGTCCAGGACGAGGAGGTCCGGTAGGCCGAGCATGGCCTGGGCGATGGCGAGCCGTTGCCGCATCCCTTGGGAGTAGGTGCGTACGGCGCGGTCCAGGGCGGAACCCAGGTCGGCTATCTGCAGCGCCTCTTCGAGGTGGGCCTCGTCCAGGGGGCGGCCTGTGGCGCGCCAGTAGAGGTCGAGGTTGTCGCGGCCGGAGAGGTGGGGCAGGAAGCCGGGTCCCTCTACGAAGGAGCCAAGGCGGGACAGGACGGGCGCACCGGGAGTGACCCGCTGACCGAAGATGCGGATCTCGCCCGAGTCGGGGTGGATCAGCCCCATGAGCATGCGCAGCGTCGTGGTCTTGCCTGCACCGTTCGGGCCGAGCAGGCCGAGAACCTGACCCTTCTCTACACGGAACGACAGGTCGGCCACGGCTTGGTGGCCGTTCTTGTAGGTCTTGGTAAGGCCGGTTATCTCCAGCGGGACGTCGCTGCTGGCGTCGGCGGTGCGTCTGCGTCGTCCGGGCAGGAGGATGGCGGCGGCCACGGCGAGCGCCC
This sequence comes from Actinomadura geliboluensis, assembly GCF_043197915.1. Lineage (NCBI taxonomy): Bacteria > Bacillati > Actinomycetota > Actinomycetes > Streptosporangiales > Thermomonosporaceae > Actinomadura > Actinomadura geliboluensis. The sequence goes on along the minus strand of NZ_JBICUA010000006.1, from coordinate 413,565 downwards.
CCAGGGGCAGGACCCAGACCCAGGCGGGCAGCGGTGACGAGGCCGTGGCGAGGGACGGCACCGTGGGGACGGTCAGCGGCGAGACCACCTGCACCTTGTAGGACGAAGGCTCCGCGGGCGTCGCGAAGCCCATGTCGGTCGTCGCGATGACGAGACGCAGGCGGTGGCCCCGGTCGAAGCGGTAGTCCATCGGCGGGAGCGTCACGGTGACGTCGCCGTCCGACACGCGGAACGGGGCCGCCAGGCGCCGCGCCGGAGCGGCGCCGCCGCCGGGCGGGACGTCGTAGAGCTTCGCGAAGAGCGGCCCCTTGCCCTGCACCTTGAGGCGCACGGTGGCCGCGCCGGTCAGCCGGACGGGACGCTCCAGCGGAGCGGTGTCGAAGATGGCGGTCTGGCCCGGCATGTCGGCCGGCAGCGACCCGCCGAGCCCGCCCGCCGCGCCGAGCGACCCGAGGGAGCCGAGCGCGCCCAGGCCGGGCACCGCCGAGATCGACGCCGGCGACCCGCCCGCCGGGTTGAAGATCGTCTGTTCGCGGCCGGTGAGCCGCAGGGCGACCGGATCGCCGGAGAGGCCGGGATACCGGGTCGCCGTCGCCTCGTCCACGACGACCTCCTGCGTGGACGAGTCGAGCCCGCCCGCGCGCGTCACCGTGAAGGCGTCGAGGGCGGGGCCGGAGCGGCGGAGGCGGGCGTCGAAGAAGTCGCGCACCAGCCCCTCGACGCGCTCGGTCTCCGGGTCGCCGCCGTCGTGGCCGCCCTGGAACCACACCACCGACACCGGCGCGCCGTTGCGGGCGATGGCCCGCGCGTTGGCGTCGGCCTGGTCAAGCGGGAACAGCGAGTCGGCCTGCCCCTGGACGAGCAGCGTCGGCACCCTGATCCGGTCGGCGACGGAGGACGGGCTCGACCGGCGCAGCGTCGCGATCGCCGACTCGGTCGGGCGCCCCTTCTCCGCGACCTCCTGGTACATCTCGCACAGGGACGGCAGGAAGCGTCCGCAGGCCGTCCGGGTGGCGCTGCCGGTGAAGAAGATCCCCGCCCACAGCTTCTTGAACACGCCGTCGGTGGACGGCGCGCCCTCGGCGGTCGTCGGGAACAGTGCGTCCGCGAGGTCGTTCCAGGTGATCTGCGGGGCGATGGCGTCCACCCGCTGGTCGTAGGCGGCGGTCATCAGCGCGATCGCGCCGCCGTACGACTGGCCCGCCATGCCGACGCGCGGGTCGCCCGGCCCGTCGAGGACGACCTCGGGCCGTTTCGCGAGCCAGTCGATGAGCTGCCGGGTGTCCTTCACCTCGTAGTCGGGGGAGTTCAGCGCGATCTCCCCGGTCGAGCGCCCGAAGCCGCGCGCCGACCAGGCCAGCACCGCGTACCCGGCGCGGGCCAGCTCGCGCGCCTCGCGAGCCACCTCCTGCTTCGAGCCGCCGAAGCCGTGCGCCAGCAGGACCGCCGGGCCCTTCGCCCGCCCGGCGGCCGGGCGGTAGAACGTCGTGTCGAGCAGGACGCGCTGGTCGTCCTTCGGCCCGTCCACCACGGGGATGCGCTGCTCGGACGTCCGGACGCGCGGAGCGTCGCCCGCGACCGCGCCCCAGCCTGCCGCCGTGCCCGCGAGCACGACCGCCGCGCCCGCCGCCGTCCAGCGCGCGGCCCGCCCCGTCCTGCCCCACCGCTCGCGGAGAGCGCCCCCCAGCCTCATGGTCGACAACCCTATGCCGGGGTGCCGGGCGCGCCGCTCCGCCTTCAGGCCGAGCCGGCCGAGCCGCGCTACTCCCGGTGGCGTACGGGCGGGCCGAGCGCGGCGGTGAACATGGCGGTGAGCCGGTCGGTGACCTCGGCCGGGTCGGCGGCGCGCAGGTCGTCCAGGCCGAACAGCCGCCGGACGGGCCCGCCGCCCATGATGATCGTGGACGCGAGCAGCGCGCGGGCGCGGGCGTCCGGGCCGTCCAGCTGGGCGATGATCGGCTGGACGATCCGGTCCTCCAGGTAGTGGAGCAGGGCCTCCTTGACCTCGGGCTGGCCGGCCGACCGGTCCAGGATCCGGGACATGGTGGTGACGGGGCGCTGGTCGATCTGCCGGACGAAGTGCTCGGCGAGCCGGCGCGGCAGCCCGGCCGGATCGCCCGCGATGACGCCGCGGATCACCGACTCGCCGGCGAGGACCTCCTCGAACAGGGCCGCCTTGGAGCCGAAGTACCGGTTGACGAGGGCGACGTTCGCCTCCGCCCGCGCCGCGATCATGCGGACGGTGACGCCGTCGTAGCCGTGCTCGCCGAACAGGTCGCGGCCCGCCTCCAGGATGCGCCGCCGGGTGGCCTCCCGGTCCCGCTTGGGCCGCCGCCGGCCGGCCGCCCCCGGCCCGCTCGCCGCGGGCGCGTCCGCCTCGGGCGCACTCGTTTCGGGTGCACTCGTTTCGGGTGCGCTCGCGCGCTCGTCCTCGACCCGCATCCCCATCCCCGGAACTGTCGGTAACGGTCAGTGTTCAGTATCCAACGAGTTGCAAGTAAACAAGCGTCTACCTAAGATACATGCACGGAACAGGTAATTCCGTATCGCATGGGGGCAGGGTGGCTCGAACCAGCGTGGCGTCGCACGGCCCGGCGGCGTCCGAGCCCGCGCGACCGCACTACACGCACCGGCAGATCCTGGAGATCCTCGCCGGTCTGATGATGGCGATGCTGACGTCGATGATCTCGACGTCGGTCGTCGCGACGGCGCTGCCGACGATCGTCGGCGACCTCGGCGGCCAGGACCAGCTGGCCTGGGTCGCCAGCGCGTCGCTGCTGACGATGACCGCCTCGACCCCGCTGTGGGGCAAGCTGTCGGACATCGCCGGGCGCAAGCTGATGTTCCAGACCGCCCTGCTGATCTTCGTGCTGGCCTCGGTGGGCGCCGGGCTGTCGCAGAACATCGGCCAGCTGATCGCCGCCCGCGCGTTCCAGGGCCTCGGCGTCGGCGGCCTGTCCGCGCTCGCCCAGGTCATCCTCGGCGACGTCGTCGAGCCCCGCCAGCGCGGCCGCTACGCCGGCTACATGGGCGCCGTGTTCGGCGTCTCGACGGTCGCCGGCCCGCTGCTCGGCGGGTTCATCGTGGACGCCGACGGCCTCGGCTGGCGCTGGTGCTTCTACGTGTGCGTCCCGCTCGCGGTCGTCGCGTTCCTCGTCATCCAGCGGGTGCTGAAGCTGCCGAAGGTGAAGCGCGACACCCGCGTGGACGTGTTCGGCGCGTTCACCATCACCGGCGCCGCCGCGCTGCTGATGCTCGTCCTGTCGATGGGCGGCACGGAGTTCGCGTGGAACTCCAAGTGGACCTACATCATGCTCGGCGCCGCCGCCGCGCTGGCCGTGCTGGCGGTCGTCGCCGAGCGCATCGCGCACGACCCGATCCTGCCGCCGCGGCTGTTCCGCAACCCGACGTTCGTGCTGACCTCCTTCATCTCCATCTGCGTCGGCATGGCGATGTTCGGCGCGATGATCTACATGCCGCAGTACCTGCAGATCGTCAAGGGGATGAGCCCGACCGCGTCCGGGCTGATGACGCTGCCGCTCGTGCTCGGCATGCTGATCACCTCGACCGGCTCCGGGCAGATCGTCACCCGGTCCGGCCGCTACAAGCTGTTCCCGGTGATCGGCATGGTGTGCATCGCGGTGGCGATGTACCTGCTGTCGCGGCTGCACACCGACTCGTCCGAGCTGCTCATCGGCGCCGACCTCGCCCTCCTCGGCGTCGGGATGGGCCTGACGCTGCAGATCCTGATCCTCGCCGCGCAGAACGCCGCCGCGCCCGCCGACCTGGCCTCGACCACGTCCGGCGTCTCGTTCTTCCGCAACCTCGGCGGCGCGATGGGCGTGGCCGCGTTCGGCGCCATCCTCACCAACCGGGTGGCGGACGAGATCGCGTCCGGGCTGCGCGCCGCCGGCCTCCCGATGCCGACCGGCGCGTCCGGGGAGCTGGGCTCGCCCGAGGAGATCCAGAAGCTGCCCGAGCCGCTGCACGGGATCATCCAGGACGCGTTCACCAAGGCGATGGAGGCCGTCTTCCTGGTCGGCGTCCCCGTCGCGGTGATCGGCTTCATCGCGGTCCTCGCGCTGAAGGAGCTGCCGCTGCGCGGCTCGGCCGACCGCGGCAAGGCCGCCGCCGCCAAGGAGCCCCCCGCGAGCGCCGTCCCCGGCGAGGACGGCGTCGTCCGGCCCCCGTCCCCGGTGGCGCACACGGGCGCCGTCGGCGCGGTCGGCGCCGGCCGGCACGCGCGCGACAACGGCCACGACCCCGAAGCGCGGCTCGCCACCGCCGCCCCGCCCGCACCCGCGGCGGCGCCGGCCGCGTCCGACCTCGCGGCGCAGGCACGGCTCCTCGCGCAGCAGAACGGGCACGGCGGCCACGACGGCGGCGTCCCCGTGCGCGGCGTCGTGCGGACCGGCGACGGCGCGCCCGTCCCGTCCGCCGCGCTGACCCTGATCGGCGTGGACGGGCACCAGCTCGCCCGCGCGGTCACCCAGGAGGACGGCCGGTACGCGCTGCCCACCCCCGGCCCCGGCAGCTACGTGCTGATCGCCGCGACCGGCGAGCACGAGCCGCAGGCCGCGACGCTCGTCGTCGGCGACCGGCCCGTCGACTTCGACCTGCTGCTCGCGGGCAACGGCGGGCTCGCCGGGACGGTCCGCGGCGGCGACGGCGCCCCGCTCGCGAACGCCATGGTCGTCGTGACCGACGTGCGCGGCGACGTCGTCGGCACCGGCCGCACCGACGTCGACGGGCGCTACCTGTTCAAGGACATCACCTCCGGCGCCTACACGCTCGCCGTGTCCGCCGCCGCGCACCGCCCGGTCGCGCTGCCGGTCGAGGTCGTCGGCAACGGGCAGACCCGGCAGGACGTGGAGATGCCGCCCGGCGCCCGGATCCGCGGCACCGTCCGCACCGAGTCCGGCGACCCGGTCGGCGACGCCCGCGTCACGCTCGTGGACGCCGCCGGCAACGTCGTCGCGATGGTGATCACCGGTCCGGACGGCGAGTACGCGTTCACCGACCTGACCGGCGGCCAGTACACCGTGATCGCGTCCGGCTATCCTCCGGTCGCGACCGGTCTGTCGCTTTCGGGCAGCGGGCTCGACGAGCACGACCTCAAGCTCGGCTACCCCGACGAATGACCGACTCGATCCCGGGCCGCCCGGCGGCGGCCCGGCCGACACGAAGCTGGAGTGCGGGCGGTTGAAGGACGCTGAGCGGGGTCTGCGCGGAACCGTGCGGACGAAGGACGGCTGGGCGGTGCGGCACGCCGTCGTCACGGTGACCGACCTGGCCGGGAACCAGGTTGCGCGGGAGCGGACCGGGGAGGACGGCGTGCTCGCCGCCGGTCCGCTGCCCGCCGGCACCTACACGGTGATCGTGACGGCGATGGGCTTCCAGCCGGCCGCAGCGACGCTGATCGTGTCGACGTCCGGCACGGCCGACATCGGGAAGGTGGTGCTCGGCCGCGCCGGCGGCACCGAACTGCCGCCGCCCGGCACCTGGACGATCGACCCGGCGCACTCGGCGGTCGGCGCCGTCGCGCAGCACCTCGGACTGTCCAGCGTCCGCGGCCGGTTCGCCGCGTTCGAGGGGCGGATCGAGGTCGCCGAGCCGGTCGAGGCGTCGCGGGTGACGGCGCGGATCGAGGCCGCGTCCATCGACACGGGCAACAAAATGCGCGACGACCACCTGCGCTCCGCCGACTTCCTGAGCGCCGACGCCAACCCGTACATCACCTACGAGGGCGACGGGCTGACCGCCGCCGGGCCCGACCGCTGGACGGTGCACGGCCGCCTCACCCTCAACGGGATCACGCGGCCGGTCGACCTCGACCTGACCTACCTCGGCAGCGGCACCGACCCGTGGGGCGGCGTGCGGGCCGCGTTCCGCGCGACGGCCGAGCTGCGCCGCGCCGACTTCGGCATCCGGTTCAACCAGATCCTGGAGGCGGGCGTCGCGATGGTCGGCGAGAGCCTGCGCGCCGAACTGGAGATCCAGGCCGTCCAGGGCGAGGAGCTCTCGGCGGGCTGAGCCACGCGGCCTAGCGGCCGCCCTTGAGGTCGCGGACGAGCCGGTTCGCGGTGGTCCGGTCCGGCGAGCCGGTCACGACGACCTTCCCGTCGGTGATGGCCATGTCGACGCGGGGCAGGGTGACGAGCCGGTCGCGGACGACGAACGCGAGGTCGCGCCCGACGGTCGCGCGGGTCAGCCGGGCGAACGCGTCCCGGTCGACCGGCCGCAGCGTCAGCGCCACGTCGTAGCCGCCCGGCTTCACCCGCGACTTCTGGACGTTCAGGCCGGCGACCTTGTGGATGGCGATGCCCTGGGTGAGGCGGTAGCAGGTCGGGCCGGTGCCGGCCTGCCCGGTGATGCCCGCCGTCCCGGCGGGGCACGGCCCCGGCGTCGCCTCGGAGACGGGGTAGATGTGCAGCGGCGCGGCCAGCGCCACCGGCCGGGTCCGCATCGAGGACGCGAACAGCCCGCCGGTCACCGCGACGGCCGCGATCAGCAGCCCCAGCGTCAGCACCATGATGAGCAGCGCCGACCGGTGCTGGTCGGCGGCCTTGGCCGGCGTCGGGGGGACGGTCTGCCGGCGGGGCCGGCGCCGTCCGGCCCGGCTCCGCTTGACCTCCGCCGCCTGCCGCCGGCGCTCCGCCGCCCGCGCCCGCCGTCGCGCGGCCTCGTCGTCCGGGACGGGCAGCACCGCGGTGGCCGTCTCCGTCTGCGCCCCGCCCGGCGAGCTCTCCTGCCCGAGCGCTTCCTGCGGGCCGCCCGCGCCGCCCGCGCCGCCTGCGGGCAGTGGCCGTGTGGCCGCATCCGGCCGCACTTCGGTGCCGCCCGGCTCGGCCTTGCCGACGGGTTGCGTGGCATCGGTGGGGGATGCGGGAGCGGGAGGCGCCGTTTCACCAGGAGGCGACGCGGACTCGTCCCCTGGACGATCCTTGTTACGGCGCGGAATGACCCGCATCGTCACCTCCCGGCTCCATGATCTCCGACAGTCTGTCAGGGTGAGACGCCGTCCCGCACCGTGTCTCGTGTGAAGACCGTGTCCCGCCCAGAGACCGCGGCGACGCGTCCGACGGCCGTCATGAGCATCAGTGCCCCGTTCCCCGCTATTCAATACGTGTGCAATAGGCGTGAAAAGGCCCGGTCCCGGGACAAACCGGGACCGGGCCTCCGCGAAAGCGGTCAGGTCGTGCCGTGGACTAGTCGATGCGCCAGGTGTCGCCGGAGCCGAGCAGCGCGGCGAGGTCGCCCTCGCCCTGCTTCGCGACGGCCTCGTCGAGCTGGGCCCGCATCAGCTCGTCGTAGGACGGCCGGTCGACGTCCCGGAAGATGCCGATCGGGGTGTGCTCGAACGCCGGCTGGTCCAGCCGCGACAGCGCGAACGCCTGCGACGGGTCCGGGTTGTGGGCGTCGTGCACGGCGATCTCGGACGGGTCGACGTCCGCGGTCTTCACGACCTCGAACGACCCGGTCGGGGTGCGGCGCAGCGCCTTGGAGCGGTCCGCTCCGAAGACGATCGGCTCACCGTGCTCCAGCCGGACGGTGACGTCGTCGCGGACGTCCGCGTCCTTCAGCGGGTCGAACGCGCCGTCGTTGAAGATGTTGCAGTTCTGGTAGATCTCGACGAGCGCGGTGCCGCGGTGCTGCGCCGCGGCCCGCAGCACCGACTGCAGGTGCTTGCGGTCGGAGTCGATGGTGCGGGCGACGAACGTCCCCTCCGCGCCGATCGCGAGCGACAGCGGGTTGAACGGGGCGTCCAGCGACCCCATCGGCGTCGACTTGGTGATCTTGCCGAGCTCGGACGTCGGCGAGTACTGCCCCTTCGTCAGCCCGTAGATCCGGTTGTTGAACAGCAGGATCTTCAGGTTGACGTTGCGGCGCAGCGCGTGGATCAGGTGGTTGCCGCCGATCGACAGCGAGTCGCCGTCACCGGTCACCACCCACACCGACAGGTCCGGGCGGGACGTGGCGAGCCCCGTCGCGATCGCGGGCGCGCGGCCGTGGATCGAGTGGAACCCGTAGGTGTTCATGTAGTAGGGGAACCGCGACGAGCAGCCGATGCCCGAGATGAACGTGATGTTCTCGCGGCGCAGCCCGAGCTCCGGCAGGAAGGACTGGACGGCCGCGAGGATCGCGTAGTCACCGCACCCGGGGCACCAGCGCACCTCCTGGTCGGTCTTGAAGTCCTTCAGCGTCTGCTTCTGGTCGGTCTTCGGGACGAGGGAGAGCAGCGACTTCCCGTTCCCGTTCCCGTTGGCGCCGTTCCCGTTGGCGACGGCGCCGCTGCCGTTGGGGGAGCCGTTCTCACTCACTATCGATCACATCCTGGATGACGCCCTGCAGCTCTTCCGCCTTGAAGGGCAGGCCGCGGACCTGGTTGTAGCCGATCACGTCGATGAGGAACCGGCCGCGCAGCAGCAGGGCGAGCTGGCCGAGGTTGATCTCCGGGACGATGACCTTGTCGTAGGAGCGCAGCACCTCGGGCAGGTTCGCGGGGAACGGGTTGAGGTGCCGCACGTGCGCCTGCGCGATGTCCCGGCCGGTCGAGCGGACCCGCCGGACGGCCGCGGAGATGGCCCCGTACGTCCCGCCCCAGCCCATCACCAGCACGCGGGCCGCGCCGGACGGGTCGTCCACCGCGAGCGGCTCGATGTCGTTCGCGATGCCGTCCACCTTGGCCTGGCGGAGCCGGACCATCGTGTCGTGGTTGGACGGGTCGTAGGAGATGTTGCCGGACCCGTCGGCCTTCTCCAGGCCGCCGATCCGGTGCTCCAGCCCGGCCGTGCCCGGGATCGCCCACGGGCGGGCGAGGGTCTCCGGGTCGCGCTTGAACGGCTGGAAGTCCTCCTGGGACGGCGCGGCGAAGTTCGGCTCGATCTTCGGCAGCGACGCCACGTCCGGCAGCCTCCACGGCTCGGAGCCGTTCGCGAGGTAGCCGTCCGACAGCAGGATGACCGGAGTGCGGTACTTCACCGCGATCCGGGCGGCCTCGATCGTCGCGTCGAAGCAGTCCGACGGGGACTGCGGCGCGACCACCGGTACCGGGGCCTCGCCGTTGCGGCCGAACATGGCCTGCAGCAGGTCGGCCTGCTCGGTCTTGGTCGGCAGGCCCGTGGACGGCCCCGCCCGCTGCACGTCGATGACCAGCAGCGGCAGCTCGGTCGCGACGCCGAGCCCGATCGTCTCGCTCTTCAGCGCGATGCCCGGACCGGACGTCGTGGTGACGCCGAGCGACCCGCCGAACGAGGCGCCGAGCGCCGCGCCCACGGCGGCGATCTCGTCCTCGGCCTGGAACGTCCGCACGCCGAACTTCTTGTGCTTGGACACCTCGTGCAGGATGTCGGACGCCGGGGTGATCGGGTACGAGCCGAGGAAGATCGGCAGCCCGCTCTGCACGCCCGCGGCGACCAGCCCGTACGCGAGCGCGAGGTTCCCGGTGATGTTGCGGTACAGGCCGGGCGCGTGCTCGGCCGGCTTGATCTCGTACTGCACCGAGAACGCCTCGGTGGTCTCCCCGTAGGACCAGCCCGCCTGGAAGGCCGCGATGTTGGCCTTCATGATCTCGGGCTTGCTGGCGAACTTCTTCTCCAGGAAGCCGAGCGTCCCCTCGGTGGGACGGTGATACAGCCAGGACAGCAGCCCCAGCGCGAACATGTTCTTCGCGCGCTCGGCGTCCTTCTTGGAGATGTCGAAGTCCTCGAGGGCCTTCACCGTCATCGAGGTCAGCGGCAGCGCGTGCACGCGGAACTCGCTCAGCGAGCCGTCCTCGACCGGGCTGGCGGCGTAGCCGACCTTGGCGAGGTTGCGCTTGGTGAACTCGTCGGTGTTGACGATGAGGTCGGCGCCGCGCGGCAGGTCCGCGAGGTTGGCCTTGAGGGCGGCGGGGTTCATCGCGACCAGCACGTTGGGCGCGTCCCCGGGGGTGAGGATGTCGTGGTCGGCGAAGTGCAGCTGGAAGCTGGACACGCCGGGCAGCGTCCCGGCCGGGGCGCGGATCTCGGCCGGGAAGTTCGGCAGCGTCGACAAGTCGTTGCCGAACGCCGCCGTCTCCTGCGTGAAGCGGTCACCGGTCAGCTGCATGCCGTCGCCGGAGTCGCCGGCGAAGCGGATGATGACGCGGTCGAGTTGCTGGACCTGTTTGGTCACAGAGGAAGACCTCCTCGACGGGCAGCAACCGTCCCGGGGGAGGCACCCGGGATCGTGATGCTACTTAGGCTTACCTTCATGGTATGTCCGGGATCGGATGGTGCTATCGGGACGACCGCTCACCGGGAGGTACGACCTGGGGCGGACGCCTAGTTCATCCCGAACACAGGCTGCTGCGCTGCCGGCACAGGTCGACGTGCAGCCGCCGCACCAGCCGCCGCGCGGGGCTCGTCGAGGAGCCGCGGCTCCCCAGGGGCGTGGAGTTCACGTCCCGAAGTGTAGACAGCGAGGCTAAAGGCGGACCGCACCGACCCGGGATGCACGCGTCACGGGCGTCCCGGTGACTGAGATGTAGCCGCCTCCGCACCTTCTGACCGATTCGCCGACGGCCCCTGCGTCCCTTCCGTCCCGCCCGTGGCGGACGGTCCCGGCGTGGCCGGTTTCGGCTTGAGCACGGCCTTGCGCTCGCGGTCGACCCGCGCGAGCAGTTTCGGCACGTCCGCCGCGGACAGCGCCTCCCCGACGACGCGGGCGGACGCCTCGTACGGGTAGGAGCCGGGGTTGTCGAGCGCGTTCTTCATCCACGTCCGCCACAGCCGGCCGGTGACGGTGCAGCCCAGCAGCACCGAGCGGCCGGTCCCGACCTGCTCCGACGCCTCGCAGGAGCCGAGCGGCGCGCCGCGCGAGGTGATCGACGCCCGCAGCGCGGCCCGCGTCCCCTCCGGCACCGACCCCGAGGGCGCGGTCATCGTGGCGGGCAGCTGCACCGTGCAGCCGTTGGTGTTCTGGTCGCAGTCGCTGAACGTCAGCGTCCCCGGCCGGAACCGCACGGTCGGGTCGCCCGCGCCGCCGAGCGCGGCCACCCGCGGGCGCAGCTCGGCGAACATCGCCGCGGGCGCCGCCACGGGCGCGGCTGTGAAGTCCGGCGCGTTCTGCCCGGCGGGGCGCACCGCCAGCAGCCGGTACGGGGCGGCGGCCGTCACCAGGTAGTCGGCGGCCGGCGTCTTGACGCGATATGCCCGGACGCCGCCGACGTCCTCCGTCGGCGGGTTTCCCGACGTCTTGGCCAGCGCCTTCGCGATGGCCTCGGGCCCCAGGACTCCCGGCACGTCGAACCCGGGCATCGACGCGGGCGCCTTCGACCAGCGCCCCGCGTAGTAGTCGGGGTGCGGGACCTCGCCGGCGTAGGCGCGCCAGAACGCGAGCCCGGCCTTGATGTAGGTGGTGCCGTCGATCGCGACGACGTCCGCCGTCAGCGTGCCCGCGACCAGCCGCCCCGTCGCCGAACCCGACGGCGCCACCTGGAGGCGCGCCCGGACGGTGCCGCCCTTCAGCGTGAGGGTGCCGTTGTAGCGCAGGCCCGTCCCGCGCTTGAGCCTGCGGCCCAGCGCGGCCGTCCACGCCGGCGGCGCGGCGGCCGCGGTCGCCGTGGGCTTCTTCTTGGCGGGCTCGTCGTCCCCGCCGAGCGCGACCGCCGCCACGGCACCGGTCGCGACCACCGCGAGGGCCGCCGCCCCGGCGACCACCAGCAACCGCGCGCGCCGCGGCCCGGCCTGCCGCCCGCCCTTGCCGGGCAGCACCCCGCCCGGCGGAACCGGGCCACCGGGCCGTCCGGACGGGCCGGGACCACCGGTCTGACCATGCTGGGGCCGCCCGCCGGGGTGCGCCGGCGGGCGCTGCGGCGCACCGGCCACGCGGACGTCCTGCGGATGGCGCCGGGCGCCGAAGGGGCGCCCCGGCGGGGGCGGGGGGCGGTGCGGGGACGGAGACGCCGGTGACGGCTCGTCCTGTTCAGCGCTCACGGGGGACTCGCTCTGCCCTTCTCACTTCCGGGGCCCGGGTTCGGCCCGACCGTCGGCAACAAAGCAAGGGGGTGCGGGAGGCGTCCACCCGAGGGTGCCGGCGAGGCTCGGGACCGTCGCGGGGGGATGAGGGGCGGCCGCCGGGCCCTGGAGGGGCGTCCTCACAGAGCATAAGGGTGCCCGGCGGCGCTTCCTCCGGAAGTGGAGGAGCGCCGCCGGGCACCCGGGTGGCCGGGGGTCAGCGCGCGGTGCTCCGCGCCGCGCGCCTCACCTGCGGCTCATTCGCTGTCGAGACCGTTCTGCAGGGCCTGCACATCGGCGGACGTGGCGCCGATCACCTTGTACTGGGCGTGCTTGTAGAAGGTGCCGCCGGTGCCCTTGGCCCAGCTCTTCCACGCGGAGGTGGCGACCCGGCAGCTGGCCCACTGCGAGGCGCTGCCGCTGATCGTGATCCGGGTCGTGCAGTTGCCGAGGTCCCGGCCGGTCAGCGTGCCGGCGGTGATCCGGAACCGGACGTCGATCGTGACGGGCTTCTCCACGCCGATCGGCGGCCGGATCCGGGCCTGGACGGTGCAGCCGGAGTCGCCGTTGCAGCCGCCCTTCTTCCACTCGTCGACCGACGGCCGCGCCGAGCCGTTGAAGGCGTCCTTCAGCTCGCCCATGCTCGACCGCATGTCGGAGATGAGGGACGAGGCGCCGCCCGAGTCCTGCGGGGTGACGTCGACGGCGACGCGCGGGGTGGTGGCCTCGTAGCGCAGCAGCTCGGCGTCGTCCTCGTCGGTGATGTAGAGGGTGGAGGAGAAGGTGCTGAACTTCAGCGCCTTCTTGCCCTGCCACGTCGTCTCCAGGGGCTTCACCCGGGACGTCCTGGCGGAGCGGAGCTTGCTCGCCAGCGCGGCGGGCGACAGCTGGGTCTTGAAGTCGAGGTCGAGCTCGTCGTCGTCCAGCCGGCCCCACTGCTCGCCGGACTGGAGGTAGAACGGGTCGTCGGTCGAGGAGATCTCCTTCGCCCAGTACGACTTGTCGGCCTTCACGAACACCTTGCCGTCGGCGGCGAGGAGGGTGACGTTGTCGCCGCCCCAGGTGACGGGCCCCATCACGCGCCCGCCCTTGGTGACGTTCAGCTCGCCGCGCAGCGACTCCGAGGAGCTGAAGGTGCCCTTCAGCTCGACCGCGCGCGCCGCGCCGATGCTGGCCGCCGCGGCGGTCAGCTTCTCCTCGGGCGACTTTCCTCCGCCGCCCACGGACACCGCGTACACGACGACCGCGATGATGATGAGGACGACGAGGCCGCCGCCGATCAGCCCGATGACGAGGCCGCCGCCGCCACCGCGCTTCGGCGGGGGCATGGCGGGGCCCATCGGGGCGCCGGGGGGCGGCGGGAAGAAGGGCGGCGGCGTGCCCGGGCCACCGAAGCCGCCGGGCGGCGGAGGTCCGCCCGGGGCGCCCGGGCTACCGGGTCCGCCCGGACCGGGACCGCCCGGGCCCGCCGGCGGCGGCGGGGGCGGCCAGGAGGCACCGCCCGGGGATTCCCAGCCCGGGGGAGGCGGGGGGTTGCTCATCCGGTCACGTCCTTCCAGGTCAACCTGACCCAATGCAAATCTAGTGTGCAGCAAAATCATGGCATCGTGGTCCCCCGGGGTGGAGGTACGACGTCACACTCCCCTGATCCTGCGCCGGGGGATACTGGATCAGACGCAGACGAGGAGGATCTGGTGCATAACTATTTCGACACATATGTCGTTGTGGTCGTCCTCCTCCTCGTCGGCGCCGGAATCGTCGGCGGGGCACTGGGCGCGAACCGGATGCTCCGTCCGCATCGTCCGACCGCGGAGAAACTGACCACCTACGAGTGCGGCGTCGACCCGGTGGGCGAGGGCTGGGCCCACTCCTACGTGCGGTATTACGTCTTCGCCTACCTCTACGTCGTGTTCGCCGTGGACGCGGTGTTCCTCTTCCCCTGGGCGACCGTCTTCTCCGCGCCCGGCTACGGGGCGACGACGCTCGCCGAGATGTTCATCTTCCTCGCGTTCCTCGCCACCGGGCTCGCGTACGCGGGCAAGAAGGGCGTCCTCTCCTGGGTGTGAGGCCCCGGCCGCTGTAACAATGGCGCTGTGGGCACCATCGATCTACCGCCGCCGAGCGTGGGACCGCTGTCCCGGCTCGCGCCGAAACCGGTCAAGTTCGTGCTCAACTGGGGCCGCCGCTACTCGCTGTGGGTCTTCAACTTCGGGCTGGCCTGCTGCGCCATCGAGTTCATCGCGACGTCGATGAGCCGGCACGACTTCATCCGGCTCGGCGTCATCCCGTTCGCGCCGGGGCCCCGGCAGGCCGACCTCATGGTCGTCTCCGGCACCGTCAGCGACAAGATGGCGCCCGCCGTGCGGCGCCTCTACGAGCAGATGCCGGAGCCCAAGTACGTCATCTCGTTCGGCGCCTGCTCCAACTGCGGCGGGCCGTACTGGGACTCGTACTGCGTCACCAAGGGCGTCGACCAGATCATCCCGGTGGACGTCTACGTGCCCGGCTGCCCGCCCCGTCCCGAGGCGCTGCTGCAGGGCATCGTCCATCTGCAGGAGAAGATCGCGGCCGAGTCGCTCGGCGAGCGCTACGACGGCGGCGACCCGCTCAGCCCGCCGCCCCCGCCGCGGCCGCTGTCGGCGACGGTGCTGCGCCGCCCCCTCCAGCCCCCGCCCGAACCTCCCGCGCCGGACGAGCCCCCGCCCACCCCCGCGCCGGACGAAGAGGCCGCGCACGAGCCGGTGGGGCCCGCGGACGAGACGGTGCCCGTCCACCCCCTCGGCGAGGACGACCAGGCCACCGTGCCCGTCCCGACGGTGGAGGACGAGCCCGCTCCGGCCGAGGAGCCCCCTCAGGCCGACGAGCACCCTGCCGACGAGCCTCCTCGGGCGGAGCAACCGGCCCAGGCCGAGGAGCCGGTGGGGGACGACGAGCCGGCGCCGCCGCGCGGCGGGAGGCGGGGCTGGTCGCCCGACCACGACCCGTCCATCATCCCCGGGCTGGTCGACGACGACCACGACGACCGGATCGGGCGCGACCGGTGAGCGCCGAGTTGGCGGACGCCTGGACGGCCCGCTTCGGCGACGAGGTCAGCTCCGAGGAGACGTTCGGCGGCCTCGCCGTCGGCGTCCCGCCCGAGCACTGGCTGGCCGCCCTGACCTTCGCCCGCGACGACCTGTCCTGCGGGTTCTTCGACTGGCTGACCGGCGTCGACGAGCTTGAGGACGGCTTCGCCGTCGTCGTCCACGTGTACTCGCTGGAGCGCCGCCACCACCTGCTGGTCCGGACGCGCGTCCCGCGGCGGGCCCCGGTGCTGGCGACGGCGACGGGCGTCTACCGGGGCGCCGCCTGGCACGAGCGCGAGACGGCGGAGATGTTCGGGATCCTGTTCGAGGGCCATCCGAACCTCGTCCCGCTGCTGCTGCCGGACGGTTTCGA
Organism: Actinomadura geliboluensis; assembly: GCF_043197915.1. Classification (NCBI taxonomy): domain Bacteria; kingdom Bacillati; phylum Actinomycetota; class Actinomycetes; order Streptosporangiales; family Thermomonosporaceae; genus Actinomadura; species Actinomadura geliboluensis. The sequence goes on along the minus strand of NZ_JBICUA010000006.1, from coordinate 398,149 downwards.
GGGCCACCCGCTGCGCAAGGACTTCGTGCTCGCGGCCCGCGTCGCCAAGCCGTGGCCGGGGGCGAAGGAGCCGGGCGAGTCGGGGCACGGGGCGCCGAGCCGCCGCCGCGTCCGGCCGCCGGGCGTCCCGGAGAACTGGGGGCCGGATGCTTGAGATCGTCGTCAAGCTGGTCCTCGTCGCGGCGGCGTTCGCGGTGCTGCCGCTGCTGGTGGGGCAGGCCGAGCACAAGGTGATGGCGCACATGCAGGGCCGCCTCGGCCCGATGTACGCGGGCGGGTTCCACGGCTGGGCGCAGCTCGTCGCCGACGGGGTGAAGTTCGCGCAGAAGGAGGACGTGGTCCCGCGCGACGCCGACCGGTGGGTGTTCAAGCTGGCGCCGGGCGTCGCGCTCGTCCCGTACCTGCTGGTGCTGCTGGTGATCCCGATCGGGCCCGGCGGGCAGGTCGCGCTCGACCTCGGGCCCGGGATCTTCTTCGCGCTCGCCGTGATGGGCGTCGGCGTCATCGGCGCGATCATGGCGGGCTGGGCGTCGGCGAACAAGTACTCGCTGCTCGGCGGGATGCGGGTCGCCGCGCAGCTGATGTCGTACGAGCTGCCGATGGTGTTCGCGGCGTCGTCGGTCGCGATGGCGGCGGGCACGCTGTCGCTGCAGGGCGTCGTGGAGGAGTGGCGCTGGTGGTGGCTGCCGTGGCAGGCGGTCGGCGGCGTGGTGTTCTTCGTCGCGGGCCTCGCCGAGCTGCGCCGGCCGCCGTTCGACATGCCGGTCGCCGACTCGGAGATCATCTTCGGCCCGTACACCGAGTACGGCGGGCTGCGGTTCGCGCTGTTCCTGCTCGCCGAGTACGCCGGGATCGTGGTGCTCTGTGCGCTGACGACCGTGCTGTTCCTCGGCGGGTGGAAGGGCCCGTTCCTGAACACCGAGCTGGGCTGGCTCTGGACGCTGCTCAAGGTCGGTGCGCTGGCATTCTGCGTCATCTGGCTGCGGGTCAGCTACCCGCGCATGCGCGAAGACCAGTTGCAGAAGCTCGCCTGGGCGTGGCTCGTCCCGCTGTCGCTCGCGCAGCTGGCGCTGACGGGCGTGCTCAGCGTCGCCCTGGCCTGACCCCGGCCGTGCGCCTCAGCGCAGGAAGATCGTGAACTCGGCCATCTCGGGCAGGAGGTCGGGCGGGATGTCGGCGTCCACCGCCATCTCCTCGGCGGACACGAACCCGCCGTGCTCCTCGCGGTGGCGGACGACGCGCTCCGCGATCTCCGGCGTCATGCCGGGCAGCGCCTCGATGATCTCGCGCGGGACGTGGTTGACGTCCACCAGCCCGCCGTCGTCGTAGGTGCGGGGCGCGTCGGGGCGGCCGATCCGCAGCTCGCGGGCGAGCGCCGGGTCCTCGGCGGCGAGCGCGCGGGCCTGCTCGCGCAGCGTCCGGCGGTACTTGGCGATCTCGATGGCGCGCTCGTTCTGCCGGTTGCGGGGCGCCTCGCGGGGGAACACCGACGTCCGGACGGCGAACGCGTGCCCGGTGCCCGCGAGCCACAGCAGGATCGCCACGAACGACCCGAAGACGGTGAGCAGCGGGTCGCCGGACTGGACCATCGTCAGCACGGCGGCCGTGCCGGCGCCGTACCCGGCGGCGACGGCGCCGTACTTCCACGAACCGCGCCGGATCGCCGCGTAGAGGAACGAGACCGGCGTCCCGTAGCCGAGTGTGATGAACGGCACGGCCGCCCACACCACACCGCGGGCCGTCTCCCCAACTGGGGCCATCGCGGGCGGCGGAGGCGCCGGAACCGGCGGGCCGGGGAAGGGCGCCCCGGGGCGGCGGGGAGTCCCAGGCCGGGGCGTGCCGGTGGGCGGCGTTCCAGGGAATGGAGGCCGCCAGGACTGGGAGCGGTGCGGCGGCCGCGGCGCCGGGCCCGGCTCGGGGTCGTAAGGGCGGTCCGCGTGATGACTCACATCGCCTCCCTGCACGTAAGCGCGCCCCTTACCACGCGTCCTACTCCTGGTAGGACGAACGCCGCGCCCATCGCGTTCCCCCCGAGCCCATCGTGCGCAATCATGGGGCGCGTGGGACGGCTACCAGGAGGCGGGCTGGCCAAGGGGCTGGCGGTCACGTTGCGGACGATGACGCGGCGGTCCATAACGCGTCAATACCCCGAAGTGCAACCGGAGTTGCCGCCGCGCAGCAGGGGCGTCATCGCCCTGTTCGAGGAGAACTGCACCGTCTGCATGCTGTGCGCCCGCGAATGCCCCGACTGGTGCATCTACATCGACTCCCACAAGGAGACCCTCCCGGCCGAGGGCGGCGGGCGCCCCCGCACCCGCAACGTCCTCGACCGGTTCGCGATCGACTTCGCGCTGTGCATGTACTGCGGGATCTGCATCGAGGTGTGCCCGTTCGACGCGCTGTTCTGGTCGCCGGAGTTCGAGTACGCCGAGTACGACATCGCGGAGCTGACGCACGAGAAGGAGCGGCTGCGCGAGTGGATGTGGACCGTCCCGCCGCCGCAGGCCCACGATCCGGCGGCGGAGCCGCCCAAGGAGGTCGCCGCGGCGGAGAAGGCGGCGGCGCGGGCCGCCCGCCGGCCGCCGGGGTCGGGCCCTGGGGTGGCGCGGTGAGCGGCCAGGAGATCGTGTTCACGCTGCTCGGCGTGGTCGCGGTCGGGTCGGCGGTGCTGGTCGTGACGACGCGGCAGCTCGTCCACGCGGCGCTGTGGCTGGTGGTGTCGTTCGGCGCGCTCGCGGGCGGCTACCTCGTGCTGACCGCGGAGTTCGTCGCCTGGGTGCAGGTGCTGATCTACGTCGGCGCGATCGTCGTGCTGCTGCTGTTCGGGATCATGCTGACGCGGGCGCCGATCGGGGAGTCCGCCGACCTGGACTCCGGGAACCGGTGGGCGGCGCTGGCCGTCGCCGCCGGCACGGCCGCCGTCCTGGTCACCGTGGTCGTCCTCGGCTTCCGGGACGCGCGGATGCCGCTGCGCGCGGGCGGCGGGTCGGCCGAGGAGTTGGGCGCCGCCGTGTTCCGGACGTGGGTGCTCCCGTTCGAGGTGCTGTCGGTGCTGCTGCTGGCCTCGCTGGTCGGCTCGATCGTCCTGTCGCGCTCCGACATCGGCCCGCCCGCCCCCGGCGCGGAGCCGAACCCGGACCCGACCTCGACCTCGAACCCGAACCCGAACCCGAACCCAGACTCGGGGGAGGACGCCTGATGCATCTCGCCTACCCGACGGTCGTCGCCGCGCTGCTGTTCTCCGTCGGCGTGTACGGGGTGCTCGCCCGCAGCAACGCGATCCTCGTCCTGATGTCGGTCGAGCTGATGCTGAACGCGGTGAACCTCAACCTCGTCACGTTCGACGTCTGGTACCGGGACCGGCTGCACGGCGGCCAGGTCCTCACGCTGTTCACCATCGTGATCGCGGCGGCGGAGGTCGGGCTCGGGCTGGCGATCGTCCTGCTGGTGTACCGGAACCGGAAGATGGTCGACGTCGACCGGCTGCGCACGCTGGCCGAGGACGGCGAGGACGGCGAGGACGACCCGCGTCCCGCCGCCGGGCCGGAGTCCGATACCGAGGCGGTCGACGCGCGATGATCTGGCTGGCCTCCCTGACGGCGCTGCTGCCGTTCCTCGCCGCGTTCGCCGGGATGCTGTTCGGGCCGTCCCTCACCCGGGTGCTGCGCGGCGTGCCGGGCGGCGGCCCCGGCGTGCTCGCCTGCGCGCCGGTCGCGGTGTCGCTCGTCCTGTCGGCGGTCGTCGCGTTCGCCGTGTGGCGCGACCCGGGCGAGCGGACGGGCACGCTCGCGCTGGTCGACACGGGCTCCGTGCCGATCCGGATCGGGTTGCAGGTGGACGGCCTGTCCGCCGTGGTCGGGCTCATGGTGTGCTGCGTCGCCGCCGCCGTCCAGGTGTACTCGGTCGCGTACATGAAGGGCGACCGCCGGTACTCGTCCTACGCGGCGTTCATCTCGCTGTTCACCTCCGCCATGCTCCTGGTCGTGTACGCGGGCGACCTGCTCGTCCTGTACGCGGGCTGGGAGGTCATGGGCATCTGCTCGTACTTCCTGATCGGGCACCACTGGGAGGAGCGGGCGAACTCGCGGGCGGCCGTGAAGGCGTTCCTGGTCACGCGGCTCGGCGACGTCGGCTTCCTGATCGGCGTGATCGTCCTCGGCGTCGGCGCCGGGACGTTCGAGATCTCCGGGATCCTCGCGCGGGCGGGCGACCTGCCGTCCTCGACGGTCACCGCCGCGGCGCTGCTGCTGCTCGCCGGCGTCGCGGGCAAGAGCGCGCAGTTCCCGCTGCACACCTGGCTGCCGGACGCGATGGCCGGCCCGACGCCGATCAGCGCGCTGATCCACGCGGCGACGATGGTCGCGGCGGGCGTCTACGTCGTCGCCCGGCTGTACGGCGTGTTCCTGCTGACCCCGGGCGCCCGCACGGTGCTGGCCGTCATCGCGGTGGTCTCCATGGTCGGCGCGGCGTGCGCGGCCCTCGCGCAGGACGACCTGAAACGCGTCCTGGCGTACTCGACGATCAGCCAGCTCGCCGTGATGGCCGCCGGGCTCGCGGTCGGCGCGAAGACCGCCGCGGTCTTCCACCTGCTCACGCACGGCGCGTTCAAGGCGCTGCTGTTCCTCGCCGCCGGATGCGTCATCGTCACCGCCGGGTCGAACCTGCTCGCGCACTACGGCGGGCTGTGGCGCGCCATGCCCGTCACGTTCTGGTCGATGACGGTGGGGCTGGCCGCGCTCGCGGGCGTCCCGCCGTTCAGCGGATGGTTCAGCAAGGACTCGATCATCGAGGCGGCCCAGCACTCGGCCACGCACGGCGGATCCCTGCCGGAGCAGGGGGTGTCCGTCCATGCGGCGGGCTGGGTCGACTACGCGCCGCCTCCGGAGATCGCGAGCCCGCCGAAGTGCGCCGCCGCCTCACATGTCTGCGAGGCGCTGGTGGCGAAGATCCAGGCACCGGCCGGGCCCCTGGCGGCGAGCGTGGTGACCCTGCCGGGCGGGGCGGCGTGGCTGGTGTACCTGGGGCTGCTGCTGACCGTCGTTCTGACCGCCGCCTACGCGATGCGCACCTGGCTGATGACGTTCTTCGGCGAGCAGCGCGGTACCTACGAGCCCCGTGACCCGTCGCGCTTCATGTCGTGGACGGTCGCCGCCCTGGCCGTCCCTGCCGCGATCCTCGGATTCTTCGGGCTCGGTGCGGCAGAGCTCCGTCCCCACCTAGGAGCGTCGTTGCTCAGCGCCGTGTTGGTGGTCCTTGGGGCGGGAGCCGCCTTCCTCCTGTGGAACCGTGACCCCGCCTTGGACCCTGCGCGCGCGCTTGGCCCGGTGCGTCCCGTCTTCGCGCGGGCCTTCTTCGTGGACGAGCTGTACGCCGTGGCGATCGTCCGTCCCGTGCGGGCCCTGGCCCGGTACGTCGTCGCGTTCGACCGGCGCGGCGTGGACGCCGCCGTCATCGGCACCGCCCACGGCGCGCGGCGCCTCGCCGGTGTCCTCCGCGTCCCGCAGAACGGCAACCCGCAGACCTACCTCACCGGCCTGCTCGCCGGCGTCGTCGTCATCGTGGCCGGGGTGGTGATCTTTCTTTGATCTTCGTGCTGATGATGGCGATCCCGCTGTGCGGGGCGCTGGCGCTGCTCGTCCCGGCGGACAAGTTCCTGCGCACCGACTTCGCCGTCCGCGCGTTCGGGACGGCGGTGTCCGGCGCGACGCTGCTCGTCGCCGTCTCCGCGCTGACCGCGTTCGACTTCGGCGCCACGCACCGCATGCAGCTGGAGGTCGACCGGTCCTGGTCGCCCGCGATCGGCCTGCGCTTCCACCTCGGCGTGGACGGCATCTCGCTGCCGCTGGTCGTCCTCACCGCGCTGCTGACGTTCCTGTGCTTCCTCTACACGCTGCGGCACCCGCCGGCGGGCGACCGGATCCGGCTGCTGACCGCGCTCCTGCTCGTCCTCGAGATCGGGATGCTCGGCACGTTCACCGCCCTCGACCTCGTGCTGTTCTTCGTGTTCTTCGAGACCGTCCTGGTCCCGATGTACGTGGTGATCATGCTGTGGGGCGGGCCGGGACGCCGCGCCGCCGCCACCAAGTTCATCCTCTACACCCTGCTCGGCTCCGGGCTCCTCCTCGCCGGGATGCTGCTCGTCGGCGCCGAGGCGGGCACGCTCGACATGACCGCGCTCGCCGACCGGCACGGGGCCGGGCTGGCGCGCGGCCTGCAGATCACGGCGTTCGCGCTGATGGGCCTCGGGTTCGCCGTCAAGGCGCCGATGTGGCCGCTGCACACCTGGCTGCCGGACGCGCACACCGAGGCGCCGACCGTCGGGTCCGTCCTGCTGGCCGGGGTCCTGCTCAAGATGGGCACCTACGGGCTGGTCCGCGTCGCGCTGCCGCTCGCCCCGGACGGGGCCGCGTTCTGGGCGCCCTGGCTCGGCCTCCTCGCCGTCATCGGGATCATCTACGGCGCGCTCGCCTGCCTCGCCCAGCGCGACCTCAAACGGATGATCGCCTACTCGTCCGTCGGGCACATGGGGTTCGTCCTGCTCGGCATCGCGACCCTCACCCCCGTCGGGATCAACGCGGCGCTGTTCGGCAACATCGCGCACGGCCTGATCACCGGCCTGCTGTTCTTCCTCGCCGGCTCGGTCAAGGAGCGCTGGGGCACCACCGACATGGCCTCGATCGGCGGCGGCATGCTCGGCACCTCGCCCCGGCTGGCCTCCATCCTGACCTTCGCGTCCGTCGCGTCCCTCGGGCTGCCGGGGCTCGCCGGGTTCTGGGGCGAGGTCCTCGCGCTGATCGGCGCGTACCGGCCGCACGCCGACCTGCCCCGCGAGACGTTCGTGACGTTCATGGCCGTCGCCGCGCTCGGCACCGTCCTCACCGCCGCCTACTTCCTGCGGATGCTCGCCAAGCTGACCCACGGCCCCGTCTCCCGCCCGGCGGAGGCGCCGATCGCCGCCGTCTCCATGCAGGAGTACGCGGCCTGGGTCCCGCTGATCGCGCTCACGCTGCTCATCGGCCTGTGGCCGAAGACCCTGCTGGACGTGACCACCGGACCCGTCCGCGCGCTGTTCGGAGGCGGCTGATGATCCAGGGCATCGACTACGCGGCGATCGCGCCGCCGCTGATCCTCGCCGCCGCCGCGCTCGGCCTGCTGCTCGCCGACGCGTTCGACGCGCCCCGCCGCGCGCTCTCCCTGCTGTCCGGCGGCTCCCTCGTCGCCGCCCTGATCGCCGTGATCGTCCTGGCGTCCGGCGACCGCCGCGCCACGTTCTGCCTGCCGGACGGCCTGCGCTCCGGCGGCCCGCCGTCCTGCTCCTACGTCGCCGACGACTTCACGCTGCTGTTCCAGGGGATCGTCCTCGCCGCCGCCGCGATCGTCGTCCTGCTCTCCCTCCAGGAGATCACCGACTCCCGCATGCCGGTCGGCGAGTACCACTTCCTCCTGCTCGCCGCCGTCATCGGCGCCCTCGCGCTCGTCGCCGCCCGCGACCTCGTCCTCCTCCTGGTCGCGCTGGAGACCCTCACCCTCCCCGTCTTCGCGCTGACCGCCCTCCGCCGCTACGACGGGACGGCGTCCGAGGCGGCGCTGAAACTGTTCCTGATCTCCGTCATCTCCACCGCGGTCATGCTGTTCGGGATCAGCCTCGTCTACGGCGCGACCGGCGCCATGCACCTGGACCGCATCGCGCCCGCCCTCGCCGACCTCCCCTCCGACCTGGACCCGGTCGCCTCGGTCGGCTCCGTCCTCGTCCTCGCCGGGTTCGCGTTCAAGGTCGCCGCCGTCCCGTTCCACTTCTGGGCGCCGGACGTCTACCAGGGCGCCCCGCTCCCCGTCGCCGCGTTCCTGTCCGTCGTCTCGAAGGCCGCCGGCTTCGCCGGGCTCGTGATCGTCCTCGCCCTAGGCCTGCCCGCCTACGGACACGTCTGGGGCCCGATCCTCGCCGTCCTAGCAGCCCTCACCATGACCGTGGGCAACCTCCTGGCCCTACGCCAGCGCACCCCGATCCGCCTCCTCGCCTGGTCATCGGTCGCCCAGTCCGGCTACATGCTCGCGCCCCTCGCCGTCGGCTCGCACCGCCTCGCCGAGGCCACCGCCGCCACCGTCGCCTACGTCGCCCTCTACGCCGTGATGAACCTCGGCGCGTTCGCCGTCGTGATCGGCCACCACCGGCGCCGCACCCTCGACGACTACCGCGGCCTCGCCCGCCGCAGCCCCGCCGCCGCCACCGCCCTCGCCTTCTTCCTGATCTGCCTCGCCGGCCTCCCGCCCGGCGTGATGGGCCTGTTCGCCAAGGTCGTCGTCTTCCGCGCCACCGTCGCCGGCGGCGTCACCTGGCTCGCCGTCATCATGGCGATCAACACGGTCATCGGGCTGTACTACTACCTGGCCTGGGCCGTCCGCCTGTTCAGCCCGCCCCTTCCCGGGCAGCACCAGGACACGGGACCCGGCCTGCCGGTCCGCGCCGCGATCACCGCGACCGCCGCCGGGGCGATCGTGCTGTCGATCGCGCCGCAACTCGTCCTGCAGGCCGTCTGACCGGGAACGTTCACCCAGGTCAAACCGTTGATGTTCATGCCGGAGTCGACGGGGAGGCAACGGAAGTGCACCACAACGGCGTCAAGACGGCAGCACTGATCGCCGCGCTGTCCGCCCTGATGCTCGTCGCCGGATGGACGTTCGGCGGCGCCACCGGGCTGACGATCGCGCTGGTGATCGCCCTCGGCACCAACGGCATCGCGTACTTCTTCAGCGACCGCATCGCGCTGCGCTCCATGCGCGCCCACCCGGTCGGCGAAGTCGAGGCCCCGACCCTCTACCGGCTCGTCCGGGAACTCTCCACCGCCGCCCGCCAGCCGATGCCGCGGCTCTACATCTCCGAGACCCGCCAGCCCAACGCCTTCGCCACCGGCCGCAACCCGCGCAACGCCGCCGTCTGCTGCACCCGCGGCATCCTCCACATCCTCGACGAACGGGAACTGCGCGCCGTCCTCGGCCACGAGCTCTCCCACGTCTACAACCGCGACATCCTGATCTCCTCGGTCGCCGCCGCGATCGCCACCGTGATCACCTACCTGTCCCACCTGGCGATCTTCCTGCCGATCGGCCGCGCCGACGACGACGACGGCCCCGGCATCCTCGGCGCCCTCCTGATGCTCGTCCTCGGCCCGGTCGCCGCCGCCGTCGTCCAGATGGCGATCTCCCGCACCCGCGAGTACTCCGCCGACGCCGCCGGCGCCCGCCTCACCGGCGACCCGCTCGCCCTCGCGTCCGCCCTCCGCAAGATCGACGCCGGCACCCGCGCGATGCCGCTGCCCCAGGACCCCGAGCTCGCCACCACCAGCTCCCTGATGATCGCCAACCCCTTCACCGGCGCCGGCATCGGCAGGCTCTTCTCCACCCACCCGCCCACCGCCGACCGGATCGCCCGCCTGGAGCGCATGGCCGGCCCCCGCTGAAATCCGCCCGAACCATCCCGGCCGCCGCCGCGTCATAACACACGAGAGCGCGCCGGCCCCTTTCTGCGGGGGATGGGGCCGACGCGCTCCTCAAGCGACTACCGGTAGTTGACGAACTGCAGCGCCACCTCGAGGTCCTTGCCCTTGAGCAGCGCGATGACCTGCTGCAGGTCGTCCTTCTTCTTCGCGCTGACCCGCAGCTCGTCCCCTTGGACCTGGGCCTTCACACCCTTCGGCCCCTCATCCCGGATGATCTTCCCGATCTTCTTCGCCTCGTCCTGCGCGATGCCCTCCTTGAGCCCCACGCTCAGCTTGTGCACCTTCCCCGAAGGCTTCGGCTCACCGGCGTCGATCGACTTCAGCGAGATCCCCCGCTTCACGAGCTTGTCCTTCAGCACGTCCAGCACCGCGTTGGCCCGCTCCTCGGTGTTCGCCTGGATCTCGATCGACTCACCCGACCACTTGATCCCCGCGTCCACGTTCCTGAAGTCGAACCGGTTGGCCACCTCCTTGGCGGCCTGGTTCAACGCGTTGTCGACCTCCTGCCGGTCGAGCTTGCTGACGATGTCAAAGCTGGAGTCGGCCACGGCCCACACATCCCCTCAGCAGCAACTTCCCGATCCACAGAGCGTATCGACTCCCCACCCCGCCTCGATGTCACACCCACTCCCGCGGTCCGCTATTCTTTCAACGACACCACGGCGGGTTGCCCGAGTGGCCAATGGGAGCGGACTGTAAATCCGTCGGCTTAGCCTACCCAGGTTCGAATCCTGGACCCGCCACACCAGCAGAAACAGCCCCTGACCAGCACAAACACGGTCAGGGGCTGTTCTCGTCGTGTCCGGCTGTCTCTGATCGTCAACGGTCTCCTACGGCCGTCTGTGCCGAATACGTGCCGAAGTTCTAAGGCGTCTTTGGCCTGGTCGCTTCGCTGATTCGGCGCTTGGCGTCCTCCTCCTGCCCGGCCACGCACTTGGCGTAGACGCGCAGCAGGACGGCGACGCTATGCCCCGCCCACTCGGCGACCTGAGCCGGAGGGACACCCGCGCCGAGCCACGTCGACACGGCCGCGTGCCGGAGGTCGTACGGAGTCTTGGCCAGCGGCGAGGCTGCCTCACGCTCGCTGAGCGCCGCCGCCCTCGCCTTGTGCCAGGCCCCGAGGTACGTCCGGTCAGTCATGATCCCGCCGCGCGGCCCGACGAACAGCCGGCCCCCGGCCGGGATGTTGAACTCCTTGATGTGGTGGCGCAGCAGCGTGACGAGCTCCGGATGGATCGGCACGGGCCGGGTCTCACCGGGCGCGCGATGCTTGAGGGGCTGCCTGTCTCGGGGCTTGCCGCTGTCGGTCCACCGGGAGCCGCTACGCGGTTCGGCGTGCGTCAGCCGCATCTCACCCCAGCCGTCATCAGGCAGGCTCACCCCGGGCCTCACACCGCAGGTCCACCGCTTCTTCAGGACGCAGCGCGGCCGGGGATCAAGGACGCGTAGACGATGACGTTGTCCTCGTAGTGTCCTCGCTTGCGGTCGAAGTTGCCGCCGCAGGTGACCACACGCAGTTCCGGTTTCCCTTCGTCCCCGTAGACGCTCTCGGTCGGGAACTTGTCCTTGGGGACACGCTTGACGCCGTCGACGTGGAAGGCCGCTGTCGTGCCGTCCTTGCGGACGACCTCGATCAGGCGTCCCTGGCGCAGCGCGCCCAGTTTGTAGAAGACACCCGGCTCCTTCTTGGAGTCGACATGGCCGACCAGGACGCTGCGGCCGTTCTCGCCCGGCGTTGGCCCGGACCTGTACCAGCCGACCTGGTCGACGCGGCTCAGCGGTGGTACCCCGAGCGTCCCGTCCCGCTGGACGTCAACCGGGACGACCGGTGCGTCGACCTTGATGGACGGAATCTTGATCTGTGTCGGGATGGACGCGGGAAGCGCCTGCACCTGGTTCGGTGCCGAGTCCTTGGGCATCTCCGCGACCGACTGGGGTGGTTGCGGTGGTGCGTCTGGGGCGTTCAGCCGAAACCCGACGACACATAGGGCGACGCCCGCCAAGGTGATCACGCCGGCCAGCCAGTACTGCAGACGGACCGATAGGCCGCGTCGTCGTCTAGCTTCACTCATGGGCTAGCCGAGACCCATTGCGCTGCAGCGGACCCGCCGCCCGGCGTGACGCGGCGATCAGTCCGCTCCCGGCCCCCGTCGGCCCGGGCACCGTGCCGGTGCACGTTCTCATCTCCATCTCTCCCTCAAAGTAATAACCCCCCTGAGTCGATAGCGCCACATTCTCGTGTTCATGCTCATTGGCGAAAGGTCGAAATTTGTTCATCTCGAATTCGGCATGTTATTGCTCAGGTCGGCGGTCGGAAGGGGACGGCGGTCGGTCGCCGCCCTGGGTGGGGCGACCGACCGCCGAACAGTTCGCTCCGCAGCTCAGGCGACGTTCTTCACCTGGCGGCGTCGCGCGGAGATCGCGGCGCCCGCGCCGAGGGCGAGCACGCCGATGCCGACACCGCCCAGTGCCGAGTTCGCCGCCACGGAAGTGCCGCCGCCGCCGGCGGAGACTCCGCCAGCGGGCTTGATCCGCTTCAGGTACTTCGCGAAGACCCAGCCGTGGCGCTGGGACACCGGCACACCTCCGTGCAGTTCGACCCAGCCGCCGTGGCTCGCCTTGCAGTCCGCGTCGACGCGCGTGCGGAACTTCAGTGCCGGGGGGATCACCTTGCCTCGCGGCGTCTCGTGAACCCTGAGCCCGTGCCGCGCGGTGACCTCGTAACGGCAGATGTCGCCGGCGGCGGGCGGCCCTTCTGGCGATGTGGCGGTGATCGCCGCCTGGGCGGCGGCAGCGCCGCCCAGCATGGTCAGGCCGCCCGCCGCCCCGGCCACCGCGACCGCCAATCCGGTACGCGCACTTCTCCTCATCCGTTCTCCTTCGAACAAGTGATCTCTCCGCGTTTGCCGGACGTGTCCGGCATCGCTTTTCTTGATCACGCTGCCCTGATAGGACACGGCACATGCAACTCTGGTTGCAAATAATGGGAATAGTGATCGGCGGGCATTGCGAAACGTCCGGCAAGGATGTTCTCGGATCTGCAAAGCGGATCATGTGGGGCAACGGCTGCGTCTTTGGTGCTCCAATTGAACTGAGAATGTCTCCTATGTGGTGATTTGGGCAGCTTCTAAGGTCGTGTCTTGATTGGTGATGAATTGTTGGCCAGGCGCGCTGAGCCTTGAGGAACGGCTGGTGCCGGACGAGTTGTGGGAGTTGTTCCAGCGGGTCGTCTCTTCCGCGCCGTCGTGGCAGACGGTGCGCTGCGGGTTCGCCGAGTGGAGCGCGGCGCGGGTGCGGGCCCAAGTTGCACCGGGTCCTGGCGGACGATTTCGGCGTGGCCGGTGAGTTGGACTGGTCGCGGTGCGCGATCGACTAGGTCAGCGGCCGCGCTGGCAGAGGGACAACTGACAGGCCCGAAGTGTGTCGACTGCGGCAAGCCCGGGTCGGAGATCCACGTGCTCACCGCCCGTGCCGGTTTGCCCATCTTCGTCGGAGTCTCAGCGGCCAACACCCAAGACATGCTCGGTCGGCACCGGTAGGTGGTCGAGTGCACGGTGTCGTGGATGAACCGCTGTCGTCGGCTGCACCGCCGCTATGAGCGCAAGGCCGAGCACTTCCTGGCCCTTGTCGGCATCGCGGAACTGGTCAGGGGACTTGTGGGGGCGGGCTTGGACGGCTCTGATCCTGCTAGGGGCAGAAGTTCACCGGCGGGCAGGCTTGCCGTAGAGGGAGACCCTGTCGTCGCGTTCGAAGTTGTGTCGGCGATTGAGGAACATCGTGCTCTGAGGCGCTTCGTGGGCAATGCTGACTGTCCAGTCGTAATAGGTCCAGGTCATTGAATAGCCAGAGAGCCGGAAGTTGGCCCGGTACCGCGCGCTTTGGCCAGGAGAGAGGGTTCCCAGGTGGAGCATCCGTCTGGTCACAGGGTAGGAGGCCCAAACCGGACTGCGCTCAATTCGTATCGCGCCGCTCGGTTCGCGTTTCAGGCTGAGCCAGTCCACTCCAGAGAGATTGCTGTGGGTGTGGAGTTCTTCGGACGGGACGTACCCATCGGCCTCTTCCATCCAGACCTCGTGGACAAGTACTTCCCCGCTGCCGTCACTGTCGGGGAGCGGGAATGCCTTGGGGAGTCGGCCGCGTACGGTCGCCTCAGCCGCGCCTCTGCCCCGTCCGGTCCAGACGATGCGAACCCGTTGGATGACCAACACGACACCGATCATGCCACCCGGTAGAAGCCAAGTACGTCCAGGCGGGGGGCAGGTTGGCGGGTGGTTCAGCGCGAGTTGGAGGTGACTGGTCATCCTCTTGCTGGCGAGTAGAGGGGCGGGATCAGTCGGAGCCTGGGCAGAGGCTTGCGCAAGCGTTGAGTTCGGTGTGGCTAGAGGGTGCTGGCGAGGATCAAAGCGCCGATGGTGATGAAGACGGCAGGGACCAGCCAGTGGCCGTAGCGGTCGAGCAGGGCGATCAGTTTTTTGTGGGAGGCGAGGCGGGAGGCCGTCCAGCACCAGAGGGCGACGCCTAGGGCGAAGACGGTGATGGTTATGAGGGTGGAGGCGGGGCCGATGGTGCGGAAGACCGGGGTGTAGACCGCGATGTTGTCGGCACCGTTGGCGATTGTCAGGGCGGCGATGGAGATTGGGCCCGAGGCCATTGGGGGTGCGGCGTCCGAAGGGGAGCGGAAGGCCGTGATCAGGGCTCGGATGCCCAGGGCTATGGGGATCAGGCCGAGGAGGTTGACATGCTCGTCGGGGACGATCGTCAGGCCGAGTGCGGCTGTTACCGAGATGACGATGAGGGCCGCGATGCCTATGTACTGGCCTGCCCAGATGTGCCACGGACGGCCGGTCGCGTGGGCGGCCGGGAAGAGGATCGTCAGGACGATCAGGTCGTCCACGTTCGTGCCGGCGAACATGCCGCAGGCGCTGAGGATGGTGCCCGTGATCCCGTTCACGGCGGGAATCTAGTCGGTCGAGGGAAGGCCGGGGGGCGGGGCCCCGGCCTTCCAGGGGTCAGCCCTTGCGGGCGGGGAGGATCCGCTTCACGGCGAGGCCGGCGGAGACCAGGGTGAACAGGGCCAGGCCGATCCAGAGGGCCTGCACGCCGAGCCACGGGGAGGCCGCGGCGGCCCCGCCGAAACCCGCGGCCACGCCGCCGATGGGGGGTGTGTTGTACATCTACCATTTCCTTTCTTTGCGCCAGGCGGCCTGCCAGAAGGCACGGGCCTGGACGATCTGGAGGAAGACGTCGAAGATCATTTCGACGACGATGGTGCCGGCGAGGGCCATCTGGACCTTGCCGCGCTGCCGGACGGTGACCACGCGCTCCACCATGAAGATCACGGTGACGCCGGCCCAGATCGGGCTTATCTGGATGCCGCCCAGCCAGATCGCCGAGTAGGCGAGCGAGGAGAGGTAGGCGGTGATCACCAGGATGCCGATCAGGGAGAGGAGCTGGCGTCCCCAGTACGGGCGGGTGATGGGCGTCCAGCCGTAGTCGAGGAGGTTCTCCAGGGCGCCGCGCTTCCAGCGGAGGCGCTGCTGGGCCAGTTCGCGCCAGGTGGGCATGACCTCGGTGGTGAGGGTGCATTCCGGCGGGCACAGGATGCGGAAGCCCAGGTGGAGGATCGCCAGGGTCAGTTCGTTGTCCTCGGTCAGGACCCGGACGTCGTAGACGTGGGGCAGGCCGGGGAGGCGTTCGGAGCGGCGGGCCGCGACCACTTCCTGGAGGGTCGTGGCGCGGAAGATGGTCGCAGTGCCGGTCAGGACGAGGGCCTTGCCCTGGAGGCGCCGGACGTCGCGCGCGTAGCGGGCGTACTCGTTGCGCTGGAACATGCCGACCGCGCCGCCGCCGGGCTTGCCGGTGAACGTGCCGCCGACGGCGGCGTAGCGGCCGTCGGCCAGGTAGTCGATGCCGTGCCGGATGAAGCCGGGGTCGAGGGCCGAGTCGGCGTCCATGACCATGATGGCGTCTTCCGGGCCGAAGATCGGGAGCAGCTGGTCCAGGACCTGGTTCAGCGCGCCGGCCTTCTTGTGCTTGTTGCCGCGCGTGCCGACGATCTCGACGCCGCAGAGCTGCGCGAACGCGGCGGTGGCGTCGGTGCAGTTGTCGGCGATCACGATGATGTGGTCCGGCGGGCGTTCCTGGCGGCGCAGCGACGCGATCGTCTCGGTGATCTGCTTGGCCTCGTTGTGGGCCGGGATCAGCACTGTCACGCGCATCGCCGCTGCGGGGATGCGCGGTAGGTCGCGTTTGCCGTCCTTGCCGGTGGGGCTCGGGCGGGGCTTCTGGCGTTGCTGGACGGGCGGTGCCGGTGGTGGGGCCGCAGGGCGGTGGCGTGGCGGGGCCGCGGTGGTGCGCAGCGGCGGGACGATCGGGGGCGCCGCGCGGTCGGGCAGGGTTTCCAGCGGGGAGCCCAGGAGCCGCCGGGGCGTGGTGGGCGGTCGAACGGTTCCGTGGCGGGGCAGCCGGTGGCGTCCAGCGCGGTCGGGGATGGTCGTGTTGCAGTCGGAGCCGGTGAAGGCCGCGGGGTCGAAGGTCGCGGGCATGTCAGCGCGCCGCCTCGGAACGCAGGAGGTGGCCGTAGGCGATGACGTTGTCGACGTAGTGGCCGCTGCCCCGGTCGAACCGTCCACCGCAGGTGATCAGGCGGATCGCCGCGTAGCCGGGGTCGCTGTAGACGCGCCGGGTGGGGAAGTCGTCCTTGCCGACGCGTTCGACGGAGTCGATCCGGAACACGGCGGTGCGGCCGTCTTCACGGAGCACCCGGGCGGTGTCGCCGGGGCGCAGGTCGCCGAGCCGGTAGAAGACGGCGGGGCCGGTGGCCGTGTCGACATGGCCGATGAGCACCGCGGCGCCGCGGCTCCCGGGCGCGGGGCCGAGCCGGTACCAGCCGGCCACTTGGGCGCGGCTCAGCGGTGGGGTCTCGACGGTCTGGTCGGCGTTCTTGGCGAGGGTCATCAGCGGTGTGCGGACGTCGATCCGCGGCACTTCGAGGCGGACCGGCGCCGAGCGGGGCAGTGCGGGGGTCGTGGTGGGGACGGCCGTGCCGGGCGCGGTGGACGCGTCGGGCGCCGGCATGGGCGGCGCGGCCGTCGCCGTGTGGCCCTGGAACGCCTGCACGGCGAGGAAGGTGGCCGTGACCAGGCCCGTCAGCCCGATGGCGAGGGCCGTCAGCGCACGCGCGCGCCGACCATGACGTTCCACAGACCCCGCTCCTCGCCCCTTGGACCCCGATGTCGTCACCGCGCGCGGCGGCGACGGGTGGAACCGTAATGCCTCGCGGTGAACATTTGGGATGTTGGACGGGTAAAGCCGCAGATGAGAGGCATGGGACGGTGGAGGCGGCTGGTTCTCCCGGAGCGCCGTGACCGGCCCATCGCGTATGGACCATCAGGGCCGTGCGGTCGTCGTGATCACGGCGGTGAGCTGGGCAAACGTCAGCATGTCTGAGATGTCTGCTTTGTTTGGCGGGGCGGCTCCGGCGCGGCTGCCGGACGGCGCGGATACACGAATCGATGACCGGAAGTGGCCTTCTTTGCGACCGAAAAACGATCTCCCCAGGTGGTTGACCTGCATGAATGGTCCGCAATGGTGTCCGAAACGTGGGGCGTCCGGTGGACCATGTCAGCCGGCGGCGCGCGCGCCCGTCCGATACCGGAGAGCGGTGGGGCGGCGGGCCGGGGTTGCGGGTTTGGTCTACCGGTCCCCGGCCGGCCGCTTCACCGGGTAGACCTGCATTCGTGCAGGTGAGTTATGTGAGTGAGGCGACGCCGGGGCGGCCGAACGAGGATTTCGTGGCGGCCGGGCCCGGCTGGGTGGTGCTGCTGGACGGGGCGACGGCGCCGCAGGGGGTGGACAGCGGGTGCCGGCACGATCCGGCGTGGCTGGTGCGCCGGCTGGGCGGCGGGATCGCGGCGCTGCTGGCGCTGGAGGACGGCAAGCCGCTGCCCGACCTGGTCGCGGAGGCGATCAAGGTGACGGGGGAGGCGCACACGGGGACGTGCGACCTGCAGAACCCGGACAGCCCGTCGGCGACGGTGTCGCTGCTGCGCCGCCGCGGCGCGGCCGTGGAGTGGTTCGTCCTCGCCGACTCCCCGATCGTGGTGGACGTCGGCGAGATCATGGTCTTCCGGGACGACCGGGTCGACCATCTGCCGAGCTACACCCTCGAAGGCGTGCGCAGGTCGCGCAACAGCCCCGGCGGGTTCTGGGTGGCGAGCACCAAGCCGGAGGCCGCGTACGAGGGGCTGACCGGCGACGTGCCGGTGGACGGCCTGCGGCGGGCGGCGGTGCTGAGCGACGGCGCGTCCCGGCTGGTCGAGCGGTTCGGCCTGATGGGGTGGGACGAGCTGCTCCGGCTGCTGGACGAGGAGGGCCCGAGGGAGCTCGTCCGGCGCACCAGGGCCGCGGAGGCGGCGGGCACGAAGCCCAGGGGCAAGCGGTACGACGACGCCACCGCCGTCCTGGTGCGCTTCTAGCGGTCAGCGCGTCGCCGGCTTGATGTTCGGCCACCAGGCGCCGAGGTCCTCCGGCAGGTGCATCCCGTCGACGCGGAGCGTGGCCGGCATCAGCGGGAAGCGCCGCCCGGCGGGGAACGTCCGGTTGTAGGACGGCGGGTCGATCACGACGACGCGGGTGCCGTTGACGGCGGGGATGTCGGCGGGCACGCCCTCGTTCCAGATCCATTCGCCGTGCGCGTCGACGAGGTTCCACGGGCTGGACACGATCGGCGGTCCGGGCGGGGCGTCGGCGTTCAGGAAGCACGCGAGGATCTCCGGCGCGGGCCGCTCGCCGGTCAGCCCGCCGGGACGGCCGATGAGGGCCCCGCCGAGCAGCATGTGCAGCTGGAAGTTGTCGCCGATGCCGCCGATCGTGACCGTCCAGCCCTGGCGGCTCGCCCGGTCGAGGACGAGGAGGCGCTCGCCGTCCAGGACGCGCAGCAGCGCCTGGTAGTGCTCCATCTGCCCGAGGTACCGGGACGCCTCCCCGGCGGCGCGGAGGTGGAGGTCGCGGTCGCCGAGGGACGCCCGCAGGCCCGGTGCCATCTGCAGGAGGGTGCAGCCCGCCATCGCGTACTGCGGCAGCGCGAACCACGCCATCATCGTGACGACCGCGCCGTCCCCGAGGACGGGGCCGACCGTGTCGACCGCCCGCTGGGACGGCTGCTCCTCCTGCATGTCGGGCGGCGGTTCGCCGCCGGTGGCCTCCGTCCAGGCGTTGCCGAACGCCAGCGCGGCGGCGGTGACCTCGGTGATCCGCTGGACGAGCGCGGGTCCGACGGGCGCGGGGTCGGCGCCGTTCTCGATCCAGGCGCCGGAGATCACGGCGAGCCAGCCGCCGAGGTTCGGCGGGGCCTGCGCGATGCCCTCGGCGAGGCGGGGCAGCGCGGCGGTCATCTCGGCGGGGGACGCGGTCCGGGACGCGTCCATGAGGGAGGGCAGGAGGTCGCCGAAGGAGCGGTCCTCGGCGATGGCCGCCCGGACGGCCTCCTCGACGGCGTGCTGTAGCGGCATGGTTGATCACCTTCGCACAGCGGGCGGGGCGCACGGGAATCGGCCGGAACCGCCCCCATCTTGGAATCTGATTCTAGAATGAGGCCATGGAGCCACAGGATTTCGACGACGTGCTCAAGGCCGTCCGCAGCTTCGTCCGCGAGCAGGTCATCCCGCGCGAGGACGAGATCGAGGAGACCGACGCGATCCCGGCGGCACTGCGCCGCACGTCCCAGGACATGGGCCTGTTCGGGTACGCGCTGCCCGAGCAGTACGGCGGCCTCGGCCTGTCGCTGAGCGAGGAGGTCCGGCTCGTCTTCGAGATCGGCTACGCCAGCCCGGCGTTCCGCTCCATGTTCGGCACCAGCAACGGCATCGCCGGGCAGGTCCTGGTCAACTCCGGGACCGAGGCGCAGAAGGACGCGTGGCTCCCCAAGCTCGCGTCCGGCGAGGTCGTCGGCGCGTTCGCGCTCACCGAGGCCGAGGCCGGCTCCGACCCCAGCACGCTCGCCACGACCGCCGCCCCCGACGGCGACGGCGGCTACGTCATCAACGGCGCGAAGCGGTTCATCACCAACGCCCCCGAGGCCGACGTCTTCATGGTCTTCGCCAGGACGGGCGGCGCCGGCTCGCGCGGCATCTCCACGTTCCTCGTCGAGAAGGGCGCGGACGGCCTGAGCGTCGGCCCGTCCGACGAGAAGATGGGCCAGCGCGGCGCCCACACGGCCGAGGTCTTCTTCGACAACGTGCGCGTCCCCGCCGAAGCCATGGTCGGGACGGAGGGAACGGGCTTCCGCACCGCGATGGCGTCCCTCGCCCATGGGCGGCTCAGCATCGCCGCCGTCTGCGTCGGACTCGCCCAGAGAATCCTGGACGAGACCGTCGCCTACGCAAAGGAACGCAGCCAGGGCGGTAAGACGATCGGCGAATACCAGCTCGTCCAAGGGCTCATCGCCGATTCCCAGACCGAGCTGTACGCCGGACGCTCCATGGTGCTGGAGGCCGCCCGCGCCTACGACGCCGGTGAGGACACCAAGCTCGGGCCGTCCTGCGCCAAGTACTTCTGCTCGGAGATGGTCGGACGTGTCGCCGACCGCGCCGTGCAGGTCTACGGCGGCATGGGCTACATGCGCGGCGTGGCCGTCGAGCGCTTCTACCGCGACGTCCGGCTGTTCCGGATCTACGAGGGGACGAGCCAGATCCAGCAGCTCGTCATCGCCCGCGGCCTGCTGCGCTGACGCGGCCCGCCGCGCCGACGGCGCCCGCCCCGCTGACCAGCGCGGACGCCGGCCGGGCAATCCGGTTCGCACCACGCGCTCAGTCCGTGTATGGTTTCACTGCGCGAACGACGCAAGCCCCTTTAGCTCAGTCGGCAGAGCGTCTCCATGGTAAGGAGAAGGTCTACGGTTCGATTCCGTAAAGGGGCTCACGGCATCCCGGCCGCCATCCGATCTCATCGGACGGCGGCCTTCGTCGTCTCCACCGGCGAGGCGGGGTTCCGCCGCGAAGCAGCGCCGCGAAGCAGCAGGCCGCCGCCCCGGAGGCGGAACGCGCTGATTCGCTCCTTACCAGGCGCTGTGGTACCGTCCCACCGGTTCCAGCAGGACGTTTCGCAGCCCACCGGAGCACCCGGTATTCTGGGAGGCGGTCCAGCGGAACCCGCGAAACCGAAGCCCCGATCTCGGTCCGGGTTTTCGCGTTTCCAGGGTTCGGTGAGCATCCGGTATCCTTGCAATCCGGTCCACACCGACCATCACGGCGGGGTAGCTCAGTCAGGCAGAGCAAGCGGCTCATAATCGCTGTGTCGCCGGTTCAAGTCCGGCCCTCGCTACTACCCATGTCTCTCACCTCCTCCGGGAGGTGAGCAGGCTGGGTCGAATCGCCGGCCGCCCGCCCGGGCGGCCGAGGTCCGTAGATCCATGTCCCTTACCCAGAAAGGCACTCCATCGTGGCTGCCACCGACGTCCGGCCGAAGATCACGCTGGCCTGCCAGGAGTGCAAGCACCGCAACTACATCACGCGGAAGAACCGGCGCAACGACCCGGACCGCCTTGAGCTGAAGAAGTACTGCCCCAACTGCCGCTGCCACCGCCCGCACCGGGAGACCCGGTAGCCGAGCGCCGCACGGCCGGCTGAAAACGGCGCCTTCTTCGCGCGCTTGCCCTGACATCGTTCAGCCCGTCCCCGCCAGTGAGACCCGGCGGGGGCGGGCTGAACGTCATTCTGTTACCGTCCGACGCGAAGACGGAACAGGCGGGCGCCCGGGCAGCGCGGCCCGTTCGACCTGGAGGGACGGATTGCATGGCACTCAACCGCGATTTCATCGGGCGGAGCTTCCCGCCCAGCGAGCCGTACGAGGTCAGCCGGGTGAAGATCCGCGAGTTCGCGGACGCGATCGGCGACCGTAACCCGGTCTACCGCGACCAGGAGGCGGCCAAGGCGGCCGGGTACCCCGACGTCATCGCGCCGCCCACGTTCCCGATCGTGGTCTCCCTCGGCAACCCCGGCCTCGCCGACCCCGACCTCGGGCTCAACTACGCGATGGTCGTGCACGGCGAGCAGCGCTTCGAGTACACCCGCCCGCTGCACGCCGGCGACGTCGTGACCTGCACGTCCACGATCACCGAGATCAAGTCGATCGGGAACAACGAGAAGATGGTCGTCGAAACCGACGTCAAGACGACCGAGGGCGAGCTGATCTGCAAGACCTACAACACGATCGTGGAGCGGGGGGCCTGATGACCGCCAAGGTGAACTACGCCGACGTCGAGGTCGGCACCGAGATCCCCGCGCAGAGCTACGCGGTCGACCGCGCCAACCTCGTCATGTACGCGGGCGCGTCCGGGGACTTCAACCCGATCCACTGGCGCGAGTCCGTCGCGAAGGCCGTCGGCCTCCCGGACGTGATCGCGCACGGCATGTACACGATGGCGCAGGGCGGCCGGTTCGTCACCGACTGGGCCGGCGATCCGGGTGCGGTCGTCGACTACGGGGTACGGTTCTCCTCTCCGGTGGTCGTCCCCGACGAGGGCGGCGCGACCCTGGAGATCAGCGGCAAGGTGGAGGAGAAGCTCGACGACAACAAGGTCGTCGTGGCGCTCACCGCCAGGTCGAACGACCAGAAGGTCCTCACGCGCGCGCGGGCGGTCGTCAAGCTCGCCTGACGGACGGTGACGCATCGGCCGGGGCGTCCCGGCCGATGCCGTCGCGGGGGCCGCGGCACGCACGGCTAGGGGGAGGACGACGTGGCGGTGTTCGCCGAAGACGTGAACCTGGCGGGATACACCACGCTGCGGCTGGGCGGCCCCGCCCGGCGCTTCGTCGAGGCGACGACCGAGGACGAGCTGGTCGCCGCGGTCCGCAAGGCCGACGACGAGGGCGAACCGCTCCTCGTGCTCGGCGGCGGCAGCAACCTGGTCGTGTCCGACGACGGCTTCGCCGGCACCGTCGTGCACGTCGGCACCCGCGGCACCGAGCGCGCGTCCGCCGAGGGCGACACCGTCCTCGTCCGCGTCCAGGCCGGCGAGGACTGGGACCCGTTCGTCGCCCGCTGCGTCTCCGACGGCCTCGCCGGGGTCGAATGCCTGTCCGGCATCCCCGGGCGCGTCGGCGCCACCCCCATCCAGAACGTCGGCGCCTACGGGCAGGACGTCAGCGAGACCATCGTCGCGGTGCGCGCCTACGACCGGGAGGCCCGCGCCGTCGTCACCCTCGACCGCGACGCCTGCCGCTTCACCTACCGGCACAGCGTCTTCAAAGGCAACGACCGGTACGTCGTGCTGGACGTGACGTACGCGCTGCACGAGGCCGAGGAGTCCCAGCCGGTCGCCTACGCCGAACTGGCGCGCAAGCTGGGCGTCCAGCCGGGGGACAGGGTCACCCTCAAGGAGGCCCGGCACGCCGTCCTCGAACTGCGGCAGGGCAAGGGCATGGTCCTGGACCCGGCCGATCCCGACACCCGCAGCGCCGGATCGTTCTTCACCAACCCGATCCTCGACCCCGGCCAGCTCGCCGAGCTGGAGCGCCGCGTCGCCGAGCGGCTCGGCCCGGACGCGGTGTTCCCCCGCTTCCCGGAGGCCGGCGACCGGGTCAAGACGTCCGCCGCCTGGCTCATCGACCGCGCCGGTTTCGGCAAGGGCCACGCCCGCGGCCCGGCCCGGATCTCCACCAAGCACACCCTCGCGCTCACCAACCCGGGCGACGCCCGCACCGCCGACCTGCTCGCGCTGGCCCGCGAGGTCCGCGACGGCGTCCGCGACGCGTTCGGCGTCGAACTCGTCAACGAGCCCGTCCTCGTCGGCGTCGCCCTCTGACCCGCCGGCCCGGCTGAAACGGGCCGGGAGCGGGAACCATGAGGGCAGGGCCCTCGACCACCGCGGGGCGCGGCCGCGGAAGGGCCCGGACGGGAGTACCGCCGTGGCCCTACCCGCCCCCCTGCCCCCGCCCCGGCGGGCGCTCGGCACCCGGCCGCAGCTGAGCGACGAGGCCGCCGCGCGCATCCGCGAGCTGATCATGGACGGCCGGCTCCGCCCCGGCGACCACCTGCGGCTGGAGCGCCTCGCCGTGGAGTTCGGCATCAGCGTCACCCCCGTCAGGGAGGCGCTGAAGTCGCTGCGCAGCGAAGGGTTCGTCGTGCTGGAGCCGCGGCGCGGGTTCGTCGTCGCGCCGCTGTCGAAGCGGGACGTCCAGGACCTGTTCTGGGTGCAGGCGGGCATCGCCGCCGAACTCGCCGCGCGCGCCACCCCGCGGATCGGCGCCGCCGCCCTCCGCGAGCTCGCCGACCTCCACCGCGCGCTGGAACGCGCCCAGGCCGCCCGCCGCCCCGACCTGGTCGAGGAGTACGACCACCTCTTCCACCGGGAGATCAACCTGGCCGCCGACTCCCCGAAGCTCGCCTGGTCGCTCGGGACGGTGGCCCGGTACGCCCCGCGCGGCATGTACGGCCGGCTCCCCGGCTGGCCCGCCCTCGCCGTCCGCGACCACGCCCGGATCCTCACCGCGCTCCGCACCGGGGACGCGCCGGACGCCGCCGCCGAGATGCGCGCCCACATCGTCCGCGCGGGAGCCCTGCTGACCGCCCACCTGGAACACCGGGGCATGTGGACCCCCACCGACTGACCCGGCGGGCGGGACGGCACTACGTTGGACGGTATGAGCCCGAGGATGAGCGCCGCGGAGCGTCGCGAGCTCGCGGTGCGGGCCGCGATCGCCGAGTTCGCCGAAGGCGGCTACGACGGCACCTCCACCTGGACGATCGCCCGGCGGATCGGCGTCTCGCAGCCCTACATGTTCCGGCTCTTCCCGTCCAAGCACGCGCTGTTCCTCGCCGCCGCCGAGCGCTGCTTCGACGACCTGGAGCGCGTCCTGCGGGACGCCGCCGCCGGGCTGCGCGGCGACGCGGCGCTCGACGCGACGGCGCGCGCCTGCGCGCGGCTGCCGCGGGACGCGCCCGCGCTTCCCCGGCTGCTGCTCAAGATCTACGCGGTCGCCGTCCGAGACGCCGACACCGCCCGGCTCGGGCGCGTCCGCTGGGCGCGGCTGTGGCGGCTCGTCGGCGACCTCACCGGCGCGCCGCCCGAGGAGATCGCCCGGGTCCTGTCGGCGGGGCTGCTCGTGCACGTCCTCAGCGCCCTCGGCGTCCCGTACGGCGACGACGTGCCCGGCTCGACCGCGGCCTGGGCGGACGGCCTGCGCGGCGTCGAGACCTTCGCCGACTCCGGCGGCTAGGCGGGGTCAGCCCGCCAGCCAGGCGTCGACCCCCGCCAGCAGGCGGCGGCGCAGGGCGTCCGGTGCCGCCGACGCCCTGATCGACTGCCGGGCCAGCTCCGCCAGCTCCTCGTCGGTGAACCCGTGCTCGGTGCGGACCAGCTCGTACTGGCGCGCCAGCCGCGACCCGAACAGCAGCGGGTCGTCGGCGCCCAGCGCGATCGACGCGCCCGCCTCGAACAGCCGCCGTACCGGGACGTCGCCCGCCGTCGCCGCCACGCCGAGCCCCACGTTCGACGCCGGGCACACCTCCAGCGTGACGCCGCGGTCCACGATCGACGCCAGGAGGCGCGGGTCCTCCACGGCGCGGACGCCGTGGCCGATCCGGTCGGCGTCCAGCGTGTCCAGGCACTCGCGGACGCTCGCCGGGCCGAGCAGCTCACCGCCGTGCGGGTCCGACAGGAGCCCGCCGCGCTTGGCGATCCGGAACGCGCCCTCGAAGTCGTAGGCCCGGCCGCGCCGCTCGTCGTTGGACAGCCCGAACCCCACCACGCCCTCGCCCGCGTACCGGACGGCCAGCCGCGCCAGCGTCTTGGCGTCCAGCGGGTGCCGGGTCCGGTTCGCGGCGATCACCACGCCGATGCCGACGCCGGACGCCGCCGACGCCTCCCGCGCCGCGTCCAGCACCAGCTCCACGGTCGGGGTCAGCCCGCCGAACCGCGCCGCGTAGCCGCTCGGGTCGACCTGGATCTCCAGCCAGCCGGACCCCTCGGCCGCCTCGTCCTCCGCGGTCTCGCGCAGCAGCCGGCGCAGGTCGTCGGGGGTCTGCAGCACCGAGCGCGCGATGTCGTACAGGCGCTGGAACCGGAACCAGCCGCGCTCGTCGGTCGCGTGCAGCTTGGGCGGCCAGTCCTCGACGAGCGCGTCCGGCAGGTGGACGCCGTGCAGGTTGGCGAGCTCCACCAGCGTGGAATGCCGCATCGACCCGGTGAAGTGCAGATGCAGGTGCGCCTTCGGGAGCAGGCCCACGTCCGGACGGGCGGTGCCCCGCGGGACCGGACGGAGTGAAACGGTACTGGCCTCCATGAGCCAATGTTGCCGGATCATCGGCCCGGCCGAACCCCGGACCCGCAGGATCATCACACCGGACTACCTCGCATGACACCGCGCGGCCATCGCGTCCCATGGGCATCCCGAAAAAACTTTGGAATCGCGTGCAACCCCCTCCGGGCACCGTGCGTATACGAGGGGCGCCAGAGAGATACGGGCGACCCGCCCCCGCTAGCACCCCCCGCTGGAAAGACCCGGGCAGAAAGGGACACACACCATGATCACCCTGAAGGCCGCCTTGATCGCCGCGTCCGCCGTCGGAACCGTCGCCGTCGGCGGCGGCGCGACCTGGGCGATGACCGGTTCCCACCACGAGGCGGGCCTCCAGTCGCACGACGCCAAGGCCCCCACCTCCGTCGAGCGCACGGTGCGGGACGCGCCGAAGACCCTGCCGACCTGCGTCCCGGCGAAGCTGCCCAAGGCGGGCGCCCCCGCGGCCGGGATCCCCGAGACCGACGCGAAGAAGCAGCTGGAGCAGCAGCGCAAGCAGGTCGAGCAGCAGCTGAAGCAGAACGGCGCGAACCTGCCCGACACCGGCGTCCCCGCCCCCGGCCTGCCGAAGGGCGAGCTGCCGAAGGGTGAACTGCCGAAGACCGACCTGCCCGGGGCGAAGGTCCCCGGCGTCGAGGTCCCGGCGGACGCCAAGGGCAAGCTCCCCGCCAACCTCCCGACCTGCGTGCCGTCCACCAAGGACGCCCCCGCCAACGCCCGGTCGGCTCCGCCGGCCGCGCGCGTCCCCGCCAAGCCCGGCCTGCCCGCCGTGCCGAAGCTCGACTGCAGCACGCTGAAGCCCGCCGTGAAGGTCGGCAGCGCCGCCGAGAAGGCCGCCATGCTGACGAAGGGCCTGCGTTACGCTTCCACCGTTCCGGGCTCGGCCGAGCTCCGCGAGCAGAGCGTCTGCGCGGTCACGCAGAAGTGGGTCGGCAAGGCCGGCCAGTGGGTCACCGTCGAGACCCTGAAGACGCCCGCCGGCATGTCCCAGGCCGAGCTGCGGAAGGCGCTGAAGC
The DNA here is from genome assembly GCF_043197915.1 of Actinomadura geliboluensis. NCBI lineage: Bacteria > Bacillati > Actinomycetota > Actinomycetes > Streptosporangiales > Thermomonosporaceae > Actinomadura > Actinomadura geliboluensis. The sequence goes on along the minus strand of NZ_JBICUA010000006.1, from coordinate 371,338 downwards.
TGCCCGAGGGCGGCTCCCCGGTCGCCGTCGCCGGCCTCGCCGCCTGGCAGAGCCCGAAGGGCGGCGGCGTGCTGCTGTTCGACCCGAACGGCTACTCGATGTACCTCGACGGCAGCCCCGTCCTCGCCGGCGGGCTGCCGGACATGGCCACCGCCCTGCGGCAGGCCCGATAGCGCGGACCCGGGAACCGGGCCCGCCGACACCAAGAGACGGGGGCGGGCGGCCCAGGCGCGGGGCCGTCCGCCCACGGCACATCGCAACACCGGAACCGCACTAGCCGGGACGGAGCACAGTGGGGCGTCGAGACGACGAGTCGTTCGTGGAGTTCGTGGCGGCACGCGGCGATGCCCTGCTGCGCACCGCGGCACTGATGTGCGGGGCGCGGCAGGACGCCGAGGACATCCTGCAGACCGCGCTGGAGAAGGCCTACCGCCACTGGGGGCGGCTGGAACCGGGCAGCGATCCGGAGCCCTACGTCCGCCGGATCCTGGTCAACCTCGTGATCAGCCGGTCCCGGCGGTGGAAGGTGCTCCGGGAGATCCACATGGCGCGGCTTCCGGAGACCCCGGCGGCCTCACCGAACCACGCCGTCGAGCTGAGGGGGACGCTCATGGAGGAGCTGCGCAGGCTCGGCCCGCGCCAGCGGGCCGTGCTCGTCCTGCGCTTCTGGGAGGACCTCTCGGAGGCGGAGACGGCACAGGCTCTCGGCTGTTCGGTCGGAACGGTCAAGAGCCAGGCGTCCCGGGGGCTCGCCAGGCTCCGGGAGCGCCTCGACTCGAACCTGGCGCCATTGGGGAGCTGAGCGATGGACCTGGAGAGTGAACTGCGGAAGGCCATGGCCGAGCAGGTGGCCGGGGCGACCGCGTCACCGTCGCTCGTCGCCGACGTCAAGCGGCGGCACCGGCGCCGCAGGGCCCGCGTGCACGCCGCCGCGGGCGTCGCCGCCGCATCGGTCGCGGCGCTCGCCCTCGTGCCCACCTATCAGTCGTTCCGGGCCACACCGGCCGGGAGCACGGAGACGGCCCGCCCCACCGGGACCGCCTCCGCGTCCCGGCCGCCGGAACGGCCCCCCGCTTCGGGCCTCCCCGCGTCCCCGCCGTCCAAGGGGAGGCCCGAGGCGGGCGCTTCGCCGAAACCGGAGGCGCACCCGTCGTCCGGCGGCGGCGACACGGCACCGCACAAGCCCGGTGCCGGCGGCGTGGTGGACAGGCTGCCGGACTGGATCACCTACATCCCGGACGGGCTGGCCGCCGACGGCCCCTGCGCCGTCGCCGGCGACGCCGGGCGCAAGACCACGACGTGCGCGTGGCGCGGCGACGCCGGCTCGGTGGAGATCGCGCTCGTGACGGGCAGCGGGCTCACCGGTCCGCGCGACCTCATGCGGACGCCGGGCCTCCCCGGGCACACGTCCGTGCGGGGCATGCCGGCGCTGGTCGGCGACGGACCCGACGCGACGCGGCAGATCTCCTGGATGGTGCGGCCCGGCGTCGGCGTCACCGTCACCGCCAAGGGCACGACCAAGGACCGGCTCATGCGCATCGCCGAAGGCGTCCGGCCGTAGGAATCACCGACCCTTGCCCTGGCAGGGCGTCCGCCGGCGTTGAGGGGCCGCTGCGGAGCCGCCCGCCGGGCGATCCCGGACGGGGCCGGGCACGCCCCGTCCGCACAGAACCGGCCCCGGGCGAAGTGCACGCCCGGGGCCGGTTCTCTTTCCCGCTCTGCGGTGCGGTCAGCCTCTGCGGTGCGGTCAGCTCGCCTCGGAGAGCAGCTTCGCGACCCGCGAGACGCCTTCGGTGAGGTCGTCGTCGCCCAGCGCGTAGGAGAGGCGGAAGTAGCCGGGCGTGCCGAAAGCCTCGCCCGGCACCAGCGCGACCTCGGCCTCCTCCAGGATCAGCGACGCCAGCTCCACCGACGTCTCCGGGCGCTTGCCGCGCAACTGCTTGCCGAGCAGCGCCTTGACCGACGGGTAGGCGTAGAACGCGCCCTCCGGCTCCGGGCAGACCACGCCCGGGATCTCGTTCAGCATCCGCACGATCGTCTGGCGGCGCCGGTCGAACGCCTTGCGCATCTCCGCCACCGCCGACAGGTCACCGGTCACGGCGGCGAGCGCGGCGGCCTGGGACACGTTCGCCACGTTGGACGTCGCGTGCGACTGGAGGTTCTGCGCGGCCTTCACCACGTCCGCCGGGCCGATCAGCCAGCCCACGCGCCAGCCCGTCATCGCGTACGTCTTCGCCACGCCGTTCAGGACGAGCGTCCGGTCGGCGAGCTCGGGCACCACGACCGGCATCGAGTGGAACTCGGCGCCCCCGTACACGAGGTGCTCGTAGATCTCGTCGGTGACGACCCACAGGCCGTGCTCGTCCGCCCAGCGGCCGATGGCCTCGATCTCGTCGCGCGAGTACACGGCGCCGGTCGGGTTGGACGGCGACACGAACAGCAGCACCTTCGTGCGGTCGGTGCGGGCCGCCTCCAGCTGCTCGACGGTCACCTTGTAGCCGGTGGTCTCGTCGGCGACGACGTCCACGGGCACGCCGCCCGCCAGCTTGATCGACTCGGGGTAGGTCGTCCAGTACGGGGTGGGGACGATGACCTCGTCGCCCGGGTCGAGCAGCGCCGCGAACGCCTCGTACACCGCCTGCTTGCCGCCGTTGGTCACCAGGACCTGGTTGGCCTCCACCTTGTAGCCGGAGTCGCGCTCGGTCTTCTCGGCGATGGCGGCGCGCAGCTCGGGCAGCCCGCCCGCCGGCGTGTACTTGTGGAAGCGCGGCACCCGGCAGGCGGTCACCGCCGCCTCGACGATGTAGTCCGGGGTGGGGAAGTCGGGCTCGCCCGCGCCGAACCCGATGACCGGGCGGCCCGCCGCCTTCAGCGCCTTGGCCTTGGCGTCGACGGCCAGCGTGGCGGATTCGGATATCGCGGCGATGCGCTTGGAGATGCGAGGACGGTCAGTGCTCATGTCCCTATCGTTACAGACGCGGCCTCGTGACCCGGGACATATATCCGGGCCGGTCGGACGGGCTTCGCCGCGGCGCCCGCCACCGCCCCGCCGCGGCGCCGCGAAGGATCTGCGGGTATCGGTTCGACGCGGGGCGCTCCGGCACGTAGACTCACCCTCCAAGTGACACGTCACCGGTATACGAGCCTGTCCGCACGCGGGCATCACGATGAGGCCGTAAGCTGGGACGCGGCACCACCCCGGCCGTGCGGCCGGGTGTTCTCCTTAGCCGGAGAATGAAGGGCAGTGGCTCAATTGGTAGAGCTCCGGTCTCCAAAACCGGCGGTTGGGGGTTCGAGTCCCTCCTGCCCTGCGAGGTGCGGTGCGCGCACCCGTGCCGGCCGCGCCACGGCGGCGCCGTGGCGGAACGCGGCACGGGACCGCGCGGCAACCACGTCGGTGGTTGGATCACGACCTATGAGGTGAACGGCGGCAAATGGCGACTGAGACGCGCGACGAGCGCGACGAGCCCGAGGCCAAGGACGAGGGCAAGAACAAGGGCAAGAAGAAGTCCGCTTCCCGGCGGACCGGGCCCGCGCTGTTCGTCCGTCAGGTCATCGCCGAGCTGCGCAAGGTCATCTGGCCGACGCGGCGCGAGCTGGTCACCTACACGACCGCCGCGCTGGTCTTCGTGCTGATCATGGTCGCGATCGTCTCGGCCTTCGACTACGGCCTGCAGAAGGGCGTCTACGCCGTCTTCGGCTGACGCCGCGCGGCCGCCGCGCGCGATTCCGGCGAGTCCGCCGTACCCTGGTAAGACCATCACCGGTAACACCATCACCGCAGTCCGAGAGAAAGAGTCACCGTGTCCGAGTCCTCACAGCCCTACGACGAGGCCGTTGAAGAGGCCCAGTCCGCTGCGGCTGCTGCGGCCGACCTGGCGGCTGAGCCCGCCGACGAGACGGCCGAGGCGGTCGTCTCCGCCGGCGACGGCGAGCCCGCGGACACGAAGCTCGAGGGCGAGGGTCCCGCGCAGGACGCCGCCGAGGGCGCCGCGGAGCTGGCCGAGGCCGTCGAGGGCGAGGACGAGACCGACGGCGACGACGAGGAGGGCCCGGCCGAGCCGCCGGCCGACCCGTACGCCGACTTCAAGATGCAGCTCCGGCTCCAGCCGGGCGACTGGTACGTCGTGCACTCCTACGCGGGCTACGAGAACCGGGTCAAGACCAACATCGAGACCCGGACGCAGACCCTCAACATGGAGGACTACATCTTCCAGATCGAGGTCCCGCAGCACGAGGTGACCGAGATCAAGCAGGGCAAGCGGCAGAAGGTCAACGAGAAGGTCCTGCCGGGCTACATCCTCGTCCGGATGGAGCTGACCGACGAGTCCTGGGCCGCCGTCCGCAACACCCCGGGCGTCACCGGCTTCGTCGGCCTGCTGAACAAGCCGTCCCCGCTGAGCCTCGACGAGGTCGCCAACCTGCTGGCCCCCGAGCCGGAGGAGGGCGCCACCAGGGTCGCCAAGGAGCAGGCGAAGACCGCGGCCACCGTCGACTACGAGGTCGGCGAGTCCGTCACCGTCATGGACGGCCCGTTCGCCACCCTCCCCGCGACGGTCAACGAGATCAACGCCGAGCAGCAGAAGCTCAAGGTCCTGGTCTCCATCTTCGGCCGCGAGACCCCGGTCGAGCTCTCGTTCAACCAGGTCTCCAAGATCTGACCGAGCCTTTCAGGCCACCTTCGGGCCGTTTCCGCTCTCGCGGGGACGGCCCGAACACGTGCCGGCCCCCGCCGCACCACGCCGCCGGACGGCCCGAGCGGACCGACTCACCCCGCCGAGGCCGTATCCTGTACGGGTTGTCCTCGGTAACGCGAGGACGGGTTGGATCTCGGCTCTCACTTTGGGAGCGAGACACCACGGCCCCGCACATGCGGGGATGACCCTAAGATCGCTGCGCTCGTCAAGGTGCAGCTTCACTGCTCCCCGTGCACGCGGGGATGTGGGGTCGGCCAAAGGTCCCAACACAGCGGTTACGTTCCGACCGCCGTGTTGCCCGGGCATCCGGGAGTCGGGACCAGAGCAGAACGGAACGCTGAGGGAGAGGCATGCCTCCGAAGAAAAAGGTCGCCGCGCTCGTCAAGGTCCAGCTGCAGGCCGGGCAGGCGACTCCGGCGCCGCCGGTCGGTACCGCGCTCGGTCCGCACGGCGTCAACATCATGGACTTCTGCAAGCAGTACAACGCCGCCACGGAGTCCCAGCGCGGCAACGTCATCCCCGTAGAGATCACCATCTACGAGGACCGGTCGTTCAGCTTCGTCACGAAGACCCCGCCGGCCGCGCAGCTCATCCTGAAGGCCGCGGGCGTGGAGAAGGGCAGCGGCGAGCCGCACAAGAACAAGGTCGGCTCGGTGACCCGCGACCAGATCCGCGAGATCGCCACGACCAAGATGCCCGACCTGAACGCCAAGGACCTGGACGCCGCCGAGAAGATCGTCGCCGGCACCGCCCGGTCCATGGGCATCGACGTCAAGTAACACCGTCTGTGGAAGGGCCGGCGCTGGCCCGCACCACGAGTTCCACTGGAGGAACGCACATGAAGCGCAGCAAGGGCTACCGCGCCGCAGCGGAGAAGATCGACCGGGAGCGGCTGTACACCCCGGCCGAGGCCGTGAAGCTGGCCAAGGAGACCGCGGTCACCAAGTTCGACGCGACCGTCGAGGTCGCGCTGCGGCTGGGCGTCGACCCGCGCAAGGCCGACCAGATGGTGCGCGGCACCGTCAACCTGCCGCACGGCACCGGTAAGACCGCCCGCGTGCTGGTCTTCGCCGTCGGCGCGAAGGCGCAGGAGGCGGAGGCCGCCGGCGCCGACCTGGTCGGGTCGGACGACCTGATCGAGCGGATCCAGGGCGGCTTCCTGGACTTCGACGCGGTCGTCGCCACGCCGGACCAGATGGGCAAGGTCGGTCGCCTCGGCCGCGTGCTCGGCCCGCGCGGCCTGATGCCGAACCCGAAGACCGGCACCGTCACGATGGACGTCGCGAAGGCCGTCACCGACATCAAGGGCGGCAAGATCGAGTTCCGTGTCGACCGGCACGCGAACCTGCACTTCATCATCGGCAAGGCGTCCTTCGACGAGCGCCAGCTGGTGGAGAACTACGCGGCCGCGGTCGACGAGATCCAGCGTCTCAAGCCGTCCGCCGCGAAGGGCCGGTACGTGAAGAAGGCGTCGCTGACGACGTCGATGGGCCCGAGCATCCCGGTGGACCCGAACGCGGTCCGCAATCTGACCGCGGAGCTCGAGACCGCCTGATCGCGCCACGCGTCACGCATCACCGGAAGGGCGTCCCCGCTGCGGCGGGGGCGCCCTTCCGCCGTTCCGGCCACCGGTATCGCGGCGGCCCGCCCGGCCGCGTGCTCGGTAGATTCGCCGGGATGCCCAGCACAGTGATGGACGGTTCGCCGCGCAGCCTCTACGACGTGCTCGCCGCGGCGGCGACGCGGACCCCCGACGCCCCGGCGCTGTCGGTGGACGGCACCACGTGGACGTTCGGGGAACTGCGCGCGCGCGTGGACGCCCTGAGCGCATACCTCTCCGCACGCTGCTCGCTGGGGGCGCGCGTGGCGCTGCTGGCGCACAACCGGCTCGAATACATCGCCGCCTACTACGGCGTTCCGCGCGACGGCCGAGTCCTGGTGCCGCTCAACCAGCGGTTGCATCCCCGCGAATGGGCGGACCAGATCGCCCGGAGCGGCGCCGAGCTCGTCCTCGGCGAGGGGGATCTGCTCGACCGGCTGGCCGCCGAGGGCGATCTGCCCGCAGGCCATCCGCCGCTGATCGGCATCGATGACCTGCCCTGGGACGGCCCCGCGCACGCCGCCGCCACGTCCGAGGCCGACGACGTCGCGTGGTTGATGTTCACCAGCGGCACCACGGGCCGCCCGAAGGGCGTGCGCCTCACGCACCGGAGCCTGCTCGCGGGGATCGAGGTCACGGCGTCGGGCCGTCCCGTACGCGCGGACGACGTGTTCTGCACGCCGTTCCCGCTGTGCCATGTCGCCGGATACCAGGTCGTTCTGCACCACCTGTTCGGGCGGCATGCCGTCGTCCTGCGCCGCTTCACCCCGGCCGCGCTCGTGGACGCAACGCGCCGGCACGGCGTCACGAACCTCTCCCTGGCCCCGACGATGCTGGAGGACCTCCTCGCCCACGCGGCGGACGACCCGGACGCGCTGGCGCTGCTGCGCGGCAGCATCCGGGTCGTCGCGTACGGGTCGGCGCCGATGCCGGTGCCGCTGCTGCGCCGCGCCGGCGACGTGCTCGGGTGCGACTTCAACCAGGGCTACGGGATGACCGAGCTGTCCGGGAACGCGACGTTCCTCTCCCCGGACGACCACCGCGCCGCGCTCACGACACGGCCGGAGCTGGCGGAGTCGGCGGGACGTCCCGCCGGGGGCGTCGAGATCGCGGTGCTGGCCGAGGACGGGACGCCGGTCCCGCCCGGCGCGCTCGGCGAGGTCGCCGTCCGGGGCCCGCAGGTCACGCCCGGCTACTGGGACGACCCCGGCGCGACGGCGGAGGCGTTCGCCGGCGGCTGGTTCCGCACGGGCGACGCGGGCCGGGTCGACGCCGACGGCTACCTCTACCTGGTCGACCGCCTCAAGGACGTGATCATCACGGGCGGCGAGAACGTGTCGTCGCGGGAGGTCGAGGACGTGCTGCGCACGGTCCCCGGCGTCGCGCAGGTCGCCGTGATCGGGCTCCCCGACCCCCGCTGGGGCCAGACGGTCTGCGCGGTCATCGTCCCGGACGGCGTCCGGCCGAGCGAGGAGGACCTGGTCGCGGCCTGCCGGGCCCGCCTGGCCGGGTTCAAGACGCCGCGCCGCATCGAGTACGCCGCCGCGCTGCCGCGCACCACCACCGGCAAGATCCGCAAGTCGGCCCTCCGCGCCCGCCTCACCGGACCCGGACCCGTCTAGCCGGCCGGGCAGGGGACGCCCCGTGGCATCCTGTGGCTCTCCGTGACCCCATTACCACCGAGCACGACGGATACATAGATCGCAGTCCGGATTCGGACAATTCGATTCCCGATCCCTTTGTTACCGGCGAGGAACCTGGTGTTGAATTGGGCTCGTGAAGCGTCGCACCGACCGGGCCATCGCCATCTCCGCCGTCGTGGCCGTCGCCGTCGTGCCCACGGCCGTCCTCATGGTCGTCAAGGTCGGCGGGGACTCGGCGAAGGACGCCGGTTCGATGCCCCCGGCGGCCGTCATGGCCCAGCAGGGCCAGACCAACCCGAACGGCGCGGCGTCCGGCACCGTGTCCCCGGGCGCGACCGCGCCGGGCACGAGTCCGGGCAGGCCGGCCGGTCCGGGCGCGCCCGCCGCCGGGAACGGCGCCGTCCCGCACGGCCTGCCCACGGCACCGCCTCAGCCGGGCCCCAGCCTGCACGCCTTCACCCGCAAGACGGAGATGAAGGTGAAGATCGGGGAGGGCGGTGACTACAAGCACGCCGTCGAGACGGCCTCGTTCACCCTGTGGCCGAAGTTCGCGATGAGCGCCACCGGCGTCACCAAGACGGTGCTGGACGGCGAGGCCAGCGAGATCACGCAAAAGGTGGTCGTGAGCGGGAACGTGCTCAAGGGCTTCGACGGCGCGAAGTGGACGCAGTCCACGCTCAGCGCGGCGCAGCTGGGCCAGCTGCAGAACGGCTCCGACCCCCGGCAGTTCACCTACATGATCGGGACGCTGCCCGGGACGACCGCGAGCGAGCCGGACGCGTCCGGGCGCACCCACTTCGCCGCGCAGGCGCTGATGAGCAGCGTGTACGCGCTGCTGCCGCAGGACGCCGCGACCCAGATCCGGCCCGTGATCCCCGACTCGACCGGCTGCGGGATCGACCTGTGGGTCGACAGCAGCGCCCGGCCGACGACGATCAAGCTGTCCTCGCAGGCGCCCGCCGCCGTGCTCGACGGCACGATGTCCTTCGGCTCCTACCGCTGACCCTCCCGTCCTCCGGCGCCCCGGTGCGGGCGCGCGGGCTACGCCGTTGGTCGTACCGCGGGGTGACCCGTTCGTACCACCGGGGGATGCCCGCGGTGCCGGCGTCCCGCGACACTGGGGATACCAGGAGGACGACTTAGGAGGCCAAAACCTCATGAACCGACGACTCGTGGTGGCCGCCGGCGGTACCGCCGTGGGTGCCGCGCTGGTCCTGTCCGGATGCAACGGGGACGGGTCGGCGAACACGGACAACATGAAGCTCAGCGCCGGGCAGGCGCTGCTCAAGACGTCTGAGAAGACGGCGAAGGCCGACGCGTTCAAGGCCGACCTCACCGTGACCGGCACCGGCGACGAGTCCGGCAGGATCCACGCCGACGGGCAGTTCCAGCTGCGCCCCTCGCTGCAGTTCAGCGCCAAGCTGGACGAGGTCAGCCGCAACGGGCAGACGATGCCGGGCGCCAAGGGCCAGGCGGTCTTCAAGGACGACGTGCTGTACGCGAAGGTCCCGCAGCTCGCCCGGTTCGTCAGCGGCGGCAAGCCGTGGCTGCGGGTCGACGTGAACCAGGTGTCGCAGCACACGGGCTTCGACGTGCGGAACCTGGTCGACCAGGTGCAGAAGGTCGACCCGGCCGAGCAGACGAAGATGTTCACCGGCTCCAAGGACGCCCGCAGGGTCGGCACCGAGACCATCGACGGCGTGAAGACGACGCACTACGCCGGCACGGTCACCGTCGACGACGCGCTCAACCGCCTCGACGCCCAGGCGCGCGAGAAGGTCGGCAAGTGGCTGCCGAAGGACCGCGCCAACGGCAAGATCAACTTCGATCTGTGGACGGACGGCGACAACCTGCCGCGCAAGATCGTCTCGAAGGCGGACGGCGAGGGCGGCGACACCGCCTCGGTCACTGTCCTATACAGCGACTACGGTAAGACCTTCACGGTGAACCCGCCGCCGTCCGACCAGGTGGGTCAGCTCACGCTCGGCTCCCTCCTCGGCGGGAACTGAGCGCGACCGCACCGAGCCGGCCGAGGCGGCGGATGAACCGCGGGGGCCGCTCCAGCGTCTGACCCAGTGTTCGGCCCGTGCGCCCGGGCGACCAGACGCAGAAGGAGAACCCCCCCATGATCCGTCGTTTCGCCGCCGGCACGGCGCTGGCCACCGGCCTCGCCCTCTCGCTGACCGGCTGTCTGGGCGACGCCGGCAACAAGGTGGACGAGGCCGGCAAGAACATCAAGCTGACGGCCGCGCAGGTGCTCGGCAAGGCCGCGGAGAAGACCGGCGACGTCAACTCGTTCAAGGCCGTCCTGTCGATGCAGATGTCCGGCACGCCCCAGGGCGACGTGACGATGAACGGCGACATGCAGTACCGGACGAAGCCCAATATCGCCTACAGCATGAACTTCAGCGACATGACCGTCGCGGGCAAGGCGACGGGCGGCATGGAGCAGCGCCTCGTGGGCGGCAACATGTACATGAAGATGCCGATGCTGTCGCAGCTGCCCGGCGGCGGGGGCGGCAAGCCCTGGCTCAAGTTCTCGCTGGACGAGCTGAGCAAGCAGTCCGGCATGAACCTCGACCAGATGCTGCAGCAGTCCCGCCAGATGGACCCGGTGCAGAACACCAAGATGCTGACCGCGTCCAAGGACGCGCGCGAGGTCGGCGAGGAGACGATCGACGGCGTCAAGACGACGCACTACACCGGCACCTACCGCATGGAGGACGCGATCGCGAAGCTGCCTCCGGAGCAGCAGGAGGCCTACCGCAAGACGCTCGCCCAGGTGGGCATGCAGAGCATGCACTTCGACCTCTGGGTGGACGGGCAGCAGCTGCCGCGCCAGATGACGATGAAGTCCGACCAGGGCGCCCAGGGCGACCTCACCGTGACGACGAAGTACCGCGACTTCGGCAAGCCCGTGCAGATCGACGAGCCGCCGGCGAGCCAGGTCACCGACTTCAGCGAGCTGATGGGCAAGCTCGGCACCGGAATGCCGCGCACCTGACCCCGCGGCACCGGCCGCACGACCGAGGGACCGCGACCCCGCACGGGCCGCGGTCCCTCCGCGTCCGCCCCCTCAAGCCAATCGATTTGGCCTGACGCGGCGGGCGACGTATTCTGTCGGATGCCGAAGACCGCCGGTCGTCACCTCATGTCCGTGGGGTGACCGAAGGACCCGACTCTGTTCGGGCGGCCTGCGTAGGTGAGACGAGAGCTTCCGCATGGCCTCCGTGCCGTGCCTGGACGCCCCGTGCGCCTGCGCCGGGGCGTTTTTTGGTGGATCGGCGCCCCCTCCCGCGAGGGCGGACGGGCGCGGATCGGACCACCCAGGTAATCGGAAGGAGGGCTATGGCCAAGGCCCACAAGGACGCGGCGATCGCCGAGCTCAAGAGCGAGTTCGAGAGCTCCAGCGGCGCCGTGCTGACCGAGTACCGCGGGCTTAGCGTCGCGCAGGTCAAGGAGCTGCGCGACAACCTCGGCGAGAACGCGCGGTTCCGCGTGGTGAAGAACACGCTGACCAAGCGCGCCGCGAACGAGGCCGGTGTCGACGAGCAGTTCCGTGCGCTGCTCGAAGGCCCGTCGGCCATCGCGTTCGTGCGCGGCGACGTGGTCGAGGCCGCCAAGGGCCTGCGCGACTTCGCCAAGGCGAACCCGATGCTGGTGATCAAGGGCGGCTTCATCGACGGTCAGTCGATGGACGCGGCCGAGGTCACCAAGCTGGCGGACCTCGAGTCCCGCGAGGTTCTCCTCGCCAAGCTGGCCGGTGCGATGAAGGGCTCGATGGCGAACGCCGCCGCGCTGTTCAACGCGCTGCCCACGCAGGCGGCCCAGCTCGCCGAGGCGCTGCGCGCCAAGCGCGAGGCCGCCGGCGAGACCGCCGAGGCCGGTGCCGCCGAGGCGCCCGCCGAGGCCGCAGCCGAGGCACCCGCCGCCGAGTAGGCGCACCCGCGGTTCCGTATCACCCGAGATTTCAAGCCATAGCGGAGGAAACATCATGGCGAAGCTCAGCACCGACGAGCTGCTCGACGCTTTCAAGGAGATGACCCTTCTCGAGCTCTCCGAGTTCGTGAAGCAGTTCGAGGACGTCTTCGACGTCAAGGCCGCCGCCCCGGTCGCGGCCGTGGCCGCCGCCCCCGGTGGCGCCGCCCCGGCCGCCGAGGAGGCCGCGACCCAGGACGAGTTCGACGTCATCCTCGAGGGTGCCGGCGACAAGAAGATCCAGGTCATCAAGGAGGTCCGCGCCCTGACGAGCCTCGGCCTCAAGGAGGCCAAGGACCTGGTCGACGGCGCGCCGAAGCCGCTGCTGGAGAAGGTCAACAAGGAGACCGCCGACAAGGCCAAGGAGGCCCTGGAGAAGGCCGGCGCCTCGGTCACCGTCAAGTAAGGACGGCTCCAGAGCTCCCGAGCCTCGCGGCTCGACCGCTCTCCCAAGGAGGCGGTCACCCCACCTGGGGTGGCCGCCTCTTTCGCGTTCGCGGGGAACGCGCTGTCCCGAGGTGCGCGAGCGGGTGCCCGTTTCCTGTACCGGAGTGATAAAGGCCGGGCCAAAAGCGTGTGCCGTGACGGGTTGTGCGGCCGTCGGCGGGCGGCGTACCGTCCCGTTTCGACACCGTGGTCACACCAGGTGGTCCGCGTCCCCGCCGTCCGGGTCGGGCGGGCGGCCGGCGGCCCGCGGCCGGCCGGAGCCCGCGGGCTTGAGGTGCTGGTTCTTAGACCACTAGTCTCATAGGCGTCGTAAGTAACGATTGTCTTACGACGTCGCATTTAGCCGCTGATCTGGACCGGAACCCCTTCCATTTGGACAGCGGCCCGCTAACGTAGTGGAACCCGGCGCGGCTACCGGACGGTAGCAACACGGCGGACACGCCGTGTGACGACAGCAAGAGCCTGAGTGCTACTCGCTCATTGGTTCGGGATTCCCCCCGGCCTGGACGAAAGGTGACGAGTGGGCGTCGAGATCAGAGTCGAGGGCCTGACCAAGTCCTTTGGCCGCCAGGTGATCTGGCAGGACGTGTCGCTGACCATTCCCGCAGGTGAGATCTCCGTTCTTCTGGGCCCGTCCGGTACCGGCAAGTCGGTGTTCCTGAAGTCCCTCGTCGGGCTGCTCAAGCCCGACCGCGGGCATATCTGGATCGGCGACAGGGACCTGCCCCATCTGCCCGAGTCCCAGCTCTACGAGACCCGCAAGCTGTTCGGCGTCCTGTTCCAGGACGGCGCGCTGTTCGGCTCGATGAACCTGTTCGACAACATCGCCTTCCCGCTGCGCGAGCACACCAAGAAGTCCGAGTCCGAGGTCAAGCGCATCGTCCTCGAGAAGATGGACATGGTCGGCCTCCTCGGCGCCGAGCACAAACTGCCCGGCGAGATCTCCGGCGGTATGAAGAAGCGTGCCGGCCTCGCCCGCGCCCTCGTGCTGGACCCCGAGATCCTCCTGGTGGACGAGCCGGACTCCGGCCTCGACCCGGTCCGCACCGCGTTCCTGAACCAGGTGTTCATCGACCTGAACGCGCAGATCGGCGCGACGTTCCTCATCGTCACCCACGACATCAACACGGCCCGTACCGTCCCGGACAACATCGGGCTGCTGTACCAGCGCAACCTCGCGATGTTCGGGCCCCGGGAGATGCTGCTGTCCAGCGAGGAGCCGGTCGTCCGGCAGTTCCTCAACGCCAGCAAGGTCGGCCCGATCGGCATGTCGGAGGAGAAGGACGCCTCCGAGCTGGAGGCCGAGGCCAAGATGGGTCTCGACTCGGGCAAGCTGCCGCCCATCCCGCCGCAGCAGATGCCGAGCAACGGGATGCTGCGCGCCGGCATGCACGCGCCCGGCGCGTGGTGCGCCGCGCACGGCGTCACGCCGCCGCCCGGCTCGTTCATCGACGACCTCGGCCGCAACTGGGTGGAGGAGTGGCCGCGGTACGTGGCGTCCATGGCGCCCGTCGGCGCCCCCGCTCCCGGCGGCCCCGCAGGTCCTCCTCCCGGCCCGCCGCCCGGCGGCCCCGCCGGCCCTGGCGGCCAGTTCCCGGGTAACCCGCCGCCTGGACGTCATGCAGGTGGTGCAGGGTACTGATGTCCACTCCTGGTATCGGCGCGGACCAGCGAGAGGGGAAGAGCGGCGGCGGATCGTCGGCGACGTTCCGCAAGATCGGGGACGGCGCGGCCAACGTGGTCGTCAAGGAGCCCGGGCGGTTCTTCGCCCTGTGCCTTGACGTCGCGCGCGCGACGTTCCAGTGGCCGTTCCAGTGGCGCGAGTTCATCCAGCAGGCCTGGTTCATCGTCAGCGTCACCGTCGTCCCCACCATGCTGGTCGCCATCCCCTTCGGCGGCGTGCTGTCGCTGCAGGTCGGCGGGCTGATCCGGCAGCTCGGCGCGCAGTCCTACACCGGCGCGACCGCGGTCGTCGCGATCGTCCGGGAGGCCAGCCCGCTGGTCACCTCGCTGCTGGTCGCGGGCGCCGCCGGGTCGGCGATGTGCGCCGACATCGGGTCCCGGAAGATCCGCGAGGAGATCGACGCCATGGAGGTGCTGGGGATCAACCCCCTGCACCGCCTGGTGGTCCCGCGGATGTTCGCCTGCGCGTTCGTCGCGCTGTTCCTGAACGGCCTGGTGTCGGTGGTCGGCCTCATGGGCGGCTACTTCTTCAACGTCATGCTGCAGGGCGGCACGCCCGGCGCCTATCTGGCGTCCTTCAACGCGATCGCGCAATTGCCCGACCTGCTGCAAGCGGAGTTCAAGGCATTCGTGTTCGGCATTACCGCCGGCTTGGTGGCCGCTTATAAGGGGTTGAACGCCAAGGGCGGCCCGAAGGGCGTCGGTGATGCGGTCAACCAGACCGTCGTCATCACCTTCATGCTGCTGTTCCTGGAGAACTTCCTGATCTCCACGCTGTACTTCCAGTTCGTCCCGTCGAAGGGGATGTGATGGCTGCCCCTGGAAAGACGGGCAAGGCGGTCAGCCGCGTGGTGAACGCGCCCCTGGAACGGCTGGACGACTTCGGCCACCAGATGTCGTTCTACGCCCGCGCCTTCGCGTGGGTGTTCCGGGTGCTGCGCCGCTACCGCACCGAGGTGCTGCGGCTGCTCGCCGAGGTGAGCCTCGGCACCGGCGGCCTCGCGGTGATCGGCGGCTCGGTGGTGATCGTCGGCTTCATGACGTTCTTCACCGGCAGCCAGGTCGGCCTGCAGGGCTACGAGTCGCTGAACCAGATCGGCACGGCCGCGTTCACCGGATTCGTCGCGTCCTACTTCAACACCCGCGAGATCGCCCCGCTGGTGTCGGCGCTGGCGCTGTCGGCGACGGTCGGCTGCGGCTTCACCGCGCAGCTCGGCGCGATGCGGATCTCCGACGAGATCGACGCGCTGGAGGTCATGGCCGTCCCGTCGATGCCGTTCCTCGTCACGACCCGGATGCTGGCCGGGATGATCGCGGTCGTCCCGCTGTACATCGTGGGCCTGCTCGCCTCCTACGGCGCGACGCGGGTGATCGTGACGGTGTTCTACGGGCAGTCGACCGGCACCTACGACCACTACTTCCATCTGTTCCTACCGCCGAACGACATCCTGTGGTCGTTCGGCAAGGTGATCATCTTCGCGGTGCTGGTGATGCTGATCCACTGCTACTACGGCTACCACGCGTCCGGCGGCCCGGCCGGCGTCGGCGTCGCGGTGGGCCGCGCGGTCCGCACCAGCATCGTCGTGATCAACGTGGCGGACCTGCTGCTCGGCATGGCGATCTGGGGCACCACGACTTCCGTCCGGATTGCGGGGTAGCGCGCGATGAGCACCCGTGTGCGTTACCGCCTGCTCGGCATCTCGATGGTCATCGTGATCGCCCTGCTGCTGGCGCTGACCGTGGCGTTCTACAACAAGGCGTTCACGCCCGTCACCGAGGTGTCGGTGAAGACCGAGCGGGCCGGGCTGCAGCTGCTGCCCCACTCGGACGTGAAGGTCCGCGGGCTGATCGTCGGCGAGGTCCGCGGCACCGACGCGACCTCCGACGGCGCCGTGCTGCACCTCGCGCTCGACCCGGGCAAGGCGAAGCTGATCCCGCGCAACGTGCAGGCGCGGCTGCTGCCGAAGACGCTGTTCGGCGAGAAGTACGTCGACCTGCAGATCCCGGCGCAGGCCGGCCCGGCCGGGCTGCGGGAGGGCCAGGTCATCCAGCAGGACCGCTCGCAGACCGCCGTCGAGATCGACAAGGTGCTGAACGACCTGCTGCCGCTGCTGCAGGCGGTGAAGCCGGCGGAGCTGAACGCGACGCTGAACGCGCTCGCCACCGCGCTGCAGGGCCGCGGCGACCAGCTCGGCGAGAACTTCGAGCAGGCCGACGCGCTGCTGAAGAAGATCAACCCGCAGCTCGGCACGCTGGTGCACGACCTGCACGGGCTGGCGGACGTGTCCGACATCTACGCCCAGGCGGCGCCCGATCTGCTGCAGACCCTCCGCAACCTCAACGTGACCAGCCGCACGATCACCTCGAAGAAGGCGACGATCGAGCAGCTGATCCCGGCGACGACCGCGCTCGCGCAGGACGGCGACGCGTTCATGCGGCACAACGGCCCGAAGATCATCGGCGTGAACATCGCGAACCGGGACGTGGCGAGCCTCGTCGCCCGGTACTCGCCGTCGCTGCCGTGCGTGTTCGCCGGGCTGATGAAGCTGAAGCCGGAGGCCGAGCGGGTGGCCGGCGGGGGCGGGTCCAAGACCTTCAACCTGACGATCGAGATCGTCAAGCCGCGGCCGGGCTACAAGAACCCCCTCGACAGGCCGGAGGCCAAGGACCGGCGCAACCCGCGCTGCTACGGCCTGCCGAACCCGAAGACGCCGTTCCCGGACTACCTGGCCCTGGACGGCACGCAGGACGACCTGTGGTGGAAGAACCCCGACGACCCGAACGGCGGTGGCGCGAGCCGCGGCCGGGCGCTGTCGAACGTGTTCGTGGACACCGGGTCGCTGACCCCCGAGCAGCAGCTCAAGAGCGTCCTCGGGCCGCTCACGCGGACCCCCGCCGATGAGCTGTCGGACGTGTCGCAGCTGATGTTCGGGCCGCTGCTGGGCGACGGATCGGTGGTGACGATCAAGTGAAGACGACGAGCGCGGCGATCAAGCTGCTGACCTTCGTGGTCATCACCTCGGTGGCCACCGGCGTGCTGGCGATGACGATCTCCAACATGCGCTTCAAGGAGACCCGCGAGTACAGGGCGGTCTTCTCGGACGTGGCCGGGCTGCTGGACAACGACGACGTCCGCATCGCGGGCGTCCGGGTCGGCCAGATCGAGGACATCGAGCTCTACCAGGGCGACAAGGCCGTGGTGACGTTCAGCGTCGAGCAGGACGGCCCGCTCAAGGCCGGGATCCCCACGTCCACGCAGGCGCAGATCCGCTACCGCAACCTGATGGGGCAGCGGTACCTCGCGCTGACCGACGGCGCCGGGCAGGCCAACGCCTACCTGAAGCCGGGCGGGACGATCCCGATCGCCCAGACCAAGCCGGCGCTGGACCTCACCACGCTGTTCAACGGGTTCCGGCCGCTGTTCCGCGCGCTGGAGCCGAAGGACGTCAACACGCTGGCGATGCAGATCGTCCAGGTGCTGCAGGGCGAGGGCGGGACGATCAACAGCCTGCTCGCGCACGTCGCGTCGCTGACCAACACGCTCGCCGACCGCGACAAGGTCATCGGCCAGGTGGTCGACAACCTGAACACGGTGCTCGGCACCATCGACCAGCGGCACCAGCAGGTCGACCAGCTGGTGCGGGACCTGCGCAGCTTCGTCAGCGGCGTGTCCGGCGACCGCAAGGCGATCTTCGACTCGGTCGCGGCGATCAACGACCTGACGGGCACCACGCAGAGCCTGCTGTCGGACGCCCGCCCGGACATCAAGGACGACATCGCCGGGCTGCGCAAGCTCGCCGGCACGTTCGCCGCCAACGAGGAGGCCCTCGACGGCGGGCTGAAGCGGTCGCCGAAGCGGCTGGAGGGGCTCGTGAACATCTCCTCCTACGGGTCCTGGTTCAACATGTACATCTGCGGTCTCGACGCGCGGGTGCGGCTGCCGGGCGGACCGGTCTACCAGACGCCGGCGATCGTGAACGAGAACGCGAGGTGCAAGTAGATGAGGATCCCGTTCCGGGAGCGCAACCCGGTCCCCATCGGTCTCTCCGCGTTCGCGATCATCGCCGTGCTGGTGCTGCTGGCGATGAACCTGGAGAGCATCCCGCTCGTCGCCGGCGGCAGGACCCACACCGCCGCCTTCAAGGAGGCGGCGGGGCTGAAGGCCGACGAGGAGGTCCGCATCGCGGGCGTCAAGGTCGGCAAGGTCACCGCGCTCGACCTGGACGGCGACCACGTCAAGGTCACCTTCCGGGTGGACGACGGCGTCCGGCTCGGCGAGCGCACCGAGGCCGGCATCAAGATCAAGACGATCCTCGGCGCGCACTACCTGGAGCTCACCCCGCGCGGGAAGGGCAAGCTCGGCCGCAACATCCCGATCGAGCGGACGCACACCCCGTTCGAGGTCGTCCCGGCGATCAGCGAGCTGAGCCAGCGGGTCGGCGCGATCGACGTCCAGCAGGTCGCGAAGTCGTTCGACGTGCTGTCGGACACCTTCAAGAACTCGCCGGAGGAGGTCCGGGCGTCACTGCAGGGCCTGCGGCGGCTGTCCAACACGGTCGCGTCCCGCGACGACGAGCTGCACGAGCTGGCCGGCAAGGCCAAGGACGTCTCGCAGCTGCTCGCCGACCGCAACCAGGACTTCGCCAAGCTCGTCCAGGACGGCGACAAGGTGCTGCAGGCGGTGCAGGCGCGCCGCGCCGTGATCCACCAGCTGCTGATCAACACGGTCACGCTGTCCCAGCAGGTCAACGCGCTGATCAGGGAGAACGAGAAGCAGCTGCGGCCGATGCTGGACAACCTGGCGAAGGTCAACCGGATCCTGCTGCGCAACCAGAGCAACCTGGACCGGATCCTGCAGCTGTTCGCGCCGTTCGCGCGGCAGTTCTCGGACGTCACCGGCACCGGGCGCTGGTTCGACTCCTGGATCCAGAACCTGATCCCGATCCCCGCCTCGATCCAGGACGCCCCGAAGAGCGGCGGGACCACGACGAAGAAGCAGGGCGGACAGAACGGCAACCAGACCGGCAACTCCAGCGACAACCCGTTGCCGTTCCTCCCGTGAGCAGGCAGGTCACTAGTGCGTAACTCAGGAACCATCCTCCGCCTCGGCGGCGCGGTCCTCGCCGTCGCAGTGCTGGTGGCCGCGCTCCTGCTGATCTTCCAGGAGCCGAAGCAGCGCCACCTCACGGCGTACTTCACCAAGACCGTCGGCCTCTACAAGGGGGCGGACGTCCGCATCCTCGGCATCCCCGTCGGGGAGGTCACCAGCGTCGAGCCGGTCGGCGACGCGGTGAAGGTCGAGCTGAAGTACGACGCCAAGTACAAGGTCCCCGCCGACGCGCAGGCCGTCATCATCAACCAGACGCTCGTCGCCGACCGGTACATCCAGCTGACGCCCGTCTACCGGAACGGCGCCGCCGTCCTCGCCGACGGCGCGACGCTGACCACGAGCCGCACCGCCGTCCCGGTCGAGGTGGACGAGGTCGGCGGCAGCCTGAACGACCTCACCAAGGCCCTCGGCCCGGAGGGCGCGAACGCGCCCGGCGCGGACGGCCAGCAGGGGTCGCTGTCGCGGCTGCTGCAGGTCGGCGCCGCGAACCTGGAGGGGCAGGGCGACGACATCCGGCAGACGATCGCGGACGCGTCCAAGGCGCTCAGCACGCTGAGCACCGACCGCGGCGACGTCGCCGCGACGATCCGGAACCTGCGGATCATCACCGACGCGATGAAGGCGAACGACCAGCAGATCAAGTCGTTCAGCGGGCACCTCAACGGGGTGTCGGCGCAGCTCGCGGGGGAGAAGGAGGAGCTGAGCGCGGCCCTCAACACGCTCGCCCCGACGCTGCGGAACGTGCAGCGGTTCGTGAAGGACAACCGCGGCGAGCTCGCCGCGAACGTCCGGCAGCTCGCGCAGATCACCGGGGTGCTGGTGAAGGAGAAGGACGCGCTCGCCGAGATCCTCACCGCCGGCCCGCTGGCCGTCAACAACCTGGCCCGCGCCTACGACCCGATCAGCGGCACCATCCACACCCGGGACAACTTCCGCCAGTTCCACGACCTGGCCGACTGGATCTGCTCGCTGGCGTACTCGGTGGGCACGCCCGCCAAGGAGTGCCTCGACTTCGTCGAGCCGTACAACGGCATCGGCAAGGCGCTGACCGGCTTCAGCCTCGACCTGTCCTGGATCACGGCGCTGACCACGCACTACGACCCGGTCCCGATCCCGCCGGACGCCTACGGCCCCGGCGGCAGGACCGGCAAGACCAGCAAGACGAGCACGACGAACAAGACCGCGACGCGCAAGCAGCCCGCCGGCGACCTCAGCGCGCTGCTGCCGGGAGGTGGCCGATGAGCAGGACACGGCCGATGCGCCGCGCCCGCCTGCTGGGCGCCGCCGCGCTCGCCGCGACGACGGTCCTGTCGGGCTGCTCGTTCAACGGCGTCGCGTCGCTGCCGCTGCCCGGCGGCCCCGACCTCGGCTCCCATCCCATCACCGTCAAGATCGAGTTCGCGAACGTGCTGGACCTCGTCCCGCAGTCGGCGGTCAAGGTCAACGACGTCTCGGTGGGCAAGGTCGAGGAGATCAAGCTCGCCGGCGCGCCCGGCGCCACGACCGGGCAGAACGGCTGGCACGCCCTGGTCACCATCAAGATGCGCGGCGACGTCAAGCTGCCCGACAACGCGATCGCGACCGTCAGCCAGACGAGCCTCCTCGGCGAGAAGTTCGTGCAGATCGAGCCGCCGAAGGACCAGGCGCCGTCCGGCACGCTCGCCTCCGGCGACCTCATCCCGCTGAACCGCACGTCCCGCGGCACCGAGATCGAAGAGGTGCTGTCGGCGATGTCGCTGCTGCTGAACGGCGGCGGCCTGGAGCAGGTCTCCACGATCAGCCACGAGCTGCAGGCCGCGATGAGCGGCCGGGAGACGACGATCAGGTCGGTGCTGGAGCGGGTCGACACCTTCGCCGGCACGCTGGACCGCAACCGCGCCGCGATCACCCGGGCGCTGGACAGCATCGACCGGCTCACCGGCAAGCTCGCGGCCGAGCGCAAGACGATCCGGGACACGATCGACGAGACGGGCCCCGCGATCGCCGTCCTCGACCGCAACCGCGCCGACCTCACCAAGATGCTGGTCGCGCTGAACAAGCTGAGCCGCACCACCACCAACGTGATCGACCGCTCGAAGGCCGACCTGCTGGCGAACCTGCGGAACCTCGACACGATCCTGCGGAACCTCAACAAGGCCGGCAACGACCTGCCGCGGTCGCTGGAGTCGCTGATCACCTTCCCGTTCCCGGCCACGTTCGAGAACGTCATCGAGGGCGACTACGGCAACGTGCGGCTCACCGTCGACCTGGACTTCGAGTCCATCGCCCGCAACCTGCTGGGCGGCACCGACCTCGAAGGGCTGCTCGGCAGCGGCACGCAGATGCGCAACATGCTGCAGGTGCCGAACGTGACCCTGCCGGACTCGCCGCTCGGCGTGCTCCCGCAGGCCCCCGGCGGCGGCCTGCCGGGGCTCCCCGGCCAGTCGACCCCGACCCCGAAGCAGACACCGAAGCAGACGCCGAAGAAGACGCCGACACCGCAGCGGACGGGCGCGCTCGCACCCGATGACGGCGGCCTGCGGACCCTGATGACGGGGGGCCTTTCATGATCCTCAAGCGCGGCGTGATCGTCCAGCTCATCGCGTTCGCCGTCATCACGGTGGTCGGCGTGGTGATCGTCTCGGTGAACTACATCGGCATCGGCCGCGACCTGCTCGGCAAGGAGTACGTCGCCTACGTCGACCTCACCGACTCCGGCGGCGTGTTCACCAACGCCGAGGTCACCTACCGGGGCGTCCCCGTCGGACGGGTCGGGCCGATCGAGCTGACGAAGGAGGGCATCCGCGTCAAGCTGCTGCTCAACCGCGGCGAGCGGATCCCGCGCGACGGCACCAAGGCCGTCGTGGCGAACCGGTCCGCGGTCGGCGAGCAGTACATCGACCTGGAGCCGACCAAGAAGACCGGCCCCTTCCTTGATGAGGGCGACCCCTACACGATCCCGAGGGACCGCACCACGCTGCCGGTGTCCACCGCCGAGCTGCTGCGCAACGTCGACTCGCTCGTCGGCTCGGTCAACACCAAGGACCTCGGCATCATCGTGGACGAGCTGGACAAGGCGTTCTCCGGCTCCGCCGAGGACCTCCAGTCGATCCTGGACGACACGGACCGGCTGCTGAAGACCGCCGAGCAGGCGTACCCCGACACCAAGCGGCTCCTGGACAACAGCGTCACCGTCCTCGGCACCCAGCGCGGTCAGGCCGCCAACATCCGCGGCTTCGCCAGCAACCTGAACGAGCTCACCGCGTCCCTCCGCAAGGACGACCCGGCGCTGCGCAAGACCATCGACAACGTGCCGGGCGCCGTGAGCGAGACGCACAAGGCGATCAACCAGCTGGCCCCGACCCTGCCCACCCTCCTGGCGAACCTCACCACGACCGGGCAGATCGTCACGTCCCGCCAGGCCGGCCTCCGGTCGCTGTTCATCCTGTACCCGGTGACGGTCGCCGGCGCGTTCACCGTGACGCCCGGCGACGGCACCCAGCACCTCGGCCTCGCGCTGAACATCGACGCGCCGCCCGCGTGCACCGAGGGCTACGAGAAGGTCAAGCACCGCTGGCCGCAGGACACGTCCCCGAAGAAGCCCCGCGTGGACGCCGGCTGCAAGGCCCCGCAGGACGCGCCCACCGCTGTCCGCGGCGCGCGCAACTTCCCGAAGGACGAGATCCTGCCGTACCCGAAGGTCCCGGAGGGCGCCACCACCGGCGCCGGCTTCCCCGAGGGCGGCGCGTACGGCACCCGTGAGGACGGGAAGTCGCAGGCCAAGGGCGGCGACGAGGCCAAGACCAAGGCCGCGGCGGCGGCCCCGACAGGGCAGCTCTCCGATGGCCAGCTGATCCTCTCGTATCCGTCGGATTCAGTGGAATTCGCTGGATACGATCCAACGACCGGTGCGGTCTACGGGCCCGACGGCAAGCGATACGTGATGCCGCGCAGCGCCGGAACCCGTCAGTTGGGAGAAGAATCCTCGTGGAAGTGGCTCCTGCTCGGACCGTTGAGCCAGTGAGGCGGGCACGATGAGGCGCCGCCTGCCCATGGTCACCGCGATCACGCTCGGCGTGATCGTGGTCGGCCTCGCCATCGCGTCCGGCTGGCTCGGGGTCGTGACCCTCCGCAACAAGGACGAGGCCGACCAGCGGGCGAAGGCGATCCAGTCCGCGCGCCAGATGGGCGTGAACCTGATGTCGCTGGACGCCGCCACGGCGCAGCGCGACCTCGACCGCATCGTGTCCGGCACCACTGGAGACCTGAAGAACAAGCTCGCGAGCCAGTCGAACGCGTTCATGCAGCAGATCACCAAGGTGAAGGCCAAGTCGACCGTCAACGGCGTCGACGCCGCCCTGGTCTCGATGGACGGCGACTCCGCCGAGGTGATGGTCTCCCTCAACGGGACCGTCACCAACGACAAGGTCAAGAACGGTACGCCGCAGGGCTACCGCTACCAGATGGACCTCACGCGGGTCGACGACCGCTGGCTCGTGTCCGGACTGGAGGTTGTCCCGTGACGATGCTCGGCCGGGGCAAGCGCTCCGCTCCAGACAAGAAGAACGACAAGGCCGCCAAGGCCGAGGAGGCGGCGAGGGCCGCCGAACTGGCGGAGGAGGCCGCGGCGAAGGCCCGCGAGGCCGCCCGCCTGGCTCAGAAGGCCGCCGAAGAGGCCGCCGCGGCCGAGGACGAGGACGACGAGGAAGAGCCGGAAAAGGCCGTCAAGTCCCCGGAGAAGCCCCGCACCCCCAAAAAGGACTCCGAAGTCACGCCCGACCCCGAAGACGCGTCAGAGGAAGCCTCAGCCCCGTCAGAGGCCAACGACGCAGACGACGAGGACGAGGAAGAAGAGCCCAAGCGCCCGAAGCTGTCCAAGAAGCCCAAGCCCGCCGCGAGTGACGTCGACGAAGACGAAGACGACGAACCTCGCAGCTCCCGCCTGGGCGGCCTGACGACGGTCATCGCCGTCCTGGCGGTCCTCACGATCGCGCTGGGCGCGGGCACCACGGCCCTGTACCTGAAGGTCAGTGACCAGAAGGCGACGGAGGAGGCGAGCAAGGAGGCGTCGTTCGCGTCGTCCCGCGCCGCGCAGAAGCTCTCGTCGTACGACTACCAGACCCTCGACGCCGACCTGAAGGCCGCGTCCGCGATGACGACGGGCAAGCTGCACACCGACTACGAGAAGCTCGCCCAGGAGCTCAGGACGGTCGCCGTCCAGCAGCAGGCGGTCTCCAACACGACGGTGATGAAGGTCGGCGTCGTGAGCGCCACGCCCGACAAGGTCGTCACCCTCGTCTACGCCAACCGCTCGTCCCGCACCAAGAGCGACAAGCAGCAGCGCCTCCCCGAGCCGCTCCGCATCAAGATGACGATGGTGCACAAGGACGGCAAGTGGCTGGCCGAGGAACTCAAGGTCATCTCGTAACGCCGCCCCTCCGAACGCACCCCGTGAGCCGCCCAGGGCCACGGGGTGCTGTCGTGAACGAGTAAGAACACACTCTCCTGAATGGGGATCCGAGCAGACCGGAAAACCCCGGCCACGGCCACGGGTCGGCCGGCCGGAGGGCGCCCCAGCGCCCGGAGGTCGGCCGATCCGCCGAGCCGGTCGACCACAGCGCCACGCGAAGACCTGCACGGTCACAGAAGCCGAACCAGTGGCGTGAGGATCGACCGGCTCGTGACGGGGGGATCGGGGGTCGCCCCCCCCAGTAAACTATGGCGTTCCTCACTGCAGGTCAGGGCCCGAAAAGTCCAAGTCCGCTCTTGACTGAGAGGCGCTGAGGGGCGATGCTCCATGGCAACGTGATGCATACTGCGGCGCTAGAGTTGCGAGCGGTGTACCAGTCGGCTACACTGCCCCTTTGCGCTGCCCTCTGACTATCCGCGTGTGAGAGCACCCCTGCCGTGGTCCCTTTTGGACCCCTTTGCGCAGGTCTCGGACGTGGATCGTCTGGCGTGCGTGTCGTCAGTTACGCCGCGAGCCCTCGGAAGGACCACTCTTGGCAGCCTCGCGCAACGCCTCGAATACCGCAACCGGTCCGAACCGCGTCTCCTTCGCGCGCATCAAGGAGCCGCTCGAAGTCCCGGACCTCCTTGCTCTGCAGACCAACTCTGTTGACTGGCTGCTGGGTAACGAGAGGTGGAAGGCCCGGGTCGAGGCGGCCCAGAAGGCCGGAAGTAAGAGCGTCCCGACCCAGTCGGGGCTGGAGGAGATCTTCGAAGAGATCAGTCCGATCGAGGACTTCTCCGGAACCATGTCCCTGTCGTTCCGGGACCACCGGTTCGAGCCGCCCAAGTACTCCGTCGAGGAGTGCAAGGACAAGGACATGACCTACTCCGCCCCGCTGTTCGTGACGGCGGAGTTCATCAACAACACCACCGGTGAGATCAAGAGCCAGACGGTGTTCATGGGCGACTTCCCGCTCATGACCCCCAAGGGCACCTTCATCATCAACGGCACCGAGCGCGTCGTGGTCTCGCAGCTGACCCGCTCGCCCGGCGTGTACTTCGACCGCGCCCTCGACAAGGCGTCCGACAAGGACATCTACGGCTGCCGGGTCATCCCGAGCCGCGGCGCCTGGCTCGAGTTCGAGATCGACAAGCGCGACAACGTCGGCGTGCGCATCGACCGCAAGCGCAAGCAGCCCGTCACCGTGCTGCTCAAGGCGCTCGGCTGGGACGAGGCGCGCATCCGCGAGCGCTTCGGCTCCTACGAGTCGATCAACGTCACCCTGGAGAAGGACCACACCTCCGGCCAGGACGACGCCCTGCTCGACATCTACCGCAAGCTGCGCCCGGGTGAGCCGCCGACGCGCGAGTCCGCGCAGACGCTGCTGGAGAACCTGTACTTCAACCCGAAGCGCTACGACGTCGCCAAGGTCGGGCGCTACAAGATCAACAAGAAGCTCGGCCTCGACCTGGACATGCGCCAGGGCACGCTCACCGAGGACGACATCGTCGCCACGATCGAGTACCTCGTCCGGCTGCACGCCGGCGAGGAGGAGGCGACCATCGGCGCCGTCCCCGTGCCGATCGAGGTCGACGACATCGACCACTTCGGCAACCGGCGCCTGCGCACGGTCGGCGAGCTGATCCAGAACCAGGTCCGGCTCGGCCTCGCCCGCATGGAGCGCGTCGTCCGCGAGCGGATGACCACCCAGGACGTCGAGGCGATCACGCCGCAGACCCTGATCAACATCCGGCCGGTCGTGGCCTCCATCAAGGAGTTCTTCGGCACCAGCCAGCTGTCGCAGTTCATGGACCAGACCAACCCCCTGGCCGGACTGACGCACAAGCGGCGGCTGAACGCCCTCGGCCCCGGTGGTCTGTCGCGCGAGCGGGCGGGCATGGAGGTCCGCGACGTCCACCCGTCGCACTACGGCCGGATGTGCCCGATCGAGACGCCGGAAGGCCCGAACATCGGCCTGATCGGCTCGCTCGCCGCGTTCGGGCGGGTCAACCCGTTCGGGTTCGTCGAGACGCCGTACCGCAAGGTCACCGACGGTGTGGTCACCGAGCAGATCGACTACCTCACCGCCGACGAAGAGGACCGCTACGTCATCGCGCAGGCCAACTCCCTGCTGAACGACGACGGCACCTTCGTCGACGACCGCATCCTCGTCCGCCGCAAGGGCGGCGAGATCGAGCTGGTCCCCGCCCGCGAGGTCCAGTACATGGACGTCTCGGCGCGGCAGATGACCTCGGTCGCCACCGCGATGATCCCGTTCCTGGAGCACGACGACGCCAACCGCGCGCTGATGGGCTCCAACATGCAGCGCCAGTCCGTCCCGCTGCTGCGCAGCGAGGCGCCGCTGGTCGGCACCGGCATGGAGTACCGCGCGGCGACCGACGCCGGCGACGTCATCACGGCCGAGAAGGCCGGCGTCGTCGAGGAGGTCTCGGCCGACTACGTGACCGTCATGAACGACGACGGCACTCGGACGACCTACCGCGTCGCCAAGTTCAAGCGGTCCAACCAGGGCACCTGCTTCAACCAGAAGCCGATCGTCGACGAGGGCCAGCGGGTCGAGGTCGGCCAGGTCGTCGCCGACGGGCCGTGCACCGACAACGGCGAGATGGCGCTCGGCAAGAACCTCCTGGTGGCGTTCATGCCGTGGGAGGGCCACAACTACGAGGACGCGATCATCCTCAGCCAGCGCCTGGTGCAGGACGACGTCCTCTCCTCGATCCACATCGAGGAGCACGAGGTCGACGCCCGCGACACCAAGCTCGGCCCTGAGGAGATCACCCGGGACATCCCGAACGTCTCCGAGGAGGTCCTCGCCGACCTCGACGAGCGCGGCATCATCCGCATCGGCGCCGATGTCGTCCCCGGCGACATCCTGGTCGGCAAGGTCACCCCGAAGGGCGAGACCGAGCTCACCCCCGAGGAGCGGCTGCTCCGCGCGATCTTCGGTGAGAAGGCGCGCGAGGTCCGCGACACCTCGCTGAAGGTGCCGCACGGCGAGCAGGGCAAGGTCATCGGCGTCCGGGTGTTCTCCCGCGACGACGGCGACGAGCTGCCCCCCGGCGTGAACGAGCTGGTCCGGGTGTACGTCGCGCAGAAGCGCAAGATCACCGACGGTGACAAGCTCGCCGGCCGGCACGGCAACAAGGGCGTCATCTCCAAGGTGCTCCCGGTCGAGGACATGCCGTTCATGGAGGACGGCACCCCGGTCGACATCGTCCTGAACCCGCTGGGCGTCCCCGGGCGCATGAACGTGGGCCAGGTCCTGGAGACCCACCTCGGCTGGGTCGCCTCCCGCGGCTGGAAGGTCGAGGGCGACGACGCCGACTGGAAGCGCGCGCTCAAGGAGATCGGCGCCGACGAGGCGCCGCCGTGGACGAACACCGCCACGCCGGTGTTCGACGGCGCCCGCGAGGACGACGTCACCGGTCTGATCGCGAGCACGCTGCCCAACCGCGACGGCAACCGCATGGTGGAGCCGGGCGGCAAGGCACGGCTGTTCGACGGCCGCACGGGCGAGCCCTACCGCGACCCGATCTCGGTCGGCTACATCTACATCCTCAAGCTGCTCCACCTGGTCGACGACAAGATCCACGCGCGCTCGACCGGCCCGTACTCCATGATCACCCAGCAGCCGCTCGGCGGTAAGGCCCAGTTCGGCGGCCAGCGCTTCGGTGAGATGGAGGTGTGGGCGCTGGAGGCGTACGGCGCCGCCTACGCGCTCCAGGAGCTGCTGACCATCAAGTCCGACGACGTCCTCGGCCGCGTGAAGGTGTACGAGGCCATCGTCAAGGGCGAGAACATCCCCGAGCCCGGCATTCCCGAGTCCTTCAAGGTGCTCATCAAGGAGATGCAGTCGCTGTGCCTCAACGTCGAGGTGCTCTCCAGCGACGGCATGTCCATCGAGATGCGCGACACCGACGAGGACGTCTTCCGCGCCGCGGAGGAGCTCGGCATCGACCTGTCCCGCCGTCCTAACGAGGGCGCGATGAGCGTCGACGAGGTCTGAGAACTCAAGGGGAAAACAGTTGCTTGACGTCAACTTCTTCGACGAGCTTCGCATCGGTCTGGCGACCGCCGACGACATCCGCCAGTGGTCGCACGGCGAGGTGAAGAAGCCGGAGACGATCAACTACCGGACCCTCAAGCCGGAGAAGGACGGGCTCTTCTGCGAGAAGATCTTCGGCCCGACCCGGGACTGGGAGTGCTACTGCGGCAAGTACAAGCGCGTCCGCTTCAAGGGCATCATCTGTGAGCGCTGCGGCGTCGAGGTGACCCGCGCCAAGGTGCGCCGTGAGCGGATGGGCCACATCGAGCTGGCCGCGCCGGTCACGCACATCTGGTACTTCAAGGGCGTGCCGTCCCGCCTCGGCTACCTGCTGGACCTGGCCCCGAAGGATCTCGAGAAGATCATCTACTTCGCGGCCTACATGATCACCAGCGTGGACGCGGAGCGGCGCGACCGCGACCTGCCCACGCTGGAGGCGCACATCTCGGTGGAGCGCCAGCAGATCGAGCAGGCCCGCGACGCGCAGGTCGAGGCCCGCCAGCAGAAGCTGGAGGGCGACCTCGCGGAGCTGGAGGAGGCCGGCGCGAAGGCCGACCAGAAGCGCAAGGTGCGCGACGGCGCCGAGCGGGAGATGAAGCAGCTGCGCGACCGCGCGCAGCGCGAGCTCGACCGCCTCGACGAGGTGTGGAGCCGGTTCAAGAACCTCAAGGTCCAGGACCTGGAGGGCGACGAGCTGCTCTACCGCGAGATGCGCGACCGCTTCGGCAAGTACTTCGAGGGCGGCATGGGCGCCGCGGCCATCCAGGCGCGGCTGCAGAACTTCGACCTCGAGGCCGAGGCCGAGAAGCTGCGCGACATCATCCGCACCGGCAAGGGCCAGAAGAAGGCCCGCGCCCTGAAGCGGCTGAAGGTCGTCTCGGCGTTCCTCAACACCCGCAACAGCCCGCTCGGCATGGTGCTGGACTGCATCCCGGTCATCCCGCCGGACCTGCGCCCCATGGTGCAGCTCGACGGCGGCCGGTTCGCCACGTCCGACCTGAACGACCTGTACCGCCGGGTCATCAACCGCAACAACCGGCTCAAGCGCCTGCTCGACCTGGGCGCGCCCGAGATCATCGTCAACAACGAGAAGCGGATGCTGCAGGAGGCCGTCGACGCGCTGTTCGACAACGGCCGCCGCGGCCGCCCGGTCACCGGGCCCGGCAACCGTCCGCTGAAGTCGCTGTCCGACATGCTCAAGGGCAAGCAGGGCCGGTTCCGGCAGAACCTGCTGGGCAAGCGCGTCGACTACTCCGGCCGCTCGGTCATCGTCGTCGGCCCGCAGCTGAAGCTGCACCAGTGCGGCCTGCCCAAGCAGATGGCGCTGGAGCTGTTCAAGCCGTTCGTCATGAAGCGGCTGGTCGACCTCAACCACGCGCAGAACATCAAGTCCGCCAAGCGGATGGTCGAGCGGGCCCGCCCGGTCGTGTGGGACGTGCTGGAAGAGGTCATTACCGAGCACCCGGTGCTGCTGAACCGCGCTCCGACGCTGCACCGCCTCGGCATCCAGGCGTTCGAGCCGCAGCTGGTCGAGGGCAAGGCCATCCAGATCCACCCGCTGGTCTGCACCGCGTTCAACGCGGACTTCGACGGCGACCAGATGGCGGTGCACCTGCCGCTGTCCGCCGAGGCGCAGGCCGAGGCGCGGATCCTGATGCTGTCGACCAACAACATCCTGAAGCCGTCGGACGGCAAGCCCGTCACCATGCCCACCCAGGACATGGTCATCGGCCTGTACTGGCTGACGACGCAGAAGGACGGCGCCGTCGGCGAGGGCCGCGCGTTCGGCTCGGCCGCCGAGGCGATCATGGCCTACGACCGGGGCGAGCTCGACCTGCAGGCCAAGATCAGCATCCGGCTGAAGGACGTCCCGCCGCCGCGCGACTGGATCGCGCCGGAGGGCTACGAGCCGGGCCGTCCGTACCGGCTGGAGACGACGCTCGGCCGCGCCATGTTCAACGAGACGCTGCCGGACGACTTCCCGTTCGTGGACGACGAGATCGGCAAGAAGCAGCTCTCGGCGATCGTCAACGAGCTGGCCGAGACGTACCCGAAGGTCGCCGTCGCCAACGCGCTCGACGCGCTGAAGAGCACCGGCTTCCACTGGGCGACCCGGTCCGGCGTCACGATCGCGATCGACGACGTCATCACGCCGCCGAACAAGCAGGACATCCTGGCCGGCTACGAGCAGCAGGCCGACAAGGTGCAGCGGGAGTACAACCGCGGCCTGATCACCGACGATGAGCGCAAGCAGGAGCTCATCGACATCTGGAACAAGGCCACCGCGGACGTCGCGGTGGACATGGAGAAGGCGTTCCCGAAGGCCAACCCGATCTGGATGATGATCCAGTCGGGCGCCCGCGGCAACCCGCTGCAGCTCCGCCAGATCGCCGGCATGCGCGGCCTGGTCTCCAACCCCAAGGGCGAGACCATCCCGCGTCCGATCAAGTCGTCCTTCCGCGAGGGCCTGTCGGTCGTCGAGTACTTCATCTCGACGCACGGCGCCCGCAAGGGCCTCGCCGACACCGCGCTGCGCACCGCCGACTCGGGTTACCTGACCCGGCGCCTGGTGGACGTCGCGCAGGACGTCATCGTCCGCGAGGAGGACTGCGGCACCGACCGCACGATCCCGTTCGAGATCGTGGAGCGGCAGAACGACGGCAGCCTGATCAAGCTGCCGACCACGGAGACGAGCCTGACCGGCCGCACCATCGCCGAGGACGTCGTCGTCGACGGGACGGTCATCTACCCCGCCGACACCGACCTGTCCGACGCGGTCGTGACCCGGCTGTTCGAGGCCGGGGTGACCAAGGTCCGCACCCGCAGCGCCCTGGTCTGCGAGGCCAAGATCGGTGTCTGCGCCGCCTGCTACGGCCGCTCGCTGGCCACCGGCAAGCGGGTGGACGTCGGTGAGGCCGTCGGCATCATCGCCGCGCAGTCCATCGGTGAGCCCGGCACGCAGCTGACCATGCGCACCTTCCACACCGGCGGTGTGGCCGGTGGCGACATCACGCACGGTCTGCCGCGCGTCCAGGAGCTGTTCGAGGCCCGCATCCCCAAGGGTGTGGCCCCGATCAGCGAGGTCGCCGGCCGCGTCAAGATCGACGAGACGGAGAAGTCGCGCAAGGTCGTCGTCGTCCCCGACGACGGCTCCGACGAGATCGCCTACCCGGTGCCGATGCGGTCCCGCCTCCTGGTCAAGGAGGGCGAGTCCGTGGGCGTCGGCCAGCAGCTCATCGCGGGTGCGATCAACCCGCACGAGGTGCTGCGCATCCTCGGGCCCCGCGCCGTGCAGCTCCACCTGGTCCAGGAGGTCCAGGAGGTCTACCGGTCGCAGGGCGTGTCGATCCACGACAAGCACATCGAGATCATCGTCCGCCAGATGCTGAAGCGGGTGAACATCCTCGAGTCGGGCGACACCGACCTGCTCCCGGGCGACCTGGTCGAGCGTCCGATCTTCGAGGAGACGAACCGGAACGTCGTGGCCGAGGGCGGCACGCCCGCCGCCGGCCGCCCCGTCCTGATGGGCATCACCAAGGCCTCGCTCGCGACCGAGTCGTGGCTGTCGGCGGCGTCCTTCCAGGAGACGACCCGGGTGCTCACCGAGGCCGCGATGCACGCCAAGAGCGACCCGCTGCTCGGCCTCAAGGAGAACGTCATCATCGGTAAGCTCATCCCGGCCGGTACCGGCATGCCGCAGTACCGCAACGTCCGGGTCGAGCCGACCGAGGAGGCGAAGGCCGCGGTCTACTCCGTCGGGTCCTACGACGACGGCGCCGAGTACGCCTTCGGGCAGGGCTCCGGCGAGGCCGTGCCGCTGGAGGAGTACGACTTCGGCCAGTACAACCGCTAGCGTCCCGTCCCGGGGTGCCGCCGCGTGCGGTGCCCCGGCTCGCGGACACCCTGACTGACGACACGCGAGAGGCCCCTTCCGTCCGGGAGGGGCCTCTTCGCATGTCCGGGGCGTGTCGGGCCGCTCAGGGCCGTCCAGGGGGTCAGTAGATGCCCGCGGCGCAGCCGTCCTCGAACAGTTCCGGCCAGTACCGGCGGTCGCCGTCGTCGGCGAGTGGGCGGCAGGCGACGGGGTCGGCGGCGCCGAGGATCCGGATCAGGTTCGCGACGAGCGCGGCCTCCGCCCGGAGGAGGTCGTGGACGGGGTCGAGCAGCTGGACCCGGCGGATCAGCCATTGCGCGAAGGCGACGGTCGAGATGTCGGTGTTGATCGGGTGGGGCCGCGCGGGCTCGTGCGCCACCCCGGAATCGGGCAGCCGCAGCACTCCGTCCGCCCCGAATGGCTCCAGCAGTTGCTCGTGCGTCATCGCCGAACCCATCCGGAATGCCTACCACGGTGTGATTCGCCGGACGGGCCGGAATGGCGGGTTGGAATGACGAAGGCCCCGCCGACCGGCGGGGCCTTCCCAGGGGCGGGCTCGGATCAGCCGAACGAGCCGGCCACGTAGTCACCGGCGGGCTGCCGGGTGATGACGTTCAGCCGGTTCCAGGTGTTGATCATCGAGATGAGGGCGACCAGGGCGCCGAGCTGGTCGTCGTCGTAGTGCTTGGCGGCGTTGGTCCACGCCTCGTCGCTGACGCCCCCGGGGGTGTCGGCGATGCGGGTGCCCTCCTCGGTCAGCTCAAGGGCGGCCTTCTCGGCGTCGGTGAAGACGGTGGCCTCGCGCCAGGCGGCGACCATGTTGATGCGCAGCTGCGTCTCCCCGTGGTGCGCGGCCTCCTTGGTGTGCATGTCGACGCAGAAACCGCAGCCGTTGATCTGGCTGGCCCGGATCTCCACCAGGTGCTGCGTCGTGGTCGGCAGCCCCGAGTCCGCGACGATCTTGCCCGCCGACTGCAGGTACTTCATGAACTTGGGCATGATCGAAACGCCGTAGAGGTTGAGGCGAGCGTCCATGGTGTCTCCTTGAGGTATCTCCGCGTACACCAGGTTGACGTGACAGCCGTTTCGGTTGTGACAGCTCAGCCCTTGTGATCTGCTTCACGCGGGCCGTCCGGCGGAAAACGGCTGGCGGCGGCGGGGCCCGGTTCGGCATCGTGTGATCATGCTCGACGCCGCACAGCCGGACGCCTTCATCGAGGACGGGTTCGTCCGGATCGAGGGCGCGTTCCCCGGCGAGGTCGCGGCCGAGTGCCGGGACGTCATCTGGCAGGACTTGGGCGCCGACCCCGGCGACCCGGCCACGTGGCCGCGCACGGTGGCGGCCCGTCCGGACTACGCGCAGCCGCCGTTCGTGGCCGCCGCCAACACGCCGCGCCTGCACGCCGCGTTCGACGCCCTCGTGGCCCCGCACCAGCCTCGGCGGCTTCGTGATCCGCTTCCCGAGCGGCGAACCGGCCGTCGTGGACGGCTGGCACGTCGACGTGAGCTTCCCGGGCCCCGGTTCCGTCCCGGACGACTACATGACCTGGCGCGCGAACGTCGCGTCCAGGGACCGCGCGCTGCTGATGTTCTTCCTGCTCTCCGACGTCGGCCCGGACGACGGGCCGACCCGGCTGCGTCCCGGCTCCCACCTGGACGTGGCGCGCGTCCTCGAACCCGAGGGGGACCACGGCCTGGACGCTCGGGAGCTGGGCCGGCGGGCGGACGCCGCCACCGCGCACCGGCCGACCGTCCACGCCACGGGTCGTGCGGGTGACGTCTACCTGTGCCACCCGTTCCTGGTGCACGCCGGGCAGCCGAACACCGGGACGAGGCCGCGCTTCCTGGGGCAGCCGAAGCTGAGCCCGGCGCGGCCGCTGCACCCGGACGGCCCTTCGGCCGTGGAGGCGGCGATCAGGCGCGCTCTCGACCGGTAGCGATGTTCCCGCTGGCAGCGGGCACAATCGAGGGGTGGCTCCCTGGGTGCTGCACGTCGATCTGGACCAGTTCCTCGCGGCCGTCGAGGTGCTGCGCCGGCCGGAGTTGCGCGGGCGGCCGGTGATCGTCGGCGGCGACGGCGATCCGACGAAGCGCGGTGTGGTGAGCACCGCCTCCTACGAGGCGCGCGCCTACGGCGTCCACTCGGGGCAGCCGCTCCGCACGGCGGCGCGGCGCTGCCCGGACGCGGTGTTCCTGCCCGTGGACCGCGAGCTCTACGAGTCCGTGTCGGCGCGGGTCATGGAGACGCTGCGCGGGTTCGGCGCCGTGGTGGAGGTGCTCGGCTGGGACGAGGCGTTCCTGGCGGTCGACGGCGACCCGGAGGCGTTGGCGGCGGAGATCCGCGCCCGCGTCAACGCGGCGACGGGCCTCGACTGCACGGTGGGCATCGGCGAGAACAAGCTCCAGGCCAAGATCGCGACCGGTCTCGGCAAGCCGGCCGGGGTCTTCCGGCTCACCGGGGACACCTGGTTCGCGGTCCTCGGCGACCGGCCGACCGACGCGCTCTGGGGCATCGGGGCCAAGACGGCCAAGCGGTTGAAGGAGCTGGAGATCACCACGGTCCGGGAACTCGCGACGGCCGACCCGGGCGCGCTGGCCGAGCGGTTCGGCCCCGTGACCGGCCCGTGGCTGGTGCGGCTCGCCCGGGGCCTGGACGGTTCGCCGGTGAGTGACGCGCCGCACGTCCCGCGCTCCCGGGGCCGGGAGACCACGTTCCAGCAGGACCTGGACGACTGGGAGAACGTGCGCCGCGAGGTCTCCCGGCTGGCGCGCCGGGTCGCGGACGACGTGGCGGACGACGGCGGGAAGGTCGCCCGCGTGATCGTGAAGGTCCGGTACGCGCCGTTCACCACCCGCACCCACGGCAGCACGCTGGCCGCGCCGACAACGGCTCCGGACCGGATCGAGGAGGCCGCCCTGGCCGCGCTGGCCCGGTTCAGCGGCGGCCGTCCGGTGCGCCTGCTGGGCGTCCGCGCCGAGTTCGCCCGGCCGCGTCCCGTCACCGGGGCTTGACCTGCGGAGACACTCGCTTTTCTTGACCTTTTGTCGTGTTTTGGGCGGTTAGGGCCTGGGGATGAAGGTGGTCGTTGCCTGATGTACGCGACGGGGGAGCGAAGCAGATGAAGAGGGTCATGACCGGCGCACTGATCGCAGCCGTGGTCGGGGTCGGGGGCGTGGGCGGCGCGGCCGCCGCCCAGGCGGCCGATCCCGCCCAGGGCAAGGACGCGCGCCAGGACTGCCGCACGTACTCCAGCGTCACCGAGTGCGGCCAGCCGAAGCTGACCGAGAAGCAGCAGTCCTGCGTGAAGACTTCGGTCCAGCAGGGCATGACCGAACGGCGCGCCGTGGTGGAGTGCTCCGCCTTCGGCTGACCGCCGCACCGGCAAGGGGCCCGTCCGGGGGGGACGGGCCCCTTTCCATGTGCGGATCGCGTCCTACCAGGTGGCCGGGTACATCCGGTGCTTGAGCAGCCCGCCGACGACCTCGGCCGCCGCCTTCGCGTCCCCGCACGGGCACAGGTAGCCGCGCCGCCCCCGCCGGGCGTCGTGATAGGCCCACGCGCCATGCGGGACGGCCAGCACGCTCACCACGATCCCGACGCCCTCGCCGCCGTTCGCGTAGACCCAGAGCAGCGGGATCGGCGCGGGCCGGTAGACCTTGATGAAGCGCCAGCCCTGCGGCCGGAGCGCCACAGAGAGTGCGTCGAGGTGCCGGACGGCGGTCGCCCGCCCCAGCCGCGTCCGCCAGTACAGGGCGGACCGTTCCAGACTCAGCACTTCGCCCACGTGATCTTCCCGCCTTCGAGCAGCGGCCGCGTCCCCCACGCCACCGCGAGCCGCGACACCATCAGCAGCCCGCGCCCGCCCAGGGCCGCGTGATCCTCCGGCTGGACCTCCGGCATCCCGTCGCCGCCGTCCCACGCCTCGATGACAGGACGCCCGTCGTCCTCGTCCCGCAGCACCCGGAGGACGATCGGCCCCTTGCCGTGCACCAGCGAGTTCGTGACCAGTTCGGATGCGACGACCCGCGCGTCCGAGTCGTCCGAGATCCCCCACTCCCGGAACCACTCGGCCACGAACCGCCGCGCGAGCGCCGGCGCCTGCTCGTCCGGGTCGAGAACGATCGTCGTCCGCCCCTCATCAGGCGCGACCACTATCGGAGGCATCACCCACCACCTTTGACCGAGTCGTGAATCTTCGACGACAGTCAACCACAGGCGATGTACTCTGCGTTACAAACCACAGTACATGTGAGGCAAGTCAGGTTCCGTGCGCCCGTCCCGCTTGGGTATTGGTTGGGCGCCCTTTGCGAGGGAGGATGAGGACATGGCTCCACAGCGGATGCGCGGGACGGTCTCGCCGACGCTGCTCGCATTCGGACGCCGCTTCCGGCGGCTCCGCGAGGCCAAGGGCTGGACCCAGGACGCCCTGGCCCGCCGCGCGAACGGCGGCCAAGGCGTAAAACCGCAGTACATCGGTGCCATCGAGAACGGCCGCACCCGCTGCACCCGCGACTTCGCCGAGACGATGGACCACCACCTCGACGCGAACGGCGAGCTGCTCAACCTCTACGACGACTTGGTGAAGGACGCCAAGTTCCCCACGTGGTTCGACTGGCACACCGTCGAAGCCGAAGCGGACATGCTCCAGTCCTACCAACCGCTCCTGATTCACGGCCTACTCCAAGTCCCTGCGTACGCTTCTGCGCTTCTCAAGGGCGACAAGGATGCGGTTGAGGCGCGCCTCAACCGACAGAGCATCCTGACCAGGAAGAACCCGCCCCCGCCTGACTTCTCGGTCCTGCAGGACGAGGTCTCACTGCACCGGCTCACCGGCAGTCCAGAGATCATGAAGGAGCAACTGGAGCACGTTCTGCAGCTTGCCGAGGGAGGCATCGTCACCGTGCAGGTGGTCCCGAGTAGAGGAGAACACCTCGGCAACCTGGGCGCCTGTGCTCTCGCTACCATGCCTGACAGGAGCGAAATCGCTCACGTAGACATGACCGTACGTGGGATGACTCTCACCGATGCTGACGATATCGCGGGCGTAAGCAAAGCCCTCCTATCGGTTCGCTCGCTTGCTTTGCCCGTAGACCAGTCACTGCAAATGATTCGTAAGGTGGTAAGGGAACAATGGACCTGACCAAGGCTGCCTGGCGTAAGTCGAGCTACACCGGTCCTAACGGCGGCGACTGCGTGGAACTGGCCTCGGCCACCATGACGGTGGCTGTTCGTGACAGCAAGGACCCGGACGGCCCGAAGCTGCTGGTGACGCGCCGCGCTTTCGCGGCGCTGTTGACCGACTTGAAGCGGTAGGGGAACATGCGGCTGAGCGACGGTCTGTGGAGCGGTCGGCCCCATGCCCTTGCCGAGCAGGTGGTGTTCGCGGGCTCGCCGGGCGGTGGCACACCATCCATTTGAAGCGGATCAGGTTGGGGACAGTTCTTCGGTGGGCGGTGTCTGGGGCGGTTCCATGCCCAAACCGAGGTGCTCGCGCGCCCAGAGCTTGAACTCGCCTGGAGCGAAGGGAAGGCGGTAGTCGCCTTCCAACAGGTGATCGGCCAGCTCTGACACCAGGTCTAGGGTGAGCAGGCCTTCACGGACGCTGGCGCAGAGCAGGCCGAGGGTTCCTTGGTGGGGAACCTGGTGGTCCTTCGCAGCCTTTCGGGCTGCACCGTCATCGATGATGGCCGTGGCGCCATGCGCCTTCGCGTACGCGAGGACCCCTGCCTCGCCGACGTTGCGCCCGTCCGAGCCGACCAATAGGGCGCTGAAGGTGGCGAACTCCTCCAGCTCGGTCGTGAGGTCGCGCTGCTCGATCCATGGAGCGGCGAGTACGGCTCGGAGGTGCGGATGCTGGTGACCGCCGTCCCTTAACTCCCTGACGACCGTGTCGGGGATGACGGCCCGCCGCCTGCCGACAACGGCGCGCAGGCAGCCGAGCCAGCCCTCCTTCGCGAAATGACTGAGCGGGCCGGTGTCGAAGACGAGCACTTCCTGGCCGGTGCCCTCCATCAGACGAACTGCCAGATCTCACCCTCGGAACGCCTGGGGAGCGTAGGCAACGGCTCGTCTCCCCAGGTGTCGAACAGCAGGTCCAGCGCCCGTGCACTTGAGATCGTTTCCTCTCGGTACAACGAGAGGACCGCGCGCTCGTAGACGCGTGGAAGAGCCGGCGAAGCCAGTTCGTCGGCCACGACGAGGTCGTACTCGACGATGTCGGCGCGTGTCGTCCTGGTCTCACGAACCTTCTGCGCATCGGCGCCATCGATGATGGCGAGTTCGGCGAGCCGTCGCGCAAGAGTCGCCATGTCGACGCGGTAGGAACTGGCCATGCGGACCGCTGCTGAGCGGAGCCCGCCGTCGCCTGACGCGAACCGGTGCCAGTCCTCCTCGATGCTCGTCGGCGGTAGCAGGACGGCTCGGGCGAAGCGGTCGAGAAGGCTCTCTCGCCGTTCGGCATCTTGTGCTTCGGCGACGCGCCAGTCGACGGCGTACTCGTCCGCTACCAGGTA
Source organism: Actinomadura geliboluensis (assembly GCF_043197915.1). Classification (NCBI taxonomy): domain Bacteria; kingdom Bacillati; phylum Actinomycetota; class Actinomycetes; order Streptosporangiales; family Thermomonosporaceae; genus Actinomadura; species Actinomadura geliboluensis. The sequence continues at coordinate 332,296 of NZ_JBICUA010000006.1, read as the reverse complement.
GTGGCCCAACTCGTGGGCGAGAGCGAGGCGCCTGCGGCCGACAGGTCTGTCTCCATTGATGATCGCCACCCCGCCGTGGCGGAGCAGGATTGTCGCGGCGTCGGCCGAATCCCTGCCGAGGTCGAACGAGAACGCCAGCAGTCCGATCGCCGCGAATGGCCCGGCCAGGTCTGTGATCGGTCCGCCTGGAGCAGCGCCAAGGAGTGAGCGAGCGTTCGCGGCCAGTTCCTCCGCTTGTTCGCGATCTCGGGGCATCGCTGCTTCCGGTGGGCTCGTGAGAGGCAGACGCCGCGAGCGCTCGGAAACGAACTCCACTGCCCGTGCGACTCGTTCGACCACGAGATCGATTCCGGGGCTTGGCGCGCCCGGATCCTGGGCGTTCCGCCGTGAGACGATCGCCTCCGGCGCGTCCTCCAGGAACCATTCGATACGGGTGCCCAACTCCTCCGCTACCCGCGCCAGCTCCAGCGCCGTCACGCGGCGGCTGCCACCCTCGATCTTGGCCAGGGACGAGCGTGCCAGAGCGAGCCGATCGGCCAGCGCCTCCTGCGTCAAACCGGCTCTGCCGCGCGCCTCGGCGATCCGCCGACCGATCTCCTCCGCGTCCACCGTCATGTGTTCCATAATAGAACATGGCGATGCGGGTGTCCGTGGGCACGGGAAGCCTTTCGTTGGCATAACCAATGTTGGCCGTGCCTGTGAAACATGGTTTTGTTGGTTGCGCCAACGACGTTGAGGGGCCGGGCCACTCGGGGAGTGGCCCGGCCCCTCGGGGGTGGGGACGATTATTGGCAGAGGGCTGTTTGGACGGCGGTCTCCATGTCGTCGCTCTGGGCGTCCGTGCCGCCCGGGTCGACGTTCACCATGACGGTCGCCTGGCGGCCGCTGGTCGTCGCGCCGCCGACGGTCTCGTAGCCGAGGATGTCGCCGCTGTGGCCCCAGTACAGGCCGCCGCAGGGGAGCGAGTGGCTCTCAAGGCCGAGGCCGTAGGCGCGGTGGTCGCCGTCACTCGGGTCGTCGGGGTTGGTCGGGCGGGTCTTCATCATTTCCCGTAGCTGGGCCGGGCGCAGCAGCCTGCCGCGCACGAGGGCGCCGAGGAACCGGTTGAGGTCCGGACCGCTGGAGATCATCGAGCCGCCCGCACCCGCGGCCGAGGGGTTGAACGCGGTGACGTCGAGGAGCGGCGCCGTGGGGCCCGGGCGCGCGTAACCCCGCGGGTGCGGTCCGGAGATCGTGGACGCGTCGGTCGGCACGGAGGTGTCGCGCAGGCCGAGCGGCTTGATGACGCGCCGGCGGATCTCCTCGCCGTAGGTGCGGCCGGTTACCTTCTCGATGAGCATCCCGGCCAGCAGGTAGTTGGTGTTGGAGTAGCGCCAGCCTTCACCGGGCTCGAAGACGCGCGGGTGGGCGAGCGCGAGGTCGACCAGGTCGCGGGTGTCGTGGTGGGCGAGTGGGTCCTTCAGGACCTCCCGGGGGTCGAGGTAGGTGAGGTAGTCGGGGATTCCGCTGGTGTGCTGGAGCAGTTGGCGGACGGTGATGACGCGCCCGTCGTTGCCGTTCCCGCGCACGACGCCGGGCAGGTAGCGCTCGACCGGCGCGTCCAGGATGACCCGGTGCTCTCCCACCAGCTGGAGGACGACCGTGGCCACGAACGGCTTGGTCATGCTGCCGATGCGGAACCTGCTGCCTGCGCGCATGGGCGCACCGCTCGTCACGTCCGCGACGCCGCTGGTCAGAGCGGTGCGGGTGCGGCCGTCCCGGACGTGGAGTAGCGCTCCCGGGCCGCCGTCGACCGTGGTCAGGCGGTGCATCAGTTCCCGCAGCGGAGCCTCGTCGGCGGTGGCGTCGGCTGCTGGTCCGCTCAGCGCGACACCGGCTGCCAGGGACAAGGCGAGTGCGCCGCGCAAGGTGCGCTTCTGCTTGGTCATGTGCTTCTCCTGTGAGCTTCGAAGAGTTCTGGTCAGGCCGTGGCGCGGGCGCCGGCGCCGGCGCGTGCTGGGGAGGACGAGCGCTGGCCGCGGGTGGGCGGGGCGAGGGCGACCCAGATGAGCGCCGCGCCCGCCGGGAGCAGGTCCAGGTTGACCGTGATGGCGACGAATCCGAGGGCGACCAGGACCGGGCTCAGGACGGCCACGGCCTTGCGGCCGGGGGTGGCGACCGCGAACTGGACGAGCAGCGCCACCAGCCCGAGCATGAAGAACACCGGCCCGATCTCGTAGATCGCCTGCGGGAGAACGGCCGGGACGTCGGCGTACCGGTCGGCGAGCATGCTCTTCTCGGCGGGGTCCGCGGCCTCCAGGCCGACGAAGATGTCGATGATCGCGACGCGGACGAACGTGAGCAGCCCGAACGCGGCGACCGCGCTCGTGACGCCCGCCGCGACCCGGCCGGCGGCGCCACCGGCCGTGGTCCGGATGCGGCCGTGCACGCCCGCGATCACCCCCGCGTACAGCAGGAGGGCGCCGAGGAAGAGCAGGTGACCCACGGTCCAGGCGGGTCCTGGCCCGTGCTGCCCGTCGCGGCCGTCGATGAGCCGGACGACCCCGTAGGCGAGCATGAGGGCGGGCGCGAGATGGAAGGCGATCCTGGACATGAGCGGTTCTCCCGGAGTTCGAGATCTGCGTTGTTGTGATCTCGATCTTCGCGAGAGACCGGTGGCCGGCGGATCGCCGCCGCGAGCGGTCTTCGGACATCGGTCGCGCGGGGGAGGACCGGGGCCCGGCTCCCTCGTGTGAGGGAGGCGTCCGGTCAGGAGGGCTCGATCAGCCGGGTCTCGTACGCGACGATCACTGCCTGGACGCGGTCGCGGATGCCGAGCTTGGACAGGACGTTGCTCACGTGCGTCTTCACCGTGTGCTCGCTGACGACCATCGCCGCGGCGATCTCCGCGTTCGACAGGCCGCGGCCGAGCAGCCGCAGCGTCTCGCGCTCCCGCTCGGTCAGCACCGACAGGCGGTCGGAGGCGGTGGCGCCCGAGCGCGGGCGGTCGCGGGTGATGTCGGAGATGAGGCGGCGGGTGACGGCGGGCGCGAGCAGCGAATCCCCCGCCGCCACCACCCGCACCGCGTGCACCAGGTCGTCGCGGCGCACGTCCTTCAGCAGGAACCCGCTCGCACCGGCGTAGAGCGCGTCGTAGACGTAGTCGTCCTGGTCGAACGTGGTCAGCATGATCACGCGGGTGGAGGTGTCGGCGCACACGACCTTCGCGGCCTCGATGCCGTCCAGGCCCGGCATGCGGATGTCGAGCAGCGCCACGTCGGGCGCGTGCTCGCGCACGGCGGCGATCGCGGCGGACCCGTCGCCCGCCTCGCCCGCCACCTCGATGTCGGGCTGCGCGTCCAGGATCATGGCGAAGCCGCTGCGGACCAGCTCCTGGTCGTCGGCGAGCACGACCCGGATCACGCGGTCACCGCCGCGTAGGGGAGCCGCGCCAGGACGCGGAACCCGCCGCCCGGCAGGGGACCGGCCTCGGCCGTCCCGCCGCAGGCGGCGACGCGCTCCCGGATGCCGATGAGGCCGCTGCCCCCGCGCCGCCATCCCGCGTCGGCGCCGCCACCGCCCTGCCCGTCGTCGGTCACCGTGATCTCCAGTTCGTGGTCGGTCCAGCGGAGCCGGACCTCGGCCTCCCGCGCGTTGGCGTGCTTCACCGTATTGGTGAGCGCCTCCTGGACGATGCGGTAGGCCGCCAGATCGGCGTCGGCGGGGAGCGCGCGGCTCGCGCCCTCCACCGTGAGCCGCACCCGGACCTGCGTGCGGTCGACGTGCTCGACCAGCTCCGGCAGCGCGCCGATGGTGGGCTGCGGCGCGCGGACGCCGTGGTCCTGCTCCTCCTTGAGGACGCCCAGCGTGCGGCGCAGCTGGGCCATCGCGTCCCGGCCCGCGTCGGCGATGGCGTCGAAGACACGTTCCGCCCGGTCGGGATCAGTGCGGACCACGACCGGACCGGCCTCGGCCTGCACGACCATGATGCTGACGGCGTGCGCGAGCACGTCGTGCATGTCGCGGGCGATGCGGGACCGCTCCTCCGCCGCCGCCCGCGCCGCCTCGGCCTCGCGTTCGCGTTCGAGCTGCGCCGAGCGCTCCACCAGCGCGTCCGACCGCTCCCGCGCGGTCCGTGCGAGCGTGCCCAGCAGGAACGCCGTCATGGGCAGGAGCAGCGTGAACATGAACTCGGCCGCGTCGTTGTCCTTGATGAGCAGCGCGCCGGGCGGGATCGTCGCCACGAGCACGGCGATGAAGCCCCAGCGCTGCCAGCGGTACCGCCCGAGGTCGGCGAGCGTGTAGACGGCCACCAGCGCGCCGTACTGCAACGCCTGGCCGGGCCGGTCGTACAGCGACACGGCCATGGCGAAGGACGCCACGACCAGCGCGACCGCGAACGGCGCCCGCCGCCGCCACACCAGCGGCACGACCGTGCCGAGGTTGACCACCACGCCGAGCGGCGACACCTCCGGCGCCGTGGCGAACGGCACGAACACCGGCACCGCGACGGCGGCGGCGACCAGCACGTCCACGAGACGGCCGGCCCCCGCGCGCGGGGAGAGACCGAAACCACGGAGCCGATCGGACATTCCCCCAGTATCGCGGCCGGACCGGGCATGATCGCCTCAGTCGTGCGAGGGATATCCCGTCCGGCGACCGGGGACGCGGAGGCCGCGCGCCAGCGCGGGGATCATCACCGCCGCGGGGACGAGATGCAGCACCAGAAGGGTCACGGTGGTGGCGGTGCCCGCCCCCGAGACGAGGGGCGGGACCAACGAGATCGCCGTCAGCGATACCGCCGTCCACACGAACCGCGCGGCGGGACGAGCGCTCCAGCGGAGGAGGGCGGCGGCGATGGCGATGCCCACGACCGAGAAGAAGCCGGTCACCACGGCGAATCCGGGCAGCGGGATCTGCTCGCCGCCGTCGGGGATCTCGAAGTCGACGCCGGCGGCCTGAGCGAGTGCGGCGGCGAGGGTGGTGGCCGCCATCGCCGCGAGCGCGGCGACGAGGCCGGTACCGGTGAGTCTGCGGAATCGGTGGGGCGATGCGGGGGCTGCGATGACGTTCATGCCGTCCTCCAACGGGCGGTGCCTGGCACAGTGCGGGGCGGAGCGCACCCCGCGCCGTGCGACGGCGGGGGCTGCGCAGGGCGGAGCTACTCCGTGCCGTCGGCCGGCAGGCGCTTGGGCAGCCCGAGGCGCGGGAACTGGTCGGCGTGGAACGTCGTGATCTCGGTGATCGCGCCGCCGGTGATGCGCAGGACGTCGACCGTGAGCGGCAGGTAGGCGCCCTCACGCTCCCGCCACTGGTAGAAGCCGAGGGCGGGCTGCCGGTTCACGGAGGTGGGGACGGCGCGCAGGCCCGTCATGCCCACGAAGCCGTCCTCGACCCAGTCGTTCACCACCGCGTCGCGGCCGACCTGCAGGCCCGGAGTGGGCGGCATCGAGCACCGGACGTCGTCGCGCAGCAGGGCGGCGAGCGCGTCGATGTCGGTGGCCACGCTGGCTTCGGTGAAGCGGCGCACCACCTCGCGCGTCCCGGTGTCCTCCTCGCCGCCGGTCCAGTCCTGCCGCTCGGCGGGCAGGTGCTCCCGCATGCCGGCGCGGGCCCGCTGCAGCGCGCTGTTCACGGAGTTGACCGAGTCGCCGAGCAGCTCCGCGACGTCCTTCGCCGGCCAGCCGACCACGTCCCGCAGGATCAGCGCGGCCCGCGGCCGCGGTGCCAGGTGCTGGACCGCGACCAGGTAGGCCAGCTCGATCGTCTCCCGCGCGAGCGCGACGGCCTCCGGCTCGTCCGCGTCGCCTGCGGGCACCTCGTCCAGCAGCCGGTCCGGGTAGGGCTGCAACCACGGCACCTCACCGCCGGTCGCGGGTTCCGGGCGGCGCTTGGCGAGCAGGTCCAGGCAGGCGTTGGTGGCGATCCGGTACAGCCAGGCCCGGAACGTCGACCGCCCCTCGAAGGTCTCGCGCCGCCGCCAGGCGCGCAGGAACGTCTCCTGCACGGTGTCCTCGGCGTCCTCGAACGACCCGAGCATCCGGTAGCAGTGCACGTGCAGCTCCCGCCGGTGCCGCTCCGCCAGCCCCGTGAACGCCGGCTCGTCGACCTCGCCCAGACCGCTCACGCTCAGCTCCTCCAGCCACGTGTCCGCCCTCATCGCGTCATCCTTCCCCTCGTCGTGTTCCGTCACAGGTATGACGGGGGCGGGCGCGACAACTCATCACTCGTACGCTGAGCCCGCTCATGCCCGGCCGCAGAGCACCGTCCAAGGGATGTCGAGCGCGGAGCAAATGCCGGTGGGAACGCGTGCCTCGGGTGACGGAAGCCCTCCGGAGGAAGGGGCCCCACCACGGCGAAGCCGCGCGAGCGCCAGAGGGTGACGGCTCGCGCGTTGGTCTCCACGACGCCGTTCTACTGGATGGCCCGGAACCCGTCGGCCCGTGCCTGTTCGAGCACGTGATCGCAGAGCGCCGATCCCGCGCCCCGCCCCGAGGCGCGCCGGATCCACCATGAAGCTCGCACTGGCGATGTGGGCGGCTCCCCCGCGATGGTTGCGGACGCCGTTGGCGGTGCCGAGGACCTTCCCGTCGGAGCGGTCATGCGTTTCCCCTCCTTCCTCGTCATGACGTGGGTGTCGCCTGGTGGCAGGTCGGGCGGTCAGAACGTGACGGGGTAGTTGCTGCGGATCGTGTGGTGCGGATCGTGGCCGTGCTTGACGGCGCGCAGCCGGGCCAGGGCGTCGGGTGCGAAGGCGTCGGCGGCGGTCTCTCCCGGAGTCAGGAAGGTGTAGGGCTTGCGTCCGCTGATCGCGGGCGCGAGACCCTGGACGAGGTCGCGCTGCCGTGCCCGGATGGCAGCGCGGGACTCGGGTGAGGTCGGCACGCCGAACAGGTAGAGGGCGTACGGCTCGGTGAGGGGCCCGTGCGGGCTGTCGGAGGGGCGGGTGAGGGCGCCGCCGAGATGGCGGACCTGCACGCTCATCAGCGGGTCGATGGGCTCCGCCAGCAGGGCCTTGGCCGTCTGGTCGTCCATCGTGGTGAGCAGCTCTCCCCGCGAGATCCCGGCTCCGGGCTCGGTCGGCTCGGCCGTGATGGAACCGAGTTCGGCGACCGGCAGGGGTCCGCGGCCGTCGGACAGTGTCGCGCCGAGCCGCTCCAGCGGGCGCAGCAGGTCCCTGCCCTCGGCTGGATCGCCCAGGTAGGTCGCGTCCACGGCGGCCATCGGTGTGGTCCCGGGGAAGCTCAGCAGGTCGAACCAGACGGTGAGGGCGTCCGGTGCCGTGGCGGTGATCTCCCGGTAGGCGTCCAGGACGTCGGCGGCCCGGTCGGCGGGCCACAGCATCCGCCCGCCGTAGAGTTCGGGCGCGGGGTGCAGGTCGAACTCCAGTGCGGTGACGACCGCGTGGTCGCCGCCCCCGCCGCGCAGGGCCCACAACAGCTCGGAGCCGGCCGTCGCGCGGAAGCGCTCGCCGTCGGCGGTCACGCCCTCGAACGCGGTGACGCTGTCGGCCGCCCAGCCGTAGGCCCGGGAGAACCAGCTGAGCCCGCCGCCGAGGGTGTAGCCGGTCACGCTCACCACGGGGGAACTGCCGGGCAGCCCCGTCAGGCCGTGCTCGCCGGCGACCCGCTGGACCTCGCCCCAGCGCACGCCCGCTCCGACCCGCGCGGTCCGGGCGGCGGGATCGACCGACACCTCGTCCAGGTGCCGGGTGCGCAGCAGGAGCGCACCGTCCAGGTCGCCGGTGGCGCCGTGCCCGCTGGGCTGGGCCGACACCCGCAGCCCGCGGGCGCCGGCGTACCGGACCAGCGCGGCGACGTCGTCGGCGTCCACCGCCTCGACCACCGCGGGCACATCCTGCTCGACGGCCAGGTTCCACGGGCGGCGGGCCGGGTCGAAGCCGCCGTCTCCGGGAAGCAGCACCCGGCCGCGGACGAGTTCGCGCAGTTCGCTGAGAGCGTTCACAGCGGTGTCTTCTCCAAGGTCGTTTCGGTGGCCGGTGAGGATTCGGCCGGGGAGGTGGAGGCGTGCTCGCGGGCGGGGGTGAAGCCGAGCGCGGCCAGGGTGGTCAGGGCGATGCCCGCCGCGGCGACGAGCATCGCCGTCCGCAGGCCGTCGGCGGTGGCCGCGCGCAGCGCCGGGCCGGTGAGCCCGTCGGTGCCGGCGTTGGCGACGGCCACCAGGACGGCCAGGCCGACGGCGCCGCCGATCTGCTGGGTGGTGGAGACGACCCCGGAGGCGACGCCCTGCTGGTCGGCGGGGGTCTGGGAGGTCGCCGCGCCGAACATCAGGGTGTAACCGGCGCCCTGTCCGACCCCGAGGACCACCAGCCCCGGGACCAGCGCGAGGTAGGACGCCCCGGTGGCCAGCGTCATCGCGAGGACGACCGTTCCGGCCAGGCCGACGAGCAGACTGCCGATCATGGTGGGCCGCACGCCGCGCGCGGTGGCGAGCCGTCCGGCCAGCTGCGATCCGGCGACGATCGCGGCCATCGGGACCAGGAAGGCCAGACCGGTGCGCAGCGCGCTGTAGTCGTGCACCGCCTGGAAGTAGACGGTCAGGAAGTACAGCAGGGTCCCGAAGGTGCCCATGTACAGGAAGGTGACCAGCGCTCCCGCGCCCAGGTCCCGGCCGCGCAGCAGCCCCGGCGGCAGCAGCGGATCATTGCCGCGCCGCTCGATGGCCACGAACGCCGCCAGCAGCAGCCCCCCGGTCACCGCCGCGACGACCACCAGCGGGGACGTCCAGCCCGATTCGGGGCCCTGCACCAGCGCGACTACCAGCAGCGTGGTCCCGGCGGTGGCGGTCAGCGCCCCGGCCGCGTCGAACCGGCGCCTCGCGCCCCCGCGTTGCCGGGGCCGGGTGGGGATCAGCGGCAGCGCGGCCAGTGCGGCCGCGCCGGCGAGGGGCACGTTGACGAAGAAGACCGCCGTCCAACCGAACGCGTCGGTGAGCACCCCGCCCAGCAGCGATCCCAGGATCATGCCGCTGCCGCCGGCGGTGCCCCACACCGCGAAGGCGCGGTTGCGTTCCCGGCCCGGCGCGAATCCGGTGCTGATCAGTGTCAGGGTCGCGGGGAAGAGCAGCGCCCCGCCCAGGCCCTGGGCGGCCCGCGCCGCCACCAGCGGCCAGGCCGCCTCGGCCAAGCCGCCGACCAGTGAGGCCACCGCGTACAGACCGAGGCCGGTCACGAACATCCGCCGCGGGCCGAGCAGATCGCTGGCGCGGCCGCCCAGCAGCAGGAATCCGCCGAAGGCCACCGCGTAGGCGCTGACCACCCACTGGAGGGTCTGCGCCGAGAAACCGAGGCCGTCGCCGATCTCCGGCAGCGCCACATAGACGATGTTGTAGTCGAGGGAAATGATCAGTTGGGCGAACGCGAGCAGGGCCAGCGCGGGCCCGGGACGCGGGAAGGTCGTCGACATGGGGATTCTTCCTTGGCGGGGTACAGGGACGTGGACGGTCAGGCGGCGAAGATCGCGGCGGGGTCGCCGGTGTACCAGGCGTTGTCGATGCGCAGCCGGCGGATCACCCAGCGGTCGCCGTCGCGGACCAGGTCGACGGCGTAGGGGTTCTTCAGCAGGGCGAAGGTGCCCCGGTCGGCGGCGAGCAGGTGCTGGGCCTCCACCAGCGCGGTCAGGCGCGCGGTGTCGCCGTCGACCACGATGCGCGGGTTGGTGACCTGGTGGGTGGTGTCCACCCGTCCGGTGAACAGGCCCAGGATCGTGGTGACGATCGTGTCGCGTCCCACCATCAGCGGCGGCCGGCCGCCCCACTTCGCCGCAGCGGGAGCGAAGTCCAACTCGGCGTCGGCGGTGAACGAGGAGCCGAACAGCTCCGCGTCCTTCAGGTCCTGCCCCAGCCCGAACCGGTACAGCGCGTCGACGATCTCGGTGCGGTCGCGCAGCTCCGCCACGGTCTTCTCGTGCTCGGTGGCGGGGGCGGACAGGGCGTGGGCGTCGGTGACGTACATAGCGGGCTCCCGTGCAGGTCAGGTTGTCGGTGAACTGCTCCAACCCTTGCCGGGCACCGACGCCTGATCAACGCCGCCCTGTGCAATGATCGTGAAGTCTGGATTCACGATGCGGGGTGGGGATGCTGGAACGACACGAGCTAGACGCCTTTCTCACCCTGGCCGAGGAACTGCACTTCGGGCGGACCGCCGAGCGGCTGCACATCTCCACCACCCGGGTCAGCCAGACCATCGCCAAGCTGGAGCGCCGCGTCGGGGTGCCGCTGTTCAACCGCACCAGCCGCCGCGTCGAGCTGACCGCGGTCGGCCGGCGGCTGGAGGCGGAGATCCGGCCCGCCTGGACCGAGATCGGCGCCGCGCTCCAGCGCGCCATCGACGCCGGCCGCGGCCTCACCGGCACCCTGCACGTCGCCTTCGTCGGCGCCGCCGGAGGCCAGCTCTGCGTCGGAGTGACCGAGGAGTTCGGCAGGCGGGAACCCGGCTGCGAGGTCCGGCTGCGCGAGGCGCAGATGTCCGACGTCTTCCCCTGGCTCCGCGACGGCGAGGTCGACATGATCCTGGCCCCCCTGCCCGTGGACGAGCCCGGCATCGCTCGCAGCCCTGTGCTCGTCCGTGAGGCGCGGCTGCTGGCCGTCCCCTCAGATCATCCCTTCGCCCGCCGGGAGTCGGTGTCCCAGGAGGATCTGGCCCGGGTGCGGCTTTTCCGACGTCCCGAAACCGTGCCGGAGACCCTGCAGCGGAGCTTCACCCCGCGCGCCACCCCGGCCGGACACCCGATCGAACACGCCCCCGGGACCTCGACGTTGAATGAGACCCTCACTCTCGTCGGCGCGGGCCAGGGCTGCTTCGTCGTTGGTGCGCAGGTCCGGCGCTATTACGCTCGCCCCGACGTGTCCTACATCCTCTTCAACGACGCTCCGCCCATGGAATGGGCCCTGTGGTGGCGTGCGGACGCCGCCACCGCCCGCGTCCGCGCCTTCAGCAAGGCCGCCGTCACGCTGCTTCGCGGTTGACCCGGGCCCTCTTCGGCCGCGCGTGACCCACTCAATCGGTTTCGGACGTCTGTTGGAAGGGGCGGACCCGAGCAGGCGGGCCGGCCGCAACCGCTCGACAAGGGAGAAGGCGCGAAGGGCCCGTCCCGGGTGGGACGGGCCCTTCAGGCAGGGGTCAGCGCGGGGGCTGGGCGTTGGTCCATTCGGCGACCTCGAACGCCTGGTACGCGGCCAGCTCGCCGGGCTTGTGGAAGCGGTCGGGCATGTTCTCCGCCTTCAAGGAGCGCGGCTTGCCGTTGTCGCCCGGGGGGAGCGGCCGGCTGCCGTGCGGCGGGGTCGCGACCAGGTCGCGGATCGCCAGCAGGGAACCGGTGCCCGGGGCGACGATGAACTGGCGCCGGTAGGTGCCGAGCTGCTTCGGCGCCGTGAACAGGCCGAGCGGCGCGGTCGTCTTCAGCGGCAGCGACACCGCCGTCCCGGGCCGGCCGAGCGGGTCGGTCGCCGGGCCCTCGGCCTTGACGCCGGGCAGGCCCGCCAGCATCCGGAACACCGCCGCGCGCACCGCGGGCGGCGCGGGCGCGGTGGACAGCAGCGTCCCGGCCACATCGCTCAGCGCCCGGATCCGCTCCTGCCCCCGCAGGGCGCGGATCGGCTCCTCCTTCTCACCGTCCTTGGAGACGGCGTGCCAGTGCCCCTTGAGGTTCAGCAGCACCTTCTCCAGTTCCTCCGGGCTCGTGGGCAGCTCGGCGATCTGGCGCGGCGTCATGCCGTAGAACCGTTCGACGGACTCCGGCCACGGCATACGGCCGCTGGTGCGCTCCGACATGTCCAGGCGGAACCCGGCGTCTCCTCCTTCCGGGTTCGGAATGGTGACCCATTCGGGCGAACCCGCCGCCCGCCACTTCTCCTTGTCCTGCGCGGTGAGGGGGACGTCGGGCATGTCGATGTGGGTGAGGCGGCTGCGCCCGGCGGCGTCGATCCACGTCTCATTGCCCTGCCGCGAATCCACCTTGTAGTGGTTCGACGCGCTCTTGCCGACCGCGTAGACGTCGCCCATGACTGTCTTGGTGTGCCAGTAGCGCCCATTGGGCGCCTTCTGCGCGTTGGTCGCGGCCACCAGCAGGGCGTTGCCGGGGGTGATGACCGTGGTCCCGTGCCGGCCGGGTGTTGGGTCCTCTCCGGGCTGCAGGACGACGGCGGTGACCGCCCCGGCGGTGACGGCGGCGGTCGCCGCGACCGCGATCAGCGGCATCTTCAGGCCGCGCCGGGGCCGCTCCCGGGCGCCGCTGCGCCAGTCGGTGCGCAGGGCGAGGCGCTCCGGGCTCTCCTCCTCCGCCAGCGCCGTCCGCATGCCCCGCAGGGCGTCGAGCTCATCCATGGGTCTCCTCCTGGGGAAGGGCCTTGCGGAGCTTCTTCCGGGCCCGGTGGATCTTGGCCTTGACGGTGCCGAGCGGCAGGTCGAGCGTCGTCGCGATCTCGGCGTAGGACAGCTCGGCCCACGCCAGCAGCAGGACGGCGTGGCGCTCCTGCGCGTTCAGCGACGCGAGCGCCTTGGCGAGGCCCGGACCGAGCGCGGCGGCCGACGCGCGGTCGCTCGCCACGTCGGCGACGCCGTCCTCGGCGGGGTCGGTCCCGGTCCGGGCGAACGCCCGGTACATGCGGGTCTCCTGGCGGTGGTGCCGGGCGATCAGGTTGGCGGCGATGCCCCACAGCCAGGCGCCGAACTCCCGGCGCCCGTCGAACCTCGCCCGCTGCCGGAACGCGGTCGCGAACGCCTCCGACACCAGGTCGTCCGCGAGGGCCGGCCCCAGCCGCCGCTTTATATAGGCGTGCAGCCGCGGCGCGTGGCGGCGGAACAACTCGCCGAACGCCTCCGGGTCGTCCAGCGATGCGGCGACGATCCGGGAATCGTCGAGCTGTTCGCCCTCGGCACGGCTCACCGCGTGCATGCGCGTGTCTCCATGGAGTGCCTCTCCGGGCCTAGAGGATGCTGACACCCTCCTCTATCCCGAAGCCCCCGCCCCGGTTGCGGCCGTCGCGGGACGGGCGCGGAAGTCGGCCGGCGGGGGTGGTGATGTGCCGGGCGGCGCGGCACCGTGGAGGGGTTGAGAGGAGTTGCCCATGGAACAGGTACGGCTCGGCACCACCGGACTGAAGGTCTCGCGGATCTGCCTCGGGATGATGAGCTACGGCGACCCCGCGGTGCGCAAGTGGGCGCTCGGCGAGGACGAGGCGGAGCCGATCGTCCGGCGGGCCGTCGACGGCGGGGTCACCTTCTTCGACACCGCCGACGTCTACTCGCTGGGCGTGAGCGAGGAGATCACCGGGCGCCTGCTCCCGAAGCTCTTCGCCCGGCGCGACGACTACGTCCTGGCCACCAAGGTCTGCATGCCCATGGGGGACGGGCCCAACGACCGCGGGCTGTCCCGCAAGCACATCATGGCCGGCATCGACGCCTCGCTCAGGCGGCTGGGCACCGACTACGTCGACCTCTACCAGATCCACCGCTGGGACTACGAGACGCCCATAGAGGAGACCATGGAGGCCCTGCACGACGTGGTGCGGGCGGGCAAGGCGCGCTACATCGGTGCGTCCAGCATGTACGCGTGGCAGTTCGCCAAGGCCCAGCACACCGCCGAGACGCACGGCTGGACGAGATTCGTCTCAATGCAGAGCCACTACAACCTCCTCTATAGAGAGGAGGAGCGGGAGATGAATCCGCTCTGCGTCGACCAGGGGGTGGGCCTCATCCCGTGGAGCCCGCTGGCGCGCGGCATGCTCGCCGGGAACCGGGAGCGGGGCGGCGAGCGCAAGACCGTCCGGTCACGGAACGACGCCTTCGGCGACGGCCTCTACACCGACGACGACTTCGACGTCGTCGACGCCGTCCGCGAGGTCGCGGGGGAGCGGGGCGTCCCGGCCGCGCGGGTGGCGCTCGCGTGGCTGCTCGGACGGCCCGGGGTGACCGCGCCGATCGTGGGAGCGACGAAACTCACTCACATGGACGACGCGATCGCCGCGGAGCGCCTCGAACTGGACGAGAAGGAAGTGGCGCGACTGGAGGCCCCGTACCGTCCGCACGCGGTCTCCGGGCACTCCTGACGAGGCGGGACGAACCCGCCCCCGGGCCGGGAACTGCCCGGGGGCGGTCGGCGTCTATCAGGGGTGGTGATTTGCGATCCTGCGGGCGATCGGGGCAGGCTGTGGACGAGAACGCCCACGCATGGCAAGACCGCCACGTGGTGACATGGGTGAAGGTTCGGAGGCGGCGACAAGCGCCGCCCGCCTCCGGGCCCCCGGGAGCTGAGGAGCCCCGGACCGACGGCGCTGAAGGAGCCCGACGATGACCGAGAACGACGGCACGCAGGGACCGCAGAGGCCGTTGCCGGAGGACGAGGGGCAGCAGGCGCAGGAGCGGCAGGAGCCGCCCGCCCGCCCGCTCGGGGACCGCACCGTGGTGTTCGGCGCCCCGCAGCTCGGCGGCCAGCCCGGCGCGCCCGCGCCGCCGCCCGAGCCGCGCGAGGAGGAGCGGCCCGCGCCGCCTCCGCCGCCGCCCACCATGGTGGAGCAGCCGATGCCGCAGTTCGGCGAGCAGCCTCCGCCGCCGCCCCCGCAGCCCTACGGCGCCCCGCAGGAGCAGCCGCAGTACGGGCAGCCGCCCGCCTACGGTTCGCCCGGCGGCCCCGGTGGCCCCGGCGGCTTCACGCCCCCGCAGGACCCGCAGCAGTACGTCCCGCCGGGTGAGCAGCAGCAGTACGGCCAGCCGCAGCCCGGCTACGGGCAGCAGCCTCCGCAGCAGCAGTCCGGGTACCCGCAGCAGCCGTACGGGCAGCAGCAGTACGGCCAGCCCGGCCAGTTCGCGCCGCCCGAGCCGCCCGCCGCCCCGCCCGCGCCCGCCGAGCAGTCGCTCCCGCAGCCCGAGCAGCCGCAGGAGGGCATCGGCGACCGCACGGTGATCGTCCCCGGTCCCGGCACCGGCGCGCCCGAGCCCGAGCAGCCGCAGCGGCCCGCGATCGACGACCAGGCGACGCTGCACTGGTCGCCCGGCACCGACGTCCCGGTCGCCACCGGTCCCGAGCGGCGGCAGGAGCCGCCGGCCGAGCCGTGGCAGGCGCCCGCGCCGCCGTCGACGCCGGAGCCCTGGTCGCCGGAGGCGCCGCAGCCGGGACAGGGCCGCGAGCAGGCCGACCACGAGCGGACGATGATGGTGCCGCCGCCCGAGTCCGGCTTCGGCGCCGGCTCGACGACGTCCGGCCCCTCGCCCTCGGTGGACGACCTGTACCGGCCGCCCGGTGAGAGCGGCGTCGAGGACGCGCGCCCCACCGAGGCGTTCGACCCGTCCGCCCCGTCGCAGGGCCGGCACGCCGCCGCCCCCGAGGCGGGCGGCCTCGGCGACGCCACCCGGCTCGACATCGGCCAGCAGCAGTGGGGCCAGCAGCAGCCGCAGCAGCCCCAGCAGCAGGCGCAGCAGCAGTTCGGGCAGCAGCAGTACGGCCAGCCCGAACAGCAGCAGGGCTACGGCCAGCAGCAGCCGGGCGAGCAGCAGCGCGGGTTCGGGCAGCCCGAGCAGTACGGCCAGCCGTACCAGCAGCAGGGCTACGGGCAGCAGGGCCAGCAGTTCGGCCAGCCCGGCGAGCAGCAGCAGTACGGCCAGCAGGGCTTCGGCCAGCCCGAGCAGCAGGGGTACGGCCAGCAGGGCCAGTTCGGGCAGCCGGGCCAGTACGGCCAGCAGCCCGGC
The DNA here is from genome assembly GCF_043197915.1 of Actinomadura geliboluensis. Classification (NCBI taxonomy): domain Bacteria; kingdom Bacillati; phylum Actinomycetota; class Actinomycetes; order Streptosporangiales; family Thermomonosporaceae; genus Actinomadura; species Actinomadura geliboluensis. Next base: position 316,614 of record NZ_JBICUA010000006.1, on the reverse strand, counting down.
GGCTACGGCGCCGGCGCCGAGGAGGGCAAGGGCGGCAAGAACATGCTCTGGCTCATCGTCGGTGGCGTCGCCGTCGTGGTGATCCTCGTCGTCCTGGTGGTCGCCTTCGTCATCTAGCGGCGGCACCGGCGCGGGTATGACGCGCGTCACAGAGCGGTAGGGGGCGGCCTCCGTCCGAGACTCCCAGTGGACCCACTGAGAGGCCCGGACGGAGGCCGTCTCGCTGCCGCTGACGGCCGTCCGCCATGCGCCGGTCCTCACCGCGGGCCGCGCCGCCGCAGGCCGGCGGCCGAGGCGTAAAAGTTGGCCCATGTCTTCCCCGCGGCGGGAACGTGGGACACAATGCCGACAGACGCCCACCCCGGACGGACGCCTCCGGGTGGGGGAACATCCGTCGGTATTTCGTCGTTTACCGTCCCAGGGAGAAGGCTCCCTACCTGTCCCGCGGCTTGCGTCGCAGGGGCGCGCGCGGTAGTGCGCGCTCGCTTTGCACTTTGGTCTGTGGATAGGTAACCTCTTCACTTGCGCCCGCTCTGCGGGCCACTGTGCGTGCGCGTCGGCGAGGCCGGTCGGCCAGCCCCAGCGCCGCATCTACTCCCCGGCTTGATTCGGCCCTTTCAGGGGCCGGGCGGTCTGTGTCGGTTTCGCGCGGGTGTATTTCCGTGAGGCGGCGACACGCCCGACCGCGTGGGTCGGAGAGGTCGGGAAACCGGCAGGTCACAGCCTCGCCTGAGGTGGTGATTGCAGCAATAAGACTTACCGGCTCGGTACGAGGAAGACGGAGACGCGGTGCCCACGATCCAGCAGCTGGTCCGAAAGGGCCGCCAGGACAAGGTGACCAAGAACAAGACGCCCGCGCTCAAGGGCAGCCCCCAGCGCCGGGGCGTCTGCACGCGCGTCTACACGACGACGCCCAAGAAGCCGAACTCCGCGCTTCGCAAGGTCGCCCGTGTCCGCCTGACCAGCGGGATCGAGGTCACTGCCTACATCCCCGGCGTCGGTCACAACCTGCAGGAGCACTCGATCGTGCTCGTGCGCGGCGGCCGTGTGAAGGACCTCCCGGGCGTTCGGTACAAGATCATCCGCGGGGCCCTCGACACCCAGGGCGTCCGGAACCGCAAGCAAGGGCGCAGCCACTACGGCGCGAAGAAGGAGAAGAGCTGATGCCGCGCAAGGGCCCTGCTGGCAAGCGCCAGCTGATCGCTGACCCGGTGTACAACTCGCCGCTGGTCACCGCGCTCATCAACAAGGTTCTCCTGGACGGCAAGCGCTCGATCGCGCAGAGCATCGTGTACGACGCCCTTGAGGGCGCGCGCGAGAAGACCGGCAACGACCCGGTCGTCACGCTGAAGCGCGCGCTCGACAATGTCAAGCCCACCCTGGAGGTCCGCAGCCGCCGCGTCGGTGGCGCGACCTACCAGGTCCCCGTCGAGGTGCGGCCGGCCCGCAGCACCACCCTGGCCCTGCGCTGGCTGGTGCTCTACGCCCGGCAGCGCCGCGAGAAGACCATGACCGAGCGGCTGATGAACGAGCTGCTCGACGCGAGCAACGGTCTTGGCGCGTCTGTCAAGAAGCGCGAGGACACGCACAAGATGGCGGAGTCCAACAAGGCCTTCGCCCACTACCGCTGGTAACCCCGGCGATCTGCAACGACGAGACGACGCGAGGACGACAGTGGCTACCAAAACCGGTGTAGACCTGGCCAAGGTCCGCAACATCGGGATCATGGCCCATATCGACGCGGGCAAGACCACGACGACCGAGCGCATCCTGTTCTACACGGGGATGAGCTACAAGATCGGCGAGACCCACGACGGCGCGGCCACCATGGACTGGATGGAGCAGGAGCAGGAGCGGGGGATCACCATCACCTCCGCCGCCACCACCTGCCACTGGGCCGTGAACGACGACGATCACACGATCAACATCATCGACACCCCCGGGCACGTCGACTTCACCGTTGAGGTGGAGCGCAACCTGCGGGTGCTCGACGGTGCGGTCGCGGTGTTCGACGGTGTCGCCGGCGTGGAACCGCAGTCGGAGACCGTGTGGCGCCAGGCCGACCGGTACGACGTGCCCCGCATGTGCTTCGTCAACAAGATGGACCGGGTCGGCGCGGAGTTCCACCGCTGCCTCGACATGATCGAGAACCGGCTCAACGCGACCCCGCTCGCGCTGCAGCTGCCGATCGGCGCCGAGGCCGACTTCAAGGGCGTCATCGACCTCGTCAACATGAAGGCCCTCGTGTGGAACGAGGAGGCCAAGCTCGGCGAGATGTACGACACGGTCGACATCCCCGAGACGCACGCCGAGGCGGCGCGCGAGTGGCACGACAAGCTGGTCGAGACCCTCGCCGAGAACGATGACGAGATCATGGAGCTGTACCTGGAGGGCAACGAGCCCTCGGTCGAGCAGCTCCACGACGGCATCCGCCGCGCGACGGTCGCCGCCAAGCTCACCCCGGTGATGTGCGGCACCGCGTTCAAGAACAAGGGCGTGCAGCCGCTGCTGGACGCGATCGTCCGCTACCTGCCCTCCCCGCTCGACGTCGAGGCCATCGAGGGCCACGCCGTCCGGGACGAGGAGAAGGTGCTCGTGCGCAAGCCGAGCGAGGACGAGCCGTTCTCCGCGCTCGCGTTCAAGATCATGAGCGACCCGCACCTGGGCAAGCTCACCTTCGTGCGCGTGTACTCCGGCGTCATGGAGTCCGGTGCCAGCGTCATGAACTCCGTCAAGGAGCGCAAGGAGCGCATCGGCAAGATCTACCGGATGCACGCCAACAAGCGCACCGAGATCGAGCGCGCCGGCGCCGGCGACATCGTCGCGGTGATGGGTCTCAAGCAGACCACCACCGGCGAGACGCTGTGCGACGACAAGGACCCGATCGTCCTGGAGTCGATGAACTTCCCGGCGCCGGTCATCCACGTCGCGATCGAGCCGAAGACCAAGGCCGACCAGCAGAAGCTGGGCACCGCGATCCAGCGGCTCGCCGAAGAGGACCCGTCCTTCCAGGTCCGCACCGAGGAGGAGACCGGGCAGACCGTCATCTCCGGCATGGGCGAGCTCCACCTGGAGATCCTCGTCGACCGGATGAAGCGGGAGTTCAAGGTCGACGCCAACGTCGGCAAGCCGCAGGTCGCCTACCGGGAGACGATCACCCGCAAGGTCGAGAAGGTCGAGTACACCCACAAGAAGCAGACCGGTGGCTCGGGCCAGTTCGGCCGCGTGATCATCGACCTGGAGCCGCTGGGCGGCGGGTCCGACGGCTACGAGTTCGAGAACAAGGTCACCGGCGGCCGCATCCCGCGGGAGTACATCCCGTCGGTCGACGCGGGCTGCCAGGAGGCCGCCGAGTTCGGTGTCCTCGCCGGCTACCCGATGGTGGGCGTGAAGGTCACCCTGCAGGACGGCGCCTACCACGAGGTCGACTCCTCGGAGATGGCGTTCAAGGTCGCCGGTTCCATGGCGTTCAAGGAGGCCGCCCGCAAGGCGTCCCCCACGCTGCTGGAGCCGATGATGGCGGTCGAGGTCACCACGCCCGAGGAGAACATGGGCGACGTGATCGGCGACCTCAACAGCCGCCGCGGTCAGGTCCAGTCCATGGACGAGCGGCACGGCATGCGCGTCATCAAGGCGCTCGTGCCTCTGTCGGAGATGTTCGGCTACGTGGGTGATCTGCGCAGCAAGACCCAGGGCCGGGCTGTTTTCACGATGCAGTTCGACTCCTACGCGGAGGTTCCCTCGAACGTCGCGCAGGAGATCATCGCCAAGGCGCGGGGCGAGTAAGCACCCCGGCCTGCCCACAGATCACCAGGACGTACATCGAAGCGGTCGTCTAGACGGCCGAGGATCGCAACAAGGAGCAACCAGTGGCGAAGGCCAAGTTCGAGCGGACGAAGCCGCACGTGAACATCGGCACCATTGGACACATCGACCACGGTAAGACCACGCTTACCGCGGCGATCACCAAGGTGCTCCACGACAAGTACCCGGACCTCAACCCCTTCACGCCGTTCGAGGACATCGACAAGGCGCCGGAGGAGCGCGAGCGCGGCATCACGATCTCGATCTCGCACGTCGAGTACCAGACCGAGGCCCGCCACTACGCGCACGTCGACTGCCCGGGTCACGCCGACTACATCAAGAACATGATCACCGGTGCGGCGCAGATGGACGGCGCCATCCTGGTGGTGGCCGCCACCGACGGCCCGATGCCGCAGACCAAGGAGCACGTGCTCCTGGCCCGCCAGGTCGGCGTGCCCTACATCGTCGTCGCGCTGAACAAGTGCGACATGGTGGACGACGAGGAGATCCTGGAGCTCGTCGAGCTCGAGGTCCGCGAGCTGCTGTCGGAGTACGAGTTCCCCGGTGACGACGTCCCGGTCATCCGCGTCTCCGCCTACCAGGCGCTGCAGGGCGACGAGAAGTGGGCCGAGTCCATCGTCGAGCTCATGACCGCCGTCGACGAGAACGTGCCGGAGCCGGTGCGCGACACCGACAAGCCGTTCCTGATGCCGATCGAGGACGTCTTCTCGATCACCGGCCGCGGCACCGTCGTGACCGGCCGCATCGAGCGCGGTGTCGTCAACGTCAACGAGACCGTCGACATCATCGGCATCAAGCCCGAGTCCACCTCGACCACCGTCACCGGTGTCGAGATGTTCCGCAAGCTGCTCGACCAGGGCCAGGCGGGCGACAACGTCGGCCTGCTCCTGCGCGGCATCAAGCGCGAGGACGTCGAGCGCGGCCAGTGCGTCATCAAGCCGGGCACCAACACCCCGCACACCGAGTTCGAGGCGCAGGTCTACATCCTGTCCAAGGACGAGGGCGGCCGCCACACGCCGTTCTTCAACAACTACCGTCCGCAGTTCTACTTCCGGACCACGGACGTCACCGGCGTGGTGAACCTCCCCGAGGGCACCGAGATGGTCATGCCGGGCGACAACACCGAGATGCGCGTCGAGCTGATCCAGCCCGTCGCCATGGAGGAGGGCCTGAAGTTCGCCATCCGCGAGGGTGGCCGGACGGTGGGCGCCGGTCGCGTCACCAAGGTCATCAAGTAACACCTCTCGTCACGCGGCGGCCCGGCCGCTGGGACTCCCCAAGCCGGGCCGCCGCGTCACGACTCTGAAGTAAACAGCGGCACTACAGCAAAGGACACCGAGGCCACCATGGCGGGACAGAAGATCCGCATCCGGCTCAAGGCCTACGACCACGAGGTCATCGACACCTCCGCGAAGAAGATCGTTGAGACGGTGACGCGGACGGGCGCCAAGGTCGCGGGCCCGGTGCCGCTGCCGACCGAGAAGAACGTGTACTGCGTCATCCGCTCGCCGCACAAGTACAAGGACAGCCGCGAGCACTTCGAGATGCGCACGCACAAGCGGTTGATCGACATCATCGACCCGACGCCCAAGACGGTCGACTCGCTGATGCGGCTCGACCTTCCGGCCGGCGTTGACATCGAGATCAAGCTCTAAGGGACGCACCGAGAGATGAGTACGCAGAGGAAGGGCGTCCTGGGCGAGAAGCTCGGCATGACCCAGGTCTTCGACGATGAGGGCCGGATCGTTCCGGTGACCGTCGTCCAGGCCGGGCCGTGTGTCGTCACCCAGCTCAAGACCCAGGAGAAGGACGGCTACGCCGCCGTCCAGATCGGGTACGGGCAGATCGACCCGCGCAAGGTGAACAAGCCGAGCACGGGTCACTTCGAGAAGGCCGGCGTCACGCCGCGCCGTTTCCTCGTCGAACTGCGGGCTGACGACACCACCGAGTACGAACTCGGCCAGGAGATCACCGCCAGCGTCTTCGAGGCCGGCCAGAAGATCGACGTTACCGGCACGAGCAAGGGCAAGGGCACCGCCGGTGTCATGAAGCGCCACGGGTTCAAGGGCCTCGGCGCCTCGCACGGCACCCAGCGCAAGCACCGCTCGCCGGGCTCGATCGGCGGCTGCGCGACCCCGGGTCGCGTCTTCAAGGGCCTCCGCATGGCGGGACGGCACGGCAACGCCCGTACCACCGTGCAGAACCTGACCGTCCACGCCATCGACGCGGAGAAGAACCTGCTGCTCATCAAGGGCGCGGTTCCCGGTCCCAACGGCGGCGTGGTGCTGGTCCGCGACGCAGTGAAGGGGACGGGCAAGTGACCTCCAAGCTCGACATCGACCTGCCCGCCGAGGTCTTCGACGCGAAGACCAGCGTGCCGCTGATCCACCAGGTCGTGGTGGCGCAGCTGGCCGCGGCGCGCCAGGGCACGCACGCCACCAAGACCCGCGGCGACGTCCGCGGCGGCGGCAAGAAGCCGTACCGGCAGAAGGGCACCGGCCGCGCCCGCCAGGGCTCGACCCGCGCGCCCCAGTTCGCCGGCGGCGGCACCGTGCACGGCCCGCAGCCGCGGGACTACGCGCAGAAGACGCCCAAGAAGATGAAGGCCGCCGCGCTGCGCGGCGCCCTGTCCGACCGCGCCCGGTACGGCCGGGTGCACGTCGTGGACGGGCTCATCGAGGGCGACACCCCGAAGACGAAGACGGCGCTGAAGGCCCTGCGCGAGGTCACCGAGGCCAAGCGCGTCCTCCTGGTCCTGGACCGCGAGGACGAGCTGACCTGGAAGAGCCTGCGCAACGAGCCGAGCGTGCACGTGCTCGTCTCCGACCAGCTCAACACCTACGACGTGCTGGTGAACGATGACGTCGTCTTCACGAAGGCGGCGTACGACGAGTTCATCTCGCGCGCGGCGAAGAAGTAAGGAGGGTCGCACATGAACAAGATCGCTGACCCCCGCGACGTCATCATCGCGCCGGTCGTCTCGGAGAAGAGCTACGGGCTGCTGGACGAGAACAAGTACACGTTCGTCGTCCGCCCGGACGCCAACAAGACGCAGATCAAGCAGGCCGTCGAGGCGGTGTTCGGCGTCAAGGTGACGAACGTGAACACGCTCAACCGCCCGGGCAAGCGCAAGCGGACCCGGTTCGGCTACGGCAAGCGCAAGGACACCAAGCGCGCCATCGTCAGCCTGGCTGAGGGCGAGCGGATCGACATCTTCGGCGGCCCGGCCTAAGCAGGCCGAGGTCCCGAAGCAGACAAGGGATGAACGAAAAAGATGGGCATCCGTAACTACAAGCCGACGACTCCGGGGCGTCGCGGCTCCAGCGTGGCCGACTTCGTCGAGATCACGCGCGACGAGCCGGAGAAGTCGCTGCTGCGTCCGCTCCCCAAGAAGGGCGGCCGCAACAACCACGGCCGCATCACGACCCGGCACCAGGGCGGCGGGCACAAGCGCGCCTACCGCCTGATCGACTTCCGCCGGCACGACAAGGACGGCGTGCCGGCCAAGGTCGCGCACATCGAGTACGACCCGAACCGCACCGCGCGGATCGCGCTGCTGCACTACGTGGACGGCGAGAAGCGCTACATCCTCGCCCCCCGCGGCCTCAAGCAGGGCGACCGGGTGGAGAACGGGCCGGGCGCGGACATCAAGCCGGGCAACTGCCTGCCGCTGCGCAACATCCCGACCGGTACGGTCGTGCACGCCATCGAGCTCCGCCCCGGCGGCGGCGCCAAGATCGCCCGCAGCGCGGGCGCCGGCGTCCAGCTGCTGGCCAAGGAGGGCAAGTACGCCACGCTGCGCATGCCCTCCGGCGAGATGCGGATGGTGGACGTGCGCTGCCGCGCGACGGTCGGCGAGGTCGGCAACGCCGAGCAGTCGAACATCAACTGGGGCAAGGCCGGCCGCATGCGGTGGAAGGGCAAGCGCCCGACCGTCCGCGGTGTCGCCATGAACCCGATCGACCACCCGCACGGCGGTGGTGAGGGCAAGACCTCCGGTGGCCGCCACCCGGTGAACCCCGCCGGCAAGAAGGAAGGCCGCACTCGCCAGGCGAACAAGTCGAGCGACCGGCTGATCGTCCGTCGTCGCAGCAAGAAGAAGCGGTAGGAGTCGCTCGTCATGCCACGTAGCCTTAAGAAGGGCCCGTTCGTGGACGACCACCTGATGAAGAAGGTGGACGTCCAGAACGAGAAGGGCACCAAGAACGTCATCAAGACGTGGTCGCGGCGCTCCATGATCGTGCCGGACATGATCGGTCACACGATCGCCGTGCACGACGGCCGCAAGCACGTCCCGGTGTTCATCACCGACGCCATGGTGGGGCACAAGCTCGGCGAGTTCGCGCCGACGCGCACGTTCCGCAGCCACGTCAAGGAAGACCGCCGCAGCCGCCGAGGCTGAGCAGGCAGAGCAGAATCGTACGGAGAGGAACAGCGATGGAAGCCAGGGCCCAGGCGCGGTACATCCGCGTCACGCCCAGGAAGGCCCGCCGCGTGGTGGACCTCATCCGCGGCCTGCCTGCCGCGGAGGCTCAGGCGGTGCTGCGGTTCGCCCCCCAGGCTGCGAGTGAGCCGGTGGGCAAGGTGCTGGCGAGTGCCATCGCCAACGCCGAGCACAACTTCAAGCTCGACTCGGACACGCTCGTCGTGAGCCGTGCGTGGGTGGACGAGGGGCCGACGCTCAAGCGTTTCCGCCCCCGTGCCCAGGGCCGGGCTTACCGCATCAACAAGCGCACGAGCCACATCACGGTGGTCGTGGAGTCGCGGGACGACGCGGTTTCCGCGTCGGGCGGCGGTAAGAAGACGAGGAGGGCCCGGTAGTGGGTCAGAAGATCAACCCGCACGGGTTCCGGCTCGGCATCACCACCGACCACAAGTCCGTGTGGTTCGCCGACAAGCTCTACAAGGACTACGTCAAGGAAGACGTCCAGATCCGGCGCATGCTGCAGAAGGGCATGGACCGGGCGGGCATCTCCAAGGTGGAGATCGAGCGGACCCGTGACCGCGTCGAGGTCAACATCCACACCGCCCGGCCGGGCATCGTCATCGGCCGCCGCGGCGCGGAGGCCGAGCGGCTGCGCGGCGACCTGGAGAAGCTGACCGGCAAGCAGGTCCGGCTGAACATCCTCGAGGTGAAGAACCCCGAGATCGACGCGCAGCTCGTCGCGCAGGGCGTGGCCGAGCAGCTGTCCAGCCGGGTCGCGTTCCGCCGCGCCATGCGCAAGGCGATCCAGTCCGCGATGAAGTCCGGCGCCAAGGGCATCAAGGTGCAGTGCGGCGGCCGTCTCGGCGGCGCCGAGATGTCGCGGTCGGAGTTCTACCGCGAGGGCCAGGTCCCGCTGCACACGCTGCGCGCCGACATCGACTACGGCTTCTACGAGGCCCGGACGACGTTCGGCCGCATCGGCGTCAAGGTGTGGATCTACAAGGGCGAGGCCGCGCAGACCCGCGCCGAGCGCGAGCAGCAGGCCGCGCAGCAGCGCGCGGCCGGCGGCGGTGGCGGCCGTGAGCGTCGCGGCGAGCGCCGTGGCGGCGGCGGTCGCGGTGGCCGTGGCGGCCGTGGCGGCGCCGGTGGCGAGCGCGGCGGCGCCCGCGGCGGCGAGCAGAAGCAGCAGCAGGTTTCCGAGCAGCCGGCCCCGGCGGCCGAGGCTGCTCCGCAGGGTGAGGGGAGCTGAGTAACCGATGCTGATCCCTCGCAAGGTCAAGCACCGCAAGCAGCACCACCCGAAGCGCCGTGGCATGGCCAAGGGCGGCACGAGGGTGACGTTCGGCGAGTACGGGATCCAGGCCGTCGAGTCCGCGTACGTGACGAACCGGCAGATCGAGGCCGCGCGAATCGCGATGACGCGCCACATCAAGCGCGGCGGCAAGGTCTGGATCAACATCTTCCCGGACCGTCCGCTGACCAAGAAGCCCGCCGAGACCCGCATGGGCTCCGGTAAGGGCTCCGTGGAGTGGTGGGTGGCCAACGTGAAGCCGGGCCGCGTGCTGTTCGAGATCTCCTACCCGAACGAGCAGGTGGCTCGGGAGGCCCTCACCCGCGCGATCCACAAGCTTCCCATGAAGTGCAAGATCGTTAAGCGAGAGGTGGGTGAGTCCTGATGGCCAAGGGTCTTACCGCCGACGACCTGCGGACCGAGCCCGAGGACGTCCTGGTCACCAAGCTCAAGGAGGCCAAGGAGGAGCTGTTCAACCTCCGCTTCCAGGCCGCGACCGGCCAGCTTGAGAGCCACGGGCGGCTGCGCACCGTCAAGCGCGAGATCGCCCGCATCTACACCGTGATGCGGGAGCGCGAGCTCGGCATCGTCACGGTCGCCGAGGACGACGCCGCGGAGGGCAACGAATGACCGAGCAGCAGACGGAGCAGCGGACCACCCGCAAGGTCCTTGAGGGCCTCGTGGTCAGCGACAAGATGGACAAGACCGTGGTCGTGTCCGTCGAGGACCGCGTGACCCACCGCAGGTACCACAAGGTGATCCGCCGCACGAAGAACTACAAGGCGCACGACGAGGGCAACGAGTGCGGCGTGGGCGACCGCGTCCGGCTCATGGAGACCCGTCCGCTGTCGGCCACCAAGCGGTGGCGCGTGGTGGAGATCCTCGAGAAGGCCAAGTAGGCCCGCGGGGCGCGAGTCCCGCACTTGTACATGACTGGTTCCACCAGGCTGGCCGGACGAGATCCGGTGCAGAACCGGTGTGACGAACAGGAGTTGACGTGATCCAGCAGGAGTCGCGACTCAAGGTCGCCGACAACACGGGTGCGAAGGAGATCCTTTGCATCCGGGTTCTCGGCGGCTCGGGTCGGCGCTACGCGGGAGTCGGCGACATCATCGTCGCGACGGTGAAGGACGCCCTTCCCGGCGCGGGCGTGAAGAAGGGTGACGTCGTCAAGGCGGTCGTCGTGCGCACCCGCAAGGAGCGCCGGCGCCCGGACGGCTCCTACATCCGCTTCGACGAGAACGCCGCCGTCCTGATCCGGGACGGCGGCGACCCCCGCGGCACCCGTATCTTCGGCCCGGTGGGCCGTGAACTGCGCGAGAAGAAGTTCATGCGCATCATCTCGCTCGCGCCGGAGGTGCTCTGATGAAGATCCGCAAGGGCGACGAGGTCATCGTCCTCGCCGGCAAGGACAAGGGCGCGACGGGCAAGGTCCTGCGCGTCGACCCGCGCGCCGAGCGCGTCGTCGTCGAGGGCGTCAACCTCATCACCAAGAACATCAAGGCCGACCAGCAGCGCGCCGGCAAGGAGAGCGGCCGCGTCACGGTGGAGGCGCCGCTGCACGCCAGCAACGTCGCCATCGTCGAGGACGGCAAGCCGGTACGGGTCGGTTACCGCACCAACGACGACGGCACGAAGGTTCGGATCTCGCGCCGTAGCGGTAAGGAGATCTGAGACCGATGACCGAGACCGTCACCGAGCGTCCCGTGCCGACGCCGAGGCTCAAGGTCCGCTACCGCGAGGAGATCGCGGGGCAGATGCGCGAGCAGTTCGGCTACGCCAACGTCATGCAGATCCCCACGCTGACCAAGATCGTGGTCAACATGGGCGTCGGCGACGCGGCCAAGGACGCCAAGCTGATCGAGGGCGCGATCCGCGACCTGTCGGTGATCACCGGCCAGAAGCCGGCGGTCAACCGGGCCCGCAAGTCCATCGCGCAGTTCAAGCTGCGCGAGGGCATGCCGATCGGCGCGCACGCCACGCTGCGCGGCGACCGGATGTGGGAGTTCCTGGACCGGCTGCTCGCCACCGCGCTGCCCCGCATCCGCGACTTCCGCGGCCTGTCGCCGAAGCAGTTCGACGGCAACGGCAACTACACCTTCGGGCTGACCGAGCAGGTCATGTTCCACGAGGTCGACCCGGACAAGGTCGACCGGCAGCGGGGCATGGACATCACGGTCGTGACGACCGCGAAGACCGACGACGAGGGCCGGGCGCTGCTCAAGCTCCTGGGCTTCCCCTTCAAGGAGAGCTGAGCATGGCGAAGAAGTCGCTGATCGCCAAGGCGGCGCGGAAGCCGAAGTTCGAGGTGCGCGCGTACACTCGTTGCTCGCGCTGCGGGCGTCCGCGCTCCGTCTACCGGAAGTTCGGCCTCTGCCGGGTGTGCTTCCGGGAGATGGCCCACCGCGGCGAGCTGCCCGGCATCACGAAGTCCAGCTGGTGACCGCATCCCCCGGGGCCCCGGCCCCGGGGGCGGACGCCGGCCTGTAATGACCAACCGGGCGCCCGAGAGGGCGTCCACGACCGCGCCAAAGGTCCACGGGCCGCATCAACCCGAGGAAACCGTGGCGAGGGAGGGCCTGTAGGCCATGACGATGACCGACCCGATCGCAGACATGCTGACGCGTCTGCGTAACGCGAATTCGGCGTACCACGACTCAGTGGCGATGCCGTACTCGAAGATCAAGGCGCACATCGCCGAGATCCTCCAGCAGGAGGGCTACATCTCGGGCTGGAACGTGCAGGACGCCAAGGTGGGCAAGGAGCTCGTGATCGAGCTCAAGTTCGGCCCCACCCGGGAGCGTTCGATCGCCGGCATCAAGCGCGTCTCGAAGCCGGGTCTGCGCGTGTACGCGAAGAAGGACAACCTGCCGAGGGTCCTGGGCGGACTGGGCGTCGCGATCATCTCGACGTCCTCCGGCCTGATGACCGACCGGCAGGCGGGCAAGCGCGGCGTGGGCGGGGAAGTCCTCGCCTACGTCTGGTGAGGGGAGGTACCGAACAATGTCTCGTATTGGACGTCTTCCCATCACCGTGCCCAGCGGTGTCGAGGTGAGCCTCGACGGCCGGGAGGTCACCGTCAAGGGGCCGAAGGGCACGCTGTCGCACACCGTCGCCGAGCCCATCGAGGTCAGCCAGGAGGACGGCAAGATCGTCGTCACCCGGCCGAACGATGTGAACAAGGTGCGCGGGCTGCACGGGCTGACCCGGACGCTGATCAACAACATGGTCGTCGGGGTGACCGACGGCTACAAGAAGACCCTGGTCATCCAGGGCGTCGGCTACCGGGTGGTGGCCAAGGGGCAGAACGTCGAGTTCTCCCTCGGCTACAGCCACCCGATCCCGTTCGAGGCCCCGGACGGCATCAAGTTCACGGTGGAGAAGCCGACGCAGCTGACCGTCGAGGGCATCGACAAGCAGCTCGTCGGCGAGATCGCCGCCCGCATCCGCAAGCTGCGCAAGCCGGACCCGTACAAGGGCAAGGGCGTGCGCTACGAAGGTGAGCAGATCCGCCGCAAGGTCGGAAAGGCTGGTAAGTAGTCATGGCAGGCACCAAGACCCTGGCCGCGAAGGCCACGTCGGCGCGGGCCAAGTCCCGCAAGCGCCGGCACCTGCGGGTCCGGAAGAAGGTCGTGGGCAGCGCCGCGCGGCCTCGCCTGGTCGTGACCCGCTCCAGCCGGCACGTGTTCGTCCAGGTCATCGACGACGACAAGGGCCACACGCTGGCCAGCGCGTCGACGATGGAGGCCGACCTGCGCGCCGACTCCGGCGACAAGACGGCCAAGTCCCGCAAGGTCGGCGAGCTCGTCGCCCGCCGGGCCCAGGACGCCGGCGTCCACTCGGTCGTGTTCGACCGCGGTGGGCACAAGTACCACGGCCGCATCGCCGCAGTGGCGGACGGTGCGCGCGAGGGGGGCCTGGAGCTCTGATGGCCCTGAACAAGGTGAACGAGAGGAACCACTGATGGCAGCGCAGAGGCGTGGTGGCGGTCAGGGTGGCGACCGTCGCGACCGCCGCGACGACCGCCGCGGTGGCGCCGACAAGGGCCAGTCGTACATCGAGAAGGTCGTGGCGATCAACCGTGTCGCCAAGGTCGTCAAGGGCGGGCGTCGCTTCAGCTTCACCGCCCTGGTGATCGTCGGTGACGGCAACGGCACCGTCGGCGTCGGCTACGGCAAGGCCAAGGAGGTGCCCGCGGCGATCGCCAAGGGCGTCGAAGAGGCCAAGAAGCACTTCTTCAAGGTGCCGCGGATCCAGGGCACCATCCCGCACCTGGTGCAGGCGCGGGACGCGGCGGGCGAGGTCCTGCTGCGTCCGGCCAGCCCCGGTACCGGCGTCATCGCCGGTGGCCCGGTGCGCGCCGTCCTGGAGGCCGCCGGCATCCACGACGTGCTGAGCAAGTCGCTGGGCAGCGACAACGCCATCAACATCGTGCACGCCACGATCGCGGGGCTGAAGTCGCTGAAGCGTCCGGAGGAGATCGCGGCCAAGCGCGGCCTGCCGATCGAGGACGTCGCCCCGGCGGCCATGCTGCGCGCCCGCGCGGCGGGCAGCGAGCCCAGGGCGGAGGCCGCGTCGTCATGACGAACCTGAAGATCACGCAGACCAAGTCCGTGATCAGCGAGAAGCAGAACCAGCGTGACACGCTGCGCACCCTCGGCCTGAAGAAGATCGGGCAGAGCGTGGTCCGCGAGGACCGCCCCGAGGTGCTCGGCATGATCCGGACGGTGGCGCACCTGGTCACCGTCGAGGAGGTCGACTGACATGGCGGCTGATCTCGGTAAGGACACCTCCGAGGGAACCCCGCTCAAGGTCCACGACCTGCGTCCGGCCCCCGGCGCCAACAAGGCCAAGACCCGCAAGGGCCGCGGCGAGGCGTCCAAGGGCAAGACCGCGGGCCGCGGCACCAAGGGCACGAAGGCCCGCAGCACCGTCCCCGTCGGGTTCGAGGGCGGCCAGATGCCGCTGATCCGCCGGGTGCCGAAGCTGAAGGGCTTCAAGAACCCGAACCGGGTCGAGTTCCAGGTCGTGAACCTGGACAAGCTCGCCGCGCTCTACCCCGAGGGCGGCGAGGTCACGGCGGAGGACCTGGCGGCCAAGGGCGCGGTGCGCGGCGGCCGTCCGGTCAAGGTCCTCGGCACGGGCGAGATCTCCGTCGCGGTCCAGGTGAAGGCGCACGCCTTCTCCGGCACCGCGAAGGAGAAGATCGCCGCCGCCGGTGGGTCCACCGACGAGCTGTAAGAAGGACGACGTCCGATGCCGGGGCCGTACTCGCCGAGCACCCGGGGCCGTGAAGGCTCCGGGAAAGGCGGGGCGGCCCCGGTGTCATCTGCTGTTAGAGTCCTACGGGCGAAGGCGACTCGCGTGAGATTGCGCACTTACGCGTCTCCTCGGGTATCCTCCGCCCGTTCTCATGCTGTAGCCGGCCCCTCGGTGGCCGTGAACCCGCCAGTCACGCAGGAGGAATGGTGCTGACCGCGTTCGCTCGGGCTTTCCGTACGCCTGACCTGCGTAAAAAACTTCTGTTCACGTTGTTCATGATCTTGGTGTTCCGGATCGGTTCGATCCTGCCGACGCCGAACGTGAACGTGAAGGTGCTGAAGGACACCGCGGACGCGGCCAAGGAGAGCAACCAGCTCTACGGCCTCGTCGACCTGTTCAGCGGCGGCGCGCTGCTGAAGCTGTCGATCTTCGCGCTGGGCATCATGCCGTACATCACGGCGAGCATCATCCTGCAGCTGCTGGTGGTCGTGATTCCGCGGCTGGAGGCCCTGAAGAAAGAGGGCCAGGCCGGCACGACGAAGATCACACAGTACACCCGCTACCTGACGGTCGGGCTGGCGATCCTCCAGGCCACCGGCATCGTGGCGATGGCGAGCACCGGGCAGCTGTTCCAGGGCGTGTCCGGCAGCGGCGACATCCTCTACGACACCGGCCTCTTCCCGATCATCACGATGGTGATCTGCATGGTGGCGGGCACCACGGTCATCATGTGGCTGGGCGAGCTGATGACCGACCGCGGCGTCGGCAACGGCATGTCCGTCCTGATCTTCACCCAGGTCGTGGCCGTCTTCCCCGGCCAGTTCTGGGGCATCTACAAGGCCAAGAACGGCTTCGTCTTCGCGATCGTGATCCTGGTCGGCCTCGCCATCATGGCGGGCGTCGTGTTCGTCGAGCAGGCGCAGCGGCGCATCCCCGTCCAGTACGCCAAGCGGATGGTGGGCCGGCGCATGTACGGCGGGACGTCGACCTACATCCCGCTGAAGGTGAACCAGGCCGGCATCATCCCGATCATCTTCGCGTCCTCGCTGCTCTACCTGCCGATCCTGGCGACGCAGCTGTGGCCCAACACCAAGTGGCTGCAGAAGGTCCAGCCCTACCTGCAGCAGGACAACGCCTGGCACATGGGCTTCTACTTCGTCTTGATCATCTTCTTCACCTACTTCTACGTGGCGATTACGTTCAACCCCACTGAAGTGGCCGACAACATGAAGAAGTATGGTGGATTCATCCCAGGTATCCGTCCTGGTCGGCCGACCGCCGAATACCTCGACTTCGTGCTGACCCGGATCACCGCGCCGGGTGCGCTGTACCTGGGGCTCGTGTCCCTGATCCCGATGGTGGCGTTCGCACTCCTGAACGCGACCCAGGACTTCCCCTTCGGTGGCGCGAGCATCCTCATCGTCGTCGGCGTCGGACTGGATACCGTGAAGCAGATCGAGAGTCAGCTGCAGCAGCGCAACTACGAGGGCTTCCTCCGGTAGTGCGTATCGTGCTGGTGGGCCCCCCGGGAGCGGGCAAGGGGACGCAGGCCCAGTTCATCGCATCTCATCTGTCGGTCCCGAAGATCTCGACAGGTGACATCTTCCGCGCCAACGTCAGCGGCGGGACCGAACTCGGCCTGCAGGCCAAGCAGTACATGGACCGCGGCGACCTCGTCCCCGACGAGGTCACGATCGCGATGGTCCGCGACCGGCTCGGCGAGGACGACGCCCGCGACGGGTTCCTGCTGGACGGGTTCCCGCGCAACGTCCCGCAGGCGGAGACGCTCAAGAAGATCCTCGCCGAGTGGGACGCGCGCCTCGACATCGTCCTGGAGCTCGTCGTCGACGAGGACGAGGTCGTCCGGCGGCTGTCGGGCCGGCGCACCTGCGACCGGTGCGGCCGGATCTGGCACGTCGACTTCGACGACAAGCAGGACGACATCTGCGACGACTGCGGCGGTCATCTGTTCCAGCGGGACGACGACAAGGAAGAGGTCGTCATGCACCGCCTGGAGGTGTACCGGCACGACACGGCGCCGCTGGTGCAGTTCTACGCCGACGAGAACATCCTCGTCGGCATCGACGCCACGGGCCCGGTCGAAGAGGTCACGAAGCGCGCTCTGGCCGCGCTGCGCCCGCTGGAGAAGTGACGGGCGGGCGCGGAGCCTCCGGTTCCGCGCCCCGCCCGGCGGCGGCCGAACCGGTGCAGGGGGAATGATGTTCAGACGGCGTAGGCCCACCATCCAGATGAAGACCCCGGAGCAGGTCGAGCTGATGCGGGCGGCGGGCCTGCTCGTCGGCCGGACGCTGGAGCTGCTGCGCGGCGCGGTCAAGCCGGGGATCACCACCCTGGACCTCGACGCGCTCGCCGAGGAGCACATCCGCGACAACGGCGGCGTCCCGTCCTTCAAGGGCTACCACGGCTTCACCGGGACGATCTGCGCCTCGGTCAACGAGGAGATCGTCCACGGCATCCCGCGCGCCGGCAAGACGCTGCGCGACGGCGACGTCATCTCGATCGACTGCGGCGCGATCGTCGAGGGCTGGCACGGCGACGCGGCGATCACCGTGCCGGTCGGCGAGATCACCGACGAGCTGCGGCGGCTGCTGGAGGTCACCGAGACGTCCCTGTGGCACGGTCTGGCGGCCGGGAGGGCCGGGGCCCGCCTCACGGACATGTCGCACGCGATCGAGGCTCACATTCGCTCTCAGGGCCGCTACGGCATCGTTGAGGGCTACGGGGGGCACGGCATCGGCACCGAGATGCACATGGACCCGCTGATCCCCAACCACGGCGAGGCCGGGCACGGGCCCGTCCTGGAGCCGGGCATGTGCTTCGCGGTCGAGCCGATGGTGAACCTCGGCACCAAGGAGACCCGCGAGCTGGACGACGGCTGGACGGTCGTGACCACCGACGGGCGGTACTCGGCGCACTTCGAGCACACGTTCGCGGTCACCGCGGACGGCCCGCGGGTGCTGACCGCCCTCGATGAGGGCCGCGCATGGTTCCAGAAGCTCGGCTCGGACGCGCAGAATGGGACTGACAGCTCGTCCTGAGAAGCGGAGGAACGATGGCGCCGAACCCTGACGTCCGGGCGTCGGACGCCGACCGCGACCGGGTGGCCGCGAGCCTGCGGGAGCACTGCGCCCTCGGCCGGATCACGATGGACGAGCTCCAGGAGCGGCTGGAGAGCGTCTACGCGTCCAAGACCTTCGGGGAGCTGCAGGAGGTCACGGCCGACCTGCCGGAGGAGGACCTCTACCAGCTGCCCGTCCCGGCCACCCAGCCCAAGAGCACCGCCACCGCGGCGCGGCCCGCCTCCGGCGATCTGGAGCTGCGGGGCGCGCTCGCGATGTGGGGCGCGTGGGCCACCGTCAGTGCGATCAACCTCACCATCTGGCTGATCGTGCTGGTGACCTACGGCGCGGTCTACCCGTGGTGGATCTGGGTGGCGGGCCCGTGGGGCGCGATCCTGCTGATGCGCACGATCTTCGGGGGCCGCTCCGGGCACGGCTGACGGGTCACTCCACGTCCATCAGCGGCCGGTAGTTGCCGGTCGGGGCGAAGTGCGTGGTGGCGGTGCCGTCCGCGCCGATGAGGTGGAGCGCGAACCCGGCGGGCTCGCCGGTGACGGCGGCGCGGCCCTGCTTGGTGAGGTCGAGGAACAGCTGCCGGTAGGTGCTCGGGCAGGTGGTGCTGACCCGTCCCGCGAGCGACCCGACCGACGCCCGGTGGACGTGACCGGAGATCACCCGCACCACCTGCGGGTGCCGGGACAGCACCGCAGCGAACCCGGCCGGGTCGACGAACCGCAGGTCGTCGATGAACCGCATCCCGATCGGGTACGCGGGGTGGTGGGTGGCGACGACCGTCGGCGTGTCGGGCGCCTCCCGCAGCACCCCGTCGAGCCAGCGGAGCCTGTCCTCGCTCATGTGCCCGTGGGAGTGGCCGTCGACGGTGGTGTCGCAGCAGACCAGCCGTACGCCCGCGACGTCCACGGCGTACTGCAGGGGCGCCCGCGGGCCGGTACCGGTCGCGGCGACCGCCGGGTGGTCGGCGAACGCCTTCCGCATCGCGTCGCGGTCGTCGTGGTTGCCGCACATCGGGTAGACGGCCATCGGCAGCGGCGACAGCAGCGCGTGCAGCCGCGCGTACTCGGCGGGCCGCCCGCCGTCGGCGAGGTCGCCGGTGAGGACCACCGCGTCCGGACGGGCCGGCAGCGAGAGCAGGCTCGACACGGCGGCCCGCAGGGCGCGCACGGGGCCCGAGCCGTCGTCCACCTCGCCGTCGCGCCCGGCCACCAGATGGATATCGCTCAGCTGCGCGATGATCGCCATCGATCCACTCCCCTTGCCCTGAAGACATCGCTGGGCCCGTCTCCGCACCACCCCCGGGCCGCGCCCCCCGGACGATCTTCGCCCTCGTCCGCCCGCACTGTCGACTCCGCCCCGTGAACAACGACATTACGGGCGTCTTCCACCGCCCGCCTCCACCCGCTACCTTGCTCGGCGGTAGATCACACCGGAGGTACGGCCATGGTGACGCGGCAGCGGCCCGCCTTACGCGTCCGCGGCTGCTCCGGCGGCCGCCACGAGATCCTGACCCCCCGGCTCTTCTTCCGCACCGCGACATTGTCGGACGCGCGGCGCATAGCGGCCTCGGCCAGCGATGCCGCGGCACAGCGGTGGCTCGGCTGGACCCCGGAGATGCTGATCCCCGAGGGGGAGCGCGCCCGCCTCCTCGCCACCCCCGCAGGCCGGGGCCGCGGCCGCTTCGGGCTGCCGAACCCGGGCCTCCGCCTCGACATGGTCGCCATCGACCCCGACCGGGGCACGCTCGCCGGGTCGTTCACCCTGACCCCGCTGTCCGGCGACGGCTGCGAGCTGGGCGGCCACCTCGCCCCCGGCTACCGGGGCCGCGGCCTCGGCGCCGAGCTGTTCACCGCCGGCCTCGCGCTGGCCCACCGCCACCTCGGCTACCGCGAGGTCCGCGCGGGCGCCGAGCCCGAGAACATCGCGAGCGTCCGCTCCCTGTGGCGGGCCGGCTTCGACCCGGCTCCCGGCCCGGAGACACACCGCCTCTCCGACGGCCGCGTGATCCCGTCCCGCTGGTTCGCGAACGTGGAACCGGCCCCCACCCGCTGCCGCTCCTGGTGAAACCCGCCCGCGTCACTCAAGCGGTTCCATTGCGGGGCTGAGCCCCACTGGCAGAGCCGTCGCTCAGGCGACGTGCGGGATGACCAGCGAGAGGGCCGTGGTGACCTCTTCGGCAGGCGGCGCCACGTCGGGGACGACGTCGCGGAGGGCCAGCCAGCCGTTGATGGCCTGGACCGTGGGCTTCGCCTCGACGAGCTGCGGGTCGTCCAGGCCGTACCAGGCGGCGACCTTCGACCAGCGCCACAGGCGGTGGCCGGCGGTCGACATCTCCGAGGGGGGGAAGCCGGTGGCGCCGCGGGCGCCGGTGATCGCGTGCCGGACCGAGTCCAGCGAGCGGCCGACGCGCTCGGCGATGTCGCGGATCGTCAGCAGCGGGTCGGCCTCGACCTGGAGGACGTGCAGGCCGGGCGCGCTCTCCTCGACGTGCTCGACCACCTCCATGATCGACGCGGCGAGGGTGGCGCCGGACCACGAGCAGGACGCGTTGCCGGGGCGCTGCGCGTGCTGCGGCTCGCTGATGATCGAGACCGTGACCGCGCCGTGGGTGCGGTCGAAGAGCGGATCCAGTTCGTCCTCGTACAGGGGACGGCTGAGGATCAGCGCGAAGTCATAGCTCGGCATGCTGATCCTCCTCTGACGTCTCTCTCCTGAAAGGTACAACGCGCACGCGATGTATGCTTGTGTCGGGAGCAGTCTCCGGACTCGTGGCGTGCGTCGATTTCGCGTTGTGCGTCCGGTTGACGTAGACTCCTTTGTCGGTCCGTCGCCGACCGCCTGATTCCCCGTTTCCGACGCTCGCGCGTCGTGGTGGGTTGCGGTCGATTCTCCACCGGAGACCCGGGCCGCGTCCAATGAGCCGATCAGCGAAGCGCGGAGGACATGCCCAAGAAAGAAGGGGCCATCGAGATCGAGGGCACCGTCATCGAGTCCCTCCCGAACGCCATGTTCCGGGTGGAGCTCGAGAACGGGCACAAGGTGCTCGCCCACATCAGCGGCAAGATGCGGATGCACTACATCCGGATCCTGCCGGACGACCGCGTCGTTGTGGAGCTGAGCCCCTACGACCTCACGCGCGGTCGGATCGTCTACCGCTACAAGTAACACCCACTGGGGTTGCCTTCCCTGTGTGTGGCGGCACAGGGGTGACCCTTATCTCTAGGAGACCCAGTGAAGGTCAAGCCGAGCGTCAAGAAGATCTGCAACAAGTGCCGCGTCATCCGCCGGCACGGCCGGGTCATGGTCATCTGCTCCGACCCGCGCCACAAGCAGCGTCAGGGCTGACGCCCACAACAGACAAGCGCACCGCAGCCTTCACACGTCGCCGTACGTACCCATGATCGGGTCGTACGGCACCGGCGTGTGAGGACCACCCTCGGACCGTCGGAGGCCGAGGCCGCCACCCGGGCAGGGTGTGTGCGGACGCGGTGCGTCCATACCTCCGCACTATGAAGGGAACTGCCCACATGGCACGCCTCCTCGGCGTCGACCTCCCGCGCGAAAAGCGCTTGGAGGTCGCTCTCACCTACATCTTCGGCATCGGCCGGACGCGGGCGCTGGAGACCCTGGCGGGTACCGGCGTCAGCGGCGATCTGCGGGTGCACCAGCTCGGCGACGACGAGCTGATCAAGCTCCGCGACTGGATCGAGGCGAACTACAAGATCGAGGGTGACCTTCGCCGCGAGGTCCAGGCGGACATCCGCCGCAAGATCGAGATCGGGTGCTACCAGGGCATCCGGCACCGCCGCGGGCTTCCGGTCCACGGTCAGCGCACGCAGACCAACGCGCGCACCCGCAAGGGCAAGAAGAAGACCGTGGCCGGCAAGAAGAAGGCCGGCAAGAAGTAGTCCGGAGTCGGTCCTCCGGATCGATGACCTCAAGAGTAGAGAGAGCACATGCCTCCTAAGAGCCGTGTCGGCGCCAAGAAGGTGCGCCGCAAGGAAAAGAAGAACGTCGCTCACGGGCACGCCCACATCAAGAGCACGTTCAACAACACGATCGTCTCGATCACCGACCCCAACGGGAACGTGATCTCCTGGGCCTCCTCGGGCCACGTCGGTTTCAAGGGCTCGCGCAAGTCCACCCCGTTCGCCGCGCAGCAGGCCGCCGAGGCCGCCGCCCGGCGCGCGATGGAGCACGGCATGCGCAAGGTCGACGTCTTCGTGAAGGGCCCGGGCTCGGGCCGCGAGACCGCCATCCGCTCGCTGCAGGCGACCGGCCTCGAGGTGGGCTCGATCCAGGACGTCACGCCCGTTCCGCACAACGGCTGCCGCCCGCCCAAGCGCCGCCGGGTCTGAGGCAGGGGAGATCTAGAAAAATGGCTCGTTACACCGGTGCGGACTGCAAGCTCTGCCGCCGCGAGAAGATGAAGCTGTTCCTCAAGGGCAGCAAGTGCATGGGCCCGAAGTGCCCGATCGAGATCCGTCCCTACCCGCCGGGTGAGCACGGTCGCGGTCGGCCCAAGGAGACCGAGTACCTGCTGCAGCTTCGCGAGAAGCAGAAGGCGCGGCGCATCTACGGCGTCCTGGAGCGGCAGTTCCACAACTACTACGTCGAGGCGAACCGCCAGCAGGGCAAGACGGGTGACAACCTGCTCGCCCTCCTGGAGCGCCGGCTCGACAACGTCGTCTACCGGGGCGGCTTCGCCAAGTCCCGCGACATGGCCCGCCAGCTCATCCGGCACGGCCACATCCGGGTCAACGGCAAGAAGGTCAACATCCCGTCGGCCCTCGTGAACGAGGCCGACATCATCGACGTCAAGCCCAAGTCGATGGAGACGACGCCGTTCCAGGTCGCCAAGGCCGAGATCGGCGAGCGCCCCGTCCCGGCGTGGCTCGGCGTCGACGGCGAGAAGATGCGGATCCTCGTGCACTCGCTGCCCGTCCGCCAGCAGATCGAAGCTCCCGTCCAGGAGCAGCTGATCGTCGAGCTCTACTCCAAGTAAGAACCGGGTAGGGCTCAACGACCGCCGGGGTCCCGGACGGGGCCCCGGCGGATCGGGAACACTCGAGAACGCGGTCGTCAAATAGCGGGCACCGCGGAAAGAAGGCACCACCATGCTCATCGCTCAGCGTCCCACTCTCACCGAAGAGCAGGTCGACGAGTACCGGTCGCGGTTCACCATCGAGCCGCTGGAGCCGGGCTTCGGCTACACCATCGGCAACTCGCTGCGTCGTACGCTGCTCTCCTCGATTCCCGGTGCGGCCGTCACCAGCATCCGGATCGAGGGCGTCCTCCACGAGTTCTCCACCGTCCCCGGGGTCAAGGAGGATGTCACCGACATCATCCTGAACCTGAAGGAGCTCGTCGTCTCCTCCGAGCACGACGAGCCCGTGGTCATGTACCTGCGCAAGCAGGGCCCGGGCGAGGTGACCGCGGCCGACATCGCGCCGCCGGCGGGCGTCGAAGTCCACAACCCGGACCTGCACATCGCCACGCTGAACAACAAGGCCAAGCTGGAGATGGAGCTGACGGTCGAGCGCGGCCGCGGCTACGTCTCCGCCGCGCAGAACAAGCAGCCGGGCCAGGAGATCGGCCGGATCCCGATCGACTCCATCTACTCGCCCGTGCTGAAGGTCACCTACAAGGTCGAGGCGACCCGAGTCGAGCAGCGCACCGACTTCGACCGCCTCATCCTGGACGTGGAGACCAAGCAGGCGATGCTGCCGCGCGACGCGGTCGCCTCCGCCGGCAAGACCCTCGTCGAGCTGTTCGGCCTGGCCCGGGAGCTCAACGTCGAGGCCGAGGGCATCGACATGGGCCCGTCCCCGACGGACGCCGCGCTCGCCGCGGACCTGGCCCTGCCGATCGAGGAGCTGAACCTCACGGTCCGCTCCTACAACTGCCTGAAGCGCGAGGGCATCCACTCGGTGGGCGAGCTCGTGGCCCGCTCCGAGCAGGACCTGCTCGACATCCGCAACTTCGGCGCCAAGTCGATCGAAGAGGTCAAGCAGAAGCTCAACGACATGGGCCTGTCGCTGAAGGACTCCCCGCCCGGGTTCGACCCGAGCGCGGCGGCCGACAACTACGGCGACGACGACCAGAGCTACGCCGAGACCGAGCAGTACTAGAAACCCGATTCCGGACGGCCGGGGGCGCGTTCCCCGGCCGTACCGGATCCAGCTGACACCGGTACCTGACACGGCCGGTGCAGGAAGGAAGCACGATGCCTCAGCCCACGAAGGGCGCCCGCCTCGGCGGGAGCGCCGCGCACCAGAAGCTGATCCTGGCGAACCTGGCGACGGCGCTGTTCGAGCACGGCCGCATCACCACCACCGAGGCCAAGGCCCGGCGGGTGCGTCCGCTGGCGGAGAAGCTGATCACCAAGGCCAAGAAGGGCGACCTGCACAACCGTCGCCTGGTGGCCCGCACGATCCGCGACAAGGGCGTCGTCCACGCGCTCTTCACCGAGATCGCGCCGAGCTTCGAGACCCGGCCCGGCGGCTACACCCGCATCACCAAGATCGGTCCGCGCAAGGGCGACAACGCGCCCATGGCGGTCATCGAGCTGGTGCGGGAGCCGATGCCGGCCGCCACCGGCAAGGCGGCGCCGAAGGTCGCCGAGGAGGAGCTGCCCGCCGAGGGCGAGGTCACCCTCAGCAAGGCCGCCGAGCCCGAGCCCGAGCCCGAGGCCAAGGCCGCGGACGAGGCGGCGGACGCCAAGGCGGAGGACGGCAAGGAGTAGTTCGCCGCGCGAACTGGCCGAGCGTTTGCTCGACATTCGTCCAGGGCCCACCGTCCACAGCGGGCGGTGGGCCCTGTTCTTTGCCAGACTCGACACATGGTCAGGTCAGGGGAGCGGCGGCGCGCACACGCAAAGGATCGGAACAGCCACGTTGCAGAAGGATCAATCGGCTGACATGACCGCACTGGTACGACTCCGGCTCGACATCGGTTACGACGGGTCGGACTTCGCGGGCTGGGCGCGGCAGCCGAACCAGCGGACCGTGCAGGGCGTCATCGAGGACGCGCTGGCGCGGATGCTGCGGCTCGATCCGCCCCCCATGCTCACCGTCGCCGGCCGCACCGACGCGGGCGTCCACGCGAGCGGCCAGGTCGCGCACCTGGTGGTGCCGGTGGCGGCGTACTCGGCGATCAACGGGACGATGCCGCGCCGCCTCGCGGGGCTGCTCCCGCCGGACGTGCGGGTGTGGCGGGTGTCGATCGCGCCGGAGGGGTTCGACGCCCGGTTCTCCGCGCTGTCGCGCCGCTACGTGTACCGGGTGTGCGACAACCCCGTGGGGGTGGACCCGCTGCGTCGCCACGACGTGCTGTGGCATCCGCGCCCGCTCAACCTGGCCCGGATGAACGACGCCGCGCGGCGGCTGGTGGGGGAGGCCGACTTCGCCGCGTACTGCCGCAAGCGGGAGGGCGCGACGACGATCCGGGAGCTGCTGCGCTACGAGTGGGTCCGCGACGACCGCGACCCGCATCTGGCGCTCGCGACCGTGGAGGCCGACGCGTTCTGCCACTCGATGGTGCGGGCGCTCGTCGGCGCGCTGCTGATGGTGGGGGACGGGCGGCGCGAGGTGGAGTGGCCCGCCGAGGTGCTCGCCGCCCGCGTCCGCGACTCCGGTGTGAACGTGGCGCCCGCGCACGGGCTGTCGCTGGAGGAGATCCGCTACCCCGGCGACGACAGCCTGGCCAGGCGCGCGCAGGAGACCCGGCGGGTCCGGACGCTCAACGCGACCGCCGCCGCCAACGCCAACGCCGCCGAGCCGCAGCAGCCCGCCTCGTCCGAGCAGGGGACGGCCTAGACGCGACACGGCCGCGGGCCCCGGGGCGGGGGCGCGCGGCCGCGAGGGGGCCGGTCAGCCGCGGGCGCGGGCCATGATCGGGCGCAGGTCGTAGTCGAGGAACTGCTGGGCGGCCTGCTTGATCACCGGGTCGCCGGGCTCGGCCTTCTTGCCGTTCGCCCACTGGACGTAGGCGTAGGCCACGTACCGGCCGCGGACGGTCGCGGCCGCGTAGCCGCCGGCGCGGTCGATGTCCGGGGAGTGCTTGCCGGCCATGCCGCGGAACCACTCGTACGTGCCGGGGTCGCCGGCCCTGCTCACCGCGAGCGCGGCGTCCTTCGTCGGCATCACCGCGATCCC
Organism: Actinomadura geliboluensis; assembly: GCF_043197915.1. Lineage (NCBI taxonomy): Bacteria > Bacillati > Actinomycetota > Actinomycetes > Streptosporangiales > Thermomonosporaceae > Actinomadura > Actinomadura geliboluensis. The sequence goes on along the minus strand of NZ_JBICUA010000006.1, from coordinate 290,559 downwards.
GGACGTGACGGCGAGCTTGTTCGCCCGGTCGATGAACGTCGCGCGGATGATCTTGCGGCATTGCTGCTGCTGCAGGGTGCGGAGCATCGCGCCCCGGGCGGCGTACTTGACGTCGCGGTTGAGGGACCAGCGGTCGCGGGTGTAGGTCCGCCCGCCCAGTTTGACGACCACCTGCGGGAACACGTCGCGGAACGTGAGGTCCTCGGGGTCGGTCTTCTCGTCGGCGATGTTCGCCGGGCCGGTCGCGGGGGACGGCTGCGCCGGGGCGGCCGACGACGGCGCCGGGACCGCGGACGGCTCGGCCGCCTTGCGGGCGCCGTCCTCGCTGCTCGGCTCCGTCCCGCCCAAGGTGAACAGCGCGATGCCGGCCGCGAGGACGACTGCCGCCCCGGCGCCGATCAGCACGGTGCGGCGCTTGTTCCTGCCACCGGCGGCGCCGGTGCCGGGCGCGCCCTGGGGCGGCCGGCCGGGCGGCGGCGGTGTGTCGAGCGGGACGCCGCCCTCGGTGTGGTAGACCGGCGCGATCACGGGGATCTGGCCGTCGGCGACCGTGGCGCCGTCCGCGGTCTCGGTGTGCGGGAACGGTCCGCTGCCGGTGGGCGGCACCACGCCGCGCGGCAGGATCGCGTCGGGCACCAGCACGGCCGTCTGCGCGGACGACGCGCTCTCGGCCTCCTTCGCCTTCTCGAAGGCGGAGAGCGACGCGGGACCGTCCTCCGCGGCCTCGTTCACGGCGGGGTTGTCCACGGGGGTGTCGTCCTTCGGGGTGTCGTCCTCGGGGGCGGCGCCCTCCGGACGGACGGCCTGGAAGCCGTCGGGGTCGGTGTCGTCGGTCGAGACGGGGGGCTTGACGAGCGGCTCGGCGGGAACGGCGCCGCGGGAGTCGACCGGCGGGACTCCCGGGCCGGCGACGAGCGTCCCCGGCGAGATGCCGACTGGGGCCGGCTCGGCGGTGGAGGCCGGGTCTGTGGAGGCCGGGTCCGCGGGGGCCGGGTCGGCGGGGGCGGCCTCGGGGGGAGCGGGGTCGGGGGGAGCGGGCTTGGCTGCGGCCTCGGCTGCGGGGTCGGCGGCCGCGGGCTCGGGCTCGGCGTCGGCCTCCGATTCGGCGGCCCACCAGGGCGCCTGCAGGCCGAACGCGGGCAGCCGGAGCGGGGCGGTACCGGTGGCGGTCTCGCCGTCGCCCCCGCCGAAGCTGGGCGGCGCCGAGTCGGCGGGGACGCCGGACGTCCCCGCCGACTCGGCGGTCTCCCGAGTGTCTTCAGGTCCGGACATAAGCAGTGAGGGTATTCGCAGGGGTCACTTTTGGAGGGGCTTGCCTTCGGTTTCCCTGTAATGCAGGGCGAGGGCGAGGTTGCTGCCCTTGACCATCTGGGTGCCGAAGACCTGGACGGCCGCATGGTACTTGCTCGCGATCTTCTTGCCGTCCGGCCGCTGCACCCACGTCATGATGACGTAGTGGCCGCGGGCCTGCGAGGTGCCGAACGCCTCGCCCTTGCCGTTGGTCTTGGACACGCCCTTGCCTGGCAGAGCCTGCAAGAAGGCGTCCTTGTTGCCGGCGGCCTTCACCGCCGCCTTGGCGGCGGACTCGCTCTCGAGGTTGAACACGCCGACGGTGCCGATGAGGGAGCCACTGGTGAGCGCGTAGGTGGCCCGCAGCGCCTGGGTGCAGTCGCCCTTCTTGAGGGCCTTCTCCAGGGTCGTGCCGCCGACGACGCCGGTGCAGCCCTTCTTCGCGCTCACGGCCGTCCGCACGTACTTGTGGTCGCCGGCCGTGAACTTCGCCTTGCCGAAGACCTCCTTGAGGGTCAGCGGCTTCGGGTCGGTGGTGCGGGTCTTCAGCTTCACCGGCGCGAGGACGGGCTCGGCCGGGGACGGCTCAGGCTGCGCCTGCGTGGGCGCGGGCTGCGTCGGGGCCGCCTTCGCCGGCTCGGCGTCGTCGTCCTTCAGCAGCGAGGAGAGCCCGACGCCGCCGCCGATGAGCAGGATCCCGGCGACCGCCGAGCCGCCGATGATCAGCGGCAGGTTGCGGCGCCGCTCGGGCGGGGTCGGCCCGCCGCCGGACGGACCGGGCGGGCCGGGCGGCCCCGGCGGCATCCCTTCCGGGGGGCCGTAGGAGTCGTCGGCGCCGAACGCGCCGCCCGCCACGGGCCGGTCGTCCCACGGCGCGGCGGGCTGCTCGTCCCAGGAGGCGGAGGGCCGCTCGTCCCAGGACGCGGTCGGCGCGTCGTTCCACGCTGCGGTGTCGTCGTCCACCCGTTCGCGCGGTGCGAAGGGGGCCTCGTCGTTGTCGTGGCCGTACGGCGGCGCTCCGGCTCCGGGTCCGTACGGCGCGTGCGGCGGCTGCCGAGGGGGCCAGTCGCCGGGTTTGCCTTGATCGCCCGGATAACCCATGGGTTGGACCTTACCGTTCCTCATTCAGGGGTCTTCACGTTCGGACACCCACCATGACATGGGGGCGAACCGGACGCCGGTGATTCCCCGAAGGTCGCGTCCCGGAGGAGCGGGCGGGTCACTTCCAGCCGAAGTCCTGCGTCCACAGCGGGCCGCCGGGGCCGGACGCCCGGCCGACGCCGATCGCGCGCAGGCCGCAGTTCAGGATGTTGGCCCGGTGGCCGGGGCTGTTCATCCAGCCCTTCACGACGGCGGCGGCGGTCGGGTACCCCTTGGCGATGTTCTCCGCGCCGGGGCTCGTGTAGCCGGCGTCCTCCATCCGCTTCCACGGGCTGTCGCCGTTGCGCGAGGTGTGGTCGAAGTAGCCGTTGGCCGCCATGTCCGCGGAGTGCTTGCGAGCCGCCGTGACGAGCCGCTGGTCGACGCGCAGCGGGCGGCAGCCCTCCTTGGCGCGCTCGGCGTTGGTCAGGGACACGACGGCGGCCTCGGAGGAGGGCGATCCGCCGGACGAGCCGCCCGTGGAGCCGCCCCCGCCGCCGGACGCCTGCGTCGGCGGCGCGTCGGGCTCGGGCGCCGCCGCGGACTTCGACGGCTCGGCCGACGCGGTCGTGCGCGGGTGGATCGGCTTCAGCGGCGGCGTCGGCTCCGCGACCGCCGTGGTCGGCGCGGTGGTGGGCGCGCCCGTCGCGCCGCTCTTCGGCTTTCCGGACGCGGCGGCGGTCGTCGGGAGGTCGCTCTGCGGGCCCGGCATGGTCTCGGTGGGCTCGCGGGTCTCCGGGCCGGCCGCGGTGGTCCGGTCCGAGCGCAGCTCGGGCAGGACGAGCCGGTCGATCGCGACGCCGATGCCGATGGCGAGCCCGGACGCGGTGACGACCGCCATCAGCCCGGTCGCGCTCCTCAGCCGGGACCGGCCGCGCTTGCCGCCTCGGCCCCGCCCGCCGTGGCCCTGTCCGCGTCCGCCCTGGCCCTGGCCGCCCTGGGGGCGCGCGCCGTCCGTCCGGCGGCCGCCCGGCGGGGGCCCAGAGGGGGACGTGCCGCGCCGCCGCCCGCCGGCGACGAGCTCGTCGCGGGGCGGGGAGACGCGGAAGCGGGACGTGCAGCCGCCCTGCCCGTCATGCCTGGGCTGGTGGCCTCCGGCGGGGTCGCCGGGTCTGCGGGGAGTGGACAGCGGGGGCTCCCGGGTGCGGGCCGGCGCGAGCCGGCGTGGACTCGGTTGCCCGGCACCTTATCCCGATATACACCCCGAGTTACGGAGATCCGTTAAGAAAGATCAAAAGTGCTACCCATGGTCACCGTGACGCTCCCCACGGTCGGCGTCTGAAGGCCGCTCTGTCCTGCGGATTGCGCCGCTTACCCGTCGCTCGTGTATCCTGCCTATTTGTTGTGTGCGTGACGCCTGCCCTCCGGGTGGGGCGACGCCGCAGCGAGCCGGTGCGTCTCGGAGTGTTCGCGTCAACTGCCGCGGACGTGTGGGGGCCCCGGCCTCCCGGAGCGCCGGGTCGGATGATCCTCTGATCGGCGCGAGCAGGATTTCCGCTGACATGTGGCGCTCGCCCGCGAGGGGGAGCGGAGGATCGAAACCGCTGAAAGTCGACGAGAAACGAAGGCTGACGACCGTGCGCACGTACACCCCTAAGCCCGCTGACGTCCAGCGTCAGTGGTACGTCATCGACGCGACCGATGTCGTGCTGGGCCGTCTCGCCAGTCAGGTCGCGCAGCTGCTTCGGGGCAAGCACAAGCCGATCTACGCGCCGCACCTCGACACCGGTGACTTCGTGGTCATCGTGAACGCCGACAAGGTGTCGCTGTCGGGCAACAAGGCGGAGCGCAAGAAGGCCTACCGGCACTCGGGCTACCCGGGCGGGCTCCGCTCGGTCACCTACACCGAGCTGCTGGCCAAGCACCCCGAGCGGGCGGTCGAGAAGGCGATCAAGGGCATGCTGCCCAAGAACTCCCTCGGCCGGAAGATGTTCGGCAAGGTGAAGGTCTACGCCGGGCCGGACCACCCGCACCAGGCGCAGAAGCCGGTCCCGTTCGAGATCACCCAGATCAGCCAGCCCGCGAAGTGACACCCGCGCCCGTCCAGGGCGCACGCAGAGACATCGCGCGCAGAGACATCGCACGCAGGCACATGAGGCCGCCGGGGCACCCGATGGACGGGCCAGCCGCCCTGGCTAGAACACCCCAAGGAGAACCGTGGACGACACCACCGGCGCCGAGGGCGTCGAGCTCGACTCGTACGAGGACGCGCCGTCCGAGTACAGCACCGAGACCCCCGAGGCGCCCGGCGAGGGCTACCTCGGCCAGCCGGTCGCGACCGGCCCCGCAGCCGGCACCGGCCGCCGCAAGCAGGCCATCGCGCGGGTCCGCATCGTCCCCGGCAGCGGCCAGTGGAAGATCAACGGCCGCACCCTGGACCAGTACTTCCCGAACAAGGTGCACCAGCAGATCGTGAACGAGCCGTTCGTGCTGCTGGGCCTGGAGGGCCAGTTCGACGTGCTCGCGCGCGTCAACGGCGGCGGCACCACCGGCCAGGCCGGTGCGCTGCGCCTCGGCATCTCCCGCGCGCTGCAGTTCGCGAACATCGAGCACCGCCCGGCGCTGAAGAAGGCCGGCTTCCTCACCCGCGACGCGCGGGTGCCGGAGCGCAAGAAGGCCGGTCTCAAGAAGGCCCGCAAGGCTCCGCAGTACAGCAAGCGTTGATCGACGGTACGAGCCGTCGCACCCCGTGCTCCCACGCGGCAGGTCCGCGTGGGGGTCGCGGCGGGTGCGGCGGCTCGTCCGCTTTTCCGGGGTCATCCAGTCCGGGGTCATCCAGTCTCATCGGGAGTTGAACTGTGGCTCGTCTGTTCGGGACCGACGGCGTGCGGGGGCTCGCCAACCGCGATCTGACCGCTCCGCTGGCCATGGACCTGTCCGTCGCGGCGGCGCGGGTGCTGGGCGAGCAGGGCGCGTTCAAAGGACATCGCCCGCTCGCCGTGGTCGGCCGCGACCCGCGGGCCTCCGGTGAGTTCCTGGAGGCGGCCGTCGTGGCGGGCCTCGCCAGCGCCGGGGTGGACGTGCTGCGCCTCGGCGTCCTGCCGACCCCCGCGGTGGCGTACCTGACGCACGCGCTGGACGCCGACCTCGGCGTGATGCTGTCGGCGTCGCACAACCCGGCGCCCGACAACGGGATCAAGTTCTTCGACCGCAGCGGCTACAAGCTCCCCGACGAGATCGAGGACCGGATCGAGGCGCGGCTCGGCGAGGCGTGGGAGCCGCCGACCGGCGCGGGCGTCGGCCGGGTCCGGGAGGCGCACGGCGCCGTCGAGCAGTACGTCGCGCACCTGGTCTCGACGGTCGCGGTGTCGCTGGACGGCCTGCGCGTCGTGGTCGACTGCGCGAACGGCGCGTCCTCCGACGTGGCCCCGGAGGCGCTGCGCCGCGCCGGTGCCGAGGTCTTCACGATCGGGACGGCGCCGGACGGCCTGAACATCAATTCGAGCTGCGGTTCGACGCACCTGGAGGCCCTGCAGAAGGCCGTCCGGGAGCACGGCGCGGACGTCGGCATCGCGAACGACGGCGACGCCGACCGCTGCCTGGCCGTGACGGCGTCCGGCGAGGTCGTGGACGGCGACCAGATCATGGCGATCCTCGCGCTCGACCTGCGCGAGGCGGGCGCGCTGCCGTCCGACACCGTCGTCGCGACCGTGATGTCGAACCTCGGCTTCAAGCTCGCGATGCGCGAGGCCGGGATCACCGTGGTGGAGACCGCGGTCGGCGACCGGTACGTGCTGGAGGCGATGAAGGAGGGCGGCTTCGGCTTCGGCGGCGAGCAGTCCGGCCACGTCATCATGCTGGACCACGCCACGACCGGCGACGGCGTCCTGACCGGCCTGCACCTGGTCGCCGCGATGGCCCGGCGGGGCCGCCCGCTGGACGAGCTGGCCAAGGTGATGACCCGGCTGCCGCAGGTGCTCATCAACGTCAAGGACGTCGACAAGGCCCGCGCGAAGACGGCGCCGGAGCTGGCCCAGGCGGTCGCGGCCGCCGAGGCGGACCTCGGCGAGACGGGCCGCGTGCTGATCCGGCCGAGCGGCACCGAGCCGATGGTCCGGGTGATGGTCGAGGCGGCGTCGCACGACCAGGCGCAGGCGGTCGCCGAGCACCTCGCCGGTGTCGTGAAGACCGTCCTGGGCTAGCGCTCGTCGATCTCCAGGCGCCCCACCTTGAGGTGACGGATCTCCACGGTGCCGGCTTCGAGGTGGGCGATGACGGCGCGCTTCACGACGAGCTTGCCGATCGCGACGGCGCCGATCGCGAGCGCGCCGAGCGCCATCGAGCCGATCGCGATCGAGCCGAGCCCGTTGCCGAGCCGCACCGTGAGGCCGGTCGCGGACGCCCCGGTCACCTCGGCGCCGGTGGCGCGGGCGCCGACGCCGCGCTCGGTGCGGACGCGGGGCGGTGCGCCGTTCGTCTCGGTCTCGCCGTCCTGCCTGTCGTCGGGTTCGTTGCTCATCGGACGAGCATATTCGGCCGTCCGGCGGCCTCCGCGCCGGCGCCCGGCGGTCAGCCGCCGCACAGGCCGAGCATGACCTCCTTGTCGGGGGCGGTGACCGGCAGGTCGTACTTCAGTGCCACCTGGGCGAAGCGGACGCCGTAGGAGCAGCGGACGACCTTGTTCGGCGGCAGCCAGGACGCCGGGCCGGAGTCGCTCTTGGCGCCGTTGAGCGGGCCGTCCACCGGGACGAGGTTCAGCGGGTCGTTGGCGAGGGACTCGCGCTTGCCCTTGGACCAGCGCGACGCGCCCATCTGCCAGCCGTACGACAGCGGGATCACGTGGTCGATCTGGACGGCGGTCGCGCGCGCCTTCTTCCACTTGATCGTCTTGCCGGAGTACGGGTCGGCCAGCGTGAGGGAGATGATCACGCAGTCGGACCCGGACCGGTAGCGGACCTCGGTGCCGTCGCGCTTCAGCAGGTCGTTGCGGGTGTCGCAGCCGTTGCGCGCGAACGGGACGCCGGGCGCGTTGTCCATCCACGCGTAGCCGAACTTCTCGCGCTCGTAGCCGGTCTTCGGCCCGCGCCCCTTGGTGACGACCTTCGCGATGAGCGTGCGCGCCTCGGCCCGGTCACCGGCGGCGGTGATGGCGGCGAGGCCCGGCTTGGTGCCGTCGGGGTTGTCGAGCGGGCTGGTCGCGTGCCCGTCGCTCTGGGCGGGCGCACCGCCGCCGGGGGAGGCGGACGGGTCGCCGGCGCTCAGGGTCGCCTCGCAGCCGGTCGCCGCCGCGAGGCCGATCGCGAGCGCGCCCGCGACCAGCAGCCCGCGGCCCGGTTCGCTCCTCCGCCCGTGCCGCATCGGGTCGTGCCGCATCGGGTCGTGCCGCATCCGGTCATGCCGCATCCGGTCACGCCGCTTCTGGTCACGCCGCATCCGGTCGCGCAGCGCCATGCCGTCACCGCCCTGGGGGTTGGCTGTCCTTATTTTTCGCCAAAAGTAATGCAAATAACCGATCAAACCGTATGGCCTGGCGTCACGGTCACACGGGCCCGCCGTTTACGGCACCATTGGCCCGTGCTGCACCTCAGAGCGATCGTCCCGGCGGACCGCACCGACGCCGTCTGCCGGGCGCTGGACGCATGCGCCGGGGCCACCAACGTGGTCGTGATCGACGGCGCGGCCCGGTCGCCGCGCGGCGACCTGGTGACCGCCGACATCGCCCGCGAGTCCGCCAACGAGGTGCTGGACGCCCTGCGCGCCCTGAGCGTCGACCGGGACGGCTCCATCGCGCTCGACAAGGTCGACCTGACGCTGTCGGAGACCGCCGAGGCGGCCATGGAGCGGGCCCCCGGGCACGGCGACGACGCCGTCGTGTGGGAGGAGCTGGACCGGCAGGTCAGCGAGGGCACGGCGCTGACCTGGTCGTTCGTCGCGTTCCTCGCGCTGGCCACGCAGCTCGCCGGGATCGCCGCGCTGATCGACTCGCCGGTGCTGGTGGTCGGCGCGATGGTCCTCGGTCCGGAGTTCGGCGCGGTCGCGGCGATCTGCTACGGGCTCGTCCGGTGGCAGCCGGTGCACATCCTGCAGGCCGTCCGGGCGCTGGTCGTCGGGTTCACCGTCGCCATCGCGATCACCTACGTGTGCGCGCTGGTCAGCCGGTGGATCGGAGTGATCGAACTGGACCGGCTGCCCGCCGAGCGCCCGCTCACCGCGTTCATCTACAGCCCGGACCGCTGGTCGTTCATCGTCGCGCTGCTCGCCGGCGGCGCCGGGGTGCTGTCGCTCACCGCGGGCAAGTCGTCGGCACTGGTCGGCGTCTTCATCTCCGTCACCACCGTGCCGGCCGCCGGGAACCTCGCGGTCGCGATGGCGCTCAAGCACGGCAGCGAGATCACCGGGTCGCTGCTGCAGCTCGCCGTCAACTTCGCCGGGATGATCATCGCGGGGGCGCTGACGCTGCTCGTCCAGAAGGCGCTGTGGGGGATGGTCCTGCGGAACGGGAGACGACCGGCCATCGGGCGGCGGACTTAGGTCGACGCCGCATCGGACGAAAGGCTGCCCCTGCATCGCCCTTGAGGGTGACGTGTCCCACCTTGACAGCCGCTAGGTTCGAAGCATGCCGATCATTGCCACCCAGGGCCTGACGATGAGGTTCCCCCGGGTGACCGCCTTGGACGACCTCTCCGTGGCCGTCGAACCGGGCGTCGTCGGGCTGGTGGGCGCGAACGGCGCCGGCAAGTCGACGCTCATCAAGATCCTGCTCGGGCTGCTGCCGCCGACCTCCGGCACCGCGACCGTGCTGGGGCTCGACATCGCGCGCGAGGGCCTGCGGATCCGGGAGAGCGTCGGGTTCATGCCCGAGTACGACTGCCTGCCGCCGGACGTGTCCGCGACCGAGTTCGTCGTGCACATGGCCCGGATGTGCGGACTGCCCGCGACCGCGGCCCGCGAACGCGCCGCCGACACGCTCCGGCACGTCGGCCTCTACGAGGAGCGGTACCGTCCCATCGGCGGCTACTCCACCGGGATGCGCCAGCGGGTGAAGCTCGCGCAGGCCCTCGTCCACGACCCGAAGCTCGTGTTCCTGGACGAGCCGACCAACGGCCTCGACCCGGCCGGGCGCGACGAGATGCTCGACCTGATCCGGCGCATCGGCGCCGAGTTCGGGATCAGCGTCCTCGTCACCTCGCACCTGCTGGGCGAGCTGGAGCGGGTCTGCGACCACGTCGTCATCATCGACGGCGGGAAGCTGCTGCGGTCCCAGGCCGTCGAGGCGTACACCTCCGCGAGCGGGGTGCTGACCGTCGAGGTCGACGAGGGGCGCGACGTGCTCGGGCAGCACCTGTACGACCAGGGCGTGTCCGTCCACCCGGAGGGCCGGTTCCTCATCGTCGACATCGCCGGCGAGGCGACCTACGACCTGGTCCGCGACGGCGTCGCCGACCTCGGGCTGCGGCTGATCCGGATGGAGCAGCGCCGCCACCACATCGAGGAGGTCTTCCAGACCGGGCCGCCCGCGCCGCCCGCCCCCGCCGGAACCGTCCAGCCGCCCGCCGGACCCGTCCAGCAGGGAGCCCCCCGATGAGCACGAGCACCATCCACGACATCGGCTACCGCCACTACGAGGGCCGCCGCAACGGCCGCGCGTACGTGCTGCGGTCGCTGTACGTGCACAACCTGCGCGCCGCGTTCGGGCTCGGCCGGCCCGCGCGGGCCAAGGTCATGCCGTTCCTGCTGGCGGGGATCATGCTGCTGCCGGCCGCCGGGTCGGTCGCGGCGTTCGCGTTCAGCAAGGAGCCGGACGCGCTGTTCCGCTACGCGTCCTACGCCAACATCATGCAGGTCATCGTGGCGATCTTCCTGGCCACGCAGGCGCCGGTGCTGGCCTCCCGCGAGGTGCGGTTCCACGTCATCCCGCTGTACTTCTCCCGGCCGGTCGGCCATCTCGACTTCGTGCTGGCGAAGGGCGCCGCGCTGACGACCGCGCTGCTGGCGCTGATGGCGGTGCCCGTCACCGTGCTGTACGTCGGCGGGCTGATCACCAAGATGCCCGACTCCGGCGACCAGCTGCTGAACTACCTCGGCGCCCTCGTCGGCTGCGTGCTGTACGCGCTGGTGCTGGCGGCGATCGGGATGGTCGTCGCGGCGTTCACGCCGCGGCGCGGGTTCGGCGTCGCCGCGGTCATCGCCGTCTACATGATCAGCGCCGCGTTCGTCGGCGCCGTGCAGGGCATCGCCGAGGCGCGGACCAACTTCACCCTGCAGGGCTGGATCGGGCTGCTCACCCCGTTCAACCTGGTGGACATCGTCCAGGTGAGGCTGCTCGGCGCGGAGTCGTCCTCGCCCGGCATCGCGCCCGGCGTCACCGGCGGCGTCGTCGCGCTCGCCCTGTGCGCCCTCATCGTCGTCGGCTCGATCGCGGTCCTGTACCGCCGGTTCAGGAAGGCGGGCCTCTCATGAATGAGCGAAGCGAAGCGGGGGGTGTGGGGGGTCGTCCCCCCACAGGAAGCAAGAGCGAGCTGATCCTGGAGAACGTGTCCCGCTGGTACGGGAACGTCGTCGCCGTCAACGGCGTGTCGATGAGGGTCGGTCCCGGCGTGACCGGGTTGCTCGGCCCGAACGGCGCCGGCAAGTCGACGCTGATCCACATGATGGGCGGGTTCCTCGCGCCGTCGTCGGGGAGCGTCACGCTGGACGGGGCGCCGATCTGGCGGAACCCGTCCGCCTACCGCAGCCTCGGGCTCGTCCCCGAGCGCGAGTCGGCGTACGACTTCCTCACCGGCGAGCAGTTCATCAACGCGATGGCGAAGCTGCACAAGCTGCCCGACCCGGACGCCGCCGCCCGCCGCGCCATCGGCCTCGTCGAGATGGAGTACGCGGCCGGGCGCCCGATCGGCAACTACTCCAAGGGCATGAAGCAGCGCATCAAGATGGCGTCGGCGCTGGTGCACGACCCGCCCGTGCTGCTGCTGGACGAGCCGTTCAACGGCATGGACCCGCGCCAGCGCCTCCAGCTGATGGACCTCATCCAGCGGATGGCCGACGAGGGCCGCACGATCCTGTTCTCCTCGCACATCCTGGAGGAGGTCGAGCGGCTCGCCAGCCATATCGAGGTGATCGTCGCGGGCCGGCACGCCGCGTCCGGCGACTTCCGCAAGATCCGCCGGCTGATGACCGACCGGCCGCACATCTTCCTCGTCCGCTCGTCCGACGACCGCCGGCTGGCCGCCGCGGTCATCGCGGACGGCTCGGCGCGCAGCGTCCAGCTCACCGACAAGGGCCTGCGGGTGGAGGCGGTCGACTTCCAGCGCTTCACGCTGCTGCTGCCGCAGGTCGCCCGCGACGCGGACGTGCGCCTCTGGGAGGTCTCCCCGGCCGACGAGTCCCTCGAAAGCGTCTTCTCCTACCTGGTGGCCCGATGAACCCGACCATTGCGATGATCACGTTCCGGGCGATGCTCGGGCGCAAGCGGGCGCTGCTCCTGCTGGGGCTGCCGCTCATGATGCTGATCCTGGCGGTCGTGCTCCGCGCGACCGGGCAGAACGACCTGGACGTCTCCGCGGGCGTGCTGCAGCAGTTCGGGCTCGCGACGCTGCTGCCGCTGCTCGCGCTGATCGCGGGCACCGGGGTGATCGGGCCGGAGATCGACGACGGCCAGATCATGTACGTGCTGACCAAGCCGATCCCGCGCGAGGTGATCGTGCTGACGAAGCTCGTCGTGGCGATCGTCCTGGTGACGGCGTTCGCGACGGTCCCGACGCTGCTGACGGGGCTGGTGCTCAGCGGGACGACGGCGCAGCTGACGCCGGCGTTCGCGGTCGGCGTGCTGATCGGCGGGGTGGCCTACAGCGCGGTGTTCGTCGCGCTCGCGGTCGCCAGCCGCAACGCCGTCACGATCGGCCTGCTGTACGCGCTGGTCTGGGAGTCGCTGCTCGGCAGCTTCGCGCCGGGCGCGAAGTCGGCGTCCATCCAGCAGTGGTGCCTGTCGGTCACGGACGCGCTGACCGGGGCGTCCCCGGTCACCTCGACGGTCGATCTGCCGGTCGCGATCGCGCTGCTGGTGGCGGTAACGGCGGCGGCGACGCTGCTGGCGACGTTCCGCCTGCGCACCCTCGCGGTGGCGAGCGCCGACTAGCGAGCGCCGACTAGCGGGCGCCGACTAGCGCGTGTCGCCGAGGAGGCCGCGTTCCATGGCGACGACGACGGCGCGGGTGCGGTCGCCGACGTCGAGCTTCGCGAAGACGCGCAGGAGGTGGGTCTTGACCGTCGCCTCGGCGATGACGAGCCGCCTGCCGATCTCGGCGTTGGACAGGCCGTCGGCGACCGCCCGCAGCACGTCGATCTCCCGGGCGGTCAGCGCGGCGGGCTCGGGGCGGCGCATCCGGGCGACCAGTTTCTCCGCGACGCGCGGGGCGAGGACCGTCTCGCCCCGCGCGGCGGCGCGGATGGCGTCGACGAGCTGGTCGCGGGTGGTGTCCTTCAGCAGGTAGCCGATGGCGCCGGCCTCGATCGCCCGCTCGATCTCGGTGTCGGTGTCGTAGGTGGTGAGGACGAGCACGCGGGTGCCGAACCGGCCGATCCCGGCGGTGGCGGCGACGCCGTCGAGCACGGGCATCCGCAGGTCGAGGAGGGCGACGTCGGGCCGCAGCCGCTCGGCGAGCTCGATCGCCTCGCGGCCGTCGCCGGCCTCGCCGACGATCTCGATGGTGGGTTCGGCGGCCAGCAGCGCGACGACGCCCGCGCGCATGACGGTGTGGTCGTCCACCACGATGATCCGCAGGGTGCCGGTCATGTCATGCCTTCAGGGGGATCATGGCGAAGACGCGGGTGCCGTCGCCGGGTGAGCTGGTGACGGTCAGCTCGCCGCCGAGTTCGGCGAGCCGGCGGCGCATGCCGTCCAGGCCGAACCCCCGGGCCGCGCCGACCGCGAACCCGCGCCCGTCGTCGGTGATCTCCAGTTCGACGCCGTGCGGGCGCCGTTCCAGGACGATCCCGACCGCGGACGCGGCGGCGTGCTTGCGGACGTTGGCGAGCGACTCCTGGGTGCAGCGCAGCAGCGCGATCCGGGTCGTCTGGTCGCAGTCGACGTCCGGGAGGTCGGCGGTGACGGCGAGCCCGGTGTCCTCGGCGAACCGGTCGAGGGTGCGGCGCAGCGTCCGGGCGATGGACGCGGGGGCCACCTCGGCTTGTGCCGCCGCCCCGACGAGGACGCGCGCCTCGGCGAGGTTCTCCCGGGCGGTCCGCTCGATGGAGGCCAGCTGACGGGCGCTCCCGGCCGGGTCGGTGCCGAGGCCGTCACGCGCGGCCTCCGCCAGCACCACGATGGACGCCAGCCCCTGCGCGAGCGTGTCGTGGATCTCCCGGGCGAGGCGTTCCCGCTCGTCGGCGGCGCCCTGCCGGCGCTGCGCCTCGGCGAGCCGCCGCTCGGCGTCCGCGAGGTCGGCGGCGAGGGCGCGGGCGCGCTCGTCGTGCCGCCCGACGACCCGGTGCATCCACAGCCCGAACAGGACGCTCGCCGCGTATCCGATGAGCGCGGCGACCGCGTTGCCGGTGAGCAGCGGCCCGTCGGGGGCCGACCGGGCGGCGTCGCCCGCGACCGCGGCCGCGGCGGCGGCGCCGCTGAGGACGACCGCGCGCCGCGGGCTGCCCGCGAAGATCCAGAAGTGCGGGAGCGACGCGATGAGCAGGGACGCGGCGCCGCCCATCTCGTAGGAGACGGCGCCGATCCCGGCGGCGAGCACGCCGAGGAACGCGGTCCGGCGGAGGACGGGGTCGCCGGGGAACGTCCCGGTGACGGGGTAGCAGAGGGCGAGCACCGACAGCAGCGCCAGCGTGGCTGACCGCGTCCCCTCGGGCTGGTCCCACACGGCGATGCCGGGCGGGACGAGCCCGAGGACCACCCAGGCGGTGACGTACCAGCGGCGGATCGCGCGCACCTGGGGGCGTTCACCGGGCTGCGGCATCGGCATGCCGGTCAGCCTATGGCCTGCGGGATCTTCTCGGCGCCGCCGTCCCGGGCCCGCCGCACGCTCCGCGCGGGCCACCAGCAGCGGTCGCCGAGCAGCAGCATCAGCGCGGGCAGCACCATGATGCGGATGACGGCGGCGTCCAGCAGGACGGCCACCGCGAGCGCGAAGCCCATCTGCTTCATCTCCATGATGTGCAGCGGGACGAAGCTGGCGAACACCGTCACCATCACGAACGCGGCGCTGGTCACGACGCTCGCCGAGCCGCCGATCCCGTCCAGCACGGCCTGCCGGGTCGGGACGCCGCGCAGCACCGCCTCCCGGATCCGGCTGATCACGAAGACCTGGTAGTCCATCGACAGGCCGAACAGGATCACGAGCAGCAGCAGCGGGACGCGGGAGCCGATCGAGCCGGTGGAGGTGAAGCCGAGCAGTCCCTCCGCCCACGTGCCCTGGAACACGGCGGTCAGCAGGCCGAGCGCCGCCCCCGCCGACAGCAGGTTCAGCAGGACGCCGACCAGGCCGAGGACGACCGAGCGGAACGCCCACACCGTCATCGCGAACGTGACCAGCAGCAGGGCGCCGATGATGATCGGCAGCTTGCGCTCCTGGTGCTCGGGGTAGTCGGCGTAGCGGGCGACGTCGCCGGTCACGGCGGTCTCGGCGTCCAGGCGCCCGGTCGTCGCCGGGACGTACTCGTCCCGCACCCGGTCCAGGGACCGCTGCGCCTCGGGGCTGCTGGCGTGGTGGGGCACCGGGAGTTCGAGGACGCTGATCCGCCCGTCCGGCGAGGTGCGCAGCTCGGACGTCCCGGCGAGCAGCGGGTCGCGCTCGGCGCGCCGCGCCAGGTCGGCCAGGGCCGCCCGCGCCTCGCCGGTGTGCCCCGCGCCGGCCTTCACGACGATCTGGTGGGTGGCCTTCAGTTCGGGGAAGGCCGCGTTCAGCCGGTCGTACACGCGCATCGCGGCGATCTCGCGGGGATGGCTGTCGCGGCCCATGTCGGTCAGGTCGAGGGTCAGCAGCGGCGCGGCCAGCGCGAGCATCGCCAGCGCCGACACGGCCAGCGTCGCGGCGGGGTGTCGGCCCGTGGGGCGCAGCATCGCCCTGGTGATCCGGCCGGTGCCGATCTTCGGCGCCTTCGGCGTACGGCCGCGCCGGACCGCCCGCCGCTCCGCCCAGGCGCCGAGCTTCGCCAGCACGGCGGGCAGGACGGTCAGCGAGCTGACCACCGCGACCAGCGTGACCACGATCGCGGCGGTCGCGATGGAGGAGAAGATGACGTCGTCCGCCAGGTACAGCGTCGCGCTGGACACGGCGACCGCCAGCCCCGACACCACCACGGCGCGCCCCGACGTGGCGGCGGCGAGTTCCACCGTCGCCCGCGCGTCGAGCCGGCCGCCTGAGCGCGCCCGCTCCTCCCGCTCCCGCTTCAGGTAGAACAGCGTGTAGTCGACGCCGACGGCCATGCCGATCAGCAGGATGATGCTCGCGCCGATCCCGGCGTCCGGGAACGCGTGCGAGGCGAGCATCGACAGGCCGATCGCCGCCGCGATCGAGGACAGCGCGAGCACCACCGGCACGACGGCGACCGCGAAGGAGCCGAACACCGCCAGCAGCGTGACCAGCGTGATCGGCACGGCGATCACCTCGGTGCGGGCGAGGTCGTCGCTGCGCAGCTCGCCGACGCCCTTGCTGATGGACGGGCCGCCGGTCTCCTCCACCTTCACTCCGGGATGGGCGGCCCGCACCGCCGCCGTCTGCGCGAGCAGCGGGTCGACGTGGTCCTTGCCTTCGAGTTCGGGGCCCTTCAGGGCCACGTCGACCCGGACCGCCGTCCCGTCGGCCGAGCGCACCGGCGCCGACACCGACGCGACCTCGGGGAGCGCCCTCATCCGCGCGGCGGCGTCCTGCGCCGCCGCGTCGGCCGCCGGCCCCCGGCCGGTGATCAGGACGTGCTCGACGGGCCGCTGCTGGAGCCCGCCCTCGGTGGCCAGGGCCTCGGCCCGTCCGGCCTCGCCGATCCAGAAGTCCTCGGTCGTCGCGGCGTGCCCGCCGACCGAGGCTCCGACGCCGAGGCACAGCGCCACGAACAGGAACCAGGCCGCGATGCCGCGCCAGGGGTGCCCGGCGCTCCACCGGGCCATGCGCACAGGGAAATTCGTCATGCGGAAAAGCCTGGTCGCGGAGCCCTTGCCCGCATGAGCCTCGACCGGTTGAACCTTCCGTCCACCGATCGGTGGACGGAAGGGCCGGCCGGTCAGCCGGTGAGGCGCGTCAGTTCGGCGAGCGTCTCCGAGATCGTGACCGGGTCGAGTTCACCGAATGCGAGCTGCTCGCCGGAGTAGGGGCCCGTCATGAGCATGACCCGCTCGATCGTCTGCTCGGCGAACTCCTCTGGGGAGATGACCCGGATGCCCGGCTCGAACGCGACCATGACGTGCGGGCCTACGGGCGTCATGAGGTTCACCTGGCGGCGGAACCCGCCGGTCTCCTTCTCGCCCAGCTTCCAGCCGCGGGACGTCATGTCGATGAACCTGCCGAAATGGGCGGTGGCGCCCTCGAAGCGGGTGAGGCGGCTTGAGGTGCGCTCGTCGTCCACAAGGGTGTGGACGGGCCGTCCGAGCTGCGGGAACGGCTGCAGGATCTCGTAGTCGGCGAAGACCTCCGCCCACGCCGCGACGGTCTTCTCCCCGAGCAGGACGGGATGCGGGAGCGTCACGCGGGCGTCCGGTGCCGGGTCGAACGCGTCGTCGTGGACGTCGGCGAGCGTGCCGTCCTCCGCGACCCGGAAGGCGGTCCCGCCCGCCGACCACACCAGCCGCCAGACGATGTGCCGCATCAGCGGGTGCCCGGCGAGGAGGGAGCCGAACTCCTCGGGCGACCAGGACCGTCCGGCCGACATCGCCGCCTCCAGCCGCCTGATCTGGTCGGCGGCGGTGGCGCGGGCCTCCTTCTTCAGCTCGGAGAACCGCGCGTAGGCGGCCGGCGCGAGCGTCTCGTCGTCCTTGGCGCCCGGCTTCGGGAGCGTCTTGCGCGGCTTGCCGTCCTCGTCGGTCACGAAGGGCTTGAGCTGCTCGTCGAACCCGACGCGGAACCGGCGCCGCCCGTAGTCGAGGACGAGCGAGCCGTCGGCGTCCAGGCCGAGGTCGGGGACGAGCCGGTCCGCGAGCTGCTCGGGCGACAGCTTGCGCTCGCGGGCGGCGGCGTTCAGCCGGCCCTGCGCCCGGGGCCGCAGGTGCTTGGCGTCGGCGCCTCGGCGGGCGATGCGGTCCAGGTGGCGGAGCTTTTCGTCGGCGGGCGCGTCGATCTCCATGAGCACGTCGAGCGCCGAGAGGCCCTTGAACGTCCAGGTGTAGTAGTTGTCCCAGCGGGCCATCCGGGCGGCCAGCCGCGCGGCGGTCCCGGCGTCGCCGAGCCGCCGCAGCGCGTACTGGACGCCCGGCGCGGCCCACAGCCCGCCGCCGCGCTGGTTCTCGTGGAGCGCCCAGGCGAACTCGGCGAGGGACGCGGGGTCGCAGAGCTCGATGACCTGCTCGCAGCCCGGGTACGGGTCCTTCGGCGTGGAGATCAGCAGCATGGTCACGAAGTGCCGGGCGGCCGCCACCGGCAGGGCCCGCTCCCGGCCGCGCAGCAGCAGCCGGGGGAGCTGCTCGCGGACCCGCTCCTCGTCCCATTCCGGCAGCTCGCCGGGGTACTGGTCGAGCGGATCGACGCCCAGCGCCGCGATCGCGGCGGCGGCCTCCTCGCCGTACGTCCGCGCCGCCTCCGTGAGGCAGTCGGCGCCGTGCTCCCGGGCGATCAGCGCGAGGCCCTGCTCGGCCTTCGTGCGCTTGGGCCCGGGTTTGCGCAGCGCCTCCGGGACGACGAACGGGGCCGCGGCCGGGCCGTGCCAGCCGAACCAGAGCCGCGCCGCCTCGTCGAACTGGCCGAGCGCGTTGATCATCAGTTGCGCGGTGGCGTCGTCCACGAACGGGACGAGCGCCTCCGCGCACGACAGGTGGGCCTTGGCGGCGTGCAGGATCAGCGGGTGGGCGGTGAGGCCGCGCCGGGCGGCGAAGTGCCGGAGCGGGACCCGGTACACCCAGCCGGCCCAGTCGCCGTGGTAGCGCACGTCGGCGAGGAGTTCGTCGGCGAGGTCGCCGGGACCGTCCATGACCAGCCGGTAGTACCGGCGGGCGCGGTCCCCGCCGCGCGGGTCCTCCAGCGCGGCGCCGCTGCGGTAGTGCTCGGCCACCGCGGCCCAGTCGGTGTCCGCCGGGAGCGGCTCGTAGGCCCGCTGGAAGCCGTCCGCCGCCTTCAGCCACTCATCGCGCACCCCGGGCGGCCACGACTCGGCGGCCGGGGTCTTGGGGCGCTTCAGGCCCTTGAGGACGACCGGCTCCGTGCTCCGGGGCGTCCGGCGGGTCCACGGCGGTTCGACGAGCAGGCGGGGGAGGTCGCTCTCGGCGGCGTCCTCGACGCGGGGAGTGTCGGTCATCGCTCAATGATCGTGGCGACGACGGACATTTCCGATCACCAGTCCGCGACGGCGTGCCGCGCTCAGCCGGCCGCTTTGCGCAGTTCGGGCAGGACCTCTCGGGCCAGCCGCTCGACCTGTTCGTCCTGGCCGGGGCCGGTGGGCATGAAGTTGAGGGTGGTGAAGCCCATCTCGATGAACCCGAGGAGCGTCTCGACGACGTGGCCGGGCGGGCCGCCGACCATGCCCGGGTCGTCTCCGGCCCGCGCGTCGATCCGGACGCCGACGTTGTAGGCGCAGGTGATCTCCGCGGGGTCGCGCCCGGCGTCCGCCGCGGCGGCGAGGACGCGTGCGCGCATGGCCCTGGCCTGTTCGGGCGGGGCGAAGCCGAGGGACGGGATCCACCCGTCCGCCACCCGCCCGGTCAGGTCGAGCGCGCGCGGGCCGAACGTGCCGAGCCAGATCGGGATGCGCCGTTCGGGCTTGGGCTCCAGATGCGCCTCGGTGGTCCGGTGCAGGCGGCCGTGGAAGGTGAACGCCCGCTCCGACCACAGCCCGCGGGTGATGCGGACGGCCTCGGCCAGGCCGTCGACCTTGTCGCGGGCGGTGGGGACGGGCATGCCGAACGCCCGGAACTCCTCGTCGGAGTAGCCGCCGCCCAGCCCGAGGACGAGCCGTCCGCCGGAGAGGCGGTCGAAGGTCTCGGCCATCTTCGCGACCAGCGCGGGGTTGCGGTACGGGACGCCGAGGACGCGGGTCGCGACGCCGATCGTGGACGTCGCCGCCGCGATCCACGACAGCATCGTCCAGGTCTCCATGGTCGGGTGCTCGGTGCACGGGTGGTCCGAGGCGGACACGAAGTCGAAGCCGAGTTCCTCGGCCCGGCGGGCGTCGGCGACGGGGTCGCTACCCGGCTCCGCCGAGGTCGAGATGTTCAGGCCGTAGTGCAGGGAGGACGCGGCGGAAGGGGCCGGTGCCGACGATCTATTTGACATGTCAAGGAAGTTAGTCGCGATGTATGTGACATGTCAACTAAGCTGGCGGCCATGGACGAACCCCGCTGGCTCACCCCCGCCGAGGACCGCGCGTGGCGCGGCTACCGGCGCCTGTCCCTGCTGCTCGACCAGCAGGTCGCCCGGGACCTCGCCGCCGACTCGGGCCTGTCGGAGGCCGACTACGACGTGCTGTCGAACCTCTCGGAGACCCCCGGCGCCCGGCTGCGGCTCACCGAGCTCGCCGCGCACATGCGCTGGTCGCCGAGCCGCCTGTCGCACCATGTGACCCGGATGCAGCAGCGCGGCCTCGTGACCCGGCACACCAGCCCCGAGGACGGCCGCGCCGCCGTCATCGTGCTGACCGGCGAGGGCCGCCGGACGATCGAGGAGGCCGCCCCCCACCACGTCGAGTCGGTGCGGCGCCACTTCATCGACCTGCTGACCCCCGAGCAGGTCGCGGCGTTCGCCACCCTCAGCGAAACGGTCGTCGCCCACTTGGCGGAGATCGAGCCCCGCTGAACGGTGCCCGGCCCCGGCGGCGGCGCCGTGCCTGACACGCCCTGTCGAGGTGTGCCATATCCGGCCGGTGTGACGCGTGTTACAACGGGCTGGAGGGTTTTGATCGTTCCAGACCAGGGAGTGTGCACCCATGTCAGTCACGCGCCGCCGGCTCCTGGCGGGGACGGGCGCGGTGGGGGCGGGGATCGCCTTCACCGGCGCCGTGGAGCAGCTGTTCGCCGGGAGCGCCGCCGCCGCGCCGGTCGGCCGCCACGACGGCTACGGGCCGCTCGTGCCCGATCCGAAGGGCCTGCTCGACCTGCCGCGCGGGTTCCGGTACACCGTCCTGTCGCGGGAGGGCGAGCCGCTGCGCTCGGGCGAGGGCGCGGTGCCGAGCCACTGCGACGGCATGGCCGCCTTCCCCGGACGCGGCCGGACGTGGCTCGTCCGCAACCACGAGAACCGACCGGACGCCGAGCACCGGGTGCCGCCGGTCGAGGGCGTCACCTACGACCCCGAGGGCCTCGGCGGCTGCACCGCGCTGGAGGTCGACGGCGCCGGGCGGGTGCGCACCGAGCGCGTCGCCATCGCCGGGACGGCCGTCAACTGCGCGGGCGGCCCGACCCCGTGGCACACCTGGCTGACCTGCGAGGAGACCGAGGACAAGGCCGGCACCAACGGCTACACCAAGGACCACGGGTTCATCTTCGAGGTCGACCCGTACCGGCAGGGCAGGACCGTTCCGGAGCCGCTGACCGCGATGGGGCGGTTCCAGCACGAGGCCATCGCCGTCGACCCGCGCGACGGCACCGTCTACGAGACCGAGGACGCGTTCGAGAAGCCGTTCGGGCTGTTCTACCGGTTCCTCCCGAAGGAGGCGCGCGGCGGTTTCGGCAGCCTGCGGGCCGGTGGACGGCTGGAGGCGCTGCACGTCCCCGACGTCCCGGACCTGTCGGTCGTGCAGGAGCCCGGCACCGTGTTCGAGCACGTCGAGTGGAAGAAGGTCCCCGACCCGCTGGCGAAGGAGACGCCGATCCGGTTCCAGGACTTCGGGCCCGGCGGCATCACCCACGCGCAGAAGCTGGAGGGCTGCTACTGGGGCGGCGACCGCGTCTATTTCGTGTCGAGCTTCGCCAAGACGGCGGACGGGTCGCGCGCCGACCACTTCGGGCAGGTGTGGTCGTACGAGCCGCGCCACCGGCGGCTCACCCTGGTGATCGTGTTCGGGCCCGGCACCGACGTGCAGAAGCCCGGCGAGTCGCCCGACAACATCTGCCTGGCGCCGCAGGGTGGGCTGATGGTGTGCGAGGACGGCAACGGCGCGCAGCACGTGTTCGGCGTGTCCCGCCGCCGGAAGGTCTACGCGATGGCCCGGAACCGGCAGAACATCGGCACCGAGGACGAGCCCGAGTGGGGCGAGTTCGCCGGGGTCACCTTCTCCCCGGACGGGCGGACGATGTTCGTCAACGTCTACACGCCGGGCACGACGTTCGCCGTCACCGGCCCCTGGCGCTAGCGGCGGGCCGGATAGGGCCGGATAGGGGCCGGGATAGGGCCGCTCAGATGCGGCGCAGGCGGACGCGCTGGACGGCGTGGTCGCGGTCCTTGTGCAGGACGAGCGTGGCGCGCGCGCGTGTCGGCAGGATGTTGGAGACGAGGTTGATCTCGTTGACGTCCCGCCACACGCGCTGCGCGAACGCGGCGGTCTCGTCCTCGTCCAGTTCGTGCGCGTACTTGTGGAAGTAGGAGCGCGGGTCGGTGAAGGCGGTGCGGCGCAGCGCGAACAGCCGGTCGATGTACCACTGCCGGATGTCCTCGACCCGCGCGTCCACATAGATGGAGAAGTCGAAGAAGTCGGACACGCCGAGGGTGCCGGGCGGCGCCGGCTGGAGCACGTTCAGCCCCTCGACGATCAGGATGTCGGGCCGCCGGACGGTCTGCGCCGCGTCCGGCACGATGTCGTACTCCAGGTGCGAGTACACCGGGATCGTCACTTCGGCCGCGCCCGCCTTGATCTCCGAGACGAACCGGACGAGCGCCCGCCGGTCGTAGGACTCGGGGAACCCCTTGCGGTCCATGATCCCGCGCTCGGACAGCACGGCGTTCGGGTGCAGGAAGCTGTCGGTCGTCACCAGCTCCACCGTCGGGTGCTCCGGCCAGCGGGCCAGCAGCGTGCGCAGCAGCCGGGACGTCGTCGACTTGCCCACCGCGACGCTGCCCGCCACGCCGATGATGAACGGGGTCGGCGGCACCTCGCCGCCGAGGAACCCGCTGACGGTGTCGCGGAGCCGCCAGTCGCCGAGGAAGAACAGGTTGAGCAGCCGGGACAGCGGCAGGTAGACCTCCTCGACCTCGGTGATGTCGATCGGGTCCTTCAGGCCGCGCAGGGCGTCCAGCTCACCGGGCGTGAGCGGCAGCGGGGTGCTCTCGCGCAGGCCCCGCCAGGCGCCGCGGGAGAGTTCCACGTAGGGGCTCGGCACGCTGTCCCATCCGCTCGTCATGGCTGAACATTAACCGGGCTGGTCAGCCGGTCACCGGGTTTTCACCGGCGGTTCACGTTAGCGGAGCGGCCCGGGCCGTCCGCGGGTAGGTCCCTGGCAGGACACCGAATAGAGTTGCCGCCATGTGCGGAATCGTGGGGTACGTAGGGGGCCGGCCGGCGCTCGACGTCGTCGTCGAGGGCCTGGCTCGGCTGGAGTACCGCGGCTACGACTCGGCCGGGGTGGCCGTGCTGGCCGACGGGAAGCTGGCGACGGCGAAGCGGGCGGGCAAGCTCGGGAACCTCCGGGCCGCCCTGGAGGAGGAGCCGCCGCCCTCGGGGACGCTGGGCATGGGGCACACCCGGTGGGCGACCCACGGGCCGCCGAACGACCGGAACGCCCACCCGCACGTGGACTGCACCGGCTCCGTCGCGGTCATCCACAACGGGATCATCGAGAACTTCGCCGCGCTGCGCGCCGAGTTGGAGGAGGCCGGGCACGGCCTGGCGTCCGACACCGACACCGAGGCCGTCGCGCACCTGCTGGAGGACGAGCTGAAGTCCGGCGGCGGCCTCGCCGACGCCATGCGCCGCGTCTGCGGCCGGCTGGAGGGCGCGTTCACGCTGGTCGCCGTGCACACCGGCAACCCGGACCTGGTCGTCGGGGCGCGCCGCAACTCGCCGCTCGTCGTCGGCGTCGGCGACGGGGAGAACTTCCTCGCCAGCGACGTCGCGGCGTTCATCGCGCACACCCGCGACGCGATCGAGCTGGGCCAGGACCAGATCGTCGAGCTGCGCGCCGACGGGGTCACCGTCACCGACTTCGAGGGCCGTCCCGCCGAGATCAAGGAGTACCACGTCGACTGGGACGTGTCGGCCGCGGAAAAAGGCGGCTACGACTACTTCATGCTCAAGGAGATCGCCGAGCAGCCGCGCGCCGTCGCCGACACGCTGCTCGGCCGGATCGGCTCCGACGGGCGGCTGCACCTGGACGAGATGCGCATCTCCGACCAGGAGCTGCGCGAGGTCGACAAGATCATCATCGTCGCGTGCGGGACGTCCTACCACGCGGGCCTGATCGCCAAGTACGCCATCGAGCACTGGGCCGGGCTGCCCTGCGAGGTGGAGCTGGCCAGCGAGTTCCGCTACCGGGACCCGATCCTGTCGCCGTCCACGCTGGTCATCGCGATCTCCCAGTCGGGCGAGACGATGGACGCGCTGATGGCCGTCCGGCACGCCCGCGAGCAGAAGGCCAAGCTGCTCGGCATCTGCAACGTCAACGGCTCGACGCTGCCGCGCGAGTGCGACGGCGTCCTCTACACGCACGCCGGGCCGGAGGTCGCGGTCGCGTCCACCAAGGCGTTCCTGACCCAGCTCGTCGCCGTCTACCTCATCGCGCTGTACCTCGCGCAGGTGCGGGGCACCAAGTGGGGCGACGAGGTGTTCGCCATGGTGCAGCTCCTGGAGCGGATGCCGGAGAAGGTCGACAAGGTCCTGGAGACCATGGAGCCGGTCCGCGAGCTGGCCCGGTCGCTGTCGGGCGAGCACTGCGTGCTGTTCCTCGGCCGCCACGTCGGTTTCCCCGTCGCCCTGGAGGGCGCGCTGAAGCTGAAGGAACTCGCCTACATGCACGCCGAGGGCTTCGCCGCCGGCGAGCTGAAGCACGGCCCGATCGCGCTGATCGAGGAGAACCTGCCGGTGGTGGTCGTGGTGCCGCCGCGCGCGCGGGACGTGCTGCACGACAAGATCGTGTCGAACATCCAGGAGATCCGCGCCCGGGGCGCCCGGACGATCGTCATCGCGGAGGAGGGCGACGAGTCGGTGGAGCCGTACGCGGACACGCTGATCCGCGTCCCGGCCGTCCCGACGCTGCTGCAGCCGCTGGTCACGACCGTGCCGCTGCAGGTCTTCGCCTGCGAGCTGGCCACCGCCAAGGGCCACGACGTCGACCAGCCGCGCAACCTCGCCAAGTCCGTCACGGTGGAGTAGACCCGCCGGAACCCGCTGATTCCGGGCCGCGTCCAAGCGAGATCGGACCGGCCCGGCGGCGGAGGTGGCGGGTGGCGGAAGACGGCGGCCTCGGTGGCGCCCTTGGCGTCGAGGCGCACGGTGTCACACGGCGGTTCGGGCCGGTGGAGGCGCTCCGCGGCCTCGACATCACCGTCCCGTACGGGCAGGTCACGGCGCTCGTCGGCGCGAACGGCGCGGGCAAGACGACCCTGCTGCTGATCCTCGCGACGCTCCTCGCGCCCGACGCGGGCACGGTGCGGATCGCGGGGCACGACGCGCTGACCCACCCCGCGCGGGCACGCGACGCGCTCGGCTGGATGCCCGACGTCTTCGGCGTGTACGACCAGCTCACGGTGGACGAGTACCTGGCGTTCTTCGCGGACGCCTACGGGCTGCCGAAGGCGGAGCGGCAGCGCCGGGTCAAGGCGCTGCTCACCCTCGTCCGCTTGGACGACCATGTCGGGCGGCCGGTGCACGCGCTGTCGCGCGGGCAGAAGCAGCGGCTCGGGATGGCGCGCGCCCTCGTGCACCGCCCGCGCGTCCTGCTG
This sequence comes from Actinomadura geliboluensis, assembly GCF_043197915.1. Classification (NCBI taxonomy): domain Bacteria; kingdom Bacillati; phylum Actinomycetota; class Actinomycetes; order Streptosporangiales; family Thermomonosporaceae; genus Actinomadura; species Actinomadura geliboluensis. Next base: position 265,237 of record NZ_JBICUA010000006.1, on the reverse strand, counting down.
CTGGACGAGCCCGCCTCCGGCCTCGACCCGCGCTCGCGCGTCGAACTGCGCGACCTGCTGCGCTCCCTGGCGGCGGAGGGCGTCGCGGTGCTGGTGTCCAGCCACATCCTCGGCGAGCTGGAGGAGATCGCCGACCGGGTCGTCCTGGTCGACCACGGCCGGACGGTCGGCGAGCACACGATGGCGGAGCTCGCCGGCACGTCGTCGCGCGTCCGGTGGCGCGTCCGCTCGCTCGACCCCGGACCGCTGGCCGCGGCCCTGGCCGACCGGCCCGGCGGGCTGCCGGCGCTGCGGACCACCGAACTGCCGGGCGGCGCCGAGGTCGGCCCGCTCACCGAGGCCGAGGCGGCGGCGCTGCTGGCCGAGCTGGTCAAGGCCGGGGTGCCCGTCTGCGGGCTCGCCCCCGCGGGCGGCGCGCTCGAATCGGCCTACCTGGCGATGACCGAGACCCGGAGGTGACCGGCGATGACCGCGCGCGGAATCGGCCTGGTGGCACGGCAGGAGATCAGGACCCGGCTGCGGACGGGCCGGTGGAAGGCGCTGCTCGCGGCCTGGTTCCTGACCGTCAACGGGCTCGGCCTGCTGTTCCGGCTGGCGCTGGAGGCCGGCGGGGGCTCGGCCGATGACCGGCCCGGGATCCCGATGTTCGGCGGGGTCCTGCTCGGGGTGCTGGTGCTGACGCTGCTGGTCACGCCCGCGCTCAGCGGCCAGTCGATCAACGGCGACCGGGAGCGCGGGACGCTCGCCACCCTCCAGGTCACCCGGCTCACGCCCGGCGAGATCGCGCTCGGCAAGCTCGCCGCCGCGTGGGGGACGGGCCTGGCCGCCCTCCTGCTCACGCTGCCGGTCCTGCTGCTCCCGGTCGCCGAAGGGGTGATCAGCCCGCTGCGGGCGCAGGCCGTCCTCAGCGTGACGGCCCTGCTCATCGGCGTGGTCTGCGCGATCAGCCAGGCGTGGTCGGCGGTCCTCGCGCGCAGCATCACCTCGGTGCTGATGTCCTACATCACGGTGTTCGTGCTCCTCGCCGGGACGCCGCTGCTGTACTCGATCGCCCTCCAGTTCACCGGCGAGCACCGGACAACCCCGCACGACGGCTACACCGTCGAGCACAGCGAGCGCGTCTGGTGGCTGCTGTCCCCGAACCCGGTCGTCGTGCTCGCCGACGCGGCGCCGCGGCTGCCCGAGCGCAGGATCGTCGTGGGCGACCAGGTGTTCAGCCGGCCGCCGTCGGCCGACCCGCTGGGCGAGCTGAGCCGCAGCGTGCGCGACACCCGCAAGGGCAAGGGCCCCCACCGGCACGACCCGGACGCCGAGGCGGCGGTGTGGCCGTGGGGGCTGGCCTTCGACCTCGCGCTCGCGGCGGGCGCCGTCGCCCTGACCACCGCCCGGCTGCGGACGCCCCTTTTCCGCGTGCCGAGGGGCGTCCGAGTGGCGTGACGAATGCCACTCGCCCGATCATCTCGCCAAACGTGAAATGAAATTCTCCGGCCGGTTGGAATTCTCAGCGGAGATGCAAGTTGCAGAGTTTCTTTCAGGGGCGGTCGTAGCGGCCGTCCCGGACGTCCTCGGTGAACCTGCGCCATTCACCGGGGCCGAACCTGAGGAGCGTCACGGTGTCCTCGGTGTCGCGCACGGATATCGCCTCGCCGTCAAGACGGGCGACCTCGACGCAGCCGTTGCTGGCGCCGCATCGGGTGCTTCTCCTCCACTGGGCGGGGGGTGTCCCACGGAAACTCATTCCGGCTCCCTGCATCGAAAGTTGCATTGTTCGCGGCCGCGCTCCCGGTACATCAAGCACACGGTAACAAGATCGCAAAAAACGCCTGATCACGGACGGGTGGCGCGGTACCCGTGTGACCGGCGCGGCGAGGTAGGACCAGAGTTTCGGGTGGGGTGGCGACAGGCCGGGTCTAGCGTGGACCCGGCCCGTGCGGCATGGCCCTCCGCCGGCCCTCGTGAGGCGGCGGAAGCGGGCCTCAGCGGCGGCTCAGCGCCGCCTCATCGGCCCAGATCGAATTCGCCCTTCTTGGCTCGTTCGAGGAAGTCCTGCCACTCTCCGGACGAGAATGACAGGACCGGGCTCTGCGTACCGTGCTTGGCGTCGCGCGCCCCGATGGAATGGGACGAACCGGCCAGTGCGGCGATCTCGACGCACGTGTTGCTCGCCCCGCAGTGGGCGCTTCTCCTCCATTGCGGAGCAGGAGTGGCGAAAGGGGACACTCGGTGCCTTTCACAAGGATTGAGCCCCTTAGCGGACCCGTCACCAGGCGTCTTTGGCCGCGGCGATGCGCCGCCGGGATTCGTCGGCGTCCAGCGCCTGGCCCGCCAGGCTTGAATAGGCGAGCCTGTACATATAGGTAACAGCCTCATCCGCAAAGTGGCTGATTGTCAGGGATTCCACGTGCACGATATCAGGGAAAACGATGTCATGCACCGGTGAGAATTCCAGAAGGATAAACGATTCAGCCAACACCGAGTGTGCGATACCCAAGGGCAGGATCTGCACGGTCACGTTCGGCGACTCGGTCATCCGGCACAGATGTTCGAGTTGCTCGCGCATGACCTTCCGGTCGCCGATCAGGCGCTGCAGAACCGACTCGTCCAGCACCACCGAGAGTTCCAGCGGATGCGGGCCGTCCAGCAGCGCGCGGCGCCGCATTCGCACGTCCACCCGGCGTTCCAGTTCCTGCGGCGGCAGCGTGGCGAGGTCGCTCCAGCCGCCGATGACGTGCCGCGCGTAGTCCTCGGTCTGCAGCAGGCCGGGAAAGACGGTGCTGCCCCATTCCTTGGCCGCGGTGGCCTCGGACTCCAGGGCGATGAAATCCGCGAGCGAGCTCGGCAGGTCGCGGTACTCCTCCCACCAGCCGCGCTGCGCCGCGTCGTGCGCCAGCGAGATGAGGTCGGCATGCCGGGGGCCGTCGATCTCGTACAGCTCCAGCAGCCGCCGCACGTCGCCGATCTTCGCGCCGGTCCGCGCGTTCTCCAGCCGGCTCACTTTGGCGGTGGACCAGGCGAGCCGCTCGGCTACCTCGTCCCCGGTGAGACCCCTGCGCTCGCGCAGCCTCCGGAGCTCGGCGGCCAGCCGGCGCTGCCGGACGGAGGGACCTCGGGAAGTGCTCATCTACTCGGGCCTCTCCAGTCCCGGCGGACTGATCAGGGCGCATTCTGCCGCACCTGAACGCCGCAGTGCGAATACATCGGAGCGGATGGGGGAGATTCTACGGCCGATGATTCTTTTGCGCACATGACACCGAAAGTTGCAGCGCAAGGTACAAATGGCCGGTGCGCGGGGTTGGGACGCGCCCTCCGTGGCACCCTGTCCGTATGACCGAGCGGGGGAGCCGGGGATGAGGTACGCGCACGAGGTCGGCAAGGTCCGGGCGGCGGAGCGGGCCCTGATGGCCCGCGTCCCCGACGGCGCCCTCATGCAGCGCGCCGCCGCCGGCCTCGCCTCGGTCTGCGCCCGCCTCCTGCCCGCCGTGTACGGCTCCCGCATCGTCCTGCTGATCGGCGGCGGCGACAACGGCGGCGACGCCCTCTACGCCGGCGCGCGCCTCGCCCGGCGCGGCGCCCGCGTCCACGCCGTGCAGGCCGGTTCCAAGATCCACGAAGCCGGGCTGGCCGACCTCCTCGCCGCCGGCGGCCGCCTCCTGCCCACCGGCGCGGAGGCCGCCATCGCCGGCGCCGACCTGGTCATCGACGGCCTCACCGGCATCGGCGGCACCGGCGGCCTCCGCGACCCGCACGCCCGCTACGCCGCGCTCGCCGCCGAGTCCGCCGCCCTCGTCGTCGCCTGCGACGTGCCGAGCGGCGTGGACGCGAGCACCGGCCGCGTCGACGGCGCCGCCGTCCACGCCGACGTCACCGTCACCTTCGGCACGTACAAGCCGGGCCTTCTCATCGACCCCGGAGCGTCCCACTGCGGAGTGGTCGAACTGGTCGACATCGGGCTCGGCCCCGACCTGCCCGACCCGGACGTCGTCGCGCCGCGCCCGGCCGACGTCCAGCCGCCCGAGCCGGGCGCCGAGTCCGACAAGTACCGGCGCGGCGTCGTCGGCGTCCTCGCGGGCGGCGACGAGTTCACCGGCGCCGCCGTCCTGTGCACCGGCGGCGCCGTCCACGGCGGCGCGGGCATGGTCCGCTTCGCCTCCGTCGCGCACCCGGTCGAACTCGTCCGGCACCGCTGGCCCGAGGCCGTCACCACGGTCATCGACCCCGGCCGCCACGACGCCAAGGTCCTGGAGCGCATCGGCCGCGTCCAGTCCTGGGTCGTCGGCCCCGGCCTCGGCACGGACGACGCCGCCGAGTCCCTCCTCGAAGCGGTCCTGTCCACCGACCTGCCCGTCCTCGTCGACGCCGACGGCCTCACCGTCCTGTCCCGCCGCCGCGACCTGCTGGCCCGCGCCGCGCCGACCGTCCTCACCCCGCACGCGGGCGAGCTGTCCCGCCTGATCGCCGCCGACCGCGCCGCCATCGAGGCCGCCCGCCTCGACCACGTCCGCCGCGCCGCCGCCGAACTCTCCGCGACCGTCCTGCTCAAGGGCTCGACGACGCTGATCGCAGAGGCCGACCGCCCAGTCAGGGTCAACCCCACAGGCACCCCCCGCCTAGCCACCGCCGGCACGGGCGACGTCCTGTCCGGCCTGATAGGCGCCCTCCTGGCCGGCGGCCTCCCCGCCCTGGACGCCGCCACGGCAGGCGCCTACCTCCACGGCCTGGCCGCCCGCCTGGCCGCGGCCCCCACCCCAGGCGCCGAATCCCCCATAAGCGCCCACGACGTCATCAACTCCCTCCCCGCCGCCTTCCGCACCATCACCCGGTAACCACACACCACCTGTGCGACGGTGCGCGGACATGGGGTCTTGAGCGGCACACTTAGAGTCATGAGGGTTCCTGCGGAGGCGCGTGTTGATCTGGGCGCCATCGGCGACAACGTCGGGCTGCTGCGCGAGCGGGCGCGGGGGGCCGAGGTCATGGCGATGGTGAAGGCCGAGGCGTACGGGCACGGGCTGGTCGAGGCGGCGGGGGCGGCGCTCGCGGGCGGTGCGTCGTGGCTCGGGGTCGCGAAGCTGGCCGAGGCGCTGCGGCTGCGGGACGCCGGTGTCACGGTCCGGACGCTGGTGTGCATCGGGGTGCCCGGCGAGCCGTACGCGGAGGCCGTCGCGAAGGACGTCGACCTCACCGTGGGGGCGGTCTGGCTGCTGGACGAGGTCGTCCGGGCGGCGGAGCGGGCCGGGCGGCAGGCGCGGATCCATCTGAAGGCCGACACGGGCATGACCCGGGGCGGGGCGAGCGGTGCGGACTGGGAGGCGCTGGTCGACGCGGCGCTGAAGGCGGAGGCCGCCGGGCAGGTGCGGGTCGTCGGGGTCATGTCGCACTTCGCCTGCGCGGACGAGCCCGGCCATCCGTCGATCGCGGCGCAGCTCGGCGCGTTCACCGAGATGGCGGCGCACGCGGAGAAGGCGGGCGCGCGGTTCGAGGTCCGGCACATCGCCAATTCGGCGGCGGCGCTGACCCTGCCGGAGGCGCGGTTCGACCTCGTCCGTCCCGGGATCGCGACCTACGGGCTGACGCCGGTGCCCCGGCTCGGGACGTTCGGGCTGCGCCCGGCGATGACGCTGGTGGCGGACGCGGCCCTGGTCAAGCGGGTCCCAGCAGGCCGCGGAGTGTCGTACGGTCACACCTACACCACGCGAGCGGCCGCCAACCTGGCCGTGGTGCCCGTCGGGTACGGCGACGGGATCCCCCGGAACGGGTCCAATCTCCTGGAGGTCCTCGCGGGTGGGCGCCGCAGGACGATCGCCGGGCGGGTCTGCATGGACCAGTTCGTCATCGACCTCGGCGACGACCGGCTGACGGCGGGTGACGAGGTCATCCTGTTCGGGCCGGGCGACCGCGGCGAGCCGACCGCGCAGGAGTGGGCGGACGCCTTGGGCACGATCTCCTATGAGATCGTCACCCGCATCGGGTCCCGGGTGCCGAGGGCGTATCCGGGACGGGCGCTGTAGGGGGCGCGTGCATGGACGGCAGGAGCAGACGCAGGATCGGCCTGGCCGGGGTCGTCGCGGGCGCCGGCGCGGCGGGCGTGGGCGCGGCCGTCGGGCTGCGGCGCTTCGCGGTGGGCCGGGTGCGGCTGCGGCCCGACCCGGACGCCGGTGAGCCGTTCGGCGAGCTGCGCGGGCGGGAGCTGACGGTCGAGGCCGCGGACGGCGTCCCGCTGCACGTCGAGGTGGACGGTCCCGACGACGCCGGCCCCACCGTCGTGTTCTGCCACGGCTACACCCTCAACCAGGACTCGTGGCACTACCAGCGCCGCGACCTGCGCGGTCTGGTGCGGATGGTCTTCTGGGACCAGCGCAGCCACGGCCGGTCGGGGCGCAGCGCGCCGGTGCGGGCGACGATCGAGCAGACCGGCGACGACCTGCTCGCGGTGCTGGAGGCGACGACGGGCCCGGAGGAGCGCGTCGTCCTCGTCGGGCACTCCATGGGCGGCATGTCGATCATGGCGCTGGCGGAGCGGCATCCGGAGGTGTTCGAGCGGCGGGTCGCGGGCGTGGCGCTGGTCAACACCTCGTGCGGCGAGCTGGCGGAGATGACGCTCGGGCTGCCGCTGGTGCTGGCGAAGGCCGTCCGGCCGCTGGCGCCCGGGGCGCTGCGCGGTCTCGGCCGCCGCGCGGAGCTGGTGGAGCGGGCCCGCGGGCTCGGCGCCGACCTGGCGTTCGTCGTCACGCGGAAGATGGCGTTCGCCGACAAGTACGTCAGCCCGTCCGTCGTCGACTTCTTGGAGCAGATGATCAGGGCGACGCCGATCGACGTGATCGCGGAGTTCTATCCGGCGCTGATGGGCCACGACAAGACGAGCTGCCTCGGCGTCCTCGGCCGGGTGCCGGTGCTGGTGCTGGCCGCCGGGCGGGACCGGCTGACCCCGGCCGAGCACTCCCGCCGCATCGCGGCGGAGCTGCCGGACGCGGAGCTGGTGGAGGTGGAGGAGGCCGGGCACGTGCTGCCGCTGGAGTACCCCGGCGTGGTGACCGGCGGGCTGCGGCGGCTGATCGCCCGGGTCCGCCCCGAGGAACGTCCCGAGCAGGAGGAGGAGCGAACCGCGTGAAAGCGTTCACCGTCACCGTCCCGACCGCGACGGACATGCACGAACTGGGGCTGCGCCTCGCCGCGCGGCTCCGGGCGGGCGACCTGCTCGTGATGACGGGCCATCTCGGCGCGGGCAAGACGACGCTCACGCAGGGGATCGGCGAGGGGCTGAAGGTGCGGGGGCCGATCACCTCGCCCACGTTCGTCATCGCGCGGGTGCATCCCTCGCTCGCCGGCGGCCCGTCGCTGGTGCACGTGGACGCCTACCGACTGGGCGGTTTCGCGGAACTCGACGATCTGGATCTTGATGCGTCGATGACGGAATCGGTGACGATCGTGGAATGGGGAGAAGGGCTCGCGGAGGGCCTTGCCGAGGACCGGCTGGAAGTGATCATTTCGCGCGGTGACGGGCCCGGTGAGGAACGCGAAGTAAGGATCGTCGGGGTCGGTCATCGCTGGTCCGACCTGGAACTCGACGCCGGATGACCGGCTGAGGGCAACTTCTCCGTTTTTTGCCAACCGGGGTGGTCCACTTTACGGCCACATGTCGTACTCTTTGCCGGAACAAGCCTCACTTACGACATATCGATTCTCAACGGGAGTGGGAACCGGTGAGTGGTAGCCATCGCAGCGGTAGTGACCGCGACAGCTACCGCGGTTCGGGCGGTGGCCAGGGGCCAGGCGGCGGTTACCGGCCGGACGGCGGTGGATACGGCACGGGCGGCTACGCCGCGTCCGGCTCCGGTTCCGGCGGCCATGAGTCCGGCGGCTACGGGTCCGGCGGCTACGGGCCGGGGCGAACGGGTAGCGGTCCCTACCAGAGCGACAGCGGCCCCTACCAGCGCGAAACCGGCCCCTACCAGACCGGGAGCGGCGGCTACCCGTCCGAAACCGGCGGCTACCGTTCCGACACCGGCGGGTACCGGACGGCGGGCGGCGGCGGAGCAGGCGGCCGGCGCGACACCGGCGGCTACCGCTCCGGCAGCGGCGGGTACCGCTCCGACACCGGCGGATACCGCTCGGCCAGCGGCGGGTACCGCACCGGCAGCCACCGGGTGGCGCGCGACGGCCGCGGCGGACGGCGCTGGGCCGCGATCCTCGGCGGCGTCGGCGCCGGCATCGCCGTCTGCGTCCTCGCGGTGGTCGTCGTCCTGACCGGCGTCGGCGCGAGCGGCGACAAGGAGGGCGGCCAGATCGTCGGCAGCGGCGCCACCGAGAGCTCCCCGACGGCGAAGGGCGAGCGCAGCGTCGTCCCCGACGCCTGCACGATCGTCGCCCAGGACCTCATCGACCGGCTCGCGCCGGGCTCCGAGCGCACCCAGGCCGACAACTACCAGAGCAACGAGCGGCAGAACCAGTGCGTGTGGGGCGCCTACGCGGGCGACACCAAGCGCCAGCTCACCGTCGAGCTCCGCGCGATCGCGGGCGACGCGGGCCGGACGCCCACGGACGCCGCGAGCAGGACGCTCATCTCCGAGCGCACCGCCGACGAGTCCGGCAAGGCGCTGCTGCCCGGGCAGAAGCTTACCGACAAGACCCGGACCAAGGACGTCGGTGACGACGGCTACATCGTCTACAGCGTGGACAAGGGACAGGGGTCCGGCGAGGCCGTCGGCAACATCCGGCTCGCGAACGTCCTCGTCACGATCCACTACGCGGGATCCGACGACGGCGACCCGCTCTCGTCCGGGGCGGCCACCGACGGGGCCACCGAGGTCGCCAAGACCGTGATCCAGGCCCTCGAACAGGGCTGACCGTCCGAGGCCACGGCCCGCCGCCTGACCGGTAGGCTTACAACCCGTGCTGGTCTTGGCTTTCGATACCGCGACCGCCGCGGTCACCGTGGCGCTGTACGAGTGGATTCCGGGTGAGGGCGCCGTACCGCGCGGCACCGCCGAGGCCGTCGACCGGCGCAGACACACCGAACTGCTCACACCGTCCATCGCGCAGGTGATGGCGGAGGCCGGAGCGGTCCCCGAAGACCTCAGCGCGATCGCCGTCGGCGTCGGGCCCGGCCCCTACACGGGGCTGCGCGTCGGGCTGGTCACCGCCCGCGCCATGGGGGAGGCCCTGAGCGTCCCCGTGCACGGGGTCTGCACGCTGGACATCATCGCCTGGGCCACCGGACGGGACGAACCGTTCGTCGTCGCCACCGACGCCCGCCGCAAAGAGGTCTACTGGGCGCGGTACGACTCGGCACGCGCGCGCGCCACCGAACCCGCCGTAGGCCCGCCGTCGGACGTCCCCGAGGGGCTGCCCGTCGTCGGCGAGGGCGCCGCCCTCTACCCCGACGTCCTGGGTGAATCCGGCCATGAGCCCCTGCTGCCGTCCGCCGGCGCCCTCGCGGAGCTGACCGTCGCCCGCCTGGCCGGGCTCAAGGTCCCCGAACTCCTCCCGCCGGAGCCGCTCTACCTGCGCCGCCCCGACGCGAAGGAGCCGGGGCCCCGCAAGAAGGTGACCCCGGCATGACCGGTGTCGTCCTGCGGCCGATGACCGACGCCGACCTGCCGGCCGTCCACCGGCTGGAGGAGGCCCTGTTCCCCGAGGACGCCTGGAGCGAGGAGATGCTCCGCGGCGAACTCGCCGAGCAGCCGCGCACCCGCCACTACGTCGTCGCGGAGGAGCCCGGCGGCGAGATCGTCGGGTACGCGGGCCTCGCCGCCGCGGGCGGGCAGGCCGACGTGCAGACCATCGGGGTGCGCGCCGACCGGCGCAAGGACGGCATCGGCGCGGCGCTGCTCACCGCGCTGCTGAACGAGGCCGTCCGCCGCAACAGCGAGGCGGTGTTCCTGGAGGTCCGCGCCGACAACGACGCCGCGCACCGCCTCTACGAGCGGTTCGGCTTCGTCAAGGTCGGCCTCCGCAAGCGCTACTACCAGCCCTCCGACGTGGACGCGATCGTGATGAGCCGCCCGCTCACCCGCCGTCCGCCCATGGGCTTCAACCGGGAGAACTGATGATTCGGGACGAGCCGCTGGTGCTCGGCATCGAGACCTCCTGCGACGAGACCGGGGTCGGGATCGTTCGCGGGCACACGCTGCTGGCGGACGCCATCGCCTCCAGCGTCGACCAGCACGCCCGGTTCGGCGGCGTCGTGCCGGAGGTCGCCTCGCGCGCCCACCTGGAGGCGATGGGGCCGACCGTCGAGCGCGCGCTCGCCGACGCCGGCGTCACGTTCGCCGACGTGGACGCGTTCGCCGTCACCGCCGGTCCGGGCCTGCCGGGCGCGCTGATGGTCGGCGTCGCCGCCGCGAAGGCGTACGCGCTGTCGCTGGGCAAGCCGCTGTACGGCGTCAACCACCTCGCCGCGCACGTCTGCGTCGACCAGCTCGAACACGGCCCGCTGCCGAAGCCGTGCGTGGCGCTGCTGGTGTCGGGCGGCCACTCCTCGATCCTGCTCGTCCCGGACGTGACGGACGAGGTCCACTCGCTCGGCAGCACGGTCGACGACGCGGCGGGTGAGGCGTTCGACAAGGTCGCGCGGGTCCTCGACCTCGGCTTCCCCGGCGGCCCGGTGATCGACCGCATGGCCCGCGAGGGCGACCCCGCCGCGATCGCGTTCCCGCGCGGCAAGTACAAGGACGGCACCTACGACTTCTCGTTCTCCGGCCTGAAGACGGCGGTGGCCCGCTGGGTCGAGGCCAAGGAGCGGGCGGGCGAGCCCGTCCCGATCGCGGACGTGGCCGCGTCCTTCCAGGAGGCCGTGGTCGACGTCCTGACGCAGAAGGCGCTGAAGGTCTGCAAGGACAACGGCGTCCGCGACCTGCTGATCGGCGGCGGCGTCGCCGCGAACTCCCGCCTGCGCGCCCTGGCCGCCGAACGCTGCGAGGCCGCGGGCGTCCGCCTCCGCGTCCCCCGCCCGAAACTCTGCACCGACAACGGCGCGATGGTCGCCGCCCTGGGCTCGGAACTCGTCGCCTCAGGCCGCCACCCGTCCGACCTGGAACTACCGGCAGACTCCAGCCTCCCCATCGAAACCATCACGCTGTAACACCCAGGGGGGCGACGTTTGCCCAGGGGGGCGACCCCCTGGAACCCCCGTCGCGACGCAGGCGATCCTCACGCCGTCGTTGAGGTCTGTCGTGCCTGTGCGGGTGTGCGTGGCGTCGCTGCGGTCGTCTGCGTCGGCGGGTCGGGCGGCCTCCGGGCGCTAGGGCGCCCTACGGCCGCCCGACCCGTGGCCGCCCAACCCGTGGCTGCCCGCCCTGTGGTCGCCGGTTGAGGTTTCAGGGTGCTCTTCTCTTCAACATTCTGGGAGGAGATTGGCCAGGTAGTCCTCGTAGAGGGGGACTTGGGCCTCGTCCAGGACGCGGTCGTCGTCTTCGGGGAGGAGGTCGAGGAGGCTGCGGACGTCCCAGTACGGGTCGTGGGCGTGGCCGCCGGAGACCTGGTCGAAGGTGGCGCGGAAGCGGTCGGCGACGGACGGGCCGTAGCGGAGGGCCAGGCCGCGGCGCATGCGGGCGATGTCGACGGAGACGGGGCCGGACGAGGCGTCCGACCAGTCGACGACGCCGGTGAGCTTGCCGTAGGACCACAGCGTGTTGTCGGCGTGGTAGTCGCGGTGGATGAACCGGGCGGGCGCTTCGGGGGCGGGCCGGGCCGCGACCTCGAAGGCGCGTTGCCACAGGCTGGGGCGGAGCGCGTGCTTGGGCGGGCGGCGCACGTCGAGCCGGTTGTAGGGGATGTACGGGGGCATCGTGGACGCGCCGTTCAGGGCGTGCACCGACAGCAGCGCGGCGGCCAGCTGGATGAGGTATTCGGGCAGGTCGTCGGGGGACGGCCGGGGCGGGTGGCCGCTGAGCCGGGTGATGAGCAGGGCGGGGACGTCGCAGTAGGCGCCGGCGGGGTCGGCGGCGACGAGCTCCGGGGTGGGGATCTCGCAGCCGGCGAGGAGGGCGAGCGCGGCGATCTCGCGTTCGGGGGAGAAGTCGGCGTCGCCGTAGCGGCGGGCGGCGCGGCCGTCGGCGGGGCGGCCCGTCCAGCGGCGCAGGACGAGGCGGTGGGCGCTGCCGGAGCCGCTCTCCACGAGCAGGGCGTGGTTGGCGTGCGCGGTCCCGCCGGCGAGCGGCCGCACCATGCGGACCTCGGCGCCGCGGCCGAGGCACTCCTCGACCCAGCGCAGGGTGGGGTGGCCGGGCGGGGCTCCGGTCGGCAGGCAGGCAGCCGGTGTGCGAGTCACCTGATCCATGAAAACGGATTCCGAAGGGTATTGGGAGTGATTTTGCGAAGACGGAACGTAACAAATTGCACGTCAGCGGGGTCGGGTGCGGGAGTATCTCCGGTCGTCGCGGGCGTTTGCCGGACAAACACCGCGGATTCCGTCCGGTATCCGAATGCGGCTCGGGTGGGGCCCGCGGCCGGGCCCCACCCGATGGTTCCGATCGCCGGTCAGTCCTTCGGCTCGCGGCGGGGCCGGAGCAGGGCCTCGGCGAGCGCGAGCATCGTCTCCTCCAGCGTGGACAGCCGCTTCAGCACGTCCTCGTGCACCGCGTTGACCTGCTTGGAGACCTCGTCGTGGACGCCGTCGACCTTGCGGCCCACCTCGTCCTCGACGTGCAGGAAGCGCTTGGCGAACTCGGCCTGCGCGGCGTCGGCGCGGCGGCCGGCCTCGTCCTGCATGCTCTCCACGCGCCGCGCGAACTCGGCGTGCACGCCGCCGACCTGCCGCGCGACGTCCTCCTGCATGTTGCCGACCTGCTTGGCGACGTCGTCGTGGATGCTGCCGACCTGGCGGGTGACGTCCTCGTGGATGTCGCCGATCCGCTTGCCGAAGTCGTCGTGGACGCCGCTGACCTGCTTGGTGACGTCCGCGTGCACCGACTCCACCCGGCGGGAGACGATGTCGACCTGCGCGGTGAACTCCTCCAGCGCGACGTCGACCCGCTTGGCGACCTCCTCGTGGATGTTCTCGATGCGCTTGCGGACGTCCTCGTGCACGTCCTCGAAGCGGCGGGAGAACTCGTCCATCCGCTTGGCGACGTCGCTGTAGGCGGTCTCGGCGATCTGCGACATGGTCGCCTTGACCTCGTCGCGGTCCGGCCGGGCGCGCAGCTCCTCGATCAGCGGGTCGACCGCCTCGGCGAGGTGCTTCTCCAGCGCGTCGAACCGGTCGCCGTACTCGGCCGCCGGACGCTGCGCGATCTCGGCCAGCAGCCGGTGCACCTCGGCGATCTCCAGCGTGGCGGGGAGCCGGCCGATCCGCTCGCCGATCCCGTCGAGCCGGCCGTCGAGGCTCTCGAACCGGCCGTCCAGGCCCTCCAGCTTGCCCGACAGCCCCTCCAGCCGGCCGTCGACGCCGTCCAGCCGCCCGTCCAGCCCGTCGAGCCGGCCGCCGACGCCCTCGACCCGGCCGTTGACCGCCTCCAGCCCCTGCTCCATCCGCTCGGCCATCTCGCCGAGCGCCTGGTCGACCCGGGCCGTGACCCCGTTGATCGAGTGCTCCAGCCGCTCGGACCGGTGGCCCAGCTCGGCGAGCGACTTGTCCAGCCGGTTGAACCGGACGGACGCGGCCTCCATGCTGCCCTGGAGCTTGTCGAGCCGCTTGGTCATCTCGTCCATGCGCTGGGACGCCTGCTGCGTGGCGTCCGTGATGTGCTGCGCGGAGTCGAGGACGGCCTGGATGCGGGTCAGGCCCTCGTCGACGTTCTCGGCGACGACGCCGACGTCGGCCCACAGCGCCGGCAGTTCGGCGACGGGCTTGACCCGCTCGCCGAACGACTCGATGTGCTCGGCCAGTCCTTCGGCCCATTCCGGGGGCTTGCCGGACAGTTCGTCGACCTGCCCGCGGACGCTCTCGAGCTGCCCGGTCAGCCCGGTGAGCTCCCGCTCGCGGACCTCGCGGAGCAGCCACTCCATGCCTTCCAGCCGCTGGCGAATCTCGTCCAGGACCTGACCCTGTGAGCGCTGTTCATAGACGTGGTCCTGCGCCGCACGGGCGAGCAACTCCCGCATCCGATCCGAGACCGGTTGACCTCCCGTCTGCAGGAAGTTGTGATTCGTTTCCACCCGATGCTCCTTCGTGTGCCGGCGCGACGAAATGACGCACGGCAAATGAATCTCTGAGGTGGCCACTGTAGTGCGTGTGAGGGACCGCTAAAACGGGTAGCAGAGAAGATTGCGAGTTCTGCGGAATGCGCCTGTTATCCGGCTGGGGCGGAAAGTAAGAAATAGCCGGGAGCGGGGTTGATCACCGCTACGCGGCAATCGCCTTGATCGTCATGATGCGGCGGGGATGCGCGGTGGCCGGGGACGGTGCCGTGTCCGTACATCTCGTACAACATCGGCAGTTCCCGAACCGGGCGCGGCGGCGGCACGCCGGTGCGCGGCCGCGGCCGCGAGGCGGCGCAGGGCGGATTCAAGCCCTATTTCGGAGGGTATTCCGCGGCGCCGAAGTCCCGGCCGGTGAACCCGTCCCGGTGTTTTCGGGCGCGTCGGTCCCGGCGCGCCGATTCGGGGCCGGAGCCGCCGCGTTGCCGGGCGCCCGCAATCCCTGGTGGACGCGATGCCGGAAAACGCCGATGATTTGCACCGCCGTGGCGCGTCGCCCGGCCCCGCTTGGCGTTGCCCGGCCGCGCGGAAGATCTTTGGGCACGGTTGCCGGGCGGCCCCGCTCCGGGCGGGTCAGCCCGCCGGGTCAGCCCGCCGGGGGAGCGGGCGCGGCGGGGCGGGCGAGCAGGGCGACCGGATCGCGGCCGACCCGGGTGACCACCAGCGTCGCCTGCGCGGCGCCGTGCCCCGGCCGGCGCCCGGCGAAGCCGAGGTCGCGGCGCAGCCGGTCGACGTCGACGGCCGAGCCGCGCTTCTTGACCGTCAGCACCCCGACCTCGCGGCGGCGCAGCTCGGCGCGCAGGCGCTTCACCGAGAACGGCATGACGTCCTCGATCTCGTAGGCGGACGCGAACGGCGTCGGGAACAGCCGGTCGGACGTGATGTACGCGATCTGCGGATCGGCCAGCCCGCCGCCGACCAGTTCTGCCACCTCGCCCACCAGATGGGCGCGTATCACCGCTCCGTCGGGCTCGTATAGGTAACGGCCCCATGGGCGGACATCGGGGCCGTCCGATACTTGCGGGGTCAATGTCCAGACCTGCGGGTCGGTGTCGGACGACAGCAGCGTGGCCCGGCGGCCGACGTCCCCTGCGAGCGACCCCAGCCAGAGGGCCGCCTCCTTGACGTCGCCGTGGACCGACACCCACTCGGCTTCTGCGCCGTCCGGGAGGGCTTCATGCGGGATGCCGGGCGCCACCTTGACGCACGCTCCAGGGACCTTCTGCGCTCTGTCCAGGACGACGTCGAGCGGCGGCTCGTAGGAGCGCGGGTCGAAGACCCTGCCCCGTGCAGTGCGCCGCCCGGGGTCGGCGAACACCGCGTCGAAGCCGTCCAGAGCGGCCTCAGTCGCGTCGCCGACGCGCACGGACGCGTCGAGGCCGAATTCGGTCACGTTCGCCTGCGCCACCTCGGCCGTCAACGGGTCGAGTTCCACGCCTTCGCCGGTGAGGCCCGCGCGCGCCCGCGCGATGAGGTCGGCCCCTATCCCGCAGCCCATGTCCAGCACACGCGCGCCGTCCAGCCGGTCGGCGAACCGTCGCGCTCTGTGCGCCGCCACACTCGCACGGGTGGACTGCTCAAGGCCCGCCTGCGTGAAGTACATGCGGTCGGCGTCCGGGCCGAACTTGGCCCGTGCCCGCTCCCGGAGCCGCACCTGCGTGAGCGCCGCTGCGACCAGCGCGGGATCGTGTCGTTCGCGCAGCCGCGTCGCCGTGGCGAGCAATCCGTCCTCGCCGACGTCCGCCGCCGCCGCCTCGCCGAGGAGTGCCTGGCCGGAGGGGGTGCGCAGGGCCCGGAACGACGCGATGTCCATGGAGCGAAGTTAGCGTCAGGTGAACGGCGCCCGGTGCCTCCGTGTCCGTGTTGACGGGCTCCCGAGCACGGAATAGTCTCCATGACTGGCACTCTCGTACTGAGAGTGCCAACAACAGCGACAAGGTCGGTCTGGCACCCGCGACGGCAGGCCGGTCCAGGGTCGCCTCTTCTGTCACATGTGCTGGCCGGTCATCCGTGGCCGGCCGAGGACCAATCGAAGGGGAGGTCAGATCGTGACGACCGCCACCAAGGTTGTTCTCAAGCCGCTTGAGGACCGCATCGTCGTCCAGCCGCTTGAGGCCGAGACCACCACCGCGTCGGGCCTGGTGATCCCGGACACCGCCAAGGAGAAGCCCCAGGAGGGCACCGTCCTTGCCGTTGGCCCGGGTCGCGTCGACGACAAGGGCGAGCGCGTCCCGGTCGACGTCAAGGTCGGCGAGGTCGTGCTCTACAGCAAGTACGGCGGCACCGAGGTCAAGTACAACGGCGAGGAGTACCTCGTCCTCTCGGCCCGCGACGTGCTCGCGGTCATCGAGAAGTAATCACCGAGACGTGATGCACCCGCCCCGGTCGGCGCCGCCTTCGGCGGGGCTGCCGGGGCGGATCGCGTAATAGAGGAGTATCCGCATGGCGAAGATCCTGGAGTTCGAGGAGGACGCTCGCCGGGCTCTTGAGCGCGGCGTCAACGCTCTCGCGGACGCCGTCAAGGTGACGATCGGCCCGCGCGGCCGCAACGTCGTCATCGACAAGAAGTTCGGCGCGCCGACCATCACCAACGACGGCGTCACCATCGCCCGCGAGGTGGAGCTGGAGGACCCCTACGAGAACCTCGGGGCCCAGCTCGCCAAGGAAGTGGCGACCAAGACCAACGACATCGCGGGCGACGGCACCACCACGGCGACCGTCCTCGCGCAGGCGCTGGTCCGGGAGGGCACCCGCAACGTGGCCGCCGGCGCGTCCCCGCTCGCGCTCAAGCGCGGCATCGACGCCGCCGCCCAGCACGTGTCCGACCAGCTGCTGAAGTCGGCCCGCGAGATCGTCGAGAAGGACGAGATCGCGCACGTCGCGACCATCTCCGCGCAGGACCCGCAGATCGGCGAGCTGATCGCGGAGGCGTTCGAGAAGGTCGGCAAGGACGGCGTCATCACCGTCGAGGAGGCCCACACCATGGGCCTCGAGCTGGAGTTCACCGAGGGCCTCCAGTTCGACAAGGGCTACCTGTCGCCGCACATGGTCACCGACCACGAGCGCATGGAGGCCGTCCTGGAGGACGCCTACGTGCTCATCGTGGACGGCAAGATCTCCAACGTGCAGGAGTTCCTGCCGCTGGCCGAGAAGGTCGCGCAGACCAAGAAGCCGCTGCTCGTGGTGGCCGAGGACGTCGAGGGCGAGGCCCTGGCGCTGCTCGTCGCCAACAAGATCCGCGGCACCTTCACCTCCGTCGCGGTCAAGGCGCCGGGCTTCGGCGACCGCCGCAAGGCGATGCTGGGCGACATGGCCACCCTGACCGGCGGCCAGGTCGTCAGCGAGGCCATCGGCCTCAAGCTCGACTCCATCGGCCTGGAGGACCTCGGCCGCGCCCGCCGGATCACCGTCACCAAGGACGCCACCACCATCGTCGACGGTGAGGGCTCCGCGGACGAGATCACCGCGCGCGTCAACCAGATCAAGGTCGAGATCGAGAACTCCGACTCCGACTGGGACCGCGAGAAGCTGCAGGAGCGGCTGGCCAAGCTGGCCGGCGGGGTCTGCGTGCTGCGGGTCGGCGCCGCCACCGAGGTGGAGCTGAAGGAGAAGAAGCACCGCCTGGAGGACGCCATCTCGGCGACCCGCGCGGCGATCGAGGAGGGCATCGTCTCCGGCGGCGGCAGCGCGCTGGTGCACGTGGCCAAGGAGGGCTTCGACACCCTCGGCCTGTCCGGCGACGAGGCCACCGGCGCCGAGGCGGTCCGCCGCGCGCTCAACGAGCCGCTGCGCTGGATCTCCGAGAACGCCGGCCAGGAGGGCTACGTCGTCGTCTCCAAGGTGCAGGCGCTGCAGGCCGGCCACGGCTACAACGCCGCGACCGGCGAGTACGGCGACCTGATCGCCCAGGGCGTCATCGACCCGGTGAAGGTCACCCGCTCCGCGGTCACCAACGCCGCCTCGATCGCGGGCATGCTGCTCACCACCGAGGCGCTCGTGGTCGACAAGCCGGAGGAGGCCGAGGAGGCCGCCGGCGGCGGTCACGGCCACGGCCACGGGCACGGCCACTGACCCATCCCGCGTCCCGGCCGGGGCCGTCCGCCCCGGCCGCGTGGGAGAGGCCGCGCCGGTCCGACCGGCTCCGCGACCCCCGTCCACCCGGTGGACGGGGGTCGCTGGCATGTACCCGAATGGGAAGTTCTTTATCCGGTGGGCGGTTTGATCTTTCGTGACGCGTGGCAATGAAATGATCGCATGACGTAATATTCCCAGGTTCGTTCCAGCACTGTGACCATTCCGTTGTCAACGACGGGGCAGACACGCCCGGCGGCGCTGGGCATCATGCTTGACGTGACCGAGGGATGCTTCGCCGGGACCATGACCGCGCGCGCTGCCGAACCCTCGGGAGGTCCGGCCCCGCCACCGCCCCGTGACGCCGCCCGCGACACCGGCCGCGGGACGCGGGCGCTGCGCGCGGCGGATGCCGCCGACGGCGACCTCAAGGAGCTGACGAACCTCGCCGTCCAGGGCGACCCGGGCGCCATCGAGGTCCTCATCGCCGAGGTGCGCCCCATGATCGTCCGGTACTGCCGGGCCCGGCTCGGCCGGGTGTCCGGGCAGTACCACATCGCCGACGACGTGGCCCAGGAGGTCTGCATCGCCGTGCTGTCGGCCCTGCCCCGCTACCGGGACATGGGCCGCCCCTTCGCCTCGTTCGTCTTCGGCATCGCCGCGCACAAGATCGCGGACGCGATGCGCAGCGCGGTGCGCGCCGCCGTGCCCACCGAGGACCTGCCGGACGGCCCCGACGACCGGCCCGGGCCGGAGGAGACGGTGGTCCGCTACATCGAGGCGCAGCGCGCCCGCGACCTGCTCACGCGGCTGCCCGAGCACCAGCGCGAACTGGTGCTGCTGCGCGTCGTCGCGGGGCTGTCGGCCGAGGAGACCGGCAACGTGCTCGGCATGTCCGCCGGCGCCGTGCGGGTCGCGCAGCACCGCGCCCTGGCCCGGCTCCGGGCGATGGCGAGAGAGGAGTCGATCGCTTGACGGAGCGAGGCCCCCTCACCGGCATCGGGGGCGCCCCGAATCCGGCCGAGCCCTCGCACTCCGGTGATGCCCCGGCCCCGGCACCGGCCCACGCCCGCGCCCCGGCCGGTCCGCCGGCCGCGGACCTGGCGGCCGTCCGCCGCACCGACGCCCTCATCGAGTCGCTGGCGGCGCGGCGCCCGCCCGTGACCGCCGCCCCGCACCCGGCGCCACCCGCGTGCGCGGGCGACGAGCCCGACCCGGCGGTGCGGCTGCTGCACGCGCTGATCATCGACGTGGACGAGCAGAGCGCCGACCCCGCCCCGCCGGCGCCGCCCGCGCCGTCCGGGCCCGGCCCGCGCCGCCGCGGGTCCCGCACGATCGTCGCGCTCGGCGTGGCGGGCGCCGTCCTCGCCAGCACCGGCGTCGCGGCTGCGGGCGGCGGCGCCGACCGCTCCACGGGCGCCGCGCCGGCGCCGCGCGCGTCCGAGCACGCCGCCCCGGCCGCCATGCCCGCCGCGGGCGACGCCGACGCCGCGACCCGCGCCCGCCCGCAGGAGCCGTCCGCCGCGCCGGCGCCCGTGCCGGAACCGACGAGGACGGGCAGGCCGTCCCGCGGCGGGGAGCGCGAGGACATCACGCGCCTCAAGCGCCGCCTGGACGACCTCTTCCCGCCCCGGCGGCACCACGAGCGCCGCCCGGAGGGCCCGGTCAGGATCACGCGCGCGGCTCCGTCCGACCGCCCGGAGGCCGCGCCGGGCGACGACCCCGTCCTCGATCTGGACGACCTGGCCGCGCTGCGGCGGGAGGCGGAGCGCCGGACCGACCGCTACCGGGCACCGCGCTGGGACGACTGATCCCGGCCGGCGGCCGGGCCCCGGCGGGCGCTAGTTCTCGTCGCGGCCCTCTTCGCTGTCGATCACGCCGTCGACGTAGCCGCGGGCGTACTCCCAGCTGACGTAGTCGACGGGATCGGGGGACAGGGCGGGCTCGTGGACGCGGGGGAGCCCGGCGTCCAGCAGGTGGCGCAGGTTGCCGTGCAGCAGTTCCCAGTCGATGTAGTGGAGCTTGCCGCAGTCGCCGCAGTCGACGGTGAGGCCGCGCACGCCGAGCGGCTCCAGCAGTGCACGGAAGACCTCCAGGTCGGCGAGGTCGGCCAGCACGTCCTCCCGCTCCGTCACGCTGAGCGGAGCGGCCTCGTCTCCGGGGTCGCCGAGCGCCGCCGCCGGATCCTCCGGGTCTCCGGCGAACGGGTCGAGCGGTGCGTCGTCGTGCACACTCCCACGCTACTGCCGGAGCCCCCGAAAGGTGCACCCCCCGGTCTCCTCTGTGCGCGAACAATTACGCGGAGTGTCCGCCGGGCGGGGGAATGCTCAGGGGCGTCCGGCGTGTTTCCTGATGTCATCAAGGCCACGCGGCCGCAGCGTGCAAGAGCCCGCGCCGGTGCGGGTGAACGCCCTACCATGGGGACAGGGTCCTTGTGACCTGGCCCGATGCCGCAACCGATACGGGAAGGTTGTCATGAACCCCGCCGCCGAGCCCGACAAGTTCCTTCCGCAGGGCCTGACCTTCGACGATGTGCTCCTGCTCCCGGGCTATTCCGACCTCCAGCCCGGCGAGGCCGACACCACGACCAGGCTGACCCGCGAGATCTCGCTGCGGATCCCGCTCGTCTCGGCGGCGATGGACACGGTGACCGAGGCGCGGACGGCGATCGCCATGGCCCGGCAGGGCGGCATCGGCGTGCTGCACCGCAACATGTCGATCGAGGACCAGGCCGAGGAGGCCGACCGGGTCAAGCGGTCCGAGTCCGGGATGATCACCAACCCGGTCACCTGCCTGCCGGACGCGACGCTCGCCGACGTCGAGGAGCTGTGCGCCCGCTACCGGATCTCCGGCGTGCCGGTGACCGACGTGCGCGGCGTGCTGGTCGGCATCGTGACCAACCGCGACATGCGCTTCGAGTCGGACCTGTCCCGCCCGGTCCGCGAGGTGATGACCCCGATGCCGCTGGTGACGGCGCCGGTCGGGGTGGCGCGGGACGAGGCGTTCCGGCTGCTGGCGGGCAACAAGGTCGAGAAGCTCCCGCTGGTGGACGCCGACGGCCGGCTCAAGGGCCTCATCACCACCAAGGACTTCACCAAGAGCGAGCAGTACCCGGACGCCACCAAGGACGGCGACGGCCGGCTGCTCGTCGCCGCCGCCGTGGGCGTCGGCGAGGACGCGATCCGCCGCGCGAAGGCGCTCATCGAGGCGGGCACCGACGTCATCATCGTGGACACCGCGCACGGCCACTCCAAGGGCGTCGCCGACACGATCGCCTCGATCAAGGGCAACTCGGGCGTGCAGGTCGTCGGCGGCAACGTCGCGACCGAGGCCGGCGCGCAGGTCCTGGTGGACGCGGGCGCCGACGCGATCAAGGTCGGGGTCGGGCCCGGCTCCATCTGCACCACCCGCATCGTCGCCGGCGTCGGCGTGCCGCAGATCACCGCGATCTCCGGGGCGGCCCGCGCGGCGCGGCCGGCCGGCGTCCCGGTGATCGGGGACGGCGGCCTGCAGTACTCCGGCGACATCGCGAAGGCGCTGGTCGCGGGCGCCGACACCGTGATGCTCGGCAGCCTGCTCGCCGGGGTCGAGGAGTCCCCGGGCGAGCTGATCTTCGTGCACGGCAAGCAGTACAAGTCCTACCGCGGGATGGGGTCGCTCGGCGCGATGCGCAACCGCGAGCGCGGCGCGTCCTACTCCAAGGACCGCTACGCCCAGGCCGACGTCAGCGCCGAGGAGAAGCTGATTCCCGAGGGCGTCGAGGGCCAGGTGCCCTACCGCGGCCCGCTCGCCAACGTCGCGCACCAGCTCGTCGGCGGCCTGCACCAGTCGATGTGGTACGCGGGCACCCGGACGATCCCCGAGCTGCAGGAACGCGGCCAGCTGATGCGGATCAGCGCCGCCGGGCTGCGGGAGAGCCACCCCCACGACATCCAGATGACCGTCGAGGCCCCGAATTACCAAGGCCGATAGAATCCCCAGGGTAGGAACCCCAACCTGCAACAACCGAAACGTCGCGATCGCGTGCGAAGCCGGGTTCGAGCTTGCGAGAACCTGATCGCGCAGCGAGCCCCCTGGGCGAGTCGGAGCGATGCAGCGATCGCCGCGTCGCCCGCCGAGGGAAGGTGCTCCGGCACCTGACGCCGAGGGCGATGAAAGGAACAGAGTGGCTGCTGAGGTGGAGATCGGCCGGGGCAAGAGCGGCCGCCGGGCGTACGCCTTCGACGACATCGGCATCGTGCCGTCCCGCCGGACGCGCGACCCCGAGGAGGTCAGCGTCGCCTGGCAGATCGACGCCTACCGGTTCGAGATGCCGCTGGTCGTCGCGCCGATGGACAGCGTCGTCAGCCCGGCCACCGCGATCGCCGTCGGCCGGCTCGGCGGCCTCGCCGTGCTCGACCTCGAAGGGCTGTGGACGCGGTACGACAACCCCGAGCCGCTGCTCGCCGAGATCGCCTCGCTGGACGACGTCCGCGCCACCCAGCGGCTCCAGGAGATCTACACCGAGCCGATCAAGGAGGAGCTGATCGGCCGCCGGATCGAGGAGGTCCGGGAGGCGGGCGTCACCGTCGCGGCGCGGCTGTCCCCGCAGCGCACCGCCCAGTTCCACAAGGCCGTGATCGACGCGGGCGTCGACCTGTTCGTGATCCGCGGCACGACGGTGTCCGCCGAGCACGTGTCCGGCCGCGCCGAGCCGCTGAACCTCAAGCAGTTCATCTACGACCTCGACGTCCCGGTGATCGTCGGCGGCTGCTCCACCTACACGGCCGCGCTGCACCTGATGCGGACCGGCGCGGCGGGGGTGCTCGTCGGGTTCGGCGGCGGCTCCGGGCACACCACGCGGACCGTCCTCGGCGTCGCCGTCCCGATGGCGACCGCGGTCGCGGACGTGGCCGCCGCCCGCCGCGACTACATGGACGAGTCCGGCGGCCGGTACGTGCACGTCATCGCCGACGGCGGCATGGTCAACAGCGGCGACATCGCCAAGGCGTTCGCCTGCGGCTCCGACGCGGTGATGGTCGGCTCCCCGTTCGCCCGCTCCACCGAGGCCCCGGGCCGCGGCTACCACTGGGGCAGCGAGGCGCACCACGGCGATGTCCCGCGCGGCACCCGCCTCGATCTCGGGACGATCGGGACGATGGAGCAGATCCTGCACGGCCCGTCCCATGTCGCGGACGGCTCGATGAACCTCATCGGGGCGCTGCGCCGCGCGATGGCGACCGCCGGTTACACGGAGTTGAAGGAGTTCCAGCGGGTACAGGTCGTGGTGGCTCCCCGCCGGTCCACCGACTGAGAGCGAACCCACGCCTCGTGCGGAAATTTCCGGGGTGGGCCCATCCTTACTCTTGGGTAGGTACTGCTCGGAAACCGAACGCTGTGGGGGGATAAGCGATGACGGCATCACCGGTGACGGGCCTCGGAAGCTCCCGGCTGGGCCCGGCCGAACGGGCCGCGGCGCTCGATCGGATGGCCCGCGAGGAGTTCGATGTGGTCGTCGTGGGCGGCGGGATCGTCGGTGCGGGCGCGGCGCTCGACGCGGCGACCCGCGGCCTGTCGGTCGCGGTGGTCGAGGCGCGGGACTTCGCGTCCGGCACCTCGTCGCGCTCCTCGAAGCTGATCCACGGGGGCCTGCGCTACCTGGAGCAGTACAACTTCGACCTCGTCCGGGAGGCGCTGACCGAGCGCAGCCTGCTGCTGCAGCAGATCGCGCCGCACCTGGTGAAGCCCGTCCCGTTCCTGCTGCCGACGACCCACCGCGTGTGGGAGCGGGCGTACCTCGGCGCGGGCGTGGCCCTGTACGACGCGCTCGCGTTCCAGATGGGCAGCACGCGCGGCGTCCCGCACCACCGGCACCTGACCCGGCGCGGGGCGCTGCGGCTGGCGCCGTCCCTGCGCAAGGACTCGTTCACCGGCGCGATCCAGTACTGGGACGCGCAGGTCGACGACGCGCGCTTCGTGATGACGGCGCTGCGGACGGCCGCGCAGTACGGCGCCCAGATCGCGTCCCGCACCCAGTGCCTCGGCTTCCTGCGGGAGGGCGAGCGCGTCACCGGCCTGCGGATCCGCGACCTGGAGGGCAACACGACCAGCGAGGTCCGCGCGAAGCAGGTCGTGAACGCCACCGGCGTCTGGACGGACGACATCCAGGAGCTCGTCGGCGGCCGCGGCCAGATCCACGTGAAGGCGTCCAAGGGCATCCACCTGGTCGTCCCGAAGGACCGCATCCACTCCTCGACGGGCATCATCCTGCGCACGGAGAAGTCCGTGCTGTTCGTGATCCCGTGGGGCCGGCACTGGATCATCGGCACGACCGACACCGCGTGGGACCTCGACCGCGCGCACCCGGCCGCGTCCAAGGCCGACATCGACTACGTCCTCGACCACGTCAACTCGGTGCTGTCCACGCCGCTCACGCACGACGACGTGGAGGGCGTCTACGCGGGCCTGCGCCCCCTCCTCACGGGGGAGACCGAGGAGACGTCGAAGCTGTCCCGCGAGCACGTGGTCGCGCACCCGGTGCCCGGCCTCGTCCTCGTGGCGGGCGGCAAGTACACCACGTACCGGGTGATGGCCAAGGACGCCATAGACGCCGTCGCCCACGGCCTGGACGGCAAGGTCGCCGAGTCCTGCACGGACCGCATCCCGCTCGTCGGCGGCGACGGCTTCCAGGCCATGTGGAACGCGCGCCACCGGCTGGCGTCCCGCTCGGGCCTGCACGTCGCCCGCATCGAGCACCTCCTGCGCCGCTACGGCACCCTGCTGGACGACCTGCTCGGCCTGATCTCCGACAAGCCGGACCTGGCCAAGCCGCTCACCGGCGCCGACGACTACCTGCGCGCCGAGGTCGTCTACGCCGCCACCCACGAGGGGGCTCGGCACCTCAACGACGTCCTCGCCCGCCGCACCCGCATCTCGATCGAGACGTGGGACCGGGGCGTCGGCGTCGCCCAGGAGGCCGCCGACCTGCTGGCCCCAGTGCTCGGCTGGTCCAAGAAGCAGCGCGACCGGGAGATCGAGTACTACCGCAAGCGGGTGGAGGCCGAGCGCGCCTCCCAGACGCAGGAGGGCGACCAGGAGGCCGACGCGCACCGGCGCGGCGCCCCGGACATCGTGCCGATAGCGACTCCGTGATCCCGCTCGCCCCGGCCGGCGCCGCGCTCAGGCGGGCCGGTCGGGGCGGGGCGCCTGCACCAGGGTCTTGCCGGTGGCGTAGAGGTCGGCGGGGACGCGGGCCGGGTCCAGCAGGTGCTGGAAGGCCAGCCCGAAGTCGAGGGCCATGGTGAGGGCGGCGCGGTCGGCGGGGCCGATGCGGTCGGCACCGCCCTCCCCGGCACCGCCCTCTCCGGCGGTGCCTTCGGCCGGCGCGCCGGCGTCGGCGGGTTCGAGTTCGCGGGCGAGCCGGTCGCGGCGCTCGGCGTACCAGTCGGCGATGCGCCAGCCGGCGGCGTAGTCGCGCATGCCGTAGAGCCAGAACTCGACGAGCAGCAGGGCGAGGCGGCGGGGGCGGTCGTCGGCGGTGCCGCGGCGGGGCGGGCGGCCGGTGACGGCGGCCTCCCGGGCGGCGTCGCGGGCGGCGTCCCGCTCGGCGGCGCGGAGCTCGTCGCAGACCTCCGGGCCGGTGCGGTCGCTGGTGATGCGCTCCATCAGGGCCAGCAGCAGGTCGGTCTTGCCCGCGAAGTTGGAGTAGACGGCGCCCTTGGTGAGGCCCGCGGCCGCCGCGATGTCGTCCAGCGAGGCGCCGTGGATGCCGCGTTCGGCCCAGAGCCGCTCGGCGGCGGCCAGCAGGGCGGTGCGGGTCTGCTCGCGCCGGTCGCGGCGCGGGCGCGGTCCGCCGCCGGACGGCGGCCGGCCGGTCGCCCCCGCCGCTGGCCGCTGGTCGCCGTGGGCGTCCGTCATTCGCTGTTCCCCTCCGTGTCGAGACCCGCGCGCCCCCGGGCGCGCCGTCCGTCCCTCCGTCCGCGGTACGCGCGCCCGAGATTCTCTCCTTCGGGGATACACCGGCGGAGCATGGTCAGTCTCCCGGTTGCGCAAGTCCGGGCGGTTGGAACGCTCCGTTCGGCGCGGCTTGTCAGGTGGGGACGAACGTAACGCGATCAGGTGGGGCATATCACTCCAAGTAGCGCGTTACTTGCGGGTAGCCAAAATGGGCGGGTGGTCATACGCTGCCTGCATGGCATCCCCGACGGTCCCTGCCAAAGGCGCGGCAGAGCACACGCTCCCCCAGACCCTGATCGACCGGCTGGCCTCCCACGTCGCCTCGGACGGCTCCGAGACCGCGACGATCCCCAGTCCGTTCACCGGTGAGCCCCTCGCGACCGTCCCGATCTCCGGTGCCGACGACGTCCGCAAGGCCTACGCGCGCGCCCGGGAGGCGCAGCGGGCCTGGGCGGCGCTGCCGGCCGGCGAGCGGGTCAAGCCGTTCCTGCGGCTGGCGGACGCGCTGGTCGCCCGGCGCGCGGAGATCCTCGACGTCATCCAGCTGGAGACGGGCAAGGCGCGCCGCCACGCGCTGGAGGAGTTCCTCGACGTGGCGCTGTGCTCGCTGTACTACGCCCGGCGGGCGCCGGGGCTGCTGAAGCCGAAGCGCCGGCAGGGCATGATGCCGGGGCTGACGCGGGTGCGGGAACTGCGGCACCCGAAGGGCGTCGTGGCGCTGATCGCCCCCTGGAACTACCCCTTCGCGCTGGGCGCCAGCGACATCGCGCCCGCGCTGATGGCGGGCAACGCGGTGATCCACAAGCCGGACACCCAGACCTGCCTGTCCAGCCTGTGGGTGCTGGACCTGCTGGTCTCGCTCGGGCTGCCCCGCGACCTCTGGCAGATCGTCGTCGGCGACCCCGCGGAGATCGGCGACCCGCTGCTGGAGGAGGCCGACTACGTCTCCTTCACCGGCTCGACGCGCGGCGGCAAGGCGATCGCGGCCAAGGTCGCGCCCCGGCTGATCGGCTACTCGCTGGAGCTCGGCGGCAAGAACCCGATGATCGTCATGGCGGACGCCGACGTGGAGCGGGCCGCGCGCGGCGCCGTCCGCGCCTGCTTCACCAACGCCGGGCAGCTGTGCATCTCGATCGAGCGGATGTACGTCCACGAGGACGTCTACGACCGGTTCGTGCCCCGGTTCGTCGAGCTGGTCAAGGGCATGAAGCTCGGCACCGGCCTCGACTTCGAGGCCGAGATGGGCTCGCTGACCCACCGGCGCCAGCTGGACGCGGTGACCCGGCACGTCGACCAGGCCGTTGAGGAGGGCGCCACCGTCCTCGCCGGCGGCAAGGCGCGTCCCGACGTCGGCCCGCTGTTCTACGAGCCGACCGTCCTCGCGGACGTCAGCGGCGACATGGACCTGTGCGCGAACGAGACGTTCGGGCCCGTCGTCGCCGTCTACAAGTACCGGGACGAGGACGAGGTCGTCGCCCGCGCCAACGACACCGACTACGGGCTGAACGCGTCGGTGTGGACGAAGTCCCCGGCGCGGGCTCGCCGGCTGGCCGCCCGCATCCAGGCGGGGACGGTCAACATCAACGACGGCTACGGCGCCGCGTACGCCTCCTACGACTCGCCGATGGGCGGGATGAAGCAGTCGGGCGTGGGACGCCGCCACGGGGCCGAGGGCCTGCTGAAGTTCACCGAGGTGCAGACCGTCGCGAGCCAGCACCTCATGGACCTCGAACCGCCCGCCGGCATCGGCTACGACACGTTCGCCGACTACATGGCGAACGGCATCAGGCTCATGAAGAAGCTGCGGATCAAGTAGGGAAGCGCCCGTGAAGCATGACTTCGACGTGCTGGTGGTCGGGTCGGGGTTCGGCGGCAGCGTCGCCGCGCTGCGGCTGACCGAGAAGGGGTACAAGGTCGGCGTGATCGAGGCGGGGCGCCGCTTCGACACGAACCCGGCCGGCGCCCCCGGGGCCCGGTACCCGCAGCTGCCCAAGACCAACTGGCGGATCGCCCGCTACCTGTGGGCGCCGGCGCTCGGCCTCACCGGCATGCAGCGGATGCACCTCATCCGGGGCGCGAAGTCGAGCCGCGTGATGGTGCTCGCGGGCGCGGGCGTGGGCGGCGGGTCGCTGAACTACGCCAACACGCTGTACGTCCCGCCGGAGCCGTTCTTCAAGGACCGGCAGTGGGCGCACATCACCGACTGGCAGGACGAGCTGGCGCCCTACTACGAGCAGGCCAAGCGCATGCTGGGCGTCGTCCAGAACCCCACGACGACCGAGGCCGACAAGGTCATGAAGCGGGTCGCCGACCGGATGGGCAAAGGCGACACGTTCGTCAAGACCCCGGTCGGCGTCTACTTCGGGCGCGGCGCCGGGATCGAGAGCGCCGACCCGTACTTCGGCGGGGCGGGCCCGCGCCGCCGCGGCTGCCTGGAGTGCGGCGAGTGCATGGTCGGCTGCCGCCACGGCGCGAAGAACATGCTCACGGAGAACTACCTCTACCTGGCGGAGAAGGCCGGCGCGCGGGTGATGCCGCTGAGCCGCGTCACGTCCGTCCGGCCGCTGCCCGGCGGGGGGTACGAGGTCGCGATCGTGCGGACCGGCTCGTTCGGCCGCGACCGCAAGACGTTCACGACCGGGCAGGTCGTGTTCGCCGCCGGCACCTACGGGACGCAGAAGCTGCTGCACAAGCTCAAGGCGACGGGCGCGCTGCCGCGCCTGTCGGACCGGCTCGGCGCCCTGACCCGCACGAACTCCGAGGCGATCCTCGGCGGCGGGCGCGGCAACGGGAAGCCGGGGCCCGACTTCTCCGAGGGCGTCGCGATCACGTCGTCGTTCCACCCGGCCCCGGACACGCACGTCGAGCCCGTCCGGTACGGGCGGGGCTCCAACCTGCTCGCCGGGCTGCAGACCCTCCTCGTCGACGGGGACCGGCCGGGCGAGCGGCACACGCCCCGCCTGCGGAAGTTCGCCCGCGAGGTGGTGCGGCGCCCCCGCGACCTGATCCAGCTGTTCGACGTGCGGCACTGGTCGGAGCGGACGGTGATCGCGCTGGTCATGCAGACCCGCGACAACTCGATCACGCTGCGCCCGAAGAAGGGGCCGTTCGGCTGGGACGTCCGCGCGTCCGCCGGGCACGGCGAGCCGAACCCGACGTGGATCCCGGAGGGCCACGAGGCGACGCGGCTGATCGCCGAGGAGATCGGCGGCATCGCGGGCGGCACGTGGGGCGACCTGTTCGACGTCCCGATGACCGCGCACTTCCTCGGCGGCTGCCCCATCGGCGACTCCGCCGACTCCGGCGTCATCGACGCCTACCACCGCGTCTACGGGCACCCCGGCCTGCACATCGTGGACGGCTCCGCCGTCTCGGCCAACCTGGGCGTGAACCCGTCGCTGACCATCACGGCCCAGGCCGAGCGCGCGATGTCGTTCTGGCCTAACCGGGCCGAGGACGACCCGCGTCCGGCCCTGGGCGAGGCTTACCGCCGCATAGGGCCCGTCCTGCCGAAGAACCCGGCCGTCCCGGCCACGGCTCCGGCGGCCTTGAAGCTGCCCATCGTCGACATCACCTGATCCCTTCACCAGAGGGTGAGAGCCCACCGCGAGCAGTGCTCGCGGTGGGCTCGCAGGGGTGTTCAGGTCAGGCGCGGTAGGCGGCCCACTGGGACTGCATGCGCGCGTTCTGGCCCGGCGTGAACTCGTACATGCACGAGTCGTAGCTGTAGTCCATGAAGTTGTGGATCGGGTCTGCGCCCGGAGACGAGCAGGTGTCGCGGCCGGTCGGGCAGCCTGAGGCGGGGCTCTGCTCGGCGGGGGTGTCGGAGACGCGGTCTCCCTGGCCGCCGCATCCGCCCTGGAACGTGTGGTAGAGCCCCATCCAGTGGCCCACCTCGTGGGTGGCGGTGTCGCCCTCGTTGTAGTTGCCCAGGGAACCGCCCGGCAGGCTCTGGTAGTGGATGACGACGCCGTCCATCGACGGCTGGGAGCGGTAGCTGCTCGGGAACGTCGCCCAGCCGAGGAGGCTGGAGCCGAGGTCGGCGGTGTAGACGTTGAGGTCCTGCGCGTTGCCCGTGTGCAGGGCGTTCTTCATCTGGCTCTCGTAGCCCTCCGGGTTGGAGAACCAGGCCGCGTTGTTCGTGCGCCTGATCTCCGCCAGCGTGAACGTGACGCCGCTGCCCGAATAGGCGTTGTTGAGGACGTCGAGCTGCCGGCCCAGGACCGTGTCCGAGACGTTGCCCGCGCTGCCGTAGACGACCTGGAAGTGCACCCTGACCGTGATGGCCGCGGCCGTGTGCGCCTTCTTGAGCTTGCCGACGCGGTTCTGGAAGTCCTTCTCCATCGCGGCGACCTTGGCCGCGCTCGGCTGGTTCCGTTCGGTGGCGTGGGCCCCGGCGCGGACGCGGGCCTGCGCGGGCTGCTCCACGCAGGCGTTGGACGCGGTGGACGGGGCGGCGAGGGTGGCGGGGGCGGCGGGCGCGTACGCCGTGAAGGCGGCGGCCAGGCCGAGGACGGTGGCGATTCCGGCGCGTTTCATGGAACTCCTTGGGGGCGGCGCGAGCGGGGGAGCGCGCGCGGGGGGAGCGGAGTCATCGCTGCAACAAGGGTGAATGCGAACAAACATCACGTCTTTGGCAAACCTGGACGAATCGGAATGGATAACGCTGAATACGGCGCCGTAGCGCGGCGGCGTAGCGTGTCCCGCATGGACGTGGAGGCCGAGGCGGCGCGGGTCCTGGCGGAGTTGCGCGCCCAGGGCGATCCGGCGCGCGCGCAGAGCGAGAAGAGCTATCTGAAGAGCGAGTTCGTCCACATCGGCGTGACCGTGCCCGCGCTTCGCAAAGTGGCCGTTTCTGCGGTCAAGGGCAAGCCCACGCGGGAAGAGGTGCTTTCCCTGGCTCGGCTCCTCTGGGACGTCACCGACGAAGGACGTCCCGTCCATGAGGCCCGTATGGCGGCGATCGACGTGCTCGTCAAGCGGGCGGCCCTACTGGAGCCTTCCGACATGGGGGTGGCCGAAGCGCTCATCCGCGACTCGGCGAGCTGGGTGTACGTCGACCATCTCGCGGAGAAGGTCGTCGGCGGCCTGGTCGTGCGCTACCCGGACCTGGCGGCGGCACTGGACGCGTGGGTCGCCGACCCCTACGTGTGGATACGGCGTACGGCCGTCCTGGCGCTGCTACCGGGCGTCCGGACGGGAGACCCGGATCTGGAGCGAATCAGCCGGTACGGGGACGCGCTGCTGGGCGAGCGCGAGTTCTTCATCAGGAAGGCCCTGGGATGGGTCCTCCGGGAGCTTTCCAAGAAGGACCCGTCCTGGGTGGTGAAGTGGGTGGAGCCCCGCCTGGACGCCATTTCGGGCGTGACGCTGCGCGAGGCCGTCCGGCGGCTCCCCGCGGAGGAGGCCGCCCGGCTGCGCGGGCGGCCGTCCTGAACGCGGCGGGACGCGCTGGGCGTGTCAGGCGCGCTGGGCGCGCTCGGCGCGGTAGGCCGTCCACACCTTGTGCATGCGGGCGCCCTGGCCCGCGGTGAAGGACGTCATGCACGTGTCGTAGCTGTAGTCCATGTAGTTGTGCACCGGGTCGGCGCCGGCGGACGGGCAGGTGTCCTTGCCGGTCGGGCAGCCGTTCGACGGTTCGCGCTCGGCCGGGGTGTCGGCGACCCGGTCGCCCTGGCCGCCGCAGCCGTCCTGGAACGTGTGGTACAGCCCCAGCCAGTGCCCCACCTCGTGGGTGGCGCTGAAGCCCTTGTTGAAGTGCTCGATGGCCCCGCCCGGCATGCTGCCGTAGTGGATGGTCACGCCGTCCATCTGGGGGTCGGTCTTGTACTTCCACGGGAACGTCGACCAGCCGAGCAGGTCGCCGCCGATGTAGGTGCTGTAGAGGTTCAGCGTGCCCTTGCCGCCCTGGTGCAGCATCGGCTTGTACGTGCCCTCGTAGCGCTCCGGGTCCTGGAACCACGCGGCGCTGTCGGAGCGGCTGATCCCGCGGAGCGCGAAGGAGATGCGCGTGTCCGCGCCGCCGTTCCGTCCTCCGTAGGAGGCGTTCATGGTGGCGATCTGGCGGTTGATCGCGGCGGTGGAGACGTTGCCGCGCTGCCCGTCGTGGATCACGTGGAAGAACACCGGAATCGTGATCTGCGGCGCCGAGCGGAGGTCGCCGGCGTCCGACTGGCCGCCGGTCTCGTCCACCGGGCCGAGGCCGAGCCGGTCCAGGAGGCGGTTGAGGCGCTGCTCCACGGTGGCGGCCTGCGCGGGCGTCAGGTCGTTGCGCTCGCGGCCGTGGGAGCCCGACCGCAGGCGCGCCTGCGGGTGCGCGCAGTCGTCCGCGCCGGCGCGCACGGGCGCGGCGGAGGGCGGCCCGGACGGCGTGGCCGGCCCTACCGGCGCGGCCGGCAAGGACGGCGCCGCCGGGACGAGCGCGGCGAGCAGGGCGGTGGCGGCGAGCAGCTTCACGGCACTCCTAGGGAGGTCGCTTGCGGACGGGAGCCATGCAGGCGTGCGCGATCGACTACAGGGCGTCATTAACTCGTATCAGAACGCAGCGCCCCGATGAGTGTGATCAAGGTAAATGGATGCCGACCGTTATCGGTGAATCGCACCATGTGACGACCGGGCGGGGGGTGCGGGGCATAGGCGCAGGCAGCGGGCCCGTAGACTGGAAGCCCCTTCCGGCCGTGCGAAAGGCTTAGTTGGTGGCCGCAGACCAGTCCTTTGACACCGTTCTCGTCGTCGACTTCGGCGCGCAGTACGCGCAGCTGATCGCGCGGCGCGTCCGCGAGTGCCATGTGTTCAGCGAGATCGTCCCGTCCACCATGCCGGCGGCGGAGATGCTGGCCAAGCGGCCGAAGGCGATCATCCTGTCCGGCGGCCCCGCGTCGGTGTACGCGGAGGGCGCGCCGGTGGCGCCCGAGGGGCTGTTCGAGATCGGCGTCCCGACGCTCGGCATCTGCTACGGCCACCAGGTGATGGCGCAGGCCCTCGGCGGGACGGTGGAGAACTCCAACATCGCCGAGTACGGCGGCGCGACCGTGGCCGTCACGTCCCCGGGCATGCTGTTCGCGGGGCTGCCGCACGAGCAGGCGGTGTGGATGTCCCACCGCGACTTCGTCAGCAGCGCCCCGGCGGGCTTCACGGTGACGGCGAGCACCGACGTCACGCCGGTCGCCGGCATGGAGGACCGGGACCGCGGCTTCTTCGGCGTCCAGTTCCATCCGGAGGTTCTGCACACCGAGCACGGAATGGAGATCCTGCGCCGCTTCCTGTACGAAGGCGCCGGATGCCGTCCGAACTGGACGATGGTCAACATCGCCGAGGAGTCGATCGAGGCCGTCCGGCAGCAGGTCGGCGACCGCCGGGCGATCTGCGCGCTGTCGGGCGGGGTGGACTCCGCCGTCGCCGCCGCCCTCGTCCAGCGGGCCATCGGCGACCAGCTGACCTGCGTGTTCGTCGACCACGGGCTGCTGCGCAAGGGCGAGCCCGAGCAGGTCGAGAAGGACTTCGTCGCCGTCACCGGGGTGAACCTGCACGTCGTCGACGCCCAGGA
Organism: Actinomadura geliboluensis; assembly: GCF_043197915.1. Lineage (NCBI taxonomy): Bacteria > Bacillati > Actinomycetota > Actinomycetes > Streptosporangiales > Thermomonosporaceae > Actinomadura > Actinomadura geliboluensis. The sequence goes on along the minus strand of NZ_JBICUA010000006.1, from coordinate 231,549 downwards.
GCGCTTCCTCGCCGCGCTCGACGGCGTCACCGACCCCGAGCAGAAGCGCAAGATCATCGGACGCGAGTTCATCCGGGTCTTCGAGGAGGCCGCGCGCGAGATCGTCGGCGAGGACGCCGACGAGCCGGTCGAGTTCCTCGTCCAGGGAACCCTTTACCCGGACGTGGTCGAGTCGGGCGGCGGCACCGGCGCCGCGAACATCAAGTCGCACCACAACGTCGGCGGGCTCCCCGAAGACCTGCAGTTCGCGCTGATCGAGCCGCTGCGCTCGCTGTTCAAGGACGAGGTGCGCGCGCTGGGCGAGCAGCTCGGCCTGCCGACCGAGATCGTCTGGCGCCAGCCGTTCCCCGGCCCCGGCCTCGGCATCCGCATCATCGGCGCCGTCACCCGCGAGCGCCTCGACATCCTCCGCGACGCCGACGCCATCGCCCGCGAGGAGCTGACCCGCGCCGGCCTCGACCGCGACATCTGGCAGTTCCCCGTGGTGCTGCTGGCCGACGTCCGCTCGGTCGGCGTGCAGGGCGACAGCCGCACCTACGGCCACCCGATCGTGCTGCGTCCGGTGACCAGCGAGGACGCCATGACGGCCGACTGGGCGAAGCTGCCCTACGACCTGCTGCAGCGGATCTCCACCCGCATCACCAACGAGGTCCGCGAGATCAACCGCGTCACGGTCGACATCACGTCCAAGCCCCCGGGCACCATCGAGTGGGAGTGAGCGGCCGGGCGTGACCCGAACGGCCGAAGGCCCGGACGGCGCACCGTCCGGGCCTTCCGCATGTGCCGGGTCAGACGGTCGCGGGGGCCAGCGCGGCCTCGGCGTCCAGGGTCGCGGCCGTCGCGTTGACGACGGCGGCGATCCGCAGCGCCTCCTGGACGAGCTCGCGGGACAGGCCGGCCTCGCGGACGACCTTCTCGTGCGACTCCAGGCAGCGCCCGCACCCGTTGATCGCGGACACGGCGAGGCACCACAGCTCGAAGTCGACCTTGTCGACGCCCGGCCGGCCGATGATCGACATCCGCAGCTTGGCGGGCAGCGTCGCGTACGTCTCGTCCCCGATGAGGTGGGTGGCGCGGTAGTACACGTTGTTCATCGCCATGATCGACGCGGCGCCCTTGGCCGCCTCGAACGCCTCGGCGGTCAAGTAGTCGCCCGCCTCCTCGGCCAGCTCGCGGATGACGACGGCGCTCCGGGTGGCGAGGGCGCAGGCCAGGACCGTCCCCCACAGCTGCTGCTCGGTGAGCTGCGAGGTGGAGGTCAGCGAGCCCAGGTTGAGCTTGGTGTCCTTGGCGTAGCCCGGGAGGGCGCCCTTCAGCGCGTCAACGCTCATGATCAAGTGTCCTTTCCATGCGAACGGCCGGCCGCGCGACGCGGCCGGCCGTCGAACGAACGAGGGGGGATCAGGCGCCGGCGCCGGCCAGCAGCTTGGTCGCGTCGAGGGTGTCCTCGCCCTTGTTCCAGTTGCAGGGGCACAGCTCGTCGCTCTGCAGCGCGTCGAGGACCCGCAGGACCTCCTTGACGTTGCGGCCGACGGACCCGGCGGTCACCATCGCGAACTGGATCTCGTTGTTCGGGTCGACGATGAACGTCGCGCGCTGCGCCACGCCGTCCGCGGTGAGGATGCCGAGGGCCTCGCTCAGCTCGCGCTTGAGGTCGGACATCATCGGGAACGGGATCTCGCGCAGGTCCGGGTGGTCCTTGCGCCACGCGAAGTGGACGAACTCGTTGTCGACGGACGCGCCGAGCACCTGGGCGTCGCGGTCGGCGAAGTCCTCGTTGAGGCGGCCGAACTCGGCGATCTCGGTCGGACACACGAAGGTGAAGTCCTTCGGCCAGAAGAAGACGACGCGCCACTTGCCCTCGTAGGACTTGTGGTTGATCGTCTCGAACGCGTTCTCGGCGTCCAGCGAGACGCAGGCGGTGAGCTCGTACTCGGGGAACTGGTCACCGACAGTAAGCACGCATGCTCCTTCGTCATGAGAAAGGGTCGCCTCCGCATGAGGAGGCGCAGGAGGGCCGCGGGGTTTCCGCCTCGGCGGCCGATGTCACTCAGAGTGCCGCCGCTCGATCAAAAAGAGAAATCGATAAATCCCACGAATGCGATAGGCATCGCCTATCAATCCCGAGCGCACCGCGGTGACCAGCGGAGATGTCGCACCCGGAAAACGCCGCCCGGACGAGCGGTAGACGTAAATCACACAGACTCGCCACAAATCGGGCTTAACACTGCGTAGCGCGCAAGTTTAGGGCGTTCGGCTTTCCGCGCACAACAGGTGATTAATGACTCAGCCCGCAAGGGCCGCCTGGAGGACGTCCCGGAGCCGTGTCGTCGGGCGGTCCAGGAGGCGGGCGAGGGTGGGGTCGACCTCGGCGAACTCGCCCCGGTGGCTCGCGGCGAACATGGCGACCAGCATGTCCGCGGCGAAGTCGGGGACGCCGTGCGCGCTGAGGCTCGCCCGGTACTCGGCGTCCGGGACGACCACGTGCTTGATCGGACGCCCCGTGATCTCGGTCGCCAGGGCCGCGACGTCGGACATGCGGAGGGCCTCGCCCGCCGTCAGTGCCGGGGTCGGGCCGTCGAAGGCCTCCCCGGCCAGGATGGCGGCGGTCGCCTCGGCCAGGTCGGCGTGGGCCGTCCAGGAGACCGGGCCGTCCTCCGGCACGGCCAGTTCGCCGGTCCGCAGCGCGGCGCCCAGGACGGCCGCCGTCGTGGACGCGTAGAAGCCGTTGCGCAGCGCGGTGAAGGGGACGCCCGAAGCGCGCAGCGCCTCCTCCGTGGCCGCGTGGTCGGGCATGGGCGGGAAGACGGACGACGGGTTCGCGCCCATGTGGCTGGTGTAGAGGATCCGGCGGGCGCCGGCCGCCTTGGCCGCGCCGATCGCGGTGCGGTGCAGGTCCAGCAGCTCCTCGCCGATGCTGTCGGCGGAGACGATCAGGACTTGCGACGCCCCCTCGAACGCGCGGGCCAGGCTCGCGGGATCGGCGAAGTCGCCCCGCCGGACGCGGACGCCCCGCTCCGCGAGGTCTCGGGCCTTCTCCGGGGCCCGGACGCTCGCTCCGACCTGGTCCGCGGGAACGCGTTCCAGCAGCCGCTCGATGGTCGCGCGGCCGAGCATTCCGGTGGCGCCCGTAACGATGATCACAGCGTTCCCCCTGGGTCTCCGACGCTTGAATCAGTGCTAACGCAATAACGTTATCACCGTTACGAGGTCAGTGCTAACAGTGCTCTGTTATCGTCATTAGCATGCAGGTCGATGACGTGGCGGCCGGGGACGGGCCGCGGGAGCGCATCCTCGCGGCCACCGCCGAACTCCTCGCGGCGGGCGGGCGCGAGGCCGTCTCGACGCGCGCGATCGGGGCCGCGGCCGGCGTCCGGGCGCCGACCATCTACCGGCTCTTCGGCGACAAGCAGGGCCTGCTCGACGCCGTCGCCGCCGAGGGCTTCGCGGCCTACCTGAGCGGCAAGAGCGCCCCGGAGGCCGGCGCCGACCCGGTGGACGACCTGCGCGCCGGATGGGACGAGCACCTGGAGTTCGGCCTGGCCAACCCGGCCCTCTACCTGCTGATGTGCGAGCCGCGCCCCGGCGCGGTGCCGCCGGCGGCGGTCGCCGGGATCGAGATCCTCACCGCCCGCGTCCGGCGGATCGCCGAGGCCGGCCGGCTGCGCGTCGGCGAGGACCGCGCCGTCCGGCTCGTCCACGCGGCGGGGTCCGGCACGACCATCGCGCTGATCGCGATGCCCGAGGGCGAGCGCGACCTGGAGTTGTCGGTGCTGGCCCGCGAGGCGGTCATCGCGGCGATCACGACGGACGCGCCGGCGCCGGCGGAGTCCGGCCCGGTGGGCGCCGCGGTCGCCCTGCGCGCCGCCCTTCCGCAGGTCGCCGCGCTGAGCGAGGGGGAGCGCGGCCTCATGCGGGAATGGCTCGACCGCATCGCCGACCCGCCCCGCTGACGGCGCCCCGTGGTCAGCGGGCGCGGGCGGCGGCGTGGGTCGCGAGGGCCTCGGCCGCGTCGGCGAACATGTCGGCCAGGTCGGACGGGGTGGCGTCGAGTTCGCCGTCCAGCCAGGCGATGAGGTTCTCGCTCCAGCCCGCCACGAGCATCGTGGCGGTGAAGCGCATCTGCGCGTCGGCGGCGGAGGGGACGTCGTAGAACGTCCGCGCGTAGTCGATGACCTGGCGGGTGTTGCGGCGGAGCGCGGCGCGCTGGCGCGCGCGCAGGACGGGGCTTGCGGGCGCCTCGATCAGCGCCACGCGGACCTTGCGGGGGTCGGCGGCGCCGACCGCGAGGGCCTCCACGGCGGCGGAGCGGACGGTCGCGCGGAGCCCGGCGCCGGACCCGGCGGCGGCGACGCCGCGGGCGGCGGCCTCGGTGATCTCGGTGACGATGCGGTCGTAGACCTCGGTCAGCAGCGCGTCCAGGTCGGTGAAGTTCTCGTAGAAGTAGCGCGGGTTGAGGCCGGCGCGCGCGCAGACCGCGCGTACTGAGGTTGCGGGCAGGCCCTCGGTGCCGAGCAGGTCGAGCGCGGCCTCCAGGAGCGCCGCGCGGCGGTCGGCGCGGCGGCGCTCGGCGGTGACGCCGCCGTAGGTGCGGGAACTCACCCCGCAATCTTGACACAGCCGTTGCCAGATCCTACGTTTCTGGAAACGGATGTAGCCAGATGGAGGCCGCCATGGCCCTGACCACCGCTCCGGACATGGGGAAGATCTTCACCCCGCTGATGCACGAGCACGACTACGCCGTCGACGAGATCGACGGGGAGCTCCCGTCCGGGCTCACCGGGACGCTGTACCGGATCGGCCCCGGGAAGTGGGAGGTCGGGCGCACCCTGATGCACCACCTGTTCGACGGCGACGGGATGGTGGCGCAGTTCGCCTTCGACGGGCGCTCGGTGCGGTTCCGCAACCGCTACGTGCGGACGCCGCAGTTCCGGGACGGCATGGTCGCCGGGCGGGCCCGCAAGCCCGGCGTCGGGACGGCCCTCCCCGGCGGTTTCTGGACGAACTTCGCGAAGTCGAAGGGCCCCGCCAACGCCGCCAACACCGGGATCGCGGTGCACGCCGAGCGGCTGCTGGCCCTCTGGGAGGGCGGGCCGCCGTACCGGCTCGACCCCGACACCCTGGAGACCCTCGGCGTCGACGACTTCCGCGGCCGCCTCCGGGGCATGCTCAAGGCGTTCTCCGCCCACCCCAAGTGGGACCCGGCGACCGGGGAGATGTTCAACTTCGGCCAGGAGTTCGTGCCGTTCCCCTCGCTGAACTGCTGGAAGGTCGACCGGCGGGGCCGGATGCGCCGGCTCGCCACGGTGCGGATGCTGGACCTGCCCTGGAACCACGACGTGGCGCTGACCGCGCGGCACATGGTCTTCGTCCTGGACCCGTACATGTTCGACGTGCGCACGATGCTGCGCGGCGGGCCCATCTTCGACGCGATCCGGCACCGTCCGGAGAAGGGCACCCGCTTCGTGCTCGTTCCGCGCGACGGCGGCCCGGCGCGGATCGTGGAGCACGAGACGCTCGTCCACCTCCATGTTGCCAACGCCTTCGAGGACGGCGCGGACACCGTCGTCGACCTGGTGCAGTTCGATGACTACGAGGCGATCAGGCGCGACCTCACCGGCTTCCGCGCGCGCTTCCCCGGGCTGCCGTCCAGCCGGCTGATGCGGTACCGGATCACGCCGTCGGGACGCGTGATCGAGACGCCGCTGGCCGACGTGACCGGCGAGTTCCCGCAGTACGACTGGCGCCGCTCCACGCGCAGGCACCGGTACACCTACATGGCTGGACGGACGGGTTCCGAAGGTCAGTACGACCAGGTCCTGAAAGTCGACAACGACACCGGCCGCACAGAGACCCATGAGGTCGGGCCGCACGCGTACGTGGGCGAGCCCATCTTCGTGCCCCGTTCGCCCGACGCGGCCGAGGACGACGGCTGGCTGCTGGCCGTGGTGTACCTCGCCGCAGAACACCGGTCGCAGCTCACCATCCTGGACGCTCGCGGCCTGGAGGGCGTCGCGGCGCTGAAGCTGAAGCACCACCTTCCGTTCGGTTTCCACGGCACGTTCACGAGCCGTGTCGCCGACCCCGGCGCCCCCATCCCGCACCCCGACCGACTCCCGCTGTGGTGAACGCCACGGCCGTTTGACCAGGGCCGCATCACTCTTCGTAATGGCGGTTCGATACCGTTCGGTCGAGATGGCGATGAGCAGACCGACGGTGGCGCAGTTGCGGGCGTTCCTTGCGCTCGCCGAGCATCTGCACTTCAGGGACGCCGCCGCCGCGCTGCGCATGAGCCAGCCCGCGCTGTCCGGAGCCGTGGCCGCGCTGGAGGACACCCTCGGCACCCGGCTGGTCGAACGGACGACCCGCAAGGTTCTGCTGACCCCGGCGGGGGAGCGGGTCGCACGGCGGGCGGAGGTCGTCCTAGCCGAACTGGACCGCCTGGTAGACGAGGTCAAGGCCGTCCAAGGGACGCTTGTGGGGCCGCTCAGGGTCGGTGTGATCCCGACCGTCGCGCCGTACCTGCTCCCGCTGGTCCTGCCGAGGCTCGCCAAGGAGTTCCCCGACCTGGAGCTGTCGGTTCACGAGGAGCAGACCGAGCACATCGTCGCCGAACTGCTCGCCGGACGCCTCGACGTGGTGCTGCTGGCGCTGCCCGTCGCCGCGGACGGCGTCGCGGAGATCGTCCTGTACGACGAGGACTTCGTGCTCGTCGCGCCGCCCGGGTTCGAGCTGGGCGACGAGGAGGTCCCGCGCGAGGCGCTGAACGACCTCGACGTCCTGCTGCTCAACAAGGGCCACTGCATGCGCGACCAGGCCCTGGACATCTGCCGGGACGTCGGTGCGCGCGCCGCCGCCGCGACCTACGCGACGAGCCTGGCGACGCTTGTCCAGCTCGTGTCGGGCGGGTTCGGCGTGACGCTCGTCCCGGAGACGGCCCTGCCGGTGGAGACGCGCCGGGCGCCGAACCTCGGCCTGCACCGGTTCGCGGCGCCGGCGCCGTTCCGCCGGATCGGGCTCGGGTTCCGGTCGACGTCGCCGCGCGCGGACGAGTTCGAGGCGCTCGCGGAGAGCGTCCGCGGCGCCGTCGCCGACTCCGGGGTGGCCGACGGGGTCCGTCCCGGCGGGTCAAGCGCCGAAGCGTAAGGCTGCGGTAAATCGCGGCCAGGTGAGGTCAAGTCTGCGTCAGGGGACGGGACGGCAATGGCGATGCGTGTTCATGTGGTGGCGTAACGTCACCATGCTCTGTGGGGCGAGGAGGAGGCCCCATGTCCCCGAAGCTCAGCGTCGTCGTGCCGTTCCACAACATCGAGGAGTACTTCCAGGAGTGCCTGGAGTCGCTGGCCGGTCAGACGCTGCGCGACCTTGAGGTGATCCTGGTGGACGACGGGTCCACCGACGGCAGCGCCGTCATCGCCAAGGAGATGTGCGCCCGCGACCCCCGGTTCCGCCTGTTCATGCGTGAGCAGGAAGGTCCCGGGCCGGCCCGCAACGCGGGGGTGCGGCAGGCGCGGGGCGAGTACCTGGCCTTCGCCGACGCCGACGACGTCGTGGACCGGGACGCCTATACGCGGCTCGTCGCGTCCCTGGACCGGACGGGTTCCGACATGGCGGGCGGCAACGTCCAGCGCATGGACGAGGAGCGCACGTGGCAGTCGCCCCTGCACGACGGTGTGTTCACGGAGACGTGCCTGCGGACGCATGTGTCGTCCAAGCCGGTCCTCATGCGCGACCGCACGCCGTGGAACAAGGTGTACCGGCGTGCCTTCTGGGACAAGGCCGCTTTGGAGTTCCCCACCGGCTTCTACGAGGACCCTCCCGTCATGGCGCGCGCGCACGCGCTGGCCCGTTCCGTGGACGTCCTCAGTGAGACGGTCTACTACTGGCGCAGGCGGCCGGGGTCCATCACCGGCGACCGCCATGACCGGGACAACATCCAGCAGCGGTTCGCGTCCGCGTCCGCGCTGCGGGAGGCGATGGCCGAGTACGCGCCCCAGTTCCTGAACGCCTACGACGAGCACTCGCTCATCGAGATCGACCTCCGCATCCTCCTGGAGGCCCTCCCCAGAACGCAGGACGAGCACCGCGAGGAGCTCGTCGCGACGGGCGCCGCGCTGGCGCGCCGGATCGGCCCGCGCGTGCTGAAGCGGCAGCCCGCGATCATGCGCCTGCAACTGCACCTGCTCTGCCGCCGGATGCTGCCGGAACTGCTGGAGGTGCTGCGGTTCGTCCGGCTGCGGAGGGTGGCGGACGCGCCGCGCGTCCGGCGCGGCCTGCGGCACCGCTGGTACGCCGAGTTCCCGTTCTTCGAGGACGAGGAGCGGGGCGTCCCCGCGCACGTCTACGACGTGACCGACGAGCTGACGCCGGTCGCGGCGGTCGACCGCGCCGACTGGGTGGACGGGCGGCTCCGCATCGAGGGGCACGCCTACATCCGGCACCTGGACTCCTCCACCGAGGACGGGTCCCGCATCCGGCTGTGGCTGGTGGCGGCGAACAAGCGCGGCCTCATGCGCGTGCCGGTCACCCGGGTCCGCCGGCCGGACGTGACCGCCCGGTCGCGGCAGTCGGCGGTGTCCTACGACTGGTCCGGCTTCGCCGCCGAGATCGACCCGGCGGCGCTGAAGATGTTCGGGCGCTGGCGGGACGTCGACTGGGTGCCGTGCGTGGAGATCGTGAACCGGGGGCTGCGGCGCCGCGCCACGCTCGGCAACCCGCGCCTCACCCCCCGGCAGTGGCCGGACGACCTTGAGTGCGCGCCGGGCGTCCGCGTGCAGGGCGTCGCGGGGCGGCACCGTTTCACCGTGCAGGTGCGGCGGACGCCCGCCGCGGTCGTCGGCTGCCATCTGGAGGGCGGCGAGCTGTGCCTGGACGGCTGGACCCGCGCCCCGCTCGGCGACGAGCCGCGCGTCACCGCGACGCCGAAGGCGGGCCGGGCCACCGTGACGGGCCCGGTCGAGAGCGTCGGCGGCGAGGGGTTCCGGGCCCGGCTGCCCGTCGCCGGGCTGGTCCGGCGGGAGGGGAACTGGGAGATCGCCCTGCCGGGCGGCGTCAAGCCGTACCTGGACGCCGACGCGGCCGGGACCGGGCTGCCCTTCCCCGGCGGTGAGCTGGAGATCGCCAGGACGCGGCGGAGCACGCTGCGGATCGTCGTGCGCGGGCGGGCCCTCATCGTCGACGAGGTGTCCTGGTCGCCCGAGGGCGCCCTGCACCTGGCGGGGACGTGCACCGACCGCGTCGGACGGCCCGACTCGCTGACGCTGCGGCGGCGGCGCTCGTCCGAGGAGCACGCCGTCGGGCTGCTGTGGGACGGCGACCGCTTCACCGCGAAGTTCGCGCCCGCGCGCATGCCGGTGTTCGGGCTGTCGCGTCCTCTGGTGGCCGGCCGCTGGGACGTCCTCGCGACCGTCGGCGGGCAGGAGCAGCCGGTCGTCATCAGGCGCCACAGCCTGCGCGCCCTGCCGGAGCCCTTTGAGGCGGGCCTTCACCGCATCACCGTCCGCGTCCAGAAGACCGACCAACTGCTGCTGCGGGTCGAGACCGCCCTGGACGACGACGAGCGCGGGGCCTACGCGCAGAGCCGGATACGGTCCGGGCACTACAGGCGCCACCTCAACCTGCCCGTGCGCGACCTCGCCGTGTTCGACGCGTACCGGGGACGCCAGTACTCGTGCAACCCGCGCGGCATCTACGACGAGCTACGGCGGCGCGGCACCGACCTGGAATGCGTGTGGGTCACCGAGAACGGGCAGTTCGGCCGTCCGTCGGGTGCCCGCACCGTCCTGGTCGGCACGCGGGAGCACTACGAGGCTCTCGCCCGCGCGCGCTACGTGTTCGGCAACTGGTCGCAGAGGGACTGGTTCATCAAACGCGAAGACCAGACGTACGTGCAGTGCTGGCACGGCACGCCGCTGAAGAAGCTGGGCTACGACGTCAAGGAGATGCCCTTCAAGCGCACTGAGGGCGTCGACTGGATGGAGTACGACGTCCCCCAGTGGGATCTGCTCCTCGCGCAGAACGCGTTCTCCGTGCCGCTGTTCCGGCGGGCGTTCCGCTACGGCGGTGACGTCTTCCAGAGCGGCTATCCCCGCAACGACATCCTGAACAGCCCGCACCGCGAAGAGATCGCGGCGGCGGTCAGGCGGCGGCTCGGCATCCCCGGGCACAAGCGGGTCGTGCTGTACGCGCCGACATGGCGGGACGACTTCCACCACGCCATCGGGAAGCGCGCGTTCAGCCTCGAACTCGACCTCGACCAGTTCCGGGCCGCGCTCGGCCGCGACCACGTCCTGCTGCTGCGCACGCACTACCTCGTCACCGACCGGCCGAAGCTGCGGCCGGGCGACTGCGTGATGGACGTGTCCGTCTACCCCGACATCTCCGAACTCTTCCTGATCTGCGATGTGCTCGTCACGGACTACTCGTCGTCCATGTTCGACTTCGCCGTCACCGGCCGGCCGATGGTGTTCTTCGCCTACGACCTGGAGCGCTACCGCGACCACGTGCGCGGCTTCTACTTCGACTTCGACGCGGAGGCCCCCGGGCCGCTGCTGCGGACGTCGCGGGAGGTCGTCGAGGCGCTGCGCGACCCGGCCGCGCTCGACGCCGGGTTCCGGGACGCGCGCGCCGCGTTCACCGCCCGGTACTGCCCGCACGACGACGGCCAGGCCGCCGCCCGCGTCCTCGACCGCGTGCTGCGCTGACCCCGGCCGCCCGCCGCACCACCTCGCTCACCCCGCTTCCACCCCATCACGGAGTCGCTCGTGTCCCCGCAGATCAGCATCGTCGTCCCGTTCCGCAGCACCGGCGGCCGCCTCGCCGAGTGCCTGGAGTCGCTCGCCGCGCAGACGTTGCGCGACGTCGAGGTGCTCATGGTGGACGACGCGGCCGACGACGGCGACGTCGCCGTCGCCGAGGAGTTCGCCGGGCGCGACGACCGCTTCACGCTGCTGCGGCCCGATCCGGACGCACCCGCCGGTGACGCCGGCGTCGAACAGGCCAAGGGCAGGTACCTGGCGTTCGCGGACGGCGAGGACGCGCTCCCGCCCTACGCCTACGAACTGCTGGTCGGCACCCTGGACTCCACCGGATCGGACGTCGCCGGCGGAAACGTCATGTGCCTGGACGAGGACCAGGTGTGGCAGTCCCCGCTGCACAGCGAGCCCTACGCGAAGACGATGCGGTCGACGCACGTGACCCGGCACCCCGCCCTCCTCCAGGACCGGATGCTCTGGAACAAGGTCTACCGCCGTTCGTTCTGGGACGCGCACAACCTCGAACTGGGCACGGACCAGGACGCCCTGGTCGCCGTCCAGACCCAGCTCCTGGCCTCCCTCGTGGACGTGCTGGACACGACCGTCTACTACTGGCGCGACCGCCCGGGAACCGCGACGCGGCTCCGTCCTGACTCGGCCAACATCACCCACCGGATGGCGACCCTCACCGCCGTGCGGAACTACGTCCACGACCACGCGCCGGAGCTTCTCGCCGTCCACGACATGTTCGCGCTGGACCTCGACGTGCGCGAGCTGATGCTCGCCCTGCCGGGCGCCACCGACGAGGAGCGCGAGCGCCTGGTCAAGCTGGGCGCTGAGGTCGTCGCCGACGCCGACCGTTCGGCCGCCGCCGGGCTGGAGGCGATCCGGCGCCTGGAACTGCACCTGCTCAGCGAGCGGAAGGTGCCCGAACTGCTCGACGTGCTCCGCTTCGAGGCGAACGGCCTCCAGGACGTGCCGGTCGTGTCCAAGGGGCGCCTGCGTCCGCGCTGGTACGCCCGCTACCCGTTCTACGAGGACGCTGAGCTCCGCATCCCCGAGGCCGTGTACGAGGTCACCGAGGAGATCGGCCTGCTGGCGGACGTCGACGGGGTCGAATGGGACGTCGACACCCTCATCGTCCAAGGGCACGCCCGCTTCGACCGGTTCGAGGTGTCGTCGGAGGCGGACTCCCGCATCCGGCTCTGGATGCGGGACGCGAAGACCGGGCGGGAGATCCGGCTGCCGGTGGAGCGGGTCCGCCGCCCGGACGTCACGGCGGCGTCAGGCCAGTCGGCGGTGTCCTACGACTGGTCCGGTTTCACCGCGCGAGTGGAGCCGGAGTACCTGCTGGACGGCGACGAGTGGCGGACGGCCACCTACGAGCTGTTCGCCGAGGTCTCCACGGCGGGGCGCAGGGCGGCGCAGCGGCTCACCACGACCGCCCCGGCCGTGCGCTGGACGGCGGCGCGGCAGGTGGACGAGCACGTCGCCGTCCAGCCCGCCGCCGGTGACGACGACCTGTTCGTGGTCCACGTCAAGCGGGCCAAGGCCGTCCTCACCCGCATCCGCGTCGACGGGGACGCGCTCGAACTGTCCGGCTGGACGCGGCGCGCCCTCGGCGCCGGCGCCGCCATGGTCGCGGCCCGCCGGCACGGCGGGGAGGAGGTCCGCGGCGAGGTGACGCTGCGCCAGTCGTCCGTCCTGCGGATGGCGGAGGGCACCGGCTTCGACTTCACGGCCCGGCTGCCGCTGGAGTTCCTGTCCTCCCTGCGGGACGGCCCCGCACCCCGCCAGGCGCACCTGCGGGACGCCATCGACTGGGACGTCCGGCTGACCGGCGAGGGCGGCCCGCTGCGGCTCACCGTCGCGAGCAACGTCAAGCCGGTGCGCTGCCTGCTGCCCGCGGCCGCCGGCGGCGGGCGCAGGGAGTTCGCGCTGACGCGGACGGCGTTCGGCAACCTGCGCGGCGTCGAGCGCAGCGTCCGCCCGGTCGTCCGGACGGCCGAGTGGGACGCCGACGGACGGCTCACGCTGCACGGCGACTTCGCCGCCCCCGAGAACCGCCCCGACCATTTCGTGCTCCGGCGGCGCAGGTCCGGCGACGAGCAGCGCGTCCCCGTCACCTGGGAGGACGGCAACTTCTCCGCGGCCTTCACACCTGCCGCCATGGCCGTCTTCGGGACGGACCTGCCGTTGAGCAGCGGCACATGGGACGTGCTGGCGCGATCCACCGAGGGGGACGTGGCGGTCGTCGTCGAGCGCGAGGCGATCCCGGCGCTGCCCGCCTGGCGGCGCGTCGGCACGCACGAGTTCGAGGTGGGCGTCCACCAGATCGATGCGCTGGTACTGCACAGCCGTCCCGCCTACGGCGACGACGAGCGAGGCGGGCACGCGCAGGTGCAGCTCTGGCAGCGCGACTACCCCGTCTACCTGCGCAGCCCCCTGGCGGACGTCGTCGTCTTCTGCAGCTACGCCGGAACCCAGTACAGCTGCAGCCCCAGGGCCATCTACGAGGAACTCGTACGCCGCAACACCGACGTGGAATGCGTGTGGGTCACCCAGGACGGCCAGTTCTCCATCGACGCCCAAGAGGACGCCAAGACCAGGACGGTGCTGGAAGGAACCCGCGAGCACTACCGCGTGCTCGCGCGCGCACGGCACATCATCACCAACCACTGCCTTCCCGGCTGGTACATGAAGCGTGAGGGCCAGACCTACGTCCAGACCTGGCACGGCACCCCGCTGAAGCGCATCGGCCACGACCTCAAGGACGTCCCCTACCAGCGCAGCGAGCAGCGGCCCTGGCTGGACTGGGAGGTGCCGCGATGGGACCTGCTGCTGTCCCCGAGCCCGTACGCCACCGAGGTCATGCGTCAGGCGTTCCAGTACGAGGGCGAGGTCATGGAGGCGGGCTATCCGCGCAATGACGTCCTCAGCACCCCCGAGTGGGAGAACATCGGGACGGGCATACGCAAGCGCCTAGGGATCCCCGACGGCAAGAAGGTCGTCCTGTACGCCCCGACCTGGCGGGACGACCGGCGCCACGCCCCCGGCAAGCAGGGCTTCTCCCTCGCACTCGACATGGACGCCATGCGCCAGGCACTGGGCGACGACCACATCGTCCTCCTGCGGGCCCACCACGCCGTCACGGACAAGGCCCCTGTGGTGACGGACGACTTCGTCATCGACGTCACCCGCTACCCCGACGTGGCCGAGCTCTACATGGCGGCGGACGTGCTCGTCACGGACTACTCGTCCGCCATGTTCGACTATGCCGTCCTAGGGCGCCCCATCGTCCTCTACACCTACGACCTGGAGTGGTACCGCGACCATCTGCGCGGCCTCTACATCGACCTGGAGGTGGAGGCGCCCGGCCCGCTCGTGAGGACGCCGGCAGAGGTCGCCGAGGCGGTCAGGGCCGCGCCCGGCAGCGAGGAGCAGTACGCGGACGCCTACGACCGCTTCTTCGTGAAGTACTGCCCGCATGACGACGGGAAGGCGGCGGCCAGGGTCGTCGACCGCCTCTTCGGCGACGGGAGCGCGTGACGGGGCGCGCGTGACGGGGGCGCGTGACGGGGGCGCGTGACGGGGGCGCGTGACGGAGGGCGCATGACGGAGGGCGCATGACGGAGGGCGCGTGACGGGTCAGCCGGGGCGGCGGGCCCGCGCGAACAGCCAGGTCCCGGGGCAGCCGCCCAGCGGCAGCCGCCGCTCCAGCGCGGCGGACAGCCGCAGCGCCTCGTTGGCGAGCGGGTGCAGCGGGGCGAGGTCCTCGCGGCGGGCCGTCCGGTGCCTGAACCGGCGCAGGAGCGGCCGGAGCAGCACGCCCCGGCTCCACAGCCCCTCCAGCACCAGCCCGGCGCCCTCGACCAGCTCGGTGAGCGCCCGGCGGGTGTAGCGGCGGACGCGGCCGACCGCGACGTCATGAGCCGACCACAGCGCCATGTCGCACGGCACGGACACGAGCGCGACGCCGCCCGGCCGCAGCACCCGGGCGATCTCCGCCGCCGCGCGCGCGTCGTCCTCGATGTGCTCCAGGACGTCCAGCGCCAGCGCCAGGTCGTACTCGGACGGCGGCAGCGGCAGGTAGCGCGCGTCGCCCTCGTACGCCTCGGTGCCGTGCGCGCGCGCCAGGGACACCGCGTCCGGGCTCAGGTCGATGCCCGTCGCGTGCCAGCCGTGCTCGGCGAGGACCCGGCAGGCCGCGCCGGACGCGCAGCCGATGTCGACGGCCGTCCCCGGCATGCTGAACCGCAGCAGCTCCGCGGTCAGGACGTCCCGCCGCTCGCGGTACCACCAGTTGTCGTTCTCGATCCGCGCGACCCGCTGGAGCTCGATCGTGTCCACGGGACAAGCCGACGGCATCGGCGGCGGCGCGTTCCACCGTCGTCGCCGTACACGGGCGGATCGTTGACCCGTGCTTGACCCCGCCCCTGCGCTCGGCCCTCCGCCGACCGGCACTGCCGACCGGCCCCGCGGACCGGTCGCGGCGTCAGCGCTTGCGGCGGCGGCGCCGCAGGAGGAACCGGATGGCGAGCAGCAGCGCGACCAGCCCGCCGAGCGCCGGGACGGCCCGCTTGGCGACCGAGGGCCCCGCAACCTCCAGCAGGTCGATCGCGTCCTCCTCGTCCGCCACGTGCAGCGGGCGCCGCTCGGGACGCTCCGGCGCGGCGGCGGGGACGGCCGCCTCGGCCCTGGCGGCGGCCTCCTCCGTGGCCTTCACGGGGCCCGGCTTGTCCTCCGGCTCCGCGGGCGCCTCCGGCTCCAGGTCCGGCACGGCGACGGGCTTGGCGGGGGCCTCGGCCGCCCCGGCCGGCGCCGCCGGCGCCTCGGCGGCCCCGGCCGCCTCGCCGGACGACTCCAGCTCGGCCGCCAGCGCCTTCGCGAACCGCGCGATGATCTTCGAACCGACCTCGGACAGGATGTTGCGGCCGAACTGCGCGGGCCGCCCCGTCACGTTCAGCTTGGTGTGCACGGCCACCCGCGTGGTGCCGTCCTCGGCGTGCAGCCGCGCCTGGACGGTCGCCGACGCCGTGCCGGAGCCGCGCGCCTCCTTCGCGGCGGCCTCCATCGTCACGGCGCGGCCGGCCTCGTCCGCCGAGACGATCCGCGCGGTGCCGCGGTAGGTGATGGTCATCGCGCCGACCTTCACCTTCATCCGCCCCGAGTACTCCTCGCCGTCGACCGAGTCGAGCGTCGCGCCCGGCATGCAGGCCGCGACCCGCTCCACGTCGAGCAGCACCGACCAGGCCTGATCCACCGGTACGGGGACGGTGAATTCGTGGTCGAGCTCCATGAGCAAAGTCCTTATCGTCCGGAGAACTTGTCCGCGACCCTACGGCGGTGGTCCGCCGCGTCGCCAGTGGGGTCCGCCGACAGGCGGTCCGTTACCCGGCGGGGGTGCGATCATGCGGCCGGGCCCCGGGGCGACGGGGCCCGGCCGCATGCTCGCGGCTCGGATCAGCCGGCGGCCGCCGCCAGCGCCCGCGCGGTGAGCACCGTCGCCAGATGCGTCCGGTACTCCGACGAACCGTGCAGGTCGGTGGGCGGCTCGGTGCCGGCCGCGGCCTGCGCGGCGGCGGTGCGGTACGCGTCCTCGGACGCGGGCCCGCCCCGGACGGCGGTCTCGACCGCGCTCGCCCGCACGGGCACCGGGCCCATGCTGCTCAGCGCGACCCGCGCCTCCCCGACGCCGTCACCGTCGCGGCGGACGGCGCACGCGACGCCGACGATCGCCCACGCCTGCGCCGTCCGGTGGAACTTCTCGTAGTGCACGCCCCAGCCCGCGCCGAGCTTCGGCACGCGCACGCCCACGAGCAGCTCGTCGGGTTCCATCGCCGTCGTCATCCAGTCGACGAAGAACTCCGCCGCGGGGATCTCCCGCTCGCCGCGCACGGACCGGACGAGCAGCACCGCGTCCAGCGCCAGCGCGACCGCGGGCAGGTCGGCGGCCGAGTCGGCGTGGGCGAGCGACCCGCCGAACGTGCCGCGGTGCCGGACGGCCGGGTCGGCGACCGTCTCCGTCGTCACCGCGATCAGCGGGGCGTGCTCGCGCACCAGCGGGTCGCGCATCACCTGGTGGTGCGTCGCCATCGCGCCGATGACGATCGCGTCGCCGGCGTCGCGGATCTCGCGGAGCCCGTCGAGCCGGTCCAGGTCGATCAGCGCGTCCGGGATGGCGAGCCGCATCCGCAGCAGCGGCATCAGGCTCTGCCCGCCGGCCAGCACCTTCGCGTCCTCGCCCGCGTCCGACAGCGCCCTGACGGCGTCGTCGACCGTGGCGGGCCGCGCGTAGTCGAACGTCGCGGGGATCACAGGTCACCTCCGGCCGAGCCGAGCCCGCCGCCGGCGCCCGGTTCGGCGGCCGCGGGCGTGGATTCGGCGCGCAGCGCGCGCCAGACGCGTTCGGGCGTGCACGGCATCGGCACGTCGTGGACGCCGTGCGGGCGCAGCGCGTCCACGATCGCGTTGACGACCGCCGGGGTGGAGGCGATCGTGCCCGCCTCGCCGACGCCCTTCACGCCCATCGGGTTGGACGTGGCCGGGGTCTCCGTGCGGTCGGTCGTGAACGTCGGCAGGTCCATCGCCGACGGGATCAGGTAGTCGGCCATCGTGGTCGTCGTCAGGTTGCCGTCGTCGTCGTACACGGCCTCCTCGTAGAGCGCCTGCGCGATGCCCTGCGCGAGCCCGCCGTGGACCTGGCCCTCCACGATGAGCGGGTTGACGACCTTGCCGACGTCGTCGACCGCCACGTACTTGCGGATCTTCACCATGCCCGTCTCGGTGTCGACCTCCGCCGCGCACAGGTGCGTGCCGTGCGGGAAGGAGAAGTTGTCCGGGTCGAACGTGGCGTCGGAGTCGAGCGAGGGCTCGATGCCGTCCGGCAGGTCGTGCGCGGCGAACGCGGCCAGCGCGACCTCCTGCAGCGTCTTGCCCTCCTGCTGGACGCCGCGGACGCTGAACCGCCCGCCGCTGAACTCCAGGTCCTGCTCGGACGCCTCCAGCAGGTGCGCGGCGACCTTGCGGGCCTTGTCGACGACCTTTTCGCAGGCGGAGAACAGCGCGACCCCGCCCACGGCCAGGGAACGGGACCCGTAGGTGTCCATGCCCTTGTGCGAGATGGCGGTGTCGCCGTGCAGGACCTTCACGTCCTCGAACGGGACGCCGAGCCTGTCCGCGGTGATCTGCGCCCAGGCCGTCTCATGGCCCTGCCCATGCGCGGACGAGCCCGTGACCACCTCGACCTTGCCGGACGGCAGGACGCGCACAGCCGCGTGCTCCCATCCGCCTGCGCCGTAGGAGAGCGAGCCCAGCACGCGCGAGGGCGCGAGCCCGCACATCTCCGTGAACGTGGACACGCCGATGCCGAGCTGGACGGGGTCTTGCCGTTCCCTCCGGTCGGCCTGCTCGGCGCGGAGCTTGTCGTACTCGAACAGCTCCAGGGCCTTGTCGGTCGCCGCCTCGTAGTTGCCGGAGTCGTAGGTGAGGCCCGCGATCGTCTCGTACGGGAACTCCTCGTGCTTGATCCAGTTGCGGCGGCGCACCTCGATGGGGTCGATGCCGAGCTCGTTGGCGAGCTCGTCCATCAGCCGCTCGATCGCGTACGTGGCCTCGGGACGGCCCGCGCCCCGGTACGCGTCCGTGGGCATCTTCGTCGTGAAGACGCCCGTGCAGGTGAACGACAGTGCGTCCATCTTGTAGATGCCGTTGAACATGAACGCGCCCAGCAGCGGGATGCCGGGCGTGACCAGCATGAGGTACGCGCCCATGTCGGCCAGCAGATCCACCTTCAGGCCGCGGATCCGGCCGTCGCGGTCGGCCGCGAGCGTGAGCCGCTGGATCTGGTCGCGCCCGTGGTGGACGGTCATGTTGCCCTCGCTGCGCGTCTCCGTCCACTTGACCGGGCGGCCGAGCCGGCGGGCCAGCAGCAGCGCGAGCACCTCCTCCCCGTACACCTGGAGCTTGGAGCCGAAGCCGCCGCCCACGTCCGGGGCGACGACCCTGATCCGGTGCTCGGGGATGCCGGTGACCGTGGCCAGCATCAGCCGCAGGATGTGCGGGATCTGCGTCGCCGAGTACAGCGTGAACTCGTCGCCCTCCGGGACGCACAGCACCGACCGCGGCTCCATCGCCGTGGGGATGAGCCGCTGCTGGACGTAGCGGCGCTCGATGACGACCGGGGCGTCCCTCATCGCCGCGTCGAGATCCCCGTTCTCGAACACCCACGTGTAGGACTTGTTCGTCCCCAGGTCGTCGTGCACGAGGTCGGCGCCCTCGGCCAGTGCCGCCTCCATGTCCACCACCGCGGACAGCGGCTCGTAGTCGACGTCGATCTCTTCCAGGGCGTCCACGGCGGCGGCCTTGTCGCGGGCGATGACGCACGCCACGGGTTCACCGACGTAGCGCACCTCGGTCACCGCCATGGGCGGGTGGTCCGGGTGCTTCATGTCCTCGGTGACGACCCATGCGCACGGCAGCGACCCCTGCTCGTCGGCGAGGTCCTGCCCGCTGAACACCGCGACCACGCCGGGACTCTTCTTCGCCTGGGACGTGTCGACGCCCGTGATCCGCGCGTGGGCGAGGGGGCTGCGCAGGAACGCCACGTGCAGCGTGCCCGCCGGGGTCATGTTGTCGGTCCACCGGGTGCGGCCGGTGATGAGCCGGGCGTCCTCCGACCGCTTGCGCGGACTGCCGACCTCCTGCACGGTCACGGCGTCACCTCCCGCCCGGCGGGCTCGCGCATCTCGCTCGCCGCCCGCCGCACCGCCTTGACGATGTTCTGGTAGCCCGTGCACCGGCACAGGTTGCCCTCAAGCCCCTCCCGGACCTCCGCCTCGGACGGGTCGGGGTTCTCCCGCAGCAGATCCAGCGACGCCATGATCATGCCGGGCGTGCAGTAGCCGCACTGGAGCGCGTGCTCCTCGTGGAAGGCGCGCTGCATCGGATGCGTTTCACCGTCGATGCCGAGGCCCTCGACGGTCGTCACGTCGCGGCCGTCCGCCTGGACGGCCAGCACGGAGCAGCTCTTCACGCTCATCCCGTCCATCAGGACGGTGCAGGCTCCGCAGTTGCTGGTGTCGCACCCGACCGGGGTCCCGACCTTTCCCAGCCGTTCGCGCAGATAGTGGACGAGAAGGAGGCGCGGTTCGACGTCGTCTTCGTACGTCGTCCCGTCGACCTCGACACGGATACGTGGCATGCGTTTCTCCCAGGGAACGTCTCGGGGTGGACATGGAGAGAGAAGTCCCCAGGGCGGGGCGCGCTGGTCAGGCCACGTCATCGGGGCCACCTCCGTGGAAGGCGACCCTACGAACCTATGCCGGGGTTGAATTCCGTACTAGCCCCTGGGATCGCTTATTTACCGACGTCTGATGCAACGATGGCCGTTGTTGCACGCGAAAAGGAACCTTCGGGGTAAGAGGGCGTTATGTTCCTCTTCTCCTCCTCTCGCCTTGGCTGTCTGGGTTCCTTGGCTCTGACGCTGGTCCTCAGCGGGCTCGTCTATCTGCTCATCAGCCGCTGACCCGGTGCCCGGCCCGGCGGCCGTTCAGCGGCGCGGCGAGAGGGTCTCGGTGTGCAGGGCGGTGCCGTGGAGGTCCCGCAGGTGGACGGTGAGCGTCTCCGACCGTCCGTCGATCTCGACCTCCCCGAAGAACTGGAAGCCCTCGGCCGGGGACGTGTTCGCGCGAGGCGGCGCCTGGACGAACTTGAGCTGGGGACCGAACGTGCCGTCGAGCTTGTTAGGTCCAAAGGCGCCGGCGTTGAGCGGCCCGGAGACGAACTCCCAGAACGGATCGAAGTCGGAGAAGGCGGCCTTCGCGGGGTCGTAGTAGTGGGCCGCCGTGTAGTGGACGTCGGCGGTCAGCCAGACCATGTTCCGGACGCGGTGCCGCCGCGCGTAGGAGAGCAGGTCGGCGATCTCGCGCTCCCGGCCGAGCGGGGCGCCGCCGTCGCCCTGGGCGGCGGACTCCTGCGCGGTGCCGTCGGGGACGATCAGCCCGATGGGCAGGTCCGCCGCGACGACCTTCCAGGTGGCCTTCGAGTGGCGCAGCTCGCGCTTGAGCCAGGCCGCCTGCTCGGCGCCGAGCAGGCCGTCCCGCTGGGTCGGGGACGTGCCGGCGTCGTTCGGGGACTTGTACGTCCGCATGTCGAGCATGAAGACGTCCAGCAGCGGGCCGTAGGAGATCTTCCGGTAGAGGCGGCCGGAGCGCGCGGTACGGACGGGCGTGTATTCGAGCATCGCCCTGCGCGCGCGCCCCGCCAGGACGTCCACCCGCTTCTCGGTGTACTGCGGGAGGTCGAGGATCTCACCCGGGTACCAGTTGTTCGTGACCTCGTGGTCGTCCCACTGGTAGAGCATCGGGACCCGCGCGTTGAACGCCCTGAGGTTCGCGTCCATCAGGTTGTAGCGGAACTGCCCTCGGTACTCGGCGAGCGTCTGCGCGACGGCCGACTTCTCCTCGGTGACGATGTTGCGCCACGTACGGCCGTCCGGGAGCGCCACCGTCTCGGTCAGAGGGCCGTCGGAGTAGACGAAGTCGCCGCTGCACAGGAAGAAGTCGGGGTCGCGGCGGTCCATCGCCGTGAAGATGCGGTAGCCGCCCAGGTCGGGGTTGATGCCCCAGCCCTGGCCGGCGAGGTCGCCCGACCAGACGAAGCGGATGTCCTGCCGCCGCCGGGGCGCGGTGCGCAGCCGCCCGGCGACCGGCTCGGACGACAGCCCCCGGTCGAGGTCGGCCAGCCGCACCCGGTAGTGCAGCTCCTCGCCCGGCGGCAGGCCGCGCAGCAGCGCCTTGCCGGTGAGGTCGGTGTCCGGGGTCACGACGGGGCCGCGCACGGTGCGGGCGTCCCGGAAGTCGGGCCGGCGGCCCACCTCGACGAGCATCCGGGCGGGACGGTCGGAACGCGCCCACACCACGGCCTCCCGCGCGGTCACGTCGCCGCTCTGCACGCCGTGCGTGAGGGCCGGGCGGCCGCGCAGCAGCGCCGCGGCGGGCCGCGCGGCCATGGTCGGCAGCGCCGCGGCGCCGGTCATCAGGAGGCCACCGCGCAGCACGGTTCGACGGTCCATGGGTGCTCCGTTCCTTGATCCGCTCCCGGGCATGCTCGCCGGGCGGAACGGATTCGCGGTGGACACGCGGTGATCGGTTTGACAATCCTCGGTGACCGAGTGTCTCCTTGTGCTCGTGACCCAGCGCCCGTCGACCCAGGCGTCGACCAGCAGCCCCGTGGCCCTGCGCCGCGCGGCCAGCGCGCTGTGTCCTTCGTGTTGTCGCTGAACCGTTCGCACCGGCCCGACATCCGTACACACGAAGGACCCGTCTTCCCATGGACCTCTCCGTGGTTCCCGACATCGCCATGCGCGGCCAGGACGATCCGCACGGCCGCGCCGTCGCCGTCCGCCCGCCGACCGCCGGGCAGCTCGCCGCCCGTGTCCGCGACCTGGCCGGACGCCCCGACGCGTGGTGGCGGCTCGTCCGGTTCGACGCGGCCGGCCCGCGGGACGTCCCGCTCGGCGACGGCGTCTGGCTGACGACCTGGCCGCCCGGCCACGGCGGCACCGTGCACGGCGGCGTCAGCACGCTCGTCGCGGGGGAGCTGGCCGTCGTCGCGATCACCGAGCGCGGCGTCACCGAGCGGCCGCTGCGCGCCAACCGGGTCCGCGTGCACGGCGGCCCGCAGGCGCTCACGAACCCCGGCCCGGCCTTCGCCGTCAGCCTGCACGCCGTCAGCACGCCCGCCGTCGGCCTGCACGCCGCCGAGCCGGACGCCCGGCCTTAACGCGGCTCGTCGGTGAGGTAGCGGGACGCCGCCTCCCGTCCGACGAGCGGCAGCAGCGCGAAGTAGGTCAGCGAGGGCAGCAGCGACGGCAGTTCCGCCGCGTCGCCCGTCTCCATCTGGACGTGGATCGCGCTGTAGACGCCGCCCACGATCGCGTCGACCACGGCGACCGGGACGGGCGGCAGCGACGGGCCGGTGAAGAACGCGCGGAACCGGGCGAGGTCGTCCAGCCGCGCCTGCCGGACCTGCGGGCCCGCCGCGTGCGCCTCCACCAGCGACGCCCGCGCGAACCGGGGCTCGCGGGCCAGCGCGGCGAGCAGCGTGCGCAGCGCCGCGTGGATCCCGTCCGGGGTGCTCGGCGCCGCCTCGTACGCCTGCGTCATGCGGCCGAGCAGGATGTCCATGCCGCGCCGGTAGGCGGCGAGGAAGCACTCGTCCAGATCGGTGAAGTGCGCGTAGAACGTCTTCTTGGTGACGCCGGCGGCCTCGGTGACCCGGCTGATCGTGGTGTGCGCGAACCCGCGCTCGGAGACGACCTGGACGAACGCGTCGATCAGCCGCCCCCGCTGGATGCCGGCGACGGTCTCGGGGGAGAGGCCGTGCCGTCCGGGCTTGATGGCGCGGCCCGGGTCCAGCGCGGACCGGGATCCGGGCAGCACGTCCGCGCAGCCCGCGTCGGGCGCCCCGGCCTGCCCCGTCATGGAAACCCGCTCCCGGAGATCCGCTCCCTCATCTGCCGTCGGGGATCACCCTACTTCCCGTTCCCCCGCGGCGGGATCAGCGCGGGCCGCGACGGCGGGACCGGAGCGGGCGGCGGCGGGATCAGCGCAGGTGCCGGCGGCGCCCGCGGGTCAGCACCCGGACGGTCCCGACGAGGCCGAGGCCGATCAGCACCACCGGGGCCAGCACGGTCCCGGACAGGATCCGCTCGTCCGACAGCCCCTCGGCGAGGAACAGCCCCGCCAGGGCGAGGAAGAACACCCCCGTCACCGGCCCCGCCGGGTCGAACCGGTACCGCTTCACCGCGCTCCCCGCGCTCTCTCGCCGCTCAGCCACGGTTCACGTCCACGTCTCCGACCTTCCCGCGTATGCGCAGCTCGATCAGCGGCGGGTTGCCGCCCGGCGTCTCCGGTTCGAGCACCTGCGTGACCTTGGCGTTGGGCCCGCTCGTCGTCCGGTTCTGGACGCGCAGGTCGCCGAGCGTGATCCGCGCGTCCACGGTGACCCGGGCGCCGGGCGGCAGCGTGACCGCCAGCCCGCCGAGGAGCACCTCCGCGTCGATGGTGACGCGCTGGCCAGGGGCGATCGGCAGCGCGGTGAGGTCGAGGTCGCCCTGGCCGACGCCGACCTTGTAGACCTGGTTCGTCTGCGACATGTCGGTGGGACGCCAGTCGACGGCCCCGTACTCGGCGTTGCGCGGCATGTCCCCCGCCACGGTCGTGGTCAGCATGCTCAGGGTCAGCAGGGTGCCCGCCGTGGCGAGGCCCCGCGTCCGGAACCAGCCGCCGACGACGAGGCCGAGCCCGACGACCGCGAGCGCGGGCGCCATGACGATCAGCCACGAGTCGGGCGCCGGGTACCCGTTCGCGACGGGGATCAGCGCCGCGCCCGCCGCCATCGCGGCCAGCAGCGTGATCGCGGTCGCCGGCGACCGGTCGCGCTTCCCGCACGCCTCCCGCTCGGCCTTCGCCGCGGGGACGTCCTCGGTGTGCGCGCCGGCGCGCGTGGCGGAGTACTCGGCGAGGTCGATCATTCCGGCGGGCAGCCCGCCGCCCGCCCGCGGCCCCTCGGGGACGTCCTTGTCGAGCGACACGCCGCCCGCCGCCGGCCGCTCCCACGCGGCGGACGGCTCCGGCGGGTGCCCGGCGAGCCGCTCGGGGACCGACCGCGCGGCGGCCACCAGGTCCGCGCCCCGCGAGTGCGCCACCACCAGCACCAGCCCGAACACCACCATCACGGCGATCGTGTCGGTGTAGGCCCCGCCGAGCAGGCTGAGTGCGACGCCGACGCACAGCAGCGCGCCGAGGATCGACAGGACGGCCTGCGCGTCGAACCACCGCTTGAACAGCTGCTCCGCGAGCGACGACTCGCCGGGGCTCCCGGGCATCAGCAGCGCCGCCGCGATGTAGAGGAGGACCCCCTGCCCGTGCGCCAGCACGAGGATCGCGAAGCCCACCCGGAAGACGACCGGGTCGATGCCGGTGTAGCGGCCGAGCCCCGTGCACACGCCGGCGAGGAGCCGCCGGTCGGCCTCGCGCGTCAGCCGCGAGTAGCCCGGCCCCTTCCGCTCCCGCGTCGCCTGCTCAGCGTCCATGCCTGCCATGCCCATGCACATATGGTGGCCTGCGGCCCGCCGCGCGGGGTATCGGGGACGTCCCTGACCCGACCCTGAACCGGGACCGGGGTAGGTCCCTGATGCGGTCCGGGCCCAGGGCGTGTGACGATCGGTGACGTGGGAGTTCCGAGGGAAGGGCGGCGGTGAGCCGGGAGGCGGCGGGCACGGAGAAGGCGGGCACCGAGAAGCCGGGCACGGAGGCTGCTGGGCGGCCGGACGCGGCGCCGGTGCCGTCGCCGCCGCTGGAGCGCGCCGCCGAGGGCAGGCTGCTGGCCGGAGTGTGCCGCGGCCTCGCCGGGCATCTGGGCGTGGACGTGGTGCTCGTCCGGGCCGCGTTCGTGCTGCTGACGGTGGCGAGCGGGCTCGGCGTCGCCGCGTACGCCGCGTTCTGGATCCTGGTGCCCGTCGCCGAGAAGGCGCCGCGGGACGGTGCGACGGCCGCCGTGACGGGTGCGGCGCCGGGCGGCCGCCGGCGCGGCCGCGACTGGGGCCAGCTGCTCGCCTACACGGCCGTCACGCTGGGGCTCGCGGCGCTGCCGTGGGGCGCGGCGGGGGTCGTCCAGTGGGCGCTGTGGCCGTTCGTCGTCGGCGGGGTCGGCGCCGCGATCCTGTGGCAGCAGGCCGACCGCGACCAGCGGCAGCGGTGGACGCTGCCGCTCCGCCAGCGGTGGCTGCGCAGCCTGCTCGGGCTGCTGCTGGTCGTCGGCGGCATCGGCGGCGTCGTCGTGCAGAACGTGGAGGCCGCGCAGGCGCGGTCCGTGATCGTCGCCATGCTGATCATCCTGACCGGGGTCGCGGTGATCGTGACGCCGTGGGTGGTGCGGCTCTGGCAGGACCTGGACGCCGAGCGGCACGAGCGCATCCGCTCCCAGGAGCGCGCCGAGCTGGCCGCGCACATCCACGACTCGGTGCTGCACACGCTGACGCTGATCCAGCGGAACGCGCACGACACGCGGGAGGTGCAGCGGCTCGCCCGGTCCCAGGAGCGGACGCTGCGGACATGGCTCTACCAGCCGCGCGCCGACCCCGACCTGACGTTCGCCGCCGCGATCAGGGAGGCCGCCGGGGAGGTCGAGGACGACCACGGCGTGCCCATCGAGATCGTCTGCGTGGGCGACACGGCGCTGGACGAGCGGCTCGGCGCGGCGCTGCAGGCCGCGCGGGAGGCGATGGTGAACGCCGCCAAGTACGCGGAGGCGCCGTCGGTGTCGGTGTACGCGGAGGTCTCGGGCGAGGAGATCGCCATTTTCGTCCGCGACCGGGGCAAGGGATTCGACCTCGACGCGGTCCCGGCGGACCGGATGGGCGTCCGAGGGTCCATCATCGGACGTATGGAGCGCAACGGCGGGAAGGCGACCGTCCGCACCGCTCCCGGCGAGGGCACCGAGGTTCGGCTGGAGATCAAGAAATCATGAGTGACGCGTTGAAGCGGGTCGTGCTGGTGGACGACCACCAGATGTTCCGGACCGGCGTGAAGGCGGAGCTGGGCGGTGGCGTCGAGATCGTCGGGGAGGCGGGCGACGTCGACGAGGCGGTGGCGGTGATCCGCGAGGCGCGGCCGGACGTGGTGCTGCTGGACGTGCACCTGCCGGGCGGCGGCGGGATCGAGGTGCTGCGCCGGCTGCACGGCGCCGTCCCGTCGAAGTTCCTCGCGCTGTCGGTGTCGGACGCGGCGGAGGACGTGATCGGGGTCGTGCGCGGCGGGGCGCGCGGCTACGTCACCAAGACGATCTCGGGGCCGGAGCTGACGGACGCGATCGGCCGGGTCGCGGAGGGCGACGCCGTGTTCTCGCCGCGGCTCGCCGGGTTCGTGCTCGACGCGTTCGCCGCGTCCGACGTCCCCGCCGTGGACCCCGAGCTCGACCAGATCACCCAGCGGGAGCGGGACGTCCTGCGGCTGATCGCGCGCGGCTACGCCTACAAGGAGATCGCCAAGGAGCTGTTCATCTCGGTGAAGACGGTCGAGACGCACGTGAGCAGCGTGCTGCGGAAGCTGCAGCTGTCGAACCGGCACGAGCTGTCGCGCTGGGCCGCGGCCCGCCGCCTGGTCTGACCATCCGCGCGGCGATCATTTCGCCGCAAACGTGTATCGGTGCCCGATACAGTCACTGGTCATGACATATCCTCCCCCCGGATCCGGGTACCCGGGTCCGCAGCCCCCTTACCAGCCGCCGCCGGCGCCGCCCGGCCCGCCCGGCCCGCCCGGGTACGGCTCCCCGTACCGCAACGACTCGACCAACGGGCTCGCGGTCGCGGCCTTCATCACCGGGCTGCTCGGCTGCCTCGGCGTCCTCGGGATCATCCTCGGGGCGATCTCGCTGAGCCAGATCGGCCGGAACGGCGGGCGCGGCCGCGGGTTCGCGATCGCCGGCATCGTCCTGTCCTCCTTCTGGATCCTCGGCGCGGTCGTGGTCGGCGTCGTGGCCGCCGCCAGCGACTCCTCGTCCGACGGCGGCAGCGCGCTGCCGCGGCCGTCGCAGAGCAAGACCCAGACGGTGGACGCGCAGAAGATGAAGGTCGGCGACTGCATCAACGACGCCGCGACCGCGACCAACCCGTCCGACACCGAGCCGGTGGAGGTCGAGAGCGTGAAGATCGTGCCGTGCACCGGGCCGCATGACGGCGAGGTCGCGGCGGTCTTCCGGCTGACGGGTTCCCTCATGCCGCCGGAGTCCGAGCTGCAGCAGC
Source organism: Actinomadura geliboluensis (assembly GCF_043197915.1). Classification (NCBI taxonomy): domain Bacteria; kingdom Bacillati; phylum Actinomycetota; class Actinomycetes; order Streptosporangiales; family Thermomonosporaceae; genus Actinomadura; species Actinomadura geliboluensis. Next base: position 203,988 of record NZ_JBICUA010000006.1, on the reverse strand, counting down.
AGGCGTCGGACGGCTGCAAGCTCCGCACCCGCGCGCGCATCAACCGCGACCCGGCGGCGAGCCGCCTCGCGAACTCCTTCTACTACCCCACGGACGAGTCGTGGCGGCAGGGCGACCGCACCGTCACCTGCGTGATCGTCGCGGCGAACGACGGCACGAAGCTCACCCGGCCGGTGCGCCCCTGAGGTGACCGGCATCCGCCGGGCGGCCGGCCCGCCGCCCGGGCCCGCGGGACCCCGTGACCGTTCCGGGAGCCCCGCGACCCCGCCGGCTCACGGATGCGAGTCGCGCATGGTGCTCACGACCATCTCGGCCATGTGCTCGACCGTGTCCACGCCCTTCTCCATCGTCGGGCTGTCCCCGCTGCACACCGCGATCAGGAAGTCGTGGTCGCGTCCGGTGATGCGGCCGATGCTGTTGACCGCCCATCCGTGCCCCTGGAAGCGGACCGGCGTCCAGCCGTTCTTCAGCGCCACCTTCTCGCCCGGACGGGCCGCCGCGCTGACACCCCAGGCCTGCTCCTTCACCACCGTGCCCATCAGGCCCAGGATGTACTGGCGGTGCGCCGCCTTGATGGGGCTCTTGTCCGATGCCAGGTTCTGCAGCAGCCTCACCTGGTCGGCCGGTGTGGTCAGGGACGAGCCCCACGACCCCGCGAACGGCGTGGTGTTCTTCAGGCCGAGGCTCCGGTTCGCCTTCCTGACGCCGCCGTTGCCGCCGGCCGCGGAGTAGAGCGCGTCGGCCGCCGAGTTGTCGCTTTCGCGGATCATCTGCCCGGCGAGGTCCCGCTGCCCCGCCGTCAGCGCGTCCCGCCCGCGCTGCTGCCGCAGGACGAGGCTGGACAGGATGTCGACCTTCATGACGCTCGCGGTGACGAACCGCCCGTTCTCGTTCTCCCCGAAGGACAGGCCCGTGCGCAGGTCGGTGGCCATGATCCCCGCCTTGCCCGGACGGGTGCCGAGGTAGGCGCGGACGGCCTGGGTCAGCGCCGTCCGGTCGAACGGGCGGGTCCGGGCCTCGTTCGCCACGGCCGCCTCCCGCCCGGCCTTGATCGGTCCGGTGGCGCCGACGGTCGCCCCGCTCTTGCGCTGCGGTGCGTCGGCGACGAGCCAGTGGGCGGTGAGTCCCGCCCCGGTGGCGCCTGCGGCCAGGGCGAGCACGATGATATGACGTCGCATCGATCCCCCCGAATTCGTGCGACAGGTGATGGTCCGAAGAGCGCTAGAGGACGCCGGGCAGCCGCGCCGGGCAGCCGGGCTCGCAGCGCTCGGCGTGCCAGGCGACGCGGCGCGCGTACGACCCGAACCGGCGGCGCAGGGCGGCCCGCGTGACGCGGCCGGTCCCCGGGAACCCCTCGACCTCGCCGCGCCAGCGGATCAGCGTCCCGCCGGAGTGCGGCTCCAGCGTCACGTCGACCAGGACGCGGCGCCGGGGCGGGCCGGTGCGGGCGATGTAGCCGTAGTGCCGCGGCGGGTCCCAGGCCACGACCTCCTCGCGCCAGGGCGGGACGGACCGGACGGCCCCGATGCCGTTCGGGTGCTCGGTCCCGTCGGCCTCGCGCCGCGCGCGGATCCAGAAGCCGCCCCACTCGCCCCACGCCTCGGCGAGGCACAGGTGCTTGAAGATCACTTCCGGTTCGGCGCGGGATCTGGCGGTGGCCTCGATCTCATGCGGCATGACAACCCCCCGTGTTCTGTCACGTGGGGTGCATGCCCGATCTGCGACCAATTACGGCATGTAAGGGGGCGGATTTATAGCGTGACCGAAATTTGGAGTGCGTTCAGGCGGTGTCGACGACCTGGAAGGACTCGGCGAGGCGGCCCTCCGGCAGGCCCGCCGCCGCCGCGTTGGCGCCCAGCCAGCCGCGCAGCATCTCCGGCAGCCCGTCGCCCATGTGCCCGGTCTGGCTCACGTGCGCGCGCAGCGCGTTCACCTTGCGCTCGAAGCGGTCGGTGATGTCGACGTAGTGGTTCACGACGGGGCCGCCGCTGATCCACACCTCCCGCGCCGTCCACGCCTCCAGGCCCTCGTCGGCGAGCAGCTCCGGGAACGCGAACGGGTTGCGGGCGTCGGGGTAGACGGCGTCGAGCGCGGCCGAGCCGACCGCCCGGTGGTCGGGGTGGCTCGGGTAGATCCGCTCGTAGTTGCGCTCCGGGCTCGGCATGAGCACCAGGTCCGGCCGCACCTGCCGGATCACCCGGGCGATGTCGCGGCGCAGGTCCAGGATCGCCTCGACGCGCCCGTCCGGGTAGCCGAGGAACCGGACGTCGGTCACCCCGACGCACTTGGCCGCCGCGCGCTGCTCCTCCCGGCGCAGCGTCGCCATCTCCGCGCGGGAGACCTTGTCGTCGAAGCCGCCCGCGTCGCCGTCGGTCACCATGAGGTAGACGACCTCGATGCCCCGGTCGGTCCAGCCCGCCACGGTCCCGGCCGCGCCGAAGTCGACGTCGTCGGGGTGCGCCATCACGGCGAGGACCCGCCGCACTCCGCCGTCCTCCGGCCCCGGCCCGCCGCCGTCCAGCGGACGAGCTCCGCCCGGCCCATCGTCGTCCAGAACGTTGGTCACGGTTTCAACAATAAGGTCCGCGAACGTTCCGGGCACCTCCGGAAGATCAGGTATTCGCGCGCCGCGGGGTCGGAGCGCGGTCGGGACGCGCTCAGAATGAGGTCAGAACGAGGTCAGCGCCGCGAGAAGGCGGTCCTGGAACGCCGCCACGTCGCTGCCGACGGCGACCTTGACCGGGCGGCGGGTGTCCTCGGCGGGCAGCGACCGCGCGTCCCACACGGTCGTGCCGCGCGTCAGCTCGCCCCGCAGCTCCACCCGGACGGGCCGGTGGGCGTACTCGCCGAGCCCCGGGTCCACGGCCAGCATCGCGGCGAGCGCGTCGTGGATGACCGCGCCCCGGCGCTTCAGCGTCGGCGTGTAGGCGACCTCGTAGAACTTCAGGATCCGCGCGGCGAAGCGGGCGACCTCGCCGTCGTGCGCGGCGAGCCGGTCGAGCCAGTCGTCGTGGACGGCGGTCGGGTGGGTGGCGTCCAGCGGCACCAGCACGACCGGCCAGTCCGCCGCGAACACCAGGTCGGCGGCCTCCGGGTCGTGCCAGATGTTCGCCTCGGCGTGCGTCGTGATGTTGCCCGGGTGGTCGAACGCGCCGCCCATGACGACGACCTCGCGGATCAGCGACGGGAGCTCGCCGTCCAGCAGCAGCGCCGCGCCCAGGTTCGTCAGCGGGCCGGTCGCCAGCAGCGTCAGCTCGCCGGGCCGCTCGCGCGCCAGCCGGACGATCTGCGCCGGGGCGGGCTCGGCGACCGGCCGTCCCGCCGGGTCGGGCAGGTGCGTGTCGCCGAGGCCGTCCGTCCCGTGCCAGTCCAGCGCGTAGTGGACGTCCTGCGCCATCGGCCGGTCCGCGCCGACCGCGACCGGGACGCCCCCGGTGATCCCGGCCGCCTCCAGCACGCGCAGCGTGTTCAGCGCGCCGGTCAGCGGGTCGATGTTGCCGTGCACCGTGCCGACCGCCGCCAGCTCCGCCTCGCCCGCCCGGACCAGCGAGGCCAGGTAGAGCAGCGTCATCGCGTCGTCGATGCCGGTGTCGCAGTCGTAGAGGAACGCGGGTCCGTTGGTCACGACCGAAAACCTATACGGGCGCGGGCGGTGAAGATCGCGGACCGTCCGCGATTGGGTCTGGGACGCGGCGCCGCACCGGGGTAGAGCAAGAGACATGCGCAAACTCATCAACGCCCCGGCGGACGTGGTCTCCGACGCGCTGCGCGGCCTGGCCGCCGCGCACCCCTCGCTGAACGTCGACCCGGCGAACGGCACCGTCGTGCGGGCGGACGCGCCCCGCGCCGGGAAGGTCGCCCTGGTGTCGGGCGGGGGATCCGGTCACGAGCCGCTGCACGCCGGGTTCGTCGGCCACGGCATGCTGGACGCGGCCTGCTGCGGCGAAGTGTTCACCTCGCCCGTCCCCGACCAGATCATCGCGGCGACGATGGCGGTGAACGGCGGCGCCGGAGTGGTGCACCTGGTGAAGAACTACACCGGTGACGTCATGAACTTCCAGCTGGCCGCCGAACTCGCCGAGGACGAGGACATCGAGGTCACCTCGGTCATCGTGAACGACGACGTCGCCGTCGAGGACAGCACGTTCACCGCCGGGCGGCGCGGCACCGGCGCGACCCTGTTCGTCGAGAAGATCGCGGGCGCGCTCGCCGAGGAGGGCGCGGCGCTGGACGCGGTCGCGGCGGTGGCGCGGGAGGTCAACGAGCGCAGCCGGTCGTTCGGCGTCGCGATCTCGCCGTGCACGGTGCCCGCCGCCGGGACGCCCACGTTCGAGCTGGGCGAGGGCGAGATGGAGCTCGGCATCGGCATCCACGGCGAGCCCGGCCGGGAGCGTGTCGCGCTCGGCACGGCGGCGGAGATCGTGGCCGCGTCGCTCAGCGCGATCGACGCGGACATGGCGCTGTCCGGGTCCGAGGTGCTGGTGCTGGTGAACGGGATGGGCGGCACCCCGCTGATCGAGCAGTACATCGCCTACGCGGCGGCGGCCGACTGGCTGGAGGGGCACGGCGCGACCGTCGTCCGCACCCTGGTCGGCCCGTACGTGACGAGCCTGGAGATGGCCGGCTGCATGATCAGCGTCTGCCGGATGACGCCCGACCTGACCCGCCTCTGGGACGCGCCCGTCGAGACCCCCGGGCTCCGGTGGGGCCGATGAACACCGGCACGATGAACCCCGGCTCGATGAACGCCGACGACTTCGCCTCCTGGATCCGGCACGCCGCCGAACTGGTCACCGCCGACGCCGAGCGGCTCACCCGGCTGGACGCGGCCATCGGCGACGGCGACCACGGCCACAACCTCGACCGGGGCTTCCGCGCCGCCGTCGACGCCCTCCCGGACGGCGTCCCGCCCGGCAAGGTGCTGATCGCGGCCGGGCGCGCCATCGTGTCCAAGACCGGCGGCGCGTCCGGCCCCCTCTACGGGACGGCGCTGCGCCGCGCGGGCAAGGCCCTCGGCGACGCCGCCGACGTGGACGCCGCCGCGCTCGGCGCCGCGCTGCGGGCCGCGCTGGACGGCGTCCGCGACCTCGGGAAGGCCGCCGACGGCGACAAGACGATGGTCGACGCGCTCGCCCCGGCCGTCGCGGCCTACGAGGCGGCGCTGGCGGACGGCTCCGGCCTCGCCGGGTGCGTGCGCACCGCCGCCGAGGCCGCCGCCAAGGGCGCGGACGACACCGTCCCGATGCAGGCGCGCAAGGGCCGGGCGAGCTACCTCGGAGCGCGCAGCGTCGGGCACCTGGACCCGGGTGCCGCGTCCACCGCGCTCCTGTTCGGGGCGCTCGCCGACGTGACGGGGGAGGGCTGATGGTCGGCATCGTGATCATCTCGCACAGCCGGACGCTGGCCGAGGGCGCCGCCGAGGTGGCCCGGGCGATGGGCGTCGGCAAGGCCGTCGTCGAGCCCGCCGGCGGCGACTCCGAGGGCCGCCTCGGCACCAGCATCGACCTGGTCGAGCAGGCCGTCGCCGCCGCCGGCGACGGTGACGGCGTGGTGCTGCTCGCCGACCTCGGCAGCTCCGTCCTCACCGCCAAGATGCTCATCGAGGACGCCGACGGCGACGACGTCCTGCTCGCGGACGCGCCCCTGGTGGAGGGCGCGGTCGCCGCCGCGTCCATGGCGGCGACGGGCGCCGACCTCGCCACCGTCCACGCGGCCGCCGAGTCGGCCCGCGACCACCGCAAGACGTCCTGACCTCCGGCCGTGGCGGGTCCGTGCGCGGCCCGCCACGGCCGCGGTCACGTCGTGTCGGGCCCTTGCAGTGCGTCGGGCCCTTGCAGCAGGGCGCCGAGGACGGACGAGGCGCCCGCCGGATCACCGCGCACCTCGAAGACGCGCGGCTCCGCGCCGGCCTCGTCCACCGTGACGCGGTACGCGGGCAGGTCGGCGCCGACCTCGCCTCCCTCGCCCTGGGCCGCGGCCAGCGCGTCCACCGCGTCCCGGACGCGGCCGGCCCGCCCGGCGGAGAGCGCGTCCGTGTCGTACAGCGCGACGACGGCGTTCCGGCCGGTGAACCCGCCGGTGCTCTCGATCTTCACGCGCATGGCGCCTCCCCGCCGGGGGTGGTCAGGCGCCGGCCGTCACTTGCTGAAGGCCCGGCGCAGCTCGTCCAGGTCGTCCCGGAGGATGTCATCGTCCTCCAGCGGGCCCCGCATGGCCAGTTTCTCCGGGGCCACGACCTGGTACTCGGGCATCTGCATGGTGCCGCAGCAGCGCGACCTGTCCTGGTCGGCCCGCAGGCTCGCGGAGTGCTCGTCGTGCGGCGCCACCTCCGTGACGTCCCGCCCGTCCCCGGTGTAGCCGGGCTCGGTCATCGCCATCCGCCCGCTCATCAGGTCGCGCAGCGGCGTCTCCGCCGTGGTGATCTCGCGGACCGCGAACCGGTTCCGGACGAACGTCCGGTAGATCGCCGGGTCGCCGCGGCCGGCCGAGATCTCCAGCATCTTGTTCGCCACGTCCACGTACCGGGCGCCCGTCGCCGGGGCCGCCACGATCGCGTCGAACACCAGCTTGCACAGCGCCGACGCCGTCTCGATCAGGATCACGGAGGCGTCCTTGGTGCGCCGCTGCCGGCTCAGCTCGAACGTGTAGACGTCGGCCAGCACGTCGTAGACCGCGCCGGTGAACACCTGCGAGATCGCGTGGACCTCGTTGCCGACCTGGCTGAGCTTGAGGTCGTTGTCGGCGTTGCGCAGCCCGGACGGCATCCCGAGCGCCCTGCCGAACTCCTCCGCCAGGTCCGCGAGGAACGACTTGTCGTGCAGGTTGGCCTTGGTCAGCGCCACCAGCGCCTCCGCCTGGTCCGGCTGCGCCAGCGCCAGGAAGATCGCGGTGATGTCGCCGAACGCCTCGTGCAGGCCGCCGGTCTGCGGCGGGTTGCCCGCCGACAGCCAGCCCGGCTTGAGGCCGTCCAGGATCGCGTGGCCCGTCTCGTGGGCGACGATGTCCAGCGACCGGCAGGTGTGCAGGACGGTGCCCTGCGGCTGCCCCTGCGGCGTGAAGAACAGGAACTTGAGCGCCTGGCCCGTCCGCGTGTAGAACGCGTTCGCACCCTCGCCGGCGTGGGGGAACACCGTGATGCGGTCGGTGTTGCCGCCGACGTTCCACGCGAACGGGATCGGGTTGCCGCCGTTGTGGCGTTCGTACATCGCCATCGTCTGCCGGACGACGGCGAACGTGTGCGCGCAGTCGAACTGCGCGCTCGCGGCGGCGAACACGAAGTCGCCGTTGACGTTGCGGGCCACCGGGGTGACGCCCGCCAGCTCCGTCCGGACGCGGGCGTCCGCCGGGCCGTTCAGCACCACGGTCGGGACGTAGACCAGCCGGGCGCCGAGCTCGGCGACGGACGGGTCCTGCTTGTAGACGAGGAACCGGTGCCCGGTCCTCAGCGGCACCGGGACCGGCACCGGGCGCGGCACGGGCCGCGGGAGCGGCGGGGCCGCCTCCCGGACGCCCCCCGGCCGCCGGGCGGGAATCTCGACCTCCGCGGTCGCGGCGTCCCGCGGCGCCTGGAACTCCTGCTGGTGGATCGTCATCGAAGCCACCTCCCCTGACAGTGCGCGAGTCCCTGCTGACTCCGCGCTGCTGCGAGCGGACATGCGGGGTCGAAGTACGGGGCCTTTGGCTCCGGGGCCGGCCCGGTGGATCCCGGGTGGTCCGGTTGTCCGCTCCGTCCCGTCGAACGCTCCGCCGGTGGCGAGATCGAGTCAACCCGCGGGCCCCGAAAGCCGCCCCGTCTGTCCACATGAAGCCACCCGCCGGGGTACCGGGCGCACCGGGCGGTGCGGCGGACGCGCCGAAATCGTCCGCGCCGCGCCGTAGACTCGCACGTGATGTCGAAGACCGAAGCTCACCCCTTGCTCGATGGCCTCAACCCGCAGCAGCGCGCCGCCGTCGTGCACTCCGGCGGCCCCCTGCTGATCGTCGCGGGCGCCGGCTCGGGCAAGACCCGGGTGCTCACCCACCGCATCGCGCACCTGCTCGGCGAGCGGGACGTGCACCCCGGCCAGATCCTCGCGATCACCTTCACCAACAAGGCCGCCGCCGAGATGAAGGAGCGCGTCGACGCCCTCGTCGGGCCGCGCTCGCGCGCCATGTGGGTGATGACGTTCCACTCCGCCTGCGTGCGGATCCTGCGCCGCGAGGCCAAGCGGCTGGGCTTCCCCACGAGCTTCTCGATCTACGACCAGGCCGACGCGAACCGGCTGATGGCGCTGGTCTGCCGCGAGCTCGACCTCGACCCGAAGCGGTACCCGCCGAAGTCGTTCAGCGCCCAGGTGTCCAACCTGAAGAACGAGCTGATCGACTACGAGACGTTCAAGGACCGCGCCTCGACCCACATGGAGCAGACGCTCGCCGAGGCGTACGAGATGTACCAGGCGCGGCTCCAGCAGGCCGGCGCCATGGACTTCGACGACCTGATCATGATGACGGTCAACCTGCTGCAGGTGTTCCCGGAGGCCGCCGAGCACTACCGGCGCCGGTTCCGGCACGTCCTCGTCGACGAGTACCAGGACACCAACCACGCGCAGTACGAGCTCGTCCGCGAGCTGACCGCCCCGGTCGAGGGGGTCGGCGCGGCGGAGCTGTGCGTCGTCGGCGACGCCGACCAGTCGATCTACGCGTTCCGCGGCGCGACGATCCGCAACATCCTGGAGTTCGAGCGCGACTACCCGGACGCCACGACGATCCTGCTGGAGCAGAACTACCGCTCCACGCAGACGATCCTGTCCGCGGCCAACGCGGTGATCGAGCGCAACGCCGACCGCAAGCCGAAGAAGCTGTGGTCCGACCAGGGCGAGGGCCACAAGATCACCGGCTATGTGGCCGACAACGAGCACGACGAGGCCGCGTTCGTCGCCCACGAGGTCGACCGGCTCACCGACGAGGGCGACGCCCGCCCCGGCGACGTCGCCGTGTTCTACCGCACCAACGCCCAGTCGCGCGTCTTCGAAGAGGTGTTCATCCGCGTCGGGCTGCCCTACAAGGTCGTCGGCGGCGTCCGGTTCTACGAGCGCAAGGAGATCCGCGACGCCCTCGCCTACCTGCGCTGCCTCGCCAACCCCGAGGACACCGTCTCGTTGCGGCGCATCCTGAACGTCCCGAAGCGCGGCATCGGCGACCGCGCCGAAGCGTGCGTCGAGGCGTACGCGTCCCGCGAGCGCATCTCGTTCTGGCAGGCGCTCCGCGTGCCCGAGGACGTCCCCGGCATGGCGACCCGCTCGATCAACGCCGTCCGCGAGTTCGTCACCCTGCTGGACGAGCTGCGCGCCGCCGCCGAGTCGCTCACCCCCGCCGACCTGATCGCCGAGGTGCTCAAGGCCAGCGGCTACCTGGAGGAGCTCCAGAACTCCAAGGACCCGCAGGACGAGACCCGCGTCGAGAACCTCCAGGAGCTGGAGGCCGTCGCCCGCGAGTTCGAGGAGCGCCTCGACGGCGAGTCCGCCGAGGGCCGCCTCCCCGAGTTCCTGGAGCAGGTCGCGCTGGTCGCCGACGCCGACTCCATTCCCGGCGGCGCCAAGGGCGGCCCCGTCCCGCCGGGCGAGCAGCCCGAGGAGAGCGAGCACGGCGTCGTCACCCTGATGACCCTGCACACCGCGAAGGGCCTCGAATTCCCGGTCGTGTTCCTCACCGGCATGGAGGACGGCGTCTTCCCGCACCTGCGCGCCATGAGCAACCCCAAGGAGCTCGAAGAGGAGCGCCGCCTCGCCTACGTGGGCATCACCCGCGCCCGGCAGCGCCTCTACGTCTCCCGCGCCGCGATGCGCAGCTCGTGGGGCGCGCCGCAGGTGAACCCGCCGTCACGGTTCCTCGGCGAGGTCCCGAAGAGCCTCGTCGAGTGGGAGCGCGAGGCGTCGTCGACGTCCAGCCCGGCGATGTCGCGCATGGCGGCGCGGCCCGGCACCCGCTCACCGGGGAACCGCCCCGTCCCGTCCCTCTCCCCGGGCGACAAGGTCACCCACGACGCGTTCGGGCTCGGCACCGTCGTCTCGGTCTACGACCGCGGCGAGAAGGCCAGCATCGACTTCGGCGGCGAGTACGGGGTCCGCACCCTCGTCCTGCGCTTCGCCACCATCGAGAAGCTCTGACCCGCCCGGCCCCGGTCAGGCGGGGCGGCGGCGCAGGAGGTTCATCGGGAGGGTGTGCAGGACGACCTGGTCGTCCTGGTTGAGGAGTTCGGCCCGGGTGCGGACGATGCCGCGGTCGGGCTTGGAGCGGGACGGGCGCGCCTCCAGGACGGCGACGCGCAGCCGGAGGCGGTCGCCGGGGCGGACGGGCGCCGGCCAGCGCAGCTCGTCCACGCCGGGGGAGGCGAGGCTCGCGACGCGGGACAGGAAGTGGTCGGCGAACAGCCGCATCATGATCGAGCCGGTGTGCCAGCCGCTCGCGATGATGCCGGCGAACGGGCCGGTCGCGGCGAACTCCGGGTCGACGTGGATCGGCTGCGGGTCGAACCGGCGGGCGAACTCGATGATCTCGGCCTCGTCCGGCGTGACGTGGCCGTACTCGTAGACCGAGCCCTCCTTGTAGTCCTCGAAGTAGCGGTCGTCGATCGGGGTGGGGAAGTCGGCGCCGAGGGCCCGCGTGCTGATCGTCATGGCCCCAGCATCGCGCGTTCTCACTCCGCGGGGGAGTCCGGGGCGGGGGACGCCAGGGACGCCAGGAACCCGTCGAGCATGGCGATCTGCCGGTCGGGCGGGAAGGCCGCGGGGTCGAAGAGGGCGTGGACGACGAGCCCGTGCGCGAAGGCGGCGGCGGACGCGACGACCTCGTCCACGTCGCGGGAGCCGGGCAGCTCGCCGCGGGCGACCGCCGCCGCCACGTGCGGGCGCAGGCGGTCGCGCCAGCCGCCGTAGCGGTCCCGCTGGCGGGCGGCGAGGTCGCGGTCGGCGAGCGAGACGTCCCAGGAGCTGACCCACACGCGGTTCATGGCCGTCGCGGCGGGGGTGAGGGACAGGACGTCGAGGAGGGCGGCGCGCAGGCCGGGCAGGCCCGGCCGCGCGGTGCGGAGCGGGCGGTTCGCGGTGCGCTCGTCGGCGACGTCGAGGGCGTGCTCGACGAGGGCCCGCTTGTTCGGGAAGTAGTGGGTGAGCAGGCCGGTGGAGGCGCCCATCTCGGCCGCGACGGCGCGCAGGGTCAGGCCGCCGAAGCCGTGCTCGGCGAGGACGCGCCAGACGGCCTCGGACACGTCCCGGCGGCGGGCGTCGTGATCACCTCGGGCGGGCATTCCCGTAGGATACATAACAAACGTTCGGTACGTACCGCCTGGAGGTCCGATGTTCGCTCTCACGCTCGCCGACGGCGCCGAGCTCCGCCCGCTGGAACCGTGGCGGGCGGCGGAGTTCGCCGAGCACGCGCGGGCGGTCCGCGCCGAGATCGACGAGTACATCCCCTGGGCCCGGACGGTCGTGGACGAGGAGACGGCCCGCGCCCTGCTCCAGTCGTACGCGGAGAAGCAGGCCGCCGACCGGGGGCGCATCTACGGCATCTGGGTCGACGGCGTCCTCCAGGGCGGGACCGTCTTCCGGACGTTCGACGCGAGTCAGGGCACCTGCGAGGCGGGCGTCTGGCTCGCGGCGGGGGCGCGCGGGCGGGGGCTCATCACGACGGCCGTCCGCCACATGATCGACTGGGCGTTCGGCGTGCGGGGGCTGCACCGGGTCGAGTGGCTCTGCGATCCGCGCAACACGGCCAGCGCGGCGGTCGCGAAGCGGCTCGGCATGACCTGCGAGGGCGTGCTGCGGCAGGGGTTCACGCTGGGCGGCGAGCGCCGGGACGTCCAGGTCTGGGCCGTCCTCGCCGACGAGTGGACCTCGTGACGCCCCCGGGGACGCCGATAGGGTAACCAGCGATCTCTGATTCACTCCTTACCCCCGGGAGTCCCCGTGCACGCCGAGCAGGTGCTCATGCTGCTGGCCGCCGCCGTCGCGGCCGGCTGGGTCGACGCGGTGGTGGGCGGGGGCGGGCTGATCCAGCTGCCCGCGCTGCTGCTGGCCAACCCGGGGCAGCCGGTCGCGGCGGCGCTCGCCACCAACAAGCTCGGCTCGATCGCGGGCACGGCGTCCGCGGCCGTCGCCTACGCGCGCAAGGCCAAGCCGGACGTGCGCGTCGCCGTCCCGGCGGGGGTGCTCGCGGTGTGCTGCGCGGCGGGCGGGGCGCTGTGCGCGACGGTGATCTCCTCGGACGTCCTCAAGCCGGTCATCATGGTCGTGCTGCTGTCGGTGGCCGCGATCGTGGTGCTGAAGCCCGATCTCGGCCGGGCGCCGCGGCTGGTGCTGCGGACCCGCCGCCGGGTCGCCGCCGCCGTGCTCGTCCCGGGCGTCGCCATCGCCTTCTACGACGGGCTCGTCGGGCCCGGCACCGGGACGTTCCTGGTCGTGGCGTTCACCGCGCTGCTCGGCATGGACTTCGTGGACGCGTCCGCCACCTCGAAGATCATCAACGCCTGCACCAACCTCGGGGCGCTGCTGGTCTTCGCCGCGCAGGGGCACGTGCTGTGGGCGGTCGGCCTGGGCATGGCGGTGGCCAACGCGGTCGGCGCGCAGCTCGGCGCGCGCATGGCGATCAAGCGCGGTGCGGGGTTCGTCCGGGTCGTCCTGCTCTGCGTGGTCAGCGCGCTCGTCGCGAAGCTCGCCTACGAGCAGTTCAGCTAGGGGACGGGCAGCGGGCGCTCCAGCGCCGCCAGGCTGAGCAGCACGAGGGACGCCGTCCACCCGAGCGGCGCCGGGCCGGCGGGCTTGCCGGTCGGGCCGACCTTCTCTGGCAGGACGCCGAGGGACGTGCGGTGCGCCGCCAGCCAGCTCAGCCGGGAGAGCGCCTCCTCCGTGCGGCCCGCCGCGGCGGCGTTCAGCCCGAACAGGGCCGTCTCCGGGGTCCAGGCGACGTCCGGGGTGCCGGACCAGCGCTCGCCCGGCAGCACGCCCCCGTTCGGCAGCGACTGCTTGCGCGCGGCGTTCCCGATCGCGGCGGTGACCTCGGGGTCCTCCGGCGCGAACGGCGGGGCGAGGAACGTCACGGAGGTGTCCATCAGGCCGCCGGGGACGGGCGAGCGCGGGTAGCCGTAGGGCGCGAACTGCCGGGCCACGGCGTCGGCGACCCGCTGCGCCGCGCCCAGCCACTCGGAGGACTTGCCGGGCTCGCCGCGCATCCCCGCGAGGTCGGCGGCGGCCCGCAGCCCCGCCAGCACGGGACCGACGACGCCGAGCGTGGGGCGGCGCGGGTCCTGCTCGCGGCCGGGGTCGCGCTCCCAGTAGTCGGACGAGGCGGGCGGCAGGCCCTCGGCGTCCAGCGAGCGGGTCAGGTGGTCGGCGGCGCGCCGCACCATCGGCCACAGGTCGGGCAGCTCGTCCGGCGCGCCGGTCTGCACCCGGTAGAACCAGGCCGCCCACAGCACCCAGCCGAGCGAGTCGAGCTGCGGGACGCGGCCGTCGGTGACGGCCGTCCCGTCGGCGTTGTAGCGCGCGGCCCACATGCCGTTGTCGCTCTGCACGCGCGCGAGGAAGCGCAGGACGCGGCGGGCCTCCGACGGGTGCCCGGTGACGGTGAAGGCGGCGACGGTGAACGCGGAGTCGCGCGGCCAGGAGTACCGCCACTTGCTGTACCAGGACGCGAGCGACGCCCCGTTCGGGCGAGTGAGGAGCCGCAGGTCGAGCAGCGCGCGCGCCGACATGTCGCGGTAGGTCTGGCCCTGCCCGCCGGTGGGGACGGTGCCCTGCGCGAGCCAGGCGTTGTCGGACCGGACGGCCCTGCCGACGCGCGGGTCGGACGCGTCCACCGTGATGGGCTTGTCGCCGCCGGACGGGATCAGCCGCACGCGCCCGTCCGCGAGCCGGACGACGGAGCTGTCCGGCAGGTAGGCGGCCCCTTCGGCCTGCTCGGGGGAGAGCGGGACGCCGGTGAACGGCCAGCCGCCCCCGCCGACGAGGCCGGGGCTCGCCCAGCCGGAGCCGGCCGGTTCGGGGGCCGTGGCGCCGCCGGTCGCGATGAGCGCGGCGATGAGCAGCAGCGCGGTGGCGCGGCGCACCTTGCGGGCGCCCGACCGCCGCCGGCCGCGGCCTCCGGTGCCGCGCTGCTCGGGCCCGCGCCGCGCGGGCGGCACGATGGGAGTGCCCGGTGCGGGCCGTGCGTGGACGGAGGCCGTGACGGACGCTGTGACGGACGCGTCCCGTTCCTCCGCCATCGCCATCCGTTCGCCCCCTTCGCCACAGCCCAGCGCAGCGAAATAAGTACATCAAACTACGTCAATTGGTTCATCCTCCTCACGAGCCACTACGTGCCCACACCTCAGGATGAGACACCTCGGACCTCGCCGCCCTTGCCGCCGGGGAGAACTATCGGTGACATATGGACCCGGCGGCATCACCATGAAGGCGGGTTGACTAGGCTGCATCGACGGAGCGGACCGCAGAGTGCCGGCCGCACGGAAACCCGTGTAGATCGCCGACTCGTGTGGTCTTTGGCTGTCGATCCGTTAAGGACGCCCTCGTGGACCTGTTCGAACATCAGGCGAAGGAACTCTTCGCCGAGTACGGGGTACCGGTGCCCACCGGCAAGGTCGCCCATACTCCCCAGGAAGCGCGCGCCATCGCGGAGGAGCTGTTCTCCGCGGGCAGCAAGAAGGTCGTGGTCAAGGCCCAGGTGAAGACCGGCGGCCGCGGCAAGGCCGGCGGTGTGAAGCTGGCCGACACGGCCGACGAGGCGGAGACGCTCGCCGGCCGGATCCTCGGCATGGACATCAAGGGCCACACGGTCCACAAGGTCCTGGTCGAGGAAGGCAGCGCGATCGCGCAGGAGTACTACTTCTCCTTCCTGCTCGACCGCGCCAACCGCACCTTTCTGTCCATCTGCTCCGTCGAGGGCGGCGTGGAGATCGAGGAGGTGCCGCACGACCGGCTGGCGATGGTCCCCGTCTCCCCGCTGGACGGCGTCGACCGGGCCCAGGCCCGTGCGATCGCCGAGCAGGGCCGGCTGCCCGAGGAGGCCCTCGACGGCGCCGCCGAGCTGATCGAGCGGCTGTGGGCCGTGTTCACCGACGAGGACGCCTCCCTCGTCGAGGTGAACCCGATGATCCTCACCGCCGACGGCCAGGTGAAGGCCCTCGACGGCAAGGTCACCCTGGACGACAACGCCGGGTTCCGCCAGGACCACGAGAAGTACGAGGACAAGGCCGCCGCCGACCCGCTGGAGGCCGCGGCCAAGGCCAAGGACCTCAACTACGTCAAGCTCGACGGCAGCGTCGGCATCATCGGCAACGGCGCGGGCCTCGTCATGTCCACCCTGGACGTGGTCGCCTACGCCGGCGAGCAGTTCGGCGGCCAGAAGCCCGCCAACTTCCTCGACATCGGCGGCGGCGCGTCCGCCGAGGTGATGGCGAACGGGCTGGAGATCGTGCTGTCCGACGCGGCCGTCAAGTCGGTCTTCGTCAACGTCTTCGGCGGCATCACGGCCTGCGACGCCGTCGCGAACGGCATCGTCTCCGCCTACCAGCTGCTGGCCGACCGCGGCGAGGCCGTCGACCGGCCCCTCGTCGTCCGGCTCGACGGCAACAACGCCGAGCTCGGCCGCAAGATCCTCAGCGACGCGGCGCTGCCCGGCGTCCAGCAGGTCGACACCATGGACGAAGCGGCCAAGCGCGCCGCCGAACTCGCAGCGGCAGGTGCATGAGCATGGCCATCTGGCTCACCGAGAACAGCAAGATCATCGTGCAGGGCATCACCGGCTCCGAGGGCACCAAGCACGGCCGCCGGATGCTCGCGTCCGGCGCCCAGGTCGTCGGCGGCGTGAACGCCCGCAAGGCCGGCCAGACGGTCGACTTCGACGGCACCTCCCTCCCGGTGTTCGGCACCGTCAAGGAGGCCATGGAGCAGACCGGCGCGGACGTGTCGGTCGTGTTCGTGCCGCCGAAGTTCACCAAGGACGCCGTCGTCGAGGCGATCGACGCCGAGATCCCGCTCTGCGTCGTCATCACCGAGGGCATCCCGGTGCACGACACCGCGCACTTCTGGGCCTACGCCGAGAAGAACGGCAACAAGACCCGCATCATCGGGCCGAACTGCCCCGGCATCGCGTCCCCCGGCAAGTCGAACGCCGGCATCATCCCGGCCGACATCACCACGCCCGGCCGCATCGGCCTCGTGTCCAAGTCCGGCACGCTGACGTACCAGATGATGTACGAGCTGCGCGACATCGGCTTCACCACGTGCGTCGGCATCGGCGGCGACCCCGTCATCGGGACCACCCACATCGATGCCCTCCAGGCGTTCCAGGACGACCCGGACACCGACGCCATCGTGATGATCGGTGAGATCGGGGGCGACGCCGAGGAGCGCGCCGCCGCCTACATCGAGCAGCACGTGACCAAGCCGGTCGTCGGCTACGTCGCCGGGTTCACCGCCCCCGAGGGCAAGACCATGGGCCACGCGGGCGCGATCGTGTCCGGCTCCGCCGGCACCGCGCAGGCGAAGAAGGAGGCCCTGGAGAAGGTCGGCGTCCGGGTCGGCAAGACCCCGAGCGAGACGGCCGTCCTCATGCGGGAGATCATGCAGAAGCTCTGACCTCCTGCGGGACCACCGAAAGGACGCCCGAGCCGCCCCGGCGGCCCGGGCGTCCTTTCGCGTCCGGCCGGACGGGACGGGCGCCGGGGCCGATGACAAAGGCGACACGCCGGGCGGGCGGACGGGGCCGGGGCGGGCGTGGTGCCAGCATGGAGCGGTGAGCGACAAGACCCCCGGGCGGCGTCCGCAGCGGCGGCCGGCGACGGACGCGCCGGCGAAGAGCGAGACCGGCCGCGCCGGAGGTGGCGGCGCGCCCCCCGAGGCCGGCCCCGGGCCCGGCCGCGAGGCCGCCCGGGAGCGGACGGCGGCGCAGGCCGCCCGGCCGCTGTACGTGACGGGGCTGGTCGCGGCGCTGTGGTGCGTCGGCATCGGCCTCGCGGTGCTCACCACGATCACCCTCATCGGGTGGATAGCGGCGCCGAAGACCGCGATGGGCAACGGGATGTCCGGGGTGTTCCGGACGGCCGTGAACTTCTGGCTCGTCGCCCACCACGCGGGCTTCTCCTACGGTCAGGGGCGGGTCGGGCTGCTGCCGCTCGGCGTGCTCGTCCTGCCGGGCGTGCTGCTGTACCGGGGCGGCGGGTGGATGATCCGCGTCGCGGGGCTGCGGCGCCGTCCCCGCATCGCGGTCGTGCACGTCGCCGCCGCGCTGGCCGTGCCGTACGCGGTGCTGGCCGCCCTGCTCGCGCTCGCCGCGTCCTCGGACGAGGTGCGGTCGTCGGCCTGGCAGGCGCTGGTCGGCTGCTTCCTCGTCGCCGTCATCGCGGGCGGCCTCGGCGCCGCCCGCGCCGTGGTCGCCGCGCAGGTCGCGGCGGAGGCGCGCGGCCGGCGGGTCAGGTCGGGGCTCGGCGCGCTGCTGCGGCTGCTGCCGGAGCGGCCCCGCTCGCTGGTGATCGGGGTGGCGGGCGCGCTCGGCGTGCTGCTCGCGTCGGGCGCGGTGCTCGTGGGCGCGGCGCTCGCCATGAACATCGCGGCGGCCGACGACCTGTACGGCATGCTCGCCCCCGGCGTCGTCGGCGGCGTCCTGCTGCTGCTGGTCGAGCTGGCCTTCCTGCCGAACGCGGTGATCTGGGGGATGGCGTACGCGGTCGGGCCGGGCTTCTCGGTCGGCGCCGGGACGAGCGTCTCCCCGACCGGGGTCTTCCTGGACGCCGTGCCCGCGTTCCCGCCGCTCGCGGCGCTGCCGCAGCCGGGCCCGGCGCCCGCGCTGTCGCTGCTCGCGCTGGCCGCGCCGTTCGTCGCGGGCGCGGTCGGCGGCACCCTCACGATCAGGTCGCTGCCGAGCCCGGTGGCGGAGGGCGCGCCGCTGTGGGGGTTCGTGTCGGGGGCGCTGACCGGTGCCGTGGCGGCGCTGCTCAGCGCGCTGTCGGGCGGGCCGCTCGGCGGCGGCCGGATGGCGACCGTGGGGCCGTCCGTCTGGCAGGTGGGGCTGCTGGCGGCCCTGGAGGTGGGCATCTCGGCGGCGATCGCCGCGTGGGTGGCGAACTGGATGGTGCTGCGCCGTCCCGCGCGCGCGCCAAAGAAGGCTCCGCGGAAGGCCGCGAAGAAGGCCGCCAAGAAGGCGAAGCAGCCGAAAAAGGCGAAGCAGCCCGCCGTCCGGCCGGAGCCGGTGGCGGTGCCGCTGTCTGCCCCCGTCCCCGGCGACTACGACCCGCCCGCGCGGCCCGCCGAGGAGGCGGCGCCGCGGGCCCCGCACGCGCCCGATCCGCTGGAGTTCGAGGAGGCCGAGCCCGTCCTCGCGCCGCGGCGGCCCCGGCGGCGCGCCGACCCGCTGCCGGACCTGGCCGAGGAGCGGCCCGCGCCCGCCCCCGAACCGGCGGAGCCGTCGGGCGACGGCACTATCGTCGTCGAGGGCCACCTCGTGGACGAGCCCGAGCCCGAGCCCGAGCCGGAGCCCGAGCCCGCGGAGCCGCGCCGCGCCGTCCCGCCGCCTCGCGCCGACCCGAACCGCACCGAGAACCGGGGCGGCGCCATCTATGTCCTGCGCGAGGAGCCCGAGCGGGACTAGCGGCGGCTCCAGCCAGAGGGGGCGCTCAGAGCAGGTGCCCGTACTCCTCCATCCAGCCGGGCGGCAGGTCGAGCTTCTTCTCGATCTTCGGGTAGTACTCGTCCTGGCACACCTGCCGGTCGGTGTGGGTGTTGGCGGCGTTGACGCAGTCCCAGTAGCCGCTGAACTCCGTCCGCAGGAAGACCGCCATCGCGACCATCACCAGCGACATGCCGAGGCCGATGGCGCCCATCACCATGCCGGGGAGGGCGCCGGGCACGGTGTCGCGGTTCGCGCGGGCCTGCCGGCGGGCCTTGATCCCGACGACGAGCGCGGCGACGCCGAGCACGAGGCCGAGCGGGTAGAAGAACAGCGCGGTCAGCAGCGCGATGCCGCCGAGCCACAGGGCCCGCACGCCGGCCTGCCGCGCCTGTGACGGCCCCGCGGGCGGCTCTCCCGCCGGCCGCCCGTCCGGGCGGTCCTCGGGACGGGCCTCGCGGCCCTGCTGCTCGCTCACTCTTCGTCTCCTCCTGGCCCGTGGGGTGGGGATCCGCCGACCGATTCGGGCGGATCTGCGGTGAAGCGGCGCCGAACCGGCCCGATAGGCTTCGTGGTGGCCGCACATCCCGTCAACGTTCACCGGGGAGTCATGGTGTCCGCCCGGCTCGTCGTCCTCGTCTCCGGCGCGGGGACCAACCTACAAGCGCTGCTCGACGCGTGCGCGGATCCAGCCTACGGTGCCGAAGTCGTGGCCGTGGGGGCGGACCGCCCCGGTATCGCCGGAACCGAGCGAGCGGAACGTGTGGGTTTGCCCACTTTTACGGTCTGCGTTCCGGATTTCCCGTCCCGCGAGGAGTGGGACGCGGCGCTGACCGCGGCCGTCGCCGCGCACGAGCCCGACCTCGTCGTCTCCGCCGGCTTCATGAAGATCCTCGGCCCCCGCTTCCTGGCCCGGTTCGGCGGCCGCACGGTCAACACCCATCCCGCGCTGCTGCCCTCGTTCCCCGGCGCGCACGCCGTACGGGACGCCCTGGCCTACGGCGTGAAGGTCACGGGCTGTACCGTTCACTTCGTCGACGAAGGCGTGGACACCGGACCCGTCATCGCCCAGGAGACCGTCCCCGTGGGCTGGCATGACGACGAAGACTCCCTGCACGAGCGCATCAAGCGGGTGGAGCGCCGGCTCCTCGTCGACGTCGTCGGACGCCTCGCCCGCGACGGCTGGACCGCGCGCGGCAGGCGGGTCTCGATGAAGTGCAGGACCTGTGGTGAATCTTCCGACGACCATGAGGGGAGCTCGGCCGGTGAGTCGGGTGGCGATTAAGCGCGCGCTGATCAGCGTGTACGACAAGACCGGGCTGGAGGAGCTGGCCCGCGGCCTCCACGAGGCGGGGGTGGAGCTCGTCTCGACCGGGTCGACGGCCGGCCGGATCTCCGCCGCCGGCGTCCCGGTGATGAAGGTGGAGAAGCTCACCGGCTTCCCCGAGTGCCTGGACGGCCGGGTCAAGACCCTGCACCCCAGGATCCACGCGGGGCTGCTCGCCGACCGCCGCAAGGAGGACCACCTCCAGCAGCTCGACGACCTCGCCGTGGAGCCGTTCGACCTGGTGGTCGCGAACCTGTACCCGTTCGCCGACACCGTCAACTCGGGCGCGAAGCCGGACGAGTGCGTCGAGCAGATCGACATCGGCGGCCCGACCATGGTCCGCGCCGCCGCGAAGAACCACGCGAGCGTCTCCGTCGTCGTCGACCCGTCCGCCTACGGGACGGTCCTGGACGCGGTGAAGGCCGGCGGCTTCACGCTGGAGGAGCGGCGCCGCCTCGCCGCGCTGGCGTTCGCGCACACCGCGTCCTACGACGTGGCCGTGGCCTCCTGGTTCGCGAGCGCCTACGCCCCCGACGAGACCGCCGCCGGCACCGGCTGGCCCGACTTCCTCGGCGCCACCTGGGAGCGCTCGAACACCCTCCGGTACGGCGAGAACCCGCACCAGCGCGCCGCCCTGTACCGCTCCCCGGGCGAGACCGGCCTGGCGGGCGCGGAGCAGCTGTACGGCAAGGAGATGTCCTACAACAACTACGTGGACACCGACGCCGCCCGCCGCGCCGCCTACGACTTCACCGAGCCCTGCGTCGCGATCATCAAGCACGCCAACCCGTGCGGCATCGCGGTCGGCGCCGACATCGCCGAGGCGCACCGCAAGGCGCACGCCTGCGACCCGGTGTCCGCCTACGGCGGCGTGATCGCGGCGAACCGCCCGGTCACCGCCGCGATGGCCCGGCAGGTCACCGAGAGCTTCGCCGAGGTCGTGATCGCCCCGTCCTTCGACGACGAGGCCGTCACCGTCCTGAAGGACCGGTTCAAGAACGTCCGGCTGCTGGTCTGCCCGGACGCCCCGGCCGGCGCGGTCGAGCACCGGCGCATCGACGGCGGCCTCCTGGTGCAGGGCGTCGACGCGGTGGACGCGCCCGGCGACGACCCGTCCACCTGGGAGCTGAAGACCGGCGCGGCCGTGGACGAGGCGACGCTGCGTGACCTGGCGTTCGCGTGGCGGGCGATCCGCTCGGTCAAGTCCAACGCGATCCTGCTGGCCGCGGACGGCGCGACCGTCGGCGTCGGCATGGGCCAGGTCAACCGGGTCGACTCCGCCAAGCTCGCGGTCGCGCGGGCCGGGGCGGAGCGCGCCGCGTCCGCGGTGGGCGCGTCCGACGCGTTCTTCCCGTTCCCGGACGGCCTGGAGGTGCTGACCGAGGCGGGCGTGAAGGCGATCGTCGAGCCCGGCGGGTCCGTCAACGACGACAAGGTCATCGAAGCAGCGGAGAAGGCGGGCATCAGCCTGTACTTCACCGGCGTCCGGCACTTCTTCCACTGACGCCTCCGGTGACCGGCGGTTCGCCCGGTGTGGCGCGGAACACGTGCCGCACCGGGTTTACCGCCGTCTTCTTTACTTTTTCCGGCGGGTAGCCTCGGCCCGGACCGCGCCCACACCCTCCCATGACCCCCGGCGCGGGCATTCCGTGTTGGAGGCGCGATGGACGTGCTGCTCGCCGCGATACTGCGCTCGGTGTACCTGGTCGAATCGCTGCTGATGGACTCCCGGCAGATGATCGGGCTGGCCGCCGCGTTCCTGGCCGCCCTCCTGGCGGCCCAGCTCGGCTGGCATGGCACCGACCGCGTCCTCGCCTGGCGCCAGCGCTCGGAGGACTAGCGCGGCTGCCGGCGCTCGAAGGACTGGCGCGGCCGCCGGCGCGTCGCTAGCGCAGCCTCGCCCTGAGCGCGGCCGCCGCGGCGGGCCAGTCGTCGTCCGTCATCCCGTACGCGGCGGTGTCGCGGACCGACCCGTCCGCCCGGATCCGGTGCTTGCGGTGGACGCCCTCGAACGCGGCGCCGAGCCGTTCGATCGCCGCCCGCGACCGCGCGTTCCGGACGTGCGTGTGCCAGCCGACCCTGATCGCGCCCAGCTCGTCGAACGCCCGCCCGAGCAGGAGCAGCTTCGCCTCCGTGTTGACCCCCGTCCGCTGCCAGCGCGCGCCGAGCCAGGTGTGGCCGATGCACAGCCCCCGGTGGGACGGGGTGACCTCGTAGTACGACGTCGTCCCGGCGACCTCCCCGGTCGCGGTGTCGATCTGGACCCAGGGGAGCCGGACGCGGCGCTCGCAGTCGGCCAGGGCCCTGTCGACGAGCACGCCCATCTCCCCGGCCGTCGCCGGCTGTCGCTCGCTCAGCCAGGCCCACACCTCCGGGTCCTTCGACGCCTCGAACAGTCCCTCGGCGTGCGCCGGGGACAGCGGCTCCAGCCGCACGTACTGCCCGGTCAGGACGGGCCGTTCGAACCATGCGTCGCTCATGTGCACGACCGTAGAAGCCGGGGAAGGGGCACCGGCAGAGCCACTTGGCGCCGATTTCCACGTGCCACTCGACCGTTACCATGGGTTTTCACGCGACTGGCGCAGTCAAGGTGGATCACCACCGGGGAGCGAACGACAGTCCGGACACCGCGCGCCTGGGTGGACGGGACCGTGAGCCGGGCCCGGTCCCGCGGGCCCTACGGCGAGATCCACGCGGAGGAACGCATGACGGCACAGATTCTGGACGGCAAGGCCACGGCCGCCGAGATCCGCTCGAACCTCAAGGTGCGCGTCGAGGCGCTCCGCGACCGCGGCGTGTCCGTCGGGCTCGGCACGGTGCTGGTCGGCGACGACCCGGGCAGCCACTCCTACGTCAACATGAAGCACCGCGACTGCGCCGAGGTCGGCATCGAGAGCATCCGCCGAGACCTGCCCGCCACCGCCACCCAGGACGACGTGGAGCGGGCCGTCGCCGAGCTGAACGCCGACCCGGCCTGCACCGGCTACATCGTCCAGCTCCCGCTGCCGAAGGGCCTGGACGAGCAGCGCGTGCTGGAGCGCATCGACCCGGCCAAGGACGCCGACGGCCTGCACCCGACGAACCTGGGGCGGCTCGTGCTGATGCAGCCGGGCCCGCTGCCCTGCACGCCGAAGGGCATCATCGAGCTGCTGCGCCGCTTCGACGTCCCGATCAAGGGCGCCGAGGTCACCGTCGTCGGCCGCGGCATCACGGTCGGGCGGTCGCTCGGCCTGCTGCTGACCCGCCGCACCGAGAACGCCACCGTGACGCTGTGCCACACCGCCACCCGCGACCTCGCCGCGCACACCCGCAAGGCCGACATCGTCGTGGCCGCCGCCGGCGTCCCCGGCCTGATCACCGCCGACATGGTGAAGCCGGGCGCGGCCGTCCTCGACGTGGGCGTCTCCCGGGTGGACGGCAAGCTCGCCGGGGACGTCGCCGCCGACGTCCGCGACGTCGCCGGCTGGGTCGCGCCCAACCCCGGCGGCGTCGGCCCGATGACACGCGCCATGCTGCTCGCGAACGTCGTCGAGGCCGCCGAGCAGAGCCTCTGACGCACTCTCCCAGGCACCGCAAGGGCCGCCGCCCCAGCACCGAGGCGGCGGCCCTCCGCACGTTTCCCGGCCGTGGCCGCGCCGTCACCTGCGCGGCCCGGCAGGGGGTCAAGCGATCGCCCTCATAGTGCGCGCTGCCGGGAGGGCGACCGCGGGCTCAGCTCAACTGGCCCTCCGTCCCGCCGTGCTGGGCGCCGGACGGCCCGGCCCGTGGCCGTGCCCCGGCGCGCCGGGCCGGCGCGTCTCCCCGGTGGCCCGGACCCCGGGGACCCGGCCGTCCACCGGGGGGCGCCCCTGGTGCGGGACGTGCACCGGCGGCAGCGGGCGGACGAGGCCCATCGCGATGACCTCGTTGGCGAGCCGCGTGCGCCGGTTGGCGCCCTCGGGGATGCGGAACTTCTGGTAGAGGCGCAGCAGGTGCTGCTTGACGGCCGCCTCCGTGACGACCAGCTCGCCGGCGATGTCGCGCGCCGTGGCGGGGGCCACGAACGCCTCGTCGGACAGGGCGGGTCGGCACAGCGAGGTCAGCACGTCGACCTCGCGGCGGGTGAGCTCGGGCGCGACGGCGCGCCGCAGTTCGACGTCCGGGTCGACCTCCTCACGGGGGATGCCCCCCAACCGGCAGCGCGCCGTGCCGAAGCTCACGACGTCACCGTCCTCCAGCACACGGCGGGCGATCGGCCGGCCGTTGACGCGCGTCCCGTTGCGGGACAGGCCCATGTCCACCACGTAGACGTACGGACCGCGTCGGACGATTTCTGCGTGCAAACGGGACACACTCGGGTCGTCGAGGCGTACGTCGACTCCTCTCCCTCTCCCGACCGTCGTAACGTCGGGGCGCAGCGGCATCACCAGCCCGCTGTCCTCGATCCGCATGAACGGCCCCTCCACGGCAGTCCTCCCAGCTAGTTAGCGACCCCTGTCTGCCGGGTTACCCGGGCGCCGTGCCGTCACACCCTCCTACTGGCGAGTAGCACCGATGGCGCAAGGGATTCCGGCCTCTCGGGCATCACCCGGGCACCATCCGTCCCACCCCTTTTCCCCGCTTCGGACGACAAGACGGACCGTTCCACCCGGGCGGCGCCCGCGAAGGAGTCGTCGGCGGCACCGGTACGGCGTTGGTGCGGCGCCGGCGCGGTGCCGGCGCGGTGCCGTTCGGTGTCGGCGCGAAGGCGTCCAGCGGCTCACGCGGAGGCGTCCAGTGGCTTACGCGATGTCGTCCCCGGGCGCGATCGGCGATACCGTGAGGGCCATGAGCACTCAGGTGCACCGGCGCCGGCGGCGCGCGCCGCGCCGCGGGGGCGCCGCGCCGCACTGGCTGGCGCAGCTGCCGTACCTGCTCGTGCTCAGCGGGGTCGGCGCCGGCCTGACGCTGTGCGCCTTCAACTACTTCCGCAAGGGCTCCGGCCTGATGGCCTCCGCCCTGCTCATCGGCGCCCTCGCCCGGCTGCTGCTGCCCGAGTCGCAGCTCGGCCCGCTCGCCGTCCGCAGCCGCTCCGTCGACTGCTGGACGCTCGTGATCATGGGGGAGATGGTGGCGTTCGTCTCGCTGAGCGTCCCGCCGATGAACAAGACCGGCCTGTCCCTCGCGGGCGCGTTCGGCATCGTGATCGCGCTCACCGCCGCGGCCCGCGGCCTGCGCCTGCTCATCGCCGGCCGCCGCGCCGCGTCCGCCTCCGCCGCCTCCGCCGCGTCCGGCCCGCCCGGCGGTGCCCCGCCCGGGAACGGGCCGCCGTCCTGACGCGTCCTCGCAGGTGGAGGGCTGCCGAGCCAGGCCAGGTCTAGACCGCATGACCGGCTCGGCTAGCCTAGCCAGTTGAGCCTTACAAGGACTTGAGTCCTTTTCGTCCGGCGATCCCGGCGGCCCGAGACACCGCCATGCCCGCCGAGGATGGGAAGGCCTCGCCAGCTGGCCAGGTGTAGGAAAGGGACAGCAACAGCATGCCCAAGATCAAAGTAACGGGCCCGGTCGTCGAACTCGACGGCGACGAAATGACGCGGATCATCTGGAAATTCATCAAGGACCAGCTGATCCTGCCCTACCTCGATGTGGACCTGAAGTACTACGACCTGGGGATCGAGCACCGTGACGCCACGGACGACCAGGTCACCATCGACGCCGCGAACGCCATCAAGGAGCACGGCGTCGGCGTCAAGTGCGCCACCATCACCCCCGACGAGGCGCGCGTCGAGGAGTTCGGCCTGAAGAAGATGTGGCGGTCCCCGAACGGGACGATCCGCAACATCCTGGGCGGCGTGATCTTCCGCGAGCCGATCGTGGTCTCCAACATCCCGCGCCTGGTGCCCGGCTGGACCAAGCCGATCATCATCGGCCGCCACGCCCACGGCGACCAGTACAAGGCCACCGACTTCGTCGTCCCCGGCCCCGGCAAGGTGACGATCACCTACACCCCGTCCGACGAGGGCGAGCCGATGGAGTTCGAGATCGCGGACTTCCCCGGCGGCGGCGTGGCCATGGGCATGTACAACTACGACGACTCGATCCGCGACTTCGCCCGGACGAGCATGCGGTACGCGCTCAACCGCGAGATGCCGCTGTACATGTCCACGAAGAACACGATCCTCAAGGCCTACGACGGCCGGTTCAAGGACCTCTTCCAGGAGATCTACGAGACCGAGTTCAAGGCCGAGTTCGAGGCCAAGGGCCTCACCTACGAGCACCGCCTCATCGACGACATGGTCGCCGCGGCGCTCAAGTGGGAGGGCGGGTTCGTCTGGGCCGCCAAGAACTACGACGGCGACGTCCAGTCCGACACCCTCGCCCAGGGCTTCGGCTCCCTCGGCCTCATGACGTCCGTCCTCATGACCCCGGACGGCAAGACCGTCGAGGCCGAGGCCGCGCACGGCACGGTGACCCGGCACTACCGCCAGCACCAGCAGGGCAAGCCGACGTCGACCAACCCGATCGCGTCCATCTTCGCCTGGACCCGCGGCCTCGAGCACCGCGGCAAGCTCGACGGCAACAAGGAGCTCATCGGCTTCGCGCGCTCCCTCGAAGAGGTCTGCATCGAGACCGTCGAGCACGGCCAGATGACCAAGGACCTGGCCCTCCTGGTCGGGAACGACACGCCGTGGCTGACGACGCAGCAGTTCCTGGAGGCACTCGACACGAACCTCCAGAAGAAGGTCAACGTCTAGCGACCGAGTGATCGCTCTTCGTTAGACCGAGTGCGGAGTCGCTCCCCGCCCATGCGGGGATGAAGGCCGTCCCGGATCCGTCCGGGGCGGCCTTTCGCGTGGGAGGCATGCCGGGGGGTGCACCTGCGCGCCGGCGGGTAGGGGACGCGCGATAGCCTGAGGCCGGAACTATCTCGACGGCGAGAGAAACCGCGGCGGCGCGGCTTCGGCGGTCGGGTACGAAGGATGGCCGCCTGAGCCCCGTCAGGTCACTGCAGGAGAAGAAGGACAATGACGCGCACCCCAGTCACCGTCACCGTTACCGGCGCCGCGGGCCAGATCGGCTACGCGCTGCTGTTCCGCATCGCGTCCGGGCACCTCCTCGGCGCGGACGTCCCCGTCCGCCTGCGCCTGCTGGAGATCCCGCAGGCGGTGAAGGCCGCCGAGGGCACCGCGATGGAGCTGGACGACTGCGCGTTCCCGCTGCTGTCCGGCATCGACATCTTCGACGACGCGACCAAGGCGTTCGAGGGCGCGAACGTCGCCCTGCTCGTCGGCGCCCGCCCGCGCACGAAGGGCATGGAGCGCGGCGACCTGCTGGAGGCCAACGGCGGCATCTTCAAGCCGCAGGGCGAGGCCATCAACGCGGGCGCCGCCGACGACGTGAAGGTCCTGGTGGTCGGCAACCCGGCCAACACCAACGCCCTGATCGCGCAGTCGCACGCGCCGGACGTCCCCGCCGAGCGCTTCACCGCGATGACGCGCCTCGACCACAACCGCGCGCTCGCCCAGCTCTCCAAGAAGGCCGGCGTGTCCGTCGCCGACATCAAGAAGATGACGATCTGGGGCAACCACTCCGCCACCCAGTACCCGGACATCTTCCACGCCGAGATCGGCGGGAAGAACGCCGCCGCGACGGTCAATGACCAGGCGTGGCTGGAGAACGACTTCATCCCGACCGTCGCCAAGCGCGGCGCCGCGATCATCGAGGCGCGCGGCGCCTCCTCGGCGGCGTCCGCCGCGTCCGCCGCGATCGACCACGTCCACACCTGGGTGAACGGCACCGCCGACGGCGACTGGACCTCCATGGCGGTCGTGTCGGACGGCTCCTACGGCGTCCCCGAGGGCCTCATCTCGTCCTTCCCGGTCACCACCAAGGACGGCAAGTGGGAGATCGTCCAGGGCCTGGAGATCGACGACTTCTCCCGCGCCCGGATCGACGCGTCCGTCAACGAGCTCTCCGAGGAGCGCGACGCCGTCCGCAAGCTCGGCCTCATCTGACCCGACTTCACATCGACGAGCCCTGGCCGGATCCGGCCGGGGCTCGTCCCATGTGAGGACCCGATCTCTGACCGCCTCTGGGGCTTCAGCGCTGCCGAGGGCTTTGCCGGAATGGCAAGACTCCGTGCCTGATCGTGGTCGGGTTGGCAAGGCTGAAAGCGCGGTGACCGTCCGGCCGCCGCGCGTCCTCGATGAGAGGGAGTCACCATGCCGTCCACGACCGGCCGCGGTCGCCGCCGCGACACCCCGCCGCCCCGGACGGGAAGCAGCGAGGCCGAAGTCCTGCGCGGATTCCTCGACTACCTCCGCGCCTCGATCGCCGCGAAGGTCGACGGCGCTCCAGAACCGCAGGTGCGGACGGCCATGGTGCCGTCGGGGACGAACCTGATCGGCCTGCTCAACCACCTGACGTGCGTGGAGCGCTCGCTCTTCCTAGGCGACGAGGTCACCGACTGGCAGGCGACGTTCCAGACGGTTGCCGGTGTGCCCGAGGTCGTCGCCGGATACCGGGAGGCGGTCGACCGCGCGAACGATGTGCTGGACGGCTGCACCGACCTCGCGGCACCGCTCCCGCGTCCCCGACCGGGACGTCCCGCCCCGAGCGTCCGCTGGGCCCTGACCCACATGATCGAGGAGACTGGCCGCCACGCTGGCCACGCCGACATCCTCCGCGAGCTCATGGACGGCACGACGGGCCGCTGACCGAGAGCCGCCGGGCTGACATGGATGCCGGCTCATCGCCAAGCACGCCCGACTCCGGATCGCGGGTTCAGGCGATAAGGGCGGCGATGCTCCCGGTGACCAGGCCGACGATGACGATCAGCGGGCTGCCTTTGACCGCCGCGTCGAGATGGAACCGCAGATCCCGGTACTCGGCCATGCCCTCGGTGCCGGGGAGGACCAGCAGGCTGGGGCGCAGTCCGGCGAAGATGATCCAGTCGAAGACGACCAGGTCCCAGACCGCCAGCGTGGCGAAGAGCAGAGCCGCGCACAGAGCCGCTGGCAGGAAGGTCAGACCGCCGTCCAGCGCGCCGTCGAGCCCGACCATCGCCGCGATCATCAGCGGCAGTCCTGCCAAGCCCCACACGACCACGGCGAACAGAACCGCGACCCGGCGACCGCGGGCGCTCTTGGGTTTGCCGTACCGCTGCTGGATCGCCGGCGGGTAGTCGTTCAGCAGGAAGTCCCTGCTTATGGCGGACCCGGCGAAGACCGCGATGGTGAACACCACGCTGAGCGCCACGCCGTAACCCACGCCATACCCGACGACCGCCGACCACTGCATGCCGACCTCCCGGCTTAGTTCGTGATCACTTTGGCTCACCTAACCTTGGAGCGATCCTTAAAGTCAACGCTGTATGAAGTTCAGTGATCGCTACGATGACCCGGTGCCCATCTCCGACCACGCCGAGCCCGCCGAGCCGACATGGGACGAACCTGTCGCCGCCAAGTCCCGGAGACGGCCGGAGTTCCGCAAGGGTCGCCCCACGCTGACCAGGGAGAGGATCGCCCGAGCGGCCTTGGAGATCCTTGGCGAGGCGGGCCCTGCCGAGGTGACGATGCGCGCTGTCGGCGCCCGGCTGCAGGTGTCGCCGCGCGCGCTCTACAACTACGTCGCCGACCGCCGTGACCTGCTCGGGGAAATGGTGGCCGTGTGCCAGAGCGACCGTCCGCAGTCGCGCCTAGACCCCGACCGGTGGGCCGAGAGCCTGCGGGCCTACTGCCGGGAGTTGCGAACGTGGTACCGCGCTCACCCGGGCATGCTGGCGCTCGCCCGCGCCGAGGACCTCACCCCGTTCGCTTCGTCCGACATGCTGCAGGCCGACGACCATGTGGTGGGCTTCTTTCTCGACCTGGGCCTCTCACCGCAGGACGCCTACCGGGCCTGGTCCATCACTGTGCTCCAAGTGGCCGGATTCGCCGAGATCTGGGACGCCTGGCACGACCGGCCGCCGCCCGGCCTGAACCCGGGAGCTTGGTCCGGCGTGCCGGCCGGCGCGCAGCCCGCAGCCCTCCCGCACTTGCGGCACCTGGCGTCCGAGTCCGCGCACGAACCCCCCGACGCACTGTTCGAGTCGGTCCTGACCATGCTGATCGCCGGTATACGCGCCATGCTGTGACGTTGCGCGGTCATCGGAGATCGCGTGTCTCGTCTCGGAGCAGAACGAGAACCTCCCGGCCCGAATCGCCAGGCCAGTCCCAGCCTCTGGGGGAGATGGAAATACGGCTCGCACGCGCCCAGTCACACCGGATGGTTCTGGCGCGTGGCTTATCCGCTAAGCGCAGACGGCACCGCGCCCCGCTCCACGCAGTTGAACGAGACCTCGATGAGCAGTCCATCCAGGACGGGCAAGATGCAGGTCCCGCAACGCTATGGAAGAATGCTCACGGAAGTGCAACGGCAAGGGCGGTAGGCATCGCAGCCTCTGCCTGCCTCGAATGACTCTAAGAGTTGCACCCATATTCGGCGGGAAGAGGTCATCGCCGTTCACAGTCGACCGTTGGCGACAGGACGTAGCAAGCTTCACTTCACGCTGGATTTCGTCGACGTTAGACGCCGAAGGTCGTGGCCATCGATCAAGGTTTGGACGACTCGGTCTCTTCTGATGCCGGGAATTGTGGTGGGGGCGGCGCTGCGTACGGGGCCGCCCCTCCAAAGTCAAGGGCGCCTTCGGCGTCGCTTCGCGATGGGACTCCGTCCCACCCTTGACTTCGGAGCCTCTACGGCCCCTGAGTGCAGCTTTCGTCGGGCAGGCTCCGCCTGCCCTCTGCCCGACGCGCCGCCCCCACCCCAACCAGAAACGCACACGACAACAAGACGGACACCCAATTCGAAATGCCCGAAATGAACCTTTCGTGAAATCGGGTGCGCGATGATCAAGGAAGCCAAAAAGAATCATGGTCGAATTTCGACTCGAAAGGACGAAGTAGCGTCCGGCCGGATATCATAAGGGTATGAGTTCAATCGCGGTCGACCTCGACGCCGCGTCCACCATGGAATTGGTGAACGCGGCATCAGCGATCGCCGCCGAACTCGCCACCCGCACCGCACCCGAATCAGCGGCGGCGTGCATGGAACTCACCGAAACCCTCGCCACCGCCACCGACCTAAATGAAGCCGCCCTCGCAGGATTCATCGGCGCCGTCGACCGATCCCGCGAAGTGCAGCGGTGGGGATACCCCTCCACCCGCTCCTGGCTGCGGTCCCGCCTCGGGATGCGCGAATCCCGCGCCAAGGAACGCCTCACCCTGGCCCGCCAGCGCCACCGCCTGCCCGAGATGACCGAGCGGTGGACCACTGGCCACCTCTCCCACGGCTACGCCGCCACCATCGCCGACGCAGTCACCCGACTCGACGACGATGACTGCCCCGCGGCCGAGAGCATCCTGCTGGGCATGGTCGACCACGGCTTCTCCGCCGGAAAGGTCGCCAGCTTCGCCAAGCGGATCCGAGACGTCATCGCCGAACGCGACGGCACCGAACAAGCCCCCGAGGACGCCCAACGCGGTTATGAGCGGTCATGGATCGACTCGACGCGTTCGCTGGACGGCGGCCGCTACATCAAGGGCTGGCTGAACGCCGAAGACGCCGCCATCTGGGACGGCACCCTGGGCCCGCTGGCCAAACCCGCCGGAACCGACGACCACCGCGACCTGTCCGAACGCACCGCCGCCGCGCTGACCACGGTGCTGTCGGGCGGGCACAAGGCCACCAAGGTCACCGTCATCTGCGACCTGGACACCCTCACCGGCGGCACCACCCCGGCACGCCTCACCGACGGCACCCCCATCCCCGCCGCCCAAGCCCGCCGCATCGCGCTCAACGCAGGGGTGTCTCCGCTCCTACTCGGCGGCGGCAACACCCCGCTCTACCTGGGCCACCGGGTCCGGTTCGCCACCGGCGCACAACGCCAGGTCCTGGAGACCATGTACTCCACCTGCGCGGTCCAGGGCTGCGAGGTGCCCGGGACGCTGTGCGAGGTCGACCACGTCAACGGCTGGGCCCTCGGACGAAGTCCCACCGACATCGACAAACTCGCACTCACCTGCGGATGGCACAACCGCTACAAACACACCCACCCCGACCACCTCCACATCACCAAGAACCCGGACGGCCGCTACACCTACCGCCTCCACCCACCGGGGATTGGAACCCTCCCCGAACCCGGCCGCCCACCACCTTGGGCACAAGCCGCATGATCGGCAGGCCCGCGCCTGCCGTCCCACCAACACAGGCCCGGCCCCACCTGCCTCAGCCTGATCGCCTACCACCCTGGCCTTAGGCCGCATGACCACACACCCCACCCCCAGCCTGCCCGTCTCGTCGGCGCGGGTCTGGGGGGCCGTGGGCTAAGCCTGACCAAGCCTGACCACCTACCGTGCAGGCACAAGGCCGCGTGACCGCAGGCGCGCGCTCGCACCCGACCGCTCCACCCCACGCGCACCCGACAGCCTCCGGCCCGACCGCCCGCAGGGCTGGTCTTGGGCCGCATGGTGGGCAGGCCCACGCTCTGAGCCCGGCCGCCACACCAGCAAGGGCCGAGGCCATCCGCCGTGCTGGGCCAACACCGTGTGATCGGCGGCGCGCCCGGCCCGTTCCACCAAGACGTGTTGGGTGGCGTCCACCCGGGCTGGCCAACTGCCGCGCGCCGGTTTCAAGGTTGGGTGACTGCAAGGGCCGCCTCTGCAGCTGGCTGCTGCACCCACACGTGGGCACGAAGGCACTCTTGCCCCGATCGCCCGCAGTGCTGGTCTTGGGTCGGACGGTGGGCAGGCCCACGTTCTGAACTCGGCCGCCGCACCAACAGGCCGGGGGCCGTCCGCCGTGCTGGCCCGACGCCGTGTGGACGGCGGCGCGCCCGGCCCATCCACCAACACGGACCGGGGGCCGTCTGCCGTGCTGGGCCAACGTCGTCTCTGTTGCATGCTGCTGCACCCACATGTGGGCCCGAGGGCACACTCGTCGGCATCGCCCGCATGCTGGTCTTGGGAGTGCATGGTGGGCAGGGCCACGCTCTGAGCCCGGCTGTTGCACCAGCACGGGCCGAGGGCTGTCCGCCGCGCTAGGTGTACTTGGCCATGATCTTGGTGATACCCGACCGGTAGGTGTTTGATCAGCAAGAAGACCTCCGGGCGTGGTGGAGTTTGCAGGCTTCACCAGCACCCGGAGGTCTCAGTGAGCCGCGCTAACGCCCGGCTGAGGTTCCACGGCAGATGTCTGCTGGTTCGCCGTGTCGTGTTCAATGGCCGCCCGGTCGCGCGCGTCGCGGCCGAGCCGGGAGTGTCGCGGTAGTGCGCGTACCGGTGGGTGGGCCGATACCGGCGTCAGGGATGGGACGGGCTGGCCGGCCGACGGGCGCAGCGGCCCCCGCACGTCCCCGTCCAAGACTGCGGCCCAGACCGAGGAGAGGGTGCTGGCGGCCCGCCGTGAACTGCGGCCCGGACCACATCGCGGCGGCCACCGGGGCGCCGGCCCGCACCGCGACCCGGATCCTGCGCCGTCACCGCGTCCCAGTGCCGGCCGCCTGCGACCCGGTCACCGGGCACCAGAACCGCGCGACCCGCCACAGTGACCGCCGCTACGAACACCCCGAGCCGAGCGCGATGATCCACCTCGACGTCAAGAAGCCCGGCCGGATCCCCGACGGCGGCGGCCGGCGGGTGCACGGCCGCAGTGAGGCCGTCCGCGGCCGCGGTATCGGCTACGACCACGCCCACACCGCCATCGACGACCACACCCGGCTGGCCTACGCGCAGGTGCTGCCCGATGAGAAGAGCACCACCTGCGCGGCGTTCCCGACCCGGGCGGCGGCGTTCTTCACCGCCCACGGCATCACCCGCATCCACCGGGCGCCGACCGACAACCCCCCCGCAACCACCGCACCTCGGCCGCCTTCCAACAGGCCTGCGCCGAACCGGGCGCCCGGCAGAAGTTCACCCGCCCCCGCTGCCCGTGGACCCACGGAAAGGCCGAACGCCTCAACCGCACCCTGGCCACCGAAATGGCCTACCAGCGCCCCTACACCAACAACGACCAGCCCACCCGCACCCTGCCCGCCTGGCTCAAGCACGACAACACCCAACACCCCCACCCGACCCCGGGCGGCAAACCACCCATCACCCGACTGCCACCAAGATCATGACCGAGTACACCTAGCGCAAAGCCGTATGGTCAGCGGCGTGCCCAGCGCGCTCCCCTAAGAAGGACTGGTTGCGTCCCCCTGGGACGCCCCCGCAGCCGCCCGCGGGCCCGCGCGCCCGCTGGTATGGCTGCTGTCGCGCTCCGCCGATCTCGTCGTGCGGCTGTCGGGCGGCGACCCGCGCGCGCTGTGCGAGGAGATCACCGCCGAGCGGATGAGGCTGGCCGGCTGCCGCGCGCCGGTTCAAGGTTGCGTGACTGCAGGGCCGCCTCTTCGGTTGACTGCTACGCCCGCACGTGGGCTCGAAGGCGCACTCGCCGAGATCGCGCGCAGTGCTGGTCTCGGGCCGCATGGTGCGCGGGAACAGGCTCTGAGACCGGCCGTCCTACCAACATGGGCCGGTGGCCGTCTGCCGAGCGGGGCCAACGCGTGTGCTTGGCGGCACGCCCGGCGCGTTCCACTAAGACGGGCCCTGAGTCATCGACCCGGGGTGGCCGGATGCTGCGCGCCGATTCACTGTTGCGTGATTGCAGATCCGTCTTTGTGGCCGACTGCTGCACCTACCCGTGGGCCCGAGGGCACACTCGCCGTGATCGCCCACAGTGCTGGTCTTGGGGCCGCATGGTGGGCAGGTCCACGCCTGAGCCCGGCTGTCGCACCAGCACGGGCCGGGGACTGTCCGCCGCACTAGGGCAAAGCCGTGTGGTCGGCGGCGTACCCGGCGCGTTCCTCTAGGACGGGCTGTGAGCTGTCGACCTGGGGTGGCCGATTGCCGCGCGTCGGTTCACGGTTGCGTGGCAGCCTCGTCTCTATGCCGGATGCTGCACCCGCATGTGGGACCGAAGGCGCACTCGCCGCGATCGCCTGCAGTGCTGGTTTTGGGGCGCTGATGGGCAGGTTCACGCCCTAAATCCGGCCGTCCCATCAACAAGGGCCGGGGGCTGTCCGTCGCGCTGGGCCGACGACCTGTGATCGGCGGCGTGCCCTGCTCGTCCCATCAGCATGGGCCGGGGCCGTCTGCCGCGCTGAGCCAGCGCTGTGTGGTCGGCGGCGTTGCTGGCGCGTTCCGCTCAGACGGGCTGGGGGCCGTCCAGCCGTGCTGGTCGGGTGCCGCGTGCCGGTTCATGGTTGTGTGGCTTAGGCCCCGTCTCTGTTGGTGGGTGCTGCGCCTGCATGTGGGGCCGGAGGCAGGCTCGCCGCGATCGGCCGCAGGGCAGGGCCACGTCATGGGCTCTGACGTTCTCGGCGTCGTTGTGGAGGGTCTTGGGCTGGGTGGAGGGGCGGTTGTAGGTGGCGTGATGGTGTGGTTTGTCGGCTCAGGTGTTTGTGCGTGCGGGTTTTTGTGTTGGGCGGGGGTGCTTGGGTGGGGAGCCGATGGCGATTGAGAGGACGAGGGTCAGGGCGGCGGCTGCTGTTATCTGGAGTTCGCCGACTGTGGACATGTCCTTCTTGGGGCCGCTGATCGGGGGGAAGCGCCCCTGCGGGTCGAGGACGACCGGGATGGTGTCGCCGACCGTGTGGCCTTCGCAGTTTGTGGCCAGTTCGCGGGTGAGCGGGGTGCCGTCGGGGTGGCGGAGTGTGCAGTGGTGTTGCGGTTTGCCCTTGGTGCCGCCGGTTGTCCAGGTCTTGGCCACGATCACGTCGGCGTCGGTGCCTACCAGGGTCATTGTGACGTCTCGGGCGGCGATGACGCCTACGGCGTTGAGGGTGAGGAGGGCCAGGTAGCCGAGGGAGAGGGGCACGATCTTGAAGCGGAGCGGGCGCCGTGTGTCGTACAGCAGGCCGAGGGCCACGGCCGTGCAGATGCAGCCGACGATGGCGGCCAGTGCGGCGGACGCCATGCCCCAGCGCAGGTAGGCGGCCGAGGCCAGGGTCAGGAAGAGGAGGGCTATGGCCAGCGTTCGGGCCCCGCGCCAGAGGGCGGAAACGGCGGCGGGCAATGCGTCCTCCAGGGTGCGGTGTGCTGATCGCACCGTAGCGGGCGCAAATCATCCGGAGGCGTCGGTATCGGTCGCTAGGGTGTGATCGCTCGGAAAGTGATCGGGGAGGCGGACGGTGGCGGAGCAGGCGTTTCAGGTCGATCTGCGTGGCGTGGTGGATCTGCTGAGCCGCCATCTCTACGCGAGTCCACGCGTTTACCTGCGGGAACTGCTGCAGAACGCGGTGGACGCGATCACCGCGCGGGGGGACGGCGGGCGCGTCGAGATCGAGACCGGGGGCGGGACGCTCAAGGTCCATGATGACGGGGTCGGGCTGACGGAGGACGAGGTCCACACGCTGCTCGCGACGATCGGGCGGTCGTCCAAGCGGGACGAGCTCGGGTTCGCGCGGCATGACTTCCTGGGGCAGTTCGGCATCGGGCTGCTGTCCGCGTTTCTCGTCGCGGACGAGATCGAGGTCGTGACGCGGTCCGCGAAGGGCGGGGACGCGGTCCGGTGGACGGGGCGGTCCGAGGGGAGCTATCGGGTCGAGGCCGGGCAGCGGGACGCGCCGGGGACGACCGTGACGCTGCGGGCGCGGCCGGGGGCGGGGGAGCTGCTCAGTCCGGAGGTCGTGGCCGAGCTGGCGCGTACCTACGGGTCTCTGCTGCCCGTTGACCTGGTCGTGGACGGTGTCGAGGTCACCGGGGAGCCGCCGTGGCGGGCCTCCTACCGGGATCCGGCCGGGCGGCGGCGGGCGCTGGAGGCGTACTGCGAGGAGCTCTACGGGTTCACGCCGTTCGATGTCGTGGATCTGGACGTGCCTGAGGCGGGCTTGACGGGGGTCGCGTTCATCTTGCCCGCGCCGGTGTCGCCTACTGCGCGGGCCTCGCATCGGGTTTATCTGAAGCGCATGCTGCTTGCCGAGAACGTCGAGGGGCTGCTGCCTGAGTGGGCGTTCTTCGCGCGGTGTGTCGTGGACGCGGGGGAGCTGCGGCCCACCGCCAGTCGTGAGGCTCTGTACGAGGACGAGCTTCTGGAGTCGACGCGCCTTGGGCTCGGGGACGTGCTTCGGCAGTGGCTGGTGAAGCTGTCCGAGACCGATCCGGCGCGGCTGCGCGCGTTCCTGCGGCTGCATCAGCTCGGTGTGAAGGCGATGGCGCTGCACGACGACGACATGCTGCGGATCGTCGACCGGTGGCTGGACTATGAGACCTCCGCCGGGCCGATGACGCTGCACGAGTTCCGGCGGCGGCATCCGGACGGGCGGTTCACCGCGAGCGTGGACGAGTTCCGGCGGCTGTCGGCGGTCGCGGGCGCGCAGGGCATCGGGCTCGTCAACGGCGGTTACGTGCACGATACGGAGATCATCGAGCGGCTGCCCGATCTCGATCCCGACATCCGGCTGGCCCGGCTGGACGCGGCGGAGCTGACCACGACGTTCGGTGTGCTCGATCCGGCCGCCGAGCTGGCGCTGCGGCCGTTCCTCGCGGCGGCGCAGCGGGCCGTCGAGCGGCTCGGGTGCGAGGTGGTGGTCCGCGATTTCGACCCGGCGTCGCTGCCCGCGCTGTACCTGACCAGCCGGGACGCGCAGTTCCGCGAGGAGTTGACGCGGGCGAGGGAGGAGGCCGGCGAGCTGTGGGCGGACGTCCTCGGCGCCGTCAACGCGTCCGCCGGCGTCGAGCGTCCGCAACTGGTGCTGAACTACCGCAACCCGCTGGCGCGGCGGGTCACTTCGCTGGGCGACGGCGGGCCGGTCGAGCTGGCCGTCCAGGCCTTGTACGGGCAGGCGCTGCTGCTCGGCCATCATCCGCTGCGGCCCGCCGACACGGCGGTGCTGAACCGTTCCTTCATCGGCCTGCTGGAGTGGGCCGTCCACTCCCCGGAGGCCCCCGAATGACAGATGACGTCTACGCGCTGATGGCGCGGTCGCAGGAGTTGCCCTACGGGGAGGCCCGCACCGTGCTGGTCGAGGACGCGCTGCGCCGTGCCGAGGCGGCCGGTGACGACGTGCTGGCCTTCCATGTGAGGGTTCGGCTGACCGACGCCTACCGGTACGGGGGCGAGCCTGCGAAGGCGTTCGCGACCTTCAGCCGGACGCTGGCCGAGCACGACCGCGACCCGGGCCGGTTCGACGACACCCATGGGCTGCTCTGGCAGATCAAAGCGATCGTCAGCTCGCTCACGCTCTTCCCTGAGATCCCGCTGGACCGCACCTATGCCGTGCTGGACGACATGGAGCGTCGCTACAAGGCGGGTGGGCACAGCCTCCAGGCGGTGTATCACTACCGCAACGTGGTGGCCCGGCACGTCGGTGACGGGACGGCCGACGAGTGGTACGTGAAGTGGCGTGCCGCCGAACGTGACGAGCTGTCGGACTGCGAGGGCTGCGACCCCACCGGCATGGCCCGGCACCTGATCGAGGCGGGGCGGCACGAGGAGGCGTTCGAGGTCGCCGCGCCGGTGCTGAGCGCGCAGCTGAACTGCAACGAGCAGCCGCAGTCGATCCAGACCGCGCTGATGCCGGTCTACCTGCGGCTGGGCCGTCCGGAGCAGGCCGCCGACGCACACCGCCGCGCCTACCGGGTGCACCGGGCGCGGCTCGCCGACCTCAGCGACATCGCCGAGCACCTGGAGTTCTGCGCGGTCACCGGCAACGAGGCGCGCGGCCTGGAGATCCTGCAGCGGCATCTCGGCTGGCTGGACCGGGCGCCGAGCACGCACGCCGCCATGGAGTTCTCCGCCGCCGCGGCCCTGCTGCTCGGGCGGCTGGCCGCCGCGGGGCACGGCGCGGCGACGGTCCGGCGGCCGGCCGCCGACGGGCGTCCCGCCGCCGATGTGCCGCTGGACGAGCTGCGCGCCGAGCTGGCGGGCCGGGCGACGGAGCTGGCGGCCCGGTTCGACGCCCGCAACGGCACGTCCTGCCAGGGCGACAAGGTGTGCGGCACGCTGGCCGCCGAGCCGGTCGCCGAGTTCGTTCCGCTGGCCGCCCACCACCGTCGTCCCGCCGCGGCTCCGGCGCCCGTCCGGCCGGCGGAGCCCGAGACGGATGATCTCACCGCCGTGACCGATCTCGACGAGCTGCTCGACATCGCCGACCGGCACCGCAAGAAGAGCGACATGCCCGGGATGCTGGCGGCGTGGCGGCGGTTCGACGCCGCCGCCGAGGCGGCCGAGCCGACGCCGCTGCAGAAGGCGCGCCGGCTGGACGCGCGGGGCGTCGAGCACGCCGTCGAGGGGGACGCGGAGAACGCGGCCGAGTGCTGGGCGGAGGCGGCCCGGCTGTTCGGCGAGCTCGGCGACGAGACGCGGCGGCACCGCACGCTCGGCCGGCTCGGCATGATCCGGCTCGAACTCGGTGACGAGGGCGGGATGGAGCAGGTGGTCGCGTCCGCCGAGCACTTCACCGCGCATCCGGGCGAGGACGGCGACGCCGCGCCCGCGCTGCTGCGGCTCGCGACCGCGCATGTCAAGGGCGACCGTCCGGACGAGGCTCTCGGCGTGCTCGACCAGGTGGCGGCGGACGGCGAGCATGTGGGCGAGCTGTGGTTCCTGCGCGGGCAGGCGCTGCTGCTCACCGACCGGGTCGACGAGGCGGTCACGGCGTTGCGCCGCTCCCTGGAGGCGGCGCGCGAGTCCAGCGATCCCGAGCACATCGCCTCGCCCGCGCTGCTGCTCGCGCGGACCCTCGCCCGGCGGGAGGACGGCCCCGGCGACGAGGCGTTCGCCCTGCTCGACGAGGTGATCGGCGTGCTGCGCGAGCCGTCGCCGATGCGCGCCGCCGCGTACACCGAGCGGGGCCTCGCGCACCTGAACGCCGACCGTGCCGCCGATGCCGTCGCCGACCTGGTGGAGGCCATCGCGGGCTGGACGGCCGAGGGGCTGCACCCGCAGGCCGTCCAGTTGCGGGTCGATCTGGCCGCCGCCTACCTGTCCACGGACCGGGCCCTGGAGGCCGCCGAGGCCGCCGAGGAGGCGCTGCCGAACCTCGACGACGACAACGGGCGCCGCTGCCGGCTGATCCTCGCGCACGCGCAGAAGCAGCTCGGCGAGGAGGACGCCGCCGCCCTGTTCACGGGTCTCGCCGAGGAGGCCGCGCGGGAGGGGCAGCATGACGCCGTCGCGCACTTCCTGAACGAGGCCGCCGACGTCCTGACGAACCTCGACATCGACGCGCAGGCCGCCGAACGGTACGCGCAGGCCGCCGAGGCGTACGAGAAGGCCGGGGACCCCTACGGGGTGGTCCGCGCCCGCCGCCGCGCCGCGATGTGCCTGATGTGGAGCGGCGAGGGGGAGCAGGCGGCGGCCGCCATGGAGACGGCCCGCGCCGCCCTCGCGGACCTGCCCCCGGACAACGAGCCCGTCCGCGTCTGGGAGACCGCCCTGACCTCCTTCGAGCAGGCCCGCGTCCTGGCCCGGCTGGGACGCCTGGACGAGGCGGCCGGCCACGCGACCGCCGCCGTGGACGGCTTCACCGCCATCGACCAGACCGAGCCCGCCCAGGACGCCGCCCGGCTCCTGGAGGACATCAAGGCCGCGCTCAGCTGACCCGTCGCGCCCCGTCCGAGGGGATGGCCTCCAGGAAGCGCGGCGGTGTCCAGCCGCGCTTCTCGTAGGCCGCCGTGACGGCCTCGCCGACCCGCTCCGCGCGGGCGGCGGGGGCCAGCACGATGACGGAGCCGCCGAAGCCGCCGCCGACCATGCGGCCGCCGCGGGCGCCCGCCCGCAGCGCCGCGTCCACGGTGGCGTCCGCCTCCGGCCACGACACCTCGAACTGGTCGCGCAGCGACAGGTGGGAGGCGTTCAGCATCGCGCCGAACTCCGGCAGGGCACCGGCCCGCAGCAGGCCGACGGTGGCCTCGACGCGGTGGTTCTCGGTGACGACGTGCTGGACGCGGCGCCGCAGCACCGGGTCCTTCAGCGAGCCCAGCGCGGCGGCCAGGTCCTTGACGTCGCGCAGCGCGTCCACGCCGAGCAGCGACGCGGCCTCCTCGCATTCGGCGCGGCGCCGCCCGTACTCGCCGCCGGTCAGGGCGTGCGAGGCGCGCGTGTCGACGACCAGCAGCGTCAGCCCGGCGGCCGCCGGGTCGAACGGGACCTGCGACGACAGGCCGCTGCGGCAGTCGAGCATCAGCGCGTGCCCGGCCTTGCACAGCAGCGACGCGGACTGGTCCATCAGCCCGCAGGGCATGCCGACCTGCTCGTTCTCGGCGCGCTGCGCGAGCCGCGCCAGCGCCGGGCGGTCGATCTCGACGCCGTGCAGGTCGCACAGCGCCAGCGCCGTCGCGCACTCCAGCGCGGCCGACGACGACAGCCCCGCGCCCTGCGGGAGGTCGGAGTCGATCAGCATGGACGCGCCGCCCGTGCCGTGCTCGCGCAGCACCCGCGCCACGCCGACCGGGTACGCGGCCCACGCGTGCTCGGCGGGCCAGCCCTCGGAGACGACCGGCGGGCCGTCCACCGGCGCGGTGACGGCGGTGGACGCCTGCCGCGACCGCACCTCGACCACGCCGTCGTCGCGGCGCGCCGCCGCCACCGTCACGCCGCGCGACAGCGCGAACGGCAGCACGAAACCGTCGTTGTAGTCGGTGTGCTCGCCGATCAGGTTGACCCTGCCCGGGGCGCGCCACACGCCGTCCGGCGCGCGCCCGAACGCCTCGCCGAACGCCGCCGCCAGGCCCTCGGTCATCGGGACCGCAGGAAGGTCCACGCGTCGTCGACCATCGTCCGCAGGTCGCGCTCCGGCTTCCAGCCGAGTTGGGCCTGGATCTTGTCGGACGAGGCGATCAGCACCGCCGGGTCGCCGGCGCGGCGCGGCCCGACCTCGGCCGGGATCTCGCGGCCGGTGACCTCGCGGCACACCTCCACGACCTCCCGGACGG
Organism: Actinomadura geliboluensis; assembly: GCF_043197915.1. Lineage (NCBI taxonomy): Bacteria > Bacillati > Actinomycetota > Actinomycetes > Streptosporangiales > Thermomonosporaceae > Actinomadura > Actinomadura geliboluensis. The sequence goes on along the minus strand of NZ_JBICUA010000006.1, from coordinate 162,111 downwards.
AGTAGCCGGTGCCGCTGCCCAGGTTGAAGATCTGGTGGGCGCCCGGCTCGCAGGCGTCCAGCGCCAGCAGGTGCGCGCGGCCCAGGTCGATCACGTGGATGTAGTCGCGGACGCAGGTGCCGTCGGCCGTCGGGTAGTCGTCGCCGAACATCTTCACCGCGTCCCCGTCGCCCTGCGCGATCTTCAGCACGTTGGGGATCAGGTGGGTCTCGACGGTGTGCCGCTCGCCGTGCCGCCCGTAGGCGCCCGCCACGTTGAAGTACCGCAGCGACACCCCGCCGATGCCGTGCAGCCGCGCGTACTCGGTGAGGACCGTGTCGATCGCCAGCTTGGACGCGCCGTAGGGGTTGGTCGGACGGGTCGGGTCGGTCTCCAGGATCGGCGTCGACTCCGGCTCACCGTACGTCGCGGCGGTCGAGGAGAACACGATCCGGGGCACGCCGGCGACGCGCATCGCGTCCAGCAGCGCCAGCGACTCGCCGAGGTTCTTGTCCCAGTACAGGCCGGGCTTCTGCACCGACTCGCCGACCAGCGACCTGGCGGCGAAGTGCAGCACCGCCTCGAACCCGGCGCCCGCGAGGACGTCGCCGGCCATGTCGCGCAGCGTGCCGCGCACCAGCCGGGCGCCCTCGGGCACCGCGTCCTCGTGCCCGGTGGACAGGTCGTCCAGGACGACGACCTCGTGCCCCGCCTCCAGGAGCAGTGCGGAGACGACGCTGCCGATATAGCCGGCGCCTCCGGTGACGAGCAGCTTCACTGACGAACCTCCAGAAAAGTCTCGGGCGGCGGGGCCAGACCAGGCTATCCGCAACCCCGAACGGGGAAGGCTGAACGCATGGACCGGACGCCGCCCGGGACGCCCCCGCGGCCGCCCGCGGGGCCCGCGCGCCCGCTGGTGTGGCTGCTGTCGCGCTCCGCCGATCTCGTCGTGCGGCTGTCGGGCGGCGACCCGCGCGCGCTGCGCGAGGAGATCACCGCGGAGCGGATGCGGGCCCTCGTGGCAGGGAACACCCAGCTCACCGCCGACGAGCGCACCCTCATCGGGGAGGTGTTCGCGGCGGGTGAGCGGCCGCTGCGCGAGGTCCTCGTACCCCGCACCGAGGTCGTGTTCCTGGACGCGGAGCTCACCCTCACCGCCGCCGCGCGGCTCGCCGCGCGCAGCCCGCACTCCCGCTTCCCCGTCTGCCGCGACTCCCACGACGAGGTGATCGGGTTCGTCCACATCCGCGACCTGCTCGTCACGGACGGCCCCGACGCGCCCGCCGGGGACGTCCCGGTGGGCGATCTCGTGCGTCCGGTGAAGTTCCTGCCGCCGTCGAAGCGGGTACTGCCCGCGCTGTCGGAGATGCGCCGGGAGGGCTGCCACCTGGCGATCGTCACCGACGAGTACGGCGGGGTGGCCGGAATCGTCACCATGGAGGACCTCCTCGAGGAACTCATCGGCGACATCCGCGACGAATATGATGTGCAGGACGCGCAGGCACGGCGCCTGCACGGCGGAGTGGTCGAGGTGGACGGCCTGCTCAACCTGGACGACTTCGCCGCCGAGACCGGCATCCGGCTGCCGGACGGGCCGTACGAGACGGTCGCCGGGCACATCATGGCGGTGCTGCGCCGGGTGCCCGCCGAGGGCGACTCGGTGGAGGCCGCGGGCCGCCGCCTCGCGGTGGCCCGGATGGACGGCCGGCGGGTGGCCCGCGTGCGCGTCATGCCGCGCGCGGCGCCGCAGGCCGTGCCCGCGCCGCCCGGCACGCCGTCCGCGACCCCGCGGGCGGTGCCCGGCGACGCCGCCGGCGGCCCCTCCCGCGGGCCGGCGACCGGCGGCGGCGCTCCCGATGACACCTGAGAGAATCGGTCCGTGCAGATGCCCGAAGCGCCCACTCCCGAAGCGTCCGACGCCGGAACCACCGCGGCCCCGCCGCGGGTGCTGTCCGGCATCCAGCCCACCGCCGACTCGTTCCACCTCGGCAACTACCTGGGCGCGCTCCGGCAGTGGGTCGCCATGCAGGACACGCACGAGGCGTTCTACTGCGTGGTCGACCTGCACGCGATCACCGTCGAGCACGACCCCGAGCTGCTGCGCCGCCGCACGAAGGTCGCCGCCGCGCAGCTGTTCGCCATGGGCATCGACCCGGACCGCTCCGCGGTGTTCGTGCAGAGCCACGTCCCCGAGCACGCCGAGCTGGCGTGGGTGCTCAGCTGCCTCACCGGGTTCGGCGAGGCGGGCCGCATGACCCAGTTCAAGGACAAGTCGTCCAAGCAGGGCACCAGCGGGACGAGCGTCGGCCTGTTCACGTACCCGATCCTGCAGGCCGCCGACATCCTGCTCTACACGCCCGACCCGGCGGCCGGGCGCCCGCTGCGCGTCCCCGTCGGGGAGGACCAGCGGCAGCACCTGGAACTGACCCGCACCCTCGCGCAGCGTTTCAACCACCGGTTCGGGGAGACGTTCGTCCTGCCGGACGCCCACATTCCCGAGGGCGCCGCCAAGATCACCGACCTGCAGGAGCCGGGCGCGAAGATGAGCAAGTCGGCGTCGTCCCCGCAGGGCATTCTCGACGTGCTGGAGGAGCCGGGGCCCATGCGCAAGAAGATCATGCGCGCGGTCACCGACACCGGCTCCGAGGTCGTCTACGACGAGGAGAAGAAGGCCGGCGTCACCAACCTGCTGCGGATCTACTCCGCGCTGGAGGGCACGTCCATCCCCGACCTGGAGGCCCGCTACGCCGGCTCCGGGTACGGGCAGTTCAAGAAGGACCTCGCGCAGGTCGTCCTCGACACGTTCACGCCGATCCGGGAGCGCACCCTCAAGCTGCTGGACGACGAGGACCATCTCGACCGGCTCCTCGCCCGCGGCGCCGAGCGCGCCTCCGAGGTCGCCGTGCGGACGATGGAGACCGTGCGCGAACGGGTGGGATTCGTGGGACGTGGTCGCTGACCGCGCCGCACTCGACGACGCCGCGGAGGGCCCGGGGGAGGGCCTCTCCGCGGCCGAGACCACGATGACCGGCGGCATCACCGCCCGGCGGGCGCCGGGCCGCCGGGCGATCGGCGTCGCGATCCCGATCCCCGACCCGCACGGCTCCTACCTGCAGTCGCGGCGCGCCTCGTTCGGCGACCCGCTCGCGCACGCGATCCCGACGCACATCACGCTGCTCCCGCCGACCGAGGTGGACGAGGCGGCGATGGACGGCATCCAGCGGCACCTGCTGGCCGTCGCCCGCACCGAGCGGCCCTTCCCGATCAGGTTGCGCGGCAGCGGAACGTTCCGGCCGGTGTCCCCGGTGGTGTTCGTGGCGCTGGCCGAGGGAATCGGCGGCTGCGAGCGCGTCCAGGCGAAGGTTCTGTCGGGTCCGCTGGCGCGTCCGCTGCCGTTCCCGTACCACCCGCACGTGACGATCGCCCACCACCTGCCCGACGACGTCATGGACCGCGCGTTCAAGGAACTCGCCGCCTACGGCGCCGACTTCGAGGTGTGGGGGTTCTCCCTCTACGAGCACGGGCTGGACGGCGTGTGGCGCCGCCACTGCGACTTCGTGTTCGGCGACGGCGCCGTCCCCGCCCCCGGCCGCCGCCTCTGAGGCGGGGCGCCCCCCGCCCGGCCCTAAACGCTGCGTTTAACGGGCGATTACCGTACGCGGTATCGGGCGGCCCGGAGTGGGTACGGTGCGTACATGCGGCAGGTGATCAATAGCGTGCAGGGCCGGATCGAGTCCCTGTTCGGTAAGGGAAAGGACCTGCTGCGCGGCGCGCGCGACCGCTCGCGGTGGTTCGACCACCAGGCCCGCGCGTTCGAGCGCTACCAGGAGCGGCGCGGCGACCGGCTCGCCGCCGCCCTCACCTGCTACGCGTTCCTGTCGTTCTTCCCGCTGCTGGCGCTCGCGTACTCGCTGCTCGGCTACGTCGTCGGGGTCAGCGAGCAGGTCCGCGACTACTTCGTCCGGGCGATCGACTCGCAGCTGCCCGGCCTCGGGGGCCGGCTCCAGGTCGAGCAGATCGCCCAGTCCAAGACCGCCGTCGGGATCGTCGGCCTGGTCGCGCTGCTGTTCACCGGGCTCGGCTGGGTGCAGGTGCTGCGCGAGTCGCTGCGCGACATCTGGGGCAACGAACCGGGCGGCGGCGGCAACTTCTTCCTCAAGAAGCTGTGGGACGCCGCCGTGCTGGTGTTCCTCGGCGTGATCCTCGTCTGCGGCATGGCGGTCACGACGGTCACGACGTCGGCCACCGGCACCGTCCTGCACTGGCTGGCGCTGGACGACGTCACCGGGGCCGGGACGGCGCTGCGGCTGCTGTCGGTGGCCTGCGCGATCCTGTTCGACACCGTGGTGTTCCTGGTGCTGTTCAGCCGGCTGTCGGGCACCCGGGCGCCGTGGCGGCGGATCATCCGGGGCGCCCTGTTCGGCGCGGTCGGCTTCGAGGCCCTCAAGCAGATCGCGACGATCCTCATCGGGCGGACGACGCAGAACCCCGTCTACGGCACGTTCGCCGTGCTGGTCGGGCTGATGGTGTGGATCAACATCGTGTCCCGGTTCGCGCTGTTCACCGCCGCGTGGACGGCGACCCGCCGCGTCGTCCTCACCGCCGACGCCGAGAACCCGGAGAACCGCGCCGACGAGGCGGAGGTCGAGGCCCTCCGGGAGCGCGCCGAAGAGGACTCGGGCGGCGAGACCGAGGCCGGCGGCGACGCCGCCCGCCCGGAACGCGAGCAGGGCCCGAAACCGGAGCAGGGCCCGAAATCGGAGCAGGGCCCGAAATCGGAGCAGGGCAGGGAGCGCGAGGAGCGGGAGCCGGGTGCGACGTCCGCGCACCTGAGCCGCTGACCTACCGGCCGGTGTCGCGGGACGCCGCGCGGGCCGCCTCCAGGCGTCGCCGGCGGCGCAGCACCACGAACAGCACCGCGATCGCGAGCAGGGCGCCGGCCGTGCCGCCGCCGAACAGCAGCCACCGGCGGGACGAGTCGTCCGAGGCGAGCGGGCCGTCCGGCAGCACGCCGCCCGGGCCGGCGTCCTTGCGGGCCTGGTCGATCTTGCCGGGCGGGACGAGCGCGCCCACCGGCTCGACCTTGCCGCGCGCCGCGAAGCCCCAGTCCAGCAGCTTGGCCGCGTACGGGGACGGCGGCTGGTCGGCCCGCATCAGCGAGATCAGGATCGTGTGCCCGCCGCGCCGCGCCTCCGCGACGAACGTCTGCCGGGCGGCGATCGTGTAGCCGTTCTTGCCGCCGATCATGCCCTGGTACGCCTGGCGCTCGCCCGCGAGCATGTGGTTGTGGGTGTGGATCGGGTAACCGCCGACCTTCTTGCCCTTCTTGCGCTCCTTCTTCGTCGGCGGCGCCGGGAAGTTGAAGTCGATGGCCTGCATGTACGCGCGGTAGGCGGGGTTCTTCATGCCCTCCCGCAGGATCAGCGCCAGGTCGTAGGCCGAGGTGTGCTGGGTGCGGACGTCCAGCCCGAGGTCCCGGTCGAGCCCGTTCGGCGACCCGGCGAGGGTGTCGTGGGCGTTGATCCGCTTGGCCTCGGCGTTCATGTGGGCGAGGGTATTCTGCACCCCGCCGTCCGCCTCGGCGAGCGTGTACGCCGCGTCGTTGGCGGACATCATCAGCATCGCGTGGAACAGGTCGGAGACCTTGTACTGCATCTTGGGCGTCAGCCCGACCTTGGTGCCCTCGACGTCGCACGCCTTCTGCGAGGGGCGGACGAGCCGGTTCGCGTCCAGCTTGGGGATCAGCGCCAGCGCGGTCAGCGTCTTGATCGTGCTCGCCGGGAGGTAGCGGCCGTGCGGGTCCTTGGCGGCGAGGACCTCGCCGGTGTCGGCGTCCGCGATCAGGTACGAGGAGGCCTTGATCTTGGGCGGCGCGGGCACGCCGGGGGCGGCGTTGACGATGACGCCGCGGCCGGCCAGTTTCGGCCCGCCGACGGTCTCGGCCGCGGGCACGGGGGTGGCGGGCGCGGCGGTGACCGGCGGTGCGACCGGAACGCCCGGCCGAGCGGGGGCGGCCGTGGCCGGAGCCGCGACCAGGACGGGGCCGGCGGCGACGGAGGCCGCCGCGAGCGGAACCACTGTCACCGTCAGGGCGCGGCGGCCGACGCCGGCCGGCCTTCGTCGCTCAGCTCGCAAGCTCCCGACGCTCCTTCGTCCCGTGGGAGCGCGGTCGCTCCCGGCGCGCAGGCGGCCAACGCCCATGACTTCCCCCGAAGAGTAGGCGACGTATCCGGCGAAGGGGTACCCGACCGCGAACGCGGCAAGCACGGTACGGAAGCGACGGATGACGCAAACGTGATATGACGGTACGTAAGGGACGCCCCGTACCGGTTACCGTCCGTCATGAAAGGTAGTTTGGGACGGACTGACTAGTTCGATCTAGTGGTGTCCCGGACAAGATCAATGACCGGAAAGTAGGACCCCTGAAGGTCCGCCCCCCGCCCGCATGAGTCAATTGATCCGCAAAGGGCATGGACATCCGGCAGGGTGGCGGGCACGAGCGCCATCATGGAGCGAACACGTGACCTGGACCGGCGTTTGTCCAGGCTTAGGGACCCGCTGGCTGAATTGCGCCACGTGCCACGCAACGACCTGCAAGGATTGTGGACGGAGGTTGGCCGTGGCCATTGACTTCAACGCATCGAACGGCGCGACGCTCGGCGTCGAGTGGGAGATCCAGCTGGTCGATGCGGAGACCAGGCACCTGCGGCAGGACGCACGCGAGGTGCTCGCCGCCCTGCCCGCGCTCAGCCTCGACGGCGACAACCCCCGGATCCGCCACGAGCTGATGGAGTCGATGGTCGAGGTCGTGACCGGCATCTGCGACACCGTGGGCGAGGCCAAGGCCGACCTCTCCGGCACCCTCACCGCGCTGCGGGGCGCCGCCGCCGAGCGCGGCATCGCGCTGGCCTGCACCGGCACCCACCCGATCAGCGACTGGCGGGACGCCGTGATGGCGCCCATGGGCCGCTACGCCCAGCTGGTCGAGGAGATGCAGTGGCTGGCCCGCCGCATCCAGACCTTCGGCGTTCACGTCCACGTCGGCATCTCCGACGGCGCCAAGGCCATCCCGATCATCAACGCGCTCTCGTCCTACCTTCCGCACTTCCTGGCCCTGACGGCGTCCAGCCCGTTCTGGAGCGCCGGCGACACCGGCCTCGCGTCCTGCCGGGCGGTCGTGTTCGGCCAGATGCCGACCGCCGGACCGCCCCACCTGCTAGACGACTGGGCGGCCTTCGAGGATTACATGGCCACGCTGATGCGTTCGGGAACCATAAGGAGCATCAAAGAGGTCTGGTGGGACATCCGCCCGCATCCCGACTTCGGCACCATCGAGATCAGGATGTTCGACGGCATCCCCACCATGCGCGAGGTGGGGATGGCGGCCGCACTGTGCCAGAGCCTGGTCACGCTGTTCGATCAGCAGCTCGACCGGGGCTACACGCTGCCGCGCCCGGCCGCCTGGGTGGTGCGCGACAACAAGTGGCGCGCGACGCGATACGGGCTGGACGCGATCGTGATCACCGACGACCGCGGCAGCACCGCCCCGCTGCGCGACGAACTCTACGAGCTGATCCGCGAGCTGGAGCCCGTCGCCGACCGGCTCGGCTGCGCCGAGGAGCTCAAGGTCGCGGGCGAGGTACTGGAGCACGGGGCCCCGTACGAGCGGCAGCGCGCGATCCGCGCCGCGGGCGGCACGCTGGAGAACATCGTCGACGCGGCGATCACCGAGCTCGCGGAGGACCGGTTCGTCACACTGGGGGAGGTCGTACATGCCGGAGCCTGACAGGCCGCAGCGGACGGCCCGCCCCGCCGAGCGGGTCGGGCCGGCGAATCCCTCCGGCCGCGCCGACCAGGCCGGGCCCGCGAACCCGTCCGGTCCGGTGAACGCGAAGAGGCCGAAGAGCGAACAGGTAGCAGAGAACGTTCCCGAGAACGGGAGCACCACCGGGCGGGCGCCGTTCGGCTCCGCCGTCGCGCAGGGGGCGCAGATGACATATCCGGGACCCGGGGTGATGCCCGGCCTTGAACCACCCACCGCCGCGGACCACGTGGACCGGGAGGCCGGCGCCGCCGGCCGCCTGACCGGGCCCGCGGCACCCGGCGACGCGGCGCCCGCGGCCGCCGCGCCCGCCGACGCGACCGCCCTGCCCGACGCCGCCGTGCCCGCCCCCGTGCCCGCCGTGCCCGCCGACGCGGGCCGCGCGGCGCCGGTGCCGCTCGGCGGCGCCGTCCTGCAGCCGGAGCTCGACGCCTTCCTCGCCGCGCACGAGGCCGAGCTGATCGCCTTCCGCCGCGACCTGCACGCGCACCCCGAGCTGGGCTACGCCGAGCACCGCACGACCGCGAAGATCGCCGAGCGGCTGCGCGCCGCCGGCCTCGACCCGGTGATCCTGCCGAAGGGCACCGGGCTGTTCTGCGACATCGGCCCCGCCGACGGCACCACGGTCGCGCTGCGGGCCGACATCGACGCGCTCCCGCTGCACGACGAGAAGGAGGGCGTCCCGTACCGGTCGACCGTCCCCGGCGTCGCGCACGCGTGCGGCCACGACGTGCACACCGTGATGGTGCTGGGCGCGGGCCTGTTCCTCGCGCAGCAGGCCGAGGCCGGGCTGCTGCCGGGCCGGGTCCGGCTGCTGTTCCAGCCCGCCGAGGAGACCCCCGGCGGGGCGCTGGACGTGATGGCCGCCGGCGGCATCGCGGGCGTCGACCGCGCGTTCGCGCTGCACTGCGACCCGCGCATCGAGGTCGGCCAGCTGGGGCTGCGCACCGGCCCGATCACCGCGGCCTGCGACAAGGTGTACGTCAAGGTCACCGGGCCCGGCGGGCACACCGCCCGGCCGCACCTGACCGCCGACCTGGTGTACGCGCTCGCCAAGATCGTCACCGAGCTGCCGTCCGCGCTGTCGCGGCGCGTCGACCCGCGCTCCAGCCTGTCGCTGGTGTGGGGGCGGGTGTCGGCCGGGTCCGTCGCCAACGCGATCCCCGACGACGGCATCGCCGAGGGCACCGTCCGCTGCCTGGACGACGAGGCGTGGCACCGCGCGCCGGAGATGATGAAGGCGCTGCTGCAGTCGGTCGCCGCCGCCTACGACGTGGAGGCGTCGCTGGAGTACGTCCGGGGCGTCCCGCCGACCGTGAACGAGGCGGCCAGCGTGCAGATGTTCCGCGACGCCGCCGCGCAGGTGATGGACGAGGACGGCGTCGTGCCGACCCCGCAGAGCCTCGGCGGCGAGGACTTCGGCTGGTACCTGGAGTCGATCCCCGGCGCGCTGGCCCGGCTCGGCGTCCGCACCCCCGGCTCGCCCGGCGAGTACGACCTGCACCGCGGCGACTTCGACGTCGACGAGCGGTGCATCGCGGTCGGCCTGCGGGTGCTGAGCGCGACCGCGCTGACCGCGCTGTGGGAGGGCGGCCGGCCCGGCGACAGCGAGCCGATCGAAGGTGCCGCGCTGGCCTGATCCGCCGCGGCGGTCACCGTGCGTGACCGCCCGTTCCCCTTTTCGGTGACCTGTGCCGCGGCGCGTCCTCCACGTCGGCCCGCGCCCGCTCAGGACCGTGACCGCGCCGCTGACCTGTGGCGATATGCGTACGCATTGGTAACGGACCTGTTGCGAATCGGTGCAGGCGGGAAGTTTGCCCTCATTCGCGAGGTAGCGTCCCATCGATTTCGGTGACCGCATCGGTCACCGGACCGTGGGTGGGGAACGGAAGGAGCGCTACCTTGCGCCGTGGACTGAAGACTTCGCTCGTCACCGTGACGGGTGCGGCGCTGCTGCTCAGCGCTTCCGCGTGCGGCGGCAAGAAGGCGGACACCGGTGGCGGTGACGAGGGCGGCAAGAAGACCCTCAAGATCGGTCTGGCCTTCGACATCGGCGGCCGCGGCGACCAGTCCTTCAACGACTCGGCCGCCGCGGGCCTCGACAAGGCCAAGCAGGACCTGGACGTCCAGACCGAGGAGATCTCGGCCAAGCCGGACGAGCCGGACTCCGACAAGGAGTCCCGCCTGCGGCTGCTGGCCAACAAGGGCTACAACCCGATCATCGGTGTCGGGTTCGCCTACACCACCTCGATCGTCAAGGTCGCCAAGGACTTCCCGAACACCAAGTTCCTCGTCGTCGACGCCGACCAGTGCAAGGTCGAGGGCGCCAACGTCAGCGGCGCCTGCTTCGCCGAGGAGCAGGGCTCCTTCCTGGTCGGCGCGGCCGCCGCGCTGAAGTCCAAGTCCGGCACGATCGGCTTCATCGGCGGCGTCAACGTGCCGCTGATCCACAAGTTCCAGGCCGGGTACGAGGCCGGCGCGAAGGCCGCCAAGCCGGGCATCAAGATCCTGCCGGCGAAGTACCTGACGCAGCCGCCGAACTTCAACGGCTTCAAGGACACCAGCCTCGGCAACGAGGCCGCCAAGGGCCAGCTCGACCAGGGCGCGGACGTCATCTACCACGCCGCGGGCGGCGCCGGTATCGGCGTCATCAAGACGGTCGGCGCGGCCGGCAAGTGGGCCATCGGCGTCGACTCCGACCAGTACAACCAGCCCGCGGTCGCCGGGGTGAAGCAGCACATCCTCACCTCGATGGTGAAGCACGTCGACCTCTCGGTGTTCGACTTCGTCGAGAGCGTCGCCAAGGGCACCTTCAAGGCCGGCACGACGACGTACGACCTGAAGAACGACGGGGTCGGCTACTCCTCGTCCGGCGGCAACGTCGACGACATCAAGGCCAAGCTGGACGAGCTCAAGGCCAAGATCGTCAGCGGCGAGATCAAGGTCCCGACCAAGGCGTGAGCCGGCGATCGGGGAGTGCGGGGACGTTCCCCCGCGCGGTGGCGGCGTGAGGCCGCACCACCCGGCAGCGACCGCGCACCGGGAGCCGTCCAGGCGGGCGGCCCCCGGTGCGGCGGCGTGTCCCCGGCCCCGTACCGCGGCGCCTTCCGTGCACGTTCGAGGCAGGAGGAGGGGCACTCGTGCCTGACCAGGTGCCGGCCGTGCGGCTGACATCGATCACCAAGCGGTTCCCCGGAGTGGTGGCCAACCGCGACATCAACCTCACCATCGAGCGCGGCGAGGTGCACGCGCTCTGCGGCGAGAACGGTGCCGGCAAGTCCACGCTGATGAAGATCCTCTACGGGATGCAGCGGCCGGACGAGGGCACCATCGAGGTCGACGGCGAGCAGGTCTCCTTCCGGACCCCGGCCGACGCGATCGGCCGCGGCATCGGCATGGTCCACCAGCACTTCAAGCTGGCCGACAACCTGACCGTGCTGGAGAACGTGGTCCTCGGCGCCGAGCCCCGCGGCAAGGGATGGCGGCGCGGCCGGATCGACTTCGCCGCCGCCCGCGCCAAGATCAAGGAGATGGCGCGGGCGTACGGGCTGCGCGTCGACCCCGACACCCTGGTGGAGGACCTCGGCGTCGGCGAGCGGCAGCGCGTGGAGATCCTCAAGGTGCTGTACCGGGGCGCCCGCGTGCTGATCCTGGACGAGCCGACCGCGGTGCTCGTCCCGCAGGAGGTCGACGAGCTGTTCGGCAACCTGCGGGAGCTGCGCGCCGAGGGCCTCACCGTGCTGTTCATCTCGCACAAGCTGGACGAGGTGCTCGCCGTCGCCGACACCATCTCGGTGATCCGGCGCGGCACCACCGTCGCGACCCGGCTCGACCCCGCCGAGGTCACCTCCCGGCGGCTCGCCGAGCTGATGGTCGGGTCCGAGCTGCCCACCCCCGAGCTGCGCGAGTCGACCGTCACCGAGGACGTCCAGCTGGACATCGGCGGGCTGACGGTGCTGACCCCCGAGGGCCGTCCCGTGGTGGACGACGTGTCGCTGCGCATCCGGCGCGGCGAGATCGTCGGGCTGGCCGGGGTCGAGGGCAACGGGCAGACCGAGCTCATCGAAGCGATCATGGGCATCCGCAACGCCGACGCCGGGACGATCGTGTACGGCGGCGACGACATCGCGCACTGGGCGACCCGCCGGCGCCGCGAGGCCGGCATCGCCTACATCCCCGAGGACCGGCACCGGCACGGGCTCATCCTGGAGGGGACGCTCTGGGAGAACCGGATGCTCGGCCACCAGACCCGCAGGCCGAACGTCCGCGGCCCCTGGACGGACCGGCGCGGCGCGCGCCGCGACACGACGCGGATCGTCCGCGAGTACGACGTCCGGACGCCGGGCATCGAGGTGCCCGCCGCCGCGCTGTCGGGCGGCAACCAGCAGAAGCTCATCGTCGGCCGGGAGATGTCCGGCGACCCGCACCTGCTGATCGCCGCGCACCCGACGCGCGGCATCGACGTCGGCGCCCAGGCCGCCATCTGGGACTACCTGCGGCAGGCCCGCGCGGACGGGCTGGCCGTGCTGCTGATCAGCGCCGATCTTGAGGAACTCATCGGTATGTCCGACACCCTGCACGTGATCCTGCGGGGCCGGCTGGTCGCGGAGGTCGATCCGCGGACCGTCACCCCCGAGGAGCTCGGCTCCGCGATGACCGGCGCGGGCGGCGCCTCATGAGCGAGCCGAAGGACCCGACGCCCCCGGGCGGCGGCGAACCCCCCGAGCCCCCCGAGGACGCGTCGAAGGACGCGCCGAAGAGCCTGTCGAAGGACGTACCGCCCGCCGACGGCAAGGACGCCGGGAAGGGCGTCCCGGAGCCGGTGCCGGCGTGGAAGGCGATCCTGCGCGGGCTGGGCCCGACCGGGCTCGGCCTGAAGATCGGCGCGCCGGTGCTGGCGCTGCTGATCTCGCTCGGCATCACGATGATCCTGCTGCGGGTCACCGGCGCCGACCCGATCAGCTCGATCCAGAGCATGATCGACTACGGCACCACCGAGAACTCGATCGTCGACATCGTCAACCGCGCGACCAGGTACTACCTGTCGGCGGTCGCGGTGGCGATCGGCTTCCGGATGGCGCTGCTGAACATCGGCGTGGACGGCCAGTACCGGATCGCCGCGTTCCTCGCCGCCGCGCTCGGCGGCGCGATCACGCTGCCCGCGCCGTTCGGCCAGCTGCTGGTGATCGTCGCGGCGATGGTGGTCGGCGGGCTGTGGGCCGCGATCGCGGGTGTGCTGAAGGTGACCCGCGGGGTCAGCGAGGTGCTGTCCACGATCATGCTGAACGCGATCGCGACCGGCGTCATCGCCTACCTCCTGAACGACAAGCGGCTCGCCGAGGTGCGGCCCGGCAGCAACAACGTCGCGACCGCGCAGATCCCCGAGTCGGGACGGGTCGGGCCGCTGAACGGGTTCCTGTCCTCGATCGGCATCGACCTGCCCGGCGACGTGTACGGGCTGCTGCCGCTCGCGATCCTCGTCGGGATCGTGTTCTGGGTCGTGATCAACTACACCCGGTTCGGCTTCGACCTGAAGGTGTCGGGGCTGTCGGCGTCCGCCGCGCAGGCCAGCGGCGTCAACGCCCGCCGCATGATCGTCTACACGATGATCGCGTCCGGCGTGGTGGCCGGCCTGATCGGCATGCCGGAGCTGCTCGGCGCGTCCTACGAGTACTCGCTGAACTTCCCGGCCGGGCTCGGCTTCACCGGCATCACGGTGGCGCTGCTCGGCCGCAACCATCCGGCCGGCATCGCGCTCGCCGCGCTGCTGTTCGCGTTCCTCGACCAGACCTCCGACGTGCTCCAGGAGGTCGACGTGCCGAAGGAGATCGTCGGGGTCATGCAGGGCGTGGTCGTGCTGACCGTCGTCATCGTGTACGAGCTCGTCCGGCGCTGGGAGATCCGGCTGCAGCAGCGGGCCGTCGCCGCCGAACTGGCCACCGGCCACGACCTGGCCCGCGAGGCCGCTGGGAGCGCCTCATGAGCGCCGCGACCGAGGCGGTGGCCACCGTGAAGGCCGCCAAGGGCAAGATCAGGCTGCGCTGGCCGCACTACCTGCTGATCGGCTCCGGGCTGCTGGTGCTGCTGTCGCTGGTCCGCGTCATCGACGACGCCGACCCGGTGACCTCCAGCGGGACGGTCAGCGCCGCGCTGCGCCTCGCCGTGCCGATCTTCCTGGCCGGGCTCGGCGGGCTCTGGTCGGAGCGGTCCGGTGTGATCAACATCGGTCTCGAGGGCATGATGATCCTCGGCACCTGGACGGGCGCCTGGGCCGGCTACCAGTGGGGCCCGTGGATCGGCGTCCTCGCCGGGATCATCGGCGGCGCGCTCGGCGGGCTGCTGCACGCCATCGCGACCGTGTCGTTCGGCGTCGACCACATCGTGTCCGGTGTCGCGATCAACATCCTCGGGCTGGGACTGACCCAGTTCCTGGCCGGGCTGATCTTCGACACGGGCGCGGCGAAGGCGCTCGGCGGCGGGCCCCGGCAGTCCCCGCCGGTCGATCCGATCATGACGTTGACGCTGCCGGTCCTGTCCGGCGGCAAGATCGGCGGCTGGCAGAGCCCCGACTGGCTCGGCTCGCTGGAGGGCCGCCACTGGTTCCTGCTGTCGGACATCGCCGGCATCGCCCGCGGGCTGACCAGCGACATGTCGCTGCTGACGCTGGTGTCGCTGCTGCTCGTCCCGCTCAGCTTCCTGATCCTGTGGCGGACCCCGTTCGGCCTGCGCATCCGCTCCTGCGGCGAGGACCCGTACGCGGCCGAGTCGCTCGGCGTGCAGGTGTACCGGATGAAGTACGCCGCCGTGGTCATCTCGGGCGCGTTCTCCGGCCTCGCCGGCGCGTTCCTCGTCACCGTCGCCGCCCCGCTCTACCAGGACGGCCAGACCAACGGCCGCGGCTTCATCGGCCTCGCCGCCATGATCTTCGGCAACTGGCGGCCGGGCGGGCTCGCCGCGGGCTCGCTGCTGTTCGGCTACACCGACGCGATGAACGTGCGCGGCGGCGGGCAGGCCGTCCACGCGCTGCTGCTGTTCGTCGCGATCCTGCTGATCGGCGTCGCGGTCTGGCAGGCGCTGCGGGCGAACCGGCTGCGCGGCCAGATCGTCACCGACCTCGGCCGCCGCGAGGTCCGCAACGCCTACCTCGGCGCGGTGCTGTCGCTGGTGGCGGCGGCCGGGCTGCTCGTCTGGTTCCTGATGAGCGAGATCGTCCCCGGCGAGCTGGTCTCCTTCACACCGCACCTGACGACGCTGCTCGTCCTGGCCCTGGCCAGCCAGCGCCTCCGCATGCCCGCGGCCAACGGCGTCCGCTACAGACGAGGCGAGGCAAGATAACTGTCATGGAGATCGACTGGCCTGGCCTGCGCACCGCCGCGCGGGAGGCGATGACGCGTGCGTACTGCCCGTACTCCGGGTTCCCGGTCGGCGCCGCAGCGCTGGTGGACGACGGCCGGATCATCACCGGGTGCAATGTCGAGAACGCCTCGTACGGGGTCGGGCTGTGCGCCGAGTGCTCGCTCGTGTCGGCGCTGCACGGCCCCGGCAAGGGCGAGCGGCCCCGCCTCGTCGCGGTGTCGGTCGTCGACAAGCACGGCGACCCGGTGATGCCGTGCGGGCGCTGCCGCCAGCTCCTGTGGGAGCACGGCGGCGCGCCGATGCTGCTGGAGACCGTCCGCGGCATCCTGCCCATGTCGGACGTCCTCCCGGACGCCTTCGGCCCCGACGACCTGATCGAGAGAGCTTGATCCATGGATGCCATTGACGTCATCCGCGCCAAGCGCGACGGCGGGGTGCTGAGCCCCGCGCAGATCGACTGGGCGGTGGACGCCTACACGCGGGGCGCGATCGCCGAGGAGCAGATGTCGGCGCTCGCGATGGCGATCCTGCTGAACGGCATGACCCGGGCCGAGGTGGCGCGGTGGACGGAGGCGATGATCCGCTCCGGCGAGCGGATGGACTGGTCGGCGCTGGACCGCCCGACCACCGACAAGCACTCCACCGGCGGCGTCGGCGACAAGATCACGCTGCCGCTGGCGCCGCTGGTGGCGGCGTGCGGCGCGGCCGTCCCGCAGCTGTCCGGCCGGGGCCTCGGCCACACCGGCGGCACCCTCGACAAGCTGGAGTCGATCCCCGGCTGGCGGGCGTCGCTGTCGAACGCCGAGATGCTGGACGTGCTGCGGTCGGCGGGCGCGGTGATCTGCGCGGCGGGCAGCGGCCTCGCCCCCGCCGACCGCAAGCTGTACGCGCTGCGCGACGTGACCGGCACGGTGGAGTCGATCCCGCTGATCGCGTCCTCGATCATGTCGAAGAAGATCGCGGAGGGGACGGGCGCGCTCGTCCTGGACGTCAAGGTCGGCTCCGGCGCGTTCATGAAGACGGTCGAGAACGCGCGCGAGCTGGCCGAGACGATGGTCGCGATCGGCACCGACCACGGCCTGCGCACGGTCGCGCTGCTCACCGCCATGGACCGGCCGCTCGGCAACGCGGTCGGCAACGCCGTCGAGGTCGCCGAGTCGGTGGAGGTCCTGGCGGGCGGCGGCCCGTCCGACGTGGTCGAGCTGACCCTGACCCTGGCCCGGGAGATGCTCGACGCCGCCGGGATCACGGGCAAGGACCCGGCGGACGCGCTGAAGGACGGCTCCGCCATGGACGTCTGGCGCCGCATGATCACCGCCCAGGGCGGCGACCCGGACGCGCCGCTGCCGACGGCCCGCGACACCCACACGGTCACGGCGCCGTCCAGCGGCGTCCTGACCCGCCTGGACGCCTACGGGGTGGGCGTCGCGGCGTGGCGGCTCGGCGCCGGCCGGGCCCGCAAGGAGGACCCGGTCTCGTTCGGCGCGGGCGTGATCTGCCACGCCAAGCCGGGCGACACGGTCAGCGCGGGGCAGCCGCTCCTCACGCTGTACGGCGACGACGAGGCCCGGTTCGCCCGCGCCCTGGAGTCCCTGGACGGCGCCTACGAGATCGAGGACGGCGCGGCCGCGTCCCCGCACCCACTGATCATCGACCGGATCGCCTGACGGGCGCGGCGTCGCGCACGAAGAAGCCGACGGCCCGGGTGGTCACCCACGCCTGGGCCGGGTCGCGGGCGTTGATGTCGGCGTGCCTCGGCCAATCCGATTGCCCGCCGTCTCGGGGCGGCACTAGCTTGGCCGGAGTGGATCACTTCTCACGCTCGTGGACGGCGTTGCTCGGGGCGGTCGCCGAACTCTCCGACGGGGACTGGGAGCGGCCGTCCGGCTGTGCGGGGTGGCTCGTCCGGGACCTGGTGTGCCACCTGGTCATCGACGCCCAGGACGTGCTGATCACGCTGGTCACGCCCGCCGACGGCGAACCGACCGCCGACGCCGACACCTACTGGAAGCTCGTCGACCCGCCGACCGGCGATGACCCGCTCGACGCGCTGATCCCGCGGCTGGCCGCCGCCTACGGCGACCCGGCCCTGCTGAAGTTCCATATCGACGACGTCGGCTCCGCCGCCGGGCGCGCCGCCGAACTCGCCGACCCGGAGCTCCGCGTCGCGACCCAGGACATGGTGCTGACCGCCGGGGACTACCTCTCCGCGTACGTCATGGAGTGGACGCTGCACCACCTCGACCTGATCGCGGACGTGCCCGAGGCCGCCGGCCCGCCCGCCGAGACCCTCGCCGCCTCGCGCGCGTCGCTGGAGCGGATCGCCGGGGCCCGGTTCCCGGCCTCGTTCTCCGACACGGACGCGCTGCTGATCGGCACCGGCCGCCGCCCTCCGACGGACGCAGACAGGGCCGCGCTCGGGGACCTGGCCGCACGGCTCCCGTTCGTCCTCGGCTGAGTTCCGCGTGTGAGGGTGGCCGGATCCATGGCCCTTCTGTCGGGCCGCCGTCCGTCCGGAGGGCACGGCGGGCCGGTTAGCCGATCTTGGTCAGAAGACGGCCGGGTGATCAGTGGAGGATGGCGAGGGGAACGCGGTGCTCGGTGCCGTCCGGGGCTCGCCAGGGGGCGGTGACATGGGCCTGGACGTCGGTGACGGTGTCGTGGGGGGCCAGGACGCGGGTCACGCCGATCGTGAGGGTGCCGCTCGGTTCGGTCGCCACGGTGATGCCGGTGCGGTCGGGGCCGTGCTCGACCACCTTGATCGCGGTCAGCGTCGAGGCGGTGGTTCCGGTGAAGTGCGCCGAGACGGACGGGTCCGGTTTGTCGCCGATGGTCTGGTGCTGCGGTTCGGCGCGCCCCTGGAGGAGGGCGAGGAGCTGGGCGACGAGCACCGGGTCGCGGGTGCCGTCGTAGACCCATCGCCGTCCCAGGACGCCGTGCTCCGAGGTGCCGACGAGTCCCTCCTCGGCCCCGTCCAGCGGGGCGCCGCGGTAGCTGAGCGGTACGTGGTAGGAGATGGGCCGGTCGCCGGAGGTGTCGGTGACCACCATGAACTCCATGCCGACCTCGCCGTCCGGGTCGTCGAGCCGGAAACCGCCCGCCCTGGTCAGGCGCGGCGCGGGTCCCGGGCCGGCGTACCAGGGCTGCGCGGGGAGCCATGCGGTGAGCAACTCCAGCTTCCCGGGCGTCATGGTCGTCTCGTAGATGACTGCCATGCGATCTTTCTACCGGATCGCCTGCCGGCTCCTTCTCGGCGGCATCGCCTTGGCGGGCCCTCGGCTGGGTAGAACAGCGGATGTGCTCGAAGCGTCGGCCGGCGGCTCCGGGCGGGGGGCTCAGGGAGAAAGGCTGATCGATGGGGACCGACCTCGAAGGCTTCGCCGAACTGATACCGCTGGATCACGGCCTGTGCGTGGTCAGCACGCTGCGGGGCGACGGCGGTGTGCAGTCGTCCGTCGTCAACGCGGGCGTTCTGGAGCATCCGCTGCGGGGCGGACGGGTCGTCGGGCTCGTCGCCACCGGTGGTTCTCGCAAGCTGCACCATTTGCGCGCCGACCCGCGGGCCACGATCGTCGCCCGCGCGGGCTGGCGGTGGACGGCCGTGGAGGGCGACGCGGAGATCATCGGCCCGGACGATCCGCAGCCCGGCGTCGACGGCGAGGCGCTGCGGTTGCTGCTGCGCGACATCTTCAGCGCGGCCGGCGGCACGCACGACGACTGGGACACCTACGACCGCGTGATGGCGGAGGAGCGGCGGGCCGCCGTGCTCGTCACCCCGCGCCGCGTCTACGGCAACCCGCCGGCCTCCTGAACTGCGCGCCCGCTTTTCGGCGGCCGCTTCCGGGCGGCGCCTGGAAAACGGCACGGGAACAACGTTGAAGTGGCCGGTTCCGTCGAGGGGGATGTACTCTGGTCGCCGAAAGACCACCTCTGTGAACTGTCGCCGCCGAAGCGTCCGAGGCGCCTGCGGGTGTTGACTCATTTCATTACCGGACCGCCGGAAAACGTGACTCGGTGGGCGTTAATCCCGGGGCCCTGTCCGCAATGACCTTCAGGCTAGGGATTTGTATCGGATGGGCGAGGAGCGCGCACGCCTTGATCGTGACTCCCGTCAGAAATCGATCTTTTCGTGATCACAGATATCGGACAGGTGCTTTACGCGCCGTCTGGCACAGTTGTCAACTACCCTGCCGGGTGGTTCTGCGGTACCGCGCGTCCCGTCCGGTGATCAGTGGCTGAGCTGCGCTTTCATCGGGTTTCGGGGACGCCTGGGGATGGTGGGGCGCCGGGCTCGGGGGAGCGGCCGGGGTGTGACCGGGCCGTCGTCCCAGAGGTGAGAATCTCTCTCAATCGTCACAACAGCAGCTAGTTGCACATTAAACTCATCATTCCCAAAGTGATCAGCCGTCGACTGCGGGCACGGCCGGAACATGGCCTGCAGGCTCGAATCGTCGTTGGCTGATTACGGTCAGCCAGAGGAGCCTTGCGTCTGGTGATCGTTCGTTTCACCATGGCGTGAGAGTCTCAGACGAGCGATTGGCAAGGAGGTTCGCTCGGCCGGCCCAGCGGCCGGTCGGGCATGAGCGTGTTCTTCCGACGGCCGGATTCCGGCGACTTCCCCCTGCATTGACGCGCCGACCCGTGAGAGCGGACACCATGACGAATGCTCTACTGTCCCTGTCCACGAACGACTTCATCGCCGGTATCGAGGCGATCGCCCCCCGATTCGACACCGCCACCTACCCGCAGCAGAACCTCCCGGCCGACGACTGGACGCTGCTGACCCGGGCCGGCGTGCTGCTGCCGACGCTGCCGAGAGAGTTCGGCGGACGCGACAGTCACGTCGAGATGTGCCGAGTCGTGGAAGCGCTGTCCGAATGGAACCTTCCGCTCGGCATGTACGCCACGGTGATCACCGGGGTGGCGCTGCGACCCATCGCGCTGTGGGCGGACGAGGAGGCCAAGCGGGAGGTGCTGCCGCAGTACGCCGGCGGCGACCCCATGGTCTGCGGGTTCGCGTCCACCGAGCCCGGCTGCGGCTCCGCCATGTCCGGCATGACGACCACGTTCGAGGAGGTCCCGGGCGGCTACCGGATCCGCGGCCGCAAGCACTGGCAGGCGTTCAGCTCCAGCGCGCACTGGTGGCTGGTCAGCGCGAAGAACGACGACTGCGGCCGCGAGTACGGCTACTTCATCGTCAAGCGCAGCGAGGGCTTCCGCACCCTGCAGCCCTACGAGCCGCTCGGCCTCAAGGTGATCGACTACGGGCTCAACGAGATCGACGTGGTCGTCCCCCGGCACCGGCGCATCCGGGTGGAGGGCCGCAACCTGCGCCCCATGGTGGAGATGCTCATGGCGTCGCGGGCGATGATGGCGGCGATGGGCGCCGGCTTCCTGCGCCGCATCAGCCGGGAGGCGCGCGCGTACGCGAACGCGCGGCGGATCGGCCCGGGGCCGCAGTCGGCGATCCGGTTCGTCCGGTACCGGCTCGCGGCGATCGACACGTCCTACACCGTCTGCGCGGCGCTCAACGACTACCTGCAGACCTCGCTGGACATGAAGTCCGACATGATCGGCGCGTTCCCCGCCGTCCAGGCCATCAAGACGGTCGCCACCGAGCGGATGCTCAGCGCCGCGCACCACTACCAGCAGCTCTCCGGCGGCGAGGGGTACCGCTGCGGGTCGCCGACGAACATCTCCGCGCAGGCGTTCCTCGACGCCCGCGTCTACACCATCTTCGACGGCACCAACGACCTGCTCAGCCAGCAGCTCACCGAGTACTGCCTCGCGCGGACGGACGGCCTGCCGCTCAGCAAGTTCCTGGCCGACTGGCCGCTCACCGCGTCCGCGATCACCTCGCAGGGGCTGGACCTCGGCTTCCTCGACCGGGACCTCCGCCAGGAGCACCTGGTCCTCGCCGGCCGCGCGATCGCCTACGCGTTCGCGATCGCCCAGGTCATGCGGTGGGCGGCGAAGCCCGGCAACGACGCGGGCCGCGCCCGGGCGGCGATCGAGTTCCTCAAGGCCGACATCGCGGGCGTCGCGACGGAGTTCGGGCTGCTGTCCACGGGCGTGCTCGGCATCGAGGACGGCGCCGTCCCGCCCTCGCCGGGCGTGCTCTTCTCGCGCTCGGTGCCGCTGCCCGCCGAGGCGTGACCCGGCCCCGGGTCAGCCCAGCATCTCCTCGCGGCGGCGGATCAGCTGGACGAGTTCCGCCGCGCGCTCCTTGATGAGGTTCAGCCCGGGGTGGCCCCACGGGCGCGGCTCGCGGTCGATGATGCAGATCGTGCCGAGGGTCGTGCCCGTGTGGTCGATCAGCGGGGCGCCGACGTAGGTGCGGATGCCGAGCTTGTCGACGACCGGGTTGCCGGCGAAGCGCGGGTAGTCGCACACGTCGTCCAGGACGAGCGCCTTGCGCCGGACGACGACGTGCGGGCAGTAGCCGTGGTCGAGCGGGACCTCCCGGCCCAGCTCCACGCCGCCGGACGGGTCGGTGGGGTCCTGCGGGGAGTACAGGCCGGACAGGTACTGCCGGTCGGTGACGAAGTTGACCATCGCGAACGGGGGCAGCCCGGTGCCGACGAGGCGCCGGGCGGTCTCGGCGAGGTCGCGGGCGAACGCGTCGAACTCGGGGTCGGCCTCCTGCCCGAGCCCGAGCTCGCGCAGCCGCGCCACGCGCCGCGGCACCTCGGGGTCGACGGGGGTCAGCAGATGGCCGGGGGGCTCGTAGAGCGGCTCTTGGGTCACGGCGATCTCCAGATGCGGTGGGGCGGGGTGGGAGTCAGGCGGTCGGGGAGGTGAGGCGGTCGGGAGCGGGGGCGGTCGCGGTGGCGATGAGGTGGCGGATCAGGGCCCGCAGCACCGCGGTGGCGGAGCGGGCGTCCCGCGCGTCGCACAGCACGATCGGCACGCCCGGGTCGAGTTCGAGGGCGGCCCGCACCTCGTCGGGGTCGTAGCGGAACGCGCCGTCGAACTCGTTCACCGCGACGAGGAACTTCGTCCCCCGGTTCTCGAAGAAGTCGACGGCCTCGAAGCAGGCGTCCAGGCGGCGGGTGTCGGCGAGCACGACGGCGCCCAGCGCCCCCGCGCACAGCTCGTCCCACATGAACCAGAAGCGCTGCTGGCCGGGCGTGCCGAACAGGTACAGCACGATGCCGTGCTGCTCGATCGTGATGCGGCCGAAGTCGAGCGCCACGGTGGTCGTGGTCTTGCCCTCCACGCCGCCGAGGTCGTCGATGCCGACGCTCGCGGTGGTGATGAGCTCCTCGGTGCTGAGCGGTTCGATCTCGCTCGCCGCGCCGACGAACGTCGTCTTCCCGACCCCGAATCCGCCCGCGATCAGGATCTTGACCTGAGTGGGGAACATCTCAGGCTCGTTGTAGGCCATCGAGCAGCTTCTCCAGGAGGTCTCGGTCGGTGAGCTCGGCCGCGGGGCGCGGCGCTCGGGTGGACATGGCCCGCCAGTTCACGAGGTCGGCGAGGAGGACCTTGGTGACCGCGACGGGGAGCCGCAGGTACGCCGCGACCTCGGCGACCGAGGTCGGGGTGCGGCACAGGCCGAGCGCCCGGTGGTGCTCCGGGTCGAGGTTCGCCGGCACCTCGCCGGTCGCCACCACCAGGGACAGCATGTCCAGCCGCATCGCCGGCCGGGTGCGCCCGGCGGTCACCGTGTACGGGCGCACCAGCGGCCCGGCGTCGTCGTCGAGCCAGACCTCGTCCTCGCCGGCCGTCATGACGAGGGGATCGGACCGCCCGGCGCCGCCGCCGCGCGCGTCGCCGTGCCGAGGAAGGGACGGACGGACTTGATCAGCCGGGCCATCTCGAAGCCGACGACGGCCGGATCGGCCTCGCCCCTCGCCAGCACCGCCAGCACCGAGTTGTAACCGGCCCACGAGATGAACAGCTGGCTCGACTTCAGCTCCGTCACGACCTGCCGGACCTCGTTGCTGTCGTCGAACTTCGTCCCCGCGCTCCGGGCGATGGAGAACAGGCCCGAGGCGAGCGCGGCGAGCTGCTCCGCGCTCGCGCGGTCGAAGCCGTCGGAGGCCTTCAGCATGCCGTCGGCGGACAGCAGCACGCTGCCGCGGATGACCGGAACCTCCTCGCCCAGCCCCCGCAACAGCCAAGCAAGATCCTGAGCCTGGTTCGGGGAGACAGCACTCAATGGACGCTCCTTATCCCTCGTGATGTTTCGTCAGTCCGTACCATCGGTGCCGTCCACGTCGCCGTCGCTCTCTTCGGCGCCGCGCACGCCCCGTTGGAATGCCGCCATGAGACCGGGATTGTGCGCGACCTCCGTATCGTCCTGCAGATGCTGCGGCGCGGGAGGATTCACCAGTTCGGGAGCCATATTCGTCTGGACCCGGCGGCGCGGCAGCGACGGCCGCTCAGCATTGTCCACCATGCCGGATTCCGCCACCGCACCGGGATTTGCGGCCGGACCGGAATTCGCGGCCGGACCGGAATTCGCGGCGGCGGCGGAATTGGCGTGGCGGCCGGGGTCGTCCGCCGCGACGAAGCGGTCGGCCGGGGCGTAGCCCTCCGACGGGCCGGAGTACGCGGACGCGGGGACGGTCTCCCGCGAGGCGGCCGGGGCGGCCGCGGCGGCGGGCACCGGGACGGGCTCGGCGTGCGCCGGCTGGGCCTGCGGTACGGCCTCGGCCTCCGCGGGTTCCGCGCCGACCAGTTCGCCCGGCACGACGACGGTGGCCTGGACCCCGCCGTAGAGGTTGTCGCGGAGTTCGACGCGGACGCCGTGCCGGCGGGCGAGCGCGGAGACGACCAGCAGGCCGATGCGCCCCTCCTGCAGCAGCTCCTCGGCGCCGCCCCGGTCGGGGTCGGCGAGCAGGTCGTTCAGCCGCCGCTGGCTCTCCCGGGGGATGCCGAGGCCGCGGTCCTCGACCTCGATGGCCAGCCCGGCGGTGACGGCGTCGACCCGGACCAGCACCTGCGTGTGCGGCGGCGCGAACCGGGTGGCGTTCTCGATGAGCTCGGCGAGCAGGTGGACGACGTCCGCGACCGCGCTGCCGTCCAGGGTGCCCTCGACGGGCGGGACGACCTTGACCCGGTTGTAGTGCTCCACCTCGGCGATGGCCGAGCGCAGCACCTCGTAGACGGTCACCGGCCGGCTCCACTGGCGGCGGGACGCGGCGCCGCCGATCACCGCGAGGCTCTCGGCCTGGCGGCGCATGCGGGTGCTGAGGTGGTCGACCCGGAACAGGCCCTTGAGCAGGTCCGGGTCCTCGACCTGGTTCTCCAGCTCGTCGAGCCCCTTGATGGCGCGGTGGGCCAGCGACTGCATGCGGCGGGCCAGGTTGACGAACACGTCGACCCGCCGGTCGGTGCCGCTGCTGGTGCCCGTGCCGGCGGCGGCGCCGGCGCCGCCGGTGCCGTTCTGCGCGCGGCTCGCGGCGACGTCCAGCACGGCGTTCCACGCCTCGCCCTGCGCCTGCCGCAGCTCGTAGGCGAGCCGGACGAACGCGTCGCCCGACTCGATGGCCGGGACGTCCTCGCTGCGCGGTGCCGTCTCCCCGGCCTTGACCCGCTCGGTGAGCTCCTTGAGGCCCTGCCGGCCGCGCGCGATCGAGAACCACAGCTCGCCGAGCCGCCGCTGCACGTCCTCCGGAGTCGGGCCCTGGACCCGGTCGGGCCGCCGGGCGGGCTGCCGCTCGAACCTGCGGGTCGCCACGTCCGCCCCGAACACGGCGGCGCCCAGCGTCAGGACGGCCGCCACGGCGGCCGCGGCCAGCACGAGCTGCGCCCGCGGCGTCACGTCGTCGCCGTTGTAGAGCACCGCCGCGGCGGCGACCCCGAGGATCCCGATAACGGCCGCGGGAAGGACGGAAATGCACAGGTGAAAGGACCGTGCGCTGCTCTGGCGACGCGTTCCGCGGGTCGGCGGCCTGCCGTGCCGCCGGAAATCCTGGCGCTCGGTGTCGGCAGGTTCGGAGAAAACGGGCATCGGACGTCCTCAGCGCGGTCGACGGCACGGCACGGGGTCACATTACTGAGTGAGACGTACTCTTACCGGTACAGTCCGTATCTAGGCTGACACACCGCCCGTTCGGGGAAGCGTGGATTGCCGAGATTACCGGGACGTCCGTCCGCTTTCCGGCAATCTGCGGCACTGTGCCCATTTTTGCCCGATTGGCAACAAATGTACGGCCTGTATTGCGTGCGCGCTCCGGTGTGCCGCCCGGCGCGCCGCCGACCCGTCAGCGGCCTGCGGCGGAGCGCCTTCGGGCCACGTCCCTCACGTAGTGCGGGAGCGCCTCCAGCGACACCAGCGGCGGCAGCAGCTCCGGCGCGGTGGTGAGGGCGCGGAACGCCATGGCCGCGGTCACCCCGTGGCGGGGACGACGCACCCGCTCGACCGGGTCGCCCGCGCGGATCTCGCCGGGCTCGACCACCCGCAGGTAGGCGCCGGGCATCGCCGCCCGCGTGAACCGCTTGATCCAGCCCGCCTCGTCCAGCCACGCCTGGAAGGTGCCGCAGGGGATGCGCGGGCAGCTCACTTCCAGCAGCACGTCCGGCCCCACGTGCCACCGCTCGCCGATCAGGGCGCCGTTGACGTCGATCCCGGCGGTGGTCAGGTTCTCGCCGAAGACGCCGTCGGGCAGCGGCCTGCCCAGCTCGTCCTGCCAGAAGTCGAGGTCCTCGCGCGCGTACGCGTAGACGGCCTGGTCCGGCCCGCCATGACCGCGCACGTCATGGACGCGGTCGCCCGCCAGCCCGACCTCGCCCGTCCCCTCGGAGGCCGGTGCGGCGACCGCCACCGGCCCCTCGACCGGGCGCTTGTCGATGCCGGTCAGCCGGAACGGCTTGGCCGGGTTGGTGCGCGGGTGCCCGATGTTGACCGAAAGCAGCTTCACCCGACGACGGTACGAACCGTCCCGCCGGACGCGCGAACCGGGCTCACTGCGGTCCTGCCTTGGGAGCCGCGCGGACGTGCGCGCGCTCGCCCTGCCGCCCGATCAGGCTCAAGAACTCGACGGGCCCGGCGCCGGTCGCACCGAACCAGTGCGGGATGCGGGTGTCGAACTCCGCGGCCTCCCCGGGTTCGAGGACGAGGTCGTGCTCGCCCAGCACCAGCCGCAGCGTGCCGTTGAGGACGTAGACCCAGTCGTAGCCCTCATGGGTGCGCAGGTCGGGCTCTGCGCCGTCCTGCCCGGCCGGGAGGATGAACTTGTACGCCTGGATGCCTCCGGGCCGGCGGGTGAGCGGCAGGACGGTCGCTCCGTCGCCGCCCGCGACCGGACGCAGGTGGACGCGCGGGTCGCCGGTGGGCGGCGCGTCGACGAGCTCGTCCAGCGTGACCCGGAAGGCGCGGGCGAGCGGCAGGAGCTGTTCGAGCGTGGGCCGCCGCAGCCCGGACTCCAGCCGGGACAGCGTGCTGGCGGAGACGCCCGTCTCCTCGGCGAGGCCGGACAGGGTGGTCCCGCGGCGGCGCCGGAGCTGCTTCAGCCTCGGCCCGAACGCGTCGAGGGTGCGCTCAACTGCCTCGTCCATCCCCTCATTTTGCCAATCGGCAACAGGCTTCGCCGGTTCGCCCCGGCGGTCGGCACCATCGTTGTAGCTGGTGAGAGCAACTGGAGGGGACGGCGAATGACGCACGAGTTCGACAAGGGCTACTGGGAGCGGCACTGGCGGGAGGGCACCGCCGCCGGGGCCATGGGCGGGAACCCGCCGAACCCCTATCTCGCCCGTGAGATCGGGGAGCTGGCACCGGGGACGGCGCTGGACGCGGGGTGCGGCGCCGGTGCCGAGGCGATCTGGCTGGCGGGGCGCGGCTGGCGGGTGACGGCGGCCGACATCTCGTCCGAGGCGCTGGCCCGCGCCGCCGAGCGCGCGGCGGCCGCGGGCGTGTCGGAGGGCCTGCGGTGGGTGGAGGCCGACCTGGCCGCGTGGACGCCGGACGAGCGGTTCGACCTCGTCACCACCCACTACGCCCACCCGGCGATGCCGCAGCTGGAGTTCTACGACCGCGTCGCCGGATGGGTGGCGCCCGGCGGCACCCTGCTGATCGTCGGCCACCTCCATGGGCACGGCCACGGGCATGGGCACGGCGAGGAGCACGGCCCGCCCGCCGAGGCGTCGGTCACCGCCGCCGCCATCACGGCGCGCCTGGACGAGACGGCCTGGGAGATCGTCACCGCCGAGGAGGAGCACCGGACGATCACCGGGCACGGCGGCGCGGAGAAGCCCCTCCACGACGTCGTCGTCCGCGCCGTCCGCCGCACCGCGATGTGACGGCTTTCACATCAACTTCCGGTCGCAATTCCTGATCATGTTTATCCGCCGGAGCCGGTGGAAAAAGGCGCGAACCAACCCGGGGCCCGGCCCATCATACGAGTGCATAAGGGGGCACGGTGCCGGGGCCGAAAGTCGAGTAAGCCGCCGTGTCGCAATGGAGCAGAAGATGCGACTTGGAAAGGCGACCGTTCTCGGTCTCGTCGTCGGCGCGGTGTCCGTCGGCCTGGCCGCGCCCGCGATGGCGGAGGGCGGCGACGTGCTCGTGCAGCCGAGCCAGGCCCGCCCCGGCGGGCAGGTCACCGTCGTCGGGAAGAAGTGCCAGGTCGACGGGGAGGCCGGCTCGCTGGCGTTCGTGGGCGGGGCCGTCCCGCTGAACGGTGCCGAGGAGGTCGACGGCCGGGCCGGGCTGGCGACGATCAAGACCGACACCGTCCCCGGCGAGTACACCGTGCAGGTGCGCTGCGGCGGGCACAGGTCGGTCGGCTACCTCACGGTGGTGAAGGCCGGGGCGAAGCCCACGCCGATGGGCAGCACGCACCCGACCCCGACCGGCGGGGCCAAGACGGGCTTCGGCGGCGGCGCCGGCGGGACGAGCGCCGCGCCGCTGGCCGCCGGCGGCGTCCTGCTGCTGGGCGCGTTCGGAGTCGGCGCCGCGGCCGTCCGCCGGCGCAGCGGCGCGGACGCCTGACGAGACTCGCCGATGCCATTCCCGGGCCCGCGGAGAACCGTGCGAGAAATTGCGCACGGCCGCGGGTCACGGGAAATGGCAGATCATTTTCGAGTGGGTGATCGGTGATGCGCGGAAAGGCCGGCCTCTGGACGCCGGCGGCGGTGCTGCTGGCGGCCGGCCTGGCGGTGATCGCGCTGGGGCTGCGCGGCCCCGGCGGCCCGCCGCGGCCGCCCGCGTGGGCGGCGGCCACCCGGCCCGCCGGTTCCGCCGGTCCGGTGCTGCCGCGCTCGGTGCCCGTGCAGGTGGCCGTCCCGGCGATCGGGGTCCGCGCCCCGCTGGTCCGGCTGGGCCTCGACGCGGACGGCTCCGTCCAGGTGCCGCGCGCCGACCGTCCGGGCGAGGCCGGCTGGTACGACCTGGGGCCGGCCCCCGGCGAGCGCGGCGCCGCCGTGCTCCTCGGCCACGTCGACTCGGCGGCGGGGGCGGCCGTCTTCTACGACCTCGGCCGGCTGCGGCCCGGGCACCGCGTCGAGGTGACGCGCGCGGACGGCCGCGTGGCCGTGTTCACCGTCGAGTCCGTGGAGCGGGTCGCCAAGGACCGGTTCCCCACCCAGCGCGTCTACGGCCCCCTCGACCGCCCCGGGCTCCGGCTCGTCACCTGCGGCGGGCCGTTCGACCGGGCGGCCCGCGGCTACCGCGACAACGTCATCGTCTACGCCACCGAGACGTCCGTCCGGTAGGGCGAGCGCTTCCCGCCGCCGCGCGTCCGGTGCGAGGATCGGACCAGCCGATCGTGAGAGGACCGCGCATGGCAGCCTCCCCGGAGTTCGACACCTCCGTCGCGCACCCGGCCCGCGTGTACGACTACTGGCTCGGCGGATCCGGCAACTTCCCGGCCGACCGGGAACTCGGCGACGCGATGGTCCGGGCGATCCCGGCACTGCCCGCGATGGCGCGCGCGAACCGGTCCTTCATGGAGCGGGCGACGCGACACCTGGTGGAGTCGGGCGTCACCCAGTTCCTCGACATCGGCAGCGGCATCCCCACGTCGCCGAACCTGCACGAGATCGCGCGGGCGGTCGACCCGTCCGTCCGCGTCGTGTACGTCGACAACGACCCGCTGGTCACCGAGCAGGCGCGGGCCATGATCGCGGACGTGCCGGGCGTCGCCTACCTGCACGGCGACCTCACCGAGCCGCAGGCCGTCCTGGACGATCCGCTGCTCGCCGAGACGCTCGACCCGGCCCGTCCGGTCGCGCTGATGGTCGTCGCGCTGCTGATGTACTTCCCGCCCGACCGGCACCCGGAGCGGTGGGTCGCGACGCTGCTCGGCGGGCTGCCGTCCGGCAGCACGGTCGCGATCTCGCACCCGACCGCCGACTTCGACCCGGAGGCCGTCGCCGCCGCCAACGCCGCGGCGAACGCGGCGGGGATCCCGCTGGTGTCCCGGACGCGGGACGAGTTCGCCGCGCTGTTCGGCCCGGCGACACTCCTACCACCGGGCGCGGTGCCGCTCGCGACATGGCGTCCCGACACGCCCCCGGCCGACCCGCACGAGGTGTACTACTACGCCGGCCTGGCCCGCAAGGACTGACCCGGTCAGCCGAAGTGGCCGGCGAAGCCGTCGTGGAGGCGGTCGAGGCCGAACTCGAAGAGCTCCTCGTAGGAGAAGTCGAAGACGTTGTCGGAGAGCTGCGCCATCACGGGGAAGTCGCCGCTGAGCAGAGCCGCCTCCAAGGACGGGCCCTGCGCGGCCCAGAACTCCTCGTTGCTGAGGCCCGTCCGGCGTTCGGCCCGGCGCTCCAGGATGTAGCGGCGCGCGACGCTCTCCACGTAGTCGCTCTGGACGCTGACTATCATCATCAGCGTGCGGTCGTCGACGCCCGTCGGGCGCAGCCTGCCGAGGAGCCTGTCCAGCCCGCGCATGGAGTTGGGCCCTAGGAGCGGACGGCTCTGGTCCACGAACGGGTACCACGGATGGTCCAGGCACAACCGCCAATGGCCGTGCGCCTCGTCCGCCAGGATCTCCCGCCAGCTCCGCCCGTCACCGTCCGCCTCCGTGCCCTCGGGGACGGCGGTGACGTGGTCGAGCATCAGGTCCAGCAGCTCGCTCTTGCCGGGGACGTACCGGTAGAGCGTCATCGTCCCGACGCCCAGGCGGGTCGCGATGGAGCGCATCGACAGCGCGTCGAGCCCCTCGGTCTCGGCGAGCTCGTCGGCGACCTCGACGGCCGCCGCGATGACCCGGTCCAGGGTGAGGCCCGGCGGCCGCCCCCGAGGCGGCCGGACCCGGTCGCCCCACAGCAGCTTCAGACTCCGCCCGAGATCCCGGCCGTCGCCGCGCTCCGATGCCATGACCCGTCCGTCCCGCTCTTCCCACCCAAGGCGCCTCCGACAGCGCACACACGAAGACGCTACAGGGCGTGTTGGCCCAGGGGGGCGACCCCCTGGAGCCTGTGTTGGCCCAGGGGGGCGACCCCCTGGAACCCCCGTTACGGCCGAGAGGCCGTTTCCCGATCCGCTGGCGCGTCTCGTGAAACAGCCTCTCGGCCGGCGGGGCGTGCGGCCTCCGGGCGCTAGGGCGCCCTCCGGCCGCCCGCCCCCGTGGGTGCGGCTGAGGTCAGCGCAGTTTGGGCTAGGGCGCCCTCCGGCCGCCCGCCCCGTGGGCGCGGCTGAGGTCGCCGCACTTTGGGTATGGTGTACGTTAATTCGCGTATGGGATACGCGAAGTGGAGGTGCTGATGGCGGAGGACGCGATCCTTGCGGTGGGGGTCCGCAAGGACTATGGGACGAAACGGGCGCTTGACGGCTTCGATCTCACGGTGCCGAAGGGCATGGTGTACGGGCTGCTCGGGCCGAACGGCGCGGGCAAGACGACCGCCGTGCGCATCCTGTCGACGCTCGCCCGGCCGACCGGCGGGCGGGCCGAGGTCGCCGGGTTCGACGTCGCGGCCCGGCCCCGGGCGGTGCGGCGGCGGATCGGGCTGGCGGGGCAGCACGCCGCGCTGGACGAGGTGCTGACCGGGCGGCAGAACCTGCGCATGTTCGGCCGCCTGTTCCACCTCGGGAAGCGGCGCGCGGCGGAGCGCGCGGAGGAACTGCTGGAGCGCTTCGACCTGCTGGACGCCGCCGACCGCGGCGTGAAGGGGTACAGCGGCGGGATGCGGCGGCGCCTCGACCTCGCCGCCAGCATGATCCTCGCGCCGGACGTGCTGTTCCTCGACGAGCCGACCACCGGGCTCGACCCGCGCGGCCGCAACGAGGTGTGGGACTCCGTCCGCTCGCTCGTCGCGCAGGGCACGACCGTCCTGCTGACGACCCAGTACCTGGAGGAGGCCGACCGGCTGGCCGGGCGCATCGCCGTCCTCGACCGGGGCCGGGTCATCGCCGACGGCACGCCGGAGTCGCTGAAGCGGCTGATCGGCGGCGACCGGATCGAGGTGGTCGTGCGCGACCCCGTGGAGCTGGCGGCCGCGGCGGCGGTGGTCGCCCGCGCGGCGTCCGCCGAGCCGCGGGTGGACGCGGAGGCGGCGCGGGTGCACGCGCCGGTCGCCGACCGGGTGGCGGCGCTGACCGAGGTCGCCCGCACCCTGCAGGACGACGGGATCGCCGTCGAGGACATCGGGCTGCGCAGGCCCACGCTGGACGAGGTGTTCCTGCGCCTCACCGGCCACCGTGCCGAGAAGGAAGAGGTAGGGGCATGAGCGCAGTGGAACGCGGGGCCGCCGTGGACGAGGGGGTCGGCGAGCGGCTCTACTGGGCCGTCGCCGACTGCTGGACGATCGTCCTGCGCGGCCTCACGCACTACGTCCGGCAGCCGAGCAACATCGCCTGGCAGCTCGGGTTCCCGATCGTGTCGGTGCTGCTGTTCGGCTACGTGTTCGGCAGCGCGATGTCCGTCCCCGGCGGCGGCGACTACCGCGAGTTCCTGATGCCGGGCATGTTCGGGATGACGATGGCGATGGGGTTCATGAACACCGCGTACGCCGTCGTCTTCGAGAGCACGCGCGGGGTCACCGACCGCTTCCGCTCGATGCCGATGGCGTCGTCCGCGACCGTGACCGGGCGCGGCGTCGGCGACCTGATCGGCGCGACCCTCGACCTCGTCGTGCTGGGGCTGACCGCGCTGGCGATCGGCTGGCGCTCCGGCGGCGGCGTGCTCGGGACGCTCGCGGCGTTCGGCCTGTTCCTGCTGCTGCGCTTCGCGCTGATCTGGATCGGCGTGCTGCTCGGCCTGCTCGTGCCCAACGAGGAGGCGGCGGGGAGCCTGTTCGCGGTCGCGTTCCCGTTCGCGATGATCTCCAGCGCGTTCGTGGCGCCGGCGCTGATGCCGGACTGGCTGGGTGCGATCGCGCGGTGGAACCCGGTCTCGGCGACCGTCACCGCGTCCCGCGAGCTGTTCGGCAACCCGGCCGCCGTCGGCGGTACGTGGGTCGAGCAGAACGCCCTGCTGATGGCGCTCGTGTGGCCCGCCGTCATCACCGCGATCTTCCTGCCGCTGGCCGTCCTGCGGTACCGGCGGCTGGGGCGCTGATCCGTCCTCCGACACGTCTTGACGCATGTCAGGGGCGGTGCAAGCGTGGGAAGTGATGGTGAAAAGGGGGACCCATCATGACTGAGATCAAGAGCATCGAGAAGCCGGACGACCGGCGCGACTTCCCCAGGGGCCACCTTGAGGTCGTCAACTTGACCGGTCTCGTCTTCGGCAAGGCGACGTTCGAGCCCGGCTGGCGCTGGACGGAGTCGGTGAAGGACATCGCCGGCACCGACCTGTGCCAGGTGCACCACAACGGCTATGTCGTGCAGGGCCGGATGCGCATCCAGATGAGCGACGGCGCCGAGGGCGAGGTCGGGCCCGGTGACGTGTTCGTCGTCGAGCCCGGCCACGACGCGTGGGTCGTCGGCGACGAGGCCTGCGTCATGTTCGACTTCGCCGGCGGCATCGGCGAGTACGCCAAGGCCGGCTGACCGGCGCGCCGCGGCGATGGCCGGTGGGTCCGCCCACCGGCCGCACCCTTCCCCCTCGGCCCCCGCGCATGGCGAGAATTGACGACGTGGGAGCGGGTGCGGCCGGGTAGGTTCGAGAGATGAACGAGCGGCCGACTCTTGAGGACATCCGGCGCGCGCCGAAGGTGCTGCTGCACGACCACCTGGACGGCGGCGTCCGGCCCGCGACCATCGTCGAGCTGGCCCGCGACACCGGGTACGCCGACCTGCCCGCCACCGATCCCGACGCCCTGCGGACGTGGTTCGAGGAGGCGTCCAACTCGGGGTCGCTGGAGCGCTACCTGGAGACCTTCTCCCACACCGTCGGCGTGATGCAGACCGCCGAGGCGCTCACCCGGGTCGCCTACGAGTGCGCGGAGGACCTCGCGAACGACGGCATCGTCTACGCGGAGGTCCGGTACGCGCCGGAGCAGCACCTCAGCCGGGGCCTGACGCTGGAGCAGGTCGTCGAGGCCGTCCTGGACGGCTTCGCGCGGGCCCGCAAGGACTTCGGCATCCGGGTCGGGACGCTGGTCACGGCGATGCGGCACCAGGCGCGCAGCATGGAGATCGCCGAGCTGGCCGTCCGCTACCGGGACCTCGGCGTCGTCGGGTTCGACATCGCGGGCGCCGAGGCCGGCTACCCGCCCACCCGGCACCTGGACGCGTTCGAGTACCTCCAGCGGGAGAACGCGCACTTCACCATCCACGCCGGCGAGGGCTTCGGGCTGCCGTCGATCTGGCAGGCGATCCAGTGGTGCGGCGCCGACCGGCTCGGCCACGGCGTGCGGATCATCGACGACATCGAGGTGGACGGCGGCGACGCCCGGCTCGGCCGGCTCGCCGGCTACGTCCGGGACAAGCGGATCCCGCTGGAGATGTGCCCGACGTCCAACATCCAGACGGGCGCGGCGAAGTCGATCGCCGAGCACCCGATCGGGCTGCTGCGCCGGCTCAGCTTCCGCGTCACGGTGAACACCGACAACCGGCTGATGAGCGGGACGTCGCTGTCGCAGGAGTTCGCCAAGCTCACCGAGGCGTTCGGCTACGGCTGGGACGACCTGCAGTGGTTCACGGTGAACGCGATGAAGTCGGCGTTCGTGCCGTTCAACGAGCGGCTCGAACTGATCAACGGGGTGATCAAGCCCGGCTTCGCGCAGCTCAAGTGGAGCGGCGCCCGGCCACTGGCATGATCGAGCCATGACCATTCGCTCCACCGGCGGGCAGGTCGCCGCTTACGCGTGGCTCGTGTTCGCCCTGCTCAACTTCGTGGACCTGTTCGTCGGCATCACCGGTCACCCCGACTACTCGCTGACGACGTTCACGATCGCGTTCCTGCTCCTGCTCGGCTGCGGGGTCGCCTACACGGTCGGGCTGCGCCCGGCGATCGTCGGGGACGACGAGGGGATCACCGTCCGCAACCCGCTGCGGGACGTCCGCGCTCCGTGGGCGGCGGTCCGGAGCATCGAGGGCAAGAACGCGGTGACCGTGCGCTTCATCGGCCCGGACGGGGCGGACGTGGAGACCCGCGCCTGGGTGCACCAGACGTCCCCCCGCGCGCAGGCGAAGGCGGAGGCCCGCGCCGAGAAGCAGGCGCGCAAGAACCAGGGCGCGGACATCGACCTGCGCGGCCGGACGCCGACGAGGTTCGCGGCGCAGCAGCTCAACGAGCTGCGCGACCGGCACCGCCCGCGGGCCAAGTCGGGCGCCCCCGACCGGGCCGCCGCGGCGAAGCAGGCCGAGACCGCCCGGGGCACGGTCGCCTGGTCGGCCCCGGCGGTGGCGGCCCTGGCCGTCCCCCTCGCCGCGCTGATCGTCGCCCTGGTCGTCTCGCTGGTCCGCTGACCGCCCCTAGGCGAGGGCGGTGGAGAGGGCCGTGCGGAGCGCGTCCAGTTCGGCGGCGGCGCGCGCGCGGGTCGCGGCGACGTCGCCCTCTACCGGGAGGACGACCTCCAGGTAGCACTTGAGCTTCGGTTCCGTGCCCGAGGGGCGGACGACCACGCGGGCGCCGCCGGACAGCCGGAAACGGAGGCCGTCGGTGGGCGGCAGGCCGTCCGCCGGGCGGGCGAGGTCGTCGAACGACACGACCCGGCGCCCGGCGAGCTCCGCCGGGGGAGCGGCGCGCAGCCGGGTCATGGCGGCGGTGATCAGCGACAGGTCGTCCACCCGGATCGAGAGCTGCGACGTGGCGTGCAGGCCGTGCTCGCGGGCCTGGTCGTCGAGCAGGTCGAGCAGCGTGCGGCCGTCCCGCTTCGCGGCGGCGGCGAGGGCCGCGACGGCGAGGGCCGCGCCGATGCCGTCCTTGTCGTTGACGAGGACGCCGCGGTCGTCGCCGACGCTGTAGCCGAGCGCCTCCTCGTAGCCGAACACGAGCCGGTCGGGCCGCCCGTGGGGGGACGACCCCCCGGTCGGGTGGGGCGCGCCCGCCTTCATGATCCATTTGAAGCCGGTGAGCGTCTCGGCGAACCGCACCCCGTGCGCGGCGGCGATCGAGCGGAGCAGCGACGACGACACGATCGTGGTGGCGACCAGCCGGTCGTCGCCGGCGGTGTGCCGCAGGACGTGCTCGGCGAGCAGCCCGCCGACCTCGTCCCCGGTCAGCGTCCGCCACCCGGACGGGGACGGGACGGCGACGGCGCAGCGGTCCGCGTCCGGATCGTTGGCGATCACCAGGTCGGCGCGCCGCTCCTCCGCCAGCGCCAGCGCGAGGTCCAGGGCGCCGGGCTCCTCCGGGTTCGGGAACGCGACGGTCGGGAAGTCGGGGTCCGGCTCCGCCTGCTCGGGGACGACGGCCGGGGCCGGGAAACCGGCGCGCTCGAACGCCGCGAGCAGCACGTCCCGGCCGACGCCGTGCATCGGCGTGTAGACGATCGAGATGTCGCGGTCGTCGCCGAGGCGCAGCGACGACACCGCGTCCAGGTACAGGCCGGCGTCGGCGTGGACGGGCCAGCCGGACCCGAGCGGCAACTCGTCCACTCGTCCGACCGCGTCGATCGCGGCGGAGATCTGGCTGTCCTGCGGCGGGACGATCTGCGCCCCGTCCGACCAGTACACCTTGTAGCCGTTGTCGCGCGGCGGGTTGTGGCTGGCCGTCACCATGACGCCCGCGACGATGTCGTCGAACGAGCGGGTGAAATGCGCCAGCACGGGGGTCGGGACGGGCTCGGCGAACACCTCCGGGCGCAGCCCGGCGCCGCTGAGCACGGCCGCCGTGTCGTCGGCGAACCGGCGCGAGCCGTGCCGCGCGTCGAAGCCGACGACGACCCGGCCGCCGGGCGGCAGGCACGCGGCGAGCCCGGCGGCGGCGCGCATGACCGTCACCCGGTTCATCCGGTTCGGGCCGGCGCCCAGCTCGCCGCGCAGGCCCGCCGTCCCGAACTCCAGCCGGGACCCGAACCGCGCCGCGAGCGCCGCGTCGTCGGCCCGGTCCAGGATCGCGCGAAGCTCGGCGCGGGTGTCCGGGTCCGGGTCCTGCGCGAGCCATTCCTCGGCGCGCGCGCGGAGGTCGCTCACAGCTTCGCCAGGACCGTCGCGAGGAGCGTGCCCATGCGCCCGGCGGACGCGCGTCCCGCCGCGAGGACCTCCTCGTGGTCGAGGGGCTCGTCCGACAGCCCGGCCGCGATGTTGGTGACCAGCGAGATCCCGAGGACGTCTGCGCCGCCGTGCCGCGCCGCGATCGTCTCCAGCACCGTCGACATGCCGATCAGGTCGGCGCCCAGCGTGCGCAGCATCCGGATCTCGGCGGGCGTCTCGTAGGTCGGGCCGCGGAACGCCGCGTACACGCCCTCCGCCAGCGTCGGGTCGACCTCCTTGGCGAGGGCGCGCAGCCGCCCCGAGTACGCCTCGGTGAGGTCGAGGAACGTCGCGCCGGTGAGCGGGTTCGCGCCCGACATGTTCAGATGGTCGGAGATAAGCACGGGGTCGCCGACGCTCTGGTGCTCGGGCCGCAGCCCGCCGGCCGCGTTCGTCAGCACCACCGTCTTCACCCCGGCGGCCAGCGCCGTCCTGACGGGGTGCACCACGGCGTCGACGCCGCGGCCCTCGTACAGGTGCGTCCGGCCGAGGAACACCAGCGCCCGGTGCCCCGCCACCTCGACGACGCGGATCGTCCCCGCGTGCCCCTCCACCGCCGGGGGCGCGAACCCGGGCAGCTCGGTGGCCGTCAGCTCGGTGGCGGGCTCGCCCAGCTTGTCGGCCGCCGGGACCCAGCCCGAGCCCATCACGAGGGCGACGTCGAACGAGTCGAGGGACGTGCGGTCGCGCAGCGCGTCCGCGGAGGCCCGTGCCAGTGCAAAAGCGTCGTTGCTCACATCGCCGACACTACCGCCGGGTTCCCGGTGGGACGATCAGTCCCCCAGCGACCTGCACGGACGTGTCCGCAGGTCCTTGACGTAGTCGTCGGGCGCGCCGGCCTTCTCCGCCGCGTCGGCGAGGATGCCGAGGTAGCGCGCGGACGGCAGGCCGCCCTCGTAGTCGTCCAGGACGTACATCCAGCACAGGACGTCGCCGTCCAGGGTCTGCACCCTGACGCGGATCTTGCGGTAGACGTCGAGCGCGGCCCCTTCCCAGGCGTCGAGTTCCTTCTCGTCCCAGGCGGGCACGTCGTACATGACGACGAAGACCTGCTCGGACTCCTCCTCGACGACCGTCGCGAGGGCGCCGTCCCAGCCCTTGTCCTGCCCGCCGAAGGTGAGCCGCCACCCGGCCAGCCAGCCGGTGCCGCGCATGGGCGAATGCGGAGCCCGGCTCGCCATCTGCTCGGGATCCATGTTGGAGGCGTACGCCGCGTACAGTGCCACGTTGGCCAAGGCTACGCCACGCTTGGAGCGGGGGTGTGGGGGTTGCCCCCCACAGTGACGGGCCACGCTTGGAGCGGGGGTGTGGGGGTTGCCCCCCACAGTGACGGGCCACGCTTGGAGCGGGGGTGTGGGGGTTGCCCTGTCGTGGGGCGCGGCGGAGGGACAGGTCACGCCGGGGTGGGTGCGAAGCCGGACTTTTCACTGTCGGGAGTAGGAAACAATGGAAGATGTGACCCGGATCGTGATCATCGGAGGAGGCCCGGGCGGTTACGAGGCCGCGCTCGTCGCGGCTCAGCTCGGCGCGGACGTGACCGTCATCGAACGGGACGGTCCCGGCGGCGCCTGCGTGCTCACCGACTGCGTGCCCTCCAAGACGCTCATCGCCACCTCGACCCGTATGGCGGTCATGTCGGAGTCGACGGGCCTCGGGCTGCGCTTCAACGGCGGCCCGGACGGCATCGTCGGCGCCCTGGAGGCCGACATGGCCGAGGTCAACAAGCGCGTGAAGGACCTCGCGCGGGCCCAGTCGTTCGATGTCGCCGAACGGCTCGCCTACGAGGAGGTGAAGATCGTCCGCGGTGAGGCGCGGCTGGTGGAGCCGCATGTCGTCGCGGTCGGCGACCGGCGCATCCGGGCCGACATCGTGCTCATCGCGACGGGCGCGACGCCGCGCGTGCTGCCCGGCGCGGAGCCGGACGGCGAGCGCATCCTGAACTGGCGCCAGCTCTACGACCTGCCGGAGCTCCCCGAGGACCTGATCGTCGTCGGGTCCGGTGTGACGGGCGCGGAGCTCGCGGGCGCGTACCTGTCGCTCGGGTCGAAGGTCACGCTGGTGTCCTCGCGCGACCGGATCCTCCCGACGGAGGACGCCGACGCCGCGTCCGTCCTGCAGGACGTGTTCCTGCGGCGCGGGATGAACGTCATGTCGCGGTCGCGGGCCGCGGGGGTGGAGCGCTCGGGCGAGGGCGTGATCGTCACCCTGGAGGACGGGACGAAGATCGAGGGCTCGCACTGCCTGATGACGGTCGGGATGGTCCCGAACACCACGGGGATCGGCCTGGAGGAGGTCGGCGTGCGCTGCGACGCGCGCGGCTTCGTCGAGGTCGACAAGGTGTCGCGGACGTCCGTCCCGCACATCTACGCGTCCGGTGACTGCACGGGCGTGCTCATGCTCGCGTCCGTCGCGGGCATGCAGGGCCGCATCGCGATGTGGCACGCGCTGGGGGAGGCGGTGCAGCCGCTCAAGCTCGGCTGGGTCGCGTCCAACATCTTCACCGACCCCGAGGTCGCGTCGGTCGGCGTGACGCAGCACATGGTCGATTCCGGTGACGTCAACGCCCGGACGGTCATGCTGCCGCTGTTCACCAACGCGCGCGCCAAGATGCAGGGCTTCGAGGACGGTTTCGTCAAGGTGTTCTGCCGCCCGTCCACGGGGATCGTGCTCGGCGGCGTCATCGTGGCGCCGCGCGCCAGCGAGCTGATCCTGGCCGTGTCGGTGGCCGTCCAGCAGCACCTGACCGTCGACCAGGTCGCCCAGACGTTCGCGGTGTACCCGTCGCTGTCGGGCAGCATCACCGAGGCGTCCCGGCGGCTGATGGCCGAGCACGCCTACTAGAGGACGTGCCCGGCCCCAGCCCGCGGGAGCCGCGCTAGAAGTAGCGCAGCGCCACGTACACCCACGCCATCAGCGTGCTCAGCACGGTGACGACGATGCCGTAGCGGGTGAACTGCCAGAAACTGATCGGGTTCCCGGTCCGGGCGGCGATGCCGATCGCGACGACGTTGGCGCTCGCCGCGACGGCGGTGCCGTTGCCGCCGAAGTCGGCGCCCAGCGCGAACGACCACCACAGCGCCTCGGCGGTCGTCGGGTCGGGGGCGCCCGCCGCCATCCCCTCCACGATCGGCGCCATCGTCGCCGCGTAGGGGATGTTGTCGAAGAACGCGCCGAGTACGGCGGACCCGAACAGCAGGCTGGTCGCGGCGGCGAAGTAGTTGTCGCCGACCGCGTCCGCGGCCCAGACGCCGATCTTCTCGATGACGCCGGTGTGCCCGAGGCCCGCCACCATCACGAACAGGCCGACGAAGAACACCAGGACGGGCCATTCGACCTCGTCCAGGACCTCCCCGACGTCGACCCGCGACACCAGCAGCATCACCCCGGCGCCGACGAGCGCGACGATCGACGGCTCCATGTGCACCACCGAGTGCAGCATGAACCCGACGATGACGAGCCCGAGCACCGCCAGGCACCGGACGAGCAGCGCCGGGTCGGTGATCGCCTTCCGCTCGTCCAGCGACATCACCTCGGCGACGTACCGCTCGTCGTAGGTGAACGACTTGCGGAACAGCACCCGCGCCAGCAGCACGAACGCGATGAAGATGACCACCACGATCGGCGCCATGTGGACGAGGAAGTCGTTGAACGTCAGCCCCGCCCGGCTGGCGATGATGATGTTCGGCGGGTCCCCGATGAGGGTCGAGGCGCCGCCGATGTTGGACGCCAGCACCTCGGCGATGAGGTACGGGTGCGCCGGGATCCGCAACCGGTTGCAGACCACCACCGTCACCGGCGCCACCAGCATGATCGTGGTGACGTTGTCCAGGAACGGGGAGGCGACCGCGGTGATCGCCATGAGCATCACCAGCAGCCGGTACGGCCGGCCCTTGGACCGTTTGGCCGCCCAGATCGCCAGGTAGTCGAACAGCCCGGTGCCCTTGATGACCCCGACGATGATCATCATGCCGAGCAGCAGGAAGATGACGTTCCAGTCGATCCCGTCGTGCTCGGAGAAGAAGACCCCGGCGCCGGGAGTGAGCCCCAGCACCGTCATGGCCCCGGCCGCGATGAGGACGACCTTGACCTTGTCGACCTTCTCCGTGGCGATGAAGAAGAACGCGACGACGAAGATGGCGAGCGCCGCCACCGCCGTCATCGCGGGTCCTCCGTCCGGAGGCCGCCGCGCGGCGGTGGGTCGGGGCGTTGCCGGAGGGTCAGTCGTCGGGCTGGCTGAGCGCCAGCGCCGACA
The DNA here is from genome assembly GCF_043197915.1 of Actinomadura geliboluensis. Taxonomy (NCBI): domain Bacteria; kingdom Bacillati; phylum Actinomycetota; class Actinomycetes; order Streptosporangiales; family Thermomonosporaceae; genus Actinomadura; species Actinomadura geliboluensis. The sequence continues at coordinate 121,221 of NZ_JBICUA010000006.1, read as the reverse complement.
GCAGCCGATCGAGGATCACCGCGCCGGTGAGCAGGCCGGCGTCGTCCACGACCGCCACGATGGGACTGCGCTGCCGGGCCATGAGCGCGGCGAGTTCCAGCAGCGTCGCGGAGGATTTCACGATGAACGGGCGGGGAGTGTGCGTGCCGAGGCAGTCGCCCACTTTCCTGTCGCGGATCTCGTGCCAGAAGACGTCCGCATGCGTCTCGTCCACGACCCGCGTCAGCGCCGGGTCCTCCTGGTAGGCGACGGGGACCGCCAGCCGCAGCACCTGCGTGCCGGGCAGGACGACCCGGGGGCGCTGCGCCTCGTCCACGACGATCAGTCCCGGCAGCCGGCCGAGCGCCATGACCTGTATCGCGTGCGCGATCGAGTCGTCCCGCGTCACGGTCGGCACCTTTATGGCGATGTCCCGCGCTTGCATTGCTTCCTTTCGGCTTCCGGAAAGCCTGGCTCTTCGGGTTGATAGATTCCTCCTTCTGACGCCGGGGGCGCTCCCTTCGCAGGACGGCCTCCGCGGCGCCTTGGGCGGGTGAAGGTGCCCGCCGGTCGTTCGGTGTGCCATGCGTCCGCCCCTTTCCGCGTACGGTGTCCAGTCTTTGTGCCGGGAGCTCCGCGCTTTATCGGGTCTGACCCCCATATCGGCGCCATGGAGCATGTATCTGCAGGTGGAGGAGAAGCTGCTCGCGGGGCCGCGCCTAGGATGGATCCGAGACCGGAGGTGATCGGGTGCACACTCGCGAGTCCGCCACCCGGATACTGCTGGCCGACGATCACGCGTTGGTGCGCCGCGGGCTGCGGCTGATCCTGGACGCCGAGCCCGACCTGACCGTGGTCGCGGAGGCGGCGGACGGGGCGGAGGCGATCGACGCGCTCGCCGCGGGCGGCGTCGACCTGGCGATCCTCGACATCGCGATGCCGCGGATGACGGGGCTGCAGGCCGCGCGCGAGATCTCCCGGCGCTTCCCCACCGTGCGGACGCTGATCCTGTCGATGTACGACAACGAGCAGTACCTGTTCGAGGCCCTGAAGGCGGGCGCGTCCGGGTACGTGCTGAAGTCCGTCGCCGACCGCGACCTGCTGCACGCGTGCCGCGCCGCGATGCGCGGCGAGCCGTTCCTGTACCCGGCGGCGGTGACGGCGCTGATACGCGAGTACCTCGGCCGGGAGCGGGACGGCGGCGGCCCCGACAGCATCCTCACCCCGCGCGAGGAGGAGATCATCAAGCTGATCGCGGAGGGGTACTCGTCCAAGCAGATCGCGGAGACCCTCACGATCAGCGTGAAGACGGTCGACCGGCACCGCGCCAACATCCTCGGCAAGCTCGGCATGCGCGACCGGCTGGAGCTGACGAAGTACGCGATCAGGGTCGGGCTCGTCGAGCCCTGACCCGGCGGCTCAGCCGGTCACCGCGGGCCGGGTGCCCTCCGGCGGCACCTCCAGCCGCACCTCGGTGCCGCCGCCGTTCGCCGGCCCGATCGTGAGCCGCGCCCCGATGAGCATCGCCCGCTCCCGCATGCCGTGGATGCCGGAGCCGACCTCGGTGGGCGGGCCCACGCCGTCGTCGACGACGCGGAGGACGACGCTCCCGTCCTCCTCCTGCGTGAGCGACAGTTCGGCGTTGCGCGCGCCCGAATGCCGCCACACGTTCGTGAGGCCCTCCTGCGCGATCCGGTAGATCACCAGTTCGGCGTCCGGGCCGAGTCCCTCCAGCCCCGTCTGGACGCGGCGCGTCACCCGCGGCCCGCCGGTCCCGGAGAAGTCCCCGGCGAGCGCGGTGAGCGCGCTGGTCAGGCCGAGGTCGTCGAGGACGCCGGGGCGCAGCCGCCGCGCCACGCGCCGCACCTCGTCCAGGCTGGACCGGACGACCTCCTGGACGCCCCGCAGCTCCTCCGCCACCTCCTCGGGCGCCCGGTCCACCACCGACTTCAGCTCCAGCAGCACCACGGTGAGGGACTGCCCGATCTCGTCGTGCAGCTCCTGCGCGATGCGGCGCCGCTCGGCCTCCTGCGCGTCCAGCACCACGGCGGTGCTGATGCTGCGGTCGGCCTCCAGCCGGTCCAGCATCGCGTTGAACTGGTCGACGAGGTGGAACAGGTCGCCGTTGCCGGTGGCGGAGAGCCGGTCGCGGGAGCGCAGCGAGTCCAGCCGCGCCATCAGGGCCGTGAGCCGCTCCAGCGGGGACAGGCTGGCGCGCAGCAGCAGCGCGTTCGCCGCCGTCATCACCACCAGCCCGACCACCAGGACGGGCAGCTCCCGCAGCAGGATCGGCGAGGATATGGTGACGGGCGCGACCGCCAGCAGAGCGGTGCCGATCGCGAAGATCAGCCCGTTGATGCCGAGGATGCGCCAGTACAGTGCCGAGGCGGGTGTCCTGCTCATGGGACCACGTCATCGCATGCGGCGCCCTTTTGTCCATGTGGGGCGGCACCCGTGCCGACCTGCATGTCCGTCCCCCTCTCTTATGGGCATCGGACCCGATGGCGGGCCCCCGCCCCATCGCCGACGGTGGAAGGTGAGAACAGGGGGGAGGAGGTCGGATGGTCCCGCTCGCCGCGCGAGAGAGCCCGCTGGCCCCGTCCACCGCGTTCCTGATCGTCCTCGGACTGGCGGTCGCCGTGGCCGCGCTCTCCGGGCTCCGGCGCGTCGGGTCGTGCGAACGGCTCGTCGTCCGGCGCTTCGGCAGGACGCGCGGGGTCCGCGGGCCCGGGCTGCGCTACCTGCTGCCGCTCGCCGACAGCGGCGTGCGCGTCCCGGTGGGGCCGCGGCCGCACGACCTGTGGTTCCGGGCGATGACCAGGGACGGTGTGCCCGTGCGGCTCAAGGCCCACGCCCTGATGGGAGCCGACGACCCCGTCAGGTACGCCGCGGCCGCGGACACCTCGGGCACGCCGTCCTCCGCCGCGCAGGCGGTGACCGAGGTCGCGCTGCGCGGTCTGATAGCGGACCGGGACCTGGCGGACCTGCCGTCCCTGCTGGCGGGCGGGGACGACCCGGAGCTGGTCCGGCGCGTCGACGAGGCGGTCCGGCCATGGGGAGTGGCCGCGACCCTCGTCTCCATCACCGACGCGACGGTCCCGGTCCGCTCCGCCACGGGCAGTGCCACTGCCGCGACCGGCGGCGCCGCGCGCTGATCGCCGCGGCCCGCCGGGGCGGCGGCGATCAGAAGCCGCCGAAGTCGCCACCGCCGCCGAAGTCGCCGCCGCCGAAGTCCCAGCCGCCGCCGATGTCGCCGCCGCCGTCGCCGAACCCGCCGTCCATGCCGCCGTAGCCCATGCCGCCGCCCATCATCGAGCCGAGCGCGGTACCGATCATCAGCCCGCCGAGCAGGTCGAACCCGCCGTAGCCGTAGTAGTAGCCGCCGGCGTAGGGCGCGTACGCGGGGCCGGCGTTCCAGTACGGCTCCCGCGCGCCCCGGTACGGGACCATCCGGATGTCGGGGTCGCCCCCGCGCAGGACGGCCTCCGCGTCGGCCTCGCACGCCGGGACCGAGCGGATGCTGCCGCCGGGCGGCGCCCACATGACGTCCCGCACGGACGGGCCGTGCTGCGGGTTGAAGAAGCAGGGCGCGCGCCGCTCGGGCACCGGGTCGCCGGCCAGCCGGGCGCGGGTGGCGGTCATGTAGTAGCGGCCGTCCTCCAGCGCCGTCGTCACCGATGACATGTCCTGCGGTCTGGCCGCGCGCTCCGTCGCCGCCTTCGCCTGGTCGTAGGAGTTCATGGCGTGCTCGTAGTCGGCGCGGATCGCCGGGTCGAGGCCCTTGTCCATGACGTTGAGGTCGAGGCGGGCGATGTCCTCGCCGAGCAGGGTGACGTCCTCCTGGACGCCCTGCTTGAGGTCCTGCATCTCACTGGCCTCGCGGGCCAGGCGCCGCTTGCGGGCGCCGAGGAACACGACCGTCGCCACCCCCACCACGAGCACCACCAGGCCGAGGGCGACGTATCCGATGAGCGCGCTGGACCGGGCGTTCTGGTCGACCTTCGTCTCCGCGCGGCTCCCGAAGTCGACCAGCCGCTGCTTCAGCGGCATGCCGTTCGTGCGGGTGACGATCTGGTTGATCTCGCGGGCGTCCAGCTTCTGCGAGATCGCCGCCATGCGGCTGCCGTCGGCGGTGACGGCGACGAACGTCCCGCCCTTGCCGACCCGCTGCGCGACGGCCGGGAGCAGCTGCCTGACCTGGCTCGCGGTCGCGTTGTTGCTGATCACCATGGCGCGGACGTCGGCGTCGTGGTCCCCGGCGAGGGACTGCTTGATCTGGTTCTGGTCGGCCGCCGACAGCACGTTCCCGGCCTCGCTCGTCACGTAGAGGCGGGAGTTGATGAGGCCGTTCGCGATCTGCCCGACCGTGTCGGCCCGGAGCTGCGCGGGCTGGGCCGCCTGGGCCGCCTGGGGCTGCGCGGCCTGCGGGTGGACGGCCTGGGCGGTCTGGGCGGTCTGGACGGTCTGGACGGCGGCGGGCCGTGCCGGGGCGGCGGCGGACGCGGACGCGGACGCGGGGGCGGAGAAGGCGAACGCCGGCACTGCGACGGCGCCGATGATCGCCGAGACGGCGCCCCGGCGTGCCGCTCGGATGGCCCGGTTCTCGGTGCTCATACCTACTATCTGCCCACGTGGGCGGCCTGATGCCTCCTCCGTTGGACGGATTTGCACCGGCCCGGCATGGGGCCCGGCACCCATGCGGGCCGCCCGCTCCGCCCGGCGCCGGCCGGGCGGAGCGGGCCGCCGGTCAGCTGTCCTTGATCTCGCAGATCACGGCGCCGGCCGAGACCGTCTGCCCGACCTCGGCGGACAGGCCGGTGAGCGTCCCGGCCTTGTGCGCGGTGAGCGGCTGCTCCATCTTCATGGCCTCCAGGACCACGATGGTGTCCCCGGCCGCCACGGTCGCGCCGTCCTCGACGACGATCTTGACGATGGTGCCCTGCATCGGGCTGACCAGGGAGTCGCCGGACGCCTGCGCGCCGCCGCCCTTCGTGCCGCCGCGCCGCTTGGCGGGCTGCGCCTTCCCGGCCGCGGGGGCCGCGGACGCGCCGAGCCCGGCGGGCAGCACGACCTCGATGCGCCTGCCGCCGACCTCGACGGTGACGCGCTCCCGCTCGCCCGCCTCGTCCTCGTCGCCCGCCGGAGCGTGCTCGAAGGGCGGGATCTGGTTGTCGAACTCGGTCTCGATCCACCGGGTGTGGACGGAGAACGGCGTCTCGTCGTCCTCGGGGACGAACGCCGGGTCGTCCAGCACGGCCTGGTGGAACGGCAGCACCGTCGGCATGCCGTCGATGACGAACTCGGCCAGCGCCCGGCGGGACCGCTCGACGGCCTGCCGCCGCGTCGCGCCCGTCACGATCAGCTTGGCGATCAGCGAGTCGAACGCCTGCGGGACGGTCTGCCCCGCGCCGTACCCCGCGTCCAGCCGGACGCCGGGGCCGGTCGGCGGCTCCCACGCGGTCAGCGTGCCGACCGCCGGCAGGAAGCCGCGGCCCGCGTCCTCGGCGTTCAGCCGGAACTCGATCGAGTGGCCGCGCAGCTCGGGGTCGCCGTAGCCGAGCTCCTCGCCGTCGGCGATCCGGAACATCTCGCGGACGAGGTCGACGCCGGCGACCTCCTCGGTGACCGGGTGCTCGACCTGGAGCCGGGTGTTGACCTCCAGGAACGAGATCGTGCCGTCCTGGCCGACGAGGAACTCGCACGTCCCCGCGCCGACGTACCCGGCCTCCTTCAGGATGGCCTTGGACGAGCTGTACAGCAGTTCGAGCTGCTCGTCCGACAGGTAGGGGGCCGGGGCCTCCTCGACGAGCTTCTGGTGGCGGCGCTGCAGCGAGCAGTCGCGGGTGGATACCACGACCACGTTGCCGTGCTTGTCGGCCAGGCACTGGGTCTCGACGTGCCGGGGCTTGTCCAGGTACCGCTCGACGAAGCACTCGCCGCGCCCGAACGCGCCGACCGCCTCGCGGACGGCGGAGTCGTACAGCTCGGCGACCTCCTCCAGCTTCCGGGCGACCTTCAGCCCCCGCCCGCCGCCGCCGAACGCGGCCTTGATCGCGATGGGCAGCCCGTGCTCCTCGGCGAACGCGACGACCTCGTCCGCCCCCGACACCGGGTCCTTGGTGCCGGCGACCAGCGGCGCGCCGACCTTCTGCGCGATGTGCCGGGCCTGCACCTTGTCGCCCAGCGCGGTGATCGCGGCGGGCGGCGGGCCGATCCAGGTCAGCCCGGCGTTCTCCACCGCGGCGGCGAAATCGGCGTTCTCCGCCAGGAACCCGTAGCCCGGGTGGACGGCGTCGGCGCCCGCCTCGGCGGCGATCTTCAGCAGCTTCTCGATGTTCAGATAGCTCTCGGCGGCCGTCTGCCCGCCCAGGGCGAACGCCTCGTCGGCGACCCGAACGTGCAGCGCCTCCAGATCGGGTTCGGCGTACACCGCCACACTGGCCAGCCCCGCATCACGGCAGGCACGGGCTATACGGACCGCGATCTCACCGCGGTTGGCGATCAGGACCTTGCGCACGTGGGTCTCCTCCCTCAACCTCGCAGGCAGTCTAGATAACGGCCGAACCAGCTTTTCGTAAGGCCCTCCTTATAGGGCTCCATGTCCCGGATAGTGGGAGGTTTCGCGAGATAACGGTCTGGTGACCGGGGGAGCGCCACCGCGCCCGCCGCCGTCTCATCCGCGACCCGCACACCGACGGGGCGGGCGCGAGAGGAGTGGTCGTGGCCAAGAAGGAGTCGTCCGGCAACAACCGGGCCGGAGCGGGCAGCCGGCTCTCGGGGCTCAGCAGGCCCCGGCGGCGCACCGCCGTCATCGCCGCCGTGCTGCTGGTCGTCGTCGGCTGGCCGGTGCTCAGCGCCCTGTTCGGCGGCTACGAGCGGACCAGCGGGGGCGAGATCGCCGTCATCCGCAACGGCGGGTTCTTCGACAACAACAAGATCCGCCAGGTGATCAATCCGGGCTCGGGCCGGGTCTGGATCGGCCTGTACTCCCAGGTCCACAAGTACCCGGCCCAGCAGCGCTTCTACACGATCACCTCGGACTCCAAGAAGGGCGACGAGACCGGCGTGGACGTCGTCACCGTGCCGAGCTCCGACGGCGTCAACATGGGCATCGAGGGGACGCTGTACTTCACCCTCAACCAGGACCACGCGGCGATCAAGGAGTTCGACGACAAGTACGGCACCCGCAAGTTCCGCAGCGCCGGCGGCGAGATGTACAACGTCTTCGACGGCGACAAGGGCTGGTCGGCGTTCCTCGACCAGATCGTCCGGCCGGTGATCGACAACGACCTGCGCAGCCAGATCAACAGCTTCCGGTGCGCCGAGCTCGTCTCCTCCTGCGCGCTCGTGCAGAACTCCTCCGCGCCGCGCGGCGTCCAGCCCGTCGGGGCGAAGGCGCAGAGCAACAACGCCAACATCGCCAAGGTGCAGAACGCGATCAACACCAGCCTGGCCGCCGACCTGGAGCAGACGCTCGGCGGCAAGTTCGTGACCAACATCCACTTCAACCTCGTCCGGATCACCCTGCCGGAGAAGGTGCAGGACGCCGTCGACCGCGCCCAGGCCGCGTTCGCGCAGGTCAGCGAGGCGCAGGCGAAGGTCGCCACGGCCAAGGCGGAGGCCGCCGCCAACAAGGCCCGGCAGGACGGCTACAACAAGTGCCCGACCTGCGCGAGGATCGAGGAACTGAAGGCGCTCCCGCAGGGCATCACCGTGTACGCGCCCGGCAACCCGAACGGGTCGCTCCTGCGGGGCCGGTGACGGGGAGGCGGTCATGCGGTTCCTGATCGTGCTGGTGGCGCTGGCGGTGGCCGCCGCCGTGGTCGTCCTGCTGGTGTACGCGTTCGCCGACCGCTCCGCCGCAGGCGGGGCGGCGCTGGAGCGCGGCGCCCGCTGGGAGACGCACACCGAGTCGTCAGGCGGCGTCACCACGGTCGTCGTCCGGCAGGTCACCCGCGACGACGCCGGCGACCTGCTCGCCGAACTCGGCCGGCAGACGGTCGCCGCCATCGAGGACGGCGACGCGGAATGGGAGGAGCGCTATCACGAGGCGATGGCGCAGGCCCGTTCCCGCGTCGCCGCGCTGCAGAGCGAAGCGAGCTGACCTGCCATTACCCGGAAATGCCCGCGCCCCTTGTGCGGGGGGCGCGGGCTTTGCCGCGAAAGGGCGCGCCCACCCGGTGTACCCTCGGCTCGAATCCGCTCGCACATGATCACTCACCGGAGCCGCCGATGGTGCGCCCCTGGCGCCGGGCCGGCCTGGCGGTGGTGCTGGCCGCCTGCCTGGTGGCGCCCTCGTCCGCCGTCCACCGGGAGCCCCCCGCCGTGGAGGACTACGTCACCGAGCAGCTGACCGTCGCCGCGCGGGCCTTCCTGGCACGCCGCTCCCAGGCCCTCGTCCACGCGCAGGACCGCCGCGCCATGCCGGTCGAGGTCCAGGGCGTGCGGATCTCCCCGACGCTGGCGCGCGCGCAGGAGCGGGCCGTCCGCGAACTGGAGACCCGCAACCGCGCCCCCGTGGCGGGCGGCCCCGCCTACACCGGCGCCCGCACCCGCCTGGACGCGAGCCGCGCCGTCCGCGACGGGAACCGCATCACGCTGGAGGCGGTCGAGCACACCGAAGTGAAGTACGGCGGCGGCAAGTTCACCCAGTCGGTGCGCCGCCGGTTCGAGTTCCGCACCCGCGGCGAGCAGATCATCATGGTCGCCGAGCGCGTCCTGGACCCGGGCGCCCGCCCGGTCAACGACCCCGTCACCCCGGACCGCTGACCGCGCTTTCGGCGCGATCTGAAATTCCCTTGACGCACAGTAAGTATGCGCGTCACAAGCCCGTGGTGGCCACATCCGGACAAGCCGAGATGGCGGGAATATGGCCGTTTCGGGGGAGGTGCGGCTGGATTGACGTGATCGATGGGGCGTAAGCTGGCGCCATTCTTTGCGCAGCACACGGCAAAACGTTCGGCGATCAGCGACGAAAGGGCCGGAGCGATGGGCGACAAGCGCGGAGCCAACCTCGGCGAACTCGAGGAACTGTCCCGCATCTTCAGCAAGCACTCCCGCAACCTCGACGCCCTGATCAAGGACCTCAACGGCCGCACGGTCAGCAGCAGCGCCGCCTGGTGGGGGCCGGGCGCCGACCGCTTCCGCGCCGCCTGGGCCGAGGCCAAGACCGCCTTCGACAAGATGGCGCTGGCCCTGGAGCAGGGCAGCCAGGACATCCGCAAGTCCCAGCAGAACATCGAGGCCGCCACCCGCTGACCTCGTCCTGAGCCGCGGGTCCCGGCCCATCCCCCCGAGGTCGGGACCCGCATTCAGCCCCCCGCCTTCGCTCCCGCTCCCGGCGACCCCGCGGCCGGACCCACGCCAGAGGGATCCTCGTGAGCACACCTTCGCCGCTGCAACTGCAGTTCCTCCTCGGCCGCATCCAGATGCTGTCCGACGAGCACTGGCACCTGTTCACCGCGTCCCGCCGGGCCATGGACGACCACGCCTGGGTCGGCGGCACCGCCTCCCGGGCCTTCGCCCGCGAACTCGACCGGAGCGACGCCGCCCTGCACGCCGAACTGCGCAGGGCGCTCCAACTCGTCCGAGATGAACTGAACCGCCCGTGACCTGGTTAGACCCCGACACCTGCGGCGTGAAGCTGGCAGAGTTCGAACAGATGACCCGCCAGCTGACCCAGGCCGCCCCGAAACTGGCCGACCTCGCCGACGAACTCTGGCAGGCCCTGCACGCCGCCCAGGTCAGCACCGCCCCCGCGATGGAGATCAAACGCATCGCCGCCTGGGCCGACCGGGCCGCCTCCGACCTGCGCCGCCGCAACCAGCTCGCGCACGACCTCGACCGCCAGCACCTCGCCTTCACGATCTGCCGCCCGGACGGCGACTACCTGAAGCTCCCCGACCGCTACACCGACCAGGTCGGCTACGCGGCCGGCCGCCGCAGCGCCGACCTCTTCCGCCGCGCGGCGTCCGGCGACCCCGCCGCCAAGGCCGCCCTGCGCGCCCTCCGCCCAGACGACATCACCCCGATGTTCGCCAAGGGCCTCCTGGAGTCCCTGGGCCCCGAGGCCCTCCTGAAGCTCCCGATGGACCTGACAGTCCCGCTCACCGCCGACGTCCGCCACGACCGCGAAGGCGTAGACGCACGGGCCGCCGAAACCCGAGCGATCCTGGCCCTGTTGGGCCGCAGCCTTGCCCTGTCGACCCGTCCCGGCACCGCCGCGTACCTGGGCGACGACTACCTGCGCAACCTCACCCGCGCGGGCCGCGCGAACTTCCCGCCCCTCAGCACACCCCCGCACGGCACGGCGGGCTACCAGTCCCTCTCAGCCCTCCTGGCCGCCGCCGGCGACACCCGCTTCTCCACCCACTTCATCGACACCGTCGGCAGCGACATGATCGCCTACGACGGCCGCCTCCGAAAAACCCTCGGCGAAGAACCGCTCCCCACCCTCGCCGGCAAGGCGGGCCTGGGCAACGCCCTAGACCCGACCACAACAAAGGTCGTCCCCAACGACAACAGAACAGACTTCCTGGCGGCCCTCCTCACCGCCGCCGCCCACTCCGGCAAGGAAGCCTCCCAAGCCCTCCTCACCCACACCTACATGGGCCCCTTCGAGCAGGGCACCGAACCAGGCTTCAAGGCCACCACCCTCCAATACCTCCTCCACGACCGCCGCCCCGTCTGGTCCGCCACCGACCACGGCACCGCCCTAGGCGAAGCAATCCAAACCGCCGCCACCGGCCAAGACGCAGAATCCACCCGCCTGGCCTTCGACGCCGCCAAGATCCTCATAGCCGACGCCCGCAAGAACTTCGTGGTCAAAGACGGGATCCTGCAGATCCCCGAACGGGGCCCGGCCGACGCCCTGGCGCATGGTGAGTTGGGCGACGCGATCGCCCGCCCGAAGCACTACGACGAACTCTCCGGCCTGCGCCCCGCCATGGCGACCGTCCTCGTCGCACACCTGGAAAAACTGCACGACATCGTCCAACTCTCCGAGTACACGGCCAAAGCACCGCCGGGAGGGCTCACCGGCGATGATCTGGACTACCTTCTCTTGGACGTGACCCGGGACGCCGCCGCCTACGAGCGCCTGCTCATGGGCCAGATCGCCCATTCCAAGCTCGCGATCGACCGGGCGGTCGCCGGCCACCACGATGTGGCCGACGCCATCAAGCGCGAGGGCTGGATGTTCGGTCACCTGGTCGAAGCCCGCAACCAGGCGATCGGCGCGGAGGAAACACGGCGCACCGAAGATCTCAACCGCATGCGCAAGTACGTCGGCACGGCGGTCGGGCTGGTGCCGATCGCGCCGACACTCGTCGCGGAGCGAATCCCGGGTGCGGGAAAGGCCGCAGAGGCCTCCTTGCTGGCGATGACCGGAAAGCTGACCGATGTCGCGGCGAAGAGAATGGTGGACGAGGCCGACCAGACGATCCTGGCCTCCACGACGGAGACGGAGGCGGTGGAGCAGTTGTTCAACCAGATGGTTCTGTCCTCGCTGGTGAGCCACGGCCGCCTCGACGGCCCCGGCCTGGCCGGCCAGCCGTTTGCCACAAAGGGGCCGCATCCCAAAGTTCGTCCGCTTGAATCGCTGAGCAGGGCTGAGTTGGCGCAACTCCTACGTTGGGCTAGGAGCAGATTGAGCCTAGGGGACCTCGCTGATTCGGTGAGAAATTCGATGCGCAACGGACGGGAGAAGACCGCAGGGCACTATACCGGTCCGGATGGCGCGAACGTCCCTGTCAGCCCCCAGCGGTGATCTCGGTGCGGCGACGGGTGTCGAGCCTCCTTCTCGTGCTCATGGTGATGCTGGTCACCGGGTGTAATGGTGGCGGTGCCGGGGGAACGAAGGTGTCGCCTGATGTGCGACCAGTGGTGGATGGTGCTCCCTACCTCTGCGACCTGGTGCCCGAGCCTTCTTTTCAGCGTGCAACGGGAGTGACTGCTCGGTTGAGGAATTATTGGAGTGGGCTTCAGAAAGATGGTGGGCTTTGTGTTGCGCTGCCTCAAAAAGGGGCGAGTGTACTGGGGCTCGAGTGGTCGTACAAGGACGGTGAGGAGATTCTTCGGACGCAGCGGAATAACTGGGCGCACAAGTCATCTCAGCGGCTCCCGGCGGAGTTGGGGCGGGGGCTGGCCGGATATGACCCGAGCGGTGGTCTCACCGGGCTTCCCAACTACGTGATCGCGTTGTTCAGGTGCGGGCAGAAGAAAGCGTGGATCAGCATCGACTTCGCGCGGGTGGTGCGGGGGCGGGATGCGGTGCAGGACATGTTCGAGTTCATGCGGATCGCGGAGAAGCGGTTCGGCGAGCTCCACAAATGCACGCCGAGGGCGTCATGAGCAGAGGTCCCGCGACTGCCCGCGTTGTTGGTGGTCGTTCGTTTATTGAGAGTGACGGACAGCGCTCGCGAGGGCTCGCGTGGCGCGAAGTTCCGGTAAGCCTCCAGCGATGATCTCGGTGCGACGACGGGCGCCGAGCCACCTTCTCGTGCTCATGGTGATGCTGGTCACCGGGTGCGATGGTGGGGGCACTGCCGGAACGAAGGCGTTGCCCGATGTGCGGCCAGTGGTGGATGGTGCTCCCTACCTCTGCGACCTGGTACCCGAGCCTTCTTTTCAGCGTGCAACGGGAGTGACTGCTCGGTTGAGGAGTCACTGGAGCGGGCCTCAGAAGGATGGTGGGCTTTGTGTTGCGCTGCCTCCGAAAGGGAGGAGTGCACTAGGGCTCGAGTGGTCGTACAAGGACGGCGAGGAGATTCTGCACACGCAGCGGGAGAACTGGACGCACAAGTCATCTCAGCAGATCCCGGCGGAGATGGGGCGAGGGCTGGCCGGCCATGACCCGAGCGGTGGTCTAACCGGGCTTCCCAACTATGTGATCGCGTTGTTCAGGTGCGGGCGGAAGAAAGTGTGGATCAGCATCAACTTCGCGCGGGTGGCGCGGGGGCGGGATGCGGTGCAGGACATGTTCGACTTCATGCGAATCGCGGAGAAGCGATTCGGGGAGCTCCACAAGTGCACGCCGAGGGCGTCATGAGCAGAGGTCCCGCGTTAGGCGTTGCCGAGTTCGAGCGATGGCGTGCGCGGCATGGCTGGTATGGATCCCTCGTTCGGGACAGTCGACCGGCACTATCAGTCAGCGGTGAGGTAGGACGGCCGCGCCGCAATCTCGCGGCTCCGCACTACCAGGGGTCGTCCCTATCGACAGCTGTTGCCCGCGCGTCACATCCCGCACCGCCCCTCGCCGTTTCCGCTTGTCGGGGTTAGTCGGTTGGGGGGAGGGCTACTTGGATTTGGGTTGTGGTGCCGGTGGCTACGAAGAGGCCGCGGCCGGTGGGGCCGCCCAGAGGGGCGTTGCGGGGGAGGCGTAGGCCGAAGAGGTCGCCGTCGTCGGGGGAGTCGATGGACAGCAGGACGCCGGAGCGGGAGCGGCGGGTGTCGGAGAGGAAGCCTCGGTAGCCGCGGCCGAGGTCGGCGGTGGTGCCGCCGATGATGACGGCGTGCTCGCCGTCGCGGGCGGTGCGGAGGACGTCGCGGAGGGCGTCGTCCAGGTCGGTCTCGTCGAGGAGTTCGGCGTCGTCGACGATGACGGCGTAGCGGTGCTCGTCGCCGATGGCGTCCGCGAGGTCGTCGGGGTCGGAGTCGGCGGTGAGGACGCCGAGGACGCCGGGGCGGTCCGCGAGGGTGCGGAGCGGGGAGCGGCGGGGCGTGACCAGGACGACGGGGACGAGGCCGCCGCCCACGGCCGGGTCGAGGAGCGAATGGACGATCGTGCGGAGGGTCGTGGAGCGGCCCGAGCGGGGCGGGCCGGCGACGGCGAAGCCGGGGCCCTCGTTGAGGAGGTCGACGCCGACGGGGGCGAGGGTGTCGCCGCCGACGCCGACCAGGGCCCACAGGGGTGAGGGGGCGGTGAACTCGGGGTCGAGGGACATGGCCTCGCGGTAGGTGACGCGGACGGGCAGCTCGTCCACGTGGAGGGGGCGACGGCGGCGGGGGAGGCGGCCGTAGCGGGACACGCAGGTGCGGGCGATCTCCTGGAGGACGGCCACCTGGGACGTGCCGGACGGGTCGTCCCCGAGGAGGCAGATCTGGGATTCGCGCGGGGGCGCGTTCGGGGCGGTGGGTTCGAGGGCGCGGCCGGGCGGCATGGCGGCGGGGATCTGGCGGTCCTGGAGGCCGCCGTAGCCGTAGTCGTTCGGGTCGGCCATGCGCAGCAGGAGGCGGCGGTCGAAGACGGTGGAGATCTGGCCGCCGAGGCCGGAGCGGTCGCCGGTGAAGACGGCGCGGAGGCCGACGGCGGCGCCCTCGCGCAGGAGGTGGACGGCCTGGTCGACGAGGCGGCCGTAGTCGTAGTGCTCGAACGCGCCGAGGAAGCCCTCCCAGCGGTCGAGGAGCAGCACCATCCAGGGGAGGCGGTCGGTGGCGGCGACGGCGGCGCGCTGCTCGGCGAGGGTGGCGAAGCCGGCCTCGGCGAGGAGCTGCTGGCGGCGGGCGACCTCGGCGGTGAGGGCGGTGAGGAGGCGTTCGCAGCGGTCGAGCTGGTCGCGGGTGACGACGGCGCCGCAGTGCGGCAGGGACACCAGGGGGAGCAGCGCGTTGGCGCCGCAGTCGATCGCGTACAGGTGGGCGTCGTAGGGGGAGCAGGACGAGGCGAGGGAGCCGGCGATGGTGCGCAGCGCGGTGGAGCGGCCCGACTGGGCGGACCCGGCGAGGTAGAGGTGGCCGCCGGCGGTGAGGTCGAGGGCGAGTTCCTCGCGGGACTGGACGGCGGGCAGGTCGGTGATGCCGAACCGGATCGGCGGGACGTCCACGACGGAGCCGCCCGCGGCGGTGCGCGGCGTCAGCTTGATCATGTCCGGCAGCGGGCTCAGCCACGGGGACGGCCGGCGGGCGATGCCGGCGCGGCGGGCGGCCTCGTCGACGGCCTGGACGAGGACGCCGAGGTCGGTGGCGAGGGTGGTGTCGTCGGCGGCCTCGCGGGGCGCGGGCAGCGGGTGGCCGAGGCCCTGCCAGGGCAGGGCGAGGACGGTGGTGCCGGGGCCGGCGGGGCCGCTGCGGCGGCCGCCGATCCGCGCGGACTGGACGGGCTGCGGCGCCGCCATGCCGGAGCGGACGTAGCAGCGGCCCGGGGTCGACTTGGAGATCTGCGCGGCTTCGGGCGAGTCGAGGACGTCGGTCGATTCGTCCGGGTCGGTGACGCGGAGCGCGATGCGCAGGTTGGTGTTGGCGCGGATGTCGGCGGTGACGACCCCGGCGGGGCGCTGGGTGGCGAGGATGAGGTGGACGCCGAGGGAGCGGCCGCGGCGGCCGATGTCGACGAGCCCGGTGACGAAGTCGGGCAGTTCGGTGACCATGGCGGCGAACTCGTCGATGATGAGGACGAGGCGCGGCATGGCGGGCAGGCCGGGGTCGGCGGTGCGCAGGTCGTTGTAGTCGTCGATGTCCTTGGCGCCGGCGTCGAGGAGGATCTCCTCGCGGCGGCGGAGTTCGGCGGCGAGGGATTCGAGGGCGCGTTCGGTGGCGTGGCCGTCGAGGTCGGTGACCATGCCGACGGTGTGGGGGAGGCGGGCGCAGTCCTTGAACGCGGCGCCGCCCTTGTAGTCGATGAGGACGAACGTCATCTCGTCCGGGCGGTTCGCCACGGCGAGGGAGGCGATGAGGGTTTGCAGTAGTTCCGACTTGCCCGCGCCTGTGGTTCCGGCGATGAGGCCGTGGGGGCCGTCTGTGCGGAGGTCGATCTCGTAGGGCTGCCCTGAGCCGAGGCCGATGGGGACGCGTGTGGTGCGGCCCGTCCTGCCCCATGACTGGAGGATGTGCTCCGCTGTGGGTTCGGGCATGCCGAGGATGTCGAGGAGCCGTACGTCGGCCGGGATGGAGTCGGCCGGGTCTTCGCGGGACACGTCCCGGACGGGGGCCAGCGCGCGCGCCACCCGGTCTGTCCAGGCCGGGGAGACCTGGTCGGCGAGCACCGGGCCGACTACTTCGAGCCCTTGCCCTTGGAGGCGGAGCTGGGACGGGCGCTGCGGGTCCCAGGCGGCGACCAGCTGGCACTCTTCGGGGAGCAGGCGTTCCTCGTCGTCCACGCAGATGGCGTAGAGGCCGTACTCGGCGCCTCGTGACAGGAGCATCGGCATGCCGGGCAGGCGACGCAACGCGCGCGCGCCGTCGAGCACGATCAAGATGTTGTACGGGACGGACGGCACCGCGTCCTGCCCGAAGAACGACGACTCGGCCTGTGCGGTACGGCGCCGTTCGGTGACGCGGATCGCGAGTTCGGTGATGCGGTGCGCGGCCGACTCGGTGTCGGCCCCGACGAGGGCCACGCAGTCCTCGCCTTCGCGCGGCGCGCAGTGCGGCAGCCAGCGCACCCAGTTCCACTCGTCCCCCGCCTGCTGGTCGGCGGAGAGGACGACGATGGCGAGGTCGCGGGGGCTGTGCAGGACGGCGGCCTGCGCGACCATCCACCGGGCCAGCGCGCGAGAGGCGTACCGGGGGCCGGTCAGCCCGACGACGCCGAGTTCGCGGAGCGGCAGCGCCACCGGGACCCGCCGGGCCGCCGGGATCGGCACCGCGCGCGGGTCGCCGGTCAGCTCGATGCGGGCGGGCAGGTCGGCGAGCCCGACCCGCAGGTGCAGGACGTCGGCGTCGTCGCGGCGCCGCTCCCACAGGCGGCGGCGCGGGCCCGTGGCGGTGAGCAGCACCTCGGCGGGGTCGGGGTGCAGGGCGCGCCGCTCGGCCTCGTCCGCGCGCCGCAGCCGCTCCAGCTCGCCGTCGAACTCGCCCGCTCTGCGGTGGTACTCCTTCAGCGCCTTCTTGTACGACTTGCGGCCGTGCAGCCGGTCGCCGATCCACTCGCCGACCGTCATCACCGGCCAGGCCAGCGCGAACAGCGCCCACCACCACTGGCCGAGCGCGAACGCCATGACCAGGCCGAACGCCGAGAACAGCAGCGCGCCGAACAGCCGGAGCCGTTCGCGCGGGTTGCGTTCGGGGCGCTTCGGGACGTCCAGCGTCCGCACCCGGTCGGCCGGGTGCAGCCGCGGCGGCCGGTTGAACGCGAGCCCGCCCTCGGGGAGCGGTTCGAGGTGGGTGTCGGGCGCGGCGCTCGGGGCGAGCGCGAGCACGCTGTCGCCGACCGTCAGCAGCGCCTCGGCGGGCCAGGCGGTCTTCGCGCCGAGCGGCGTGCCGTCCAGCGCGGCGGCGCCCTGCATCGTCATCGCGGACGCCTCGACCTCGACGGTGTCGCGCGCGACCGTGAGCCGCAGGGACCGCGCCGGGACGGACGGGTCGTCCAGCACGACGTCCACGTCCCGCCCGGAGCCGATGGTGCTGGTGCCGAGCCCGAGCCGGTGCACCGACCCGGCGGCCGGGCCGCCGATGACCCGGACCTCGACGAGGCCGGTCGGCTCGGCGAGGACGGTGGCGGCGGCGCCGCGCTGCTCGACCGCGACGACGGCGCCGTCCCGCAGCTCCTTGACGGCGAGGGCCTGCGGGTCGAGCATCCGGCCGTCCATCCACAGGGCCTTGCGCGGGCCGCGCCCGTCCTTGGCGAGCAGCGCGGCCTTGGAGAAGCGCGGAGTGAGGGCCGGCGGGGCGCCGTCGAGGACGGCCGCGAGCGACTGCGCGATCCCGCCGACGGTGGCCTCGGCGTCGACGTCGATGACGACATCGCGAGGACCGCCGCCGGTCAGCGCCGTGAACGAGATCCGCATCCGAGCCTCCGACGTCCGCTGGTCGACCGGAGTCAGCTTAGGCATCAACCCCGGCGGACTTCCGGTAGGCGGCGATGATCGTTTCGAGGGCGTCGTCCAGCGGGGTGGGAGCCATCCCGAACGTCGCCTGAAAAGCGGAGGAGTCGAGAACGTACGGTTCGTCGAACTGGTAGCGGGTCTCCCGCAGCTCCTTCAGCAGCGGGGAGAACAGCCCGAGCGCGCGGAACACGGCGCGCGGCACCTCGGTGACCCGCGGCTTCGGCGCGCCCGCGATCGCGCACAGCCGCTCCGCGACCTCCAGCGTGGACACCGCCGGCGCCGTCGGGACGTGCCAGACGCGGCCGAGCGCCCGCTCGTCCGTGCCGGCGATGGCGAGGGCCTCGGCGACGTCCGGCAGGTACGTCCACGAGTGCGGGACGGACGGGTCGCTGAAGTACAGCACCCGCTTGCCCGCCAGCAGCGGCTTCACGAACCGGGTCTCGCCGATGTACGCCTGGTCGGTGCTCCGGGGCCCGTAGTAGTCGGACGGCCGCAGCTCGGTGGTCCGGATGCGGCCCGCCTTGTGCGCGGCGAAGGCGTCCTGCGACATCTTCGCCCGCACCTGCCCCTTCGTGCCGGGCGCGGCGAGCGGCAGGTCCTCGGTCATCGGCCCGTCGACCGGCCCGTACAGGTAGAGATTGCTCAGCGTGACCAGGACGGCCCCGGTGTCCTCGGCGGCGCCGAGGAAGGACGCCGCCATCGGCGGCCAGTCCTGCACCCAGCGGTGGTACTGCGGGTTGACGCAGTTGTAGAGGGCGTCGGCGCCCTTGGTGATCTGCGTCAGCCGGGTCCGGTCCGCGACGTCGGCGGCGATCCGCTCGACGCCCTCGGGCCCCGATCCCGACCGCGTCACGACGACGACGTCATGTCCGCGCGCGGTGAGCCGCTCGGCGAGGTGCGCCCCGACCTGCCCCGCTCCGACGATCACGTGCTTGCCCATGTCCCTGCTCCTTCGGTTCGGTGCTCTGCAACGAGAGCGATGCTCTCTCACGAGAGCGGTGTTGTCAAGAGCAGTGCTCTCGCTTCAGTGCAACGCTCTGTTAATCTCGGGGCATGAGCGAACCGAACCGGGGCGCGACGGCCCCGCACGGGAGGCCCGCATGAGCGCGGGACGGACGGCGCGCGAGCGGGTGCGGGCCGAGCTGATCAGGGAGATCACCGAGATCGCGCGGCGGCAGCTCGCCACCGAGGGCGCGGCCGGCCTGTCGCTGCGCGCGGTCGCCCGCGAGATGGGCATGGTGTCGTCGGCGATCTACCGGTACTTCCCGAGCCGCGACGACCTGCTGACCGCGCTGATCATCGACGGCTACAACGCGGTCGGGGAGGCCGTCGAGCGCGCCGACGCGGTGACCGACCCCGGCGACTTCGCCGGCCGGTGGCTCGCGGTGTGCAGGGCCGTCCGGGGGTGGGCCCTGGAGCGCCCGCACGAGTACGCGCTGCTGTACGGGTCGCCCGTCCCTGGCTACACGGCGCCGCAGGACACCGTCCCCGCCGCCGTCCGCGACACGCTGGTCTTCACGCGCATCATCAGCGAGGCGCACGCCGCCGGTGCGCTCGATCCCGCAGGACCGCTCCCGCCCGCGCCGCCCTCACTCGCCGCCGACCTGGCCCGCGCGCGCGCCGCGCTGCCCATGGATCTCCCCGACGACGTGATGACTCGGGCCTTCACCGCATGGGCCGGCTTGTACGGAACTGTCAGCTTTGAATTGTTCGGGCAATTCAACAACGTGATCGAGGAGGAACGGTCCGCCTACTTCGACCACTCCATGTCCCTGCTCGGCCGCCTCGTCGGCCTGGAACCGTGACGCGGCGCGGCCTCCCCGGGCCTCGCGCGGTCTCGCGGGGCATCCACGGACGTGTCCAGCATGTGGTCAGTGACGCATGTGACTGGTGGTAAGTAGCCATGTGACCAAAGAATTCGCAGGTCACCACCGTCCGCCCGGATACGGAACGGCTTCACCTCACCGAATCCATTGACGGGACCTTGCCGCCCCCGCAAGCATGGATCGCTCGGCATGCGCGGAATCCCTGGGACGGGGGCCGCGGAAGGGCGGGAAGGAGCGCGTGGGCAGCGCGATGAAGGCCAACCAGTCGACCATCTCCGGCGGTGGGGCGGCGGGCTCGTCCGGCGGGACCGCGGGGCTCGGCCGGTCGGGGCTCGGCACCTCCGGGGGGCAGCGGCTTCCCACCTCACCGCGCGAGCGCAAGCCCGCGCTGGCGGCCCTCGCGGTGCTGCTGATCCTCGGCGGCGCCCTCGCCAGCGCCTACCTGGTGATGGCGAGCGGTGAGCGGGTGTCGGCGATCCGCGTCGCGCAGCCGGTCGCCGCCGGGCAGCCGATCCCGGCGAGCGCCCTGGAGGAGGTCCAGATCGGCGACACCGGGATCCAGTACCTCGCCTGGACGGAGCGGGCGAAGGTCACCCGGCACATCGCGGCCGTCCCGCTGGTGAAGGGCGCGCTGCTGACCAACGGCATGATCAGCCCGGCGACCGCCCCGGAGAGCGGGCGGGTGATCGTCGGGCTCGCGCTCAAGGCCGGCCAGCTGCCGTCCGGGGACGTCGTCCCCGGCAGCCGCGTCACCCTCTACGCGGTCGGCGGCGGGCAGAACGGCGGCCCGCGCCCCGGTACCGTCCTCGCCCAGGAGGCCGTCGTGGTCGGGATCGGCGGCCGCGACGACGGCGGCCCGACCCGGCTCCGCTCCGACCAGACCAGCGTGGACGTCGCCGTCCTCCCGGCGGACGCCCCGCAGGTGGCGCAGGCGGCCTCCGCCGGCGCGGTCGCGCTCGCGCTGCTGCCGCCCGGGACGAAGCCGGCCCCGGCCAAGAAGCCCGCCCGCCAGGAGACCGGCGGCACCGGGGGCGTCGACCCCGTCCCCGGCGGGACGCCGAACACCGGCGGCACCCCCGGCACGGGCGGCACCCGCCAGGGGACGGGCACGGGCCCAGGCACGGGCGGTAACTGACGGTGGCACTCATCGCGCTCGCGGCCGACAAGGGGGCGCCGGGCGTCACGACCGCGGCGGTCGCGCTCGGCGCCGTGTGGCCGCGGCCCGTGCTGGTCGCGGAGTGCGACCAGGCGGGCGGCGACCTCGTGTACCGGCTGCCCGCCGCCGCGCCGGACGGCGGCGACGGCGACGGCGGCATGCTGAACCCGTCCCGCGGGCTGCTCAGCCTCGCCGCGACGGCCCGCCGCGGCCTGCGCCCCGACCAGATCGCCGAGCACTGCCAGCGGCTCGTCGGCGGCCTCGACGTGCTCGTCGGGCTCACCAACGCCGAGCAGGCGCAGGCGATGACCTGGCTGTGGGGGCCGCTCGGCCGGGCGTTCGCCGGGCTCGCCCCGGTGGACGTGATCGCCGACTGCGGGCGGCTCGGCGCGGGCGGCCCGCTGCTCGACCTGCTGCGCGAGGCCGACCTCGTCGTCCTGCTCACCCGCGCCACCCTGGAGCAGGTCGCGCACCTGCGCGAGCGCGTCACCGCGCTCACCGAGGAGCTGCGCGGCGGCCCGCCGATCGGGGTGCTGGTCCTCGCCGACCCGCGCGACTTCCGCGGCTCCGTCGCCGAGGTCGACCGGATCATCGCGCGCAACCGCGTCCCGGCCCCCGACCCGGGGCAGGGCCCGCCACCGCCCGGCGTCACCGTCCTCGGCGGCCTCGCGCTCGACCCGAAGGGCGCCGAACTGCTGTCCGGGCGGTGGGGCGGCCGGCTGGACCGGTCGCTGCTCATCCGGTCGGCGCGCGAGGTCGCGGCCGACCTCACCGGCCGGATCACCGCCACCGGGCCGGCGCAGGCCGCGCCGATGGCGCCGCCCCCGGAGGCGGCCGCGCACGTCCCGGCGGGCGTTCCGCAGGAGGGGAGGCGCTAGATGGACCACGGGCTCGTCAAACGCCTCCGCCAGGAGGTCGGCGACCGGCTGGCGCAGCAGCGCCGGCTGGACGCGGCGAACGGGCTGCAGCCGATGTCCGCCGAGGACGAGCGGCAGTTCGCCCGCGCGCTGATCGGCCAGGTGCTGGAGGAGTACGCGCGCGGCGAGATCACCTCCGGGCGGCGCCCGCCGAACGCCGAAGAGGAGGAGGCGCTCGCCGCCGGGGTGCACGCCGCGCTGTTCGGCGTCGGCCGGCTCCAGCCGCTCCTCGAGGACCCCGAGATCGAGAACATCGACATCAACGGCTGCGACCGGGTGTTCATCGGCTACGCCGACGGCCGCGAGGTGATGGCCGAGCCGGTCGCCGAGAGCGACGAGGAGCTCGTCGAGCTGATCCAGATTCTCGCCGCCTACAGCGGGCTGTCGTCGCGCCCGTTCGACACCGCGAACCCGCAGCTCGACCTGCGCCTGCCGGACGGCTCGCGGCTGTCGGCCGTGATGGACGTGACCGTCCGCCCCGCGCTGTCGATCCGCCGCGCCCGGCTCGGCAAGGTGTTCCTCGCCGACCTGGTCGGCAACGGCACGTTCACGCCGGAGATCGGGCAGTTCTTCCGCGCCGCCGTGCTCGCCCGCAAGAACATCATGATCGCGGGGGCGACGAACGCGGGGAAGACGACGCTGCTGCGCGCCGTCGCCAACGAGATCCCGCCGCACGAGCGGCTCATCACCGTCGAGCGCGCCCTCGAACTCGGCCTGGACGCCTTCCCCGAGCTGCACCCGAACTGCGTCGCGTTCGAGCAGCGCCTGCCGAACTCCGAGGGGCAGGGCGCGATCTCGATGGCGGAGCTGGTCCGCCGGTCGCTGCGGATGAACCCGTCCCGGGTGATCGTCGGCGAGGTGCTCGGCGACGAGATCGTCACGATGCTGAACGCGATGACGCAGGGCAACGACGGGTCGCTGTCCACGATCCACGCGAACTCCTCGGTCGAGGTGTTCAACCGCGTCGCGACGTACGCGATCCAGTCGGAGGAGCGGCTGCCGGTCGAGGCGACGCACATGCTGATCGCGGGCGCGATCGACTTCGTCGTGTTCATCGAGAAGCGCAACGACTACGCCTCCGGCGGGCGGCTGCGCCGCTACGTGGCCAGCATTCGGGAGGTCACGGGCGTGGACGGGCGGGTCCTGTCGTCGGAGGTGTTCGCGCTGGGCCCCGGCGGGTTCGCGGTGCCGTCCGCGCCGATCGCGTGCGCCGCCGAGCTGGCCGAGCACGGCTACGACCCCGCCGCCGGAGGTGCCTGGTGACGGGGTGCCTGGTGAGGGCCGGGGGTGGGCGCTGATGTACGCGCCGGACGTCCTCCTCGCCATCGTCGCGGGTGCCGTGGCCGGCGGCGGCCTCCTGCTGCTGGTCGTCGCGCTGCGCGGGCTGCCGCCCCGGCGCGGGCCCGCGCGCGGCCGCAGCCGCGAGGACCTCATCCGCACCCTCACCACCCGCACCGCCGTCGCCGTCATCGTCGGCTTCCTCGTGCTGATCGTGACGCAGTGGCCGATCGCCGCCGCCGGCACCGGGGCGCTCGTCCTCGCCTGGGAGGGCCTCGCGGGCGGCGCCGCCGAGGAGCGCCGGGGCATGGCGCGGCTGGAGGGCCTCGCCGGCTGGACGGAGTCGCTGCGCGACACGATCGCCGGCGCGGTCGGCCTCGAACAGGCCATCCCCGCCTCGCAGCGCGCCGCCGCGCCCGCCCTCCAGCAGCCGCTGCGCGACCTCGTCGACCGGCTGCACACCCGCGTCCCGATGCCGGAGGCGCTGCGCCGGTTCGCCGACGACATCGACGACCCGTCCGCCGACCTGGTGATCGCCGCGCTGATCCTGAACGCCAAGCTGCGCGGCCCCGGCCTGCGCGACATGCTGAGCGCCCTCGCGGCGTCCGCCCGCGCCGAACTCGACATGCGGCGCCGCGTCGAGGCCGACCGGCGCGCCACCCGGCGCAGCGTCCGCATCGTCGTCGCCGTCTCCGTCGGGACGGCCCTCGCGCTCGCCGTGTTCAACCACTCCTACGTCGAGCCGTACGACGACTTCCTCGGGCAGCTCGTCCTGTGCATCGTCGTCGCGCTGTACGGGGCGGCGTTCCTGTGGCTGCGCCGGCTGGCGCGCTACGAGCTGCCGGGGCGGTTCCTCAGCGAGCCGCGCCGGACGGCCGAGCCGGGCGTGCCCGGCGAGGTGCCGAGCACGGTCGCCGGCTGGCAGGGCTCCGACGGCGGCCGGCAGGGCGCGCAGGAGCCGCCGCTGCGCGGCCGGCACACGATGGACGCCGGAGGGGGTGGCGCCGCGTGAACGGTGCGATGCTCGCGGGCGCCGTCGTCGGCCTCGGCCTGTACGTGCTGGTCCGGGCGCTGTTCCCGGCCCGTCCCGGCCTCGCCGCGCGGATGGCCGCGCTCGACGCCGCCCGCCGCCGCGACCTGGAGGAGCAGCGGCTCGGGAGGATGTCACCGACGCTGGAACGCGTCGGCGGGATGCGCGCCAAGATCGGCCGGGAGCTGGCGAAGTTCTGCGAGTCGCGCGGCTGGCGGCTCCGCTCCGTCCGCGCCGACCTGGCGATCACCGAGCGGTCGCTGGAGGCGTTCCTCGCCACCAAGTTCCTGCTCCCGGCGGGCGCGCTGCTGTTCATCCCGCTGATCCTCGCCTACTTCACGCTGCTCGGGCTCGGCTCTTCCGTCGCCGTCCCCGCGTGGATCTGCGTGCTGTTCGCCGTGCTGTTCTTCTTCTACCCCGACATGCAGCTCCGGCAGGAGGCGCAGGCCCGCCGGCAGGACTTCCGGCACGTCGTCGGCGCGTTCCTCGACCTCGTCTCGATGAACCTCGCGGGCGGGCGCGGCGTCCCCGAGGCGCTGATGACCGCGTCGAACGTCGGCGAGGGCTGGGCCATGCACCGCATCCGGGACGCCCTGTCCAACGCCCGCATCACCGGCCAGACGCCCTGGCAGGCGCTCGGCCGGCTCGGCGAGGAACTCGACGTCGCCGAGCTGCGCGACCTCGCCGGGGCCCTCGCGCTCGTCTCCGACGACGGCGCGCAGATCCGCAAGTCGCTCGCCGCCCGCGCCGCGTCCATGCGCAGCCGGGAGCTGTCGGAGCTGGAGGGCAAGGCCGGCGAGCGCTCCCAGTCGATGCTCGTCGCGCAGCTGTTCCTGTGCGCCGGATTCCTGATCTTCCTCGCCTACCCGGCCCTGATGCGGGTGCTCGCGTCATGACCCGCCGCGCAGCAGCCCAGGGCCCGTGCCCGAACCCCGTGGAGGTGTCCGAATGGAACCGCTGAACCCCCTGGACCATCCGTCCGTCCTGTACCTGCGGGCCGTGCTCGGCGCGCGGGTGGCCCGGCTGCGCGCCGAGGAGGACCGCAGCCGCGGCGCGTCCGCGATCGAATGGGCGATCATCACCGCGATCCTCGCGCTGATCGCGATCACCATCGGCGCGGTGATCCAGAAGAAGATCCAGGACAAGGCCAACAGCATCAACACGGGCTGACCGCGATGCGGCCCAGGGACCGAGCGGCCTCCCTCCTGCGGTCCGACGTCGGCGTGTCGTCGATGGAGTGGGCGCTGCTCACGCCGATCCTCATCCTGGTGATGCTCGTCGTCGTGCAGTTCGCCATGGTCTTCCACGCCCGGCACGTCGCGCTCGCCGCGGCGCAGTCGGGCGCCCGCGTCGCGCGGACCTCCCCGGTCGGCGGTGGCTGGGAGGGCGCCGCGACCGCGAAGGCGGCCGGGTCGGTCCGCGAGATCGGCCCGGACCTGCTGAGCGGCCTCCAGGTGCGGGCGGGAGAGGAGAACGACGAGCGGTGGGTGGAGGTCAGCGGCGAGGCCGTCCAGGTCGTGCCGTTCATGACGTTCCACGTGTCGCAGCGCTCGCAGGGGCCGATCGAGTGCTTCCGGCCGGACGTCGGCTCCGGCACCGCCTGCCAGCGGGGAGCGGGGCCGTGACGGGCGGCGCCGCCGAGCGGGGCTCGATGTCGCTGGAGATGGTGCTGGTCACGCCCATCTTCATCGCGTTCCTGCTCTTCCTCGCCGGCGCGGGCCGGATGGTGGACGCCAAGAGCCAGGTGGACGGCGCCGCCCGGGACGCCGCCCGCGCCGCGTCCATCGCCCGCAGCGCCGGGTCCGCGCAGGACCTCGCCGCCGACACCGCCGCCGCCGGGATGCGCGGCACCGACTGGTGCTCGGGCGGCCCCGTCGTCCGGACCGACGTGTCCGACTGGGGGCCCGGCGGGAGCGTCGGCGTGACCGTCACCTGCGACGTCGACCTCGGCGACCTCGCGTTCATCGGGCTGCCCGGCAGCAAGCGCCTGCAGGGCCACGCGATCGCGCCCGTCGACACCTTCACCAACCGCGGCACGGACGAGGGCGGCGCCGACGACCCGGGAACCGCGCCATGAGGCCCGTCGAGCGCGGGGACGACCGCGGCACGATCGCGATGTACACGGTGCTGTTCACACCGGTCGTCCTGCTGCTGGCGGGGCTGCTGGTGGACGGCGGCCTCGCCATCCACGCCCGGCAGCGGGCCGCCGACATGGCCGAGCAGGCGGCGCGGGCGGGCGCCAACCAGATCGACGACGCCGCTTTGCGCGAGACCGGCGACCCCGTCCTCGACCCAGGCCGGGCCCGCGCGGCGGCGTGCGACCTGCTCGCCGCCTACCCGGACCGGGTGACCGCGTCGCGGTGCGACGCCGACGAGCAGGAGGTCGCGGTCTCCGTCCAGATCAGCGTGCGGCCGCAGCTCCTCGGGATCATCCCGGGCTTCGGCGAGTTCCAGATGACCGCCGGCGCCACCGCCCGGCCGGTCACCGGAGACGAGGGCCCGTGAGCGATCGCGACAACACGTCTACGATGAGGGCGACCTCCGGCGGAACGGCAGGGACGCGATGGTGACGCGGCATGGTCGGCGGGCTCCCGTCCGGGTGAACGGGCGCCGCGGCGCGGGCGACGTTCTGGCCGGGATCGGCGCGGTCATCGCGCTGGCCGCACTGCTCGTCGGGGTTCCGTTCGCGCTGTTCACGGCGTTCGGGTCGCCGCTGCCCGACCACCTGCCGACCGCGTCCGACCTCACCCAGAAGGTCGGGCCGGGCTCGCTGATCGCGATCCTGGTGGCGCTGGTGTGGCTCGCCTGGCTGCAGCTCGCGGCGTGCGTCGTCGTCGAGGTGTACGCGGGGGTGCGGGGCGTCGGCGTGCCCGCGCGGGTGCCGCTCGCGGGCGGCACGCAGTCGCTCGTGCACCGGCTCGTCGTGGCCGCGCTGCTGCTGTTCACCGCCACCACCACGATCATGCCGGCGTTCACGGCCGCCGGGCTCTCCCAGCGCCCGGCCGCGGCCGCCGAGGCGCCCGTGCAGGCGCAGCCGCAGGCGCAGGGGTTCCGCCAGGTCGCGGACGCCCCCGAGCATCCGGCCGCCGCCGAACGGGTCGCGGCCGACCTCGCCGCGGACCCGGTGGAGAAGTCCGCCACCACGAAGATCTACCGGGTGCAGCCGCCGGAGGGCCGGCACCACGAGAGCCTGTGGGAGATCGCCGAGAAATGCCTCGGCGAAGGCCGCCGCTACAAGGAGATCTACGCCCTCAACAAGAACCACATCCAGCCGGACGGGACGCGGCTGACGATCGCGAGCCTGATCCGTCCAGGCTGGATCCTGGAGATGCCGGCGGACGCCAAGGGCGCGAAGGTCATCCCGGTCAAGGACCTGAACGACTACTTCCGGTACGGGCACGCCGTCCCGGACGAGCCGGAGCAGCCCGCGCCCGAGCCCGCCCCGGCCCCGCCGAAGCAGCAGCAGCCCACCCAGCCGTCCGCGAGCCAGCCCCCCGCGACGCAGCCGCCCGCGTCCCAGCCTCCGGCCTCGCAGGCGCCTCCCGCGACGCAGACCCCGGCGCCCGAGAACACCCCGGCGCCGCAGCAGAGCCGGACGCCGGAGCAGCAGGCGCCGCGCGAGTCGGAGCCCGCGCACCCGCCCGCGCACGCCGAAGGCCCGTCCGGCGAGATGGGCGGCCAGGCCGGCAGCGGCGGCGCGGACGTCCCCGGCCAGGTCGGGCAGCAGCAGGAGGACACCGGCGCCGCGTTCGACCTCGGCTGGCCGCAGGGCCTCGCCGCCGCGTCGCTGATCGCCGCCGGGCTGCTCGGCGTGCTCGGCCGGCGCCGCCGCACCCAGCTGTGGAACCGCGCGTTCGGGCACATGGTCGTCCGGCCCGAGGGGGCGGCGGCCGAGGCGGAGCGGGCGCTGCGCATCGGCGCCGACGACGACGCGGCCACGCTCCTCGACCTCGGGCTGCGGCACATGTCGAAGTCGATGGCGGCGGGCGGCCGCGCGCTCCCCACCGTCTACGGCGTGCACATCGGGCGCGGCAGCCTCGACCTGTGGATCGCGCCCGCCGACCGCAACCCGCCCGCCCCCTGGCAGGCGTTCGACGACGGCCAGGTGTGGCGGCTGCGCGACGACGCGCTGCCCATGCTGGAGGCGTCCGACCTCGGCGACGTCCTCGCCCCCTACCCGGGCCTCGTGTCGATCGGCACCAACGCCAACGGCCGCATCCTCGTCGACCTGGAGGCCGCGCACGGGCTGATCGCGCTGCGCGGCGACGAGGACGCCCGCCGCGCCGCCCTGTCGGCGATCGCGCTGGAACTGGCCACCAACCGCTGGTCCGACCACATGCGGATCACGCTCGTCGGGTTCGGCGCCGAGCTGGGCGAGGGCCTCACCGAGATCGCCCCCGACCGCGTCCGCGCCGTCCCGACCCTGCACGACGCGCTGCCGGAGCTGGAGGGGCGCAGCGAGGAGGTGCGGCAGGCGCTCGCCGCGTCCGGCGTCGACTCCGTGCTCACCGGACGCTGCCGCGGCGTGTTCGGCGAGGCGTGGATGCCGCACTACCTGATCATGGCGGACCGCCCCGACGAGCAGGAGGCCGACCGGCTCGTCGCGCTCGCCCGCACCGGCACCCGGATGGCCGCCGGCTACATCGTCCCCGGCGACGTGCAGGGCGCCACCTGGACCTGGGACGTCGACGCCGCCGGCCGCCTCCAGGCCGGCGTGCTCGGCTTCGACGTCGAGGCGCAGCTCGTCCGCGACGACGACTACCGCGGCGTGTTCGAGCTGTTCCGCACCGCCGGGCGGCTCGAATCCGTGCAGCTGCCCGGCCTGGCCGGCGGCGCCGAGCCGCCGACGGCGCAGCAGTCCTCGGTCGACATCCGGCTGCTCGGCCCCATCGAGGTCGACGCGCCGGGGCCGATGGACGAGAGCCGCCGCGAGCTCTGCACCGAGGTGCTGGTGTTCCTCGCCGCGCACCCGGAGGGCGTCCACCCGACGGTGCTGTCCGGCGCGGTGTGGCCGCGCGGCGCCAGCGCCGGCGTCCGCGACGCGACCGTGGCCCGCGTGTCGGACTGGCTCGGCCGGGACGCGCGGGGCCGCCCCAACCTGTACCACGACGAGCGCGGCCGGATCCGGCTCGGCTCGGAGGTGCGGGTCGACATCGCCGTGTTCCGCTGGCTGGTGTGGCGGTCGGCGGCCGAACCCGCGTCCGAGACCGCCTACATGGCGTACGCGCTGGACCTCGTCCGCGGCCCGCTGCTCGCCGACCGGCCCCGCGGCCGGTACGCGTGGCTGGCGAACCACGACCTGGAGTACGAGACGCCCGCGCGGATCATCGACGTCGCGCACCGGCTCGTCGTGCTGCGGCTGGAGGAGGGCGACCCGCGCGGCGCCGTGAGCGCCGCCCGCGCCGGGCTGCGGCTCGCGTCCGACGACGAGGGCCTGTGGCGCGACCTGCTCCGCGCGACCCACGCGACCGGCGACGTCGCGCAGGTCAGGGTGGTCGTGGACGAACTGCGCTCCCGCATCGCCCGCGACCCCTACCTCGACCAGCTCCAGCCGGAGACCGAGGCCCTGGTGGAGGAGCTCGTCCCCGACTGGCACCGCGTCGGGTCGCGCTAGCGGTAGAGGCCGGTGCCGCCGAGCGAGTACCGGCCCGGCTGCGGGTGGACGCACAGCCCCGCCGGACGGCCGCCGACCCGCACCGTCCGCAGGACGCGTCCGGTGCGGGTGGACACGGCGTAGACGGTCCCGGCGGGGTCGGCGAGCCACAGCCTCGTCCCGTCCGACGACACGCCGCCCGGCACGGGGGAGCCGCCGCCGGGCAGCGGCCACCGAGACACCACACGCCGCGTGCGGAAGTCGACCGCGGTCAGCGCGCCGTCGCCCACCACGAACAGCCGCCGCGCGTCGCGGCTGACCGCGAGGCCGCGAGCGCCCGGCGCGGTCCGGACGAACCCCAGCAGGGCGAACCGCCTCGCGTCGACCAGCCACACCCCGCCTTGCGCCGCGTCCGCGACGAGGAACACGGTGCCGTCGGGCGACAGCCGCAGATCACCGGGCCGCGCCCCCTCCGGGAGCCGCAGCGTCCCCGCGACGCGCCGCCCGGCCAGATCGACAAGTGCCAGTTCACCGGCGGCCGTGCACGTCGCGACCAGGGACCGGCCGCGCAGGGAGAAGTCGGCGTGGCCCGCCGAGCACGGCATCGGCACCGACGCGCGCAACGCCATCGTGCGCGGGTCGCGCACGTCGATACGGCGCGGCCGGCGCGCCGGGACGAGGGCGTCCCGCCCGTCCGGCGTGAAGTACAGCCCGGCCGGACCGGGGACCCGCACCGGCCGCCCGCGCCGCCCGCCGTGCGGCCGGATCGGGACGAGCAGGCCGCGCCGCCGGTCGGCCGCCCACAGCCGCCGCAGATCCCACGACGGCACCACCCGCGACGCCGCCGCCCCCGTGCGGTACCGCCCGACGACCCGGGCCGCGGCGGGATCGACCACGTCGATGTACCGCCCGTTCGCGACGTAGATCCTGGGCGGCAGCCCGCGCGCGTTCGGCGCGATCATGCCGGGCCCGGTCGCGGCGTACACCCGCCCGCCGGCTGGTGCGAGCGGCACCCCGCCGGGATCGGCCGCGCCGCGCTTCCCGTCCGGTCGCACCCGCTGGTACGGCGCCGGCCCGCCCAGCCCCACCACGGGATCGTCCGCGGACGGCTCCGCGGGACGGTGGAACGGCACGGGCGACTCGCACCCGGCCAGCACCCCGGACGCCATCGTGAGGGCCGCGGCGAACGGCAGCGCGGCGGCCCGTGCTCGTGCCCGCATCACGGCCGGACCCTACCGACCGGCGACGCTCAGTGTCCGCCCAACAGCAAAACGTATCTACCGACGCCTGTTGCTAGTCGCTCTTGCCTGTGGGGGACGACCCCCACACCCCCGGTTGGCTCCGGCTGCCCGTCGCCTTCCGCTCCGCTGGCGCTCCGCTCCAGGCGCCGGTCAGTCGCTGTTGCCTGTGGGGGACGACCCCCACACCCCCGAGGGGCTCCGACTGCCCGTCGCCTTCCGCTCCGCTGGCGCTCCGCTCCAGGCGCCGGTCAGTCGGAGGTGCCGATTCCTATGCCGAATTCGCGGTAGACGCGTTCCCAGAAGCCGTCGCGGAGCCAGGTGCGGGCCTCCTGGTAGGGGCGGAGGGAGGAGCCCAGCTCCTTCTCGGCCTCGATCAGCAGTTCCTTGTCGATGACGGGCGGCAGGATGGGGCCGGGGAGCAGGTCGCGGATGTTGTCGCGGCCGCGCTCGAAGATCCACTTCTGGGCGACGTGCTCGCCTATCTCCAGCATGTGGTCGCGGTCGGGGCCGAGCTTGCCGTCGGTCTGGGCGGCGGTGGAGTTCAGCGAGGCGGCGACGGTGGCGGGGGTCGCGGCGCCCGGGACCGGGACGGTCGCGCGGACGGCGGCGGGGACCGGCTTCACCGACGGGGGCTTGCCCGCGAACACCTGGGACGGGGACGGGACGGGGTTCGCGCGCTGCGCGGCGGCCGCGGCGTCCCGGACGGCGGCGGCGCTGCCCGGCGCGGGCACCGGCAGCACCTTGGCCTTGGTGAAGTACGGGCGGAGGAACTCGGCGGGCAGCACCTCGACGGTGTCGGACTCCCACACCAGCCATTCGGCCTGGTTGGAGCCGTGCGTGGGCTCGACGCCCCACAGGTGCACGCGGACGCCGTAGCGCTGCGCGGCCTCCACGGCGGGCAGCATGTCCTCGTCGCCGGCCAGCAGCACCGCGTCGGTGATCGCGCGGTGCCGGGCGAGGGCCTCCAGGTCGGCGCGCAGCTGCGCGTCCACGCCCTTCTGCTGGCCCTGCGCGTTCAGGTTGCCGAGCCGCAGCTTCACCAGCGGCAGGTTGGCGATCACGCGCTGGTCGACCGTCGGCTGCTTCTTCGGCGCGGCGTCGAACCAGTACACCCGCAGCAGCTCGCCGCGCCGCTGCCCGTCGGCGTGGTCGGTCAGCGCCTTGATCAGTTTCTCGGCGGCGACCCGGTACTCGCGCCGGGATCCGCAGCCGAGCAGCAGCGCACCGGAGGCCGCGTAAAGGTATCCCGCGTCGACGAAGATGGCGTATCGCGCGGGCTGGGCAACGTACTCCGAGGTGGCCATGGCCTTCCACCTTATTCGTGCGGAGGCCCCCACTGGGTGCGAACCACGGTTACATCTCGCTGCGGGCGGTCCGCGGGGAGTCGGTGCGCGGCCCGCCGCGGGCGGGCCGCGCCGCGGCTCATCGGGCAGGTCAGCGCGGTAGGGCGCTCGCCCGCCAGGCGCCCGGGCCGCGCGGCCCGAGGTCGCCCGCGAACGTGTTGCGGACGAGCCGGGACCGGTCCGCCCACCGGGACGGGCGGGCCGGGCCGCCGCCGTCCCGCGCCGCCGCCGCGGCCTGCGCGCGGGCGGTCAGCACGGCGACGAGCGCGGCGATCTCCTCCGGCCCCGGGTCGCCCCGGACGATCTGCAGGAACGGCTTCTGCTCGGAGCTCACGAAAACCGGCCTTCCAGGAGAGTCCGGGTCACAGCGGGATGTTCCCGTGCTTCTTCGGCGGCAGCGTCTTGCGCTTCTCGCGCAGCGACCGCAGCGCCCGCACGACCTGCCCGCGCGTCTCCGACGGCTTGATCACGTTGTCGACGTAGCCGCGCTCGGCCGCGATGTAGGGGTTGGCGAGCGTGTCCTCGTACTCGGTGATCAGCTCGGCGCGGCGGGCGTCCGGGTCGTCCGCGGCGGCCAGCTCGCGCCGGTACAGGATGTTGACCGCGCCCTGCGCGCCCATCACCGCGATCTGCGCGGTCGGCCACGCCAGGTTGATGTCGGCGCCGAGGTGCTTGGACCCCATGACGTCGTAGGCGCCGCCGTACGCCTTCCGCGTGATGA
Source organism: Actinomadura geliboluensis (assembly GCF_043197915.1). Taxonomy (NCBI): domain Bacteria; kingdom Bacillati; phylum Actinomycetota; class Actinomycetes; order Streptosporangiales; family Thermomonosporaceae; genus Actinomadura; species Actinomadura geliboluensis. Next base: position 88,375 of record NZ_JBICUA010000006.1, on the reverse strand, counting down.
TCGTGACGAGCGGGACGGTGGCCTCGGCGTAGGCGAACAGCAGCTTCGCGCCGCGCCGGATGATGCCGTTCCACTCCTGGTCGGTGCCGGGCAGGAAGCCGGGGACGTCCACGAAGGTCAGCACCGGGATGTTGAAGGCGTCGCAGGTCCGGACGAACCGGGCGGCCTTCTCGGACGCGTCGATGTCGAGCGTCCCGGCGAACTGCATCGGCTGGTTCGCGACGATGCCGACCGAGTGGCCCTCGACGCGGCCGAACCCGACGATGATGTTGGGCGCGAACTGCTCCTGGACCTCCAGGAACTCGCCGTCGTCCAGCACCCGCTCGATCGCGGTGTGCATGTCGTAGGGCTGGTTCGGCGAGTCGGGGATGAGGGTGTCGAGCTCCTCGTCCAGCTCGGTGACGTCCACCGGCACGTCGAACGCGGGCGCGTCCGACAGGTTGTTGGACGGCAGGTACGACAGCAGCGCCTTGACGTACTCGATCGCGTCGTCCTCGTCCGACCCCTGGTAGTGGGCGACGCCGGACTTGGAGTTGTGCGAGTGCGCCCCGCCCAGCTCCTCCATCGTGACCTCTTCACCGGTGACCGTCTTGATCACGTCGGGGCCGGTGATGAACATGTGGGACGTCTGGTCGACCATGACGATGAAGTCGGTGATCGCCGGGGAGTACACCGCGCCGCCCGCACACGGGCCCATGACCAGCGAGATCTGCGGGATGACGCCGGAGGCGTGCACGTTCCGCTTGAAGATCTCCGCGTACAGGCCGAGCGCGACCACGCCCTCCTGGATCCGCGCGCCGCCGGAGTCGTTGATCCCGATCACCGGGCAGCCGGTCTTGATCGCGTGGTCCATGACCTTGCAGATCTTCTCGCCGAAGACCTCGCCCAGCGATCCGCCGGAGACGGTGAAGTCCTGGCTGAACACCGCGACCGGGCGCCCGTCCACCGTGCCGTAGCCGGTGACGACGCCGTCGCCGTAGGGCCGGTTCTTCTCCATCCCGAAGTTGGTGGAGCGGTGCCGCGCCATCTCGTCGAACTCCACGAACGAACCGGGGTCGAGCAGCGCGTCGATCCGCTCCCGGGCCGTCATCTTGCCCTTGGCGTGCTGCTTCTCCACGGCGCGCGCGGATCCGGCGTTCACCGCCTCGTAGCGCCGCCGCTCCAGGTCCGCGATCTTCCCCGCCGTGGTGTGGAGGTCGTAGTCCACGGGGGGCTCAGGGGCTTCCGTCGCCATGCCGGTCAGGGTAACCGGCGACTGATGCGGCTCTTGCGGCCGGGTGCCGGTGACCGGGACGAACCCCGCCCCGGCCTGGCTCGTTAGGCTTGGTCGGGTGGCTACGAAGACGCGTGAAACTTTTCGGCAGGACATGCCCGAGCCGCTGCGCCGCGACGTCCGGCTGCTGGGCGCGATGCTCGGCGACGGGCTCGTGGAGTACGGCGGGAAAGAGCTGCTGGACGACGTCGAACGGCTCCGCCACGCCGTGATCGCGGCGCGCCGCGGCGAGACCGGCATCGACGAGGTCGCCGCGCTCGTCGACGGCTGGACGCTGGAGCGCGCCGGGCTGGTGGCCCGCGCCTTCACCGTGTACTTCCACCTGACGAACCTCGCCGAGGAGCACCACCGCATCCGGACGCTGCGGGAGCGCGACACCGGCGACACCGTGCCGGGGTCGGTGGCCGCCGCGATCGAGGAGATCCGCGCGTCCGGCGACGGCCGGCCGACGGAGATCGTCGAGGGCCTGGAGTTCCGGCCCGTCTTCACCGCGCACCCGACCGAGGCGCGCCGCCGCGCCGTGGTCACCGCGATCCAGCGGATCAGCGACCTGCTGACCCGGCTGAACGAGGCGCCCGGCGCGTCGGAGCGGGAGGAGACCGAGCGCAGCCTCCGCGAGGAGATCGACCTGCTGTGGCGGACGGCGCTGCGCCGGCACACCCAGCTCGACCCGCTGGACGAGGTCCGCACCGCGATGGCCGCGTTCGACGAGACGATCTTCCGGGTCGTCCCGCACATCTACCGGGCGCTGGACCGCGCCCTCGACGGCGCGGAGACCGGCACCCGGCCCCCGAAGGCGCACCCGTACCTGCGGTTCGGCAGCTGGATCGGCGGCGACCGCGACGGCAACCCCTACGTCACCGCGCAGGTCACCCGGGACGCCGTCATGATCCAGGCCGAGCACGTCCTGCACGCGCTGGAGAACGCGACCGCCCGGATCGGCCGGGAGCTGACCGTCCACGAGACGACCACGCCCGCCTCGCCCGGCCTGCTGGACGCCCTCGCCGCCGCCCGCACCGCGCAGCCGGGCCTGATCGCGGAGATCGCCAAGCGCTCGCCGGGCGAGCCGCACCGCCAGCTCCTGCTGCACGCCGCGGCCCGCATCGCCGCGACGCGGGAGCGCAACGCCGACCTGGCCTACGCGTCCCCGGAGGAGCTGCTCGCCGACCTGCGCGCCGTCCAGGACTCCCTCGCCGCCGCGGGCGCCGTCCGGCAGGCGTACGGGCGCGTCCAGCAGCTGATCTGGCAGGTCGAGACGTTCGGTTTCCACCTCGCCGAGCTGGAGATCCGCCAGCACTCCGAGCTGCACGAGCGGGCCCTCGCCGAACTCGACGGCGAGCGGTCGGAGATGACCGAGGAGATCCTGGAGACCCTCCGGGTCGTCGCCTGGATCCAGCGGCGCTTCGGCGTCCGCGCCTGCCACCGCTACATCGTCTCGTTCACCCGCTCCGCCCAGGACATCGCGAACGTGCACGCGCTCGCCGAGTCCCTCGGCGAGGGGGCGCCGGTGCTGGACGTCATCCCGCTGTTCGAGACCGGCGAGGACCTGGAGCACGCCCCGGCCGTCCTGGACGGGATGCTGGAGATCCCCGCCGTGCGGCGCCGCCTGGACGACACCGGCCGCCGCCTGGAGGTCATGCTCGGCTACAGCGACTCCGCCAAGCAGCTCGGCCCGACCAGCGCGACCCTCCGCCTGTACGACACGCAGGAGGCCCTCGCCGCGTGGGCGGCCCGCCACGACATCAAGCTCACGCTGTTCCACGGACGCGGCGGCTCGCTCGGCCGCGGCGGCGGTCCCGCGAACCGCGCGATCCTCGCGCAGGCGCCCGGCTCGGTCGCGGGCCGGTTCAAGGTCACCGAGCAGGGCGAGGTCATCTTCGCCCGCTACGGCCACCGCGAGATCGCGCGCCGCCACGTCGAGCAGGTGACCAGCGCCGTCCTCCTCGCCTCGACCGACCCCGTGCAGGACCGCGCCCGCGAGGCCGCCGCCCGGTTCCGCCCGCTCGCCGACAAGATCAGCGACGCGGCGCGGTCGGCGTTCCGCGCCCTCATCGAGACCCCGGACTTCGCCGTCTGGTTCGCCCGGGTGAGCCCCCTCGAAGAGATCTCCGAGCTGCGCATCGGCTCCCGTCCCGCCCGCCGCAAGGCCGCCCGCGGCCTGGAGGACCTGCGCGCCATCCCCTGGGTGTTCGCCTGGACGCAGACCCGCGTCAACCTGCCCGGCTGGTACGGCCTCGGCAGCGGCCTTGCCGCCGTCTCCGATGACGGCCGCGACCTCACCGAGCTCCGCGAGGCGTACGAGGCGTGGCCGCTGTTCAACACCCTCCTCGACAACGCCGAGATGAGCCTCGCCAAGTCCGACCGGGCGATCGCCGAGCGCTACCTGGCCCTGGGCGAGCGGCCCGAACTCTCCGAGACCGTCCTGGCCGAGTACGACCGCACCCGGCGCCTGGTGCTCGCGGTAACGGGCCACGAACGCCTCCTGGAGAACCGCCGCGTCCTGTCCCGCGCCGTCGAGCTGCGCAACCCGTACGTGGACGCCCTCTCCCACCTGCAACTGCGGGCCCTGAAGGCCCTCCGCGCGGGCGTGGAGAACGACGACGAGCGCGCCCACCTGGAAGAAGTGCTCCTCCTGTCGGTCAACGGCGTCGCCGCCGGCCTCCAGAACACCGGCTGACCGGGGCAGAATCGGCTGCATGAGGTACGCACTGCTGATCTGCGACGACGAGAAGGTCTCGCCGTCCAACGCGGAGATCGCGGCCGACCCGGGGCACCGGGCGTGGCTCGCCGACCTGGAGCGGCGCGGCGCGGAGCGCTTCGGCGTGCGGCTGCGTCCCGTCGCGGACGCGACGACGGTCCGGGTCCGGGACGGGGAGACCCTCGTCTCGGACGGGCCGTACGCCGAGACGAAGGACTTCGTCGGCGGCGTCGTGATCATCGAGTGCGCCGATCTGGACGAGGCCATCCATATCGCCGCGGGCCATCCCTACGCGCGGTGGGGCGGAGTCGAGGTCCGTCCCGTCTGGGAATGACCGCGCCGGACGGCGTGCGCGCGGCGGTCGACGCCGCCTACCGGGACGAATGGGGCCAGGTCGTCGCGACCCTCATCGGCCTGACCGGGGACTGGGACCTCGCCGAGGACTGTGCGCAGGACGCGTTCGCCGCCGCCCTCGCCACCTGGCCCCGCGACGGCGTCCCGGACCGCCCCGGCGCCTGGCTCACGACGGCGGCCCGCAACCGCGCCGTCGACCGGCTGCGCCGCGACGCCGCCGGCGCGGCCAAGCTGCGCGCCCTCGCCGCCCCGGCCCGCGACCCCGGCCCGCCGCCGGACGACGACATCCCGGACGAGCGGCTGCGGCTGATCTTCACCTGCTGCCATCCGGCGCTGCCGCTCCCGGCCCGGGTCGCGCTGACCCTGCGCACGCTGGCCGGGCTCAGCACCGCCGAGATCGCCCGCGCCCTGCTGACCGCCGAGCCCGCGATGGCGCAGCGCCTCGTCCGCGCCAAACGCAAGATCCGGGAGGCGGGCGTCCCGTACCGGGTGCCGCCCGCCGAGCTCCTCCCGGAGCGGCTCGACGCCGTCCTCGCCGTGCTGTACCTGATCTTCAACCAGGGGTACGGCGAGCCGGACCCGGCCCGCCCCCTGGCGGCCGAGGCCGTCCGCCTCGCCCGCGTGCTCGTCCGGCTGATGCCGTCCGAACCCGAGCCGAGCGGCCTGCTCGCGCTGATGCTCCTGCACGGGGCGCGGCGCGCGACCCGCACGGCCGGCGGCGTGCTCGTCCCGCTGGAGGACCAGGACCGCTCCCGCTGGGACCGCGCGCTGATCGACGAGGGGGTGGCGGTGCTCGACCGGGCGATGGCCCTGCGGCGGCCCGGGCCGTACCAGGTGCAGGCCGCGATCGCCGCCTGCCACGCCACCGCGCCCGACACGGCGAGCACGGACTGGCCGCAGATCGCCGCGCTCTACACCGAACTGGCGCGGCTGGCCCCGTCCCCGGTCGTGGACCTCAACCGCGCCGTCGCGATCGCGATGGCGGACGGGATCCAGGCGGGGCTGGCCCTCGTCGACGAGCTGACGGCGTCCGGCCGGCTCGCCGGCTACCACCTGCTCCCCGCGACCCGGGCCGACCTGCTCCGCCGGGCGGGCCGTCCCGCCGAGGCCAGGGCCGCGTACGAGGAGGCGCTGGAGTTGGCGCCGACCGAAGCCGAGCGCCGCTACCTGGCCGGACGCCTCCGCGAACTCTGATTCCAAGATTTTTTCCCGGCGATGTCGATCCGGGGCGGCCGCCCTTCGTCGGTGGGGTGAAAGTCCATCGAGAGCGAGGGAAGATCCCATGGACACCGACACGACTCCGCTGCCCGACGTGGTCGACCGGGCCGCCTTCCAGGCCGAACTGGACGCGCTGCGCGTCCGCGAGAAGGCGCACACCCGCGCGGGCGACGCGATCGCGGCCGCCCGGCGCCGGCTGCCGATGGTCGAGGTGGACGCCAAGGCCCCGCTGACCGGCCCGGACGGCCCGCTCACCCTGCTGGACGCGTTCGAGGGCCGCAGCCGGCTGATCGCCTACTACATGATGTGGCACACAGGCCACCCCGCCGCGGAGCAGTGCGAAGGCTGCACGTACTACAACGGCCAGGTCCGCGAGCTGGCCAACCTGCACGCCGCGGGCATCACCTACGCGACGTTCTGCCAGGGCCCCTACGAGGAGAGCGTCCGGTACCGCGACTTCATGGGCTGGACCATGCCCTGGTACTCCGTCCAAGACCCCGCCGAGACCCTGCTGACCGGCCGCACCGCGGGCATGTTCCACCTGGTCTGCTACCTGCGCGACGGCGACCGGGTCTTCGAGACCTACTGGACGAACGGCCGCGGCGTGGAGGCCATGGACATCGCCTACTCGCTGATGGACATGACCGTCTACGGCCGCCAGGAGACCTGGGAGGACTCACCCGCGGGCTGGCCCAGGGCGGGCTCGGTCGACGGCGGCTTCTTCCGCACCGACGGCCGTCCCACCGCCCAGTGGCCCCGCCTGCGAGCAGGCCACTCCGACGACCTGGGCGCCGCCTGAGCGGCAGCCCGCGCCCGATCAGCCCGCGCCCGATCAGCTCGGCCAGTTCGGCTTGCGCTTCTCGTTGAAGGCGGCGATGCCCTCGCGGCGGTCGGGGGAGAAGGCGACGGTGCGCCAGGCGTTCTCCTCCAGGTCGAGGCCCGCGTCCAGGCCGACGCCGCCGCCGAGGCGCATCGCGCGCTTCGCGGCGCGGACGGCGGCCGGGGAGTTGCGGGCGATCGCCTTGGCGATGCCGAGGGCCTCCTCGCGGGCGGTGCCGGCGGGGACCTTGCGGTCGGCGAGGCCGTAGGCGAGGGCCTCGCCGACGGCGAGGCGGCGGCCGGTGAAGACCAGGTCGGCGGCCTTGCCGGGGCCGAGGCGGCGCAGCGCGAGCTGGGTGCCGCCGCCGCCCGGCACGAGGCCGACGCCCACCTCGGGCAGCCCGAACACGGCCGTCTCGTCCGCGACGATCATGTCGCAGGAGAGCGCGAACTCGCAGCCGCCGCCGAGCGCGTAGCCGTGCACGGCCGCGATGACGGGCTGCGGCAGGTTCAGCACGCCGCCGAACGCGGCGCGGAAGACGGGCCGCTGCGCGAGGATCTCGTCGTCGGTCATCGCGTTGCGTTCCTTGAGGTCGGCGCCCACGCAGAACGCCTTCTCCCCGGCCGCGCTCAGCACGACGGCGCGGACGGCCGGGTCCGCCGCGACCTCGGCGCAGGCGCCGGTGAGGCGGCGGGCCATCGCCGTCGACAGGGCGTTGAGGGCCTCGGGGCGGTCCAGCACGATCTCCGCGACATGCCCGTCGCGCCGCAGCGTCACTCCATCCATAAGCCGCACCCTAACGAGGACCGGGCCCCCTACCCGACGTCCGGCCCCAAGATCAAGACCGTCATCGGGTTGGATGGAGGCGTGGACTCAGCGTATGGGGATCTCGGACGGCCGCCGCTGCACGAGGGCGCGCTGCGGCGTGCGCTCGTCCGGGAGGGCGGGTTGTGGCGGGAGATCGGGATCGTGGACGAGACCGGCTCCACCAACGCCGACCTCGCGGCGCGGGCCCGGGAGGGCGCGCCGGAGGGCACCGTGCTGGCCACCGAGTGGCAGACGGCGGGCCGGGGCCGCAAGGGCCGGGCGTGGACGGCGCCGCCGCGGTCCGGGCTGGCGTTCTCCATGCTGGTGCGGCCCGCGGTGCCGGTGCAGCGGCTGGGCTGGGCGTCGCTGCTGACGGGCGTCGCCGTCGCCACCGCGATCCGCCGTATGACCGCCTGGTCGCAGCGGGGGGAGCGGTTCCTCGGCGCGGACGCCGACGGCGACACGGCCGTGGACGCCCGCCTCAAATGGCCGAACGACGTGCTCGTCGGCGACCGCAAGCTCGCCGGGATCCTCGCCGAGCGGGTCGACGACGGCCTGGTGATCGGCGTCGGGCTGAACGTGGGCCTGCGGGCCGAGGAGCTGCCGGTGCCGACCGCGACGTCGCTGGCGATCGAGGGCGCGCCGCTCAGCGACCGGGCGCCGCTGCTGCGCGCGATCCTGCGCGAGTTCGAGACCTGGTACCGGGAGTGGACGGCGCTCGGCGGCGATCCGGACACCAGCGGGCTGCGCACCGCCTACCGGGACCTGTGCGTGACGCTCGGCCGCGACGTCCGGGTGGAGCTGCCCGGCGACCAGCGGCTGACCGGGCGGGCACGGGACGTGGACGAGACGGGCCGCCTCGTCGTCGCGGGTCCGGGCGGGGACAGCGCGGTCAGCGCCGGCGATGTGGTGCACGTCCGTTGAACGGGGAACGAGGATCCGCGGTCCGGGCGTTGATCCGAGTGCTGATCTGCAACGATGTGCACGGCGAGTTCCAACTCTTGGGGTTGCTGGTGAGCTGCACTGATATGTCCGGAGATCGACTGATGACGCCGCCGCCGCGGCCCCCGGCGGCGGCGGGCTGAGGGGCGGGAGATGGCGGCCGGATTGCCCGATCCGAAGGAGATCGAGGAGCTCCTGCTCGGCGGCGAGCTGCGGTACAACCGCGTCCAGGCCGTCCGGCTGGCCGGGGTCACCCGCGACTTCGCGGGCCGGATCTGGCGGGCGTTCGGGTACCCGTCCATGCCGGACGAGACGATCGCCTACACCGAGGGCGACGTCGCGGCGCTGGACCGGCTGCGCCGGCTGGTCGACGACGGGATCCTGGACGAGGACGGCGTGGTCCGCCTGGTCCGCGCGTACGGGCAGACGATGACCCGGCTCGCGGAGTGGCAGGTCAACCTGCTGCGCAGCATGCTGACCGGCGACCCGCACGAGACGCCGTCCGCGGAGGCGGTCGACACGGTCGTGGACATCGCCGAGAAGCACATCGGCGAGTTCGAGCCGCTGGTCGTGCACGCGTGGCGGCGGCAGCTCGCGGCGGCCGGCACCCGGGCGCTGGCCGCGGCGGCGAGCCGCGACAACGGCGACCCGGCGGGTCGCCCGATGACCACCGTCGGGTTCGCCGACATGGTGTCCTTCACCCAGGTCAGCCGGGAGCTGGAGGAGATCGAGCTGGCCCGGGTGGTGGAGTGGTTCGAGGAGACCGCCGCCGACATCATCGCCTCCTGCGGCGGCCGGCTGGTGAAGACGCTCGGCGACGAGGTGCTGTTCAGCGCGGAGTCGCCGGAGGTCGGCGCGGAGATCGCGCTGACGGTCGCGGCGGCCATCCAGGACGAGACCGAGGTCCCGGACGTCCGGGTCGGCGTGGCCCACGGCCCCGTCCTGCCGCTGATGGGCGACGTGTTCGGGACCACGGTGAACCTCGCCGCCCGGCTCACCTCGCTGGCCCGCCCGGGCTCCGTCGTGATCGACAGCGAGCTGGCGGCCTGCCTGGAGGGCTCACCGGCCTACGAGGTGACGCGGATCGTGCGGCGCCCGGTCCGGGGCCTCGGCATCGTCCAGCCGTTCGTGCTGCGCCGGAAGGCGGCGTCCGCGGAGACGCCGCGCGACTAGGCGCGGGTCAGTAGGCGCTGGAGCCGCTCTCGGTGGGGGAGTCGGTGAGGCGCTGCAGGTAGTTCTGCTCGCCCAGCGCCTCGACGAGGCTCAGCTCGGTCTCCAGGTAGTCGATGTGCTCCTCCTCGTCGGCGAGGATGTGCTCGAAGAGCCGGGCGGACGTGACGTCGCCGCGCGAGCGCATCAGCTCGATGCCGGGGCGGAGCCGCGCCACGGCCTCCATCTCGATCTCTAGGTCGGCCTTGAGCTGCTCGAAGATCGTCTGCCCGATGCGCAGGGTGCCGAGCTTCTGGTAGTTCGGCAGGCCCTCCAGGAACAGGATCCGGTTGGTGAGCCGCTCCGCGTGCCGCATCTCGTCGAACGACTCGTCGCGGGTGTGCTTGGCCATGCGGAGGAAGCCCCAGTTCTCCTGCATCTTGGAGTGCAGGAAGTACTGGTTGATCGCCGTGAGCTCCGCGGTGAGCTGCTCGTTGAGCAGCGCGATGATCTCTCTGTCGCCTTCCATGGCCCCCATGCTTCCATGGCCGCCGAGTTGGGGACAGCACTAACCCCCGCCCGGCGCGTGTCCGCCTCCTCGGCGGGGCCGTGCGGGGCCGCGGTTTCGTTCAGGCGGCGGTCGGCGGGGCGGCCCCCTCGGCGGTCGGTTCCGCGGCGAGCTCCGCGGCGATCTCGGACGGGGCCGGGGCGGCCTGCTCCGGGACGGCCTGCTCCGGCACGGCGGTGAGCGCGAGCGGGCCGCCGGTCAGGGCGTCCGCCAGCTCGTTGGCCGTCCGGTACTGGCTGACCATGGTGTGGATGCGCTTGGTGCACATGCCGCAGCCGGGCTTGAAGCCGCAGGCGGCCTTGACCGCCTTGGCGGTCGTGCAGCCGCTCGCCATGCAGCCGTGGACGTCGTCCTCGGTGACGGCGTTGCAGATGCAGACGTACATGCCGGTGGGAGACCTTCCGTGCGGCTGGAGCTGGCCCGACGCGCCTCCCCTCGGGCACTTAGGGCGCCCTTATTGAGGTTAGGCTCCCCTAACGTAGCTCAGGAGTGTCCGTTCTGGCCAGTGGACTCCCAATCGGTGTGACTCAAGCCTCAGGGGGAAGGGCTTCCGGCGTGCGCCGCCGGGCCCGCGTCGGCAGCCGTGCAGTCGCCATGGCGCCGGGGCCCGTCGCGGTCCGGACGGGAGGGCGGGACAAGTGGCACAGGTTTGGCCGGGCGACGCGTATCCCCTCGGCGCCCGGTTCGACGGCGCGGGGACGAACTTCGCCGTGTTCTCCGAGGCGGCCGAACGGGTGGAGCTGTGCCTGTTCGACGGGCCGGCGGGCGACGGCGAGGAGACGCGGCTGACGCTCCCCGAGGTGGACGCGTTCGTCTGGCACGGCTACCTGCCGGGCGTCATGCCGGGCCGGCGGTACGGCTACCGGGTGCACGGGCCGTTCGACCCGCGCCGCGGGCAGCGCTGCAACCCGGCGAAGCTGCTCCTCGACCCGTACGCGCAGGCCGTCGAGGGGACGATCGACTGGGACGAGTCGTGCTTCGGCTACGAGTTCGGCGACCCGTGGTCGCGCAACGACGCCGACTCGGCGGGCCACACGATGCGGTCGGTGGTCGTCAGCCCGTACTTCGACTGGGGCGACGACCGGCCGCCGCGCATCCCGTACCACGAGACCGTGATCTACGAGGCGCACGTGAAGGGCCTCACCGCCCGGCACCCGGAGATCCCGCCGGCGCTGCGCGGCACCTACGCGGGCCTCGCCCACCCGGTGATCACCGATCATCTGCGCTCGATCGGGGTGACGGCGGTGGAGCTGATGCCCGTCCACCAGTTCGTCCACGATGACGTGCTGGTGCGGCGCGGCCTGCGCAACTACTGGGGCTACAACACGATCGGGTTCTTCGCGCCGCACAACGAGTACTCCTCGTCCGGGCAGCGGGGCGAGCAGGTGCTGGAGTTCAAGGCGATGGTGAAGGCCCTGCACCAGGCCGGGATCGAGGTGATCCTGGACGTCGTCTACAACCACACCGCCGAGGGCAACCACCTCGGGCCGACCCTGTCGTTCCGGGGCATCGACAACGCGTCCTACTACCGGCTGGCCGACGACGACCCGCGCTACTACACCGACACGACGGGCACCGGGAACAGCCTGCTGATGCGCAGCCCGCACGTCCTGCAGATGATCATGGATTCGCTGCGGTACTGGGTGACCGAGATGCACGTGGACGGGTTCCGGTTCGACCTCGCCGCGACGCTGGCCCGCGAACTGCACGCGGTGGACCGGCTGTCGGCGTTCTTCGACCTCGTCCAGCAGGACCCGGTCGTCTCCCAGGTGAAGCTGATCGCCGAGCCGTGGGACGTCGGCGAGGGCGGCTACCAGGTCGGCAACTTCCCGCCGCTGTGGACGGAATGGAACGGCCAGTACCGCGACACCATGCGCGACTACTGGCGCGGGCAGCCCGGCGCCATGCCCGACTTCGCGTCCCGGCTGACGGGCTCGTCCGACCTGTACGCCGACGACGGCCGCCGCCCGATCGCCTCGATCAACTTCGTGACCTGCCACGACGGGTTCACGCTGCACGACCTCGTCTCCTACGACCACAAGCACAACGAGGCGAACGGCGAGGGCAACCGGGACGGCAGCGACGACAACCGCTCGTGGAACTGCGGCAACGAGGGCCCGACCGACGACCTCGACATCGTCGCGCTGCGGGAGCGGCAGAAGCGCAACTTCCTGACCACGCTGTTCCTGTCGCAGGGCGTCCCGATGCTGCTGCACGGCGACGAGATCGGCCGCACCCAGGGCGGCAACAACAACGCCTACTGCCAGGACACCAAGATCTCGTGGGTCGACTGGACGGGCCTCCGCGACGACACCTTCTTCGACGAGCGCGGCCCCATGCTCGACTTCGTGCGGCGGCTCTCCAGGCTGCGCACCGCGCATCCCGTCTTCCGGCGCCGCCGGTTCTTCCTCGGCGACCAGCGGACGAAGCGCGCCCGCAGGGCCGCGCGGCGGATGGGCGAGGCCGAGGCGGAGTCCGAGGAGCTGCCCGACCTGGTGTGGTTCACGCCGGGCGGCCGGGAGATGGCCGACCGGGACTGGTCCGCGGGCTTCAACAAGTCGCTGAACGTGTTCCTGAACGGCGACGCGATCAGCGAGCCCGACCCGCGCGGGCGGCCGGTCCGGGACGACTCGTTCCTGCTGCTGTTCAACGCGCACGACGGCGACCTGACGTTCACTCTGCCGCCCGCCGTCTACGGGCAGATGTGGATCAAGATGCTCGACACCGCCGACCCGCTGCTCGCCGAGGAGGAGTCGCCCGTCGTGAAGGCCCGCGAGAACGTCCCGGTCGGCGCCCGCTCGATCCAGGTCCTGCGCCGCGTCTGACCCCCATGCGCCCCGCCGCCGAGAGCCCCGCCGCCGAGAGCCCCGCCGCCGCCGAGACGAACGACGAGATGGACGCCGAACCCGCCGCCGAGGAACCGCTCCCCGCCGACCCCCCAGAGGAAGCCGTGTCCGAGGACCACAGCACCGAGAAGGACCAGGCCGACACCCCCGGCCTCGACCCGCTGACCGCACCGCCGTCCGGCACCTACCGCCTCCAGCTCCGCGGGACGCCCGAGGAGCGCTTCGGCTTCGCCGAGGCCGCCGCGCTCGCGCCCTACCTGGCGTCCCTCGGCGTGTCCCACGTGTACCTGTCCCCGATCCTGCAGGCCGCGCCGGGCTCCGCACACGGCTACGACGTCGTCGACCACTCCCGGCTGTCCGAGGAGCTGGGCGGCGCCGAGGCGTTCGGCGCGATGGCCACCCGGTTCCGCGCGCACGGCCTGCGGCTGCTGGTCGACGTCGTCCCGAACCACATGGCGATCCCGGACCCCCACGACCTGAACCTGCCGCTCGCACGGGTCCTGGAGGACGGGCCGGGCTCGCCGTTCGCGCGGTGGTTCGACGTCGACTGGGACGCGGGCGGCGGCCGGATCGCGCTGCCCGGCGAGGGCGAGCCCAACTACCGGCGGTTCTTCGACATCTCCGGGCTCATCGGGCTCCGCCAGGAGGACCCCGAGGTCTTCCGGCGTACGCACGCGCTGCTGCTCGGCCTGGTCGAGCGGGACCTCGTGGACGGCCTGCGCGTCGACCACCCGGACGGCCTCGCCGACCCGCGCGGCTACCTGCGCCGGCTGGCGGAGGCCGCGCCGGGCCGCTGGCTGCTCGTCGAGAAGATCACCGAGGGGGAGGAGCGGCTGCCGCCGGACTGGCCGTGCGCGGGCACCACCGGGTACGACTCGCTCGGCATGGTCGGCGGGCTGTTCGTCGACCCGGCCGGGGAGAAGCCGCTCACCGACTACTACGTGTCGCTGACGGACAATCCGGCCGAGTTCGAGGAGGTCGAGCACGAGGCCCGCCTGCACGCCGCCACACACGGGCTCAAGCCGGAGATGGACCGGCTCCTGCGCGTCCTCCACCGGGTCGTGGGCGAGCGTCGCCCCGGCATGGAACGGGCCCTGGTCGAACTGCTCGTCGCCATGCCCGTGTACCGCGCCTACGTCGTGCCCGGTGAGGACGCTCCACAGCAGGCCGTGGACGTGTTAACGGAGGCCGCAGACCGTGCGCGCACTCACCTTCCCGAGGAGCTCCACAGCGACCTGGAGGCCGTCGTAGACCTCGCTCTGGGACGGGGTGAGCGCACCGACGCCGAGTTCATCGTGCGGTTCCAGCAGACGTCCGCGCCGCTCGCCGCCAAGGGCGTCGAGGACACCGCGTTCTACCGGTGGAACCGGATGGCCGCGCTGAACGAGGTGGGCGGCGCCCCAGAGCGGTTCTCCGTCAGCCCGGAGGACTTCCACGCGTACTGCATCAGGCTCGCCCGCGACTGGCCGCAGACGATGACGACCCTCTCCACGCACGACACCAAGCGCGAAGAGGACGTACGGGCGTGGCTGTCGGTCGTGGCGGAGATCCCGGGCGAGTGGAAGGAGGCCGTGGAGCGCTGGCGGACGTGGGGCCCGACCCCATCACCGCTGGAGCCCGACCTTGAATACCTCCTCTGGCAGACCCTCGTCGGCGCCTGGCCCATCACCCAGGATCGTCTGGAGGAGTTCCTCACCAAAGCGATGCGGGAGGCCAAGACCCGCACGTCCTGGGTCGAGCAAGACGCCGACTACGAGAAGGCCGTGCTCGCGTATGCGCGGGGCGTCCTGTCCGACCCCGACCTCATCACCGACATGACGTCGTTCGTCGCCAGGCTGGCCCCCTACGCGCGCGTGAACACGCTGGGGCAGAAGCTCGTCCAGCTGGCCATGCCGGGCGTCCCGGACGTCTACCAGGGCTGCGAGCTGACCGGCCTGGCGCTGGTCGACCCCGACAACCGCCGTCCGGTCGACTACGGGCGGCGCCGCGAGCACCTCGCCCGGCTCGACACCGGCCGCCGCCCGAAAGAGGTCGACGACGAGAAGCTGCTGGTCACGTCGCGGACGCTGCGGCTGCGGCGCGCCCACCCCGAGTGGTTCGGGCCCGGGGGCGCGGGGGGTCGTCCCCTCGCGGGAAGCCCGTACGAGCCGGTCGCGGCGCGCGGGTCGGCGGCCGAGCATCTGATCGGGTTCGCGCGGGGCGGCGCGGTCGCGCTCGCCACCCGGCTGCCCGTGGGGCTGGAACGCCGGGGCGGCTGGAACGGGACGCGGGTGGACGTCCGCCACCAGGGCTGGCGGGACGTGCTGACCGGCTGCACGCACATGGGTCCCTTCCTGGACGCGGACCGCGTCTTCGAGCATCTGCCCGTCGCGCTGCTCGTCCCCAGGGAGTTCGGTAGTTGAGCACCATGTTCGCCGTGTGGGCACCCGCCGCCGACCGCGTCGAAGTCGTGGTCGGCGGCACGGGCCATCCGATGGAGGCGCGGCCCTCCGGCTGGTGGGAGGCCAGCGTCGCCGACGCCGGCCATGGGACGGACTACGGCTTCGTCTTGGACGGCTCAGACGAAGTACTGCCCGACCCTCGCTCGCCTTGGCAGCCCAACGGTGTGCACGGCCAGAGCCGCGTCTACGACCACGGACAGTTCGCATGGACGGACCAGCATTGGCATGGCCGTCCGCTCCCCGGGAGCGTCCTCTACGAGATGCACGTCGGCACGTTCACGCAGGAGGGGACGTTCGACGCCGCTACCGACCGCCTCGACCATCTGGTGGCGCTCGGCATAGACGCGGTGGAGCTGCTGCCCGTCGCGTCCTTTCCCGGCCGTCACGGATGGGGGTACGACGGTGTCCACCTGTGGGCGCCCCATGAGCCCTACGGCGGCCCAGACGGTCTGAAGCGCTTCGTAGACGCCGCCCATGCGCGCGGCCTGGCCGTCGTCCTCGACGTCGTCTACAACCATCTAGGCCCGGACGGTAACCGCCTGGGCAGCTTCGGGCCGTACTTCACCAGCGCCCACGCCACCCCCTGGGGCGACGCGGTGAACTTCGACCAGGAAGGCTCGGACGAGGTCCGCGCATTCGTCGTGCAGAACGCGCTGATGTGGCTGCGCGACTACCACTTCGACGGGCTGCGGCTCGACGCCGTCCACGCCATCACCGACCACAGCGCCACGCACCTCCTCGAAGAACTGGGGCGCGCCGTGGCGGCGGAATCCGCCCACCTGGGGCGGCAGCTCTTCCTCATCGCCGAATCCGACCTGAACGACCCGCGCCTGGTGACGTCCAGGGAGGCCGGTGGATACGGCCTGGACGCGCAGTGGAGCGACGACTTCCACCACGCGCTGCACGCCGCGCTCACCGGTGAACGGCAGGGCTACTACTGCGACTTCGGCTCTCTGGAAACGCTGAAGAAGGCCCTTACCAGAGTCTTCGTTCATGACGGGACCATGTCGACCTACCGGGGCCGGCACCACGGGCGGCCGGTGAACGTCCGGGAAACGCCCGCACACCGTTTCCTCGGCTTTCTGCAGAACCACGACCAAGTCGGCAACCGCGCCTCCGGCGACCGCATCGGCGCGCTCTTGCCGTCCCCAGGGCTGCTCAAAGTGGGCGCGGCACTGCTTTTGCTCGCGCCCTTCACGCCGATGCTGTTCATGGGCGAGGAGTGGGGCGCGTCCACCCCCTGGTGCTACTTCACCGACCACCGCGATCTGGAGCTGGCCCGCGCCGTCAGCGAGGGGCGCCGGCGGGAGTTCGCCCGGCACGGCTGGGCGGGCGAGGTCCCCGATCCACAGGCTGTGGACACCTTTCGCCGATCCGTCCTCGACTGGACCGAGCCGGACGACCCGTACCACGCTGACCTGCTCGAATGGCATCGCGCCCTGATCGCGCTGCGCCGCTCCGAACCCGACCTGAACGACCCCCGGCCGGCCGCGGTGCAGGTCGGGACGGACGAGAGCACGGCGCGCTGGCTGGTGATGCGGCGCGGCGGGATCGGTGTGGCGGCGAACCTCGGGGACGTGCCCGTCGCCCTCCCGGCGGGGCCGCCCGGCGCGCGCCCCCGGCTGCTGCTCGCGTCGGATCCGGCGATTCACCTCGACCCCGGCGCACTCGGCGATTCCGGAAGGGTCGCCGTGGAGCTGCCCGCGGCCTCGATCGCGATTTTTCGCTGACCCGTGGACGCGTCTATTGCGGCGAAGATACGGGTACTGACGGATATGTCGTGTTCGGTAATGTACTACGAGTGGCAAACCGCAGGTCAAGAGCGCGGCGGCAGCCCGGTAATGGTCAAGAATGGTCATACGATCGGTTCATGACCTCAGTACTGCTCGCCGAGGACGACACGTCCATCTCCGAGCCTCTCGCCCGCGCGCTGCGTCGCGAGGGGTACACCGTCGAAGTAAGCCCGGACGGCCCGCAGGCGCTGGAGCGGGCGCTCGGCGGCGGGGTTGACCTGATCGTCCTCGATCTCGGCCTGCCCGAACTGGACGGCCTTGAGGTGGCCCGCAGGGTGCGGGCCGAGGGGCACGGCGTGCCCATCCTGATCCTGACCGCCCGGGCCGACGAGGTCGACACCGTCGTCGGGCTCGACGCGGGCGCCGACGACTACGTGACCAAGCCGTTCCGGCTGGCCGAGCTGCTCGCGCGGGTGCGCGCGCTGCTGCGCCGGGGCAGCACCGAGACCCCGATCGTCCAGGGGGTGCGGATCGACGCCGAGTCGCGCCGCGCCTGGATGGGCGACCAGGAGCTCCAGCTGACCACCAAGGAGTTCGACCTGCTGCGGGTGCTCGTCCGCGACGCCGGCAAGGTCGTGACCCGCGAACAGATCATGCGCGAGGTGTGGGACACCAACTGGTGGGGTTCCACGAAGACGCTCGACATGCACATTTCCTGGCTGCGCCGCAAGCTCGGCGACGACGCCGGCAGTCCCCGCTACATCACCACGGTGCGGGGCGTCGGCTTCCGGTTCGAGCGCGGCGACTAGCACCGGCCGCCGCGGCCGGGCGGAACGACCGGGGGCCTTCCCGAGAGGCCCCCGGGCAGCGTGCTGCGCCGTCCGCGGCCCCACCCCTAAGGAGCCCTGATGAGGCGCCGACTCCTCCTGTCGACGCTCGCGGTGGCGGTGGTCGCGATCCTCCTGCTCGGCATACCCCTCGCCTACGCCGCACACAAACTCGTCTACGAGGAGGCCGGCCGGTCGCTCGACCGGGAGGCGTCCTCCATCGCGGGCAGCGTCGGCTACAGCCTGGAGAAACCGCAGCCCGTCACCGGCGCGATCATCGCCCGCGAGTACCCCGGCCGGCAGATCACCGTCACGCTGCCGGACGGCCGCACCCTCAACGCCGGGCCGCCGCGCCGCGGCCCCGTCCTCAGCGCCACCGCCGCGCACGGCGCGGTGCGGGTCCGGGTGGCGCGCCCGGAGGCGGAGGTCCGCGACGCCGCGCTCCGGCTGATCCTGCTGATCGGCAGCCTGGCGCTGCTCGGCGTCGCCGTCACCGTCGGCCTGGCCATGGTGCAGGCCCGCAAGTTCATGCTGCCGCTCCGCGAGCTCGCCGAGACCGCCGACCGGCTCGGCAGCGGCAACGCCCGGCCCCGCCCCCGCCGCTACGGCATCCCGGAGATCGACCAGGTCGCCGAGGTGCTGGACCGCAGCGCCGTCCGCATCACCGACCTCGTCGTCGCCGGCCGCCAGTTCGCCACCGACGCCAGCCACCAGCTCCGCACGCCGCTCACCGCGCTGTCGATGCGGCTGGAGGAGATGATCGAGGCCGCCGAGTACCCCGACGTCGTCCGCGAGGAGGGCGCCGCCGCGGTCGCGCAGACCGAGCGGCTCGTCGCGGTCGTGGAGCAGCTGCTCGCCCGCGCCCGGCACGACCCGACCGGCGGCGCCGTCCCGTCCCCGATCGACGAGATCATCACCCAGCAGGTCAAGGAGTGGCGGCCGAGCTTCCGCAAGGAGGGCCGGGACGTGCGGATCGTCGGCGAGCAGGGCCTGATCGGCCTGACCAACCCCGAGGGCCTCTCCCAGATCCTCGCGACCCTGCTGGAGAACTCGCTCACCCACGGCGCCGGGACCGTCACCATCCACACCAAGCCGGGCGCCGGGTCGGTGGTGGTCGAGATCGGCGACGAGGGCCCCGGGATCCCGGCCGAGCTGGAGCCCCGCATCTTCGACCGCAGCGTCAGCGGCGGCCACGGCACCGGCCTCGGCCTCTACCTGGCCCGCTCGCTCGCCGTGGTGGACGGCGGCCGCCTCGAACTGATCCAGTCCCGTCCCGCGGTCTTCGGGGTCTTCCTCCGCCAGCCCGCCGAGGCGCGCCTGGCCGCCGAGCGGGTGGTCATGGGCCCCGCCTGACGGGCGGCGGCCGCGCCGTTCAGATCTCGGCGTAGTCCTCGCTGGGGGCGTCGAGGGGGTGGCCCAGGCGGGGGGAGCGGCCGTTCGCGCGGTGGACGCCCGGCGCCTCCGGGCCGGCGAGGCCCGCAGAGTCGGCGGAGCCGGCGGCGGGGGCCTCGGGCAGGCCGGACGCGGGGTCGACCGCCGGCGCGCTCGCCGGCAGGAACACCCACTTCTTGTACGACCAGAAGCGGAACAGCGTCGCCACGCCGGTGCCGATGACCAGGGCGATGTTGTAGAAGACGGCGCCGTCCAGCTTGAGGACGTAGTGCGAGAAGCCGATGAACAGCTCGGTGATCACCAGCCCGACGCCGTTCAGCGCGAAGAACAGCACGTACTCGCGGCCGAGCCCGGTGCGGTCGCGGTGCCGGAACGTCCAGTACCGGTTCGCCAGGTAGGAGAACGTCGTCGCGATGATCGTCGCGACGCCGTTGGAGGTCAGCGGGCCGACGCCCATCCCGGTGTGCAGGCCGTTGCCGATCACGACCGTGATGACGAACGCGATCGCGCCCACACTGCCGAACTTGGCGAGTTCGTGCACGAGGTGCGCGAACCGCCGATGGAGTTTGGCGACCAGGCTCACGAAGGGGAACCGTCCTTCCGGACTTCGTCGAACGCCACGGCCGACGGCGCGGCGGCTGATGCGGAGGCACCACGAGAATAGACGCCTGTTGCCGCGGAGACGTCGGAACATGAACGTTTCACGCTGTCCACGCGTTCCCTGCCCATTGTCACGACCCCCACACACCTGTGACGCCCGCCGCCGGGGATTCGTTCGCCCCGATCGGCCGATAGCCTTCTGACGTGAGTGTTCCACCGGATTCCCCGAGGGGGGACGACCTCCCGCGCCCCCCGGCCCGGCTCCGCCGGGGTGAAATGCCCGTCGTGGGCATGGCGGGCGGCGGGCAGCTGGCCCGGATGACCCAGCAGGCCGCGATCGCGCTCGGCGTGTCGCTGCGCGTCCTCGCCGGGGCGCTCGACGAGTCGGCGGCCAAGGCCGTGTCCGACGTCCGGGTGGGGGACGACCGGTCCCGCGACGACCTGCTGGCGTTCGCCAAGGGCTGCGACGTGGTCACGTTCGACCACGAGCACGTCCCGGGCCCGCACATCCGGGAGCTGGAGGAGTCGGGCGTCCCGTGCCGGCCGGGCGCGGCGGCCCTCGCCCACGCCCAGGACAAGCTCGTCATGCGGGAGCGGCTCAGCGGCCTCGGCGTCCCGTGCCCCGCGTACGCGCCCGTGCCCGCGTCGGAACCCGCCGCCTTCCTGGCGGACTTCGGCCGCGAGCACGGCTGGCCGCTGGTCCTCAAGGCGACCCGCGGCGGCTACGACGGCAAGGGCGTCTGGATCGTGGACGAGCCGTCCGGCGAGGTGGAGCGGCTGCTCGCGGAGGGCGTCGACCTGATGGTCGAGCAGCACGTCCCGTTCCGGCGGGAGCTGGCCGCCCTCGTCGCGCGCTCGCCCTACGGGCAGGGCGCCGCGTACCCGATCGTGGAGACCGTCCAGGAGGGCGGCATCTGCACCGAGGTGATCGCGCCCGCACCGGGCCTGTCCGACGACCTTGCCGCCGAGGCGCAGAGCCTCGCCCTCCGCGTCGCGGAGGAGCTCGGCGTCGTCGGGCTGCTCGCGGTCGAGCTGTTCGAGACCGACGCCGGGCTGCTGGTGAACGAGCTGGCCATGCGCCCGCACAACTCCGGGCACTGGACGATCGAGGGTTCCCGGACGTCGCAGTTCGAGCAGCACCTGCGGGCCGTCCTCGACCTGCCGCTCGGCTCCACCGAGCCGACCGCCCCGTACACGGTGATGGCGAACGTGCTCGGCGGCGACGACCCGGACGTCTACTCCCGCTACATCCACGTGATGGCCCACGACCCGGCCGTCAAGGTGCACATGTACGGCAAGGAGTCGCGTCCCGGCCGCAAGATCGGCCATGTGACGGCGCTCGGCACAGACCTCGACGACGTCCGGGAACGGGCCCGTCATGCCGCGGACTACCTGCGTTGGGGGACGAAGATGGGGGAGAAGCGGAAATGACTGAGCCGGTCGTCGGCGTGGTGATGGGCAGCGACTCCGACTGGCCCGTCATGGAGGGCGCCGCGCAGGCGCTGGCGGAGTTCGGCGTCCCCTACGAGGCCGACGTCGTGTCCGCGCACCGGATGCCGCACGACATGATCGCCTACGGGGAGGAGGCCGCCGGCCGCGGCCTCCGCGTGATCATCGCGGGCGCGGGCGGCGCCGCGCACCTGCCCGGCATGCTGGCGTCGGTGACGCCGCTGCCGGTGATCGGCGTCCCGGTGCCGCTGAAGTACCTCGACGGCATGGACTCGCTGCTGTCGATCGTGCAGATGCCCGCGGGCGTCCCCGTCGCGACGGTCGCGGTCGGCGCGGCCCGCAACGCCGGGCTGCTGGCCGTCCGCATCCTGGCCGCGTCCGACGAGGGGCTGCGGGCCAAGATGGAGGTCTTCCAGAAGGACCTCTACGGCCAGGCCAAGGCGAAGGGCGCCCGGCTCCGCGACAAGCTCTAGCGTCCTGCCGCCACCCGCCGCGGACTCCCCGGCGATCCTTCTGAGCGACCGATTCGAGTTCGCGTCAAAGGACATCAGGGTCCGCGAGAGGTGATGTTGGGGCCCTATGGCCCTAGGGGGCCGGACGTCATTCTCCATACATTTTCTCCAGTGATCGGGCGGCTAATCGGAAAGCCCGACAATGGAAGGAAGTGTGGAGAAATGCACGAGGAGAAGTCTGAGCCGCGCAAGCCGTCGCGGCGCCGCGCCGCGATCGCCGCGGCGGTGGGCGTCACCGCGCTGAGCGGCGCCATCACCGCCGGCGTGCTCGTGGGCGGTCAGTCGGAGTCCGGGCCGGTCGGCAAGGTCTCCGCGGTGTCCGACCAGCAGGCGCCTGCCGTGCTGGGGGGAGCCGCGGTGGGCACCGGGGCCGAGTCGGGCACCGGGGCCGAGTCGGGCACCAGGGCCGAGTCGGGCACCAGGGCCGAGTCGGGTACTGGGGCCGCGGCGGGCGCCGGGAGCGCCGGGAGCGCCGGGACCAAGACGACGGCCGGCGCGAAGGCGAAGGAGAAGTGCAACACGGTCGACCGGTACATCAACTCCAACACCATTCCGACGAACTACCAGTGGCACTCGAGCGTCAAGTACTGCTGGAACGGCAAGAAGGTGCGGATCATCCGGGCGAGCAGCTACCTGAAGAAGGCGGGCTTCAACGTCAGGGAGGAGCCGAAGCAGAACCGCATCATCTTCAACAAGAAGCACTCCGCCGTGACCGTGATGATCAGCGCGGACGTGATCCGGCCGAACGCGTGGACCGATGTCGTCCGGCACCCCAAGGTCCAGTACCGCATGTGGGCGATCAACGGGGCCCACACCTACAAGATCATCGACAACGAGGCCTAGCCGGCCGGCGGCCCCCGAGCGCGGTCGGGGGCCGCCGCCGCGCCTCGCGGAAGGCCGCTGCTGTCCCTAGCGGCGCAGCGCCCATTCGACGGCGGGGCAGCGGTTCATGACGACGTCCAGCCCGGCGTCCTTCGCGCGCCGGGCGGCCGCCTCGTCGATCACTTCGAGCGGCAGCCACACGGCCTTCGCGCCGGCCGCGATCGCCGCGTCCACCGCCTCACCGGCGTGCTCGGCGCGCCGGTAGACGCCGACCACGTCCACCTTCTCCGGGACGTCGGCGAGCGACGCGTAGCCCCGCTCGCCGAGCACCTCCCGCCCCGCCGGATGGACGGGGATGATCCGCTTCCCGCGCTGCTGCATCAGCCGGGCCTGGGTGTAGACCTCGCGGTCGGGGTTGTCGCCGAGCCCGACGAACGCCCACGTCCCGGTCTCGTTCAGCAGCCGCCGGATCACGTCCTGGTCGGCGAATTCGTCTGCCATGTCCACGACAACAGCGCCCGCGATCCTTTGCTTCCCGCGGCGCTCAGGGGCGTCCGAGCGCGCGGTAGTTCCAGCCCGCCGCGCGCCACCGCTCGGGGTCGAGGGCGTTGCGGCCGTCCACGATGTTGCGTTCGGCGACGGCCTCGGCGAGCGCGGCCGGGTCCATGCCGCGGAACTCCGGCCACTCGGTCAGCAGCAGGACGACGTGCGCGTCCCGGGCCGCCGACAGGGCCGAGTCGCCGTACTCCAGCGTCGGCTGGGCGCGGCGCGCGTTCCGCATGGCCTGCGGGTCGTACACGGTCACCTTGGCGCCCTGCGCACGGATGGACGCGGCCACGTCCAGCGCGGGGGAGTCGCGGACGTCGTCGGAGTTCGGTTTGAACGCGGCGCCGAGGACGCCGACCGTCCGGCCGGCGAACGAGCCGCCGAGCAGCTGCCGGGCGAGGTCCACCATCCGGATCCGGCGCCGGATGTTGATCTCGTCGACCTCGCGCAGGAACGTCAGCGCCTGGTCGGCGCCGAGCTCGCCCGCGCGGGCCATGAACGCCCGGATGTCCTTGGGCAGGCAGCCGCCGCCGAAGCCGAGCCCGGGGCCGAGGAACTTGCCGCCGATCCGGTCGTCGTAGGACAGCGCCTCCGAGAGCTTCGTCACATCGGCGTGCGCGGCCTCGCAGACCTCCGCCATCGCGTTGATGAACGAGATCTTGGTGGCGAGGAAGGCGTTGGCGGACACCTTCACGAGCTCGGCCGTGGGGAAGTCGGCGGTGATGAACGGCGTGCCCTCGGCGATCATCGTCCGGTAGACCTCGCGGAGCACCTTCTCGGCGTGCTCGGCCGCGCCCTGCTCGGCGGGCAGGCCCGCCACGATCCGGTCGGGGTGCAGGGTGTCCTGGACGGCGAACCCCTCGCGCAGGAACTCGGGGTTCCAGGCGAGCACGGCGTCGCCGCCGACCGGCGCGACCCGGGCGAGGATCTCGGCCAGCCGCGCGGCCGTCCCGACCGGCACGGTCGACTTGCCCACGATCAGGCAGGGCCGGTTCAGCAGCGGCGCGAGCGAGGCGACGGCGTCGTCCACGTAGCTCATGTCGGCCGCGTACTCGCCGGCCTTCTGCGGCGTCCCGACGCACAGGAAGTGGACGTCCCCGAACTCGGCGGCCTCCTTGTAGGACGTCGTGAACCGCAGCCGCCCGGTCTCCAGGCCCCGGCGCAGCACCGGTTCCAGGCCGGGCTCGTAGAACGGCAGGTCACCGGCGGCGAGCCGCGCGATCCGCTCGGCGTCCACGTCCAGCCCGAGGACCTCGAAGCCCAGGTCGGCCATGCAGGCCGCGTGGGTGGCGCCCAGATAGCCCGTTCCGATGACCGTCAGCCGGTGGGTCAAGACCCGCTCCCTTCGATTAGCCGTCGCCGACTAGCGGCCTCTTCTGACACGTGCCCACTGCGGGCCCGTACCTGCCCTGCCCGCCAGTCCCTACTGGCGGGTAGCATCTGCGGCATGAGTTCTGACTTTCCCACGTATGCGCCGTCGGAGGAGCATGAGCTGCTGCGGCGCACGGTGCGTGAGCTGGCCGAGGCCAAGATCGCTCCTTTCGCGGCGGAGGTGGACGAGGAGTCCCGGTTCCCGCAGGAGGCGCTGGAGGCGCTGGTCGCCAACGATCTGCATGCGGTGCACGTGCCCGAATCGTACGGGGGCGCTGGAGCGGACGCGCTGGCGACGGTGATCGTGATCGAGGAGGTCGCGCGGGTGTGCGGGTCCTCGTCGCTGATCCCGGCGGTGAACAAGCTGGGCACGGTGCCGGTGCTGCTGGCCGGTGGGGAGGAGCTCAAGAAGAAGTATCTGGCTCCGGTCGCGCGGGGGGAGGCGATGTTCTCCTATGCCCTGTCGGAGGCGGATGCGGGGTCGGATGCGGCGGGGATGAAGACGCGTGCGGTGCGTGACGGGGAGCAGTGGGTGCTCAACGGCGCGAAGATGTGGATCACCAATGCGGGGGTGTCGGAGTACTACACGGTGATGGCGGTCACCGACCCGGCGGCGGGTGCGCGGGGGATCTCGGCGTTCGTGGTGGAGAAGTCGGATCCGGGGGTGTCGTTCGGGCCCAAGGAGCGCAAGCTGGGGATCAAGGGGTCGCCGACCCGGCAGGTGATCTTCGAGGACGCGCGGATCCCGGCGGACCGGCTGATCGGTGTGGAGGGTACGGGGTTCAAGACGGCGCTGGCGACGCTGGACCACACGCGGATCACGATCGCGGCGCAGGCGCTGGGGATCGCGCAGGGCGCGCTGGACTTCGCGCTGGGGTATGTGAAGGAGCGGCGGCAGTTCGGCAAGTCGATCGCCGACTTCCAGGGTGTGCAGTTCATGCTGGCCGACATGGCGATGCGGCTGGAGGGCGCCCGGCAGCTGACCTACCACGCGGCGATCAAGTCCGAGCGGGCGATGAGCGGTGAGAAGGTCGCGGACCTGACGTTCGTCTCCTCGGCCTGTAAGGCGCTGGCCTCGGACGTGGCGATGGACGTCACCACCGACGCCGTCCAGCTCCTCGGGGGCTACGGGTACACGCGGGAGTTCCCGGTGGAGCGGATGATGCGCGACGCCAAGATCACTCAGATCTACGAGGGCACCAACCAGATCCAGCGCATGGTGATGGCCCGCCAACTCCTCAAGTAGCCGGGTCACGCGACCCACGACGGGACGATCTGCGCCAGCCGGGCCGGATCGGTCAGGCCGCGGATCGCGGTGACGACACCGTCCTTGACCGTGAAGGCGAGGACGGTGACCGGCCGTCCGCCGACCGTGATGAGCACGCCGGGGACGCCGTCCAGAAGAGCCGGATGCGCCCGCGCGCCCGGCGCCGCGAAACTCGCGGCCTGGGCGGCGACCTTCTCCGCGCCGCGCACGAGGACGGCCCCCTGCGGCCCCTGCCCCCGCAGCACCACGCCTGGGGCGAGCACGTCGAGCAGCCCGCCCACGTCCCCCTCGCCCACCGCCGTGAGGAACGCGTTGATGACGTCCCGCGCGGCGGCATGGGCATCGGCCACCGGAGCACCGAGCCGCAGCCGCCCCCGGGCCCGGCTGGCGAGCATCTTGGCCGCCGGTGTGCTCCGCCCGAGGATCGCTGCGACCGCGTCGAACGGGACCTCGAAGACATCATGGAGGACGAACGCCACCCGCTCCGCCGGAGTCAACGCGTCCATGACGACGTACAGGGCGAGGCCGACGGAGTCGGCGAGCAGGGCCTCCCGCTCGGGGTCGCCCCCGTCGTCCCCGGCCGGCAGCCCGATGTCGAGTTCGAGCGGCTGCTCGCCCCGCACCTTGCGCCTGCGGAGCAGGTCCAGGCAGATCCGCCCGGTCACCGTGGTCAGCCAGCCGCGCAGGTCGTCGATGCCGCCACCGGCCCGCGCGAGCCGCAGCCACGCCTCCTGAACGGCGTCGTCCGCGTCGGCGTGCGACCCGAGCACCCGGAACGCGATCGCACGCAGGTAGGGCCTTTGCGCCTCGAACTCCGCGGCGAGCTGCTCTTCTTCGGTCACGATCCCCCTCGGCGTACAACGGTGTCACTACCAGGACGCGCCGCACACCTCTGAGGTAACGCGTTACCTTGTCCCGCTCCCGGACGTCGTAGTGCCGTTCAACGACCCTTGGAGGGGAAATGACGGCACGCATTCAGAACACGGCCGGCCAGCCCAGCATCATGACGGGCGTCCAGCACCTGTTTAAGGAGGTGTACAGCGGCGGCGTACCGAACCAGACGCTCGAACTGGTCCATCTGCGCGCCAGCCAGATCAACGGCTGCAGTGCCTGTGTCGACGCCGGCGGTAAGAGCGGGGCCAAGGCGGGCGTCAGTCCCGAGAAGCTGCTCGCAGTGGCCGCCTGGTACGAGAACCCGCTCTTCGATGACGCCGAGCGCGCGGCCCTGGCACTGACCGAGGCCGCCACCCGCCTCGCCGACCGACCGGGCGCGGTCACCGACGAGATCTGGGCTGAAGCGGCCCGCCACTACAACGAGCGCCAACTCGGCGCCCTGGTCCTGATGGTGGCGATCACCAACTTCTTCAACCGCATCAATACCACCTTCCGCATCCCCGCCGGCACTACCTGGGAGTAACCCCCAACCCACCAGGCCCGGCATGACCCATGCCGGGCCCTGGGCAGCCTCGGTGCGGGGTGCGAAGGAGCGTTCTCGGTGATGGTGGTCAGCCGCGGGTGGGCTGCGACCCGGTGCTGAAGATCAGGGCGGCGGCGCGGTTGAGGACGTCCGCACGGTCGCGGCCCTCGTGGTCGGCCGCGAGGGAATGGTGTCCGATCGCCACGCAGAAGGCGATGAGGGAGCGGGCCTCGACCTCGTCGGGATCGGAGCAGAAGGTGCCGATCACTTCGCGCAGGAGCCCCATGCGCCGGTCGTCCACCCGCCGCAGGCGTTCGGCCACCGCCGCGTCCCGCCGGGCCCAGTCCCGGACGGCGAGGTCGATGGGGAGCAGCCGCTCGCTGGAGAAGGTGAGCATGCCCGCCCGCCGCGCCTTGGTCTCCGGGGCGCCGCCCTCCTTCTCGACGCGGTCGATCACCTCGTCGACGCTCTCCCGCTCCCAGGCGTCCAACATGGCCTCCAGCAGCGCGTCGCGATCGGCGAAGTACCCGTAGAACCCGCCCTTGGTGACGCCGAGCCTCTTGGCCAGGACCTCGACGCGCACGGCGTCCGGGCCGCCCGTGGCCAGCGCGCGCAACCCTTCTTCGATCCAGTGGTCCCGCGGTGTCCGGGGAACGCCCATCGAGTGCCTCACCTCACATATACGCCACCGTATAAACGCGTTAGCCTGCTGTTATACGCAACCGTATACCTGCTGAGTGCGGTAAGACGGCCACCGACGTCAGTGCCCGCACCCCTATGAGGTGAAGATGCGGCTCTCCAAGTCAGCCCACGTGCAGCAGCCCTGGCGAATCCACGCGATCGCCCCCGACTTCCAACTGCAGGATGTGTGGTCCTACCGCACCCCCGGTGCGGGACCGGACGACTTCCCCGTAGTGCTTGCGCTGTTGCAGAACGCCGGGGGATTCAGCAAACAGCCCAGGCCGGTCAAGTTCCTGTTCGCGGTGCGCTGGAAACTCGGTCGCCTCCTCGGATGGGACGAGCCCGGCACCGGCCTCGGAACCAGAGTCGAATCGGTTCGCGATCGCCTGCCGGACGACCTCGCCGAGACCACCGTCCCGGATTCCGCAGACTCGCTGTTCTCGCCCGTGTACCGGCTCGGCAACGAGGACGTCCGTGAACTGGCGAACAAGACCGTCCACGGCATCATGCACCTGGGCTGGGCGCCGGCCGCCGGCGGTGACTACGAGCTGCGAATGGCCGTCCTGGTCAAGACGAACGGCCGGTTGGGCCGGCTCTACATGGCCCTCATCGCACCCTTCCGCCACCTGGTCGTCTACCCGATGCTGACCCGCCAATGGGAACGCGCCTGGAGAAACCGTCCTCCGACCACCAAGGCCCACCGGCCTTGATGCCGATGGCCCGGTTGTAGACGAAACTCCCGCTGCAAATCAGAGGTCGTGGCGGCCCTGTTTGATGGCTTCGATCATGGTCTGGGCCGTTGCGGTGCTGACGATGAGGCGAGGTCCGCTGGGGTCCTTGGAGTCTCGGACGGCCAGCCCGTCGGCGAGCGGCGCGAGTTCGACGCAGTCCCCTCCATCGCCCTGACTCCGGGACGACTTCCGCCAAGTGACGTCATCAATGAAGGGGGTGGACGTCGTGTGATGTGGAGGTGTGGGGCCCATCAAGTCTCATCTCTTACTTTGCCGAGGAGCCGGGTGAGATACCGAACGCTGGTGTCCTTGTCAAAGGCAGTGGCCTGAAGATGCTGAAACTTGAGTCTATGACTCTCTATCTCGTCTGCCTTCTCTAGATAGAGAGCGTTGGGCCCCATTTCGATGTGGACGATCGTCGGATCACGTGCGTACTCCAGCAGTGTGAAGCTCGAAGCCAGGCCGACGTGCATGCCCGCGGAGAAGGGGATGACCTGCACCGTTATGTGTTCGCTCTCGCCGGTGTCGATCAGTCGCCGGAGTTGCTCTTCGCGGTCGTCCTTGGTGCCGAAGGGGCGGCTGACGGCGGCCTCGTCGATGACCGCCCACAGTTCCGGTGGGTCTGCGTGCTGGAGAATCCGCTGCCGCGTCAGCCGGTAGTCGATGCGGCGTTGGATCTCATCGGGGTCTCGGATGAGGCCACCGCGGATTGCCGCGCGGGCGTAGGGGACGGTTTGCAGGAGGCCCGGGATCACTAGGGGCTGGTAGGTGTAGATGCGGGCGGCCTCGGCCTCGAAGCCCGCGTAGGCGCTGCCGAGGACGTCGCCGAAGTCCCTCTCCCACCAGCCGCGTTCGCGTGAGAGGCGAGCGAGGTTGAGCAGGGCTTCCCGCTCGTCGTCGGCGACCTTGTAGTAGTCGAGCAGGACGCGGATGTCGCTGATGTTCGGCTGCGGGCCGATGCCCGTCTCCAGCCGGTTCATCTTGCCCTGGCTCAAATCGATGTCACCGCGGACCTTGTCGGCCGTGAGCCCGGCGTCGTGGCGCAGCCTGCGCAGCTCCCGGGACAGGCGCCGGCGAGCGATGGTGGGGCTGCGGCGGTCGGCGGTGGCGGACATCGGTCGCTCCAAGGGCCGGACGGGGTCGGGGGCCGTCCAGCATCGTAGTCACTCTCCGGAACGGACACATTACAATCAATCGGACGACTTCCAGAATGGAACTTCCAAAGTCAAGGATGTTGGGCCATGCTGAGGGTGCTGTCACTGTGCGTCGGTGCACGTGCGCGCCGGGTTGCCGTCACTGAGGGCGAGGCTCTGGTGGCCAAGGGTCCGAATCGTCCTGGTGAGTATGGCGCATCTGCGGTCGGTGGCTTGACCCCCGGGAGCGAAGGAGACGATCGATGTCGGTGTCCGTCGGCGCTGTGGTCGAGGCGCGGCCGCCGGTGAGCGGTGGGGCCGTTCGGGTGGAGGCGCTCGGTGTGGCCGCCCTGCCGTCCGCGGTGCCGGTCGCGCGGTACTTCGCTCGGGCGCTGCTCGGGGCGTGGGAGGTGGGCGAGGCCCGCCGGTGGGCCTGCCAGCAGGTTCTCTCGGAGTTGGTCGGCAATGCGCTGGAGGCGACGGGCGAACCGGGCGGGACGGACATCGAGGTGCGCGGTACAGCGATGATGTTCGTCCGGTTCCAATTGTGCGCCGCGCATCTGGTCGTCGAGGTGCGTGATGACAGTGCGGCGCTGCCGAAGGCCCGACAGGCCGCTCCACTCGACGAGGGCGGGCGGGGTCTCATGCTGGCCGAGTCCCTCGCGTCGGGCTGGGGGTCGTACACGCTGCCCATCGGCAAGGTGGTGTGGGCTGCGTGGGACGTCGCCTGATGCTTCGGCGTGCATGACGGTCAAAGCCCATGCGTTCGCCCTTGACTTTCGCACATTGGAGATGTTCGATCTCACATGTGGAGAGTTCGGAGAGAGTTGCTGCGCTCATTGAGCGGTTGCGGACCACCGAGCGGGTGACGGTGGGGGAGCTGGCGGAGGAGACCGGGGCGTCCGAGATGACGATCCGGCGCGACCTCGATCAACTCGCGGAGCGCGGGGTGCTGCGGCGGGTGCGGGGCGGGGCGGTGAGCCTGCTGCTGCGCGGTGAGGCGATGCCGTTCGCCGTCCGCGAGCAGGAGGCGGTCGGCGTCAAGGAGCGGATCGCCGCCGAGGTGGACGGGCTGCTCGCCGACGGGGAGGCCGTCATCCTGGACGGCGGCACCACCACGCTGACCGTCGCCCGCGCGATCGCCGGGCGGCGGCTCACCGTCGTCCCGCTCGACCTGCACGCGGCCAACGCGCTGAGCGGTGCGCCGCAGGTGCGGCTGCTGGTCCCCGGCGGGCGGACCGCGCCGGGCGCGCTGGCGTTCACCGGGCCGCTTACCGAGGCGTCGCTGGCCTCGCTGCGCGTCGACACCGCGGTCCTCGGGGTGTGCGGGCTGTCGGCCGAGCACGGGCTCACCGCCCACGAACTCGACGAGGTGCCGGTCAAGCGGGCCGCGATCGCCTCCGCCCGGCGCGTCATCGCCGTGTGCGACGGGGCCAAGTTCGGACGCACCGGCCTCGGGCTCGTCTGCCCCGCCGCCACGCTGGACATGGTGGTGACCGACCGCTCGGCGCCCGCGGCGGCGGTGGCCCGCCTCCGCGACGCCGGCGTGGACGTCCGCCTTGTCTGACCAGCGGAGGAAGTTGCGGGCGGGACGGGCGGCCACCTTCGCCTACTTCGGGCTGAACGGGTTCGTGCTGGGCATGTGGATCGTCCACATCCCGGTCATCGAGGACCGGGTGGGGGTGGGGCACGCCGTCCTCGGCTGGCTCCTACTGCTGCTCGGTGCGGGCGCGCTTGCCGGGATGCAGGCCGCGGGTCGGTTCACTGACCGGGTCGGCGCCCGCGTCATGGTGCCGCTGAGCGCGGTGTTGTGCAGCGCTGCGCTGGTTCTGCCGGCCCTTGCCGTGAACGCCTGGACGCTGGGTGCGGCGCTGCTGGTTCTCGGCATCGGTAACGGCACCCTGGACGTCTCCATGAACTCCCACGCCGTGCAGGTGGAGCGTGGTTACCGGCGGCCCGTCATGTCGGCGTTCCATGCGACGTTCTCGCTCGGTGGAGTGCTTGCCGCGTTGGTCGGTGCCCGCACGCTTGGGTGGGGCTGGTCCCCGGTGGTGTCGCTGGGGGCGGCGGCGGTCTTCGGGGTTGTCGTGGCCGTGCTGACCGCCCCGGCGCTCCTGCATAGTGAGTCTCCCCAAGGGACTGCTCCCGGGAGTGGAGCCCGCGCCCGGACGCCTAAGCGCATCTGGATGATGGCTGCCCTCGCGCTAATGGTCATGTTGTCGGAGGGTGTGGCCAACGACTGGAGCACCCTGCATCTGCGTGATGCCCTGGACGCGTCCGCCTCTACTGCCGCCTTCGCCTACGGGGCCTTCGCCACTGCCATGACCATCGGCCGTCTGCTGGCCGATCGGGTGGCGGCGCGCTTCGGGTCGGTCGCCGTCCTGCGGTATGGCGCTGCTCTGGGCGCGTTCGGTCTGGCGGTGGCGGCGCTGTCCCCGTGGGTCCCTTCGGCGCTCGCCGGCTGGGCCTTGGCCGGGGCCGGGTTGTCCGGCTGCGTGCCTCAGTTGTTCAGTGCCGCCGGTCACCACGACCCGGACGCCGTCGGCGCCAACGTCTCCCGTGTCGCCGGGCTGGGCTACCTGGGGATGCTCGCCGGGCCCGCCGTCATCGGCCCGCTGACGCACGTGATGCCGCTGAACCTGACGTTCTTCCTGCCAGTCGTGCTGTGCGCCGTTGCCGCCGCCACGGCGGGCATCCTGCGCACCCCGCAGAAGGCCCCGGGCGTCGTCCACCCTGCGGAGGCACCGAACGGCTGACATTTCCGGCGAACTTCCGAGGGGGTCGGTAGCGTCACAGCGGCTGGTGATCAAGCGCGGGTGACGCGACGGACGGAGTGATCGGATGCCGGATCCGCTGGAGCCGGGAGACCCCGAACGGATCGGGGAGTTCTGGCCGGCCGGGCGGCTGGGCGCCGGCGGGCAGGGGGTCGTCTACGACGCCTACGCCCCCGACGGGACGCGGGTGGCGGTCAAGGTGCTGCACGGGGCGCAGGAGTCGCCCAAGGAGCTGCAGGCGATGGCGGCCGAGGCCCGGGCGGCGCAGCGGGTCGCCTCGTTCTGCACGGCGCGGATCCTCCAGGTGCGGCTGGAGCCGCCGCGTCCCTACATCGTCAGCGAGTACATCGACGGGCTGAGCCTGCAGGCCGTCGTGCGGGGGACCGCCGACCGGGACGGGCGGCTGTTCGCCGGCGACGACCTGCACCGGCTCGGCATCGGGATCGCGACCGCGCTCACCGCCATCCACCGGGCCAAGGTCGTCCACCGGGACCTGAAACCGGGCAACGTGCTGCTCGGCCCGGACGGGCCGCGGCTGATCGACTTCGGGATCGCGCGGGTGCTGGACACCCGCTCGGCCGACGCCGGCACGTTCGCCGGGACGCTGCCCTACATGGCCCCCGAGGTGTACGCGGGACGGCAGGCCGGGGCCGAGGCCGACGTGTTCGCCTGGGGCGCGATCATGCTGTTCGCCGCGACCGGCGAGCACGCCTTCAAGGGCCTCACGCTGCCGGAGATCGCGCACCGCGTCCGCACGCACGAGCCCGACCTGGACGTGCTGCCGGAGACGCTGCGCCCGCTGGTCGGGGCCGCGCTGGCCAAGGAGCCGCTGGCCAGGCCGTCCGCGACGGAGATCCTCACCGCGCTGACCGGCGATCCGCGCGACGGCTCCGACCTGGTCGCCGCGGGGGCCGCGCAGGCCGTCCTGGAGGCCCGCTGGGAGCCGGGCGACCCCGCCCTCGGCAAGGTCGCCGAGGACGCCTATACCGCCCTGCCGCCCGCGGCGCAGCGGCTCGTTCCCGAGCTGTTCCTGCGGTTCGTGGTGCCGGGCGAGGACGGCGGTCTGACCACGCGCCCCATCCCGGAAGACGAGCTGTTCGACCGCCAGGACGACGCCGAGGCCCGGACCCTGCGCGAGGTGGTGCAGGCGTTCGGGCGGCTGCTGCTGATGTCGGGCGGCCAGTTCGTGCTGACCCGCCCGGCGCTGCTGCGGGCCTGGCCGCGGCTGCGGGGCTGGGTCGAGGCCGAGCGCGACGGCCTGCGCACGCACCACCGCATCCGCCAGGCCGCCCGCACCTGGGCCGAGCACGGCCGCCGCCGCGCCGACGTCCTGACCGGGGCGCACATGGACGAGGCCGTCCGCTGGGCCACCTCGGGCGCCCGGCGGCCCGCGCTGAGCCGCCTCGAACGGGACCTGCTGGACGCCAGCGCCCGCGCCCGGTACGCGCACAAGCGCCGCAACCGGGCGATCGCGGGCGTGCTGGCGGTGACCGCCGTGGTGGCGCTGGGCGCGACGGGATGGGCCGTCGACGCACAGCGGACGCGGAGCGAGGAGCGCGACATCGCAGCCTCGCGGCAGCTCGCCGCGCAGAGCCGGCAGTTCGCGGGCGCCCCGGAGACGGCGGCGCTGCTGGCCGTCGCCGCGCAGCGCGTCCACGAGACGCCGGAGAGCCGCGCCGCCCTCCTCGACGTCGTCACACGGTCCGGCCGGGGCGCGGTCGCCGGGTACGGGCCGAACCCGATCACGGTGGCGGCGGGCGGCGGGCGGCTCGCGTTCGGCAACGACGACGGCACGGTGGCGGTCTGGGACGTGAAGGCCCGCAAGCAGCTCGGAGCGCCGCTGCGGCTGCTGCCGGACGCCGACTACCGGGACGACCTCGTCCTCCCCGTGGCGCTGAGCCCCGACGGCCGGGTGCTGGCCGCCGCCGGCAGCAGGGGCAACCCCTCGGAGGCGCCGGGGGCCGCCGGTGACGTGGTCGGGGGCACCGTCCGGCTGTGGGACGTGACCACCGGCAAGCCGCTCGGCGACCTGCCCGTCGCCCATGCCTCCTCAGTGACCTTCTCCCCGGACGGCAAGACGCTGACCGTCATTGGCGCCGACGGAGTCACCGTCTGGGACGCGCAGACCCGCCGGCGCACACGCCTGGTGCCCTTCCCGCCGTCCTTCACCTATCAGCCCCGCTCCCACGAGGGCAGCAAGGCGGCCCTCAGCGCGGACACGGGAACAGCCGTCTTCGCCCTGCCCGGCGCACTGGAGATATGGGACGTGCACGCCGGCCACCGCAAAGGGACCATCCCCGGCCCGATCGATGAGGTCGCGCTAAGCCGGGACGGCCGGACCATCGCGGCACGGCACAACAAGACGATCCGGCTGCGCGACACAGGAAGCGGCCGGACGATCGGCACGCGCATCACCATGAAGACGGAGTACGTCCAGAGGCCACTGTTCACGCCCGACGGTAAGACCCTGCTCATCGGCACCGACATGTGGGACGTCGCGCGGGGCGTGCGCGCGGGGGCCATCAGCGGCACCGGCCAGGAGCAGGTCCTCGCGGGGGCCTTCACCGACGAGCGGACGCTGGTCACCGTCAGCGGCGTCGCCGGCCTGTCCGACAGCAAGAACGCCGTGCGGCTGTGGGACACGAAGGTCCATCAGCCGCTTCCCGGCCCCTTCGTCCCCGTCGAGAAGGCCGACGAGGTGATCCTCCCCGCGGCGAGCGGCGACGGGCGGGTCCTCGCGGTGGCCCACGCGCCCGGCGGCGCCGGCATCGCCTACGCGTCCTACAGCGCCGCGACCGGCGGACGCGTCGCCGGACCCGTCGGCCCGCCGCCGAACCTCGCCGACATCCTGGGGACGGCGATGGCCGTCAGCGCCGACGGGAAGAGCATCGCCTCGGGCAACACCTACGGCCAGATCTCCATGTGGTCCGGCGGCCGCTGGGCGGGGCCGTTCGAGGGCGGCCCGGGATCCATGCTCAACGTGATGGCGTTCAGCCCCGACGGCCGAACCCTCGCCACCGGCGGCGGCGCCCAGACCCAGATCTCGACGCCGGTCGTCGACGGCAAGGTGCAGCTGTGGGACGCCCGGACGGGCCGCATGCTCGCCGTGCTGGGGGACTCGTCCCAGCAGGTGGCCTCGCTCGCCTTCAGCCCGGACGGCCGCACGCTGGCGGCCGGGATGGGCGCGGCGGTGCACCTTTTCGACACCGCGAGCCGCCGCGACCTCGGCGTGCTCGACAACCCCTCCGGCTCGGCCACCGCGCTCGCCTTCAGCCGCGACGGCCGGACCCTCGCCACCGGCGGGAACGGGGCGGTCTCGCTCTGGGACGTCCGCACCCGGCAGTCGCGCGGTGCCCCCATCA
Source organism: Actinomadura geliboluensis (assembly GCF_043197915.1). Lineage (NCBI taxonomy): Bacteria > Bacillati > Actinomycetota > Actinomycetes > Streptosporangiales > Thermomonosporaceae > Actinomadura > Actinomadura geliboluensis. The sequence goes on along the minus strand of NZ_JBICUA010000006.1, from coordinate 52,642 downwards.
GCGGCCACAACGGCCAGGTCACCTCCGCGGCCTTCGACGCTTCTGGCCGCACCCTCGCCACCGGCGGCGCCGACGGCACCGCCCTCCTCTGGGACGTCGCCAGCCACCGCCAGCTGGGCTCACCCCTCACCGGCCACACCAAGGCGGTGACCGCCGTGGCCTTCGACGCCGGGGACAAGACCCTCATGACGACCGACGGCGCCGCCGTCCTCCGCCACTGGAACATCGCCATGCCCGCGAACGCCACCGGCGCGGCCTGCGCCATCGCCGGCCGCTCCCTCACCCGCAAAGAATGGACGAAGTACGTTCCCTCCGGCGTCCCCTACCGGGCCATCTGCCCGACTTCCCGATAAGCCGGAAGAACGACAAGGCGGAAGAGAACGCATTCCATAAACCTATTGACCAGCGGTTGCCCCGCCGTGGAATATCAGGCGCCCACATTTTCCGGTGGGAGTCTTTCGTCGTGGTGGAGGTGCCTTGGACGGCTATATCGACGTGGTGCGGGAACGGGTGGTCGGTGATGGGTGCGAGGTGACCACCGAGGAGGTCGCCGGGGCTCCGGCCCTGGTCGCCTACCGGTCGAACTGGCGGGCGCTCTCCAAGATGCACCTGTTCACCGTCGTCGCGGAGAGGGAGAGCGTCGATGCCGCGACGCTGGAGCAGTTCACGCGCGAGGCGAGCCAGCTCGGGAAGAACCGCAAGGGGGCGATGCGCGGGGCGCAGTCGGGCGTCCTGGTGATCGCGGCGCTGGTCACGGAATACGCGGACGAGCCCGCCAAGGTGGTGGCGAGCAAGCCGTTCCGGCAGGGAACCGGCGGATTCGCCGCGCTCGTCCAGCCGGCGGTGGTCGACCTGACCGAGAAAAGCGTCTACTCGTTCCGGGGACGCAGGATCTGGGGCGCGCTGCTCGCCTCGTACCTTCGCAAGAAGAACATGTTGTACCTGCCGGACCCGCAGTAGCGAGCGCTGGGGGACGGGCGCCTCGCCCGTCCCCCAGTGGCGCGGGTCATTCGTGGGAGACCTTCATGGTGATCGAGCCGTCCCTGTTCAGCCTGGGGCTGAACGTGATGCCGTTGTAGGTCACGCTGGAGTTGGAGCGCGAGGCGTTCATCGAGCTGGACATCACGGTGCCCTGGCCCCGGCTGCTGAGGGTGATCCGGTTCTCGTCGACCCTGATGCGGATCGGCGCCATGCCGTACTTCTTGTCGAGCTTGATCACCTGGCCGTCGCGGACCTTGACCTCGCAGTCGGCGTCCGCGCACTCCTTGAGCTCCTTGGCGTGCTTGCCGTCCTTGCCGTCCTTGGTGTCCTTGGTGGACGGCTTGGATTCCGGCGGAGCGGCCTCCGACGGCTGCTCCGCGGCGGGCGGGGCCGCCTGCGACGGCTCCTCCGCCTCGGACGGCGGTGCCGCGTCGGACGGCTCGTCCGCCGCGGGCTGGTCGGCGGCGGGCTGTTCCGCCGCGGGTGGTTGGGCCACCGCGGGCGGGGCCGGGTCGGGTGCGGGCGGCGGCGCCGCGGCCGCGGCGGCGGCGATGCCGGCGGTGAGCGCCACCGAGGCGGCGGCGGTCGTGGTGAGCAGGCCGAGAATCCTTGTCGACATCCTCTGGTCTCCTGGATAGGTGACTTCGATCTGTCACTGATCCACTACCCAGAGTGATCAAGTGGGGAAACCTGGTCAGCGCCGCTCGTCCACCAGGAGCGTCTGCAGGGCCCGGCCGATCTCGCCGGAGCGGTCCGCGAGGGTCGCCTGGCAGAGGGCGCTGCCGCCGGCGCTGGCGTCCAGCGACGCGGCCATGCACAGCCACTCGCCGACCGGGTCGCGGTGCAGCGCGACGGTCAGGTCCGTGTTGATGATCAGCCATTTGCCGAGGTCGAGCTGGCTGCCGATGCCGGACGCGCTGTCGGCCAGCGTGAGCGCCCGGACGAGCGGCGTGTCGGGCTCGCCGGCGACCAGCGGGACGCGGGCGCGGGCCCACGTGGTGCCGGGGCCCGGCTGCCCGAAGTCGCCCGCGACCGGCCGCCACTCCATCGCGGACAGGTAGCCGTCCATGTGCAGGTCGCGCCATGCCTCGAACGGCGGCGTCGCGGCGGGGAGGGCCGGCGGGGCGGGCGCGTGCGTGACCGAGTCCAGGTGGGACGGGGCCGCCATGATCCGCCAGGCGGCGGCGCGGACGACCGTCCGGCCCTCGTGGGCGATCTCGCCTTCGAGCAGCGTGATCCGCTTGCCGGGCCGGACGGTCCGGACGCGGACGACCAGCTCGGCGACCGGGACGGGGCTCATGATCTCGACCGTCACGCGGGCCACCCGGGTGCCGGGGACGGGATCGTGCCGCTCGAACGCCCGGCCGATCAGGCCCGACACCGGACCGCCGTGCTGGAGGCCCGGCGACCAGGGCCCGGCGGTGGCGACCGTGCTGGCGAACCGGCCGTCGCCCAGCGGCTCGTAGAACGCCTCGGCGGGCACGTCCTCGGTCATGCGGCTCCCTCCCACGTCCACTAGAAGATTATTCTAGTGGCGGGGCGTCAGGCGCAAAGCTTGGAGGTCGCGGTGCCCGTCTCCACCTCGGGGGACGCCGACGGCGACGCGCTCGGCGACACCTTCACCTTCTCCACGCCGTCCCAGTCCGCGCCGACCATGACCTGCACGCGGGAGCCGAGCGAGCTCACCTTCTTCAGCTTGGCGCCCGGGATCGCCGCGGCCAGCGTCTTCGCCGAGTCGGCCCGGTCGGGGCCGTACTGGATCTGCGTCGTCTGCAGGCCGCGCCGCGCGACGCCCGGCGCGACCGTCACCTTGAAGCCGGCGTCGCGCAACTGGCCGCCCGCCTTCGTCGCGAGGCCCGGGGTGCCGATCGCGTTCAGCACGCGGACCGAGATCTCGTCCGGCGGCACGGTCAGCTCGTCCTCGGGCTTCTCCGTCGGCGTCGCGCTCGGCTTCGGCGTCTCCTTGGCCACCGGCTGGTCGCGCCTGATCCGGGTGAACAGGTCCTGCGCCTTCCCCCGGTCCCACTGGACGGTCGACTGCGGGGTCGGCGCGTTCCACAGCACGGCGTTGTAGTCCGGATTGGCGAGCGGCACCTTCGCGAACGTGAGGTCGTCGGTCGACAGGTTCTTCATCTGGTCGGCGAGCTTCGGCAGCTTGTCGGCCAGCTTGTCGTCCACGCGCAGCGACTTCAGCGCCGCGTTCAGGAACTTCGTCGACTTCACCGGGTCGCCGAGCGTCTTCGTCGACAGCGCCTGCTTCATCATCGCCGCCATGAACTGCTGCTGCCGGTCGATGCGGCCGAGGTCGCTGCCGCCCGTCAGCGTGTAGCGGGCGCGGGCGAACGCGAGCGCCTTCAGGCCGTCCACGTGGGACTTGCCGGCGGGCAGCTTCAACCCGCTCTTCGGGTCGTTCACGGCCTCCTCGGTGCACACGTCCACGCCGCCGAGCGCGTCCACCATGTGCACGAAGCCGAAGAAGTTCACCTCGACGTAGTGGTCGATGGACACGCCCGTCGCCTGCTTGACCGTGCTGACCGTGAGGTCGGGCCCGCCGAACTGGTACGCCCAGGTCAGCTTGCCCGGACGGGCCGGCACCCGCGCCCCCTTCGCGCCCTCCGACCCGTTCGACTTGTGCGCCGGGATCGTGACGTAGGAGTCGCGCGGCAGGCTGACGACCGACACCCGGTCGTGGTCACGGGACACGTGCACCAGCAGCATCGTGTCGGAGCGCTCGCCCTGGTCGTGCCCGAGCTTGGCCGCCTTCTGCTGCTCCTTCGTCAGCCCCTGGCGCCGGTCGACGCCCGCGACGAGGATCGTCATCGCGCCCTTCGGGCCGTCGCCGCCCTTGCCGAGCCCGTTCACCGACACCTTGTCGATCATGCCGGTGACGTAGTTCTGGAACGCCCACGCGCCACCCGAGGTCAGCAGCACGAACACCGACATCGTGCCGGTCAGGGTGAGGAAGCGCTTCTGCCGGCGGGCGCTCATCGCCGCGCGCGGGCTCAGCCCGCGGCCGGGCCGACGCGGCCCGCGAGGGCCGTCGACCGACACCCGCGGCGCCGGCATCCCGTCGATCGTGACGCCCTCGATGCCGTCGCCGGCGTCGCCGTCCGGCGCCGGGTGGGAGCCCGGCCGCGGCCGGAAGTAGCGCTCCAGCGGGTCGGGCTCCGGCGAGCGAGGGCCGCCGCGACCCGAATCGTGCCCGTCTGCCATGCCGGCCGCCGCCTCCCGAAGATCACGTTCCGCCGTGGGTCCCCACCACTCTAAAGTGGGGGACACCCGTCCGTTCGCTACCTGGACCTCGTGTCCTTGCAGTAACGTGGCGCCGTCTTGACCACACCCCGGCGGCCCGCACGCGAACCTGGGTGGCGTGGGCTGCGTCAGGCAAGCGAGCAAGAGAGAGGAAGGGGCGCCCGCCTCCGGAATCCGGACGGCGCGCGTCCGCGAGCCCACATGAATTCGTCTCCCCGTGCCCATCGCGCCACGAACCAGGAAACCCGCTACGCCGTGAAGACCCGTCCCGACTCCGGTGAACGCACCTGGCCCGCGGTCTCTGTGGTGATGCCCGTCCTCAACGAGGAACGGCACCTCGCCGAGGCCGTGGGCGGCATCCTGACCCAGGAGTACCCCGGCGAGCTGGAACTCGTGCTCGCGATCGGGCCGTCCCGCGACCGCACCGAGGAGATCGCCCGGAAGCTGGCCGCCGAGGACCCGCGCGTCCTCGTCGTCGCCAACCCCACCGGGCGCACCCCGCAGGGCCTCAACATCGCGATCAAGGCCTCGCAGTACTCGATCATCGTCCGGGTGGACGGGCACTCGCTGCTGCCCGCCGACTACGTCCGCGCCGCGGTCGAGACGATGGAGGAGACCGGCGCCGACAACGTCGGCGGCATCATGGCGGCGGAGGGCGTCACGCCCTTCGAGAAGGCCGTGGCGCGCGCGATGACGTCCAAGCTCGGCGTCGGCAACGCCCGGTTCCACACCGGCGGCGAGGCCGGCGAGGTCGAGACCGTCTACCTCGGCACGTTCCGCCGCAGCGCGCTGGAGCGGGTCGGCGGCTACGACGAGACGTTCGTCCGCGCGCAGGACTGGGAGATGAACCACCGCATCCGGGAGACCGGCGGCCGGATCTTCTTCACCCCGCGGATGCGGGTCACCTACCGGCCCCGCCCGAACCTGCGGGCCCTCGCCAAGCAGTACTTCCACACCGGGCGCTGGCGGCGCGTCGTCGGCCGCGAGCACCAGGGGACGCTGAACCTGCGCTACCTGGCGCCGCCGATCGCGGTGGTCGCGATGGCGGCGGGCGCGATCGCCGGGGCGTTCGGGTTCTGGCCCGGCTGGCTGCTGCCCGGCGGCTACGCGGCCGCGATGATCGCGGGCGCCGCCGTGGAGGGCCGCGGGCTGCCGCTCGCCGCCTGGGTCCGGCTGCCGCTGGTGTTCGCCACGATGCACGTGACCTGGGGCGTCGGGTTCCTGACGAGCCCGCCGCGGCTCGGCCAGCCGACCCCGGTGAAACCCGGCGAAAGCGTCCAGTAACGGGCAGACGGCATATCCATCGCCGAACCGACGTGCAATGCTGTGCGTCTCAGGGTTAGGTTCGACGGGATCTCGCCCGCGAACCTCGGGCCCTGGAGGGTGGACATGTCCAACGGAGCACGCCACGGCCTCGGCGTGTTGGTCGGTCTCGTCGTGACGCCGGCGATCGCCGCGTGCCTGATGTACGGGACGAACAAGCTGCGCCTGGTCCTCACCCTCGGCTACGCCAGATTCCAGAGCTACCACGGCAAGGAGATGTGGATCGGCGCCGGACTGGTCCTGCTGGTGGGGATCATGCTCGGCCTGGTGAGCGGCAGCCGGCTGTCGCCGCTCGCCTCGCTCGTCCCCGGCGCCCTCTTCACGGTCGTCGGCCTCATCTGGTTCGCGTCGCCCCGCTGGGCCGTGCTCCACCCCGGGCCGGACGTGCTGCCGCGCGACCTGGGCCTCGGCTACACCACGCTCGGCTCGCTCGGCGTCTTCTTCATGCTCGGCGTGATGCTCCTCGTGGCGTCGCTGGCGCCGTCCCGCTGGAAGGCCCGCACCTCCGCGGGCGCCGCACCGCACTTCGCCGGCCCGCCGCCCGCCCCGATGGGCCCGCCGATGCCCGGCGCCGCGCACCCCATGCCCGGCGCTCCGGCGCCCATGGGCGCCCCGGCGCAGAGCCCGTCCTGGCAGGGCGCGCCCCAGCCCCAGTTCGGCCAGCCGCCCGCGCAGCCCGCCTCGTCCGGCCCGCCGCCGCTCCCGGCGTCGCCGCCGCCCGCCCGGGAGAAGAAGGCGGAGCCGTCCGCCGACGACGAGGACGACGGCGGCCCCGGCGAGTGGACCCGCATGTACGGCGGCAACAAGTAGCTAGACGGCCGCGAGGACGCCGGGGACGTCGTTGACCACCATCGCGTCGAACCCGGCCTCCGCGTAGGTCGGCGCCGCCTCCGCGGACGGGCACCAGGCGATCGTCTCCAGGCCCGCCTTGTGGGCGACGTCCACGCAGTGCTCCAGCGGGCGCAGCCGCGTGTCGGGGTGCTCGATCCCGCACGACCCGGTGTGGACGGCGACGACGTCCAGCCCCAGCCCGGCGGCGGCCGGGACGGCGTGCCACAGCGGGAAGCGCAGCCACGTCAGCAGCCCCAGCGGGACGCCCGGCAGCTCCTCGCGCAGGAACATCAGCAGCGACGGGTCGAACGAGGTGACGAGCAACTGGCGCCGCTTCGCCTCCCGGCGCAGGACCGGGGCGAGCAGCGCGCCGGTGCGGCGGGACGGCTCGTCCAGCGCGTCCTCCAGGACGGTCTTGACGTCCACGTCCACCGCGACGTCCGCCGGTAGCGCGTCGAGGATCTCGGTGAGCAGCGGCAGCCCGCTGTCCGTGGCGGGCAGGTCGACCAGGTGGTCGCCCTCCACGGTCGTCGGGTCGTGCCGCAGGACGAGGTGGTCGTCGGCGGTCCGGGTCACGTCGATCTCGACCCAGGGCCCGCCGGGGGCGTCGCGGAGCGCGTCGGCGGCGGCGAGCAGCGACGGCAGCGTGTTCTCGGCGACCGGCATGACCGCACCCGGCGGCAGCAGATCGCCCGACCCGTACCCGCGATGCCCGATGACGGTGGGGGATTTCTCGAAGATCAAGAGTTCACCTGCCTTCTGGGGGTGGAGGCCCCGTCTTTGGGGGTGAGGAGGCGACATTTGCAAACGGCCATGTTCTGTCGGCCCTCCCCGCTAGCTTGGTGCGCATGCCTCGTTACCGTCTGCAGCCGACGCCGGCCCAGGAGGCCGGGCTGTTGGAGCATTGCGGGCACGCCCGGTTCGTGTGGAACCTCGCTGTCGAGCAGCACGGCCACTGGCGGCTGGGCCGCAGGGGTGCGCCGGGGTTCGCCGAGCAGTGCCGCCAGCTCACCGAGGCGCGCGCCGCGTTCGCGTGGTTGCGGGCCGGGTCGGTGATCGTCCAGCAGCAGGCCCTCAAGGACTTCGCTCAGGCCATGGCGAACTTCTTCGCCAGTACCCACCGCCGGCCGACCTGGCGCAAGGCCGGGCGGCACGAAGGGTTCCGGGTCGTCGGTCAGCGCGGCCTGCATTGGGACGTGCGGCGCCTGTCGCGCAGGACCGGTGAGGTGCGGATCCCGAAGGTGGGGTGGGTGCGGTTCCGCTGGTCCCGGCCCGTCCCCGGCGGCGTGAAGTCGTTCCGTGTCACCCGTGACCGTGCCGGACGCTGGCATGTGGCCTTCGCGCACATCCCCGCCCCGATTCCGGCACCGGGCAACGGGCAGGCGGTGGGGGTGGACCGTGGCGTGACCGTGTCGGCCGCGCTGTCCACCGGCGAACTCCTGCACGGTCCTTCCCTCACCGCCTGGGAGGCAGAGCGGTTGCGTCGGCTCCAGCGCAAGCTCGCGCGCGCGAAACGGGGTTCGAACCGACGCGCGCACCTCAGAGCCCTCATCGCGCGGCTCAGAGCGCGGGAGGCCGACCGGCGCCGCGACTGGGTGGAGAAGACCACCACCCGCCTGGCCACCGGCTTCGATCTGATCGCGGTCGAGGACTTGAACGTGCGGGGCATGACTCGGTCCGCCAAGGGCACCCTCGGTGCGCCTGGTACGGGCGTGCGGGCCAAGGCCGGTCTCAACCGGGCGATCCTTGCCGCCGGGTGGGGGCGGCTCGTCCAGCGGCTGGAGCACAAAGCCCCCGGCCGCCTCATCAAGGTCGATCCGCGCTACACCTCGCAGACGTGCCATGCCTGCGGGCACCGCGCCCCGGAAAACCGCGAGAGCCAAGCGGTGTTCCGGTGCGTGGCCTGCGGGCACCGGGCCAACGCCGACATCAACGCCGCCCGCAACATCCAAACCATCGCACGCAACATCCAAGACACCGCCGTGGGACGCACGGTGGCAGCGCGGGGAGCCCTCCAGCCACCAGGCGGGGCAACGAACCGCGAACCTCAACCCGACCTCCTCTCAGCGTGAGGAACGGTTGGAATCCTCCGCCCTCCGGCTGGGGGAGGACGTCAACTCGGTGGCGAGATGTTCGGCGACGACGGCGTCGAGGGGCTGGGTGACCTTGAGGTTTCGCTCGCTGCCCTCGACCACGCGGATGGGGACGTCCGGCAGGTAGCGGTGCACGATGCCGCAGTCGTCGGTGGCGCGCAGCGCGGGGTCGGCGAGCGCCAGCTCGTACGCCTTGCGGATGGTGCCGAGCCGGAAGCCCTGGGGGGTCTGGAAACGGCTCAGCGTCTCGCGGGGCGGCATCGAGGCGACCACGCCGTCCGCCACCACCACGATCGTGTCGGACGACGGGACCCCGACGGCGACGGCCTCGTGGTCGTCGAGGGCGGCCAGCACGCGGTCGATGACCGGGCGGTCGACGAAGGGCCGGGCCGCGTCGTGGAACAGGACGCGGACGTCGTCGGGGCGCCCGTCCAGCACGCGCAGCGCCGCGACCGTCGACGCGGTGCGGGTGTCGCCGCCCTCGATGACGGCGGCGGTCTTGGAGAAGGGCGCGGCGATCGCGGCGGCGTCGCGCAGGTGGCCGGCCGCCATCACGACCACGACCTCGTCCACGCCGGGATGGGCGTCGAAGGCGCCGACCGCGTGCGCCAGGATGGGCCGCCCGCCGACCTCGATGAGCTGCTTGGGGCGCCCCGCGCCCATGCGCTCGCCGACCCCGCCGGCGAGCACCACCGCAACCGTCCGCGCCGCCATGTCCTTCGATCCTCCGACAGGTCTCCCCGGCACCCGTTCCCGGCATCACCGGCCATGCTCAACGTACCGGACGGCCCCCGGGGCGGGACGGAAGAAGCGGCCCGCCCGCCCGATCGCGCGGGATCGAGTATGGTTACCTCGCCGTGCAGGGCTCAGTGCAGGCGGTACCGGCACCGCCGCTCCGCCGCGGCGGCGCCCGCGCGCCGCGCTCCCGCCGAGGGCCCGGCCCCGGTTCGCGCGCGCCGCGCCGACCGCCTACTTTGGCGTCCTGACCCGGCGGCGGGAACGCCGCCGCGCGCGGACCCGTTCGACCTGTGAGGAAAGAGGAAGCATGATCGGCATGGTGCTGGCGGCGGGTGCGGGCCGGAGGCTGCGGCCCTACACCGACACCCTCCCCAAGGCCCTGGTCCCGGTGGACGGCGAGACCACCATCCTGGACATCGCCCTCCGCAACCTCGCCGAGGTCGGGCTGACGGACGTCGTCATCGTCGTCGGCTACTGCGCGGGCGCGGTCGAGGAGCGCAAGGCCGCCCTTGAGGAGCGGTACGGCGTGAGCATCACGCTGGTTCACAACGACAAGGCCGAGGAGTGGAACAACGCCTACTCCATGTGGCTGGCTCGGGAGCACTTCTCCAAGGGCGTCCTCATGGTCAACGGCGACACGGTCCATCCGGTGAGCGTCGAGAAGACGCTACTGGCGAACCGCGGGCCGGACATCCTCCTCGCGGTGGACGACGTGAAAACTCTCGCCGACGAGGAGATGAAGGTCATCCTCGACGGTGCGGGCCACCTGAAGACCATCACCAAGCTGATGGACCCGTCCGCCGCCGGCGGCGAGTACATCGGCGCCACCCTGATCGAGCCCGCCGCCGCCGGGCCGCTGGCCGACGCGCTCAAGGCCACCTGGGAGCGCGACCCCGACCTCTACTACGAGGACGGCTACCAGGAGCACGTGAACCGCGGCGGCGTCATCGGCGTCGCGCCGATCGGCGACGTGGCGTGGGTCGAGGTGGACAACCACGACGACCTGGAGAAGGCCCGCGGCATCGCCAAGGGTTACTGACCCGGCGGTACTCCCGGACACGCAGACCCCCGGACGACGCGGATCCCGGCGAAGCAGGCCCCGGAACCAGGCGCCCGACCCCGAGCGAGGAGGCTCATGCCCCTGCTGACGCGGATGCTCAACGCGCCGCTCTCCATCGACGTGCGGCGCGGTGCCGTCGCGGCCCTCGGCGAACTGCTCGCCGACCGGCGGATCGTCACCGAGGGACGGGTGGCGATCGCCGTCGGCCCCGGCCAGGGCGACCAGATCGCCGAGCAGGTACGGCCGTCCCTGTCGGCCTGCGACGTGTTCCAGGTCGAGGGCGGCACCGTGGACGCCGCGGTCGCGCTGGGGTCCAAGCTGCGCGCCGGCTCCTACGAGGCCGTCGTCGGCATCGGCGGCGGCCGGACGATCGACGCCACCAAGTACGCGGCGACGCTGTCGGGCATCCCGATGGTGTCGGTCGCGACGAACCTGTCCCACGACGGCATCTGCTCGCCGGTCGCCTCGCTCGTCCACGACGGCGGCAAGGGCTCGTTCGGCGTGGTGATGCCGCTCGCGATGGTCGTCGACCTCGACTACGTGCACGCCGCGCCCGCCCGGCTGATCCGCGCCGGGATCGGCGACGTGGTGAGCAACTTCTCCGCGGTGGACGACTGGCTGCTCGCCGCCGAGCAGTGCGGCGAGCGGGTCGACCGGATGGCGCTGACCGTGGCGCGCACCGCCGCCGAGGCGCTGCTGCACCAGCCCGGCTCGATCGAGGACGACCGGTTCCTCACCGTCCTCGCCGAGAGCCTGGTGCTGTCGGGGATGTCGATGGCGTTCGCCGGCGACTCCCGGCCGGCGAGCGGCGGCGACCACGAGATCCTGCACGCCATCGACCAGCTGTTCCCCGACACCGCGAACCACGGGGAGCTCGCCGGGATCGGCACGGCGTTCTGCTACCACCTGCGCTCCACCCGCCTCGGCGTGGGCGGGGAGCGGCTGCACGAGATCCTCGACTGCCTCGCCCGGCACGGCCTGCCCCGCCTGCCGGGCGACATCGGGCTCAGCGTCGAGCAGTTCAGCGAGGCCGTGCGGCTCGCGCCGCAGACCCGGCCCGGCCGCTACACCATCTTGGAATACCTCGATCTCGACGAGGGCGAGACCCGCAAGGCGGTGGAAGAGTATGTCCAGGCCCATGGAGGCTGAGCTCCCGGGGCAGAACGACTCCGCGGCACCGCCCGGCGACGGCGACCACCGGCCGCACCGCAAAGGAGCCAAGGTCGCCGACGTCCGCCGGTACGGGCAGCCTCCCGGCCTGAAGGACCGGCGCAACGAGGAGCACTGGGCGGGCCGCCTCTACATGCGGGCCCTGTCGCCCTACTTCGGGTGGCTGGCGCTGCGGCTCGGCTTCAGCCCGAACCAGCTGACGTACCTGATGATGGCGAGCGGCGTCATCGCCGGCGTCGTCGTGTCGCTGCCCGCGCCCGAGCTGTGGACGGCGATCGGCGGCGCCGTCCTCATCCAGGTCTACCTGCTGCTCGACTGCGTGGACGGCGAGGTCGCCCGCTACCTGCGGCAGACCTCGGTCGCCGGGGTGTTCCTCGACCGCATCGGCCACTACCTGTCCGAGGTCTCGCTGCTGATCGGGCTCGGCTTCATGGCGCAGGGCGGCTGGAAGAACGGCGGCTGGGTGGAGCTCGGCCTCGTCGCCGCGCTCGGCGCCGCGCTGATCAAGGCGGAGACCGACAACGTCGTCGTCGCGCGGGCGAAGTCGGGGCTCGCCGCCGACCCGACCGGCGGCGACCGGGCGCTGCGGCCCCGCTCCACCGGCATCGCGCTCGCCCGGCAGGCGGCGTCGATGCTGCGCTTCCACCGGATCATCGGGGCGGTCGAGCTGTCGCTGCTGATCCTCGCGGCGGCCGTGCTCGACACCGTGCTCGGCACCGAGACCCCCGCCGCGGTCCGCGTCCTCACGGTCGCGGTGGCCGCCGTCGCGGTGCTGCAGACCCTGCTCCACCTCGTCAGCATCCTGGCCTCCCGGAGGCTGAAGTGAAACTCAGCGTCGTCGTCCTGACGATGGGCAACCGGCCGGCGGAGCTGGCCCGCGCCGTCAGCAGCGCCCTGGAGCAGGAGCACGTGGACGTCGAGGTCGTCCTCGTCGGCAACGGCGTCGACCCGGTCGGCGACCGCGCGGGCGTCGCGCCGTTCGACGACGAGCGCGTCAAGACCCTCACCCTCCCCACGAACCTCGGCATCCCGGGCGGGCGCAACCGGGGCGTGGAGGCGTCCTGCGGCGACGTCGTCCTGTTCCTGGACGACGACGGCTGGTACCGCTCCCCCCGCCTCGGCGTGCACCTGCGCGACCGGTTCTCCGCCGAGCCAGACCTCGGCGTCGTCTCGTTCCGCGTCCGCGACCCCGAGGGCGGGCGCGGCGAGCGCCGGCACGTGCCGCGGCTGCGCGCCGGCGACCCGGAGCGCTCGTCCCCGGTCACGACGTTCCTCGGCGGCGCCTGCGCGATCCGGCGGGCGGCGTTCGACGCGGGCGGCGGCCTCCCCGAGGACTTCTTCTACGCCCACGAGGAGACCGACCTCGCCTGGCAGATCCTCAACGCGGGCTACCGCATCGTCTACGACGCGTCCGCGGTGATGTTCCACCCGGCGGTGCTGCCGACGCGGCACGACATGTTCTACCGCTACAACGCCCGCAACCGGGTCTGGCTGGCGCGCCGCAACCTGCCGTGGCCGCTGGCGCTCACCTACCTCGCCGTGTGGGTCGGCATGACCGTCCTGCGCGAGCGCAGGCCGAGCGCGCTCAAGCCGTGGTTCAAGGGCTTCCTGGAGGGCTGGCGCAAGTCGGCCGGGCCCCGCCGCCCGATCTCCTACCGCACCGCCTGGCGGATGACGCGGACGGGCCGCCCGCCCATCATCTAGGGGCGGTTCATCTGGGTGCGGTGACCGCGGCCAGGATGAGGTGCGTGAGTTCGGCGGTGATGTCGTCGAGCGGGACGTCCTGGTCGCGGGCGGACCAGTGGTGGACGAGGTTGTTGACGGCCCCGATCACGGCGATCATCGTGAGCCGGTGGTCGCGGTCGGCGGCCTCGCCGCGCTCGACCGCCTCCCGGGTCATCGTGAGCAGGGTGTCCTCCCACCGGCCGCGCCAGCCGAAGCGGTGCCGTTCCAGGTCCGCGCTGACGCCGATGACCTCGACGAACGCGATGCGGGCCCAGCGCGGGTCGCTGGCGGTGACGGTGACGAACGCGCGGACGGCCCGCTCGACCCGGGTGGGGAGGTCGGCCTCGGCCGCGCCGGCGTAGGCGTCGGCGAGGGCCTGCGCGGCGCGCTCGTTGATGGCGGTGTGGAGCGCGGTGAGGAGTTCCTCGCGTCCGGAGAACTCCTCGTAGAAGTTGCGGGTCGACACGCTCGCGGTCGCGCACAGCCGCTCGATGGAGGTCGCGGCGTAGCCGCGGGTGCCGAACAGTTCGAGCCCGGCGGCGAGCAGGCGCTCCCGCCGCTCGGCGCGGCGCTCCTCCGCGGACCGGCCGCCGTAGCTGCGCCTGGGTGCGGGATTCCGGCCGCTCATTGGTCTCCGTTCACCCGTGCGTGCGAAAGGGGGCAGCGTCAGCCTAACCCGCACGCACGGGCCGATATCACCCTTGCGCGGGCGGGCCGGCGGGGCCCGTTCAGTCGGTCAGCAGGGTGTCGCGCCATTCGGGGTCGGCGGTGAGGACGGTCAGCCGCTGCGTGGCGCGGGACACCGCGACGTACAGGACGCGCAGCCCGCGCGGCGACTGGGCGGCGACGGTCTCCGGCGCCACGATGACGGCGGCGTCGAACTCCAGCCCCTTGGCCTCCAGGACGTCGAGCACCTGCACGCGCTCGGGGAGGCCGTCGCCGAGCCGCTCCCGGTCGGCCTCCGTCCACGCCACCGCTCCGCCGGTGGGGGCGGGTTCGGCCGGGGCGTCGAACAGGGACGCCTGGGCGGGCTCCGGGGCTGCGGCGCGGTCGGTCTCTCCCGCGGGCATCGGGACGATCAGGCCGATCGTGCCCTCGACCTGGCCGAGGAGTTCCTCGGTGGCGGCGCGGGCGGCGGCGGGCAGGTCGGGCTCGGGCACGACCCGCACGACCGGGTCGATCCCGGACGTGCGGACGGCGCGGGCCGGACGGGCGTCGGGCAGCGCGCGCGCCAGCACCCGCGCGGACACCGCCGCGATCTCGGTGGAGTTGCGGTAGTTCGTCGTCAGCTCGTACTCGTGCCGCGTGCGCGGCGCGGCCTTGCGCGGGCGGCGGCGGCCCCGCGCGGGCTTCTCGCCGCCGAGCGCCGCCTCCATCGCGCCGCGGGCGGCGTCGAGGTCCTCCCAGGCGCTCTGGGCCGGGTCCTCCACGATCGTCCAGCTGGCCTGGCGGCCGCGCCGGCCGAGCATCCGCCACTGCATGGGCGAGAGGTCCTGCGCCTCGTCGACGACGATGTGCGCGTACTCGGGACGCTCCTCCACCACGCCGTCGTCGACGCGGCGGGACCGTTCGAGCCGTTCGATCGACGTGGTCAGCTCCTGCATCTCCGGCTCCCACGTGTCGTCCGCGACCTCCTCACCGGTGAGGATGTTGACGCCGTCCACCACGAACGGGTCGTCGTCGGCCGCGGCCCTGCGGCGGCGGGACGGGCGGGGCGGCGAGCCGAGCAGCGCGTCGAGCTCGTCCAGCAGCGCGACGTCCTGGTAGCTGAGCGGGGCGTCGGCTCCGGCCCAGGACGCGGCGAGCGGCTCGACGTCGGCGCGGTCGAGGTCGCGGCCGGCGGCGCGGCGCAGCCGCTCGGGGTCGCCGAGGGAGCGCAGCACGTCCAGCGGGCGGCGGAGCGGCCACCAGGCGACGAGGAAGTCGGTGAACGAGCGCTGCTCGCGGACGCGGGCGTCGAACTGGGCGCGCTTGGGGTCGCCGTTCTGCCGGGCCCCGCCGTTCTGCCGGCCGCGGGCCGGCTCGTCGTCGAGGGAGGCGAGGCCGTCGGCGGCCAGGATCGCGTTCCACAGCCCGGTCTCGGCGTCCTCCTCGGCCGCGGCGGCCTCCGGCCCGCCGACGTCGGTGAAGCGGCGCCAGAGGGCGTCCAGGAGCGCCTCGGCGGCCCGGCCGCGCGCCGCGTTGACGCTGCCGCGGCTGCGCCGGTGGAGGTCGTTGCGGAGCCGGTCGAGCCGGGCCCGGTCGAGGGTGACGACGATGCCCTTGAACACGACGCGCAGCTCGTCCGGGGCGCCGGGGGCGTGGTCGGCGACGGCGCGGCGCAGCACGGCCGCCATCGCCTCGCCGCCCTTGACGCGGGCGAGGCGCGGCGGGTCGTGGACGGTCGCGGCGGCCCCGTCGACGAGGTCGCCGAGCGAGCGCAGGGTCGCCGAGCCCTCGCCGAGCGACGGCAGCACCCGCTCGATGTAGGCGGTGAAGCGGCGGTTCGGGCCGATCACCAGGACGCCGCGCGACCCGAACCGGCGCCGGTGCCGGAACAGCAGGTAGGCGACGCGGTGCAGGGCGACGGCCGTCTTGCCGGTGCCGGGGGCGCCGCGCACCAGCACGGTGCCGTCGGCGGGCGCGCGGATGACCTCGTCCTGCTCGCGCTGGATCGTCGCGACGATGTCGCGCATGGCGCCCTCGCGGGCGCGGGCGAGCGAGGCGAGGAACGCGCCGTCGCCGACGATGGTCATGCCGTCGGCCGCGTCCGGGTCGAGGAGGTCGTCCTCCAGGTCGACGACGGTGTGGCCGCGCGAGTGCAGGACGCGGCGGCGGACGACGCCGCGCGGGTCCTCGGGGGTGGCGCGGTAGAAGTCCTCGGCGGCGGGCGCCCGCCAGTCGATCACCAGGGAGTCGTGCTCGCCGGTGCGCACCCCGACGCGGCCGATGTAGCGGACCTCGCGGTCGCCCTGCTCGGCCGGGTGGAGGTCGAGCCGGCCGAACACCAGCCCGTCGTCGGCGATGTCGAGGGCCTGGGCGCGCAGCGACGCCTGGTGGACCATGGCGTCCCGGTCGACGAGCGAGCCCTTGGTGCCGGCCAGCGACTGGCGGTAGCCCTCGCGGATCATGGCCTGGGCGGCGGCGCGCATCTCCTCCAGCCGCGCGTAGGCGATGTCGACGTAGCGCTGCTCGGCGGCGATCTCTTGATCCTTGACCGTGCCGCCGGGACCGGTCGGCCGCCCGGTGACCTGGGACGACATGCAGGCTGCTCCTCGCACGTGTGTCGTGCCGGGGACGTCCCCCGGCCCGCCTAAGGGGCGAAGGAGACAGCTTATGCGGTCGGCCTTCGGTTCAGTGCGGAGCGGCCGTCCGGGCGCGGGCGAGGCGGCGCGCGGCGCGGCCCGGCGCGACCAGGGCCGCGCGGCCCTGACCTGGCCGTACGTGCAGGTCGCCGGGCGGGCGCGCGAACGAGCGGTCCAGCGCGTCGAGGACGTGGCGCGGCGCCGTCTCGCCGTCCTGCCGGACGCACCGGAACACCACGCCCTGCCCGCCGTACTCGCGGTACAGCGTCTCGGTGTAGGCGGCGACCGCCCCGGACGCGGCGGCCGTCGCGCCCGCCGCCGGGGGCGGCGCGCAGAGGACCAGCTCGCCGGAGCCGCGCTCCAGCATTCCCGGCAGCGTGGCCCGCGCGATGTGCACCGCGCCGAGCACATCGGTGCGGAGAACGTGTTCTACCTCAGTGAGGGGCTGGATCAGCGGGGGTGCGGCGGGCGCGATCGCGGCGGCGTGCACGACGCGGTGCACGGGGCCGATCACCGCGAGCAGGTCGGCGACGGCATCGGAGTCGCCGACGTCGCAGGCCCGCACGTGCATGTTGGGGGAGCGCAGCGCCGTCTTCGCCAGGCCCACCTCGTCGACGTCGACCGCGACGACGTCCCAGGCCGCCGCCGCGAGCCGCCGCGCGGCCAGCGCGCCGAGGCCGTGGGCCGCGCCGGTGACCAGTGCCGTCCGCCTCACGGGCGCACCTCCTCGGCGCCCTCGAACACCATTTGCAGGTGGCCGACGCTGCTGGTGCTCAGCGCGCGCGCCCGGTCCAGCCCGAGCCCGCGCAGTTCCTCCGCCACCGGGTGGTCGCCCAGGACGACCTTGGCCCCGCCCGGACGGGTCCGGACGTCGGACGGCGTGAGCGTCCATGGTGTGCGGCGCGTGACCCCGTCCAGGCACGAGTAGGCGTCGACCTTGGGCGCGGCGGTGCTCCCCGGCATCGGCACGCCGGGCTTCACGGCCAGTTCGATCGCCGTGCGCCCGCCGAACCGCACCGCGCACCGCTTGACGCGCGCGGACAGGTCCATGGGCATGTCGGCGATCTCCTTGGGGAAGCCCCAGATCGTCCGTCCGGCCTCCAGGGTGAACTCCTGGTTGACCGGCAGCCAGTGGATGAACGCGCCGATGCCGCGCAGCCCGCCGAGGAGCCCGGACGCCGGCGCGCCGGGCGGCCGCACCAGGAACGCGACGGCGAACTCGTGGTAGGGCCCGAGGTCGCCGTCGGCGTACCGGACGAACGCCAGCGAGCAGATCGCCCGGCCGGGCAGCGGCTCGGCCACGGTCAGCCCGGAGTAGGCGATGACGGCCTGGGCGGCGCGGGCGGGCACGGCGAACATCGCCGACGCCACCGCGGCGTCGCGGATCCGCACCGGGAGGGTGACCCGCTCGCCCTGGATGGCATGCGCTTGCACGGTGCTTGTCACACCGCTTAGTAGAACAGGTTCTCGTTTTGCTGCCAAGGACCGGCCGGGGCCTCAACCCCGCTCGACGGCCGTCCGGATGCGGTCGAGCGTGGCGCGCATGCCCGCGCGGTTCACGGCGGCGCGCCGCTCCGCCGGGACGCCGGTGAAGACCTTGCCGAGCAGCGAGACGAACGCCGCGCCCCGGCCGTCGCGGCGCAGATCCTCCCAGTACTCGGTGAGCCGCGTCCGGGGCTCCGCCGCGCCGTCCGAGACGTCCTCGAAGCGGTACCCCCACAGCGCGACCGGCATGCCGAAGCTCGACACCCGGAACGCGAACGCCTCGCCCGGCACCGCCGCCGTCACCTGGCATGTGGTGAACCACACACGCCACCCGATCCGGTTGAACCCGACGAACCGCGTGCCGGGCGCGATCGACCGTCCGCGCACCCAGACCGCGAACACCTCGGGGCTCCAGTCGCCCATCCGGCGCAGGTCGGCGACGGCCGCGTACACGTCCCGGGTCCCGGCCGCGACGGCCGTGCTCTCCTCGACCACCCACTCGCGTTCCATGGCGGAATCCTCCCACCTCATGACCATTCGGTCATAGGGGTGCGGTCACAGCGACGGTCACAGCAGGTGGGCGTATTCGGCCCGCCAGGCCGCGTACCAGCTCTTGAACCAGGGCTCGGCCGCGGCCAGCGGGACGATGTAGGTGATCGTCTCGGCGTAGTAGCGGCGCTGGAAGTCGGGCGGCATCCGGTCGAGGGTCTGGACGTTGCTGGCCCGGTCGGCGAGCTTCACCCGGACGGCCTCGGGCGGGGCGTCGCCGAGGCGGCGCAGGTAGGCGGCCTTGGCGGCGCGCTTGGCCTGCCGCCCGGCCCCGCCCGCCGGGGGCTTGGTGACCCAGTCGACCAGCTCGGTGACCTCCGGGCCGAACTCGTCCTCCACGTCCCGCAGCGTCGCCGGGGTGTCCTCGACGACGTCGTGCAGCACCGCCGCCGACAGTACGGACGGCGTGGTCACCCCGGCCCCGCGCACGAGCACTTCGAGGGCCTCCAGCAGATGCTCGACATAGGGTGCGCCCGTGGGGCGCTTCTGGTCGCCGTGCCAGCGCTCCGCGGCGGACACCGCCCTTCCCAGGGCGTCCACGTCGATCGGGGCGCCGGACGCCTCGATGTCCGCACGGGCCGTGTCCCAGGTGTGCCAGCGAGTGAAGACCTCCATGGTTCAACTCCGTTCTGTCGCGCCGGACGCCCCGCACACGGCATGGTGGGTGTCGTCCCAAGACACAGTAATCAGCAGGCACGGTAATCAGCGGGCACGGTGAACGGCGGGCACGGTGCAGTCGGCGGAGGGAGGCGGCGCGGTCGTGGTCGGGAGCCGGCAGCGGCCTGGTGGCCGACCGGAGACCGTGGGCAGGGTCCGCGTCGCGCTCGGCCTGGTCTCCGCCGCGGTCTCCGTCGTGCTGTGCGTCGTGCTGGTCGAGAAGTACGTGCTGCGCGCCGAGTGGTGGCAGGTGCGGCACACGGTGACCGGCGAGCCCGTCACGCCGCAGCGCGAGGTCGGGCCGCCGCCGGGGCCGCTCGCGGTGAGCTGGGAGCGGACGACCCCGACGCACCACGGCTCCGTCGCGGGCTACGACGGCGTCTCCTACCAGGTCGCGCTCGGCCAGGTCGTGACCGCGTCCGGGAACGGGATCGAGGTGCGGGACGCGCGGACCGGCGCCGACCGCTGGAGCTACCGCCGGTCCGGCTGGACGATGCTCGGCTGGACCGCCACCCGGTCCCGGCTGGTCGCCTACTTCGAGCGCAACGGCGAGCGCGCCGACCGGGTGCTGGTGGCGTTCGACGCGCTGTCGGGCGGGCTGCTGTGGCGGCGGGAGGGCGAGCGCCCCGCCGCGGTGTCGCGGTCGACGCTGCGCTGGCCCGCCGGCTCGGACATCGTGCTGACCACCGACGACGCGGACCGGACGCTGTTCGGCGTGTCGGCGGTGACCGGGAAGCGGGTGTGGCGGCTGGCGCTGCCGCGCGGCTGCCGGCTGTTCGAGGGCGGCGCGCACCCCGCCGACGGCCGGGAGGTCCTCGCCGCGTTCGGCCTGGACTGCCGGGAGGACGGGCGGCGGCGCAGCCGGCTGCTCGCGGTCGATCCGGCGAAGGGCACCGTCGCCTGGGACGAGCGGCTCGGCTCCAAGGAGTCGCCCGAGGTCTCGATGCTGGACGGCGTCACGCTCGTCTCGGACGGCACGGCGCTGCGCGCGTTCGACGACGAGGGCGACCAGTTCGGGATGTGGGAGGGCGACGGGGTCTGCGGCGACCTGATGTGCCCGGGGGTGCTGGTGCCGGGGCGGCTCCTGGTCGTCTACCACCCGGAGGGGTCCCGGTCCGGCGCGACCCGGATGGAGGCGGTGGACGTGCCGTCCGGACGGATCGCCTGGGGCCGCGACGTCCCCGCGTACGTGGCGCTGGCGCAGGCCGGCGGGCAGGTCTTCGCGCTGCGCCCGCGCCTGTCGGAGGGGCTGCTTCCCGCCGGGGTCGACATCGTCGAGCCGTCCGGCGGCGCCACGATCACCGCCCCGGCGCCGTTCTCGATGGACCCGGACCTGCCCGGCGCGCGGCCCTGGATGGCGGCGGCGGGCGGGCTGCTGTACGCGGCCGTCCCGCAGGCGGCGCCGCGCCCGGACGGCGCGGCGCGGCTGGTCGCGCTGCGCGGCGGGCTCACCGGCACCGGCCCGGCCGAGCTCGGCGGCGTGCCCGCGGCGGACTGGCCGGACGCGTGCTCGCTGCTCACCGGGCCCGACCTGGCGGCGGCCCGGATGACCGGCTACGCGGCCGAGCCGCACCGCGCGTCCGCCGGGGGCGTCCGGCTGCCGCGCCCGGTGTCGTGCAGCTACGAGCGGCGCGGGGACCGCGGCGGGCGCGACGAGCCCGAGTCGAAGGACGGTCCGGAGGGCGAGAAGAGCGCGTCGCCGGAGGCGGAGCCGAAGCCGAAACCGAAGCCGACGTCGAGCCCGAGCGCGTCGGGGTCGGCCAAGCCGAAGCCGTCCGCGAGCGCGAGCGCGGACGCCGAACCGCCCGTGCGGGGCCTCACGGTGAGCGTCCGCTGGGTGGGCGAGACCGACGAGGCCGCCGCGCGGATGCTGGACGCCCTGCAGGCCGCGCAGTCGCAGGCCAGGAAGCGCCGCGACATCGGCGGGGACGAGGCGTACGAGATCGGCCCGACCGCCGGGATGATCGCGCTGCGCGTCGGCCGGTACGTCGTGGTGGTGGAGGCGAACCGGCCGCCGGGGGCGGCGGCGCGCATCGCCCGGTCGGTCGCGTACCGGCTGCACCACCCGGCCTGAAGCCGGGCCGGCGTCGGGCCGGGTCAGTACTCGGGGACGGGCTCCGGCTCGGCGGCGACGTCGGCCGACCGGTCGGCCCACGCCTCCAGCTGCGCGACGAACCGCGCGGCGTGGACGGGCCAGTGGAACCGGGCGCGGGCCGCCTCGTAGCCGCGCCGGCCCTGCTCCGCCCGCCGCTCGGGGTCGTCCCGCAGCCGCAGGACGGCCTTCGCGGCGGCCTGCGGGTCGCCGAACGGGACGACGGTCCCGCAGTCGGCGGGCTCGACGATGTCGACCGCGGGCGGGTTCGGCGTGGTGACGACCGGGATGCCGCGGGCCATGTACTCGACGACCTTCGTCGGCATCGAGTGCCGGTAGTTCGGCTCGTCGTGCAGCAGCGCGAGCCCGGCCATCGCGCCCTCGGCGATGCGCAGCGCCCGGTCGTTCGGGACGAACCCGTACCAGCGGACGACGCCCTCGCGCTGCGCCGCCCGCAGCGCGTCCCGGACGTCGGCGTCGGCGGCGCCGATCAGCTCGACCAGGATGCCCTCGGCGGCCAGCGGCCGGGCCATCTCGATCATGTCGAGGGCGCCGCGCGCCCGGGACAGCTGCCCGACGTAGACGGCGCGGCGGCCGTCCGGCGGGCCGGGCGGCCGCTCGGCGACGTAGGTGGTGTTGGGCACGACCGGGTGGTCCCCGCGGAACCGGTCCCGGTAGCCCTCCTCGGCGAGCAGCAGCCGGTGCCGACGCTCGCTGCGCCGCTCCAGGTGGTGGACGGCCGGGCGCAGCACCGGCCGCGCCGGGCCGGGCAGCCAGCCCTTGGCCGACAGCGCGGCGGCGGTGTCCTCGTGGACGTCCCAGACGACCGTCCGCTGCCGGACCTCGCGGGGCAGCCCCACCAGCAGTTCGGGGTCGTGCAGCAGGACGAGGTCGGCGTACGCGGCGTGCTCGGTGAGCGCCCGGTGGGCGGCGCGCAGCGCCCGGAGGCGGCGCCGCCCCGTGGCGCGGGGGATGTCCACCGGGCTGAGCTCCCGCCACGGGGTCGCATTACATGCCCGAAATGGAGCGATATATGTGACCTCATGGCCGGCATCGAGCAGCGCGCGGATCTGCCGGTGCAGAATGCGTGCGTCCTCGGGATGGTGCACCACCGTGCAAACGCAGACCCGCATCACACTCACTCCGTAAGGCGCCGAAATCGATCGTCTTAGGACGAGTCTCGGCCGCCGATGGAAATTGCCGATGAATTCCGCCCGTCCGCGACATGTCCGGTGACCGGCGACTCGTCCCTGTGTGGTCGTGCCTGGCCGGGTGCTGCGGGCTAGAGCAGCTCCACGGACTCCCGGCGGGCGTCGCGCGTCCGGCCGCGGGTGTCGAACAGCAGCCGCGCGTGCCGGGTCAGCGTCCCGGCGTCGTAGGCGGCGTGGGCGGCCAGCACGATCGTCAGATCGGCCTCGCGCAGCGCGGCGGCGAGGTCGCCGCCCGCGTGCCGGACCTGCTCGCCGTCCACCTCCCAGGACTCCACGAACGGGTCGTGGAAGCTCAGGTCCGCGCCGAGCCGGGCCAGCCGCCGCGCCACCGGGCGGGCCGGCGACTCGCGCTGGTCGGCGATGTCGGCCTTGTAGGTGACGCCGAGCAGCAGGACCTTCGCGCCCTTGAGCGCGCGGCCCTCCCGGTTGAGCAGCTGCTGCGCGCGCTCGGCGACGTACCGCGGCATGCGGTCGTTGATCTCCTGGGCCAGCTCCACGAACCGGAACGGGTAGCCCAGCGACCTGACCTTGTACGACAGGTAGTTCGGGTCGATCGGGATGCAGTGCCCGCCGACGCCCGGCCCCGGCCGGAACGCCTGGAACCCGAACGGCTTGGTGGCGGCGCAGTCGATGGCGTCCCACAGGTCGATGCCGAGCTCGTTGCAGAACACCGCCATCTCGTTGACGAGCGCGATGTTGACGTGCCGGTAGGTGTTCTCCAGCAGCTTCGCCATCTCCGCCTCGCGGGTGCCCTTGGCCTCCACGACGCGGTCGACGAACTTGCCGTAGAACGCCGACGCCGCCGACGCGCACGCCGGGGTCAGCCCGCCGACGATCTTCGGGGTGTTGCGCACCCCGTAGACGGGGTTGCCCGGGTCGATCCGCTCCGGCGAGAACGCCAGGTGGAACTCCTCCCCGGCGACCAGGCCGGAGGTCTCCAGGATCGGCCGGACGACCTCCTCGGTGGTGCCCGGGTAGGTGGTCGACTCCAGCACCACCAGCGTCCCCGGGACCAGGTGCCGCGCGACCGTCTCGGCGGCGCCGCGCACCGCGGTCAGGTCCGGGCCGCCCTCCGGGGACAGCGGCGTCGGCACGCAGATGACCACGGTGCGGGCGTCGTCCAGGACGTCCTCGTCCAGGCTCGGGGCGAACCCGGCCTCCAGCATGTCCCCGATCTCGGCGGGCGAGACGTCGTCGATGTGCGACAGCCCGGCCTTGAGCCCGGCCACCACCCGCGCGTCCCGGTCCAGCCCGCCGACCCGCAGGCCGGCCCGGCACGCCTCGCGCACCAGCGGCAGGCCCACGTAGCCGAGTCCGATGACCACAAGATCCATGCGCCCGGCTCCCTTCGGTCTATGTCCGTCGGTAGGCCGCCCGGTATCCCGCGGTCACGGCGCGCCAGGTGCGCTCCGCCGCGACCCATTCCCGGGCCGACCGCCCGATTTTTCGTCTCAGTTCGGGAGCGTAAGCCAGGTCTTCCAGACAATTCGCCCATGCTTCCGGGTCTTCCGGAACTGTTAACGTCCCCGTCACGCCCGGTTCCACGATTTCGCGAAGAGCCTTGACATCACTGGCTATTACAGGGATTCCTCCTGCCATCGCCTCGATCGGCTTCAGGGGCGTCACCAATTGGCACACCCGGTCCGCCCGGCGCGGAACCGCGAACACATCGAGGACGGCGTGGTATCGGCGAACGGACTCCATCGGCACGCGGCCGGTGAACACGGCGTGCACGCCGTGCCCGGCGGCGCGCCGCTCCAGCGCGCCGCGCTCCGGGCCGTCCCCGACCAGCAGCAGCGTGACGGGCGCCCCGCGGTCGCGCAGCAGCGCGGCGGCGTCGATGAGCGTGTCGATGCCCTCGTAGCCGTAGAACGAGGACGTGAGGCCGACGACCGTGGCGCCGTCCGGGATGCCGAGGCGCGCGCGCAGGTCGCCGGGGTCGGGAAGCGGCTCCAGGAACGCCTCGTCCACCCCGTTCGGCACCGTGAAGATCTTCTCCTCGGGGACGCCCCGGGAGGCGATCTCCGCCCGCATCGCCTCGCCGAGCGTCACGACCGCGTCCGCCTCGGCCATCCGGCGCGTCTCCAGCTCGCGCGTCAGCCGGTAGAAGTCGTCGGTCTCGCGGTGCGCGGGGTCGCGGGAGAGCCAGGAGTCCTCCAGGAAGCCGCGCACCTCGTAGACGACCGGGATCCCGTGCCGGCGCCCCAGCTCCAGCGCGACGGCCGCGTTGAGGTGGTTGCTGACCGCGTGCAGGACGGCCGGGCGCAGCTCCTCGACCAGCCGTCCGGCCAGGTCGGCGCTCGTCGCGACGGCGTCCCGCGGGTCCGCCGGCGGGAGCCAGGGCAGCAGCCGGTGGTAGGGGACGCCGTCGACGTCCACCCGCGCCCGCGCGTCGCCGACGCCCTGGTTGAGCGGGTAGCCGAGCCTGGTGACCACATGGGTGTCGAGGCCCGCCTCACGCTGGGCGAGCGCGATCCGGTGCGTCCGCACGGTGTAGCCGGCGTTCGTGCAGGGCAGCGCGTTCGTGACGAACTGGAGCACGCCGTCGCCGGGCCGGGGCTCGCCCCGCACCGGGCGCACCGGCTGCGCCAGCAGGGCGCGCAGGTCCGCGGTCTCGCGCCGGACGTCCCGGGGCTTCGGCACGGCCAGCGGGGAGCCCCGGAGCCGCGCGCCGAGCGGGGTCCGCGCGGCGAGCCGGACGGCCAGCCGCGGCGCCCGCGCGGGATCGTCCCGCAGCTGCCTCCAGGCCAGCCCGGCCAGGTAGACGGATTTCTTCACCACAGCTTCTTCACCACGGGTTTCTTCACCACGAGGCCGGACGTTAGGCGGCTCCGATGAACAGAAGGGAAATTGTGTTGGCACCCATCGTGCACGTCCTCGGGGCGCGGCCCAACTTCGTCAAGGCGGCCCCGGTGATCTCCGCGCTGCGCGCCGCCGGTGCCGAGCAGGCGGTCGTCCACACCGGGCAGCACTACGACGCGCGGATGTCGGAGATCTTCTTCGACGAACTGGGGCTTCCGGAGCCGGACGTGAACCTCGGCGTCGGCTCCGGCGGGCACGCCGAGCAGACCGCCGCCCTCATGATCGGCCTGGAGGGGGAGTTCACGAGCCGTTCACCCGCGCTGGTCATCGTGTACGGCGACGTGAACTCCACCATCGCCGCCGCCCTCGTCGCGGCCAAGCTGCACATCCCGGTCGCCCACGTGGAGGCCGGGCTGCGCAGCTTCGACATGACCATGCCGGAGGAGGTCAACCGGCGGATCACCGACCAGCTCTCCGCGCTGTGCCTGGTCACGAGCCCGGAGGGGATCGGGCACCTGGCCGCCGAGGGCGTCCCGGTGTCCCGCACGCACCTGGTCGGCAACCCGATGATCGACACGCTGCTCGGGAACCTGGACTCCTTCGACACCGGCCGGGTGCGCGCCGAGCACGGCCTCCCGGACCGGTACGTCCTCGCGACCATGCACCGGCCCGCGAACGTGGACGCGCCGGAGACGGCCGCCGCGCTCGTCCGGCACCTGCACGGCGTCGCCGACC
Organism: Actinomadura geliboluensis; assembly: GCF_043197915.1. Taxonomy (NCBI): domain Bacteria; kingdom Bacillati; phylum Actinomycetota; class Actinomycetes; order Streptosporangiales; family Thermomonosporaceae; genus Actinomadura; species Actinomadura geliboluensis. The sequence continues at coordinate 26,654 of NZ_JBICUA010000006.1, read as the reverse complement.
TCGCCGACCTGGTCATCCCCGTGCACCCGCGCGGCCGGGCGAATCTGCTCGCCGCCGGGCTGGACGACCACGCAGGCGTGCACCTCCTGGAGCCGCTCGGGTACATCGACTTCATCGCGGCGGTCCGGGGCGCCGCGGCGGTCGTCACGGACTCGGGCGGCCTCCAGGAGGAGACGACGATCCTCGGGGTGCCGTGCCTGACCGTCCGGCCGAACACCGAGCGGCCCATCACCATCACGCACGGCACGAACCGCCTCGTCACCTTCGAGGAACTGGTGCCCGCCGCGCGCAAGGCGCTGGAGTCGGGACCGCCGAAGCGCGACCGGACCCCGCCCCTGTGGGACGGCAAGGCCGGTCCCCGCATCGCCGAAGTGATCATGGAGTATCTGGGTGAGTGACGCCAAGGACGCGAAGGCGTACCAGCAGCTCGGGCGGCTGAAGTCGACGCTGCGCGAGCGCGAGGCGCGGGTCGCGGAGCTGGAGCGGCGGATCGCCGCGCTGGAGGCGTCCACCGCCGTCCAGTTCGGGCGGCTCGTCGCCGGCGCCGCGCGCAACCCCAAGCGCGGCAAGCGGCTGCCGAAGGAGCTGTACCGGCTGTGGCGCAAGCGGAACGCGCCCGTGGCGGCGGGATCCGGGCCGGGCCGCGGCGGCGTCCAGCCCGACCGCGTCGACCGGCCCGAGGACCGCCTCCTCGTCGCCAACCCCTGCGACGGGCTGATCGTCGCGGGCGTGCTGAGCCCCGCCACGGCGGCGCTGCTCGCCGAGCACGCCAAGGTCATTCCGCTCTACCCGCACGACGCGGCGATCGCGCTCGGCTCCGCCGACGCGGACCTGCTCGTCGTGGACGCGGAGGCCGGCGAACCCGGCGGCCCCTGGGCGTACCTGGGCGTGCCCGGCATGTACGACCGGGACCTCGCGCTGCACGAGATCCGCGAGATCGCCGCCGCCCGCGGGCTCCCGCGCGTCCTGTGGGGGGCGGCGCCGCCCGCGACCCTCGCGGCGCTGCCCTGGGACGCGACCGCCACCGCCCCCGGCCGGCTCGCCGAGATCGCCGAGGACGCCGGCACCGCCCCGGCACCGGCCCGTTGAAAGGAACCACCGTGCGACCACGTGCCCTCGTCTACGGCGATGTCGACCTGAACATCATCGACGGATCGGCGATCTGGGCCCAGGGCATCGTCCAGGCACTCGCCCGCGCCGGCTGCGAGGTGACCCTGGTCCTCAAGGCGCCCGTGCGCACCGGGCGGCTCGTCGACCCGCTGCGCGGCCTGCCCGGCGTCACCGTCCGCAGCCCGCACGCAGAGGGGCTCGCCGACGCGCCGATGGCGCCGGGGCGGGCGGCGGAGGTCCTCGCCCGGGTCGACGAGGAGGCCCCGCACGACCTGGTCGTGGTCCGGGGCCGCCGGCTCGCCGGCACGCTCGCCGCCGGCCCGCTGGCCGGACGCCTCTGGACGTACCTCACCGACGTCCCGCAGTCGGCGGGCGAGTTCGACGCCGCCGCGAAGGCCGGCCTGCGCCGCATCGCGGACGCCTCCCGCGTCCTGCTCTGCCAGACCGAGGAGCTGCGCGGCTTCCTGGAGAGCGCCGTCCCCGCGACGGCGGGCAAGAGCGTCCTGTTCCCGCCGGTCGTCGTCCTGCCGGACGGCCTGGAGACCCGCGCCCCCGGCGCCCCCGAGGGGCCGCTCCGGCTCGTCTACACGGGCAAGTTCGCGCCGCGCTGGAACACCTACGAGATGACGTCGCTGCCGCGCCTGCTCGCCATGCGCGGCGTGCACGCCGAACTCCACATGGTCGGCGACAAGGTCCACGACGACCCCGCCGACCCCGGCTTCGCGCCCCGGATGCGGACCGCGCTGGAGACCGGCGAGGGCGTCGTCTGGCACGGCGGCCACCCCCGCGCCGAGGCGATGCGCCTCACCGCGGGCTGCGACGTCGGGCTGTCCTGGCGCGACGCGTCCATGGACGCGAGCCTGGAACTGTCCACGAAGGTGCTGGAATGCGGCACGCTCGGGGTGCCGGTCGTCCTGAACCGGACGCCCATGCACGAGCGGCTCCTCGGCACCGACTACCCGCTGTTCGCCGCCACCGAGGACGACGTCCTGGACGCCCTCACCCTCATCGGCAAGAACCCGGACGTCTACACCCTCGCCGCCGACCGCTGCCGCGCGGCCGCCGCCGGGTTCACCCTCGACGCCGCCGCCGAACGGCTGCGCGGCCACCTCGCGCAGGCGTTCCCGGAGCCGTCCGAGAGCGTCCTGGCGGTGAAGGAGCGCCCGCTGCGGGTGGGCGTGGCGGGCCACGACCTGAAGTTCTTCACCCGCCTGCTCGACTACCTGCGCTCCCGCTCCGACATGGAGGTCCGCGTCGACCACTGGGCGGCGCTCAAGGCGCACGACGAGAAGCGCAGCCAGGACCTCGTCGACTGGGCCGACGTCATCGTCTGCGAATGGTGCGGCCCCAACGCGCTGTGGTTCGCGGGCCGCAAGCGCCCCGACCAGCGCCTGGTCGTCCGCCTGCACCGCTTCGAGCTGTACGCGGCCTGGCCGAAGCAGCTCGACATCGACGCGGTCGACCAGGTCGTCTGCGTCAGCCCCCACTACAGCGACCTCACCCGCGAGATGACCGGCTGGCCGGCCGCGAAGGTCGTCACGGTCCCGAACTGGGTGGACGACGCCCAGCTCGACCGCGCCAAGCTCCCCGGCGCCGAGCACCACCTCGGGATGATCGGCATCGCCCCGTCCCGCAAGCGCCTGGACCTGGCGCTGGACGTCCTCGAAGAGCTCCGCCGCGACGACCCGCGCTTCACCCTCTTCGTCAAGTCCAAGCTCCCCTGGGAGTACTGGTGGATCTGGCAGAAGGAGGAGGAGCGGGACCACTACGAGAGGGCGTTCCGGCGGATCCGCCGGTCGCGGCTGCTCTCCGGCGGCGTCGTGTTCGACAGCTACGGCCGCGATGTGGCGTCCTGGCTGCGCCGCATCGGCTTCGTCCTGTCGACCAGCGACGACGAGAGCTTCCACCTGGCCCCGGCCGAGGGCATGGCGTCCGGTGCCGTCCCGGCGCTGCTGAACTGGCCCGGCGCCGACACGATCTACGACGCCCGCTGGATCCACGAGAGCCCGTCGGCGATGGCGGCGTCCATCGCGACGACCGTTTCCCTCGGCCGCTGGCGGCAGGACGCCGAGCTGGCGAGGGAGCAGGTCAAGGCCGCCTACGCCCTGCCCGAAGTCTGCCGCCAGTGGACGGACCTCCTGGCAGGGAGGCCAACGCCCTCCGGGAGGTGAGCTGCGCGCACCGGCACGGACGGCCGGCGCCCTCAGACGGACGTGCGGATCATCATGCCGTCCTTCACCCGCACCGCCATCGCCGGAGAATGGCAGCGATCGACCTTGGTGTCGTCGTAGGGTCGTGCCCTGCTCCGGTGTGAGCGCCGAGGACCGGACCGCAGCGACGAGGAGGACGACATGCCGGAATACGTCAGCGTCGGGGTCAAGGACGCGCAGAACCTGCCGCCGGGCAAGTGGGTCACGGTCAGGTGGGACTACGAGTACTCCGACTCGGGCCACCACCACCGCAACGAGGGCGGCCCGTCCGTGGTCGAGGGCCCGGCGCGGTACACGCTCAACGCCAACGTGCGGATCGAGGACGTCCCGCCGGGCACCCGGGTGCAGGCGCGCGCCGTCGAGCGCGCCGACTCGGACGGGAACGAGGAGAACGGGCCGATCGCCGAGTACGTCGCCGCCGACGGGAGCACCTACATCAACTACTCGCTGCCGGCGGACGCGGTGAGCTCGGGCCGGCGGGTCCGGTTCCAGGTCGTCCAGCACGGCACCGGCACCGGGCGGCTCGTCGGCGGGAACGCGAAGGCGCTCGCCTGGCGCGACTGAACGCCGCCCCGCGGACCCTCAGGAGGTGCCGCCCGCGGACGTCCCGCGCGGCGGCACCCCCCGGTCGCGGACTGCGCCGAGCATGGGGCCCGCCACCGGAGAGCCGCCCCTTTCGTGATGGCGGAATGGTATCGCCGGAGTCACTTTTTCGTCGCGCTCCGTGCCCCCAACGGTCGCGACCGCCGCGAAATGCCGGTCAGCTTCCAGAGTGAGGTATTTTGCAGCGACCTGTCATTTATCGGGATCTTGACCATTAAGATCTTGGTCCGAGGCCCGGGGCCGGTGCGGCCCCGATGGCGGCGCGGCGGGTCGTTCGAAATCCAGCGGAAGGGGGCGGGACCATGGCGCATGCGGAGATCTCCGAGGTATGGCCCCGGGACGGCCGTATCGTGATCAAAGGCGAGGTCGTGTCCTCACCCGTGCCTGAGGGCGCGCGGTGGCGGCTGCGGCTCACGTCCCGGACGCGCAAGAACACCGCACGCCCCTCGCTGGGCCGGCGGGTGCTGAACAGGGCCCGCGCCATCGCGGGCGGGGCGCCGTCCCCCGCGGTGCTCACGATCCCGGCGGCGACCGACGGCAGCGGCTTCGAGGTGGAGATCCCCTTGGAGATGTTCGCGCCGCGCGACGCGCCGCCGAAGGAGCTGTGGGACCTGTACCTCGTCACGGTGGCCGACGAGCGGGACGTCACGCTCCGGCTGGGCCGCCACCTCGACGACATGCCCGGCAAGAAGCAGATCGTCACCTTCCCGCAGCAGACGGTCGAAGGTTCCGCGAAGGTCGCCGTCCGTCCCTACTACACCGACGGCGACCACCTGTCCATCCGGTGCGCACGCCGCGACCAGAACCAGCGGTGAGGGACCCCTTGCATATCACCTACCTGCTCTACAACGCCCACGGTGTCGGCGGGACCGTCCGCACGATCTTCACCCAGGCCAACACGATGGTGGAGCGCGGCCATGAGGTCGACCTCGTCACCATGTGGCGTTCGAGCGACGACCTCCCGTTCCACCTCGATCCCCGGGTGCGGCTGAAGCCCCTCGTGGACGGGCGTCCCGGCGTCGACCACACGCCGCAGGACCCGGCCGCCGAGGACACCTCCTGGCACTCGCTGTTCCCGGAGAAGATGGCGGCGACGGCCGAGAGCCGCGCCCGCGTGAACGCCCTCATCGAGTACCTGCGGGGCCTCGACGACGGCATCCTCGTCTGCACCCGCCCGACGATCACGCTGATCGCGAAGCACTTCAGCGACCCCGGGCTGGTCCGGGTCGTGCAGGAGCACGCGCACCTGTCCTGGCACAACAAGGAGTGGCGGGCCGCGATCGACTCCGCCTACCCCGACTTCGACGCCCTGGTCACCCTCACCGAGGCCGACCACGCCTCGTACTCGGAGGCGTTCCCGGGGATGGGCCGCATCGCGCGGATCCCGAACCCGCTGCACTCGCTGGACGTCCCGCAGTCCGACCTGAGCCGGAAGGTCGTGGTCTCGGCCGGCCGGCTGGACCGCGCCAAGGGCTTCGACCAGATGATCCGCGCGTTCGCGACCGTCGTCGAGCGGCACCCCGACTGGACGCTGCGGATCTTCGGCGGCGGCGCCGAGGAGGAGCGCCTCCGGAAGATGGTCCTCGACCTGCACCTCTACAACCACGTGTTCCTCATGGGCCCGACCAGCCGGCTGGACGAGGAGCTCGCGAAGGCGTCGATCTTCGCGATGAGCTCGCGGTCGGAGGGCTTCGGGATGGTGCTGCTGGAGGCGCTGAACTGCGGCCTGCCCGCGGTGAGCTTCGACTGCCCGGTGGGGCCGCGGGAGATCCTGACGCACGGACAGGACGGCCTGCTGGTGCCGACCGGCGACACCGACGCGCTGGCGGCGGAGCTGAGCCGCGTGATCGCGGACGCGGACCTGCGGAGCGACCTCGCCGCCGGGGCCCGCAAGACGGCCGCGCGGTACGGCCCCGACGTGATCGGCGACATGTGGGAGCGGCTCTTCGCCGATCTCACCGCCGCCAAGGGCTGACGCGGCGTCCGGACGGGCGCCCCTGCGCGCGCCCGTCCTTCATCAGGTGATTTACCCGGACTCCACTTGGGGGTCCGGGTCGGTGGCATAACGTGGTGCCGCAAGGCGATCCTGGCGGGGAGACGATGGGACAGCGTCCGAAATTGCCCGTGCTTTTGCGAGCCGCCGGACGGTCGTTGCTCGTCCACGGGCTCTTCCTGGTCGTGCTGGCCGGTGCGTTCGCGGTCCGCTGGGTCGCGATGAAGGGGTACCCGTCCCCCCTGTGGTTCGGTGACTCGGCGACCTATCTGCAGGGCGCACTCGACCTGGAGCCCTCGGTCCTCCGGCCGAGCGGGTACTCGCTCTTCCTCTGGGCGCTCGGCCCGTTCCACAGCTTCACGGTCCTGCTGTGGACGCAGCACCTGCTCGGCCTCCTCACAGGCGTGCTGGTCTACGTCCTGGTGTGGCGGGCCGTCCGCACGGGAGCGCGGCGCTGGTGGTGGCCGGCGAGTCTCGTCGGCGCGGCGGTGAGCGTGCCCGTCCTGTACGACGCCTACCAGATCGAGCTGGAACACCTGCTGATGGCGGACGGGCTGTTCACGGTCGTCCTGTTCGCCGCCGTCGCCGTCGTGCTGTGGCGGGAGCGGATGAGCTGGTGGACCGGGGCGCTGGCGGGCCTCCTGGTCGCCTGCGGCGCGCTCGTCCGCTCCGTTGGGCTGCCGATGCTGCTGGTCGTGGTGTTCTGCATGCTGGTGCGGCGGGCCGGCTGGCGCGCCGTCACGGCGGCGGTGGCGGCGGCCGTGATCCCCGTCGTGGCCTACATGTCGTGGTTCCACGCCGCCCATGGCCAGTTCGCCATGACGAACACGAGCAACGTCTGGCTGTACGGCCGCACGGTCGACTTCGCCGACTGCACCGTCATGAAGCCGGACCCGGAGGTCGCCGCGTTCTGCCGCGACCACCTGCCGGAGCACCGGGGCGCGGCCCCGGCCTTCAGGGCGCTGTGGGGGAACGACTCGCCCTTCCGCCAGTTCCCCGACGGGATCCGCGACCCCCGAGCCAACGAGCTGGCGGGCGAGTTCGCCAAGGAGGCCATCCGCGAGCAGCCCGGCGCCTACCTCGACACCGTCCTGCGGGACACGCTCCGCGCGTTCGAGTGGAAGCGGCACCCCTACCCGACGCGCATCACGGCCGACGAGTACGAGTTCCCGGTGGGCGCGGTCCTCCGGGACTGGGACGCCATGGTCGCCTACCCCTACGGCGGCGACACCGCGCAGCCGCGCGTGGTGGACCCCTACGCCGAGTGGATGCGCGACTACCAGGACCGCTTCTACGTCCGCGGCCCCATGCTCGGCGCGATGATGCTGATCGGGCTGATCGGGCTGCTGCTGCGGATCCGGCGGCTCGGCGGCGCCGTCCTGCTGCCCTGGGGCACGGGGCTCGCGCTGCTGGTGGTCCCGGCGGCGACGGCCGACTTCGACTACCGGTACGTGCTGCCCGCGATGCCCTTCGCCGCGCTCGCCGCCGGCCTCGCGTTCGCCCGCCGTCCGCCCGCCCCCGCCCCCGTCACGGCCCCGGAGGACGAGGACAAGGCCGAGGACGCGGGTCCGGACGCGGCGAAGGACGCGGCGAAGGACGACGGGTCCGGGGCCGAGCCGAGCGACGGGGAAAAGGAAACGTCCCCCGGGAAGAGCTCCCAGGGGACGTCCTTGGATCCGGCGCCGTCCGGTCAGGCCTGCTGACCGGCGCTCACCTGAGCCCGCTCGGGAAATCGGGCCTCCTGCTCGGCGATGACGGCCTGCACATCGGCGAGCTTGCGGCCGTAGTCCCGGCTGGACAGCCAGAACTTGTAGATGATCACGAACTCGAAGAAGAGCATGCCGGCCGCGCTGACCGCCACCACGGGGATCACCGCGCCGGAGACGACCGCCGCGATGAGCGGCGCGACGATGAAGACGCCCATCTGGAACTCGATGCCGCTGATCAGGTGCGGCCGGATGCGCCCGCGCATCAGCACGTTGCGGATCCGGGCGTACCACGGGAACCGCTGGTTGAACCCCTGCTGCAGCGCGATGTTCGGGTTCTCCGCGACGACCTGGTCCTCCAGGTCGGCCTCGGAGGGCTCCAGGTCGGCCTGCGCCGAGCGGAGCCGGTCGTCGGCCGCGGCCGCCGCGGACGGCCCGCCCTCCGCCCGGGCGGCCTCGTCCAGCAGCTCCTGCGCCCTCTCCTGCGCGGTGCGCAGCGTCGCCCGCATCTGGTTGCGCACCTTGTAGATCTCAAGGGCGTCCATGTAGCGGAGCATGTCGAGGAAGACGACGGCGAGGCCGGTCCAGATGTAGGCGGTGTTCCCGGTGTTGTGGTACTGGCCCGCCATCAGCGTGATGGCGCACGCGAGGACGCGGACGCGGTCGAAGATGTAGTCGAGCCAGGCGCCGAAGACCGAGCCGGTGCCCTTGAGACGGGCGATCTTGCCGTCCATGCAGTCGAGCGTGAACGACAGGTGGTAGAGCAGGGCGCCGACGACGAGCCAGAGCGGGGTGGCAACGGCGAAACAGGCGCCGGCGGCCAGGCCGAGGATCAGAGCTCCGACGGTGAGCTGGTTGGGGGTGATGCGTGTCCGGTTGGCCGTGAACTTGACCAGCCGGGAGGCGAGGGGGTCGACCAGCAGGACCGTCCACCATGCGTCACGCGCTTTGTACGTCCGTTGCCGGACGTCGTCGAGCGTGAAGTCCGCCATTGAAGAGCCGTCCTTTCGTGATGGGAGATCCGGGCCCCGGCCGCGGGGTGGCAGACGCGGAACCGGCCGCTGACAAGGGACGATGACGCGCCCGGGCCCGCTCCCGAAGGGAGAATCTACTCCCCCCGGGAGCGGGCCCGGCGCGTCGTTGCCGACTTGTCACCGATGATCGTCAACCCAGCAGCCGGTCCGCGATCCGCGCGGCCGCCTGACCGACGTCCATCGCACAGTAGCGGTTCTGGAACGCCGTGTAGGCGCGAAGGTGGGTCGACGCGACGCCGTCGAGGTCGCGGAGCGCGTCGGCGACCTCGTCGACCTCGCGCAGCAGCGGGCCCGGCGCCTCCGCGGTGAGGTCGAAGTAGGTGCCCCGCAGCTCCTCCTGGTAGAACTCCAGGTCCGGGGTGAAGAACAGGACGGGCCGGCCGGTCGCGGCGAAGTCGAACATCACCGAGGAGTAGTCGGTGATCACCACGTCGGCGATCAGGTACAGCTCGGTGATGTCGGGGTGGCGGGTCACGTCGATGACGTCGCCGCCGATGCCGGCCGTCCGGTCGGCGACCATGTGGTGCTGGCGCACCAGGATCGTGTACTCGTCGCCGACCGCCGCGGTGAGGCGCGCGGTGTCCAGCACCAGCTCGGCCTGCCGCCCGCGGGTGAGCCAGATGTCCTCCCGCCAGGTCGGGACGTAGAGCGCGACCCGGCGCCCGTGCGGGACGCCGAGCTGCTCCCGCACCCGCCGCGCCCGCTCCTCCCGGTCGGGGGCGAACAGCAGGTCGTTGCGCGGGTAGCCGACCTCCAGGACGTCGCCCTCGTACCGGAACGCCTGCCGGAGCATGCCGGTGACGTGCGCGGACGGCGAGATGAGGTGGTCCCAGAGGGGGACGTCCTCCTCGTAGCGGCTGAGCTTGGTGGTGTTGCTCGCGATGCGGCCGTTCTTCACCAGGTCGTAGCCGATGTGCTTGTACGGCGTCCCGTGCCAGGTCTGGAGGTAGACCTGCCCGGGCCGCTTGGCGTAGCCCTGCATCTGCAGGCAGTTGTTCACGACGATGCGCGCCGCCGCGGACAGCTCGTAGTACTCGCGGGTGCCGCGCAGCACCGTCCGGGCGCCCTCGGGCACGTCGAACTGCCCCTCGGCGGTGAACCAGACGTACTCCAGCCCCGGCTCGCGCCGCTGCATCTCCTCGAAGACGGCCCGCGGGTTGCAGGAGTACTGGCGGCCGAAGTAGCTCTCGAACACCACCAGGTCGCGCAGCGGCGCGGTGTTGGCGGAGGAGTAGTAGTGCCGCTGCAGCCTGCGCTGCGCGTAGGGGCCGCGCTCGTCGTCGCTCAGCGCCGTCCGGATCCAGAGGTGGAGCAGGTCGCCGCGGTGGGACTGGAGCGACAGCTCGTGCACGCCCACGAACCGCGGCTCGGGCAGCGCCTTGCGCGTCGCCCGGTCGATGCCCATGTTGATCTCGCCGTGCTCGCCGGGGACGTACAGGTCCCACCGGCCGGTCGGCAGCGGGAACCCGCTCTCGCGCCGGGCGTTGAGCAGCGCGGTGAACGCCGGCCCGTCCCAGCTGAGCGGCACCTCGTGGACGTCGGACGTGCGGCGGCGGCGCATGATCAGCCGGTCCGGGCGGGTGCTCTCGTCGGCGCTGGTGCCGGTCACCCGGATCGTGGTGCCGTCCAGCCACTCCACCCGGGTGATCGTGGGCCGGGGGGCGCGCTCGACCAGCGTGAGGTTGCCGTAGTTGGTGGCGATGACGTCGTACTCGCGGCCGGCCACGTCGGCGCGCAGGTCGAGCAGGTCGGCCTCGACGGCCAGCCGCAGCCTGTCCTCGCCCTTGGCGGTGAGGGAGAAGTCCCACTCGATGCTGTCGGTGACGGCCGTGCCGCCGGCGGCCGCGCCCCCGGCGCCCAGCCCCTCGGCGAGGTCCCTGAGGTCGGCGACGGTGGTGAAGCCGAGGTGCCCGGCGGGAGCGTCCTTCGTCACGGTCATCGGCCACGACACGGTCGTGGTGCCCTGCCGGTACGCCGCGGTGATCTCGCCCTTGCGCACGTAGGCGGCGTCGGCCTGCCGGACCCGGCCGGACAGCAGCAGCCGCTCCCCGTCCACCTTGACGTCGGTCACCAGGGCGCGGACCGGCTGCACGCCGACGATCAGTTCCTTGGCCTGGGTGTACTTGGGCTTGATCAGCATCCCGGGTGCGACCTCGCGGTCCGGCGGCCACAGCCCCGCGCCGCGCGGCGTGGTGAGCCTGCCCCGGCGCTTGATGCCGTGGGTGGTCACCGTGACGAAGATGTGCCAGGTGCCCTCGTTGGACCCGAGCTGGGCGGGGTCGATCTCGACGGCGAAGCCGGACCAGTCGTGGCAGGCGGTGGCCTGGCCGCTCTGCGCGGTGACGTCGGGCCGCCGGATCCGCTCCGGCTTGGGCCGCAGGATCTTCGGGACGAGCACCATCCGCCGCTTGCGGAACTCCAGCTCGATCGTGCTGTCGTCGGGGCCGGGGGCGTCCATCCGGTCGATGTAGGCGTGCCCTTCGATCCGCAGCTTGCCGTTATGCCACATGATCTCGTCGACGCCGGTCTGGAGCTTGAGCTCGTCGGACAGTGCGTAGAGGTGGTCGGGGAAGCGCGGGTCGCCGAGGTAGGGGTAGTCGCCGTACCAGGTGTCGCCGCCGCCCTCGCGCTGGATGGCGCTGTGCCGCATCGGGTTGCTCTTGGCGAACGAGACGATGTCGATCAGCTCGTCCATCAGCCGCTCGCGGACGGCGTGGAACTTCAGCCGGTCGATGGCGGCGAGGTCGTTGAGGAGCTTCGGGTCGATCTCGTCGAGGAACTCGTTGACGAGCGCGAGGAACGACTCGCGGTAGGCGTCGTCGCCCTGGTCGACGACGTTGACGTAGATCCGGATGTCGTCGGCGAGCGCCGACCGGTCGTAGGCGTCCTTCAGGTCCGGCGCGTTCTTGGCCAGGAAGCTGGAGGCGGCGCGCACCGAGCGGATCCGGTCGGCGAGGTTGCCCGGTTCGGTGCGCCGCTGCGTGATCGAGCGGGTGCCGGTCTCGCGGATGCGCCAGTGGTAGACGACCTCGCGCAGCACGTCCACCTTCGAGGCGAGGACGTGCGCCGGGATCGTCACCGGGATGTCCTCGTACAGCCCGGCGGGGAACTTGAAGTCGTGCTTGTCCCAGAAGGCGCGGCGGAAGACCTTGTTCCAGGCGGTCCGGTCGCACAGCAGCTCGGGGAAGTCCCGGACGTGCGTGCCCTTGCGGTCGATCGGGAAGATGTCGTCGTGCATGGCCGACCGCTGCAGGCCGTTGATGCCGATCCGCCGCACGGCGCCGCAGGCGATGTCGGAGCCGGTCTCCTCCAGCGAGCCGACCATCAGGTCGAAGGCGTACCGGGGGATGATGTCGTCGCTGTCGATGAACGCGAGGTATCGGCCCGAGGTGTGCGGCAGGCCCGCGTTGCGGGCGAGGCCGAGGCCCTGGTTCTCCTGGCGGACCAGCCGGAAGCGGGGGTCGCGGGTCTCGAACTCCTTGGCGATCGTCGCGCTCGCGTCGGTGGAGCCGTCATCGATCATGACGACCTCGAGGTCGCTCAGCGTCTGCTGGGCGACGGACTCCAGGCAGGCCTCCAGATAGGCCTCGACGTTGTAGAACGGGACGACGATGCTCAGCAGCGGTGACAACCGGTTCTCCCCAGGGGGACGAGCGCCAAATTGTGGCGGGATGGTGAAATCCGCTTCACTGCGGGATTAAGAGGCGGATAAGGCCGAGTTGATGATATCCGACATGGCACAACACGAGATTCGTCTCGGCGGGAGGCGCCGCCCGGCGGGCTAGCGGGCCTGCCCACCGGCCGCACGCTTGGCGCCCTTGCCGGCCGGGCCGCGCCCGGCGGGACGGCGCAGGGACGTGAATGCCCAGGTCATCTTGGGTTCGATGGCCCAGCTCATGCACCGCACCACCGGCGGGCTGCACAGCACGGTGCCGAGGACGGCGGACGCCCCGAGGAGAATGATCGTCCCCGGAACGGTGTGCATCCAGCTGAACTCCCACCAATCGAGGTAGTCCAGCAGCCGAATGATGAACCCGTGCAAAAGGTACGTGTAGAGCGTGGTGGCGCCGAGCGCGCTGAACCAGTGCCGCCCGCGCGGGACGACCGCGAGGAACGCCGCGACCAGCACCGTCGCGCAGCTGAACATCGCCAGCGTCATCACGGTGCCGGTGACGTTGTTGACGCCGAGGTCCTCGTAGGGGGTCTTCCAGAAGACCCAGTTCTCCGTCATGCGGTCCTTGGCGAAGTACGCCATGGCCAGCCCGCCGGCGAGCACCGCGGCGCCGATCGGCCGGGCGATCGGCTTCTTGAGCAGCTCGAAGTGCTCGGGCTTCAGCGTGAGGCCGAGCACGTACAGCGGGAGGAGCCCGAGCACCCGGTGGATGTTGAACGTCCCGCCGAGGTCGCTCATGTAGGACAGCAGCGCGAACAGCAGGGCGATCCCCAGCGGCCAGCGGATCTGCTGCCACACCGGGGTGGACAGCCGCCAGAGGAACAGCGCGCACATGAACCACATCAGCCAGTACGGCTTGAGCAGGCTGATCGTCAGCTCGCCGCCCTTGCCCAGCCAGGCGTAGAGCTCGTACGCGACCTCGAACACCACGTACGGCACGCCGACGTGGGTGATGAGCTTGCGCGCCTTGCCGGTGGAGAACGTCCAGTTCCGGGAGAGGTAGCCGGTGATCACGATGAACAGCGGCATGTGGAACATGTAGATGAACAGGTACAGCGCCTTGGCGATCGGCACGTCCGACCGGATGTTGGCGATGACGTGCCCCGCGACCACCAGCAGGATCGCGAAGTACTTGGCGTTGTCGAAGAAGGGGTCGCGCGGCTTGCGCGGGCGCGCGCCCTGCCCCGGTGAGGCCGCGCCCGCCGCACTGCTCGGCGGCGTGCCGGGGGCGGGCGGCGCGGTGCCCGGCGCGGGCGGCGCCATGGCCGCCGCGCCCGGCGCCCGGGGAGCGGGGGGCACCGCCGCGCCGAGGGGCGCCTGCGGTTCGTGGGCGGGGGGCGGCTCGGCTCCGGGAGGCGGCTCGGCTCCGGGAGGCCGGCTGGGGTAGGTCATGAGGCCGTCCGGGGTCAGGTGTCGCAGATGTTGTCGCTGGCCCGGATCTCGCCCTCCTGCTTCGGGATGCCGGCGCCGGCGCTCTTCAGGACCGTCCAGTTCCGCCCGACGACGAGGTCGACGACGCCCGGCGTGCCGCCCTTGCGCGCCGTCGGCTGGGGCTTGCTCGGGATCAGATCGGCGAGCGTCTGGGCCTGCTGGTCGGCACCGGCACCGTACAACACCTTGGTGGCCGGGGTGGCGGCCGGTGCGTTTCCGCCGACCGTCACCTGGAAGCCCTGCGACTCCAGGTCGTCGGCGACGCGCCCCGCCTGCCCCTGGACGCCGCTGCCGTTGTAGACGCGCACCCGCACCTGGCTCGGCGAGATCTTCGGCGTCCCGGCCTTCGGCTCCTTCGGGACGGTCTTGTCGTTGCGGACCGCCGCGAAGAACGGCTGCGCGGCGTCCCGGAGCGCGACGCGGTTCGGGTCCTGCGGGTCGGGGCCGGACGGGACGGTCACGAACCGCAGCTTGCCGGAGGTCATGCCCTGCATCTCGCGGGCGATGTCCATCATGACGTCCGGGGTCAGCTCCTCGTCGGTGGTGAGCGACTTGGTGACCGCGTTCATCAGCGTGTAGAGCTTCTTCGGGTTGCTGAGCACGCCGGCGCTCATCGCCTGGTTGGCGAGCGAGCCCATGAACTTCTGCTGCCGCTTGATGCGGTCGGTGTCGGAGCCGTCGCCGAGACCGTGCCGGACGCGCACGTACGCCAGGGCCGTCTCACCCTTGATCTTGTGCGGGCCCTTGCCCAGCCGGAGCCCGGACTTCGGGTCGTTGACCGCCTTCGGCAGGCAGACCGGCACGCCGCCGACCGCCGTGGTGATCGTCTTGAAGCCGGTGAAGTCGACCTGCATGAAGTGGTCGATGCGGATGTTGGAGATGCTCTCGATCGTCTTGATGACGCAGGCCGCGCCGCCGTTGGTGAACGCCGAGTTGATCTGGGCGCGGGACTGCGCCGGGATCGTCCCGCCCTTGCGGCCCCGGCAGGACGGCATCGGGATCATCAGGTCGCGGGGGAAGCTGATCCCCATCGCCTGCCCGCCGCCGGGCGACAGGTGCAGCAGGATCATCGTGTCGGAGCGGGGCAGCTCGTTCTTCAGCTGGCGGCCGTACTTGCCGTTCGCCCCCGCGCGGGTGTCGGACCCGAGCAGCAGGATGTTCATCGCGCTGTTCAGCTTCTTCGGCCGGTTGGGGCCGAGCTGCGCGTTGACGTCCTCGTGCGAGATGTTCCCGAACGCCTTGCGGTACAGGCCGTAGGCCGTCAGGGAGCCGGCCACCATGACCGCCGACAGCCCGATGCACACCCATCCGAGGATGCGCCAGCCGCGTCGCGGCGCCGGTTGGGGATCGGCGTCGTCGACGTACTCCATGTACATCGGATTGCTGTTCATCGGCTCCGTGGTCCGGGGTCTCAGCGGTTCTTGGGGGCGTGGGGGGTGATGGTCCCCCACACGGGATCGCCCGCTTTCCGGGGTCGGGGTCTGGACGAGGGCAAGGAGAGCGTAGGTCAGGAGAGCCGGTACGGGGACCCGGATCCGTCATTCGGACCCGGCGTGCCGGCCACCACCGTCACATGCTCCACGGTCAGGCGTTGATCTAGGATGGCTTTGTCAAAGTTTCGTTGAATTATGACGGAAGCACCCGAGGCTAGTGGTGCGAGTAGACCCGCCAGTACCCCCTCCAGTGTGGTGAACGGCACGTCAACCAACAGGCGGTCGCGTGCGTCCAGCTCCCATTTCTCGGCGGCCTCGCGGGCGGCGGCCACCAGCTCGCCCTGGCCGAGTGTGGTCTTTGTCACACTGAGCGCGGGAGCCTCCGGCGTCACCTCCGCCCCGGGCGTGAACCGGTCGCCGTGGCCGCGGACCTCGTCGGCGTAGTCGATCACGCCGGGCGGGCAGTCGGTGAGCGGGCCGCCGAGCGCGTGCAGCGACAGCCCGACGATCTCCTCGGCCTCCGTGTCGCCGACCACGTCGTCCAGCACCTCCTGAGCAGCCGCCAGGATGTAAGGGCCCTTCCGGGGGGTGTGGGGGGTCGTCCCCCCACCTGAGTACGGCCCGGAACCGCCCACCGGTTCGCCGGCGCGGCCCTTCACCGTCTCCGGGTCGACCGGTTCGGCGATGACGCCCGCCGACCAGCAGGCCATCAGCCACACCGCCGTCTGCCAGTGCGGCGGCAGCACGAGCACGGCGCGGGTGCCCGGCTCGGCGCCGAGCCCGTCCACGAGGAAGTTCGCCGTCTTGGCGACCCAGTTGTCGAACGTCTTCGCGGACAGTTCGACGCGCTCCCCGGTCGCGTCGTCGTAGAAGGTGACCAGCGGGTTGGCGGGGGCGTCCGCCACCCGCCGCCGCAGCAGCTCGGCGGGCGTGGCCGCGCCCGGGTCGGGTTCGCTCATGGCCCGAGCGTATGCCCGCATGATCGCCCGAGGCCCACCACCCGCCGGGTGCCGCTACGCTCCGCACGGGTGGACGACCACCGCACACACCATTTCTGCGCACACCGACTCGGGGCGGGACGATGAACGCTGGCCGGCTGCTCGTCCGCGTCACGGTCGCCCCGGCGCTGCTCGTGGTGGCGTGGCTGGCGGTGTCGCTGCCGCTGCTGCTGGCGGGCGTGTTCCGTCCGGTCCCGGCGATCGCGCTGTTCGTGCCGGTCGCGGCCGTGGTGCTGTGGTTCGGCCTGCGCTCCCGTCCCGGCGTGGACGAAGCCGCGAAGCGGGGGAGTCTCAACGCCCCCGGCGGCGTGGAGTCGGTGCCGCGGTGGGTCACCTGGAGCGTCCTCGCGATCACCGTCGCGTTCCTGGTGCTCCAGGTGGTGATGTGCGCGGAGCAGATCGTCGTCCGCCGCGACCCGGCGTCCTACGTCCAGTTCGCGACGTGGCTGGCGGAGCACGGGTCGCTGCCCATCCCCGAGTCGGCGGCGGCCTTCGGCGGCCGCGACCCCGTCCTCGGGTTCGCGAGCCCCGCCTTCTACCAGGACGGCGGCGCGGTCGTCCCGCAGTTCATGGCGGGCATGCCGCTGATCCTCGCGCTCGGCGGCTGGCTCGGCGGCACCCACGGCATCCTGCTGATGGCGCCGCTGCTCGGCGCGTGCTGCGTGCTCGCGTTCGCCGGGCTCGTCGCGCGGCTCGCCGGCCCGCGCTGGGCGCCCGCCGGGGCGCTGCTGCTCGCGCTGACGCTGCCGATGCTCTACGTCTCGCGCAGCACGTTCAGCGAGCTGCCCGCGATCGTCCTCCTGCTGGGCGGCCTGTCGCTGCTGTACGACATGCGCCGCGACGAGGGACGCAGCGCCGACCTGAAGGCGTTCTTGGCGGGCGCGGCGCTCGGGCTGATCGTGCTCGTCCGGATCGACGGGCTGCGGGACGTCCTGCCGGTGCTCGTGTTCGCCGGCCTCCTCATCGGGCGCAGGCGGCGCACCGGCTACTGGGTCGCCGGCGGGCTGCTGCTCGGCACGGCCGCGGGCTTGGTCGAGGGCTTCACGCTGTCGCGGCCCTACCTTTCTTATCTGGGGTCATCGCTGAAGCCGCTGCTGGCGATCAGTGCGGCGATCCTCGTCGCCACCGTCGCCATGGTCGTGCTGCTGCGGGCGGACCGTACGGGCACGCGGCTGCGGCGGCTCGGTACGGCGGTGGCGCGCGGCCGGCTGCCCGGGGTCGCCGCCGTCCTCACCGTGCTGGTGATGGCGGGCTTCGCGGTCCGGCCGCTGGTGCAGACCGTCCGCCGGGTGCCCGCCACACGCGACGACCAGCTGAACGTCCAGTTCATCGAGACGATCCAGCGGATCCAGCACCTGCCGGTGGACGGCACCCGTCAGTACTCGGAGCTGTCGCTCTACTGGGTCGTCTGGTACATCGGCGTCCCCGCGCTGCTGTTCGCGACGCTCGGCGCGGCGCTGCTGGTGCGGCGTCTGATGCGCGGGCAGTCGCCGGAATGGCTGCTTCCCTACGCGATGGTGGTCTGGACGACCGCGCAGGTGCTGCTGCGGCCGGGCATCACCCCCGACCATCCGTGGGCGTCCCGGCGGCTGATCGGCCTGGTCATCCCCGGACTGCTGCTGTTCACCGTGTTCGCGTGCGCGTGGACGGTGCGGCGCGTCCGCCGCGTCGGGTACGGGCCGAAGATGGTGAACCGGGGCACGGTCATCGGCGTCGCGCTGATGCTGGTGCCGATCGTGCTGACGTCCGGCGGGTTCCTGGTGACGCGGACCGAGCAGCACGAGGTGGGCGCCGTGCGCGGCATGTGCGACGCGCTGAAGCCGCGCAGCTCCGTCGTGGTGGTCGAGCAGTCCACGGCCGACCGGTTCCTCCAGGTCGTGCGCGGCATGTGCGGGCTGCCCGCCGCGCGGGTGAGCGGCGGCGCCACCACGGCAGACGTGCGGCGCGTCATCGCCGGCGTCGCCGGGGCCGGACGGCGTCCGGTGATCATGGCGGCGAAGCGGGAGCAGGTCGCCCCCTACGGCACGCCGGAACGCGTCCTCCACGTGCGGACGCGGCAGGACGGGCGCACCCTCACCAAGCCCCCCGGCGGGACGTGGGGACTGTCCATGGAGGTCTGGATCGCGGAGCCGTCCGCGCCTTAGCGGCTGCCGAGGTTCGGCGGGGCGAGTATCCTCGCGCTGCGTGAGCACCCAGTCTGCCGAGCCGACGACCGAGACCGCGACCGCGACCGCGCCCGCCGCGCAGCCCGCGGCCGAGCCCGTCCAGCCCGAGGCCGCCGCGCAGCCGGAGGCCGCCGCGCCGCCCGGGCCCGCGCCCGAAGCCGCGCCCGCGCCCGAACCCGAGGCCGGGCCCGTCCACGTCACGATCGTCCTGCCCTGCTACAACGAGCAGGACCACGTGATCGCCGAGGTCGAGCGCATCTGCAAGGCGATGGACGCCAGCGGCAAGACCTACGAGCTGCTGGCCGTCGACGACTGCTCGACGGACGACACGCTCGCCCGGCTGCGCGAGGCGGAGCCGCGCTTCCCGAACATGCGGGTGATGGCGTTCCAGCACAACAGCGGCTCGGGCACCGTCCGGCGCATCGGCTCCCAGCAGGCCCGCGGCGAGATCGTCGTGTGGACGGACGCCGACATGTCGTACCCGAACGAGCGCATCCCCGACCTCGTCGACGCCCTCGACACCGACCCGTCCATCGACCAGGTCGTCGGGGCGCGCACCACCGAGGAGGGCACGCACAAGGTGCTGCGCGTCCCCGCCAAGTGGTTCATCCGCAAGATCGCCGAGCGGCTCACCAACTCCCGGATCCCGGACCTGAACTCCGGGCTGCGCGCGTTCCGCCGCGAGGTGTCGCTGCCGTACCTGCGGCTGCTGCCGCCCGGGTTCTCCTGCGTCACCACGATCACGATCGCGTTCCTGTCGAACCAGCACCCCGTCCGGTACATGCCGATCGACTACGCCAAGCGGGCCGGCAAGTCCAAGTTCCACTTCACCAAGGACGCCTACCGCTACATCCTGCAGGTGCTGCGGATGGTGATGTACTTCAACCCGCTCAAGGTGCTGATGCCGCCCGCGCTGTGGCTGATCCTCATCGGGCTCGGCAAGGGCGTGTTCGACATGGTGGTGCACTTCGGCTACTTCGCCAACAACACCATCATGATCTTCGTGACCGGGTTGATCATCGCGTCGCTGGCGCTGCTCGCGGACCTGATCGTCCGGTCCCGCGGCGACGTCTAGCGGTGGCGTCCAGCGGCATGCGCATCGCGATCGTCGGGCCGGCGTTCCCGTACAAGGGCGGCGGCGCCCGGCACACGACCGAGCTAGCGCACCGGCTCGCGGCGGCCGGGCACGACGTGGCCATCGAGTCGTGGCGGGCCCAGTACCCGTCGTTCCTGTACCCGGGGCAGCAGACGATCGCCGAGCCGGAGGGCGAGCCGTTCCCCGGCACCCGGCACCGGCTCGACTGGCGGCGCCCGGACGGCTGGTGGCGGACGGGCCGCGCGCTGCGCTCGCACGACCTGGTCGTGCTGGTGGTGCTGAGCACCGTCCAGGTGCCGTCCTACCTGGGGATTCTCGCCGGGGTCCGGCGGGGGACGCGGGTGGTGGCGCTGTGCCACAACGTCCTGCCGCACGAGCGGAAGCCCTACGACGAGCCGCTGATGAGGCGCCTGCTGCGGAAGGTGGACGGCGTGCTCGTCCACACCGAGGCGCAGGCCGACGTCGCGCGCGGCCTGACGAGCCGTCCCGTACGGGTCGCGGAGATGGCCGCGCACCTGCCGTCGGGCGGGGCCGCCGCACCGGGCGACGAGAAGGTCCGCCGGCGGCTGCTGTTCTTCGGGATCGTCCGCCCGTACAAGGGCCTGGACGTCCTGCTGCGCGCCCTCGCCGAAGGCCCGGACGACGTGTCGCTGACCGTCGCGGGCGAGTTCTGGGGCGGGCTCGACGAGACCCGCGAGCTGATCGGCTCGCTCGACCTGACCTCACGGGTCGAACTGCGTCCGGGGTACGTGCCGGCCGCCGACGTTCCGGGATTGTTCGCCGCCGCCGACGCGCTCGTCCTGCCGTACCGGACGGCGACCGCCTCGCAGAACGTCTGGATGGCCTACGAGCACGGCCTGCCGGTGATCGCCACGGACGTGGGCGGCTTCGCCGACCAGGTCAGGGACGGTGTCGACGGGCTGATCTGCGCGCCGGACGACGTCGCGTCACTGGCGGGCGCGCTGCGCCGCTTCTACGAGCCGGGGGAGCCGGAGCGCCTGCGCTCCGGCGTCCGCCCGGTCGACCACGGCCCGCTGTGGGCCGCCTATGTCGACGCGCTCACAGGTGGGGTTCGATGTCCTTGAGCAGGGCGCGCTTCGGCTTGGCGCCCACGATCTGCTGGACGGGCTGGCCGTCCTTGATGAGCAGCATGGTGGGCAGGCCCATCACGCCGTAGGAGTTCGGCGTGTTCGGGTTCGCGTCGTAGTCCATCTTCGCGATCTTGAGCTTGCCGTCCTTCTCCTGCGCGATCTCCTCCAGGATCGGGGCGATCATGCGGCAGGGCCCGCACCAGTCGGCCCAGAAGTCGACCAGCACCGGGATATCGCTCTTGAGGACCTCGTCCGCGAATGTCGCGTCGGTCACGGTGATCGGGGCCGTCACGGTCCCTCCTTCGTAGGCTGCGTACCCGTCACAAGCGCCTCGGTCGGTGGTTCATTCCCGGCCCGCGGAGCGGTACGCCCCAGCAGGAACGCGACCCCGGCGTTGATGAGGTCGGCGGCGGTCAGCAGCACCCGGGACGCGATCGCGACCACGACCGGCGCGCCCGCCGGCAGCACCGGCGTCAGCACCACCGTCAGCGCCGCCTCCCGCGCCCCGATGCCGCCCGGCGCGATGAAGACCAGGAACCCGGCGACGAACGCCAGCGCGTAGGCGCCGGTCGCGACGAACGGCAGGCCCGCGCCGTCGCCGCCCACCGCCATGCACAGCAGCCAGGTGTGCACGCCGAACAGCGCCCAGCCGAGCACCGTCCAGCCGATGGCCTTCAGCGTCGCGGCGAGGCTCACCGGGTGCTCCAGCGGCGGGCGGCGGATGAGCTTGAGCATCGTCCCGAGCGCCCACGTCACGATCTTCGGGTGCAGCAGCACCAGCAGGACGGGCGCCAGCAGGAACAGCCACCAGTACTCGTCCCGCGCGGCCGCCGACGTCAGCGGCAGCGTGACCGCCGCGACGGCCAGCCCGCAGGCCGTGGACGTCGCCACCGCCAGCAGCGTCGAGCCGAAGCTGCGCTCCGGCGGCACCTTGTGCTCGCGGGTCATCTCGATCTGCGTGACCAGCGCCCACACCTTGCCCGGGACGTACTTCCCGAGCTGGGAGATCCCGGAGATACGGAAGATGGCGCGCACCGGCAGCGGCGACCCGAGCCCGGCGAGGAACTCCCGCCAGCCGAGCATCCAGACGAAGAGCCCCGCCAGCCCCGCGGCCAGCGCCGCGGCGAGCGTCGCCCAGGACATCTGCTGGAACGCGCGGACCGTGTCGTCCCACTGGGACGCCACGCTGTAGCCGCAGAACGCCAGTGCCAGCAGCACCAGCAGCACCCGCAGCGCGCGCACGGCGACGACCTTCATCTTCACGCGCCCAGCGTAGGCGAACGCGGCCTCCCACCCGCGCGCTCGGCCTAGAGTTGGGGACGATGAAGATTTCGGATGTGGTCGCCTTCATGGGGCACCAGGTGCACGTGTGCCGGTACCGGGAGGCGGGGACGCTGCTCGGCTGGATGGGACGCGACCTGCGCGGCAAGCGCGTCCTCGACGTCGCGGGCGGTGACGGGTACTGGGCCGGGCAGGCGCGCAGGCGCGGCGCCGACGCCGTCTCGATCGACCTCGCCCGCGGCAAGATGACCTACGGCCGGACGCTCGCGCACGCCCCCGCGCTGATCGAGTGCGACGCGCTCAGGCTGCCGTTCGCCGACGGCTCGTTCGACGCGGTCCTGTCGGTCTGCGCGATCGAGCACTTCGACGACGGCGGCAAGTCCCTGGACGAGATGGCGCGAGTGCTGAAGCCGGGCGGCCAGATCTTCATGTCCGCCGACGTCCTCAGCCGCGCCGACGCCTGGCCGAAGCTGCGCGACGCGCACAAGGCCAAGTACCACGTGCAGCACACCTACACCCACGACAGCCTGCGCAAGCTGATGGACGAGCGCGGCCTCGACCTCGTCCGGCACAGCTACCAGTTCCGCACGGCCGCCACGGAGCGCCTCTACCTGTCGCTTTCCACCTACGGCGGCAAGGTCGGCTTCAACGCCGCCGCGCCGCTGACCCCGCTCGTCGCCCTCGCCGACCGCAAGGCCCCGAACGAGCAGGGCAGCATTGTGCTCGTTCAAGCGCGTAAGAGATAGCGGTCGGGTAAGAGGGCCATCGTGAATCGCGTGGAACGAGGTCACCCGAGCGCCCGCCCGGCGGGCGTAGGCTCGGAACGTAAAGAGTGATCTACGCCACTGCGCTGGATGGGGGAGTGGACCGTGGCGCCTCGAATTCTCCTCGACGCCACCGCCGTGCCTGCCGACCGCGGCGGGCTCGGCCGGTACGTGGACGGGCTCCTGACCGCCCTGCACGCGCAGGGCGCCGACCTCGCCGTCGCCTGCCAGCGGGCGGACGAGAAACGCTATGAGGGCCTCGTCCCGGGGGCCCGGGTCGTCGCCGGCCCCGCGACGCTGGCGCACCGCGCGTCCCGCCTCGCCTGGGAGCAGTCGGGCCTGCCCCGCGTCGCCGAGAGCGTCGGCGCGGACGTCATCCACCTGCCCGCCTACACGATGCCGGTGGGTGCGGCCCTGCCGACCGTCGTGACGATCCACGACGTCACCCTGTTCGCCGAGCCCGAGCAGCACGACCCGGTGCGCACGTCGTACATCAAGTCGGCGACCCGCAGCGCCGCCCGCCGCGCGACCCGGCTGATCGTCCCGTCCCGCGCGACCCGCGACGAGCTGGTCGGCGTCCTCGGCGCCGACCCGGCGCACATCGACGTCGCCTACCACGGCGTCGACCACGAGGTGTTCCACCGCCCGTCCGAGGCCGAGGTCAAGCAGGTCTCCGACCGGCTCGGCCTGCACGGCCGCCCCTACGTCGCCTACCTGGGGGCGCTGGAGCCGCGCAAGAACGTCCCGAACCTGATCCGCGGCTGGGCCCGCGCCTGCGCCGGCCGCGACGACCCGCCGGCCCTCGTCCTCGCGGGCAGCGGCGGCTGGGACGACGAGGTCGACGCGGCCCTCGCCACCGTCCCGCTCGGGCTGCGCGTGCTGCGCCCCGGCTACCTGCCGTGGCCGTCCCTGCCGGGCCTCTTCGGCGGCGCCCTCGTCGTCGCGCTGCCGAGCCGCGGCGAGGGCTTCGGGCTGCCCGTCCTGGAGGCGATGGCGTGCGGGGCGCCCGTCCTCACCACCCACCGCGGCCCGCTGCCCGAGGTCGGCGGCGACGCGGTCGCCTACACCGAGCCCGACGCCGCCGGCATCGCCTCGGCCCTGACCGCGCTCATCGACGACCCGTCCCGCCGCGCCGACCTGGCCGAGGCCGCGCACACCCGCGCGCAGGACTTCTCCTGGACGGCCTCCGCGACCGCCCACATGGCCTCATACCAGCGCGCGGTCGCCCAATACGCCGCCACTCACACCCACTAGGCTCTCTCTCCAACCCGGAGAAAGGAACCGAGTGGAAGCGATCCTCCTGGTGGGCGGCCAGGGCACCCGCCTGCGCCCGCTGACGATCTCCACCCCGAAACCCCTGCTGCCCACCGCGGGGGTGGCGTTCCTGGCCCACCAGCTGGCCCGGGCCCACGCGTCGGGCGTCGAGCGGATCGTCTTCGCGACGTCCTACCGGGCCGAGATGTTCGAGGCCGCCTTCGGCGACCACGCCTACGGCGTCGACCTCGCCTACGTCAGCGAGCGCGAGCCGCTCGGCACCGGCGGCGCCATCCGCAACGCGGCGCGCGCGCTGACCTGCGGCCCGGACGACCCCGTCCTCATCCTGAACGGCGACATCCTCTCCGGCCACGACGTCCGCGCCCAGGTGAAGCTGCACGAGGAGGCCGGCGCCGCCGTCACCCTCCACCTCACCGAGGTCGACGACCCGTCCCGCTTCGGCTGCGTCCCGACCTCCCCCGACGGACGCGTCACCGCCTTCCTGGAGAAGACCCCGCACCCGGTGACGAACCAGATCAACGCGGGCTGCTACGTGTTCCGCCGCTCCGCCATCGACACGATCCCCGAGGACGAGGTCGTCTCCGTCGAGCGCGAGACGTTCCCGTCGCTGATCTCGTCCGGCGCCCTGGTCATGGGCCACGTCGAGTCGGCCTACTGGCTGGACGTCGGCACCCCCGAGGCTTTCGTCCAGGGTTCGCGAGACCTCGTCATGGGCGCCCTCGCGTCCCCCGCCATGCCCGGCGACCCGGGCGAACGCCTGACGCTCTCCGGCGCCCGCGTCGCCAAGGGCGCCGTGGTCCGCGGCGGCACCACCGTGGGCCGCAACGCCGTGATCGAGTCGGGCGCCACGGTGACCGGCAGCGTCCTCCTGGAGGACGCCTTCGTCGCCGAGGGCGCCACCGTGCGCGACTCCGTCCTGAGCCGAGGCGCCCGAGTGGGCCCCGGCGCCGTCCTGGACGGCGTGGTCCTCGGCGACGCCGCGGTGGTGGGCCCCGGCAACGAACTGCGCCCTGGCCTGCGCGTCTGGCCCGGCATAGAACTCCCCCCGACCGCGATCCGCTTCTCCACCGACACCTGACCCGCCCCGGGCAGGCACGCTGAGTGGGAGCAGGTGAGCGAGGGGAGCGGCCTTGGCGGAGCAGTGGGCGGGCGGTTTCCGCCTGATCCGGGAGTTGGCCTCGGGCGGATTCGGCTCGGTGTACCTGGGACAGGACGCCTCCGGACGCCGCGCGGCGATCAAGTTTCTGCACCCGCACCTGGCCAACGACCCGCAGGTGCGCCGCTACTTCGCCCAGGAGTTGGTCAACGCGCGCCGGGTCCAGGGCTTCTGCCTGGCCGAGATCCTGGACGCCGACGCCGAGGCGCCCCGTCCCTGGATCGCCACCGAGTACATCGACGGCCCCACCCTGGCGCAGGCGGTCCGCGAGCACGGCCCCCGCACCGGCGGTGACCTGCAGCGCCTCGCGGTGCAGACCATCACCGCGCTCAGCGCCGTCCACGCGGCCGGGGTGGTGCACCGCGACCTCAAACCCGCCAACATCCTGCTGGGCCCGGACGGCCCGCGGGTGATCGACTTCGGCATCGCCCGCGTGCTGGACGCCGACACCTCCTCGGCCACCCGGATCGGCACCGTCGGCTACATGGCTCCCGAGCAACTGGAGGGCACGACCCTGGGGCCGTCGGCGGACCTGTTCGCCTGGGGAGCGGTCATGATCTACGCGGCCACCGGAGGCGAGGCGTTCCCCAGCCCGAGCCAGGCCGCCCGCATCAAACGCGTCCTGACCGGCTCGCCCGAGACCGGCGACCTGGCCGTGCCCATGCTGGACATCGTCCTGGCGTGCATGGCCAAGGACCCCGCGGAGCGTCCCACCGCACGCCAGGTCCTCGACATGCTGATCACCGGCCGTGCCACATCGCCGCCGCCTGCGAACACCCGGTTCGACTACACCGACACCAGCCCCGTCCTGGACCCCGCTTCCTGGAACAACCGCGACACCGATTCGACGCCCTTCACCGCAGACGCCCTGCTCGCCCGCAGGTTCACCGATGAGAAGGGCGTCGAGTTCACCCTGGTCGGTGCCGGCGCCAGACCGTGCGGCCAAATGGTCACCGGCGATGGGCCGCTCACCGCAAAGGAAGTGTTCGAGGAGATCACCGCCCACGGTTGCACGCAGGTGATGGCGGGGCTCTACGAAGAGCGGGCTTCTCGTCCCGCGACCGGCCGTCCCCTCCGGGTCTCAGTCTCGATCTTCCCTTTCCCGGACGACGCCACGGCCAGGACCATGTACGACTACCTCAACGGCCTCGCGCGCTGGCACCTCACCACATGGCACCAACCGGACGGAGCCGACATCAGGCCCCTCATCCCGGGCCGCCAGTACTATCGCCACTCGCGCAACCGGGTGCACTTCCGCTACCTGGTCACCGTCATGGCCTACCGCTCCGACCTCACCAGAGACGGCGACCTTGAGCCGTGGCTGACCGCGGCGTCCGAGGAAGCCGCCAACTCCGCTGGCCCGCAAAGCTGACCGCACTATCGAGAACTCCGCAATGCCGCTCCGATGGAGGGGGCGATGCGCCGCGTATCGCGGTCGGCGGCCACGTCGCTCTGCCCGGTTGTGGCATCCACGGCCCCCGGCTGGAAGTAGTCCAGCCCTCCCAGCCGATCACGATGTTGACGTTGCCGAGACGGCAGTGACCCTTTTTCAACATTCGTTGAGCTCGCGGTTCTGAAGGACGTGGATGGCCTTGGCCAGGTGACCGGCCCGGTGGGGGCAGCACCGTAGCTTGG
>NZ_JBICUA010000005.1:119929-542397 GCF_043197915.1 Actinomadura geliboluensis | reverse complement strand
ACGCCAAGATCCGCGCGCTCGGCGAGCGCGGTGCCGCCACGCTCAAATGCTGGCACGTGCTGCGCAAGGCCCGCTGCTCACCCAGCCGCCTCACCGCCACCGTCCAAGCCATCCTCACCCTTCACCACCAGGGCCAATGAAGTTGGAATTAGCTCAAGGTGAGGTGATCCCGGCGACTGATGGCAAGGGCTCCTATTAGCTGGGCGCGGGGGTCGTCGCGGGCGCGTCGGTGTCGAGCAAGTTCAGGTAGTCGTTGAGCAGGGCGGACGCCTTGAGCATCGCAAGTCCCCGCGCGGTCAGTTTCCGCTGCCAGTCGTCCAGGGAACGGGACAGCGCATCGGTGCCGCCGGCGGTCCGAATCTGGTGGACCACGGCGGCGATGTGCTCCAGCAGATATCCCCCGCGCCGAAGGAGATGGGCCAACTCGGCATCGCGGACGTCGGTCGCGCGGTAGACGCGGTATCCGGTGGCGGGGTCGCGTTCGGGGACGACGATTCCGGCGTCCTCCCAGTTGCGCAGGGTGGCCGTGGTGACGCCGAGCCGGTGGGCGAGATCCCCGATGGACTCGATGGCGGCGATTTCCGAGCGGTCTGGAATGGCGACCGCCTCGGCCGTCAGGTGGTCCACCGTCTGCCGCACCGAACTGAGGGTCTCCCGGTCACGAAGGAGTTGATGATGGGCACGGTCGATGGCGGTCAGCGCGTCGTCCAGCCGGTCGTCGTGGAGCGCGGTCATGATCTGGCCGGCCGCCGCGTATCCGAGGGCCTGCACAAGGGAAAGGTAGGCGCGGAGAGCAGCGGCATGCGCCTCGGTGTAGATGCGGTAGCCACTGGCGGAACGCCGCGCGGCCGGAATGAACCCGTCCCGCTCGTAGTTGCGGACGGCCTGCGCCGAGATGCCATGCTCCCGCGCGAGATCGAACGGACGCAATCAGATCACCTGTTTGAGGCTTTGCGGTACGG
Organism: Actinomadura geliboluensis; assembly: GCF_043197915.1. NCBI lineage: Bacteria > Bacillati > Actinomycetota > Actinomycetes > Streptosporangiales > Thermomonosporaceae > Actinomadura > Actinomadura geliboluensis. The sequence goes on along the minus strand of NZ_JBICUA010000005.1, from coordinate 541,435 downwards.
CTCTCCGTTCATCACCCTGAAAGTATCAACAAAACTTCAGGGATGGAATTCAGCGGTCAGCCTGGTGAACCGCTCCCCGTCCCCACCGCGAGAGGCCATCGGGGAGCGGCTGCAACCAAGTGAGGCCGTATCTACCTCGCCAAGACGCGCCTGAATGACAGGGCCAGTAGCAGGGCGGCCGCGACGAGGATGCCGCTCGTCCAGACCGGGCCGAGGTCGCCGAGGCCGGTGCCGAGCGCTGCGGCGGCGGCGAGCGGTCCCGCGACGGCACCGACGTTGAGCGCCGCCGTCGCATACGAACCGCCCATGGTCGGCGCCCCCGCCGCCTCGTAGAGGACGCGTGCGATCAGCGTGCTCCCGAGAGCGAACGAAAGCGTCCCCTGCACGAACACAAGGCCGAGCAGCGCGACCGGGTTGGCGGCGAAGGTGCCGAGGGCAAGCCATCCCAGCAGCAGAAGCGGCCCGCCGACCGCGATGACGAGACCGGGATGCTCGTCTGACAGGTGTCCGGCGGTGGTGACGCCGACGAAGGAGCCGAGGCCGAACAGCACCAGGACGGCGGACACCCAGATCGGCGCCAGCCCGGCGGTACCGGTGACGATGGGCGCGAGAAAGGTGAAGGTCCCGAAGGTCGCGGCGTTCACCAGCGCGCCGAGCAGCATCACGAGGATCAGCCGCGGCCTCCGCAGCTGCGCGAGTTCGACCCGCAGCTCGGGGCCATTCGCCTCGTCCGGCCGTCCGGTCTGCGGGGGAAGGCCCCGCAGTACGCCGATGGCGGAGGGCAGGCACAGGACGGCGACGGCCCAGAAGGTGGCCCGCCAGCCGAGCAGCGTGCCGAGGACGGCACCGCCCGGGACCCCGGCGATGGTGGCGGCAGTCGTGCCGGACAGCAGGACGGCCAGCGCGCGTCCCTTCCGGTCGCCCGGCACGAGCGCGGCCGCCGTCGTCAGCGCGACCGCGAGGAACCCGGCGTTCGCGAGCGCGGCGACGACCCGGGTCGCGACCAGCACCGGGAAGCTCTCGGTGACGGCGCCGACGGCGTGCGCCGCGAGGAACAGGCAGATGAAGCCGACGAGGCCGGACCGCCGCGGCCAGGCGCGTGCGACCGCCGCCATCAGCGGCGCGCCCACGACCATGCCGAGCGCGAACGCGGAGGTCAGCAGGCCGGCGGTCCCGACGGGGACGCCGAGGTCGGCGGCGATGTCCGGCAGCAGGCCGGCGAGCATGAACTCCGAGGTGCCCATGGCGAAGACCGCCACGGCGAGCAGGTAGAGCGGAAGAGGCACCGCTTGGCTCCGAGGTGAGGCGGGATAGGACGAGTCGTCTCGTCACCGCGCTCAGCCCAAGAGCGGCCCCGGCCGCTCGCAGCGGCCGTCCGGGCCGGATGGCTTCAGTGGTTCAGGGGGCTGACGGGTGACCGAAAGCCCCCGTCTTGGATGCCTCGGGGCTCACCATGTTCCAGACGATACTCAGCCACGCTCACCCAACGCACATCAATTACCCCCGCACTACCCGCGGGCCGATCGCCTCTACTGGGCAGCGTTGATAAGGCTGTACGTTGATCATGAGGGGGAATGCCGGGACATGTCTGACACCTTCCGCATCGGGGACTCCATCGAGGTGGGGCGGCTCGGGTTCGGGGCCATGCAGTTGCCGACCGGTCCGGCGGAGGTGCGGGCGAACTCGGTGGCGGTGGCGCGGCGAGCCGTCGAACTCGGCGTCACGCTGATCGACACGGCCTACCTGTACGGCTGGGGCGCCAACGAGGAGTTGCTCGTCGAGGCCCTGCACCCTTTCCCGGACGACGTCCTCGTCACGACGAAGGTGGGCGTCGTCCCGCCGGAGCCGCCGCGCGAAGCGGCGCTGTGCGGGCGGCCGGAGGTACTTCGGGACCAGGTCGAGCGGGCCCTGCGCCGGCTGCGCACCGATCGGCTAGAACTGCTTCAGCTGCACCGCATCGACCCGGAGGTGCCGCTCGCCGACCAGGTGGGGGCGCTCCGCGATCTCCGGGACGAGGGCAAGATCGGTCACATCGGGCTGTCCGAGGTCACGGTCGCCGAACTGGACGAAGCGCGGCGGATCGTCGACATCGCGAGCGTCCAGAACCGCTACAACCTGCTCGACCGCGAGCACGACCCGGTGCTCGACGCCTGCACGGCGGCGGGGATCGCCTTCCTGCCATGGCGGCCCGTCCTGCCCGCGACCACGGCCGGCGAGGTCGCCGCCGTGGCCGCCGAACTCGACGCCACCCCGGCCCAGGTGGCCCTCGCGTGGCTGCTCGGCCGTTCGCCGGTCGTCCTGCCCATCCCGGGGACGGCGTCGATCACGCACCTGGAGGAGAACGTCGCCGCGGCCGACCTGCAACTCACCGACCAGCAGCGAGCCCGGCTCGACGCCGCCAACCAATAGAAGCAGTCAGCCGTTGACCAGGAGAGACACGCCCGTGTTGCCGCGCCTGGCGGACGAGAAGCGGAACCCACCCCGGCGCTCCCAGAGCCAGCCCTGCGAGGCTGAGGTGGTGCGGGAAACCGAGCGGCGACGCGGAGGTGCTGCACGGGTTGCGGGGCCTTTCCCGCTGCCGCCCACCCAGACCAGGCACGCCGGTCTAACCCGACCAGTACACACTGGAAGGCATCCGAGTGTGTATTGTGTGCGCCATGGCGAGACTCAACATCACGCTCCCGGACGAGCTTGCCGCCACGCTCCAGGGCCTCGCCGAGGACAAGAAGATCGCCTCGGTGTCCGGGTTCCTCGCGGACGGCGCGCGCCTCAAGCTGGCCTACCTGCGGGACGCCTCGACCATCGACGACCTGTTCGGACCGCCGAGCCCCGACGAGCAGGCGATGGTCGATCGCCTCGTCGAACGCGGCACGCCGGACCGCAGGGACGTCGCGTGATCACCGGTCACGTCTTCGACGCGACCGCACTCCTGGACCTCGCCACCGGCAAGACGATCTACGTCCGCGCCCGGCTCCGCGCGTCCATCGCCCAGCACGCCACCATCGTGATACCCGCCACCGCGCTCGCCCGCGCGTGGCAGATCGTCCCCGACCACGGCCGCACCGTCCTGGAGCGGCTCCCCGGCATGCAGGTCGTCCACGTGGACGACCTCGACGACGTGATCGCGCAGCAGACCGGCCTGCTCGTCACCACGATCCCCAACCTCGGCATAGACGCCGCCCAGGCCGCCTGGTCGGCGCGCTGGCGCCGGTGGCCGCTGATCACCGCCGACCCCGACGTCTACGAGGCCGTCCCCGGCGTCCGCGTCGAGCAGATCCCTTAACCCCGCCGCCCCGCAGGACCACGCCGCCAGCATCGACCCCGCCGTCCGCGTCGGCCGAGTCGTTTACGCGGCCAGGCCGGGGTACGGGGGCCGCATGGGGACACGTGGCAGCCAGGGATTGCTGCACATCTATCTGACCGACCATCTGGCCGCGGCCGCCGGTGGCGTGGCCTTGGCCCGCCGCGTCGCGCGCTCGCATCGTGACACGGACGACGCCGACCTGCTGCGGCGCCTCGCCGCCGACATCGCCGCCGACCGCGGGGCGCTGCTGTCGATCCTGCGCTCGCTCGGGATGCCGCCCCGCCGGTTCAAGAGCATGGCGGTGTGGGCGGCGGAGAAGGGCGGCCGCCTGAAGCTCAACGGCCGGGTGGCGACCCGCTCGCCGCTCAGCGATCTCGTGGAGATGGAGGCGCTCCGGTTGGCCGTCGAGGGCAAGGCGGCCGGGTGGCGCACCCTTCTCGCCATCGCCGACCGGGAGCCGGCACTGGACGCCGAGCAGTTGCGCACCCTCCTCGACCGCGCGGCCGCCCAGATCGCACTCCTGGAGGAACTCCACGGGAAGGCCGCCGGCACGGCGTTCCGCGAGAAGGGCACAGAGCGGACGAGCCGGACGCGCACGGCCGTCTCGCCATGACCGAGCGCCCGCCCCTCGTCCGACGCCCCCAGCGCACGTAAGCAGGCCCGTAGTGGAAGTGGCTGTGCGTTGCCCGTACCGCTCGGCGATCAGGCAGGGTGCCAGCTGAGGGACAGGCCCATCTGCATCCGCGCGGCTTGGAGGTCAGCGGCCCCCTGGGGCACGGCGCCTTCTTCGGGGTGACGGCGAACGCCTAAATGCAGCGGCCGACCGAGTGGCGACACCGAGAACGGGCTCATCTCGCCGCCACACCCTGGAAGGCCGATGTTCAACCCCGCGCCACGGCCGCAGACCGTCCAGCTGATCCTTGCCGGGTTCGCGTCTCTGCTGTTCCTGTGTGGCCGAGTGCCTCGTTTTCGACCCTGATGCGCAGCCTGAGCAGGCACAGGTTCGCCGCTGTGAACAGCAGCGAAGTACGCCAAGCGGTGTGGACGAGCGGCAGAGCAACCCCCTCTGCGACGACCGCCACGTAGTTGGGGTGCCGCAGGCGGCGATACGGGCCGCGCTCCACGAGTGGCACGCCGGGCACCACAATGACCCGGGTGTTCCACCGTTTCCCCAGGCTGGCGATGCACCACCAGCGCAGCGCCTGCGCCGACAGCGCCACCGCCAGCATCGGCCAGCCGAGCGGCGGGACGAACCGGCTCCGCCCAAGACGGGCCTCCAGCAGCGCCCCGCCCAGCAGACCGGCATGGGCGGCAGCGATCAGCGGATAGTGCCGCCGGCCGTGCTCAACGCCGCCGCTCCGCCGCGCCCAGGCGCGGTTGCGGCGCGCTACGGCCAGCTCTGCCAGCCGCTCGGCGGCGACGAGCCCGATCAGTACGCCGTACCGGTTCACCGAGCGGTCGGCACGCGACCCAAACTTCGCGCGCCCCCGCGCCCCCCGCGGTTCACGCGCCCCCCGCGGTTCACGCGCCACCCGCGGTTCACTCGCCTCACCAGCGCAGCAGGACTAGTTCGGCGGAGAATCCCGGCCCGAGCGCCATCAGCAGACCGGGGGTGCCGTCGGGCGGACGGCGCCGGGCGATCGTCTCCTCCAGCACGTTCAGCACCGACACCGAGGACAGGTTTCCGTGCGTCCGCAGCGACTCCCAGGTGATGTCGAGCGCGCCCGGCTCCAGCGCGAGCTCCCGCTCGATGGCCTCGATCACCTTCGGGCCGCCGGGGTGGCAGACCCACGACGGGACCCGGTCCGGGGCGAGCCCGTGATCGTCCAGGAAGGAGGTCACGTCGCCTGCCAGGGTGGCCTCGACGTGGGCGACGAGGTCGGCGGCCAGGACGACGCGGAGGCCGTGGTCGCCGACGTCCCAGCCCATGAGGCGCTCGGTGCCGGGGTAGAGCCTGCTGCGGCTCGCGACCACCCGCGGCCCCCGGTGCCCAGCGGTGTCGCGGTGATCGCCGAGCGCCACGACCGCGGCGGCGCCGTCGCCGAACAGGCCGCTGGCCACGAGGTTCGCCATGGAGCTGTCGTCGCGCTGCACGGTCAGGGAGCACAGCTCGACGCACACCAGCACCGCCACCCGCTCGGGGCGGCCGCGCAGGTAGTCGGCCACGCGGGACAGCCCGGCGGCGCCCGCCGCGCAGCCGAGGCCGAACATCGGCACGCGGGTGATGTCCTCGCGCAGGCCGACGCGCTGCGCGACGCGGGCGTCCAGCGAGGGCGTCGCCACCCCGGTCGAGGAGCAGAAGACGATGTGGTCCACGTCATGCGGGGAGAGCCCGGCGCCGTCGAGCACGTCGCCGACCGCCCGTGCCGCCAGTTCGACCGCCGTCTCGATGTAGACGGAGTTGGCCTCGGTGAAGCCGTCGAGCTTCACGTACTCGTCGATGGGCAGGGCGAGGCGGCGCCCGGTGACCTGGGTGGCGGCATGGAGGCGCCGGACGATCTGCTCCTTCGCGGCGGCGCGCTCCACGACGGCACGGGTGATCTGGTCCTGGTCGTAGTGATGCTCCGGCACGACCGTCCGTACTGCAGCGACGCGCATGAGGCCCCCCGACTGTCGCCACAGCACGTACCCGGCGCTTCGGAGAACACTCGCCGTCAGGTCGTCAACTCAAGTTCCAGCTGCTCGGCGACCGGTTCCGGGGGCGGCTGCGGGGCCGGGGGCACGGCCGGGCGGCCGCGTCCCGGCCACCACCAGTTCGCGTGGCCGAGCAGGCTCATCAGCGCCGGGACGAGGACGAGCCGGACGATCGTGGCGTCCATCGCCACCGCGACCGCGAGGCCGACCGCCATCATCTTCACCGTCGGGTCCGGCTGCGCGACGAAGCTCGCGAACACGAAGATCATGATGAGCGCGGCCGAGGTGATGAGCCGGGCGGTCGCCCCGATCCCGACGACCACCGACTCGTGCGGGTCACCGGTCCGGTCGTACTCCTCCCTGATCCGCGACAGCAGGAAGACCTCGTAGTCCATGGACAGCCCGAAGATCAGCGCGAACATGAACAGCGGGATGAACGACATGATCGGGATGGCCTGGTCGACGCCGAGCAACTCGACGCCCCAGCCCCACTGGAACACGGCGGTGACGACGCCGAACGACGCCCCGATCGACAGCAGGTTCATCAGCGCCGCCTTCACCGGCACGATGATCGAGCGGAACGCGATGACGAGCAGCAGCAGCGCGACGCCGACGACCGCGACGACGACGGTGAGCATGCGGTCCCCGACCGTGGCGGCCACGTCGATGATCGCCGGGTTCTCGCCGCCCAGGTAGATCTCGGCGCCGGGATTAGCGTCCCGGACGGCGGCGATCTCCACGTCCCGCAGGTGCCGGACGAGTTCGGTGGTCGATTCGGCGTGCGGCGCGTCACGCGGGGTGACCTGCACGATCGCCGTCTTCCCGGTCACGACGGGCGCGGCGGCGAAGACGACGCCGGGCGCCTCCGACAGCCGCCGCTGGAGCTCTTGGCCGATGAGGACGGCGTCCTTGTCGGGCTTCTTCGTCTGGTCCGGCGCTCCCTTCGGGAGGGCGGGCGACGGGGACGGGGACGGCCTCGCCCCGGACGGCCCCGTCAGGCCGGACAGGCCCTCCCGCCCGTCCACCGTGGGCACGACCCGCTTCGGTTTGGCGCGCTGCTCCTCCCCCGGCACCTTCGCGACGACGACGAACGGGCTGTAATGCCCGGCGCCGAACTCGCGGGCGACGATGTCGTACGCCTGCCTGGCCTCCATCTTCGGCGACGACATGCTGTCCGCCATCACGCCGAACCGCAGGCTGAGCGTCGGGATCGACAGCGCCAGCAGGACGAGCGTCGCGACGATCGCGTACGGCCAGGCGTGCCGGTCGACATGGCGCCCCCACGCCGTCCAGCGACGCGAGCTGCGGTCGGGCCGGACGCGCGGCAGCCGGTACCGGTCGATGCGGGTGCCGAGCGCGCCCAGCAGGGCGGGCAGCAGCGTCAGCGCGGCGACGACCATGACGGCGACGGCGAGCGCGGTGGCGATCCCGATCCGCCCGATGAACTCGATCCCGGACAGGAACAGCCCGCAGATCGCGAACACGACGGTGCCGCCGGCGAAGACCACGGCGTGCCCGGAGTGCGCCATGGCCCGGCCGACCGCGGTCTCGACGTCGTCGCCCTCGGCGAGCTGCTGCCGGTACCGGGTGACGATGAACAGCGCGTAGTCGATCCCGGCGCCGATGCCGAGCATGGCGGCGACCATAGGCGCGGTCGGCGCGATCTGGAACAGCGACGCGGAGAAGTGGATCAGCGAGTAGGCGACGGCCATCCCGCACAGCGACACCAGGATCGGGATGCCCGCCGCGAGGTAGGACCCGAACGCCAGCAGCAGCACGACCAGCGCGAGGACGATCCCGACGCCCTCCTGCGGCCCGCCCTTCGGCTGGTTGAGGATCATCGCGGTGATGCCGCCGAACTTCACCTCCAGGCCCGCCATCCGGGCGGGCTCGACGGCGCGGTTCAGCGCGTCGAGGTCGGCGTGCGAGATGTCGCTCATCGTGCCGGTGAGGTTCAGCCGGACGACGACCGCGTTGTCGTCCTTCAGCCCGCCCATGCCCTGCGCGTAGGGGTTCTCGACGAACGCGACGCGCTTCAGCGCGCCGATGTTCTCGATCGACCGGCCGATGGTGAGCGCGACCCGCCAGTCCGCCGGGCTCGCGGCGCGGGTCTCGTGGAACACGACGGTCGCGGTCGGCCCGGTCATCGCCGGGAAGTCCTGGTGGAGGGCGTCGATGGCGCGCTGCGTCTCGGTGCCGGGCAGCGTGCTCTGCTGGACGAACATGCCGCCGTGCGTCAGGCCGAGGACGCCGGCGCCGAGGATGACGGCGACCCACAGCTCGAACACGGTGCGCCGCCGCCGCACGCAGAGACGCCCCAGTGCGTCCAGGAATCGCGCCATGTCCGCAGAGAACACCCATCGGTGCAGATTTGCAATACGTGCAACTTTGCAATGGTGGTAACGTGCGTCACATGGACGAGGCGAACGGCGGCGAGGAGACGGAGCGGCCGAGCCTGCGCGAGCGCAAGAAGCTGCGCACCCGGCAGGCCATCGCGACCGCCGCGCTGCGCCTGTTCGCCGAGCGCGGCTACGAGGAGACGACGATCGCCGACATCGCCGCCGCCGCCGACGTCGCCCCGCGCACGTTCTTCAGCTACTTCCCGTCCAAGGAGGACGTGGTCTTCGCCGAGATCGACGACCGGCTGGCCGAGGTCTCCGAACGGCTGCGCCGCACCCCGGGCGAGACCCCGATGGAGACGATCCGGCGCAGCATCGTGGACGTCCTCAACGCGGTCGTGGCGGAGCACCGCGACTACGGGCCCGTGCAGATCGCCCTCGTCCTGGAGCGCCCCGCGCTGCGGGCCCGCGCGCTCCAGCGGATGACCGACGCCCAGGAGGTGATCGAGGCGCTGCTGCGCGAGCTGTGCCCCGGCATCTCCGAGATCGACGCGGTCGCCGCGTCCGGCATCGCGATCGGCGGCATGCAGGCGGTCGTCGCGCACTGCCGCCGCGAGGGCTACGACCCCCTGTCGATGCGGACGGCCCTCGACCGCGCGGTCGACATCGTGGAGCACGGCCTGGTCTCGGTCGACGCGCTGTCGCGGCCGTCACCCTAGAGCGCCGTCACCCTAGAGCGCCGTCCCCGAACCCCGGGTGCCGGCGGCGGAGGCGCCCGCCGCCGGTACCCGGCTCACGGCCCGGCTAGTCGGTGATCTTGATGCGGAGGCGGCGGAAGCCGCGGCCCTTGTTCTCGACCTTGGCGACCGTGATCCGGCCGATCTGCTTGGTGGAGCCGACATGGGTGCCGCCGTCGGCCTGCGTGTCGAGCCCGACGATGTCGACGATCCGGACGTCCGCCACCTCCGGCGGCACCAGGTTCGTCGCGGTGCGGATGATGTCGGGGATCTCGAACGCCTCGGCGCGCGGCAGCGTCCTGATGTCGATGCGCCGGTCGGCCTCGACCTCGGCGTTGCAGGCGTCCTCGACGGCCTGTTTGAAACCGGGCGGGACCTCGCGGAGGTCGAAGTCCATGCGAGCCGTCAGCGGCTCCATGTTGCCGCCGGTGACGAGGCAGCCGTAGTCGCGGAACACCACCCCGCACAGCAGGTGCAGGCCGGAGTGGGTGCGCATCAGGGCGGTGCGGCGGTCGTCCTCGACGGCGGCCTGGACGACGGTGCCGGCGGGCGGGACCGGGTCGTCCTCCACCGGGATGAGGACCAGGTCGTCGCCCTTGCGGACGCCCGCGATCCGGGTCTGGACGCCCTGCCACAGCAGGACGCCGTGGTCCGGCGGCTGCCCGCCGCCGCCGGGGTAGAAGGCGGAGCGGTCGAGGACGATGCCGTCCGGGCCCGCGTCGAGGACGACGGCCTCCCAGTCGCGCAGCGCCTGATCGTCCAGTTCCAGCCGGGTGGTGCGTCCGAGGGTCTCGCTCATGGCCTCACGGTAGAGGTCACCAGGGTCCGTAGGGGCCGGATCGGGAACCGCCGCGGCCGCCGTTCTTCTTCTTGTACGGGGCGACGGCGGGCCGGACGTCCGCCAGGTAGACGGCGGCGGCGATGAACGCGGCGACCGGCAGGATGCCGATCAGCAGCGCGATGGGGCTGGCGCCGAGCGCCGCCGGCGCGACCGCGTACGCGGCGCCGACGACCGTCGCGACGATCAGCACGATCATCCAGAGCCGCTTGCGCCACTTGCCCGCCGCGGCGTAGGCGCCCTCGGGCACGGTCAGCGAGTCGATCAGCGCCCACGCCTCCATCACGAAGGCGATGATCAGCAGCAGCCAGAAGAAGTAGTCCAGCACATTGAAGCCCTCCACGGCTATCAGCGCTCCTGCTCGTCTCGGACGGCGACTCTTCGTCGCGCACACGGCTCGTCGCTCACATGGCTCGCCGGCTCACACGGCGTCTTCCACCCCAACCCTATGCGCACTGTCCAGAGGGGCGGACGGCCGCGCGCCGACCTGCTGGAACAGACGAAGGAGCCCGGCCGGATGTTCCCGGCCGGGCCCCTCACGGCGGCGCCGTTACTTCTTCGCGGTGGTGCGGCTCTGCCGGGCGGTCCCGTTGGCGCGGCGCTGCGGCGCGGTGCGGGTCCGGGCGGCGGGCTTCGGCTCGGGCTCGGTGATCTCGGCGACCTGGACGGCCTCGCGGTTCACGACCTTGCGGCCCCGCTCGGTGAGCTCGTCGATGAACTCGACGGCGCGGGTGCCGAAGTGCGTGGCGTACGCGACCGCGGCGCCCGGCAGGTCCTTGGCCTCGACGCGCTGCTGGTAGCGGGAGACCTCGCCGCGGTAGCGGTCCACGGTCTCGCGGACCTGCTCGCGGTAGCGGTCCACCTGCCCGGGGACCTCACGGAGCTTCTCGACCGCGAAGTCGCCGGCGCCGGCCACGGTGTAGACGGCCTTGTTCTCTCGGAGGTTGCTGGCCAGCGTCATCCGACCTCTTCCTTTCCATGGGAATCATGCGGCTCTGATGGTTCCGGCGCGTCCCGGTCGTCCCGGGCCGCCGCGTCGGCGAACCCGGTGCCGGTCGCTCCGGTGGCCTCGTTCTCCTTGAGGAACGACGCGTAGATGTCGAGCAGGACCTGCTTCTGCCGCTCGGTGAGCAGGAGGTCGGCCCGGACGGCCGCCATCACGTCGGTGTCGGCCTCGCGGTCCTCAAGGATGCCGGCCTGCACGTACAGCGCCTCGGCGGAGATCCGCAGCCCCTTGGCGATCTGCTGCAGGATCTCGGCGCTCGGCTTGCGCAGGCCGCGCTCGATCTGGCTCAGGTACGGGTTGGAGATGCCCGAGACGTCCGCGAGCTGGCGCAGCGAGATCTTCGCGCGCGTGCGCTGTTCCCGGATGTACTCCCCGATGGAGCCGACCTTCGAACTTGCCATGTCTCCACCCTGCGTCATGGTGCTTGCAATTGCAAGCGCCCTTGCTAGCACTTCGTGGTGAATCGCCTCACATGCCGGAAAGGTCGGAAAGGCGAGGTCAGTCGACCTTGGAGGACGGCGCGATCCAGGTGTTGCAGACGGTCAGGTCGCGGCCGTTGAAGCCGGTCACCACCCAGCCCGCGTAGTGGCGCCCGGAGCCGTGGTCGCGCTCCTCCACCGGCTTGCGGTCCTCGCCGCGGCCCCGCACGTCCACGATCATCGCGACGTACTGCTCCCGGGTCATCGGCAGCGTGGACCGCTCCGAGCCGAGGAACGCGCCAGCGAAGCACTGCGCCTGCAGCTCGATGCGGCGGCTCGCCTCGTTGCCGGTCGCGGTGTCGCCCGTCTCGATCTGCCGGTCGCCGTAGAGCAGGATGCCCGCGCGGTCCTGGACGTGGTGCCCGTACTCGTGCGCGATCACCCGCGCGTACACGGCGTAGTGGGACAGGGGCTCGCCGCCCGACGTCTCCACCACGTGCTCCAGGCCGACGTACATCGTGTTGTTCGCCGGGCAGTAGAACGCCGACGCGCCCGGCGCCGGGTAGGTGCCGCAGGGGCTGCGCCCCGGGTTCACCCAGAACACGCGGTTGGGCTTGTTGTACGAGATCCCGGCCTTCTGGAACTGCTTGGTCCACGCGGTGTCCAGGCAGTCGCTGAGGGTGTCCATGAACTGGCGCATCGAGTCGGCGGACGGCAGGATGCGCGGCAGCCGGCAGCTCACCGACGTCAGCGGCCCGCTCTTGTACAGCTTGCTGTCGGTGGCCTTCTCCTTGGGCGACATCGACTCGGCGCCGCGGCCGGACGAGGTGCTCGTCCCCGTGCCGCCCGCGCCCTGCGTCCCGCCGAGCACGGAGAGCACCACGATCGCCAGCACGACCAGCGCCGTCAGCCCGCCGAAGATGCCCGCGATCGTCCCGCCCGCGCTGCGGCGCGGCGGCGGACGCATCGGCACGTACCGGTACTGCGGCTGCCCGTAGGCAGGCTGCCCGTACCCCGGCCCGTACCCCGGGCCGCCCGGCGGCTGCGCGCCATAGGGCGGCACGCCGTGCGGGGGCCCGCCATAAGGGGGACGGCCGTACGGCGGGGCCGGTGGCCGCGACGATGGTGGCGGCGGGGGGTATTGACCTGCCATAGCGCAGAATCATCGCACGCGTTCCCGATACTATTTGCGGCCATGTCTGCTCTTGCGGCGTTGTTCCGGTTCCGGCCAGTCGTCCTGACGGTGTCGGCCGCGGTGTCGGCCGTGGCGCTGAGCCCCGTCATGACCACCCCCGCCGCGGCGGCGGGGCCGGGCGCCGGGACGGCCGCCCCGGCGGAGCGGGTGCTCAAGGACGAGGTCGTCCTCACCGCCGGCAAGGGCGGGACCGTCAAGGTGAAGGAGACGGTCGTCTACCGGTTCGCCGGGCAGAAGGGCTTCCAGCGGGCGTTCCAGACCCGCGTCCACGAGAGCCTCAGCGAGGACCGCGTCTACAAGCTGGACAACCTGCGGGCGAGCAGCCCCGACGGCGGGCCGACGCGGGTCAGCGCGTCCGAAGGGGAGACGCGGACGACCGTCAAGGTCAGCGGCACCGGCGCCCTGAACGGCAACCGCACCGTGGTGCTGGAGTACGACCTGCGCGGCGCGATCACCCCGATGGGCGGCGCGGAGGAGCTGCGCTGGCCGGTGATCGGCGGCTGGAAGGTCCCGGTGGACGAGGCCAAGGCCGTCGTGGACGGCGGCGCGATGATCCGCAGCGTCAACTGCTTCACCGGGCCGATCGGCAGCACGATCGGCTGCACGCAGTACTACACGAACCACACGCACACGCAGGGCGTCTACGCCCAGCAGGGCATGCTGCCCGGCGAGTACCTGACGGTCGTCGCGGGCCTGCCCGCCGGCACGACCGGTGGCAAGGCCCTCTACGAGCGGCGGCACACGCTCGCGACCGCGTTCTCCGTCAACGCCGTGACCGGCTCCGTGCTCGCCGGCCTGCTGGTGCTGCTGGTCGGCGGCGTCGCCGCCCTCTACCTGCTGCGCGGCCGGGACGCCCGGGTCGTGGGCAAGAAGGCCGCCGAGGGCGACCAGGCGCCGGTCGCCGGGGCCGAGTTCGAGCCGCCGGACGGGGTGCGGCCCGGCCAGATCGGCACGCTGATCGACGAGCAGGCCGACGTGATCGACGTGACCGCGACGATCGTCGACCTCGCCGTGCGCGGCTACCTGCTGATCGAGGAGGAGGACCGGGCCCGCACCGGCCGCCTCGACTGGACGCTGCGCCGCCTCGACCGCCCGCAGGTCGACCTCCTCCCCTACGAGCGGATCCTGCTGGACGCGCTGCTCACCGCCCCCGACGGGACGGGCCGCGACGCGGTGAAGCTGTCGGAGCTCGGCGGGACGTTCGCGACGAAGCTGGCGCAGGTCAGGTCCGCGATGTACGACGACGTGGTGAAGCAGGGCTGGTTCGCGCGCCGCCCGGACACCGTCCGGTCCCGCTGGACGGTCGCGGGCATCCTCGTGACGCTGCTCGGCATCGGCGCGACGGTCGCGCTGGCGCTCACCACCGAGTGGGCCCTGGCCGGCCTCGCGCTGATCATCGCGGGCGCGGCGCTGGCCTATGGCGGCCAGTACATGCCGGCGAAGACGGCGCGCGGCGCGACGGTGCTCGCGCACACGATCGGGTTCCGGGCGTTCCTGGAGCGCGGCGCCGTCCCGGACGGCGACGCCGTCGCGTCCCGGCAGCGGATCGCGCTGTTCTCCCGCTTCCTGCCGTACGCGGTCGTGTTCGGCACCGTCCCCACGTGGGCGGAGACGGTCAAGGACGCGGGCGAGCAGGGCGCCGACAACCTGTACTGGTACGAGGGCCCGGCCGAGTGGGACCTGTCGAAGTTCGCCGAGTCGATGCGCACGTTCACGCTGGCCACCTCCGGCTCCATCTCGCAGTCGCGCGGGTTGTGACCGGGCGCCGGGCGCCGGGCGGGCACGGGCGGTTAACCGGCTGACGCGGGGTAGGTGCCGGGGCGAGGAGGTGTCGCCTCATGTTCCTGGCAGACCAGCTCCCCCCGCCCGGCGGCAGCGACCTCGGGACCTCCTGGTTCTTCTACGTGGGGCCGGCCGTCATCTTCCTCGCGGTCGTCTTCTGGGTGGTCGTCACGCTCACCGCGTCCCGCAAGCCGCCGCGCAGCCGGAGGACGATGGGCGGCCTGCCCAACCGCGGGCCCGTCCAGGGCGGGGTCATCCAGGGCAGCCCGTCCCAGCGGACGCGCCGCGACCCCGCGCCGTCGGTGACGCATCGCGAGGTCATGGACCACATCGAGCAGGCTCGCGCCGAGGAGGAGGCCGTCCAGCGGCCCGAACCGCCGCGGAAAGCACGTAGGCGGAAGCGGCGGCACCTCTTCGGCGGACGCTGACCCCGCCGACCCCCTGACCCGGCTGACTTGGCCGACCTCGACCGCCCCTGATCACCCCACGTAAGATGTCTGACGTCTTACTTGGGAGGGTTCGTGGGATTGAGTCCCGTTTCCAGCGGCTCGACGGTGGACGCCGTGCTGGAGCAGCTCCAGGCGCAGGTCAGCGCCGGTTCCTGGCCGGTCGGCGAGCGGATCCCGGCGGAGACCGACCTCGCCGCCCAGCTCGGCGTGAGCCGTCCGGCCGTCCGCGAGGCGATCCGGGCGCTGTCGCACGTCGGGGTGCTGGAGGTGCGGCGCGGCGACGGGACGTACGTGCGCAGCAGCGCCGACCCGCGCCCGCTGCTGCGCCGGGTCGCGCGGGCGTCGGCGCGGGACGTGTTCGAGGTGCAGCTCGCCTACGACGTCCAGGCCGCCCGGCTCGCGGCCCGCAGGCGCACCGCCGCCGACCTGGAGCGGCTGGAACTGCTGCTGCGCGCCCGCGACGAGGCGACCGAGCCGGACGCGTTCGGCGCCGCCGACGCGCGGTTCCACCTGGGGGTCGCGGAGGCGTCCCGGAACCCGGTCCTCATCGAGGCGATGCGGTACTTCATCGACCGGCTGCACGAGTCGATGCGCGCGATCCGGCTCGACCACGACGTCCCCGAGGCGGGCCCGGCCCGGCACCGCGCCGTGCTGGACGCGATCGCGGCGGGCGACCCGGAGGCGGCGGCGTCGGCCGCGGCGGCCGTCGTCGAGCCGACCCTCACCGTCCTGGAGTCCCTGCTCGGCGAGGGGACCGCGCGCGGCGAGGCGGCCCCGTGACGGCGCGGCGCGCCGGGCTGGCCGGCTCCCTGCTCATGATCGTCCTGGTGGCGGTCAACCTGCGGCCGGCGATCGCGGCGGTCGGCCCGGTGCTGACCGAGATCAGCGACGAGTTCGGGCTGTCCGGGACGGCGGCGGGCGCGCTGACCACCCTCCCGCTGGTCTTCTTCGGCTCCTACGGGCTGGTCGCGGCGTTCCTGCCGCGGGCGCCGCGCGGCGAGACGCTGCTGGTCAGCGCGATGGCACTGCTGGTCGGCGGGCTGCTGCTGCGGCTGCTGGACGGCTCCGCGGCGCTGTTCGCCGGGTCGCTGGTCGCGGGGATCGCGATCAGCATCGGCAACATCGCGATGCCCGGCATCATCAAGCGCGACCACCCCACGCGGATCACCACGGTGACGGCCGTCTACACGGTGGCGGTGACGGCCGGGGCGTCGCTGTCGTCGGGGTGCGCGGTGCCCGTCGAGCACGCCTTCGACTCGAGCTGGCGGCTGCCGCTCGGCCTGCTCGCGGGCCCGGCCGCGCTGGCCGGACTGCTGTGGGTGCCGCGGGCGCGCCGCGCGGCGCACGCGGCCCGGTCGGCGCCGCCGGCGGCGCACCGGCGCGGCGTCACGGCGCTGGTGTGGCGGTCGGGCCTCGCCTGGCAGGTCACGGTGTTCATGGGCCTGCAGTCGCTGCTCGCGTACGTGGTGCTCGGCTGGCTGCCGACGATCTGCCAGGACCGCGGGATGGACGAGGCCGCCGCCGGCTACGTGCTCGCCCTGACGTCGGGGGTCCAGGCGATCGGGTCGCTGGCCGTCCCGGTGCTGGCGCGCCGGACCCGCGACCAGCGCCCGCTGGTGGTCGCCACGGCGGTGCTGGCCCTTGTCGGCTTCGCCGGGACGACCTGGGCGCCGATCGGGTCGGTGTGGGGCTGGGCGGTGGTCCTCGGCTTCGGCCAGGGCCTCGGGTTCGCCACCGCGCTGTCGTTCATCGGGCTCCGCGCCCACGACGCGCAGGTCGCGGCGCAGCTGTCCGGGATGGCGCAGGGCGTCGGCTACGTCATCGCGGCGCTCGGCCCGCTCGCGCTCGGCGCGCTGCACGACGCCACCGGCGGCTGGAGCGTTCCGATGGCGGGCGTGCTCGCTGTGTGCGCCGGCATGGCGGTGCCCGGGGTGGCGGCGGGCCGGCTCCGCACGGTCGGCGCCCCCGCCGAGCCCTCCGAAGGGATTAACTCGGAAATCAGCGGACACATCCCTAATTGACCCCTGCGTGGGGCCGATACGCCATCGGGAGGTGGACGACGATGCGCGGCACGATCCTGGCCGACCCAACCAATCTCGTGGCGCTCAAATGGGCGTGGATCATCATTGTGGTGGCCGTGGTCGGGCTGATCGCCTGGCTCTCGCTGACCATCGAGGCCTCCTCCAGGAGGGTGCACCCCGGTCGCCGGAACGACCAGCAGAACCACCGCGGCATGGAGCAGGGCGGCCTGTACACCTACCGGCCGGGGATGTTCTCCCACAGCTACCCGCCGTCGCGGGACGGCCAGTGGGAGGAGTTCCGCAAGGACAACCCCCAGCCCGGCCGCGAACCGAAGAAGGTGTGGCCGGACGGCATCCTCTACGAGCAGACGGTCTTCAAGGAGGAGATCGAGCAGCTCAAGCGCACGCCCGAGACCCGCTAGGACGCGCCGCCCGGCACGCTGCCTAGGACGCGCCGCCCGGCACGCTGCCGCGCGGCGCGTTCCGGCTAGAACACGTCGGGCGCGGGGCGGACTGCGCCCACGACGCCGTCCCCGCCCCGCACCTCGACCACGGCCAGCTCCTCCAGGCCCGGCTTGTCGAGGCCGAGGGCCCGCAGCAGCGCCACGGTGACGGGCGTCCGCGCGCGCATCGCCCCGTCGTCGATCTTCACGGCCCCCGCCCGGCCGTCGGTGTACGCGAACGCGTCCACGCCCTCGGCGCCGCACTTGACGAGCAGGCCGGGAACGGCGTCCATGAGCTGCCGCTCCTCGCGCCGGGTGCCGGACGTCCACTGCGGGTGGGTGCGCATCGCGTCCGCCACGCGCCGCTCGGGGCTGCCCGGCGCGGCGAGCACCAGCGCCCGGAACGCCCGCGCGACCCCGACCGTGGACACCGCGAACAGCGGCGCCCCGCACCCGTCCACGCCGACGGCGGCGACCGGCTCCCCGGCCAGCTCCTCCACGACCTCCCGCACCGCCTCCTGCAGCGGGTGCGCGGGGTCGAGGTAGGTCTCCTTCGGCCAGCCCGCCGCGACGCACGTCGCCAGCATCGCGGCGTGCTTGCCGGAGCAGTTCATCCGCATCCGGGACGGGCCGCCGCCCTGCCGCGCGACCGCCTGCTGCGCCTCGGGGTCGATCGGCCAGCTCTGCGGGCACCGCAGGTCGTCGGCGACCAGCCCGGCGCCGGCGAGGATCTTCTCGGCGCCCTCGACGTGGAAGTCCTCACCGGAGTGGCTGCCGGCCGCCAGCGCGAGCAGCTCGTCGTCCAGGCCGAGCCCGCTCCGCAGCATCGCGACGGCCTGCATCGGCTTGTTGGCCGACCGCGGGAAGATCGCCGCCTCGGGCTCCCCCGCCCGCACCGCGACCGCGCCGTCCGCCGCGATCCCGACCGCCGCCCCCCGGTGCCGCGACTCCACGAACCCGGAGCGCTCCACCTCCACCAGCACAGGATTCACGTTCACCGCACCCTCCACTCCAGCCCGCGGGTCCCCGCCCGGTCACGCAGGGTCAACTACCCCGCCCACCGCACCGAACCGGCCCTGACCCGCCCATGATCGCGATTATGCACCCCCATGACCCGGCCGAACGTCCCCGCGCCACTGGATGCGGCCTACGGATACGAGGGCGGCACCCGCCTGCACGGCTGCATCGCGACGAAGAGCATCTGACCGGCTCCGCGCGCGGACGCCCCGCCCTCGGCCGGCGCCCCGCGCGTCAGCGGGGCCTGGTCTTCAGGAGGGCGCGGGCGTCCGCGGCGGACATGGGCGGGCGCTGGGCCAGGCGGGCGGCCTGGGCGGCGCGTTCCACCAGCTGGACGTTCGCCGTCACCGGCTGCCCCTTCGCCAGGGTGACGGTGTCCTCCATGCCGACGCGCAGGTGGCCGCCCGCCGAGAGGGCGGCGAAGAGGACGGGCAGGGACGTCCTGCCGATGCCGGTGGCCGACCAGGTCGCGCCGGGCGGGAGGGCCTCCACGGCGGCGACCAGGGTGCGGGCGTCGCCGGGCATGCCGCCGGGCACGCCCATCACCAGGTCGCAGTGGACGTGGCCGCCGTAGGGGAGGCCGTGCTTGTCGAGGAGCCTGTGCAGCGCCGCGATGTGGCCGAGGTCGAACAGCTCGAACTCCGGGACGACCTCGCGTTCCTGGGTGCGCTGGTACAGCTCCACCATGAACGGCCAGGGGTTCATGAAGACGTCGTCGCCGAAGTTGACCGTCCCGCAGGTGAGCGAGCACATGTCGGGCTCGGCGTCCAGGACGCGGATGCGGTCCTCGTAGGGGTCGGTGACCGCACCCCCCGTGGACAGCTGCACGATCAGTCCCGTGCTCTCCCGCAGCGCCGCCACCGTGTCCCGCAACCGGGACGGGTCGAGCGTGGGCCGCGCGTCGTCGTCGCGGATGTGCACGTGGATCACGGCCGCGCCGGCCGCCTCGCACTCCTTGGCCGTCTGGACCAGTTCATCCAGGGTGACGGGCAGGGCCGGAACATCCGCCTTGGCGGACTCCGCGCCCGTGGGCGCCACCGTGATGAGCGTCGTTGCTCCCATAGGCGGCAGAATGCATGGTCATGCGTGCTGTAGTCCAGAGGGTGAGCCAGGCCAGCGTGTCCGTGGACGGGCGCGTCGTCGGCGCGATCGAGGGGCCGGGGCTGCTCGTGCTCGTCGGCGTGACGCACGACGACGGCCCGGAACAGGCCCGCAAGCTGGCCGCGAAGCTGTGGGGGCTGCGGATCCTGGACGACGAGAGGTCGTGCTCGGACGTCAACGCGCCGCTGCTGGTGGTGAGCCAATTCACCCTGTACGGGGACGCGCGGAAGGGCCGCCGCCCGTCGTGGACGGCCGCCGCCCCCGGGAACGTCGCCGAGCCTCTCGTTGACGCCGTCGTCCACGAGCTGCGGGGGCTGGGCGCCAAGGTCGAGACGGGCGAGTTCGGCGCCGACATGAAGGTGGCGCTGGTCAACG
Organism: Actinomadura geliboluensis; assembly: GCF_043197915.1. Taxonomy (NCBI): domain Bacteria; kingdom Bacillati; phylum Actinomycetota; class Actinomycetes; order Streptosporangiales; family Thermomonosporaceae; genus Actinomadura; species Actinomadura geliboluensis. The sequence goes on along the minus strand of NZ_JBICUA010000005.1, from coordinate 521,775 downwards.
ATGGCCCGATCACGCTGATCCTGGACGTCTAGCGGGCCCCGTGCGCGTCTAGCGGAACCCGTACACCATGCCGACCAGGACGACGACAGTGCCGGCGGCGGCGAGGAGGATCAGCAGGCGGTCGGGCGGGGTGAGCCGTCCGCGGACGTCGGAGGACACGACGACCACGCCCGTCTCGGCCTCGTCCCGGTGCGGCTCCTTCTGGAACGGGTTGCGCAGGCCCGCGAGCCGCCACAGCGCGTCGTTGCGGAGCCGCTGGTGGTCGGGGCCGCAGGCGAACAGCCGCCCCCGGGTGCGTTCGGTGCAGGCCGCGCCCTGCTGGCTCAGGACCCGGCACATGGTGGGCACCAGCATGAACTGGTACAGGCACCAGCCCAGGAGCGCGAGCAGCGCGACGCGCCAGGAGTGCAGCCACCACGCGGCGCCGGCGAACAGCGCGAACAGAGCCCACCACAGCAGCGCGGACTCCCGGCGGGGCCGACGCCGGGTCCCCCGCCTGGCCGCCTGAGGCTCCCGCTTCCCAGGGTTCGCGACCATCGGTAGGAATCCACCTTCCCCGGACGGCGGCCGGTGAGAAATCGTCTATGTCCGACGATATTCGCCCGGGGGGCGCGCTGCTACCCGTGTTTCGCGGGGCGGCTACCCCTGTTTGGCAGGGCGGCGGCGCAGCGCGATCTGCGCGTTCGCGCCGGTGTCCGGTGACACGATGACCTCCTGCGCGGCCGCGACTCCGCCGGCCAGCAGCTCCGCGTCCACCGGGACGTTACGCTTCACCGTCGCCAGCGCGACCGGCCCCAGCTCGTGGTGCCGGGCCGCCGACCCGACGAACCCGATCGTGCGCCCGCCGGGAATCTCGACCGGGTCGCCGTGCGCGGGCAGCCGGTCGACGCTGCCGTCCAGGTGCAGGAACACCAGGCGGCGCGGCGGCCGCCCGAGGTTGTGGACGCGCGCCACCGTCTCCTGCCCCCGGTAGCAGCCCTTGTTCAGGTGGACGGCCGTCTCGACGTAGCCGGCCTCGTGCGGGATCGTCCGCTCGTCGGTGTCGAGCCCGAACCGGGGCCGGTGCTCGGCGATGCGCAGCGCCTCGTACGCCCAGAGGCCGGCCGGTTCGAGCCCCTCCGGGAACTCGCCGCGCGGGACGATCCGCGTCGCCGTCCCCGCGACGTCCGGCCAGGACAGGCCGCCGTCCTGCGGCGGGCCGGTGACGACCATGTACTCGGAGGTCACGTCCGCGACCTCGACGCGGAGCATGAACCGCATCCGGTCGAGGAACTCCGCGAGGGGCGCGGCGGCGCCGGGCTCGACGTGCGCCCAGGTCGTCTCGCCGTCGTCGATGACGAACAGGTGCTGTTCGATGTGGCCCTTGGGGTCGAGCAGCAGCGCCTCGGTCGGCTCGTACGGCGTCAGCCCGTCGAGGTGCTGGCTGAGGAGGCTGTGCAGCCAGCTCAGCCGGTCCGGGCCGGTCACCGTGAGGACGCCCCGGTTGCTCCGGTCGACGAACGCGGCCCCGCGTTCCAGCGCGCGCTGCTCCTTCGACGGGTCGCCGTAGTGCGCGGCGATCTCCTGGTCGGGCGCGTCGGCGGCGACGGCTCCGGGCGTCTTCAGCAGCGGGCTCTCCATGCGTCCAGCCTATGTGGCGCGGCACTCCTTGCACCGCCCGTAGACGGTGAGGTGGTGCACGTCGGTCTCGAACCCGAAGTCGCGCCGCAGGACGTCCGCCAGCCCGGCGGCGGCGCGCGGGTCGACGTCCTCCACCGTGTGGCAGCCCCGGCAGACGAGGTGGATGTGCTCGGCCTCGGCGGCGAGGTGGTAGTTCGGCGGCCCGTGCCCGAGATGGGCGTGCTTGACGAGCCCGAGCTCCTCCAGGAGTTCGAGCGTCCGGTACACGGTGGAGATGTTCACGCCGCGGGCGGTGCGCTGCACCTCGGTGCAGATCTCCTCGGGGGTCCCGTGCTCCAGGTTGGTGACCGCCTCGAGGACCAGCTGGCGCTGAGGGGTGACCCGGTACCCCTTGGCCCGCAGCTCCTCTTGCCACGACTCGACCATGCACCGAGTCTAGAACCCGCCCGGCGGGCGCGGTCCCGGGCCGGATTCAGCCCTCGGAAAATATGTTTGCCTCACCGTGCACCCTCACATAACGTGCGGGGTACGCGCGAAAGGAGGTGGTCCAAGCAATGGTTGATTGTAGGACTCGCGAGGTGGCTGTCCGCTAGTCGCCGTTCCGCCTCGGACCGCCGCCCCCTGGGCGGTGGAGCCGGTCGCGACGGTGACCGGCGAATACCAGGCAGTTACCCGGTCCCCGGACCGATGGACCCGTCCTGTCCATCACCCCGCCACCCGGCGGGAAGGTCCGGGGATCGTTCATTTCCCGGGGGTCTCGCCCGGCCTTCAGGACACCTTCTTCAGCTGCGCCGACAGGTGCGACTGGAGCTGCTGGCCCACGGCCGCCATGTCGTACGCCCAACCGAGGTCCTCCCCGATCAGCCCGTACAGGCGGTGCCCGGCGGTGACCTCCTTGGCCGACTCCGTGCGCGCCACGACATCGGTGTGCAGCTCCACCCGGTTGAACGCCACATCGCCGACGTAGATCTCGACGATCCCGGTCGGGTGGGCCAGCGTGACCTCCACCTGGTGGTTCGGACGCGGCCGCCAGTACCCCGTCTCCACCGCCAGCGGACGCCCGAGCGTGCCGTCCGGCTCGATCATCCAGGTGCGGCTCGCGTAGATCAGAAAAGGCTTCCCGATGTGGGTGAAGGACAGCTCCTGGCCGAAGTTGAACGACTCGATCGTGGGATAGCCGCCCACGCCGGCGCCCTCCCAGGTGCCGAGCAGGAACTTCAGGGGCTCAAGGTCCGGGTGCAGCTCAGGAACGTCCATGGAAACCGAGCGTAGCGGCGCCCGCCGCCCTCCGCGTCCCGCTCCCGGCGCCGACGGGGCCCTCCACGTCATGGGCTGACCGGGCGGTACGCCGCGTCCGTGCTACTTCAGCCGGCCGAGCCGGATCACGAGGAGGACGGCGGCGACCGCCATGAGCCCGAGGGCGAGGACGAGGATCCCCGCGTTCACCATGCCACCCACACCGCCGATGCTACGGGCACCGTCCGGAACTAGAGTGCCGATATGGCGAGACCACTCGTGATCAAGGTGACGGCGGGCGCGGACGCCCCCGAGCGCTGCAACCAGGCGTTCACGGTGGCGGCGGCCGCCGCGGCCAGCGGGGTACCGGTCTCGCTGTGGCTCACCGGGGAGTCGGCGTGGTTCGCGCTGCCGGGGCGGGCCGCCGAGTTCTCACTGCCGCACGCCACCCGCCTGGACGACCTGCTCACCGTCGTCCTCACCAGCGGGCGCGTCACCCTGTGCACCCAGTGCGCGGCCCGCCGCGACATCGGCCCGGACGACGTCCTGCCCGGCATCCGCATCGCGGGCGCCCCCACGTTCGTCGAGGAGATCACCCTCGACGGCGTCCAGGCCCTCGTCTACTGAGCCGCGGGCCCGCAGGGCGAGGGCGAGGCCCGCGAGGGTGGCGCCGGTGAGGCCGAGCATGAGGTCGCCGATCGTGTCGCGGTAGATCGTGACGGTCTCCGGGGTGTCGAGGATGAAGACGCCGTACTCGAAGAACTCCCAGAGGATCGCGGCGATGGCGCCGGCCCCCGAGCAGGTCAGCGCCATCGCCCACGGCTTGAGGCCGCCCCAGCGGCGCAGCGCGACGCCCGCCGCGGCGCTCAGCAGCGCCCAGTTCCCGAAGTGGCAGGCGTCGTCGAACCAGCCGACGGTGTCGTAGAGGTCGGCGGCGTTCCCGGCGACGTCCACCAGGAAAGGGAGCGTCACGAGCAGGTCCACGTCCCATGGGAAGCTCCTGTCCCGGCCGCGCAGCGCCCAGACGAGGGTGACGAGCATGACGGCGGCGGGGTAGGCGGCCACGCGGACGCCCATCGCCTTGTCCGCGAACCGGTCCCATTCGGGGAAGGCGACGGCGAGCGCGAGCAGGGCGGCCAGGGCCGCCTTCGCGGCGAGGGCGGGCGGGCGCCAGCGGGAGGTGTCCATGTCCGGAAGCTTCGCCTTCCAGCGCGTTCGACCGCATCGGCGCACCTACTCAGATGCGCCTGAGTGGTTCGTCCGCCCGGGGCGCCGATCCGGGCGCGGTAGAAGCGACGCAGAACGGATATAGGTCACCGGACACCCGTTCAGGAGGGGCCGACCGGATGCTCGACGTACCGCTATGGGCCTGGGGCGCGACGATCGGACTGATCGTCGGGTTGTTCGTCCTCGACTTCTTCGTCGCCGTCCGGCGGCCGCACGCGGTGCACATCAAGGAGGCGACCTTCTGGTCGGTGTTCTACATCGGCGTCGCGATCCTGTTCGGCCTCGCCGTGTGGGCGCTCGGCGGGCCGACCGGCGGCACCGAGTACTTCTCCGGCTGGCTCGTCGAGAAGAGCCTGTCGGTCGACAACCTCTTCGTCTTCGTGATCATCATGGGCCGGTTCGCGGTGCCGCCCGAGTACCAGCAGAAGACGCTGCTGTTCGGGATCGCCGCCGCGCTGCTGCTGCGGGCCGTCCTGATCGCGATCGGCGCCGCCGCGATCAGCCTGTTCTCCTTCACCTTCCTGATCTTCGGGCTGATCCTGATCTGGACGGCGGTGCAGCTCATCCGGCACCGCAACGAGGAGCCGGACGTGGAGGACACGTTCCTCGTCCGCCGCGCCCGCAAGATCCTGCCGGTGAGCGAGAGCTTCCACGGCGGGCGGATGCTCGCCCACGAGAACGGCCAGCGCGTGATGACGCCGCTGCTGATCGTCTTCGTCGCGATCGGCAGCACCGACGTCCTGTTCGCGCTGGACTCCATCCCCGCCGTGTTCGGCGTCACCAAGGACCCGTTCCTCGTCTTCTCCGCCAACGCGTTCGCGCTGCTCGGCCTGCGCGCCCTCTACTTCCTCATCGAGGGCCTGCTGGAACGGCTGGTGTACCTGTCGATCGGCCTGTCGGTGATCCTGGCGTTCATCGGCGCGAAGCTGATCCTGCAGTTCCTGCACGAGGACGTCGACGCGTCCATCCCCAAGGTGCCGACCACCCTGTCGCTGGGCGTGATCCTCGCGATCCTGCTCTTCACCACGGCCGCCAGCCTCGTGCGCGTCCACGCCCACCCGGAGGAGAAGGCCAAGGCGGGCTCCCTGCGCAAGCGGCGCGAGAAGAAGCCCCGCGACGAGGAGCCCGCCCACCGCTGACCCCCTGCCGGGCGGGCGGGCTCAGCCCATGCTCTTCGCGCCGTCGAGGGACTCGCGGATGATGTCGGCGTGCCCGGCGTGCTGGGCCGTCTCGACCGCGATGTGGGTGAGGACGCGGCGGGCCGACCAGTGCGTCTCGGTGTTCCACGGGGCCTTCGGGAGCGGCTGGACGGCGTCCAGGTCGGGCAGGCTCACCACGAGCTCGTCGGTGCGGCGGGCCGCCTCCTCGTAGGCGTCGAGGACGCCCTGCAGCGTGTCGCCGGGCAGCATCTTGAACTCGTCCGCGCGCCGCTGCCAGTCCTCCTCGGTCATGTCGGTGAAGTCGCCCATGGCGGACGGGCCCTCCACGATGAAGGACGCCCAGTTCCGCTCGACCGAGGTGACGTGCTTGATGAGGCCGCCGAGGCACAGCTCGCTCTTGGTCGTCCGCAGGCCCGCCTGCTCGTCGGTGAGGTCGCGGACGGTGAAGCGCAGGAAGTGGCGGGCGCCGGCCAGCGTCGCCAGCAGGTCGGCGCGCTCGCCGGTGGCCGGGGTCGTGGTCGGGGTCGTGGTCTGGGTCTGCTCGGTCATGGTCTTGCCTCCGCCTTCCGTCGGTTCGTTCCGGTGAGTACCACGCTAGGGAGATTTGCGGCCACTTTCTGACCGCAATTGCGGGAGACTGGAAACATGGCGAACACGAGCTCCCGGACCCTGCGGCTGCTGTCCCTCCTGCAGACCCACCGGTACTGGCCGGGCGCGGAACTCGCCGAGCGGCTCGGCGTCTCCGTCCGGACCCTGCGCCGGGACGTCGACCGGCTGCGCGAGCTGGGCTACCCCGTCGAGGCGTCCCGCGGCGTCGACGGCGGCTACCAGCTCGCCGCCGGCGCCGCGCTGCCGCCGCTGGTGATCGACGACGAGGAGGCCGTCGCGCTGGCCGTGGGGCTGCAGGCCGCGACGCGGGTGGAGGGCATCGCCGAGGCGTCGGTGCGGGTGCTGGCGAAGGTGGCGCAGGTGATGCCGGCCCGGCTGCGCCGCCAGGTGGACGCGCTGCGCCAGGTGACCGTCCCCGCCACCTGGGACGGCTCCGCCGAGGAGGGCATCGACCCGGCCGTCCTCACCGTGATCGCGCTCGCCTGCCGGGACTGCGAGCGCCTCCGCTTCTCCTACACCGCCGCCGACGGGACCGGGACCGACCGGGAGGCCGAGCCGCACCGCCTCGTCCGGCTGGGCCGCCGCTGGTACCTGGTCGCCTACGACCTGGGCCGGCACGACTGGCGCAACTTCCGGCTGGACCGCCTGAGCGCCCCCGAGCCGGCCGGCGCCCGGTTCCGGCCCCGCGAACTGCCCGCCGCGGACGCCGCCGAGTTCGTCCGCAGCGGCCTGAAGGAGATGCCGCGCCCCTACAAGATCGAGGTCCTGGTGGACGCCCCGGCCGCGGCCGTCCGGGAGCTGATCGGCCAGTGGTGCACGGTCGACGAGGTGGACGCGGAGCGGTGCCGCGTCCGCATGACGGGCGACTCCCTGGAGTGGCCCATCCTGGCGCTGGGCAGGGTCGAGGCCGAGATCCACGTCGTGGAGCCGCCCGAGCTGCGCACCCGGCTGCACGCCTGGGGCGCCCGCTTCTCCCGCGCCTGACGGGCTCACAGGAATTTCCCTCAAATGTGCCCGGACGAGACGCCCACGCGGTTGTCCGCGCAGGTCGAGCGCAGGAGATTGGGAGGGACGCACCGGGCTCCAGCGAGCGCGGACCAGGGGCCGGGCCGGCCCGGGCGCGAGGAGGGAGCGGGGCGATGCGCGTCATGCTGCGAGCGGTGATGGACACCGAGCGCTCGAACGAGGCGATCAAGAACGGCAGGCTGCCGGAGGTCGTCCAGTCGCTGTACGACCGGCTCGATCCGGAGGCCGTCTACTTCTGCGCCAGCGAGGGCTCGCGCTCCTGCACCATGGTCTTCGACATGCAGGACAGCTCGACGCTGCCGACCATCGCCGAGCCGCTGTTCCAGGAGCTCGGCGCCAAGATCGAGGTCCAGCCGGCGATGAACAGGGAGGAACTGCAGAAGGGCCTGGCCTCCCTCCAGTGATTTCCCGCCCGCATAAGTCGTCCGGACGCCTTTCGGCGACGCCGCCGGGATGGCAGGCTCACAGGGGGAAACTCATCGAGAATCCCCGGGGGAGCTGTGATGCGCGTCGTCATCGTTGGTGCCGGAATCGGCGGGCTTGTCACGGCATTAAGGCTCCACCATAAAGGGATCGACTGCGTCGTCCACGAGCAGAGCGAGCAGATCCGCGAGCTGGGCGTCGGCGTCAACATGCTGCCGAACGCGGTGAAGCAGCTCGCCGAACTGGGGCTGCTGGAACGGCTGGAAGCCGTGGGGAACCCACCCGACGAACTGGTCTACACCCACCGGCTGGGCCAGGAGATCATGCGCCGGAGCTGCGGGCGGAGGGCCGGATTCGACTACCCGCAGATCAGCCTGCACCGAGGGCACCTCCAAGGCGAGCTCTACCGGGCCGTGTGCGAGCGGCTCGGCGGTGACGCGGTCCGGACGGGCCACCGGCTGGTCGATTTCGAGCAGGACGAGAACGGCGTCACCGCCCATTTCACGACCCGCGACGGTGAAACGACGGCGCACGGCGATGTGCTGGTGGCCGCGGACGGAATCCACTCGACCGTCCGGGCGATCCTCTTCCCCGACGAGGGCCCGCCGCTCTGGAATGGCGTGATGATGTGGCGCGGGGCCGTCGAATGGCCGGAATTCGGCTCCGGACGCACCATGGTCATCGCGGGCGGCACCGAGGCGAAACTGGTCCTCTATCCCATCGGGCCGGGCCGGCGTCCGGGCACGAAACTCACCAACTGGGCGATCTGCGAGCGCACCGGGCGGCCCGGCGACCCGGCGCCGCAGCGCCAGGACTGGTCCCGCCGCGCCGCCACCTCGGCCCTCGGCGCGCTCGCCGGCCGCTTCCGCACCCCGCTCCTCGACCACGCCGCCCTCATCGGGTCGGCCACGGAGTGCTTCGAGTTCCCCATGTGCGACCGCGACCCGCTCCCCCACTGGACGCGCGGGCGCGTGACGCTGCTCGGCGACGCGGCCCACCCGATGTACCCGATGGGCTCCAACGGCGCCGGCCAGGCGATCATGGACGCCACCAGCCTCGCCGGCCACCTGGCCGGCCGCCCCGGCGACCCCGCCGCGGCCCTGCGCGCCTACCAGGACGAACGCCTGCCCGTCACCCGCGAAGTCGTCCTCCGCAACCGCGAGGGCGGCCCGGAGAACGTGATCGACGAGGTCGAGCGCCGCGCCCCCGACGGCTTCGCCCGCCTCGCGGACGTCATCGACCCGTCGGAACTGGAGGCCGTCGTCACCGGCTACGCCCGGCTCTCCGGCGCCACCCGCGACCAGGTGAACCGGACGGGGTGACCCCGGAGATGGCGCGGCTCCATGAGGAGGCCCTGGGCCCCACCGGGCCGCCGCCGAGGTGCCGGTCGAAGGCCGCGCGGAACGCGTCCAGCATGATCTCGAACGCGGCTATCAGGCGCTCCGCGAGCTTGAGCTCCAGTGGCTGGGCGAACCCGTGACCGATGCCGACGAGCTCGCGGCTCCGTCGTCCGAGCAGGCGTCCATCGCCGACATCGCGGCGAGAGGCGGACCTCGTCCGCCGCTCCACGTGTTCCGCGGCAGGGGCGGCAAGCTCCTTCGCATCCCCGCCGACCTGCCCGCCCAGGCGGTCTTCGAGTTGAAGGGCCACGGGCAGGGCACGACCAGATTCGGCATGCGCCGCTGGAAGATCTCGCCGGACCGGCTCCAGAGCACGGTCACCGGCGACGGAGTCGTCCGCGGCTTGTTCCACCACGGGTGGCTGCACGAACACCGGTACATCCGGATCGCGTCCGACACGGAATGGACGCTCTCCTTCCTGGACCGCGCGGGAGTGCCCCGGTTCGAGTCACGGGCGCAGGGGTCGGGGGACGACGTCGTCCTCTACACCGGCGGCCCGGCTTTTCCACCGAGATCGAAGGCTCAGGCTGCGAGTTCGGAGACCCCACGTCCATGACCTTCGAAACGACCCTCCTCCTGAAGGAGGGAAGCGTCCTTCAGGTCATGGCGGAGGAAGGCGACTGGACCATCCAGACCACCCCGGACCAGCCGTCCACTCCGCCGGAGGAATGACTCTGAGCGGGCGTTAGCTTCCAGGCCGTCCCAGGGTGGGTTCAAGACCGCGGGACCGTCTCCGCGAGGGGCTCGAAACCTGGAGCTATCGAGCAGAAAGTTTCGGCGCGAGTTGCTTGATGATGATCGCGATTCTGTTTGCTCTGTCCAGGAATTTGGACTTTCGTCGGGATGACATCCGCTGACCAGGCGAAAGGCGGGCTGAACGAAAGCGGCGGCTTCGAAAGGTTTCCGAAACTGTTGACATGCCACGGGGGCCGAACGAACACTGGCGCCATCGACGGAGGCCGCCCCCCGCCCGCGTCCACGAGTAAGGACCCACCCCCATGAAGAGCGCGCCCATCAGCGACACCATCCGGCTCCCCCGCAGACGCCGCCCCGCGTCCCTCATCCGCACCAGGCCCCTCATCGGCGCCTGCGCCGTGGCGCTGGCGGCGGCCACGGCGCTCCTGCCCGGCACCGCCAGTGCCGACACGACCATCACCACGAACCAGACCGGCACGAACAACGGCTACTACTACTCCTTCTGGACGGACGGCGGCGGGTCCACGTCCATGACCCTCGGCTCCGGCGGCAACTACCGCATGAACTGGAGCAACGTCGGCAACTTCGTCGCCGGCAAGGGATGGAGCAACGGCGGCCGCAGGAGCGTGAGCTACTCGGGCAGCTTCAACCCGTCCGGCAACGCCTACCTGGCCCTCTACGGCTGGACGTCCAACCCGCTCGTCGAGTACTACATCGTCGACAACTGGGGCACCTACCGGCCCACCGGGACGTACAAGGGCACCGTCACCAGCGACGGCGGCACCTACGACATCTACCAGACGACGCGGTACAACGCGCCGTCGGTCGAGGGCACGAAGACCTTCCAGCAGTACTGGAGCGTCCGGCAGTCGAAGCGGACCGGCGGGACCATCACGACCGGCAACCACTTCGACGCCTGGGCGAGCAAGGGCATGTCCCTGGGCAGCTTCAACTACTACATGATCCTCGCGACCGAGGGTTACCAGAGCAGCGGCAGCTCCAACATCACGGTCGGCGGCACCGGCGGCGGGGGCGGCGGGGGCGGCGGGGGCGGCGGGGGCGGCACCGGCGGCTGCACCGCGACCCTGTCGGCCGGGCAGCAGTGGAGCGACCGGTACAACCTCAACGTCTCGGTGTCCGGGTCCAGCAACTGGACCGTGACGATGAACGTCCCGTCCCCCGAGAAGATCATCGCGACCTGGAACACCGCCGCGAGCTGGGACTCCAGCGGCCAGGTCATGACGGCGCGGCCGAACGGCAACGGCAACAACTTCGGCGTGACCATCCAGTCCAACGGCACGTGGACGTGGCCGACGGTCTCCTGCAGCGCCTGAACAGAACACCGCTCTTGTGGCGCGGCGACCAGGCCTCCGGTCGCCGCGCCACACCGTCCCCTATCTGAAGGCGGCGACGTTGGCGCGGGCCCACTCGGCGAAGGTGCGGGGCGCCCGGCCGAGGACGCGCTCGACGTCGGGGCTCAGCCGCAGCTCGGCGGGCCTCGGGTCGCCGAGGACCCGCAGCGTCGTCTCGACGACCGGCTCCGGCATGAACGCCGACATCCGTTCGTACGCCTGCGCCCGGGTCAGCTCCACGAACCGGACCGGCTCGCCGAGGGCCGCGCCGATCGCCGCGGCCTGCTGCCGGGGCGTGACGGCGGCCGGCCCGTTCAGCTCGTAGACCCGGCCCGCGTGCTCGTCCTTGCGCAGGGCGGCGGCCGCGACCGCCGCGATGTCCGCCGGGTCGATCACCGGGATGCCGACGTCGCCGAACGGCGCGGCGACGGTCCGCTCGGCGCGCACCGACTCCGCCCAGCCGTAGGCGTTGGACGCGAAGGCGCCGGGCCGCAGGATCGTCCAGGCGAGGCCCGACCCGCGCACCGCCTCCTCGCGCGCCGCCATGACGCCTCCGTGCGAGGGCGACTCCGGCCGGGTCGCCACGCCCTGCGACGAGAGCAGGACGACGCGCCGCACGCCGGCGTCCCGGGCCGCGTCCAGGACGGCCCCCGAGCCGAGGCCCTGGCCGCCGGCGCCGCCGTCGTGCAGGAACAGGGTCTCGGCACCGTCGAACGCGGGCCGCAGCGTCTCCGGCCGGGACAGGTCGGCGCGCACGTGCGCGGCCCCGTCCGGCAGATCCGCCGGCGTGCCGCGCGACACCGCCGTCACCCGCTCCCCCGCCTCCGCGAGGGCCCGCACCAGCGGCCGGCCGACGTTCCCGGTCGCACCCGTCACCACGATCATGTTCGACTCCCCGTCTCCTCGATGCCGCGTCTCCTGCGCGACGACGGGGACGCTAACAGCCCCTGGATAGTAGGTACCTAGGAGAAAGCGACTACCCCGGAGGAGACGATCGCGGCGGGCGGCGCGGGTGCGGCGGGGGCCTTCCCGGCATTCGGCCGTCCGGAAGAGGGCCGAATGCCGGGCTGTGACCGGTCACTCGGGTCCGCCGTTTACGGGGGGCCGGAAAGTCGCCGGTTGAACCGGTTCGAATGGCCGGCCACGTCAATTACCGACCCGAGCGGAATTGGTTGATCATTCAATATGGCGCCGTTCACATCGCCGTTTCGCGCGGGGTCAGGTTCATCGTGATGTCGTCGGCCGCCCACAGCACGAAGCGCTCGATGGGCGTGACCGTCTGACCGGGGGCGAGTTCGAACTGGAACCGCTTCAGCAGGACGGCCAGGACCAGTTCGGCCTCCACCATCGCCAGCGTCGAGCCCTCGCAGCTGCGCGGGCCGAGCCCGAACGGGATGTAGGCGAACCGCGGACGCCCTGCGGACGCCTCCGGAGTGAACCGCTCCGGGTCGTAGACCTGCGGGTCCGGCCAGTACTCGGGGTTCATGTGGACGGCCCAGAACGGATAGAAGATGGTCGTCCCGGCGGGCACCGTGTACTCGCCGAGGACGACGTCCTCGGTGGCCTCCCGCGCGCCGTAGGGCCCCGGCGGGTAGAGGCGCATCGCCTCCTTGAGGGCCATGTCCAGCTGGGTGAGCGCCTTCAGGTCGGCGTAGTCGGGCGCGGCCCGGTCGCCGAGGACGCCGTCCACCTCGTCGGCGACGCGCTTGGCCACATCGGGGTGCTGCGCCAGCAGGTACAGCGTCCAGGAGATCGCGACGCCGGTGGTGTGGTGGGCGGCGAGCATCGTCATCAGCACCGTGTCGCGGATCCGCGCGGGCGACTCGCCGGACGCCGCCAGCGCCGCGATCAGGTCGCTGCGCTCGGCCTCGCCGGTGCCGCGCTCGCGGTGGGCGGCGAGGACCTCGTCGACGGTTCCGCGCAGGAAGGCCAGCGCCTCCTCGGCCTGCGCGCTCGCCGGGCCCGGCGACCCCATGTACTCGGTGAGGACGGTCTCGAACGCCTCCACCACGCGGCCCGCGGACGCCTCGTCGTCCAGGCCGCTGCCGAGGGCGTAGCGGCAGATCATGCGCAGCGACAGCGCGCTCAGGTCCCGCTGCAGGACGACCGGCCCCGCCGCGGCCGCCCAGCGGTCGGCGAGCTCGGTCGCCAGCACGGTGAACTGCGCGAAGTGCGCCTCGTGGGACGGCCGCCCGGCCAGCACCGACAGCATCGTCCGCCGCCACGGGCCGTGCTCCTCGGCGGGGATCGTCTGCAGGTTGCCCGCCTCCTGCAGCGGCGCGAGGAACTCGAACAGCTTCTCCGGCCGCTTGTCGATCTTCGCGGTGGCCTCCAGCAGGACGGGGTCGGCGACCGACACCGCCACGTCCGCGCCGGGCAGCGGGAACCGCACCACCGGCCCGTACTCGGCGTGCAGTTCCAACTGGTAGTTGTGCAGCCCGCCGGCCGCCGCGATGGCCGCGGCGCCGTCATTTTCCGCGGCCGGTCCGGGGATCTGCGAGGGGATGCCTCCGTCGCGTCGCATTTGCGCTCTCCCGCCGTCAGGATGGTCGATTCGGTTGTTACGGAGTTGATCACAATGCTTACATGTTCGTGCATAGTTCGCGATATGCCGGGCAGAAAATCGTCCGGCTCCGGCAGAACGGGGGAGAAGACACTGGACACCGTTGATCCGACGACGCCGAACGTCCCGCGGATGTACGACTACCTGCTCGGCGGCAAGGACAACTACGCCGCCGACCGGGAGGCCGTGGAGGAGGTCGTCCGGCACGCGCCGGACACCCCGTTCCTCGCGCGGGAGAACCGCGCCTTCCTGCGCCGCGCGGTGCGCTTCCTGGCCGAGTCCGGGATCCGGCAGTTCATCGACATCGGCTCCGGGCTGCCCACGCAGGGCAACGTCCACGAGATCGCGCACCAGGTCGCCCCGGACGCGCGCGTCGTGTACGTCGACATCGAGCCGGTCGTCCTCGCGCACGGGCGGGCGCTGCTGGCCGGCACGCCGGAGGTGACCGTCATCCAGGGCGACGCCCGGCGCCCCGGCGACATCCTGGCCGACCGCGAGCTGAACGACCTCATCGACTTCGACCGGCCGGTCGCGGTGCTGATGCTGGCGGTGCTGCACTTCATCGGCGACGAGGCCGACCCGCCCGGCATCGTGGCGCGGCTCCGCTCCGCCATGGCCCCCGGCAGCTACCTCGCGGTGTCGCACGTGACCGCCGACTTCGACGCCGACAGCCGCGTCCGGGAGGCGGGCGCGGTGTACGACAAGGCCACCTACCAGATCACCCTGCGCAGCCGCGACCACGTGATGCGGCTGTTCGAGGGGTTCGACCTGGTGGAGCCGGGCCTCACCACGCTGTCGCTGTGGCGCCCCGATCCGCGCGCGACCGTCCCGCCTGGTGCCGAGCGCCAGTGGTGCTACGCGGGCGTCGCCCGCAAGGTCGACTAGCCGCGGCCAGGGCCGGTTAGCCGAGGCCGGAGAAGTCCCGCGTGACGACGGTGTTGCGGTCGGCCGGACGGTTCCCCAGGGAGAGCTGTGGCCACTGGCCGGACAGCTCCTGGCGGCTGCGTTCGCTCCAGGCCCGCGCCTCGTCGCCGCGCGTCTTGTAGAAGTTGAGCGCATAACCGCCGGTGTGGACGCGGAGCAGCGTGAAACCGCCCGGGTACTCCTTCACCGCCCCCACCTCCTGCTGGACGACCCGTGGCGCGAGAGGGAACGTCGAGCGCTGGTTGCGGTGCGTGTGCCCGGCATGGTGCAGGAAGACGCCGGGAGTGCGGTTGTAGGCCGTCAGGATGCGCAGGGACTGTCCCGCGTCCAGCGAATGGGCGCCGGTGATGGCGAGCGGGTCGTTCTCGGTGAAGAGCGGATGGTGGCCGAAGACGAGGGTCGGCCGGTCCGGCTCCTTCGCCAGCTCCGCCTCGAACCAGGCCCGCTGGTCGGCGGAGAGCCCGCCGGAGTCGCCGCCGTCACCCGGCTTGTCGTAGGTGTCGAGGCCGATGACGCGCAGGCCGCGCAGGTCGTGCGAGAAGAACGTCCGGCCCGACGGGAAGAACGCGTCCTTGAAGCAGTCGTTCCCCTGCCACGAACCGGGCGTGCAGGCGCCGTAGGGCTCCCCCGAATGCGCGCGGTCGTGGTTTCCGCGCGCCACCAGGTAGTCGCCGCCGAGGGTGCCGAACGTGTCGAGGATGCTCTTGGCACTCTGCAGGTCGGCGGGGGCGGCTTCGCTGGACACGTCCCCGGCGGCCAGGAGGTAGGACGCGCCCCGGCTCCGGGCGTCCTCGATCAGGGCCTTCGCCATGACCTCGGGATAGGGCGGATGGCCCGGCACCTGCTCGATGCCCTTGATCCACGGGAGCTGTCCGACGAGGCCCGCGACCGTCTCGCCCAGATGCAGGTCGTTGCAGAGGGCGATGGAGAAGAGGTGGCGGCCGGGCGGCGGCTGCGGCGTCGTGAACGCGAACACCTCGCCTTGCGGGCTGCCCGCCGCCGTACCGAAGGCCAGCCAGGTCGGCGCCGCGTCCTGCCCGGCCGAGCGCGCCTTGTAGTAGTACGTGCGTCCCGGTTCGAGACCGGTCAGTTCCACATAGTGGTAGGGCGTGCCTGAAGGGCCGTGGGCGACGGACGTCAGGCGGGACGGGTCCGTCCCGTAGAGCACCTCCGCGTCGGACGGCGCGGGCCGCATGCGCCCCAAGCCGTCGTCGGTTCCGGGGACGCCGGTGTACCAGGTGAGGACGGCCGTCGTCTCGGTGACGGTGACCAGTTCGAGGTTCACCGGCCGGACGGCGCCGCCGTCCGCCCGCGCGGTGCCGGGCAGCAGCGACGCGCCCGCGGCGATGGCGCTCCAGCGGAGCAGGGCCCGGCGGCTCGGGCGGCAGCAGATCATGATCGCTACGGTGGCACCGGGGCCGCCGTCCAACCAGACCCAAAACCGCCCGGAACCGGCCGATCTGCTCTCGGCAGGGTCAGCCGACGACGGCGCGCAGGCGCTCCTCGCGGAGGCGGCCCGCCCAGGAGTCGTCCAGCGGCTGCAGCTCGCGGCCGACCGCCCAGCGCAGCAGCAGGTCGGCGAGGCCCGGGTTGCGGACGAGCGCCGGCCCGTGCATGTAGGTGCCGAGGACGCGCCCGCTGTAGGCGCCCTCGAAGCCGTCGCCGTTGCCGATGCCGTGCACGACCTTCGCGAACGGCTGCGCGTTCGGGCCGAGGTGCGTGACGCCCTGGTGGTTCTCGAAGCCGGTGATGCGCGGGACGTTCAGCTCGGCCGCCACGTCCCCGACGATCTCGCCGACGGCGCGCTGCTCGCCGCGCCCGGAGCGGATGTCGAGCAGGCCGAGACCGGGCACGGGCTGCCCCTCCTCGCCGCCGAACTCGTGGCCGAGCAGCTGGTAGCCGGCGCAGACGGCGAAGACCACCGCGCCGGACTGGACGGCGCGCGCGAGGCCGCCGTCGCCGCGCAGCCGGTGCGCCGCGAGGATCTGCGGGCGGTCCTCGCCGCCGCCGAGCAGGTAGATGTCGCCGTCGGCGGGGACCGGTTCGTCCGAGCGCAGGCTCACGGTCTCCGTCGGGATGCCGCGCAGCGCCGCGCGCCGCTCCAGGACGATCGTGTTGCCCTGGTCGCCGTAGGTGCTGAGCAGGTCCGGGTAGATCCAGACGATCTTTATGCGGTCAGACGACACGGCCGTACCTCGTTCGGATGCTCTGGAAGGCGGTGTAGTTGGCGATCACGTCGAGGTGCCCGGGCGGGACCGCCATGACCGCCTGGTCGATGTCGTCCACCACGGTGAACGTCACGTCGGCCGCCTCCAGCCGGGCGGCGAGGTCGATGCGGCGCTCGCCGGTGACCCACACGGGGCGGCCGCGCAGGATGCGGTAGTCGACGTCCCACAGCCAGGACGTGTCGCGGCCGTCCGGCCCCTGCGCGTTGATCGACAGGGCGACCGGGCCGGGCGCGGGCTGCAGCACGTCGAACGCCTCCAGCCAGCCCGCCGGGTTCTTCGACAGCAGCAGCCGGATCGACCGGCCCTCGTGCTCGACCGTCGTGTACCGGCCGGCGACGGAGGTGACCTGCGACAGCAGCGGGAGGGCCTGCTCGGGCGGGACGCCGAACTGGGCGACGACCGCGAGCGCGATCAGCGCGTTCGAGCGGTTCGCGCGGCCCGGCAGCGACAGCCCGGCGAGCGAGAACGCCCGGCCGTCGGGTCCGGTGACGGTGTCGCCGCGCAGCGCCCAGTCGGGGCGGGGGCGGCGGAAGTGGCACTGGCGGCAGGCCCAGTCGCTGTCCTCGTCGGTGTCCTGCCGGTCGAGGGGGCCGCCGCACTCGGGGCAGCACCAGGAGTCCTCGCGCCAGTGCTGGCCGGCGGCGACCCACGTGACGCTCTTGGCGGTGGCCGCACCCCAGGTGACGAGCGGGTCGTCGCAGTTGGCGATGACGTGGCTGGTCGGGGACGCCTCCAGCGCGCGGCGCCACTTGCCCGCCAGCAGCCAGATCTCGGCGGCCCGGTCCATCTGGTCGCGGCTCAGGTTCATCAGCGCGACGAGGTTCGCCCCGGTCTCCTTCAGGACCATCGGGACGTACTTCTCGTCGCACTCCAGCACGCCGTAGCGGGCGGACGGCGCGGACGCGAGCGCGGACACGTGGCCCGTCGGCATGTTCGCGCCGAACGCGTTCGTGGCGACCTCCCCGAGCGGCGTCATCGCCGAGGTGATCAGCCGGGTCGTCGTCGTCTTGCCGTTGGTGGCGCTGACGAGGACGAGCTTGCGGTCCTTCGCGAGCCTGGTCAGCAGCTCGGGGTCGAGGCGGAGGCCGACCCGTCCGCCGATCACCGAGCCGTCCCCGCGGCCCGCCATTCGGGACATCTTGGCGGCCGTACGACCGAGCGCGACGGCCAGCTGCGAACGCAGCGGAAGATCGCTCATGGACTCCGTCTTCTCTGGATGCGCCGGAAAACCGTTCCGAGCCTAGCCGCTGGACGCACCGGTCCGGGCGCGTTGGGGGCGTACCGGCGGGTTCGCGGGCGTCCCCCGGCGAGAGCGTGCACAATGTGAGCATCATCACACGCGACGGTGTAAACCAACCGGGGCATTGTTGACCAGACCTGACATGTCGTGATTCGGTGCGACCTCCGACTGCGGTGTGCCAGATTTCCGTCCACGCATCCGAGAACGGCGGCACCCACTACTTTTGTCGGGAGCCCTGCTGGTTTCGCGGGGAGGCGGTGCCCGTCCCGGCCGGCGGGCCAGGACCGCTAGCGTGGCAAAGCGGCGATAATGCGAGGTCTGAGCGATGCAGTGTCCGACGTGCGGCAATGACACGCCCGGGACGCTCGGCAAGTGTTCGCACTGCGCGGCGCCGATCGACGTGTACTCGGTCGGGCCCGCGGTCCCGCTCGCGGCGCCCGTCGCGGACCAGGCCCCCGGGGCCGGCGCCGCCGACGGGCTCGGCGACCGGACGATGATGGTGCCGCCGCCCACGCCGTCCTGGGCCCCGGAGCCGCAGCCGCCCGCACTGCCGGACTTCTCCGCCCCGCCGGGCGCGATGCCGCCGTCCCCGACGCCGCAGGCCGGTTCGCCGTACGCCGCGACTCCTCCGGCGGGCTCACCGCACGCCGGTCTGCCGCACGCCGGGTCGCCGCAGGCGACGGCCCCCGAGCCGCCGCGGGCCGCGGCCCCGCCCGCCGCCGACCCCGCCGACCCCGAGGACACCGCAGCCTGGACGTTCAACCCGGACGAGGACGACTCGGGCTCCTACGGCACCGTTCCGCCGCCACCCGCCTGGGGCGGCGGGGCGCAGTCCGCGCAGCCCGCACTGCCCGCGAACGAGAGGCCGGCGCTGCCCGCCGCCGGGGGTGCCAACCCGTTCGGCCTCGCCGACGCGCCCGAGCCGACCGAGTCGATCGTCCCGGACTCATGGTTCGCGCAGCCGCGCAAGCCGCAGGAGCCGGACGCGGACGCCACCCAGGTATGGGGCGGGCAGGCCGGCGCCGCGCAGCCGCCCGCCCTCCCGGACCCGGATGCCACGCAGCTCGCCCCCGGGCCGATGCAGCCCGCGCCCATGAACCCCGGCTTCCAGGGCGGGTTCGGAGGCGGGGACTTCGACCAGACCCGGATGGACCCCGGCGCTCCCATGGGCGCCCCCATGGGAGCCCCGCCGATGGGCCAGATGGGGCAGCCCGCCATGGGCCAGATGGGCGCGATGGGCCAGCCCGGCATGGGGCAGCAGCCCGGCATGGCTCCCATGGGCGGGATGGCCCCCATGGGCGGGATGGGGCCCGGCGGTCCCGAGTACGGGGGCTACCCGCCCCAGCACCCGGGCGGTTCGAAGGGCGGCGGGACGAGCAAGCCGCTCATCGCCGCCGTCGCCGCGCTCGTCACGGTCGCGGCCGGGGCCGTGGTGTTCGTCGTGTGGCCGTCCGGTGACGACTCGTCCGCCAGCACGTCGCCGACCGCGACGCCGTCCAGCCAGCAGGTCGCGCAGAAGAACACGATCCCGCCCGAGACCAAGCAGCAGGCCGCGGTGCTGAACAAGATCCTGGACGACAGCGTCGCCACCCGGCGGGTCCTCGCCGGGGCGCTCGGCCGGGCCGGCAAGTGCAAGACGCTGCCGCAGGCGATCCAGGGGTTCCAGCAGGTCGCGCAGCGCCGCCAGGACCAGCTCGGCCGCACCAAGGCCCTCCAGGTCGACAAGCTGGCGAACGGGGAGCGGCTGCGCGGCTCGCTGTCGGAGGCGCTGGACGCCTCCCTCCAGGTCGACCTGGTCCTGCTGAAGTGGGCCCAGGCGAACCAGAGCAAGTGCCGCGGCAAGCCGAAGCCGAGCGCGGCGCAGGTGCCCGGCCGGGCGGCGCAGGAGCGGCGCGCGACCTCGGCGAAGAAGAAGTTCGTCGTCCTGTGGAACCCGGTGGCGAAGAAGACGGGCCAGCCGCAACGCAGCTGGAGGCGCGTGTAACGATCGGTGACGGCCGGTTACGGCCGGGTATCGAACGGGGACGAACCGCCCCGGCCCGGTGGTCCCGCGTTATCTTGTGACCGATCGTTTTCACGGGGGCAGGGAGCCGTCATGCGGTGTCCGAACTGCGGGACCGACACCACGTCGTCGTCCCCGGCGTGCATGCGCTGCAACGCGCCCCTGCCGCCGGACGACGACGCGACGGTCGGCGACGCCACGGCCCGCGACCCCTTCGGTCAGCCGCCCGGCGGGTTCGGGCGGCCTCCCGGCGGGTTCGGGCAGCCGTCCGGCGGCGACCCGTTCGGCGAGGTGCCCGTCCCCCGCGACCCGGTGCCGCCGCCGTGGGCCGGGCAGAGCCCCACCCCGTGGGAGCCCGCGGGCGACTTCACGACCCCGATGCCGCCGTCGGACGAGCACTCGACCCAGCTGTCCCCCGAGCCGTGGGCGGAGCCGCCGATCTGGCAGCCGCCCCCGCCGCCGGGCCGGAGCAGGCTCCCGTACCTCCTGGGCGCGGCCGGCGCCGTCGTCCTCCTCGGAGTGGCGCTCGCGATCGTGTTCTGGCCGAGCGGGTCGAGCGGTCCGGAGCGTCCGCCGGCCGCGGTGCAGGAGTCCGCACCGCAGGAGTCGTCGCCGCCGACGCAGGGCGTCGTGTCCGAGACGGGCGACACCGGCGACCTCGACGCGCAGGCCGGCGCCGTGAACGAGCTGCTCGAGGCGATGGGCGCGACCCGTTCCTCGCTCGGCACGGTCGTCGAGGAGGGCTGCACGACGAGCGGCCTGCAGCGCATCCTCGAAGAGCGGCGCGGCCAGCTGGAGAAGGCGCGCGAGCTGGAGGTCGGCGCGATGCAGAACGGCACCCAGATGAAGGACGCGCTGATCCGCGCGCTGGAGGCGTCGACCGAGTCGAACCAGCGCTACCTCGACGTCGCGCCCGGCTGCCCGTCCGACGGCGAGGTCGCGGACGTCAACCAGCGGGCGAGCAGCGCCAAGAGCGCGTTCATCGGCTACTGGACGCCGATCGCCGAGCAGGCCGGGCTGCCCGCCCGCACCGAGAGCGACATCTAGGCCCGCCGGGGCGTCAGCCGCCCATGCCCAAGGCGGCGCCGAGCGCGCCGACGGCCTCCGCGAGCACCGCCACCCCGGCGACGCGGCGGCCGAGGCGGGCGAGGGCGCCCTCCATGCGCTCGGGGTCGGGGTCGCCGGAGCCGGCCTCCTCGCGGACGTCGGCGAGGTCGCGGCGGGCCCGTCCCGGCTCGGCGAGTTCGGCCTCGTGCGCCGCCAGCAGCCGGTCGAGCCGGTCGAGCGCGGCCGCGACGTCCGCCGCCCGCCCGGCCGGTGCGGCCTGCTGGTACTGCGCGACGTTGTCGCCCGACGCGACCTGCCCGGACACGTTGGCGTTGCCGCCGATCCTGATGCCCCGGTCGCCGTGCTCGCTCATGCCGCCTCCACTGGAAGGTCAGGGGTTGCCGCGGCGGGCGCCGCCGCCCTGCCGCTGGTCGACGCGGCCGCCCGCGGCGACCTGCCCGTTGACGGTGCCGCCGGTCATGATGACGCCCTCGTTCATGATCACGCCGGCCTGCGCCCGGTAGGCCGACACGTCGAGGCCGCACTCGTCGCTCAGGTAGTCGAGCAGCGCCTCGTTGACGCGCCACTCGATCAGCCGGGTGTACTTGTCGGCGTCCATCTCCTGGACGTAGGTGTCGAACGCGTCGGCGGCGCACAGTTCCCGGACGCTGACCCGAGCGCCGTAGTCGTGCACCAGCCGCTGCGCCGACGTCTGCGCGAGCGTCGCCACGATCAGGCTGCGCGCCATCGCCCAGCAGGCCGCGACCGTCCGGACGCCGGGCAGCACCATCGCGCGCAGCATGCCGCGCCGCGCGCGGGCGAAGGCGCGCAGCACCTGGCTCCCGGTGCCCCAGGCGGGCAGCAGGTCGACGACGCGGAACTCGCGCCGGACTGGCGGCAGCACGGTCGCCGCGAAGTGCCCGTACAGCATCCGGCCCTCGACGGCCAGGTACACGAAGGCCGTGAGGGAGATGTCCTGCTCCTCGGCGGGGGCGACGATCCGCCCGTCCCGGCCGAGCACCGCCTGCCCGTGGGCGCCGACGGTGACGCGCTGGAAGCAGCGGATGTGCGACTGCGGATGCCGGATGAGCGCCTCGGCGGCCTCCGGCGTCGCCATCGAGAACGGGCAGCCGTTCGCCGGGTCGATCAGCGGGTGCGGCGGCAGCGTGATCGCGTTCGCCGGATCGGCCGGACGGGTGCGCCGCACGCTCTCCCCGCGTCCGGCGATGTGCATGCCGGTGAGCAGCGCGGTGATCCGCTCGTTCGGCGGCAGCGGCTCGGCGTCTCCCGCGCGGCCGGGCGGCCGCTCGTCCCGCATGGCGTGCAGCCGCTCCCGGACCCGCAGGTGCATGGTCATCGGATCGACGCGGGGCGGAGCGCCGTCCTCGCCCTTGGCGCCCTTCGTGAGGTCGACGGGGCCGGTCGCGGGCCGGTCCAGTTCGAGGACGATCGACCAGGCCCGCGCCCACGGCGAGGTGAGGTCGCCGGCGCCGATGAACGGGTTCGTCCCCGAGTGCAGCGTCACGTTGCCGCGCTGCGCGGACCGGACGCGGGCGAGCACCCGGGTCGCGCGCTCGCTGAACGTGCGCGGCGGCGCGGCGGTGGAGCCGGGCGCGAGGTCGCGCGCCAGCACCCCGTAGACGGCCGCGAGATGCCCGATGATCGTCAGAGCCAGCACGAGGGTGAGGATGATCAGGCTCGGCACGAGCAGGTCCGTCTGGAGGAGCTCAAGCGGCCCCTTGGTCTGCTCCCGTTCGTAGGAGCTGAACCCGGAGTCCTCGGCCCACCGCTCGCCCGCGAGGACGAACAGGACGCCGAACACCGCCCACATGACGACCCCGGAACCGAGCCACGCCCCGGCCAGCCGCCACCCCCAGGGGAGCCGCCGCCACGGGACCGCCGCCAGGCCGGCCAGCACCAGCAGGACGAAGAAGTACCCGACCGCGACGAGTTGCAGGAAGACGAGCGCGGCCAGCCAGATCCCGCAGAGGACCAGGTCGCGGACGAGCCGGTAGCGGCGCGCCCGGAGCGCGTGCAGCACCACCGGCTCCACGTCGAACCCGTAGGACGGGACGACGGCGCGGTTCTCGTCGTCCAGGAACTCGGCGATGACGCGGTCCCCGATCCGCCGGTCCAGGTAGACGGCGGCGCAGAGATACCGGGTGGTGTTCTGCATCGGCTGCCGGGACGTCTCCGCGCCGGGCTGCGCGTGGTAGAACGGCGGCGCGGCGCCGGGGGTCGCCTGCTCCACGGTCATGCGGACGAAATTATCCGGATCATGCCGTTGACACGTGAGAAAGCGCCCAGTTGTGGCCGGGTGGCCACACTTGGTCACGACTCGGGCGGCTCCTCCGCGTCCCGGGCCGGGGCGAGGAACGAGAGCCCGGCGGAGGGGTCCTCGAAGGGGTGCACGAAACGCTCGAACCAGCTCAGCACGGGTTCGAGCCACTCGGTGACGCCCATCGTCCGGGCGACGTGGTCGATCTGCTCGTCCTCGTCGAAGCCGATCGCGACCACGGAGAGGTCCTGGTAGAAGCCCGCCTGGTCGTCGTCGCCGTACAGGGCCGTGAGCGCGATCGGCCGGTTGCGGGCCAGCTCCATCGACAGCGGGTGGCGGCGCAGGGCGCGCAGCCGGTGGCCGAGCCTGGCGTCCGGCGGCTGCTTGAGCCCGGCGAGCGGGTAGTCCAGCGGCGGCGCGAGGGCGTGCTTGTCGGGGGCGCCGCCGCCGTAGGGGAACAGGCGGTCCAGCTCGTGCAGCCACTTGACCTGCGGGATCATCCACTGCGGGCCGGGCGCCCCACCGGGCGCGGCGCCGCCGAGGAGCCGCCCGGCGACGTCCGCGGCGGCGGCGGTGAGGTCCGCCGGCGGGTAGCCGGCCCGCAGCGACCGCGACCGCCGCGTCACGGCCCGTTCGAGGACCGTCGCCAGCGCGCACTCCCGGAGCCGGGGCGCCAGCCGCGACCA
The DNA here is from genome assembly GCF_043197915.1 of Actinomadura geliboluensis. NCBI lineage: Bacteria > Bacillati > Actinomycetota > Actinomycetes > Streptosporangiales > Thermomonosporaceae > Actinomadura > Actinomadura geliboluensis. The sequence continues at coordinate 498,058 of NZ_JBICUA010000005.1, read as the reverse complement.
CGACCGCCCGAGCTCCGCCGGGACGGCGGGCAGCGGCCGGTTCACCACATGCGCCAGCACGAGCGTGTCGGCCCACAGCCGCAGCCACGCCCAGTCGGCCCCGCCGGCGAGGAGGTCGGCCTCGCGCAACTCGAACAGCGTGCACGCACGCCCCGACCGGCATTCGCAGCCGCAGGCCGCGGAGCGCCGTCCGTCCACGGGCGGCGGCGGACCGGGCAGCTCCGCCTCGCGCCCCTCGCCCAGCGGCACCCGGACCCGCAGCGGACGGTCCATGCCGTCCGCGAACACCGCCGCGACCCCGGGACGCAGCGACACCACCTCACGCGACTGGTCGCCGTCCAGGTTCATCGCCGCGCCGACCTGATGCCGGTCGTCGAACGCGGGCAGCCGGTGGACGACCTTCAACGCCGTGTTCTTGATGACGTCCGGAACCAGCTTCGTCGGAATCTGCTCGGCGACGATGATGCCCTCGCCATAGGCCCGAATCTCGGCGAGCATCCCGGCGAACAACTCCACCGCGTGCGAACTGCCGCGCTCGGGCCCCCGATTGCGAAGCAGCCGATGCGCCTCCTCGATGACGATGACGTGCCGCAGCACCGACCCCGTCGCCCTGTCGCGCTTGCGCTCCCGCATCCGCAGATGCTCGACGATGCGGATGATGAGCGTCCCCATGAGGAACGCCTTGTCCTCGTCGTTCGCGACGTCCTCGATCGCGAGCACGATGTTGTCGCGCAGCATCCCGCCGATATCGGCCGGGTGCCCGCCTTCAAAGAACCGCCCAGCGGACCCGATGCGCAGCGACCGCAGCCGCACATCGACGAACCCCTGCACATCGGCCATCAACTCGCGCCCGTACCCGACGTCCTGGATGACCTGGAGCGCCGCATTCTGCAACTGCTCCAACGTCGGAACCGCGGGCTCGATCAGCGACCCGGGCACACCCGCGCCCGTCACCACGTCCCACCCGTTGTTCTCGTACACCCGCTGAAGCGCCTGCGCCATGATCTGCGGGAACGGCTCCTCCGCGTCGAACGCGGCCTGGAACAGCGCCCGCACCATGTCGATATGCGCCTGCACCGGATACCCCGGCTCCGGCGCGAGCGGATTCACCGACAACGGCACCGAATCCGGGTCGGACGGATTCACCACCGTCACCGGCCCGCCCAGATCCTGAATGCGCCCCGCCATCGCCGCGTACTCCGACTTCGCCGGCTCGATCGCCAGCCAGGGAATGCCCGCCCGCGTCAACTGCTCCAGCAGATGCCGCACGGTCTGCGACTTCCCGGCACCCGTGGCGCCCGTCACGAAAACATGCCGGTTGATGGTCGAGCGGGGCACGGCGAACCGTCCGACCTCCCGGTCCTGCCCGTCCAGGATGGCGCCCAGCTCGATCTGCGGCTCCCCGCCCTGCGGCTCGGTCTCCGACGTGACGTCGAAATACCCGGCCTCCAGCACCCGCAGCCCGGGGACCTCCCGCCGCGGCAGCCCGGCCAAGGCCGCCAGCGCCCCCGCCGTGGCGACGAACGGGAACCGCTGCTCCGCCTCCGCCATCGGCCGTACCGGCACGGGCCCCATCCCGGGGCTGAGCATCTCGGCGAACGACCCGCTCCCCTGCCCCGACCTCAGCCGGTACGGATGGTGCCCGAGCTCCATCGACCCGACCAGCACGGGCGCGATCTGCCCCAGCTCGTCCTGCGACGCCGCCCCCGCCACCACCCTGACCTGCCACAACCCGGCCTCGCGGAACGCGTCCAGCTCGGCGAGCCGCTGATCGGCCCGCGCCACCGCCAGCCGCGCGTGCTCGTCCTCACCCCTCCGGAGCATGCGCAGCTCGTGATGCAGCTCCCGCATCTCCTCGTCGATCATCCGCTCGTCACACGGATCGGCGACGACGAACCACCCGAACGGACGCTCCATCAACGTCACGAGCGTCGCCTCGAACAACCCGGGCCCGCCCGCGGCCCCCTGCGGCGCGAGCCGTCCCGGACACCGCGTCCACGTCATCCGCTCCGCCTGCCGCAGCCACCCGTCCCCGACGGGCACCCCCCGCGCCCCGCTGGGGAACAGCAGCCCGTGCGTCTCGACACCCGGTACCGGCGTCCCGATCGGCCCCGCATTGGTGATCAGCTCCAGGGGCGCGCCCGCCCCCGCCGACAGCCACCCCACCACGAACGGCCTGCCCCGCCGCGCCGCCGACAGCGCCGCGGGCAGCACGCTCACGAAGTCCCACTCCGCCGACCCGTCCCGCTGCGGCGCCGGAATCGCCTGGATCCGGTACCAGGGCCCCGGCAGCACGAACGGCTGATGCTCCGGCGGCCCGCCCCGCATCCCCGCCGGCGGCCCACCCGGCGGAACCCCGCTCCCCGTTCGGTAGGGCGGCATCGGCGGCATCCCAGGCGGCAAAGTCACCCCAGCATCCTGACGCGCCCCCACCCCCCACGCCAACGCCCCCCGAAAACCTCACACCCCGATCAGTGACCGGGCCGGCCGATTCCTCCGAGGAACAGGGCCAAGAGCCGGCTGAGCGCGCGGGCCGCGCGCGGAGGCCATGAATCCGGCACCGATCTGGTGGAGTTCCCGGCCGCCCGCCGACCGCCTTGCCGAAGCAGCCGTCCGATCAGACCTCCGGCGGGCCCAGATAGGTGAGGAGATCGGAACGCCCGTCTTGACTGACCGCCGACTCCAGTACCGCGGTGATCGCACGAACGCCACCGTCACGCACTATCACTAGGTCAGGGCAGCGAAAAACGGTGCCGTTCTGCCCCTCCCCGCTCATGCGCCAGCGATCCATGATCCGCTCTATCTCACGAACCGTGAGGAAGGTCGCCCCCCACCGCGTTCCATCCGAGAACGTGACCTCCACATCAACATTCTCCACCGAGTCGGGTTCATCATCCCTTCCCAGCATGAACGTAGCTTCGAAGTCGTCCGTGGCAACCACATGGAATGGACTACTCGCCATACATCTCCAACAGCCTGTTTATTACCCTTTGCTCGTTCTTCTTATCCGCCTTGCCGACGACCTGAACGCCTCCCTCCACGTTCCTGAAGAACAGACGCGCCCCATTCGCGCCGCGCGCATAGTAGACATCGGTGCCTTCAAGCGCGCTGGTTCCGATCCCCGGGTTCATGTTCCCATTCGCGAGCTGCCTGAACAGGTTGTCCATCTCGCGCTGCACCGTCTGATCCCTGCCCGCCCTCTGCGCGGCCCTGACCAGGAGGGGATCCTCGCTGACGATCGAGGACATCACCAGGCACGACTGATCGGCGTTGTGCACGAGGACCGGCGCACCGTCCGCTGCCACATAGTACGTGTGGGTGTTGGCGACGGTGAGGTTATGGACGCGCTGGTGTTCGACGGCCCGCCTTCCAGTGGCGGCGACCTGCACGTAGGTTCCGGCACCGGTACGAAGCCACATACCGGGTTCGAGATCGCCCGCCTCGACCCAGGCGTTGACGTCGCCGGCGACCCAGACGGGGTGGTTGTCGGTGGCGATGAGCACGCCGCTCTTCGACTTCTGAAGGACGAGGGGTGCCGCAGTCGCAGGTCCGAATGCTTCACCGGTCATCCAGCCGAGGGCGGGAGCCTCCGCGTCGACAGCGATCTGAATGAGATTCTTTTCGCCCGCACTGACGATTGTTCCGAGTACGGGCTGCGCTTCGGTCCTACCGGTTTCCGGATCGGTGGCGAGAACCTTGTCACCGACCTTGACATCCTCGATCCGCTTCTTTGCACCGTCCGCCATGAGCACTTGCGTTCCGGGCACGAAGCTGCTGCACATTCCGAGCGACCGCGCCGCCTTGAGTGCCTTCGATCCCTTGACTCCAACTTTTCCCGCTCCGGCGATATCTCCGAGAATCGGTATCACGGACAGCAAGGAGAAGGACGCTTCGCCCGGCTTGCCCTCCAGCCCGTAGTAGATGGCATTCGCGCCGTCTGCGGCGGGTCCGACGTAAGGCATTATTCCGAAAATGTCTAGGAGGGTATGTGCACTTGGGCCGCCCATGTCTCCGCAGAGCACATCAGTAACGAACTCGGCGCAGAAGGCATTCTTGGCCTGGTTGTAGCGCTGCAGTTCAGGGACGGTTTTAGCGATCCCCATCATTTGGGTGATGACGGAGCGGAGGGCGATCTGCCGCTCGTCTCGTGGCATGGTCGCTGGTGGGAGTTTCATGCCCCGCGGATAATTCGGGGCGCTCGTCCCGTGGCGGGTCAGCACGCCCCATGGGCTGGTCGAACTGACCCATCTTCCCTTGCGGTCGTAGACGGAGTAGCCGTGCTTGGTGGGTCGGCGGTCGACTCCGTCTCCGTTGGAGCACTCCATGTATCCACCAATGCGGCGGCACATCTTCCCGTCGGGGTCGCTGTTGGTGATGGGGCTGTTGTTGGCGTAGGTGTAGCCGTTCATCTGCTGGGGGTCGGCCTGGTCCATGAGGGGGTCGACGGAGATGAAGCGGCCGGTGTCGGGATCGTATTCGCGGGCGCCGAGGTGGGTGAGGCCCGTGGGATCTTGGGTGCCGCCGACGAAGCCCTTGTCGTTCGGCCAGGTGGCGTCCTCGTCAAAGCCACGAATCGATCCGAAGGGGGTGAAACGGCGGATTGTGCTCGCCTGTGTGGTGGCATTGATGGCGACCTGGCCGCTACCGGCATGGTCGGCGCTCAGGTACGTGATGGTGCCGCCGGAGGTGCGCATCGCGACGGTCTGGCCAGCGAAGGTGTAGTACCGGGTGCCGGTGGCGGTGGTGGCGCCGCTCAGGGCGCGCAGTTCGGTGCCGCCCGGCAGGTAGAGCGTGGCACCGGCGGGATCCTTGCGGATGAGGCGGTTGCCGTCGGCGTCGTAGACGTAGGTTTCGTCGTTGCCGTTCTCGGTGACCTTGGACAGCTCGCCTTCCGTCCCCCATTCGAAGGTTTGGCCTGCGCCCGGGGTCCCGGAGCCGATGGTTCGTTGGGTGGTGTTGCCGGTGTCGTCGTAGCCGTAGGTGTCGGTGCGGTTTCCGGTGGGGCCGGTCTGTGTGACCTGGGTGAGGCGGTTGCCCTGTCCGGCGGGGGCGTAGGTGTAGGTGCGGGTGGTGTCGGTTGTGCCGCCGATTCCGTGCCGGGTTTCGCCGGTGCGGTTGCCGGCCTTGTCGTAGGCGAAGCTCTGCCAGTACGGAGCGGGGCCGCCGAGCACCGAGGCGGTGGGTTCGGTGGCGCAGACATCGGTGGTGCCTTGCGTCCAGGCGTGGGTGAGGCGCTGGAGGTGGTCGTAGGTGAAGCACTGGTTGTCGACGCCGTCGCGGGAGTCGTCGGTGATGGAGGTGATGATGCCGGAGTCGGTGTAGTGGTAGGTGGCGTACCGGTCGTTGCCGTCGATGCCCTCGCGGAAGGTCTTGGCGGTGTCCAGTCGCTGGGTGCCGTACTGGTAGCCGAAGGTCTGCCAGGCCCGTTTCGGTGCGGTGCCCATCTCGATGATCGAGGGCTTGCCGGTGGGGGTGTAGACGGTGTCGTTGACGTAGGTGCCCTTGGTACTGGCCATGCGGGTGGGCCGCTGCCAGGTGTCGTAGGTGTTGACGACGGTCTCGGTGGGCAGCCCGCCGGCGGCGGGCAGGCTGCTGCTCTGCACGGTGCCGTCGAGGCTATAGGCGGTGGAGAACAGGTACGTCCCTGCTAGCGGCCCCTGCTGAGCGGGGACGGTGACGGTGGCAGCTTCGACCCGTCCAAGTTCGTCGTAGCCACGGATCTCGTTGACGTATTGGGCGCCGTCGTGGTGCCGGACCGACTTGGTGAGTTTGCCCTTGCCGTCAGTGACCGTGTCGTAGGTGTAGGAGGTGAGCAGTGGCCCGTCCGCGGCGCCTTCGCGGGTCGCGGTTTTGCGGCCCAGACCGTCGTAGGTGGTGAAGACCTTCTTGTCGCGTGCGTCGGTGGTGGAGGTGACGCGGTCGAGGTCGTCGTAGGTGAAGGTGGTGGTGCCCTTGTCGGGGTCGGTGGTCTTGGTCTTGCGGCCGCGCACGTCGTAGGTGGTGGTGAAGGTGTTGCCGGACGGGTCGGTGACCGAGGCGATCTCGCCGGCCGGGGTGTAGGTGTAGGTGGTGGCGTCGAACTCCCCGGTCGGGGTGGCCGCCTTGTACTGGCGCCGCTCGACCACCTGACCGCGGGCATTGGTGATCTGCGCGGTGGGAGTGCCGCCGCCGGGCGGGGTGACCGAGGTGCGGTTGCCGCCCCCGTAGGAGTAGGTGGTGCGCCACAGCTCCTGCTCGGGCTGCGACCCGTTCCCCTTCATCGCCTTCTCGATGGTCTTGCGGCCCAGGCCGTCGTACTCGGTGCGGGTCTGCGTCTCGACGTTGCCGGGAGTGCCGACCCCGAACAGTGCGGTCTCGGGAGCGCCTGCGGCCGGGTACGCCGCGTAGGACTTGGCCACCTGCCCGCGAGTGTCGTAGAAGGTGTCGCTGATGAGGCGTCCGGCCGGGGCGGGCACCTGGGTCTGCCGAGGACGAAGCCACCCGTCCATCAACTCGACCCTGGCGATGCGCTGCCCACCGCCGGCGGTGAGGGCCTTGGTGGTGACCGCGACAATCTGTCCCTCGGCCACCTGGTACTCGAACTCGTGGTTGGGTTTATGGCCGTTGGCCTTGGAGCGGTTGGGCAGCCACACCTTTCGCAACCGGCCCAATCCGTCGTACACCAGGTCGGTGCTCAGTCCGTTGGCATCGGTGGTGCGAGTCGGCTGCCCCCAGGCAGGATCCAGTTGCTGGCTTGTTGTGAGGGCCGTCGATGCGTTTCCAGGCGTGGCCGGTGGAGTGGTGACCCGCGTCAGGGTGGTCAGGCCCTGGGTGTCGGTGTACGCGGTGGTGGTGGCCTGCCCCAGCGCGTCCTTGACTTCGGTCGCGCGACCGAAGTCGTCGTAGACGGTGGTGGCCTGCGTGATGTACTGCGGGGTGCCTCCGTTATAGCCGGAGAGCTTCTCGACCTTGGTCGCCTGGCCCTCGGACGGGGCCTCAGCGTAAGCGCCGTTGTCGTAGTAGGTCCGTGAGTCGGAGACGACCTGGGCGGGACGGTTCGGGGTGGCGGTGCAGGCGACCGACACGGTTTCGACCCGGGACGGGTAGGAGACCATCCAGGCGCCGGTGTTGTCGGCGTAGGTGGTGCGGGTGCACTTGTCGTCGCTACTGGTACTGGTATCTCCGAGATCGTTGACAGACGTCGTTCGGCCAACGCCCGGACCGGAACTCACGAAGCTGTTGTCGGTTTTGGTCTCGGTCCAGCCGCCGCCGTCCTTGGCCGTCCACGTGCGGGTCGTGTCGACCGCGACGACATTCGCCGTGACTGTGCCCCAAGAGCGGGTGCGGGACGCGGTCTGCGCGCGCCACGGGGTGTTCACCGTCTTGCTGTGGACGCTGCCGCCGGGGGCGGGGTACTCGACGGTCTTGAGGGTGAACCCGGCGAGGGCGTCGTGGTCGGTGTAGGTGCCGCCCTCACCGTCGGAGACGGTGACGCTCTTCTGACCGCCGTCTTTGTTCTTGCGGTCGCCGTCCATGCCGCGCAGGTAGAAGGTGTCGGTCTGGGCGGCGGGGTTGTCGAAGTCGCCGGTGAGGGTGCGGACCTGGCCGTAGCCGCGCCATTGCGACCAGGTCTTGTTCTTCTCCTTGGTCAGCCCGTCATCGTCGTCGAAGTGCCAGGCCGCGCCACCCAGGTACTGGTACTTGGTCGCCATGTCGGGGGCCAGCCCGGTGCGGTCGGTCTGGATGACGGAGGTGACCACGTATTTGTGGAACCAGTCGGTGATGGGGTCTTCCCGGCCGGGCGGTGTCCAGATGACCGGCATGCAGCGGGTGGTGTTGGTCTCGGGTGTCGGCAGGTTGGCCAGGGTGCAGTCGGGGTCGGAGTAGGCGATGTCGATCTGCCCGCCGGACTCGTCGTAGATGGCGCCGAGCCGGTAGCGGGTGTAGGCCAGGATGTCGTCGCCGGTCTTGTCCAGCCGGTTGTCCATCTGGACGTGGTTGAACGTCACCTTGGGCAGGGTGACCGGGGCGCTGCCGTCGGTGGCGGCGTGCCCGGTGTGCTCGATCTCCTTCAGCACCAGGTCGCGCTCGATGTCGGCCAACTTCCACTCGTGGTCCAGAGCCCAGGAGTCCACCGGCCGGTACCCGGACGCGTCCGGCTTGAGGATCTGCGTGGTGACCTTGGTCAGCCGCTTACGGGACCAGAAGGTGGGTGTGCTGGTGCCGTGGGTGTCCTTGCATTCCTGGCCGGAGTTGCAATTGAGGTCCCAGGGGACGTCCCACCACTTGTCGGGGTTGCTGCCGATCTTGGACGGGTCGCAGTCGAAGTTGTCGTCGGGGATGCAGCGCTCGGAGGTGGTGAAGGCGACCTGCGCCGGCGCCTTGGCGAACAGCGCGTCCTTGCGCAGCCCGTAGGAGATCGTCTTCAGGTAGCCGCCGCGGATGTAGGGGGTCTCGTCCTCGGGCTTGAGGTTGCGGCCATAGTGGTTGGTCTCGGTGCCGTAGGTGTAGTTGATGGCGTTGCCGGACGGGTCGACGACATAGTCCAGGTTCCACCGGTACGCCTGCTGGCACCACGACCCCGCGAACGACGAATCGTGGCACGGCTCGTCGGCGTCGTCGCCGAACACCGGCGCCGTCCACGTCGAGTTGGTCTCGGGTTTCCCGCTCGCCCAGCCGGGGAGCCGGTTCAGCCCGAAGAAGTACTGGGTGCCGTCGGTGGTCGTGACCTTCCAGTACTCCCCGTTGTCGTCACCGTTGCCATTGGTCGAGCTGGTGAGCTTCTCGTACCTGGTTCCGTCGTCGCCCTCTGTTCGCCACGAACCGTCGGAAGCCTTGATCAGCTCTCCGCCCTTGCCGTTCCACGTGACGGTCGCGTTGTCGTAACCCCAGCACCGGTCCCCAGGCGAGTTGCCGTACTCGTCCTTCGGTGCATCGTCGTCTTCACACGACTTGTAGCGCCGCTCGATGAAGCCCGGCCACAGCGAGAACCCCTCACCCACCCAGGACGGCTGCCCATTGGTGTTGGCGGTCTTGCCGTCCACACTGCCGGAGGAATAGGAGAGCTCGACGTTCGGCGCCAGGCCACTGGGGACGGGCGGCACCCGCATCGGGTACGACCACGTGAAGTCACCGCTGCTGCTGCCAGCGCTCCAAGTCGCTGACGCCTCCAGTGACGTGGCGCCGTAGTCGCCCTGAGAACTGTCGGAGGAAGCCGCAGCCACCAGCAGTGTCGCGTTCGCGGAAGTGGTACTGGCCGGGGCGGCCTCCACTTCGGCGGTCAGGGTTTTGGAGGCACCGTCGTTGTCCGTCGTCACCGGCTCACCGGTGCGGCACTCGGGCTTGTCGGGGGTGGTCAGGGCACATTGCGGGAGTTGGGTGAGGCGCAGCCGAGCGCCGTAGGCACCGCCGAATGCTTGCGCGAATGTGGAGTAGTCGAGCTGGACCTTCGCCCTGCCCGAGGCGTCGGCATCGGTGCGCGCCACTGTGAAGGCCAGACCGTCCACCCCGAGTCGCTGGGTGGTCTGCCGGTCGAGGACTTGCACCCGCACTCGGTCCGCCGCCGGCACGGCCCGCGCTGCGCGGGCCTGCTTACCCGGCGCCAACACCCGCACGGGGAGCGTGCCCGCACGTGCACCAGAGCCCTTGGTGTCGGAGGGGACGGTGACCTCGGCGGCTCCCGGCTTCGGCCACGCGGCCTTGGCGGCGGGCCCGGGCTGGGAGGGGTCGGTCTTGCGGGGCCGGACCTTCAGGTCGTGGCCGGGCACCGGCTTCTCATGACTGGCCACCTTGGGGCGATGGGAGTTGGGCGGGTCGGCCAACACCGGTGGCACTGACAGCAGCCCGGCCGGCATCGCCATCGCCACCACGGCCGCGACCACGGTCACGGCCCGGCGCGATCCCAGTACCAGCCTCTTGCGGCCTGCGTTCACGACGTCCTCCATCGCCACCGCCCCATGGCTCGGGGGGCATCATGCGATCAGCAGAAGAGAATCGGTCAGGGGTCAGGGGCGGTCCGCCGCTGCGCACAGGGCGCAGCGGCGGACGCCGTGGCTAGGGGCCGTCGTCGGTGGGGAGTTCGGCTCCACCGGCCAGCATCTGGATCTGTTCGGTGGTCAAGGCGCCCTGGTAGGCCCAGATGTCGTCGATGGCGTCGGTCCAGTACTCGGTGCCGTCGGTGGCGCCGAACTTGGTGCGGCCGACTTGCAGTCCGCCGTTGTCCTTGGCCTCGAACCCGATCACCTGGTCCTGCTGGGACACGCTGTCGGCGGTCTGCTCCAACTGCCCGTCCACGTACAGGCTGACCCGGTCGCGCAACGCGTCGTACACCACCGCCACATGCGACCAGTCCTGCACCACAAACCCCGAATGCGACGCCGTCAACCCGGTCGCCGACCCCTCATCGGAGTTGTGCATCACCACCTGCCAGACGCCCTGCTCCTCAGGATCCTCGCCAGGGACATAGCGCAGCGCGAACGCGTTCGTCGCCGCACCCGGCTGGGAGATCACCGTCGCCGGCGCCAGCGGCCGCCCGTCGTTGCGCACCCACCCGGCGACCGTGAAGCTCTCGTTGGTCGCCACGACCGGACCGGTCGTCTCGGCGAACGCCTTCACCGCAGGGTCCAGCTTCAGTCCCGCCGCCGACGCCCAGCCCTTGAACCCGGCCGCAGGATCGATGAACGCACCGTTGTGCAGCACCAGACCCGGCCCCGCACCGTCCTTGGTCTCACCCGAACCGTCAGAGTTGAGCAGCCACCGGGCCTTCAGGACCGGGTGCTGGGTGACCATCTCCTCGGCCTCCTGCTGACCGACGATCCGGTCGTAAACCCGCACGTCGTCGATCTCGCCGGCCCAGTGGTCCACCGGGTTGCCGCCCCATTGGGAGCGTCCGATTTCCAGGCCGCCGGTGGCCTGCCAGCGTGAGGTGACCTCGGGGCTGTCGGTGCCGCGTACACCGTTGACGTAGATCCGCAGGCGCTTGGAAATGTCGTCGTACACCCCGACGACATGCGTCCACTCATCGGTCTGCGCTAGATCCTTCGATGTGGCCTGGTACCAGCCCGGATCATCACTGTCCTGCGCGGTTCGAGCGAACACCCACCGGCCCGTGCCGGCCACGTACTTCAGGTAGAACCCACTCTTGGACGTGCCGCGCGCCGAGACGGCGGTGAAATTGTTGGTGGGTGAGGTGGCGCTGCCGTCGGCCTTCAACCAGGCCGATATCGCGAAACTCCGCATGGTGTTGACGACCGGCCGTTCGGTCGCCGCGTACTGCTGTGCGGTGTTGTCCGTTTGCAGCGCGGTGTTCACCTGCCCCGCCGCCCCGAGCGTCGCCCCGTTGTGCAGGGTGGCCTTCCACGGCGCGACCGGGCTGTAGACCACGGGATTGCCCGCCGGCTCGTCCATGTTCCAGTCCGCCACCAGACCCGCGCCCGCGGGGACGGTGCCGCCGGCTAGCTGCTGAGCCTGAGTGCCGGACAAGGCCTGGTCGAACACCCGGACGTCGTCGATCGCTCCCGGCCAATTGTTGACGACGAAGCCGTTGTACTGGCTTCGGCCGATGTGCAGCGGACCATGCGATTCCAGGGGCGTGACGCTGCTCCTCGTCGCCTGGAGCTCGCCGTTCACATAGAGCCGTGTCTCAGCGGCGCTCTTGTCGTACACACCGATCAGGTGGCTCCACTGCCCGAGGGGAAGCGGCACATCGTCCGTCGCCGTCTGCCAGACACCGCCGCCGTCATTGGTATCGGTGGTCGGCCACTTGAGCACGGCATGCCCGTTGGGCTCCATGCCCAGGTAGAAGCCGCCCTGGTAGCTGCCGAGCTGCGCGACCAGGTCGCCGATCTTCGTCTGGTCCGGCTTCGCCCATGCCGAGACCGTGAAGCTTTGGGTGGTGTCGATGGCGGGCAGGCTGCTTTCGGCGTACCCGGTCGTCCCGTCCAGTGTCAGCGCGGTGCCGTTCTTGCCCGCCCCGCCCAGGGTTGCCGCACCGTGCAGCCACGCCGGCCGCCCCGGACCGGTCGAGGTCACCTCGGACGACCCGGCGCCCTCGTCCATCGTGAACGTGGCCACCGGCTCGGTGCCCGTGTTCGACCGGAACTCATACGAGACCGTGGACCCGTTCTGGTTGGACGGCGCGAACGCCTGCACCGTCAGCACGTTCGGACCCGAACGCGTCGGCGCGATCTGCACCTGCCGCGCCGCACCGGCCGTGGTGGTCACCGTGCGGGCCGGTTCGTCGTTGAGGGTGATGACGTACCGGTCGGCGACACCTTCGGAGTCGGAGATGGTGAACGTGCCCGCCTGGCCGACCCCGCCATGCCAGCTGTCATCGGCCGGATAGTCGGTGGAGGTGATGGTGGGTTTGGCCGGGACGGCGGGGTCGTAGACGAAGTAGCAGCCGGTCTGGGCGCCGTCGTAGGACCAGGGGCCCCACTGCTCGCCGTCCCAGGCGCGCACACCCCAGCCGATCTTGGTGCGCTGCGGGATGGTGGACGGCAACGTGACCGAGAACCGGCTCCCCGACGTCTTGGCCGGGGTGAGGGAGGAGGTCCACTTGGGGCCCCAGTCCGACCCGTCGGCCTTGTTGGCCCAGTGCAGCGTGAACTGCCCCTGCACCTTGTTCTTGTCCTCGGTGTCGGGATCCTTGAGGTAGGCGTACACCGTGGACAGGTCGTTGACGGTCTGCTGCTGCCCGCTGGGGAGGCACTTGGTGCCGGGGTTGGCGAACATGGTGTCGGTGTCGGGCTGCAGCGGCGGGTTGTTGTACTGCACCTTCAGGTAGGCGTCATCGGCGAACCGCTTCCACCAGTCCATCGTCGACTCGCTGTAGGCCCGCAACCCGAAGGTGATCGTCGAATTCCCGGCGTTCACCGCGCTCTGCACATGCGAGCGCAGCTTGGCCCCGCCGAACTCCACCGGCGCCCTGGAGCAGTACGCCACATCCCGCGAGGCCAGATGCTCCAGCCACACCGACGAGGTGTTGGTGTTGCTCCACGTCGCATACGACTTCAGCGCCGTCGTCCGCCACAACTGCACCGACGTCGGATTGCTGCAGTTGTAGGCACTGGTCTCGAACGCCGTGAACTCCACGTTCTGGATGTAGCGGCCCTTGATCGACGGCAGCGGCATCCGGAAGAACAGCCGCTTGGTCTGGTTCTTCACACAGTTGGGATCCTTGGCCACCTCGCAGCGGCCCACACCCTCGGTCGACTTCCCATCGAACTTGTAATACGACTCATCCGGCCAGCCCGAGGACACCATGCCCCAGCTGGTGGCCTTACTGGTCGTCCACACCGGGTCGATGAACACCGGAAACCGGGTATCGGCAGCGGTGAGCAGTTCACGGTCGGGGGTGAGGGTGAGCTTGCCCTTGCCGACCGCCACCCCCAGCCGGGCGGTCTTGGCGCCGTCGGCCGGGCCCTCGGCAGGGTCGGCAGCCGGGTCCGCGGCACGCGCCCGCGAAGCCTTCGGATCAGCCTGGGAGGAGTCCCACATGCGCGCGGTCGGTGCTTCGAACACCGCCGAACCCGACCCGCTGTCGGCCGCGGTCAGCACCCCGTTCTGCGCCTGCCGGACTGTGAGGCGGTCGGCTGAGACCTTCAACGCCAACTCCGCCACGCGGGGGTCCTTGGCCGCCTCCGGTGTCTTGACCACCAGGACGTGGGAGAAGCCGTCCGCGCGGGCCTGGAGCCGCAGGTCCACATCCGGCCCGGCCACACCCGCGTACACCGCGGTGTCGCCCTCCAGCACCGGCTCGGGCAACCGTCCCGGCCACGACAACGCCAGCCGGTGCCCGGCCCGGGTCATCTGCACCATCGGGCCGTCCCCACCGGCCGAGAACACCAGCCCCACCGTGGTCGCCGCCGGCACCACCCCACCGCCCGAGCGGCGCAGCGTGGTGTCGATGTCCACCCACTTGCCGCCCCGGCGGGTCCGCACGGGCTGCAGCCGCTGCTCGACCTCGATCCGCCCGTTCGGCAGCGCCCGCACCGTCCGCGACTCACCCCGCTGCGACAAGACCTCCACCGGCCGACCCGACCGCGCCGCCGCCGCGACCGCCTCCCGCTCAGTCGCCACCCCCGCCGGCGCGGCCGGTTTCGGCGCGTCCGCACGCGCTACCGCACCCGGTGCCCCGGACGCGATGCCAGGCGCCTGCACCACACCGGCCACCAGCACCAACGCCGCCAACCGCGCCGACCACATCGGGCGCCGCCACAACGCCAACCGCGCACCCCGCGCACCATCAACCGCCCGACGGCGACCCATAAAGAACCCCCACACATAAAGGGTTGTTAAAGCCGCCTTAAGGTAACCCGCTGATCAACTTCCAGGAAGACCCCCCACAACAACCAACCGGCCGTGACTCAGATCACATGACGAGCGGGTAAACCAGACAGGGCGCGCAGCGCGTCTTGTCCTAATCGCCACCGCCCGAAAGATGACGCTGCGCTACTCGACGGCCGCGTAACGATGATCTTCACCACGCCAAACAGATCCGGCTAGACCAGCCGCCTCGGAGAATCAAGGGATTTGGGTGTCCAGAAGTGCCCATGTCCACCTGGGTAGATAATTGCACCTTGACACAACCCGTCAACCCGCTATATCGGCGCGCGATGTGGTTGACGGAGATCAGGTGGACGACGGTGGGTCGGCCTTGTGTTTGCCGTTGGGTCTCAGTGGGGGGACGATCCGCGCCGGGCGCGATGCACCTCGGGGCAGTGCGTGACGGGCCGTGCGGCGGGGTGCGGGGACCTCCGGCGGGTCTGCGGCGGCGCGCGGCTCCTCTAGGGCGTCGTCCTCGGCCTCGGGGAGCGGTTCTCGCTGCTGCTCGCGGAGGTACTCCTCGAACTCCATCGAATGCGCGGTCGGCAGCGTGATGATGCCGGGGTTGGCGTCCACGAGCAGCGTGCGGCGGCCGCTGGCGCCGGAGTGGGTGAACACCATCGCGGTCGGCGGCAGCTCCTGCAGTTGCGGCGGCTCGACGAGCAGTTCACGGAAGCGTTGCCTGTCCGATCGGCGGTCGGCGACTGTCCGGCCCCACGCGGTCGCGGAGCTGATGCCCTCGACCAGGACGGAGTCGTCGGCGGCCGGCGCCGGCAGCGGCGACCAGACGGGGTCGGTGAGGCCGTCGCCGCGCGGGCGCGCGAACGCGACCGTGCTGGCGTAGGTCTCCCCCGCGACGTCGAACAGCGTCTCCCCGGCCGCGTCGGTGATCTCCGCGACGAGGAGCGGCTGCCCGGCGCCGATGTGCTCGGCGGCGACCCGCGCGTCCTCGGGGTTGCCGAGCCGCATGAAGCCGACGGCGGCGTGGCCCCGTCGTCCGAGGCGCTCCCGCACGTGCCCGGGGATCGACCGGTACATAAGCACGAGGCCGGTTCCGGTCGCCTCGCACGCGTCGATGAGGCGATCGAGGACGTCTCCGCGCAGCTTCTCCGCTCCGCAGAGGAAGAGGGTGTGGTCCCACCGTCCGCCGGGCGGGGACTCCCGGATCCGGTGGGTGAGCGCGGTCGTCACGTAGGTTCCGAGGATGCGGTTGGTGAGGACGCCCGCGCGGCGGTCCATCGACACCACGTGCAGCCTGGACGGCGGCAGCCGCACGGGCTCGGTCGCGAGCTTCTCCAGCTTCCGGAGCTGCGCCTCCAGCGCCCACGCCCGCCGGACGACGATCCGGTCCGTCGCGTCGCGGCCGAAGAGGGTGGCGATGCGCTCCAGTTGCTCGTCGCTCAGCAGCCCCTTGCGGAGGTCTTCGCGCGGGTCGCCGACCTGGGCGAGGACGCGCAGCGCCGCCGTGATCCGCGGGATCGTGGCGTCCGGACCAAGGACCTCGATGAGCCGCTCCAGGATGGAGTTGTCGAACGACAGGTCCCGGGTGCCGCCCTCCTCCTCGCCCGCGCTGACGACCAGCGACAGGACGTCCGCCAGCGCCTCGCGGTTCAGGCCCCGGGTGACGTCCAGCCGGGGCAGGTCGGCGGGCAGCACCCATACCAGTGGGTCGTCGCCGCGGTCCGCCGCGAGCCGCAGCAGGTCATGCGCGACCGCGCCCTCCGACAGGTCGATGACGGTGAGCCGCGCGCCCACCGCGAGCCGGGCCGCGCCCATGGTGGTGACGGCCGCCGACCATCCGGCGAGCGTGCCGCCGACGACGTCCAGCCGGTCGACCCCGGGCGGGACGGCGACCGGGTACCACTCGCGCTGCCCCTCGTATGCGGCCTGCCTGCGCTCCCATTCGGCCCGGGCCTTCGCGTACGCCTTCTCGGCGGCCTCGCGCTCCCTCGCCTGCGCGGCGCGCTGCCGCTCGTCCTCGAACCGCTCCTGCGCGAGCCGTTCACGGACGCCCCGCTCGTCCCGCCACAGCCCGCCGCCCGTGATGCCGAGGACGACCAGGCACGCCAGCAGCGCCACCCCGGCGAACGCCCACGGGATCACGCCGAGCAGCCCGCACACCAGGAACAAGACGATGAAGACGACGGTGCCGCCGACCGCGATCCGCAGCGGGCGGCCGGCCATGTGCTCGCCGGGGCGCCGCGCCGGCGGCGGCAGCGGTGCCCCGCCGGGCCGCTCGGGCGCCTCCGGAGGCGGCCCCGGATCGGGGTGAACCTGTGCATAGCGCCAGCCCACGTGGACGCGGTCGGCCTGTGTGAGCCGCGCCATCGCGGACCCGCTCGCCATGTCCGTCACGTCGAGAGACCCCTGGGAGTCGCGGGAGTGGAGGGAACGCCTCGGGGTTGCCGGGTTCGGTTTTCCTGCGGTCGGTTACCTGCATGTCCCAGGGTAAAGACCTTCCCGCCTCACTGCCTCTCGTTCAAGGGAACAGCTCCCTAGATGCACCCCTATCCCCGACATTCCGGTCACAACGCCCACCTGCGCCGAAGATCAGACAACATACACGCAGGCCCCTGGCCACACCCGGCCAATGCGGGGGGCGCGCACGGGGATCAGCCGACGGGGTCTGCCTTCACCGGGAGGAACGTCTCCAGTTCCATCGACGGGTGCGGGTACTTCCACTCCACACTGTCGAACCGGACGTACATGCCCTCGGGAGTATCGGCCAGGAAGTAGTTGCCGTTCCATTGGTTGGGCTCGGTCACCGGCGACCCCTGCGCATACCGAGCACCCAGGGCGTCGTACTTCACCTCGACGCCGAACATGGCGTAGACGGCGGCGTCCACGAAGTTGAAGTAGCCGATCTCCCCCCGCAGGTGGGTGTCCTGGAGCGCCACGCCCTGGACCCGGTCGCGGACGAAGTACAGGGAGCTCAGGTCCTTGACGACCTGGTTGAAGTCGTGCGCCCCGTCATGGTGGATCAGCGCGCGCGTCTGCGGCTCCGCGCGCAGCACGTTCGCCGCGTAGGTCGGCAGGTCGCCGTGGAATATCCGGACTCGCGCCATGGCCCGCGGGAAGATGCGGCGGATACGTTCACGGGCGAACTGCAGGAACACCGGGTTGACGTCGACGAGGTCGAGTTCGAGCCCCATCGGTTCGACGCATCCGGCGAGGAGCGCGCCCGAACCGCCCATGAAGACCCCGACGTCGACGAGCCTCGTCAGCGATCCCCGCTCCCGCTCGACGCAGCCGAAGACGTCGTAGTAGTGCTGTGCGCTGCACTGGTCCTCGTAGGCGAGCTTCACGTCCCCTGACCGGGCCGCGATGCGGTCGAAGACCGCGTTCCTGCCCGTGAAGGCCGTCAGATCGGCGTGATGACCGCTGAGGATGGGGATCCCGAGGAGTTCGTGGAGGTTCTCGGCGTCCTCCAAGGCCGGGTCAGGTTCGAGGAAGCCTCCCCACGTGCTCTGGTGCATCGCCACCGTCGCGACGTAATCCGCCATTGTCAGTTCCCTCTCCTTGAGACGCGGCGGGCTCCGAGCCCGCCGCGAAGCCGGGGGCCAGCCGGATCATCACGCCCAGCGCGGCGAGCCCGGCCACTGCGGTCACGAGGGCCGTGGCCGGACCGAGCGGGGGCAGCCACTCCCCGGACAGCGGGTTGACCGCCGGGACGTCGGCGTACAGGCCGTGCTGGTACCTGATCATCGTGTACGCGAGACCGATGAGATGTGTGGGCAGGACCGCCGCGGCCAGCCACCCGGTGGCCGAGCGGGCGGGCCGCGTCGTGAGCGGCCCGCGCTCGTCGATGACGTACGCGGCGAGGATCGCCGCGCCGACCGCGGTGGGCAGGATGTAGCGGCCCTGCGCCATCATCCCGTCCTCCTCGGCGCCCAGGACGTCCATCCAGAGCGGGAGTGCGAACGCGCCCGCCACCAGCAGCCCCAGCCGCAGACGGTCGATCCGGCCGCCGACCGCGAGCGCCGCGATCGCGAGGAAGCCCGTCACGGCGAACCAGACGGCGTAGTAGCCGACGGGCATCGAGACGTCCACCCAGCCGAACACGCCGATCATCCCGGTCAGGTAGGCCGACGACTTGTCGACGACGACCGCCCGCAGCGCGTCGGCGGCGCCGAGCCCCGCCCCGCCCGGGACGGGGACGAGCTCGGTGGACTTCATCGCGAGCGTCCAGACCGCCGAGAGCGCGCAGGCCGCGGTCGCGACGCCGCCCAGGACCCAGGACCCGCGGTCGCGGACGAGCGTGCCGAGGCGCGCGCGGCCGGCGGTGGCGGTCAGGATCGCCAAGGCGAGCACGACGCTCAGCGGCCCGTCCGGTCTCGCCCACGCGACGGTGACGGCCGCCACCCCGGCCAGGATCTGCAGCCGCCGGTCGGGAGGGCCGTTCCCGAGGACGAGCGGGATCAGCGCGGCCCACATGGCGATCGCCGCCGTGATCTCCAGCCCGTTGGCGTTGATGACCCCGGCGAGATGCAGCGCCATCGGCGTGGTGGCGACCAGCAGGCCCGCGAGCAGGAACGGGCGTCGGGACCAGGCCAGCACGCTGTGCACCGCCGCGGCCAGGAACCCGGCGGACAGTGCCGCGCTGATCAGCCGGGCGAAGAGCAGGCCCGTCTCATCGGGCCACCATTTGAGCGGCCAGCCGACCAGTGCGTAGTAGGTGGGCTGGTAGCGGCCGGCGCCGGTGGAGAACCGCTCGACTGGTCGCC
Organism: Actinomadura geliboluensis; assembly: GCF_043197915.1. Taxonomy (NCBI): domain Bacteria; kingdom Bacillati; phylum Actinomycetota; class Actinomycetes; order Streptosporangiales; family Thermomonosporaceae; genus Actinomadura; species Actinomadura geliboluensis. The sequence continues at coordinate 479,030 of NZ_JBICUA010000005.1, read as the reverse complement.
GGGGGTCCGGGGCCTCGTGGTGCGCGCAGCTCGCCGGCTGCTCCGGCTTGAAGGCGAAGCACGGCGGCGACGGCCGGGCGACGCCGTCCGGGATCGTCTGGTAGGCCCCCGCGAGCGGCTCGTCGAGCCCGGGGAGGGGCAGGTAGCGGGGCGGCGCGGCGAAGTCCCCGCCGACGACGCCCGCCGCGCGGGTGATGTGCGACTGCTCGTCCGGTCCGCCGTCCCACGGCATGGCGATCGCCCAGCCGGCGCCGACCGCGAAGAAGCCGAGGAAGGCCAGCAGCGTGAGCAGCCGCAGCCGGCGGACCGGAATCGTCGTCGGCCCCGGCTCGGACGTCGTCGCGTCCGGCGGGGTCATCGCGGCCTGCCGGGCGTCTTGAGGATTCTGGCGGACAGTGCGCGCCCGAGATGCGACACGGCCTCGCCGAGGTCCTGGGACGCGGGAGCGGGATCGACGGCGGGCGGCGCCGCCTGGTCCCGCAGCCGGCGCGCCTCCGCCTGGCTCGCCGCGGTTTCGGCGCGGGATCGGTCGAGTTCTGCGCGGAGCCGGGCGATCTCGCGCTGCTGGGCGGTGACGGTCTCCGCCAGCCGGTTCGCGTCCTCGGTGCGGGCCTCGGCCTCGTACTGGAGCTGCAGGACGCGGGTGTAGAGCGCGATCCGGTTGTTCTCCATCGCGGCGAGCAGTTCCGCGGACGTGTACGGCCGCAGCGCGTCGAAGATCTCGGCGGCGCCGGGGGCGTCCGACCTCATCAGGATCCCGAACCCGAACACGGCGGGGACGATGGCGAACCGCCAGTCGGCGGCCCCCGCCAGCGCGTCCTCGACGGCGGTGAGGACGCCGTTGCGCTCGCCGCCCGCGTGCGCGGCCACGGTGAACACGCCGTCGCCGACGAAGCCCGCCGGGGTGACGTCGTCGTGCCAGACGGTCGGCCCGTCGGCGGTGGCCGGGTGGACGTCCTCCGGCGGCAGCGGGGACGGCTGGTAGTAGAAGTCGCGGCGCCCGCACGGCCACAGGACGTCGTGGAGGACGACCACCGCGTCGGGGGCGTTCGCCATGATCCACGCGAGTTCGCGGCGGACCACCGCGTAGTTGTGGTCCCCGTCGAGGACGTACAGGTCGGCCGCCGGCACGTCGCCGAGCACGTCCGGGGACGGGCCCTCGACCAGGTTCAGCCGCGGGTCGGCGGCCAGCACGGCCCGCAGTTCCTCGCCGGGCGCGGGCTCGACGCAGTGCACGGTCGCGCCGAGGTCGGCGTACAGCGAGCTGACCTGCCCGGACTCCACCCCGACCTCGACCACCGTGCGGATCTCCCGGCACGCGAAGACGGCGGCGAACAGCTCGCGGAACACCGACATCGAGTGCAGCAGCAGCGGCTGCTCGCGGGCGGCGCGGGCCTGGGCGTGCGGGTCCGCGGGGGACCCGGCCTCCCCGGCTCCGCGGTCAGCGGTCGTCACCGAGCTTCCTCCTCGCCACTCGCCTGGCGCCGGCCGCGACGCCCTTGACGCCGGCCGTCCGGTACTCCTCGCGCATCCGCTCGGTGAGCCGCGCCGCGCGGGCGGCCCGCTCGGCCCGCCGGTCGACCGGCATCCGCGGCGCCATCCCGGCCGCCGACTGCGGCAGCATCGCGAACGCGATCGTGACCTGCGCGGACGACACCGTCGGCGTCCCCGCGCGGCGGGCGAGCGGGAGCCATACCGCCGCGTAGGAGGTGTCGAACTCCATGAGGTTGCCGCCGAGGTACCGGCAGTCGGCGTAGTGCAGGCCGACGAAGTCCTCCGGTCTGTCCCAGCGCAGCACCTGTTCTCGCCTGCGCCCGCCGGCGATGACCTTGGCCTCGATCCAGTCGACGCGGACGATCGCCGGGCGGCCGGGGATCGCCAGGGAGATGTCGACGGTGTCGTGGTGCTCGAAGTCGATCCGGGCGAACGACAGCCCGTTGTGGTTGATCCGGACGCGGCGGCGGATGGGCTCGTGCCACCGGTCGTCGGCGGTCCGGTACCGCAGCCGCGTCTCGTACGGCTCGCCGGCGGGGTCGAACGCCTCCGGGTCGATGGCGCCGTCCGTGATCGCCCGGACCATGGCGCCGAGCCCGGTGTCGGACGCGGCGATGAGCGCGGGCCAGAACGAGTCCCGCATGTGCAGGTCGCCGAGGTCGCCGGGCGACAGGTACGGGACGGCGGGTTTCAGGTCGGCGGGCAGCAGGGTCGTGACGAGGGTGGAGCCGAAGTTGTCCTCGTGGGTCCAGTTGCCGAAGACGGACGCCTCGTCGGCGGTGGGCGACTCCAGCGCGGCCACGAGGATCCGCGCGAGCCTGTCGCGGGCGGCCGGCGGGCGGGCGAGGTCCGGCCAGTCCCCGCCGGACGCGGCGACGTAGCGGTTCCACAGCTGCTGGAAGGCGAGGACGCCGTCCTGCACGGTGCGGCGTTCGGCGTTCTGCGAGGGCGCGTCGGGGGTGTCGCCGAGGACGGGCTCGCCGTCCGGGGAGAACCCGATCAGCGAACCGCACAGCGCGTTGACGCACTGCTCGACGATCTCCGGGCTGCGGGTGATGGTCGCGGCGACGTGCGCGGGGTGCCCGGCCTGCGCCAGGTAGCCCTCGGCGCGCAGCCCGGCCAGCGCGACCCGCTCCGAGCGGTTGTCGGTGGCCAGGTACAGGCCGGACACCCGGACGTCGATGCGCGCGATCTCCAGGGCGCGGGCGAGCTGCCGCTGGATCGTCCCGCCCCAGCCGAGGTCGACGAGGGTCAGTTCCGGGTCGTCGAGGGCGCCGGCGTCCCGCAGCGACCTGAGCATGCGTTCGCGGGCGGCGGTGACCGTCACCGCGAGCCGGTTGCACAGGTGCGGGGTCTCGGTCAGCGCGCGGGCGACACGGTCGGCGATGTCGCCGTTGTCGATGACGGTGTCCAGCTCGGCGGCGAGGCCCGGCACGTCGCCCGGCTGCAGTTCGAGGACGGTCAGCGCCTGCCGGACGGTGAGCCGGTAGCCGGACCGGATGAAGGCGTGCACCGCACCGGTGTCGTGCGGGTCGAGCCCCGCCAGCGACGTCACGAACCGGGACAGCCAGACGGGCCGGGCGTGGACGTCCCAGCCCCGTGCCGCCGCGGCCTCGTTGATCAGCCGGGAGAGCAGTTCGCCCTCGCGCATCGAGCACCACAGCCTGCGGGTGCCGGCGTCGTGCGCCTTCCATGCCGCCCATTCGGCGAACCCCGTCAGCACCGGGCCGAGCACGCCGGCGCCGTACCGCCACGCGACGTCCAGCGCCGACGTGGTGAACGGGACCCCCGAGTGGACGGCCTTGGCGCGCAGGCTGGTGAGGCCGAAGTCGCCGTACCGGTCGTCCAGGTCGGGGGCGTGGTCGCCGAACGGCTGGACGGGCTCCTTCTCGCGGCGCAGCACGTCCAGGTAGGCGTCGTCGAGCCGCCGGTAGTGCACCGTGCGGACGCCGAGCGCGGACGGCACCTCGTGGTCGGCGACCTCGTGGTCGCCGATGTGCACGATCTGCTCGGGGCTGCGGCCGAGGTCGCGCAGGACGATCTCCCAGAGGCCGGTCGCCTTGCCGGTGCCGTGCTGGTTGGACCGGAAGATCCGGACGGAGTCCATCGGGCCCAGCTCGGGGCGGTCGAGGAGCCGCGCGAGCTGGTCGTCGGTGAAGTAGGTGTCGGACACCAGGACGACCTCGATGTCCTGCTTGCGCGCCGCGCGCACGACCTCGGCGATGTCGAGGTCGACGATGGTGAGCTCCCGTTCCAGCCGCAGTTCGGCGTCGACGAGCTGCTCCAGGGGCACCGGGCCGAAGACGCCGTCCGGCATGGCGCGCCAGATGTCGAACAGCGAGACCTCGGGGCCGAGGGTGCCGCGGTCGCGGCGGGCGGCGTCCTCAGCCGCGATGCGCATCCGGCGGAACGTCGCGTCGGTCACCCACGGCGGGCACAGGCCCGCGTCCCGCAGCCGGGAGCCGAGCAGACCGAACGCGTCGGCGGGCCGGGGGACGCGGCGCCACAGCACGGTGTCGAAGATGTCCAGGGACAGCACGGAGCACGCCCTGTCGGCGACGATGCGACGCACGTTGTCGAGCAACGGGCTCCCGGCTTCCTGCTTGGTCAACGCCGTACCTCTCCCCTGGCTCCGGACCGGCGGCGGCCGCTGCCCCCGGCCGCGGCTCGGGATACCTTATCCACCGGTATCTCCCGCTGTGGTGGAAGTTCTGGCCGCGGCGGCGGCCCGGCGGGCCGCGCGGTCTTCGCGGACCAGCCGGCCCGCCTCCTCGGTCGCCCCGTCGAAGATCAGCCGGCCCTGCCGCATCGTGATGCCGCGGTCGCACAGGTCGACGAGCATCCTGATGTCGTGCGCGACGACGACCATGGTGCGGCCCTCGCCGCGCAGCTCCCGGATGCGCTCCAGGCACTTCTCCCGGAACGGCGGGTCGCCGACGGCCAGCACCTCGTCGATCAGGAACACGTCCGGCTCGGTGTGCGCCGCGATCGAGAACGCCAGCCGCATGAACATGCCGGACGAGTAGAACTTCACCTGGTCGTCCAGGAACCGCTCGACGCCGGAGAACTCGACGATCGCGTCGAACTTCCGGGCGATCTCCTCCCGGGACATGCCGAGGATCGCCCCGTTCAGGTACACGTTCTCCCGGCCGGTCAGCTCGGGATGCAGCCCAGCGCCCACGTCGATCAGCCCGGCGACGCGCCCGCGGACGCGCACCGACCCCTCGTCCGGCCGCATGACCCCCGAGATGAGCTTGAGCAGGGTGCTCTTTCCCGACCCGTTCAGCCCCATGAGGGCGACGGTCTCGCCCTGGTCGATGGTGAGGCTCACCTCGTCCAGCGCACGGAAGCGGTCCGACAGCCGCTGACGGCGCAGCGCGCGGACGCTCATCTCCTTGATCGACCGCGCGTGCCGCAGCGTGAAGTTCTTCGTCACGCGGTCGATGACGATGGACGGCGTGGGTGGCGTGGGTGGCGTGGATGAGGGTGAAGGTGGGGGCGTGGCGGGAGAGGGCATCGGCTAGAGCTCCTGCGCGAAACGCGTCTGCATGCGGGCGAACGCCGCGTGCCCCGCGACGAACACCAGCAGGCTCACGGCGAGGGACATGCCCGCGCGGGCGTACAGGTCCGGCGGGAACGCGAAGCCGCCGCCCTGCCCCGGGTACCAGAAGGCCCGCTGGAACAGCGACACCGCGCTGACGAGCGGGTTGGCGAGGTAGACGTCCAGCACCCAGCCGGGCGCGTGGGTCCGGACGTGCGTCCACGGGTAGATCATCGGCACCGACCAGGTGATGACGATCATCAGGATGTCGACGACCTGCTCCAGGTCGCGGAAGAAGACGTTCACCGCCGCGCACAGCAGCGCGATGCCGAACCCGAGGACGATGATGATCGTGAAGCCGAGGACGGCCGCGCCGAGGCCCGCGAGCGAGGGCCGCCAGCCGGCCGCGAGGGCCCCGCCGAGCAGGATCAGCATGCCGGGCAGGAAGTGGACCAGCGAGACCAGCGCCGACGCCGTCGGGAACAGCTCCCGGGGCAGGAACACCTTCCGGACGAGCGGCGCGTTGCCGGTGACCGACCGGGTGCCCGAGTGCAGCATCTCGGTGAACAGGTTGATCAGCACCATGCCCGCGAACAGGTAGACCGGGAAGTCGTCGATCTGCCGGTCCATGCCGAGGAAGACGCCGATGACGTAGAAGTACACGGCGAAGTGCACGGCCGGCCGCACGTAGGACCAGCCGAGCCCGAGCAGCGACCCCTTGTAGCGTGCGCGCAGCTCGCGGCGGACGAGAAGGCGCAGCAGGTACTTGTTGCGGAGCGTCCGGCGGAGCCCGCCGTCCTCTCCGGGTGTGCGCAGGCCGGTGTCCTCGCGGATCGGCGTGACGGTCATCCCGGCCCGTCCCCGGGACCGCCGCCGGAGCCGCCGGGAGCGGCGCCCGCGTCATCCGGGCTCGCCGTGCCGGGGCTCGCCGCCTCGAACGTGGCGCGCCATGCCTCCGGCGAGGCGATCTCGGCCATCGCCGCCCGGTAGCGCCGGCTCAGCTCGGGCCACTCCCGGGTGAGCCGCGCGTGCAGCAGCGACGTCCGCGCGAGCAGCCGCCGGAACCGCTCCGGGTCGCGCTGGTACCAGGCCACCTTGGTGCCGTCGGCGGAGGAGACCAGCGCGCTGTCGACCTGCGCCAGCAGGCTCCAGTGCCGGTCGATGTGCGGCACGGTGAGCTGCGGGTTGCCGCGCGCCGCCGGGTCCACCGGGCGCAGCTGCTTGACGGTGCCGAGCATCGCGCTCGCCAGCACGTTCACCGTGCCGCGCGGCGGTTTGAACCCGCGTCCCCGCTTGGGCGGCCGGCTCCGCCGCACCCGCGGGAACTCCTCGTGGCTGGCCCGGTTCCGCGCGTCCGGGAAGTTCGCCCGGAACCGCATGATCTCGGGCAGCTTGGTGGCGATCCCCGCGTGCATGTGCTCCGGGCCGCTCAGCACGTCCTCGATCGCCGACAGCATCAGCTCGGCGGTGGAGTACTGCATCGCGAGCGCGTGCTTCACCGAGATGATGAAGCTCTCCTTGACGAGGTTGCCGCCGCGCTCGTAGGGCGAGTGCATCAGCGCGGTGACCAGCCGGTTGCGCTCGTGGAAGTACGCCTGCCAGTCGATGCCGTCGTCCTTGTCCTGCCACGGGACGTGCCACGCGGCCATGCCGGGCAGGCTCACGGTCGGGAAGCCCGCCTCGCCCGCGCGGACGCAGTACTCGGCGTCGTCCCACTTGATGAACATCGGCATGGACAGGCCGACCTTGCGCACGACGTCGACGGGGATCAGGCACATCCACCAGCCGTTGTAGTCGACGTCCACGCGCCGGTGCAGCCACTTCGTCTTGCGCAGGCTCCCGGTGCTGGGCCGCGCCTGCTGCTTCGGGTGCGCGTCCGGGGAGGCGGCCGGGCTCGCCGGCAGCGCGAAGTCGTGCTCGCGCCTGGTGTGCGGGGCCTCCTCCCACCACCAGCGGTACCGCCCGATGGTCTCGCCGTAGGCGTGCAGCTGCGAGCGGACGAACAGGTTGAACATGTGCCCGCCGACGATCGTCGGCGTGCGGGCGAAGTCGGCGAACGCGACGCCGCGCAGGATGCCCTCGGTCTCGGTGACCACGTCGTCGTCGAGGAGCAGGACGTAGTCGCTCGCGCCCGCCCTGACCGTCTCGTCCATGGCCCGGGAGAACCCGCCGGATCCGCCGAGGTTCCCCTGCTCGATGACGCGCAGCGTGTCGCCGAGCGCCGCGGCGGCCCGCGCGAAGTCCGCGTCGTCGCGGACGCGTTCGGTGCCCTGGTCGACGACGTAGACGGCGTCCACCACGCTGAGGACTTCGGGGGCGTCGGCCAGCGCGAGGAGCTGGGCCACGCAGAAGCCGGGGCGGTTGAACGTGGTGATGCCCAGGCTGACCCGGCCCTGCCGGACGGTCTTCGCCGGGTCCCGCACCGCGCACCAGTCGGCCCGTTCGAGGACCGCGTCGCCCTCGCCTGCCAGGACGTCCATCCAGTACCAGCCGCCGTCGATGAACGGCCGGAGCGGCAGCCGGAACGACTCCTCGCGCGAGGTCTCCGAGTCGACGCGCACGGAGTCGACGCGCTGGATGTGCCCCTTGGCGCTGGACCGGTAGACGATCACGGTCGCCTGGCCGCGGACGCGGACGCGCAGGACCACCTCCTCCACCGACGTCCAGCGCCGCCAGTAGCCGGCGGGGAACGCGTTGAAGTAGGTGGCGAACGACACCCGCCGCCCGACCGGCACGACCACGCTGCGCCGGCCCACGCTGTCGGCGAGGCCGGCCAGGATGCCGGCCTCGACCGCGGCCTCGGCGGCGAGCGCCTCGGCGCCCCTGGCGATCTCGCCCTCGACGTACAGCTTGAGGACGTCGAGGTCGCGGTCGACGGGCATCACGACGCGCTGCAGGACGCGCAGGTCCGCGGGCGCCGCCCCGGCGTCGCGGCCGGCGGTCTCGGCGGGTGCGCTCATACGGCCCTACCTCCGCTCTTGAGACGCGCCCCGTCCTCGAAATGGGGGCGCAGTTTGTTGTCGACCATGCTGAGCGCCGCGGCGATGGCCATGTGCATGTCCAGGTACTTGTAGGTGCCGAGCCGCCCGCCGAACAGCACGCCCGGCTCCCCCTTGGCCAGCTCGCGGTAGGCGAGCAGCCGGGCCCGGTCGGCCGCGGTGTCGACGGGGTAGTACGGCTCGTCGCCGCGCGCGGCGGCCCGCGAGTACTCCCGCATGATCACCGTCTTGTCGGGCGGGTAGTCCGCGCGCTCGGGGTGGAAGTGCCGGAACTCGTGGATCCGGGTGTAGGGGACGTCCTCGTCGGCGTAGTTCATGACCGGGGTGCCCTGGAAGTCGCCGGTGGGCTCGACCCGCGTCTCGAAGTCCAGCGTCCGCCAGCCGAGCTCGCCTTCGGCGTAGTCGAAGTAGCGGTCCAGCGGCCCGGTGTAGACGACCGGCACGTTGCCGACCGCGTCGCCGCGCAGGTCGAGGAAGTCGGTGTCGAGCCGGACCTCGATGCGCGGGTGGTCGGCCATCCGCTCCAGCCAGGCCGTGTAGCCGTCGACCGGCAGGCCCTCGTGGACGTCGTTGAAGTAGCGGTTGTCGAAGGTGTACCGCACGGGCAGCCGCGTGATGATCTCCGCGGGCAGGTCGCGGGGGTCGGTCTGCCACTGCTTGGCCGTGTAGCCGCGGATGAGCGCCTCGTACAGCGGGCGCCCGATCAGGGAGATCGCCTTCTCCTCCAGGTTGGCCGGGTCGGTCACCTCCGCGGCCTGCCGGGCGATCAGCGCCCGCGCCTCGTCCGGGCTGAAGGCCCGGCCGAAGAACGCGCAGATCGTGCCGAGGTTGATCGGCATCGGGTAGACCTTGCCCTTGAACGTGGAGTACACGTGGTGCCGGTAGCCGGTGAAGGCGGTGAACCGGTTCGCGTACTCCCACACCCGTTCGTTGGACGTGTGGAACAGGTGCGCGCCGTACCGGTGGATCTCGATGCCGGTCTCCGGCTCGGCCTCGCTGTAGGCGTTCCCGCCGATGTGGCCGCGCCGGTCGAGGACGAGCACGCGCAGCCCGAGCCCGGCCGCGCACCGTTCGGCGACCGTGAGCCCGAAGAACCCGGAACCGGCCACCACGAGGTCGACGTTCACAGGCCGGCGTCCATCACAGGGCGGTGTCCATCACAGGGCAGGTCCATCACAGGGGGCGTCCATCCCGTGCGGGGGGAGCGGAGGACTCGGCCGCGCCACGGTACCGGCCGGTCCATACGTACGGATTGCGGCTAAGATACCGGGGATTTCATCGGCACCAAGGCAGGGCTCCCCAAGGATCGCGGTGGTCGCACCCACTCCGGGCGGTACGGAAGGCGGTACCGCGGGCGGTACGGCGGGCGGCCCGCGCCGGGCGGTCTACCTGCACGTCGGAGCGGCGAAGAGCGGCACCTCGTTCCTGCAGGACGTGCTGTGGCAGAACCGCGGCCGGCTGCGCGAGCACGGCGTCCTCTTTCCTGGCGCCGACTTCTCCGCCCAGGTCAGAGCCGCTTTCGACCTGCGCCGGACGTTCTTCCCCGAGGCATCCGACCCGTGGACGCGCGATGCCTGGCGCGACCTGGTGGACGAGGTCCGCGCCTGGCCCGGGAACGCGGTCATCTCGCAGGAGCTGTTCGCCCCGGCGAGCCCCGCGGACGTCCGGCGGGCCATGGCGGACCTCGGTTTCGCCGATGTCCACCTCGTCTTCACCGCCCGCGACCTCGGCCGGCAGATCCCCGCGCACTGGCAGGAGGACGTCAAGAACCGGTTCACCACCTCGTTCACCGAGTTCGTGGCCGCCCTCCGGCGGCGCAGCTGGCGGACGTTCGAGAGCGCCCGGCTGTTCTGGGGGCTCCAGGACCCGGTCGCGGTCCTCCGGCGCTGGGGCGCGGGCCTGCCGCCGGAACGCGTCCATGTCGTCACGCTGCCCCCGCCCGGCGCGCCCCGTGACCTGCTGTGGCGGCGCTTCTGCGCGGCCACCGGCCTCGTCCCGGACGAGTACGACCTCTCCGGCACGTTCGCCAACCCGTCGCTCGGGCTGACGGAGACCCAGTTCCTGCTCCGCCTCAACGCGGCGCTCGGCGAGCGGATCGGCTGGCACGCCTACAACGACGAGGTCAAGCTCTTCCTCGCGCAGCACGTGCTGGCGGGACGGCCGGCCCCGGTCCGGATCGAGCTGCCCGCCGAACACCTGCCGTGGGCGACCGAGCGGGCCGTCGAGATGGCCGAGGGGCTGCGCGCGGCCGGCTACCACGTGGTCGGCGACCTGTACGAGCTGATGCCGATGGCCGCGTCCGGCCCCGCGCTCGGGACGCCTCCCGCGCCCGACCCCGACGAGCCGCGCTGGGCGGAGATGGCGGACGTGGGCGTCGACGCGGTCGCGGCGCTGCTCGCCCGCGTCCGGGAGCGGCACGAGCACGCGGCCTCCGTCCCCGGCGCCGAGATGCCGGTCCGCGACCGGATCGGGCCGCTGCGGCGGGACGCCGCCGCACTGGCGGAGGAGACCGCCCGGATGGCCCGGGACGCCGCGCCGTTCGCCGCGCGCGCCGCCCGGGCCGCCGGGGACCGCTACCCGGCCGTCCGCCGCCTCCGCGGCGCCTACCCTCGGTGGCGGGGCGCGGCGGCGCCGTCCGATGCCGAGACGAGAACGACGAGGTGAGCGCGCTGGTGAGCGAGCGGAGGTCCGGCAAGTCCGTCTACCTGCACGTCGGTGCGCCCACCGCGGGCACGGCGTACCTGCACCGGGTGCTGTGGGACAACCGGCGGCGGCTCGCCGACGCCGGCGTGTGCTACCCCGTCGCCGGGCCGCAGGAGCATTTCGGGGCCGTGATGGACCTGCGCGAGATGAGCTGGGGCGGCCGTCGCGACCCGGCCTGGGACGGTGCCTGGACGCGGGTCGCGGAGCGGGCGCGCGACTGGGACGGCCCGGCGGTCGTGTTCTCCCAGGGGCTGCTCGCCGGCGCGACCGAGGAGCAGGTGAAGCGCGCCGTGGCCGCGCTGGAGCCGGCCGACGTCCATGTGGTGTTCGCCACGCGCGGCCTGGGCTGGCAGCTCGTCCTCGACTGGCAGGAGCAGATCCGGCACGCCCACACGGTCCCGTTCGGGCGGTTCGCCGACGACCTCGTCGCGCTCGGCATCGAGGCGCCCGAACCGTACGGCGAGATGTTCTGGGGGCTGCACGACCCGGTGCGGGTGCTGGCCGCCTGGGAGTCCGCCGTGCCGAAGGAGCGGATCCACGTGCTCACGCTGCCCGCGCCCGGCGGCGGCTCCGCCGTGCTGTGGGACCGGTTCCGCGCCGCGACCGGGATCGGCGCGGGCGTGTGCGACACCGGCGGTATACCGGCGGACGAGCCGCTCACGGCGGTGGAGGCCGAGCTGCTGCGCCGGTTGAACGAGCGGATCGGCCCCGCGCTGGGCGAGGACTACGAGCGCGTCGTCCGCGCGTACTTCCTCGGCGAGAACGGTGCCGGGGGCGCGGCGGCGGACCGGGCGCCGATGGGCCTGCCCGCCCGGCACGCCGAGTGGGCGGCGGCGCGGGCACGGGAGACGGCCGCGTCGCTGCGCGCGTCCGGCTACGACGTGGTCGGCGACCTCGCCGAGCTCACGGACGCCCCGGCCCCCGCGGCCGGGCTCGTCCCGGACGAGGTGCCCGACGAGCTGATCGCGACCGCGTCCGTCGAGGTCGTGGCGCACCTGATGGAAGAGCTGTCGATGACGCGGGAGCGCGTCGGCCTCGCCCACCTGCACGGCGAGCTGGCCGGCATCCGGGAGAACGTGCGCGAGCTCATGGAGGCCGCCGCGGACCCGTCCCCGGCGCTGCGGCGCGCCGCGCGCCGGGCCGCCCGCCGGCGCGGCCGATGAGCGGCGGGGGTGAGCCGGAGGCGGACACGGCCGTGACCGCCGTGGTCGTCACCTACAACCGGTGCGACCTCCTGGCCGAGGCACTGGCCGCGCTCGCCGCCCAGACGCGTCCCCCCGACCGCACCATCGTGGTGGACAACGCCTCGGCGGACGGCACCGCCGCGATGGTCGCCGACCGCTTCCCGGACGCGGACCTGCTGTCGCTGCCCCGCAACGTGGGCGGGGCCGGCGGCTTCGGCGCCGGGATCGCCCGGGCGCTGAGCGGCGGAGCGGACCTGCTCTGGCTGATGGACGACGACACCGTCCCCGAGCCGCCCGCCCTCGCCGAGCTCCTCGCCGCGCGCGAGCGGGCCTCTACCGGTGCGGACGGCCCGCCCGCGCTGGTGGCCAGCCGGGTCGTGTGGACCGACGGCCGCCCCCACCCCATGAACACGCCCCGCCCGAAGCCCCGCGCGACGGCCGCCGAATCGCGGCTCGCCGGCGCGGCGGGATGCGTGCCGATCCGCTCCGCGTCCTTCGTGTCCGTGCTCGTGGACGCCGCCGCGGTCCGGGAGCGCGGGCTGCCGGTCGCCGACTACTTCCTGTGGAACGACGACTTCGAGTTCACGACGCGGCTGCTGCGCGGCCGCCGCGGGCTGCTCTGCCCGCGCAGCGTCGCCGTCCACCGCACGGAGCGGTTCGGGGGCGCGGACGCCGATCCCGGCGACCGCTTCTACTACGAGGTCCGCAACAAGATCTGGCTGTTCACCGGCAGCCCGGGGCTGGCGCCGGCGGAACGCGTCCTGTACGCGGGGTCGACGCTGCGCCGCTGGTCCCGCACCTTCGCGGGCTCCGGGGACCGGCCGGTGCTGCGCCGCGCCCTGGCCCGCGGCCTCAGGGACGGCCTGACCGGGCGCCCGCGTCCCACGGCGGCGGTCCTCCGGGACGTCGGGGTCGAGGTCCCGCCGGACCCCTACCGCACCTCGACGTAGTCGACCTGCCCCTGGCCCGGGCCGCCGAGGGGGCGCAGACCCACCGTGTTCCATCCGGCGGCCAACTCGACCTGAGCCGTCACCGACGTCCAGGCGAAGCCCCGCGTCGCGCGCAGCCGGACGGACGTCGCGGCGTACCCGTTGACCGCGAACTCCATCTCGGCGTCGGCCCCCGCGGGGTTCGCGTACTGCGTCCGGACCGCGTACTTCCCGGCGACCGGCGCGAAGACCGGCACGTCCATCCGGCAGTCGGCGCGGACGAGCGGCCCGACCGCCACGCCGCCGGACGCGCCCGGCCGGGCCGCCGCGGGCGCGCAGCCGTTCAGCCGGCCGCGCTCCGCCTCGAAACGGGCGGGGACGCCGCGGACGGCGGGGCGGGCGCCGTCCCAGCCGAGGCGGGCGACGTACATGCCGCGGGTGACGCGGGAGCCGCCGTGGTAGTCGAGGATGCCGTGGAAGACCAGGTAGTCGCCGGTCTCGTCGGTGAGGACGTCCGCGCTCCCCGGGCCCTGCACCGCGCCGCCGTACTGCCCGGTCGACTGGATCGGCCCGGCCTTGCGGTACGGGCCCTCGATCGACGGCGCCACCGCGTAGCGGGTCTGGTAGTTCGACTGGAAGTACCAGCCCGCCGAGTAGAGCAGCACGTACTGGTTCCCGCGCCGGACGAGGTCGGGCGCCTCCACCAGGACCGGCTCGTCCGGCGCCCGCGCCATGATCTTCTTCGGCTCGGCCGCGCGGCGCAGCCCGTCCGGACTCAGCTTGACCAGGTAGATCGACGCCGTGGTGCGGGCGTCGGTCTTGTAGAGCAGGTAGCGCATCCCGTCCGTCTCGATGTAGGACGCCGGGTCGATGGCGCCGCCGAGGTCCAGCGGGCAGACCAGCGGCCCGCCCTCCACCGGGACGAACGGCCCGGCGGGCGCGGTGGCCGTGGCCACGCCGACGCACTGCGCGTCGCCGCCCTTGCGTCGGGCCGAGAAGTACAGGATGTAGGGGCCGGACCCGTGCTGCGGAGGGACGACCTCGGGCGCCCAGGTCCAGCCTTCGGCGGCCCAGGCCGGCAGCCGGGCGAGGGCGTCGCCGGACGTCCGCCAGGGCCCGGTCGGGGACGGCGCCGTCGCGACGGGCACCGCCGCGTCCGCGTTGTTGGTGCCGTAGGCGAAGTACGTCCCCGCGGCCTTGATCACGGTGGGGTCGGCGAACGAGCCGTCGATCACCGGCTTGACCGGCGAGTAACCGGGCGGGTCGAGCGGCACCGGGGAACCGGCGGGGCTCGGCAGCGGCGGCCGCGCGGAGCCGCGCGCCGAGCCCGGCGAGGTCCCGCCGGAGGAGGGCAGGCAGGAGACGGCCAGCAGGACGACCAGCGCGATCACACCGCTGATCGCGGCCCCCGCGACCAGCGGCACCAGCGGCGCGAGCGCCCGCGGATCCCCGCCCGGTCTCCTCATCTCACCGGCATCATGCCAACAAGGCGCAGGTGCGGCGAACCGCCCGGACGCGCGGAACGGCGTCCGAATCGTTACGCTTGCCCGGCGACCGCATCGTGGAAGGGAAGACGTTGATCCGACACCGGGGGGCGGCCGCCGTCCTGTGCCTGATCGCCGTCCTCGCCCTCGGCGGGTGCTTCCTCCAGCCCGGCGGCGACGCGAAGACCGGCGGGGACGCGAAGGCGGGGCGGGGGGCGCGCAAGCCCAACATCGTCTTCGTCCTCACCGACGACCTCTCCTGGAACCTCGTCGCGCACATGCCGCAGGTGCTCCGGATGCAGCGGGAGGGGCTGACGTTCGACAACTTCATCGTGGCGGACTCGCTGTGCTGCACGTCCCGCGCCACGATCTTCACCGGCCAGTACCCGCACAACACCCGGGTCCGGACGAACTTCCCGCCCGACGGCGGCTTCGAGGTGTTCAAGCGGAACGGCGGCGAGCAGATGTCGTTCGCCCCGGCCCTCCAGAAGGCCGGGTACCGCACCGCCCTGCTCGGGAAGTACATGAACGGCTACCTGCCGAGCATGAAGCAGGGCGGGACGACGCCGTACGTGCCGCCGGGCTGGACCGAGTGGTACGTCAACGGCAACGGCTACCCCGAGTACAACTACAACCTGAACGAGAACGGCCGGCTCGTCCACTACCGCTCCGCGCCGCAGGACTACCTGACCGACGTGCTCGCGGGCAAGGGCGTGGACTTCATCAAGCGGTCCCAGGGCTCGGACAAGCCGTTCTTCATCGAGGTGTCCACGTTCGCGCCGCACGGGCCGTTCATTCCGGCGCCGCGGCACGCGGGGATGTTCGCCGACCTGCGGGCGCCGCGGTCGCCGTCCTTCAACGAGGCGGACGTGCGCGACAAGCCGTCCTGGCTGCGGTCGCACGCTCCGCTGCGCAAGCCCGGACTCAACGGGATCGACGCGGGCTTCCGCGACCGCGTCCGGATGGTCCAGGCGGTGGACGAGATGATCGGCCGAATCCGGACAACACTGAAGGAACTGGGCATCGACCGCGAGACCTACGTGGTGTTCGGCTCCGACAACGGCTTCCACATGGGCGAGCACCGGCTCGCCGGCGGCAAGATGACCGCCTTCGACACCGACATCCGGGTGCCGTTCGTCTTCACCGGGCCGGGCGTCCCGGCCGGCCGCACCGTCCCGCAGATCGCGCAGAACACCGACCTCTCCCCCACCTTCCAGGAGCTGGCCGGAGCGCGTCCCTCGCCCGCCGTCGACGGCCGGTCGCTCGTGCCGTTCCTGCGCGGCGGCACGCCGCCGGACTGGCGCGAGACGGCGCTCATCGAGCACGTCAAGCCGCCGCCGTCCGCGGAGGACCCCGACCGGCAGGACTCCGCCCCCGGCGCGCCGACGACCTACAACGCGCTCCGCACGAACGACATGCTCTACGTGGAGTACGCCGCCGGCGAGCGGGAGTACTACGACCGCACCCGGGACCCGCACGAGCTGACCAACATCGCGGGGACGCTCCCGGAGCAGCGGCGGCGGCACCTGTCCGACCTGCTGTACGCGCTGACGCACTGCGCGGGGGCGAAGTGCACCGCCGCCGGCCGGAGCCGGTGAGGACTTCCGTCCCTTATGCGCCGCTATCATCGCTGACGACTGCGGCGACGCAGCGCGACGTTCAGGGTGAGCAGATACGGGGAGAGCCGGCGTGACTCCAACCGGAAATCCGGACGACGACCACGAGGCGGAGCGTCCCGACCCCGGGCAGCCCGCTCAGGTCCCGCCGCCCCCGCGTTGGCTGGACGGCCAGGGCGGCCCCTCCGGGCCGCTGCTCCCCGGCGACGGCGGACCGGCGAAGGCCCTGCCCCCGGAACCGCCCGCCGAGGCGGCACCGCCCGCGGAGACGGCACCGCCCGCAGAGACGGAGGCGGAACCGCCCGCCGCCGAGGAGGCGCAAGCCCCCGAGACCGGGGTGGCCGACCGCACCGTCCTGGAGTTCAGGTTCGAGCAGGAGAACGAGGCGAAGCCCGCGCCCGCGGCCCCCGTGGCTCCGGCGCCGGCCACGTCCACCGACATTCCCGGGCCGCCGCCGTTCCCGTACGCGCAGCAGCCGCCGGCGCCGCCCGCACCGGTCCCGGCTCCGCGTCCCCCCGCCGCGCAGCCTCCGGCCGTGCAGCCGCCTCCCGCGCAGCCCCCCGCCGTGCAGCCTCCGCCTTCGCAGAGTCCGCCGGCCCACGAGCCGTTCCCCTTCGCGCAGGAGATCCCGAGCGCCCCGCCGCGTCCGGCCCCGGAGCCGTTCCCATACGCGCAGGAGGTGCCCGGCGCCCCGGCGCCTCCCGCACCCGAGCCCTTCCCGTACGCGCAGGAGGTCCCGGGCGCGCAGAGCGCTCCCCCGGCCGCGGAGCCGTTCCCCTGGGCGCAGCAGATCCCCGGCCCCGGCCCGGCCGCGCAGGACGCCGGCCGCCCGGCGCCGCCGCCACCGGTGATCGACGAACCGTGGCGGACGGGGCAGAGCGCGCCCAAGCAGCGCAGGAGCCTCAAGAAGCCGCTCCTCATCGGCGGGGCGGGGCTGGCCGCCGCGGCCCTGGTCGCCGCGGCGGTGCTCGTGGTGCCCGGCCTGTTCGAGGGCGAGGAGGACGCGGGCGGCGGCGACGCCAAGCTGGCCGGGGCGGTCTTCCCCGTCGACGGCGCGGCGCCCACCGACGGCCGCGACCAGCAGATCACCGGCGTCGCGGCGTCCGGCTCGACGGTCGTCGCGGTCGGCGGCGAGACCGATCCGCAGAACGCCCGCGGCCTGTTCCTGGTCTCCGGGGACGGCGGCCGGACGTTCGAGTCCGTCCCGCAGCAGAGCACCGACGGCGGCGTCGCGCCGCCCGGCGGGGTGCCCGAGGCGGTCGGCGCCTCGCCGCGCGGCTGGGTCGCGATCGGCAGCCGCGCGGGCGGCGCCGGTGCCGTGTGGACCAGCGAGAACGGCCGGGAGTGGCGGCGGCAGCCCGACGCCGTCGGCGACGTCTTCGGCCCCAACGACCGGGTGACCCGCATCGTCGGCACCCGCAGCGGCTTCATGGCGATCGGCGAGTACTCCAGGAAGGGCGACTTCAGCGACGCCCAGCGCGCCATGTGGCTGTCCTCCGACGGCCGCCGGTGGGAGGCGCGGATCGGCGACCAGACGGGCCTGCGCGTGGAGAAGGCCGGCGTGTCGTTCGTCGAGGCCGCCGCGAGCGGCGACGTGATCCTGCTGCAGGCGCTCGTGACGCCCAGTTCCCGCAAGCCGGGCCCGTACCGGAAGGTGTGGCGCTCCCAGGACGGCGGCCGGACCTGGGGCGGCTCCGAAGTGCCGGTGCCGAAGGGCAGCCGCGGGCTGATGATCGGCGGCGGCGCGGCCGGGTTCGCGGCGATGCGGGAGATCACGGTGTCCGGCAGGCCCGCCGGGCAGGCGTTCCTGTCCAAGGACGGCAGGACCTGGACCAAGGCCGGCGTCCTGGCCGCGGGCGGCTACCGCAACACCACCGGGATCGCCGTCGACGGCGACGGCTTCACCGCCGTCGTCGCCCGGGACGGGGACACCCTGCTGGCGCGCAGCGCGGACGGCCGGACCTGGCGCAACGCGGGCACGGCCGAATCGAAGCCGGGCCGGGAGATCCTGGACGCGGCGGCGGCGGGCGGCCAGGCGGTGCTCGTCGGCCGCGAGCCGGGCGGCGGTGACACCAACGCGGTGCTCGGCGTCTGGGACGCGAACGGCACCGAGGTCCCGATCGACCTCGCGAAGGTTCCCGGCGCCGTCCGGCCCGACCACTCGGTCCGCTCCGTCAGCGCCACCGGGGACCTCGCGGTCGCGGTGGGAAGCGCGAGCGGCGACGCCGCCGTGTGGACGTCCCAGGACGGCGGCACCTGGAAGGCCGCGCAGGGGCTCGGCGCGGCGTTCACCCGCCCGGGCTCGCAGCAGCTGACCGACGTCGCCGCGGGGACGTCGGGCTGGGTCGCGGTCGGCTACGACCAGGCGGCGGCCCGCCGCCCGCTCGTCGTCACCTCGGCGGACGGCGCCGGCTGGCAGGCCGCCGACTCGGCCGCCGCCTTCGCCGCCGACCGGAGCGGCCAGCCCGTCACGTACGCGGCGGCGGCCGGCGAGCGCGGCTACGTGGTCATCGGCACCCAGGGGACGTCGGCGGTGACCTGGTTCTCGTCCGACCTCAAGAACTGGGAGCGCGGCACCGGGGCCGACCCGAAGGCGCTGACCGGCGGCAAGAACGACCCCCGCTGGATGCTGGACGTCACGACCGGCCCGTTCGGCTTCGCCGCCGTGGGCGGCGTCCGCGACGCCAAGGGCAACCATCCGTCGGTGTGGCTGTCGGCCGACGGCAAGAAGTGGGCGCCGCAGCAGCTGCCGCTGCCGTCCGGCGCCACCGAGGCCCACCTCACGAACGTGGCCGCCAAGGAGAGCACGGTCGTGGTCGCGGGGATCGCCGCGACGCCGAAGGGCCTGGACCGGTTCGGCTTCCTGTCCACCGACGCCGGCCGGACGTGGCGTCCGATCACGCTTCCAGGCGGTGAGACCATCACGGTCACCGCGCTGGCCGCGACCGCCAAGGGGTTCGCCGCCACCGGCACGACCGGGCGGCCGGGTGCGACGGACGTCGTGTCGTGGACGTCCGCGGACGGCGCCTCCTGGAAGTCCGCGACGCCCGGCGGCACGGGCCTCGGCGGTGTCGGCGACCAGCAGATCACCGGCCTCGTGACCTTCAAGAACACGCTGCTGGGCGTGGGCCGCAGCGCCGACGGGAACGGGGACCAGCCCGTCCTGTGGTCCCGGCCGAACTGACCCGTCCGGCGTCCGGTCCGGGAAGCCGGGCCGGACGCCGCGCTCCGCTCGGCGGTCAGCGGGCGGGCGGGACGGGCGGGACGGGCGGCTCCTGCGGCGGCGTCGCGAGCGGCGGCGGGGCCTGGTTGGCGCGGCGGGCGTGGCGGGGGATGTAGGAGAGGGCGCCGGCCGGGGTGGTGCCGGTGTCGGAGCGGTCGCGGGTGCGGTTGCGGCGGGCGCCGTAGGGGGCGACGACCGCGCGGTAGAACGGTTTGCGGATCACGGTGGGGACGAGGCGGTAGCCGCCGCGGACGACGACGTTGCGCCAGTACTGCGGCTGGGAGATGAAGCCCTCGCGGAGCATCTCGCGCTGCAGCCGCAGTTCGGAGCGCAGCAGCTCGGTGCCGCCGCGGCGCTCGTAGGCGCCCTCGCCGACACGGTAGTAGACGAGCGGCTCGGCGACGTTCACCATCCGGGCGCCGTTCGCGATCATGCGGACGAACAGCCAGTAGTCCTCCATGAGGGGCAGGTCGCCGTAGCCGCCGGCGGCGACGACGGCGCTGCGCCGGTAGACGACCGTGGGGTGGTTGAACGGGTCGTGGAGCCGCGAGTAGCGGGCGATGTCGGCGGGGTCGCTCGGCGGGATGCGGCGGCCGACGACGTCGGTGATGTCGGTGCCGAACTCCAGCAGGCCGGCGCCGACGAGGTCGGCTCCGGCGCGCACGAGCGGCACCTGGGTCTGGAAGCGGTGCGGCATGGCGACGTCGTCGGCGTCCATGCGGGCGACGATGTCGTGCCAGGCGGCGTGCAGGCCGGCGTCCAGGGCGGGGCCGAGGCCGCGGTTGTGCTCCAGCGGGACGAACACCACCTTGACGGGGCTCCCGGCCATGAGTTCGCGCAGGCACGCCGACAGCTCGGGCGGGACGGGGCCGTCCTGGACGAGGACGACCTGGTCGGGCCGCAGGGTCTGCAAGTGCACGGCGCTCCGGAACGCGTCCCGGACATGTTCCGCCTGGTCGCCGCCATAGACGGTCATCAGCAGGGAGAAGGGTTCGGGCTGCATGCGTCCGTTCCGGGGGAGCTCGGGCGGCCGGTGGAGCCCAGTGCGGGGAGGCGGCTCGTCGGGCCAGGGTCGGAGGGATTCAACTAGGCCGTCCTACTAGGGACGCTTTGAGGCGGTTAATGGTTTGCGCGGGCCAAGATATCGCTGATGCGGCTCCACATCAGGTGTGGGCGCAGATGTCACGGTCCGCACGGATCTCGCCGGCCACCTTGGGCACGGCCGGGGCGAGCCCGCGCAGCCGCGCGCCGTCGTCGCCGATGAGGAGGTACACGTAGCCGGGCTTGGCGGATCGCCAGGGGCGCGGCGTGTGCCCGGGGACCGCGATCGCCACCCGCGCGGCCTGCCGTTCGGCGCCTTCGCCGTACAGGATCCGGGTGCGGGCGTACTTCTTCTTGCTGGTGCCGACCTTGACGACCTGGTAGCCGCGGTCGGCGAGCTGCTCGGCGGTCCGCTGGGCGAGGCCCTCGGTGGCGGACGCGTTGTAGACGCCGATCTTCACCTGTGCGGGAGGGACGGGCTGCACCGTCTTCTGCGCGGCCACCGGGGCGGGCGGCGGGGTCGGCTCCGGCTCGGGGAGCTTGTTGTCTTCCCGGACGGCCTGGAACAGCGGCTCCGCAAGCGCCTGATCGAACTGGACGCGGTTCTTGTCCTGCGGGTACGCCTGCACCGGCACGGTCACGAACCGGACCTTCCCGGCGCTCATGCCGCGCAGGCTCGCCGCGAGCTTCTGCATCACCGAGAGCGTGAGCCGGTCGTCGGCCTTGATGGACTTGGTGGCGGCGGAGAGGAAGGCGTAGGTCCGCCCGGGGTCGGTGAGCATGCCCTTGTCGGTCGCCTTCTTGACGACGGAGGCCATGAACGCCTGCTGCCGCTTGATCCGGTCGAGGTCGGAGCCGTCGCCGAGGACGTACCGGGTGCGGACGTAGCCGAGCGCCTGGTCGCCCTGGACGACCTGCTTGCCCGCCTTGAGGTGCAGTTCGGCCTTGGGGTCGTCGATGCGCTTCGGCACGCAGATCTCGACGCCGCCGAGCGCGTCCACGACCCGTTTGAAGCCGGTGAAGTCGACCTCGACGTAGTGGTCGATGTGGATCTTGGTGAGCGACTCGATCGTCCGCCAGGTGCAGGCGGGGCCGCCGTTGGAGAACGCCGCGTTGATCATCCCGAACTGGGCCGGGACGACGGTGCCGTTCTTCTTCTTGCACGGCGGCATCCGCACCATGGAGTCGCGCGGGAAGCTGATCCCGATGGCGCTCTCCCCGCCGGGCGAGATGTGCAGCAGGATCGTGGTGTCGGAGCGCTGCCCTGCCTCCTCGCCGTAGCGGGCGTTCTCCCCGGCGCGGCTGTCGGACCCCATCAGCAGGATGTTCAGCGAGCCGTTCAGCTTGGGCGGGCGGTTCGCGCCGAGCCGGTCGTCGACGTGCTCGCGGTCGATCTGGCCGTCCAGCCGCCGCCAGAAGCCGTAGGCGGTGAGGCTGCCGGCCACCAGCACGACCGACAGCGCGATCGACAGGCCGCCGAGCACGCGCCACAGACGCCCCCGCACCGGCGGCTCCGGTGGCGTCGGGGCGTTGTCCGCGTAGTAGACGCCGGAGGGCGCGGCGGCTCGCTGCATCCGTAACATTTCAGCACAGATTGGACATGCGTCACCGGCGTCACCGGAAACTGCGGGACCCGCACCGCCCGGGGTCCGGCGGGCGCCCGGCCGGCGGGTGCTCCCGGTGACTAGACTCCCGGACGAGATGAGCACCGTAGACGCGCTGACCGACCAAGCGATGGTCGTCCTCCAGGACCGGCCGGTCGTGCCGCTGAGCGCCTGGCTGAACAAGGCCCTGGCCGACTGCGCCGAGACCGGCCGCACGCTGCAGCTCGTCACGCCGCTGGAATCCCGGCTGACGCTGCCGCTGCGCACCGCCGCGTCCGGCGACGGCGCGCAGTGGATCGTGCGCAACGGCGACGGCTACTACGAGGGCCTGACCGGACGGCCGATGAGATGGGGCGGCGGGACGTTCGTGCCCGTCCCCGAGGCCCGCGACTACGCGCCCGGGTTCACCACCCGCCCGACCGCGCCGATCGGCGCGCAGCTCACCCTCGTCTACCGGATCCGGCACGCCGCCGAGGGCGACCTCGCCGGGACGATCGAGCGCCTGCTGCAGCTGCTCACCGGCAAGTACCCGGCCGGGCTCGGGCCCGCCGAGCCGCTGGAGCACCCGTGGCGGCGCGACCGGCTCACCGAGTACGTGCGCGGACGCTCCAGCGTGCGGCTCGTCGTCGGCGGCGACGGCCCCCGCCCCGCCCAGGCGATCTGCGACTACAGCGCCGGCGAGGGCGGCGCCGTGGCCGAGACCAGCACCGTCACCGTCGGCTACGCCCCGCAGGACCCGCCGCCCCTCCAGCACCTCCCGACGCTCGTCGGCGCCCTCGCCGCCGACCAGCCGATCGCGTCGCTGTTCGTCCAGCTCACCCCCGGCCGCGCCGACCTCACCACCGAGCCGCGCTGGACGGGCGCGCCCGCCCCGGTCGCGCTGGCCGTCGCGGGCACCGTGGCCGGCCCGAACGGGATCCCCGGCCAGCAGGTCGGGCCGCCGCGCGCCCCGCTGACGTTCTTCCCGCTCGGCGACGGCCGCTCCCCGGACGGCTGGCAGCGGCACAGCGCGCTCATGCAGCACCTCCAGTCGTCCTGATCCGGGCCGGCCGATCCGGTCACGGCTGATCCCGGGCCCGGCTGATCCGGTCACGGCGGGACGTCCCGCCCATGCCGCTCTTCGGCCGGATGATCTACCCGGAAGGGATGATGTACGGTCCTTGACCATGGTGATGGACGGCCGGCTCGACGCGCTTGAGCGGGCCGTCGAGGGGACGCTCGCCGAGGGGTCGTTCGAGTACGACGGCGACGCGGCGGTGCTCCGCATCGAGGGCTCCCCCGTCCGCACCGCCGGCTGGGGCATCGGGGCCGGCGCGGGCGGCGTGGCGCTGCTGCTCGCCGGGGCCGTGCTGTCCCTCGCCGGGCTCCCGGACGAGGCGCGCTGGGCGCTCGCCCCCGGCGCGGCGCTGCTCGGCGCCGTGGCCTGCTTCCTGCTGCTGTGGCGGTTCAGCCCGCTGTCGCGGCTCTGGACGGACCTGGAGCTGCGGTTCGCCGAGCGCGCCATCGTCCACCGGCGGACCCGGCTGTCATTCGGCGACCTGCGCCCCGAGCACCTGGTGTGGAAGAACGGGCCGTTCTTCCGGCGGCTCTACGTCCGGCACCCGTCGCTGCGCAAGCAGCTCGCCGGGTTCTTCGGCAGCGAGGAGCGGCAGGCCGAGGAGTTCCGGAAGCGGCTCTGGGAGCTGATCTCCGCGCCCGACCTGCCCGGCGCACCCGGCGTGCCCGGCGTCCCGCTGCGCGGCGGCGACCTCACCCCCGTGCAGCGCTGGATCATCGGCGCGGGCGCGCCCTACGGCGCGATCAACGGGTTCCGGGTGGACCGCCTCGGCGCCGGCCCCGGCGCCGCCGCGGCCGCCGACCGGCGCGCCGCCCAGGAGCTGCTGCAGGACCCGTGGGGCGCCTACGACCTGGAACAGCTGCTCGCCGCCCTCAACTGGCTCGTCCAGGACGGGCACCGCGCCGACTTCACCCAGGACGCCGACCTCGCCGCCCGTCCCCCGGCCGCGCAGGAGGAGTACGCGGAGCTGCTGCGGGAGGTCGACGGGCTCATCTCGGCCGACCGGCTCGAACCGCCGTTCGTCGAGCGGCTGATCGAGCTGGTCCGGGTGCGGTACGGGGACGAGGGCGACGAGTACGCGCGGCTCGTCCCGCCGCTGCTGCGCGACGAGCCCGGCGCGGACGCCAGCGAGGAGGGCGCCGAGCTGGCGCAGTTCCTCCACCAGCTGTTCAACGACCGCAACCACGCCGCCGAGGAGCTGCACCGGCTGAAGGTCCTCGCCGACCCGGCGCTGCGGGCCAACGTGGGGCGATTCCTCATCTGGGACTACGGCCGCGCCCTGATGCTCTACCGCTGGGGCCACATGGTCGGGTGGCTGACCGAGGAGTACTGCTGGGAGCGGATGCTCCCGCTGGCCCTCGACATCCAGCGGCGGTACTCGTCCTGGCGGGACATGGCCACCTGCTACCTCCAGGGCCGGCTGCTCTGGTCGGGCGGCGGAGGCAAGGCGCAGGACGAGTACGAGCGGCTCGTCGACGACCTCGCCACCGAGCCGCGCAGCCCCTGGAACCTCGTCCCGTGGGACCTGGACCTCACCCGCGACTGGACGTGAGCCCGGCGCGCGGGACGGCGCGCGGGACGGGTCAGCCGATCACGCCGCCCTGGTAGGCGTCGCCGGGCAGGCCGCCCGGCTGCGGGGCGTCCTCGCCGTGCTCGGCCGCCCTCCAGCTCTGCGCGGGCGGGTCGGTGGCGCCGTCGGGGTAGACGATGCCGCCGAGCCAGCGGACGAGGGAGTCGGCGAACGCGCGGGCGACGCGCATCGCGTCCGGGACGTCGGCGACGGCGCGCACGTCGACCCACCAGACCGGCACCCCGACGCGGTCGGCGAACTCGGGGCCGAGCAGCCGCCGGATCTCGCTCTGCGCCGAGACGTGCACCGCGTCCTCGATGGAGACGAGCAGCCGGCCCTCGGCGTCGTACAGCAGGGTCGGTTCGGGCTCCCCGCCGCGCAGCTCCAGCCGCTCGCCCATGGCGATCATGCCGTCGGCCACGGCGTGCACATCCGGATCGCGGCGCACCAGCGCCACCAGGTCAGTGCTCATCGGTCACCTCGGCGTCGGGCGGGACGGAGCGGGCCGCCGCCGCACCGGGCGGCCGGTCGCCGGCTTGAGTCGGACACGTGCCTCCCCTCTTCCCCGCAACTTTATGAGAGATCCGGACGCACTGCCCACGGGACGACCCTGCCTCCGCCGACATACCTACCATCTACCGCGATATCGGAACGTTCCGCCCGCTACTCTGGTCCGACCTTTCGCCACCCCCGCATGAGCATCGGCACGGAGCCAGCATGTACCCCCCTCAGCAGCCGGGCCCTCCGCCCGGCGGCCCCGGCTACCCGCCGTCCGGCGGCCCGGGGTTCCCACCGCCGCCGGCCCCGCCCGGCCCCTACGGCGCCCCCGGATTCCCTCCGCCGCCACGGAGCGGCGGCGGCGCGCTCGTCCCGCTGCTGATCATCGGTGTGGTGCTGGTCCTAGCGCTGGTCGGGGTCGGCGCGTTCCTCATCCTGGGCGGGGACGACGACGACCGCTCGGTCGCGGTCCCCTCGTCCACGCCCTACTCGCCCCGCTACAGCTCGTCGCCGGAGCCGACGTCCACCCCGACGAGCGAGACGCCGTCGGGCGACCTGTCCGAGGTGCTGTCGACGACCATCCGGACGGCGAAGGGCAACACCTTCACCCGGGCCGGCACCCGCACCCAGTCGTGCACCTCACGGGCCAACGACCGGCTCCGCACCGCGCTGCGCGCGCACCCGTGCACCGGGCCGATGTACTCGGCGGTGTACGCCGACCCGGACAAGAAGATCATCACCGCGGTGTCGGTCATGACGCTGGCCGACCCGTCCGCGGCGAGCAGCGTCAGCCGGGCCACCACCGAGAAGGGCTGGCCGCTGCTGCTCACCCCGTCCAACGCCAGCGGGCTGCCGCAGCCGCAGCCGGACCCCGCCTACTGGACGCGGTCGTGGACGCAGGGCTCGCGCGTGATCTACGCCCAGTCGTACTGGACCACCGGCGCCGCGACCGGCGGCCGCGAGGGACGCGTCTTCGCCACCGCTGGGGAACTCGGCGTCGAGGTCACCAACACCCTCATCTGGAAGAGCTGACCCCACGCGCGAGCGGCCCGCTCAGCGCGAGCGGCCCGCTCAGCGCGAGCGGCCCGCTCAGCGCGAGCGGCCCGCTCAGCGTGACCGGGCCGCTCAGCGTGACCGGCCCGCCCGGCGTCAGCGGGCCGCGCTGGGGGTGAGCGCCCGCGCGAAGACCTCGTGCACGACCCTGGTCACCGCCGTCCGCGCGGCGGCGGAGACCTTGCTCATGTCGACCGAGCTGCCCGTCGCCAGATGCCGGTCGTACGGCACGAAGACCACGGGCAGGCCCCAGGCGGAGAGCATCTGCTGAGCGCGGTGCAGGTCGGCGCCCACCTGCGGCGCGTGGGAGACCATCGCGATGACCGTCCGGCGCAGGAGGTCCTGCAGGTCGTTGGCCGCGTACCATTCGAGCGCCCCGCGCGCGCTTAGCGCACCGTCCACCGTGCCGGGCGTCACCAGGACGAGGCCGTGCGCGCTCGCGACGACGCCACGGTTCAGCTCGGTGAGGATCCCGGCGCCGCAGTCGACGACGGTGGTGCCCACGTACCGGCCCACGACGCTGAGGGCGCTCTGGAACATGTCCAGCGTGAACTCGCCCGCGATGCGCCCGCCCCGCGTCGACGACAGCACGAACAGGCCCTCGGGGGTGCGCGCCAGGTACCGCGCCGCCTCCTCGAACGTGCTCGGGTTCTGCCCCGCGAGGTCGAACAGCGACAGCTCGGTGCGGACGCCGAGGCGCAGCGGCAGCGAGCCGAGCTCGGCGTCGGCGTCGGCGGCGAGCACCCGGTCCTGCCGGTAGCGGGCCAGCTCGGTCGCGACGAGCGCCGCCATCGTGGTCTTGCCGGCGCCGCCGCGCACGCTGGCCACGGCGATCCGCCGGGTGCTCGGGACCGGCCGCTGCATCAGGTCGATGAACCCGGCGTGCTCCCTGGCCTCGCGCCCGCCGCCGCCCATCGCGTTGCGGACGCCGCGGCCCACCCGGCGGGCGAGCGGGTCGCCGTGCTGGTTCCGGCGGACGAGCTCGTGCGCCGGGATCTGGTGGCCGACGCCCGAGGCCTGGTCGGCCGGCGCGGGCTGCGCGGCGGGGGCGGGCGCCTGCGGCGCCGGGGCGGCGCCCTCACCGGTCGACGACGACACCCCGCCGAGGACGGGGTTGACCGCCGACTCCCAGTCGAAGTCGGAGTGCACGAGGGGCTCGACCGGCTCCGGCGCGGCCTCGGGGGCCTGCGCGGTCTCGGGCACCGGCGCGGGCTGCGGCGGCTGGGCGTTCTCGGGAGCCGGCGCGGGCTGCGGCGGCTGGGTGCTCTCGGGGGCCTGCGCGCTCTCGGCGGGCTGCGCGCCTTCAGCAGGCTGCGCGGTCTCGGGAGTCTGCGGGTTCACCGGCCACGCGGCGGGCTGCTGGACGTTCTCCGGCCGCGGCGCCTCCCGCTGGGCCGTCGCCTGCTGGTCGGTGGCGGACGCGTCCTGCTGCGAGGGCCGCTCGTACCACTGCGGCGCGGTCTCGGGCTGCGGCACGCGGGCCTCGGGCCGCGGCTCGGAGGGCGGCTGCGGGTTCTGGTGCTGCGGGTCGGGCAGGAGCGGAGCCGGTTCGCCGGACCCCGCGGACGACTGCATGGCGGGCGCGGCGAACGGCGGTGCCTCGGGAACCGGCCCGGCGGCGCCCTGCGCGGACGGGGCGGGCTGCGGCGCGGGCGGCACCGGCTGCGCGGCGGGAGCGGCGGGCTGTGCCTGCTCCGGCGCGGGACGGGGCGGAGCCTCCGCCCCCCACGACGCTCCGCCGAGGCCGAGCGGAGCGCGGTCGAGCCGCCGCAGTCCCCGGCGCGAAACGCCGATGTCACGCAGGACCGCATGCTGCCAGCTGGAGTCGGACACCTGCCTCCCCTCTCACCGGCCAGCCTACGAGACGCGCGTCACCGCACGCACCGGAACGGGGTGCGCGGGACACGCCCCCACACCCTAGGAGCCTTCGCGTCCCAGCGTTTCACCGGCGGGGGGACCTGCACAGGGGAACGCGGTCACGAATCGGACGCCTCGCCGGACCGGCGCGCCTCCTGCCGGGCCCGCGACGCCTCGTAGGCGGCGAGGGAGCGCTCCCCGCCGGGCCGCATCTCGAAGCGGATGCCGCGGTCGCCCTCGAACGGGTTGCGGTGGTCGAACCCGCCGCGGTAGATCTCGTTCGGCACCCGCTCGGGGAACGCGTCGCAGTACGGGATCCAGCGGTCGAGCGACGTCTCGGCGCCAGGATTGGACCTCTTCTGCAACCGCACGCAGGCGTCACAGATGTTCGGTCTCCTGCGCATCGTCAGCCACCCTCCAAGGTCGTACCACCGGTCCCAGCAGTGTTCCACACCCCCACCGCTGCGCGCCGCATCCCTCTATTGTCTTGGATCGCTGCATACCGGTTGCTAAAACCGGTTTGAAACCCGTATACATTGATCAATCCCTGTGTGTCTGTGATCGTGCGCGGTCGCGGGCTATCGCAAGCTCCCGACGAACAGAGGGGTGACCGTGCGCGCTGAATGGCAGGCGCATATCGACGAACTCCTGCAGACCTACCAGGAGAAGCGCCGGCAGATCGCGGACATGCAGTCCCGCCTGGAGACGATCGAGGCCGAGGCGGAGGCCGCCGACGGCATGGTGCGGGTGAAGGTCGACCGGCAGGGCCGGCTCACCTCCCTCGAGTTCGACCCGCGCGTGCAGCGCAAGCTCGGCTCCGAGGAGCTCGCCGAGGCGGTGCTGGAGGCGTCCCGGGACGCGCAGGCGCAGGTCGCCGACCAGATGCGCGCGGCGATGCAGGGACTCGTCCCCGACGGCCCGGCCGAGAGCGGCTTCGACATCACCAAGCTGCTGCCGGAGCGTCCCGACGACTTCGACGCGGTCCGCGAGCGACTGGGGATCCCGCCGCGATGACCTACGAATACCTAGAGGTCGACACAGAAGAGCTGAAGCGCGCCGGCAAGGGGTTCACCACCGGCGCCACGCAACTCGAGGCGATCTTCAACCGGCTCAGCTCCGCCCTGTCCGCCGAGGGCGAGTGCTGGGGCGCCGACGAGACCGGCAAGACGTTCGCCGAGGGCTACAAGGAGCCGAGCACGCAGGTGCTGGAGTCGTTCCCGAAGCTCAAGGAAGGCCTGGAAGGCATCCGGAAGGGCGTCGACCAGATGGCCAAGACCTACAAACAGGCCGAGGACACCTCAAGGCTGAAGTGAGCTGATCCGTGGGTCTTGAAATCCCAGAACCGGTCCAGTGGCTGTCCTGGATCATCGGCGCCGACTGGCCCGAGGGCGACGAGACGGCGATGCGCCGCTGCGCCGACGCGTGGCGCGCCGCCGGCACCGAGGTCGGCGAGCTGATCGAGGAGCTCAACCAGGCGGCGAACGACGTCCGCGGCGCGCTCGACAGCGGCGCCGCCGACGAGTTCGGCAAGAACTGGGAGAAGTGGGTTTCCACCGACCCGCAGATCCTCACGAAACTCGTCGAGTCGTGCGGCCAGTTCGGCGAGACGCTGGACGGCGGCGCACTCGACATCGAGTACGCGAAGTACATGTTCATCGCGCTGCTGATCATCACGGCGATCGAGATCGCCTATTTGATCGCGGCGGCCTTCGCGACGTTCGGCGCCTCCACCGCGGCCATTCCCGCCGTCGAGGCGGGGGCGCAGATCGCGTCCAGAACCATCTTCCAGCGGCTGCTGGAGTGGCTGAGCAGGCGCTTCCTCGGCGCCGTCCTGAAGGGCGCGCTCGTCGGCGCGCTGGAGGGCGGCGGGCTGGACCTGCTCGTCCAGGGCATCCAGATCGCGCAGGGCAACCGGGACGGCGTCGACTGGAAGAAGACCGGGGCGGCCACCCTGGACGGCGCGATCGGCGGCGCCATCTCCGGCGGCATCGGACACGGCATCGGCAAGATCCCCGGCGTGAGCGACGCCGCCGACACCGCGGCCGGCAACATGGTCAAGGGCATGGTCCGGGACGGCGCGTCCGAGGCCATCAGCGGCGTGGCCGGCACGGTCGCCACCGCCGCCATCCACGGCGACCCGCTGACCTGGGACGCCATCGCCAAGGGCGCCACGTCGGGCGCGTTCGGCGGCGCCGTCGGCGGCGGCAAGGACGGCCTCAACGACTACAACTCGTCCGTCCCCGGCGGCGACCCGCCCGCTCCGGGCACGCCCCCCACTCCCAGCCCCACCCCCACGCCGACCCCGACTCCGTCGACGTCGACCGACCCGGGCGGCTCGCCCTCCCCTTCCGGCGGTGGCGGTGATGGAGGCGGCTCCAACACCGGCGGCGGCGGAGGCGGCGGAGGCGGCTCCAACACCGGTGGCGGAGGCGGCGGTGGCGGCTCGCACTCCGGTGGCGGCGGGGGCGGCGGAGGCGGCGGCTCCCACTCCGGCGGCGGAGACGGCGGCGGTTCGTCCTCCGGCGGCGGCAACCGCATCTCGACGCTGCTCGGCGACACCGGCGGCGGAGGCGGCGGCGGAGGCGGCGGCTCCCACTCCGGTGGCGGCGGCGGTGGCGGCGGCGGAGGCGCCACGCTGGCCTCCTCGGCCCCCGACGGCGGAGGCGGCGCGCCCTCCGGCGGGTCCGGCGGCTCGGGCGGATCGGGCGGCGGCCTCGGCGGCAACCCCGCCGCGTTCGGCGGCTCGTCACCGTCCGGTGGCGGTATGCCCGGCGGCGCTCCCGCGGGCGGTGCGGCACCCGGCGGCATGGCGCCCGTGGGCGGCGGTGCCGCTCCGGGCGGCGCGGCCCCCGGCGGTGCCGCCCCAGGAGGCGCCGCACCAGGCGGTGCCGCCCCCAGCGGCGGATCGTCCTCGCCCGGCGGAAGTTCACCCTCGGGAGGCTCGACCTCCTCCGGCGGAGGGTCGTCCTCGTCCTCGTCCGGTGGCGGATCGTCTCCCGGCGGCTCCTCCTCGTCCAGTGGCGGGTCGTCCTCGTCGCCCGGCCGCGGTTCCACTTCTTCTTCGAGCACCGGTGGTTCTTCGAGCACCGGCGGTGCGCCCGACGGCGGCTCCAGCCCGCACGGCGGTTCCACTCCCCACGGCGACGGGTCGTCCACACCGCACCCCGGCACCGGCTCCACCAGCCCCGAGACGACGGGCGCGGGCACACAGCCGTCCAACGGCACCCCGTCCCCCACTCCCGGCAGCTCCCCCACCCCGGACGGCGCGACCCCGAGCAGCGGCCCGACCCCGGGCGACAGCCCGGCGCGCAGCGACGCCCCATCGCGAACCGACGGCACGACACCGGGCGACAGCCCGGCCCCGGGCGACGGGCGGTCCCCCGGCGACCGCACCGGCACAACCCCGAACGAGGGCACGGCACCGGGCGACGGCACAACGCCGGGCGACGGCCGAGCACCGACGGACGGCACGACACCCGGCGACGGCACGACACCCGGCGACGGCACAACGCCCGGCGACGGGACAACGCCCGGTGACGGCACGACCCCCAGGGACGACGCGGCGCCCGACGAGGGCACCGGCGCGACGCCCGACGACGGCACGACACCGGACGAGGGGACGCCTCCCGCCGAGGAGCCCGCGCCCGGTGGCGAGCCGGCCCCTCGCGGCGCGGGGACCACGAACACCGCCTCCGAGGCGCCTCGCGGATCCGACGGGTCCGACGGCACGAGGGACCCCGCCTCGCCGTCCGAGGACGGTTCCGGCGTGCAGCCCGGTCTCATCGCGCCCATGCCGATGGGCATGATGGGCGGCCCCGCCGGCACCGCGTCGGCGGGCGGTGTCGGAGGGCCCTCCTCCGGCGGACCCTCCGTCGGCCCCTCCGGCGGCGGGTCCGAGCGGGCCCCCGGGTCCACGTCGCCGTCCACGTCCCGTGCACCGGAACGTCCCGCCGGGGACGGCAACCCCAACCTGGAGTCCCCGCGCCCGAAGCCGGACTCCCAGTCCCACGCCCCCGTGGACTCCGACGGCGTCGTCCGCAACGAGCAGGCTCCGCCCGCGAACGAGTCGACACAGCCGGACGGGGATGCGCCCCACAAGAAGGAGGCGGACGGCACCAAGCCGGACGACGGCTCCTCCGACGACGGCTCGTCCAGCGAGGGCACCCCGGACAAGACCGACCCGGCCGACGAGGCGCAGCAGCTCGCGGACGCCGAGCAGCAGGCCCGGGACATCCTCGCCCAGTTCGGCGACGACGCGCCCACGGTGGACTTCACGTCCAGCCCGATCGACCCGGCCGCGGTCCGTGAGGTCAACAACGCCCTCCAGGCGCTCTCCGCGGACTACCCCAGCACCATGCAGGGCCTGACCCACATCGGGTCGGAGGACTTCAACCAGTCGCTCGGGCCGGGCAACGACGACGTCCTCGCCTACGCGACGCCGGAGTCGAACGACCCCGGCATCTACCTCAACGACGACGCGTTCGCGGACAACCAGCAGCGAGCCGAGGACGGCGCCGACGAAGAGGCGACCGGCTTCACCGTGCCCGGCGGCGGCTCCACCGAAGGCGTCTTCACCCACGAGTTCGGCCACCACCTCGGCGAGCAGCTCCTCAACGACCCGCAGATGCTCGCGGACCTGAACCAGGCGGTCTCCAACTCCCTCGGCATCCCCTACGACGCGACCCAGCCGCACGACCCGGCCACGCAGCAGCGCGTGGAGAACGCCCTGTCCGACTACGGGTCCGGCGACCCGCACGAGATGATGGCGGAGGCGTTCACCGAGTACCGCCTCTCCGAGAATCCCCGCCCGCTGGCCCAGGCCATCGGCCAGGTCATGGACCGCCACCTCGGCGCCAACAGCGGCAACACGCCCGCGCCGGACGGCACGAGCGGCACCACGCAGAACGGCGACTCCACGCAGAACGGCGAGGGCAAGCCCCGCATCGGGGAGAACCAGCCGGGCTCGGACCCGGCTCAGGACGTCCCCGGCGGCGACACGCCCCGCACGGACGACGCCAACCCTCAGCCGGACGAGGGCAGCCCGCGCACTGACAACGAACAGCCCCGCACCGACGAGGGCCAACCACGCGACGGCGAAGGCCAACCCCGCGACACCGACCAAGGCCAGCCCCGCAACGACGCAGAAGGCCAACCCCGTAACGACGGCGAGGGCCAGCCACGCGACGGGCAGCCGCGCAACGACGCGGAAGGCCAACCGCGCAACGACGGCGAAGGCCAGCCGCGCAACGACGGCGAGGGCCAGCCCCGCGACGGCGAGGGCCAGCCCCGCGATGGGCAGCCGCGCGACGCCGACGAGGGCCAGCCGCGCGACGGGCAGCCGCGCAACGACGGTGAAGAGCAGCCCCGCGACGGGCAGCCGCGCGACACCGACCAGAGCCAACCGCGCGACACCGACCAAGGCCAGCCCCGCAACGACGGCGAAGGCCAGCCCCGCAACGACGGCGAAGGCCAGCCCCGCAACGACGGCGAAGGCCAGCCCCGCAACGACGGCGAAGGCCAGCCGCGGGCGCGGGAGGGGCAGCCGGAGGACTCCGCCGACGGGCAGCCCGGGCGGCGGGACGTCCCCGAGGGGCTGCCGGACCGGCTTCACGACACCTGGCGCAACAGTGCGGAGACCCCGGCGGGGCGGGCGCTGTACGGCCCCGACGAGCCGCAC
Source organism: Actinomadura geliboluensis (assembly GCF_043197915.1). Classification (NCBI taxonomy): domain Bacteria; kingdom Bacillati; phylum Actinomycetota; class Actinomycetes; order Streptosporangiales; family Thermomonosporaceae; genus Actinomadura; species Actinomadura geliboluensis. The sequence continues at coordinate 445,500 of NZ_JBICUA010000005.1, read as the reverse complement.
ATGCGCGGCGCGGCGGCGATGGTGCCGCCCGATCCCGCGGGCCGGTTCGTGCTCGACGCGCACGGCGACCGCAACGGGCTGATCGTCGGCGACCAGCGGATGAACGCCACGGACCTCGCGGCGCTGATCCGCAGCGACCCGAACTGGAACGGGCGCGACCTGCTCCTGCTGGCCAACAACAGCGGCGACGGCCGGCTGGCGGCCGACGTGGCGCAGCAGCTCGGCGTCCGCGTCACGGCCCCGATCGGCGCCGTCGACCTCAACGCGCTCGGCCACCCCGAGTCGACGGGCTGGACGGTCCACGACCCGGACGGCGGCCGCGTCGCGCCCGACCCGGTGCGCCGCTTCGACACCAACGACGAGGGCCAGCGGTACGGCGACGAACGGCTCGGGGACCAGTACCGGAACCTGCCGCCGGAGCTGCGGAACGCGCTGTACCAGTACACGGTGCAGTCGATGCCGAATGCGTTCCTGCGTCCCGGCGCCGACCTGCCCGGGTACCTGAACCACCTGCAGGGCGAGTACGGCACGGCGTGGGCGCTGAACAACATGAACGGCGGCAACGGCCTGCCGACGCTCGACACGCTGAACCAGTGGGCGTCCAACCCGAACCTGACGCCGGACCAGCGCGCGCTGGTCGACCACGTGATGTCCGCGGCCGACCCGGCGGACCGGCTCAACCAGATCGCCGGCAACGCGAACTACTGGTCGTTCCTGCACGGGTACTTCGGTGAGACGCCCACCGTGGACGCGTTCAACGCGCGCGTCGGCGAGCTCGACCAGGCGCTGAACCAGCCGCTGCCGGAGCCGGTGCAGACCGAGCGCGGCCTGCACGACGTGAGCTTCATGCGGCTGCCCGACGGGACGGCGCTCGGCCCGCGCGACGCGCAGTTGCTCGTCGGGACGGTCCAGACCGAGCCGGGGTACATGTCGACGTCCCTCGGACGCGACCCCGCCGTCGTCGACAACAGCCCGTTCGGCTACCGGATCCACATGGACCTGCCGGAGGGGTCGCGCGGCGTGTGGATGGGCGGCGAGAGCGCCTACCCGGACCAGCGCGAACTGGTCCTGCCGCGCGGCACCCGCTACGAGATCACCCATGTCGACCCCGACGCCCGGGACGCCGACGGCAACCCGATCGTCGAGATCCGCGCCACGGTGATCCCGCCGGACCCGGACCCGGGCGCGCCCGGCACGGGAGGCACGCCGACACCGAACGGCGACGGCTCGTGGCCCGGCGGCGCACCGCCCAACCCGGGCCCCGCGCCCAGTCCCGGCCCGGCGCCGAACCCCGGCCCGGCCGGTCCGGGGTCGGCCGACCCCGGTTCGTCCCCGTCGGGCCCGTCGCCGCGGTTCCGTTCGACGCCGCCGTCCGACCCGGGTTCCGCGCCCGGGACGCCCGGCGGCAGCGACGCGGGCCCGCGCCCCGGCAGTGACGGCCCGGCCGCACGCGGCGGCGACGGACCGGCGGCACGCGGGGACGACGGCCCGGCCGCACGCGGCGGGGAGGGTCCCGGCGCCCGCGGCGACGATGGTCCGGCGGCGCGGGGCGGGGACGAGCCCGCCGCGCGCGGCGACGACGCGGCGCCGCGCTCCGACGACGGCACCCGGCACGGTGACGAGGACGGCCCGGCCCACGACGGCGACACGGGCGAGACCCCGCCCGAGGGCCTCCCCGACCACCTGCACGACGTCTACCGCGGCAGCCAGGAGACGCCGGCCGGGCGCGCCTTCTACGGGCCCGGCGAGGGCTCCATGCGGGACCTCGCCTCGCGCGTGCCCGCCGACCCTCAGCGGTTCATCGTCGACGGGCACGGCGACCCCGACGGCATGCGGGTCGGCGACCGCCGGCTCAGCGTGGACGAGGTCGCCGACCTGATCCGCAACGACCCGAACTGGGACGGCCGCGAGGTGATGCTGCTGTCGTGCGAGACGGGCGACGGCCAGTTCGCCGCCCAGCTCGCGCAGCGGCTCGGCGTTCCGGTCACCGCGCCGCACGGCCTCGCCTGGTCCGACTCCGACGGGAACGTCTACGCCTCGTCCGGCCGCCCCGGCGAGGACGGGCGGACGCGTCCCGACCTGCCGCCGAACGGCGGCTGGCAGACCCACCGCCCGGACGGCTCGGCCGCCCCGGCCGGACGCGACGGCTACGCGCCCGGCCATCCGGTGCAGGACGGCGGGACGAGCGGCCCGGCGCGGCCCGGCGACGGGGACGCCACCCGCGGTTCGCCCTCCCAGGACCCGTGGAACCCGCCGCAAGTGGACAGGGCCGCCACCCAGGACCACGCGCTGCGGCCCGACCAGCACGCCGCCGACGTCGACTACCCGAAGCGCGAGGGCCGACACCGCATCCTGGCGCTGGACGACACCGGCGCCCCGGTCCTGGACCCGAGCGGGCAGCCGGTCGTCCGGTCGATCGTGTACACGAACGCCGACGGCCAGGTCACCCACGTCACGAACCCGCAGGCGGAGGGCGAGCCCAGAGCGCTCCGCGATCCCAACGAGAACATCGACCTGACGCAGCCGAGGCCGGGCGTCGTCCACCAGATCGACTTCGGCCAGGGGGACCCGCACGTCTTCGTCGGCGGCGAGGACGGGCGGTCGCCGGCCGCGGCGCCGTTCGACCCGCCGACTCACACGGCCGACGGCGAGCCGCTCAACGAGGTGACCCGGACCCACAATCCCTCGGACGGGCCGTACAGCGCGAGGCAGCCGCTGGACGCGGACGCCAGGATCGAGGTCCGCGACGGGGACGGCCGCCTGCACGGCATCTTCTGGACGGACGGCGACGGCAACATCACCCACGTCCGGACGTGGTTCGGCGACAAGGACGGCGTCGCCAACTACAACCCGGAGCTGGGGCTCCTCTCGCACAAGAACGACGGGGTCCCGCTTCCCAACGTCAACTACATGGTCGAGCCGCGGGACCGCTTCGCGACCCTCGACCCCGCGGACTTCGACCCGAGCGACGCCGTCCGCCGCGGCGACCTCGGCGCGCTGCGCGAGGACGACCCGAACGGCATCCCCGGGCAGACCACCACGGCCGGCGCCAACGGGCCGCAGCACCAGGTCCCTCCGGGCACGTTCCTGTTCCACACCGACGACAACGGCCAGACCGACATGGCCACCGGCCGGCCCGACTACGCGGTGGGCGGCGGCGCCCGCTACGGGGCGCAGGGCCACGTCGGGCACATGGGGAACAAGGAGTACTCCGGCACCCGGTTCAACGGCGGCCACATCTTCGGCCACCAGGGGCAGGGCCCGCGCGAGCGCATCAACTACTTCCCGCAGTGGGAGGTCGAGAACCAGGGCCAGAACGCCCACCAGGTCACCCGCCCCGAAAGCTGGTTCGGGCTGGAGGAGCGGCTCGCCGCCCTCGACCAGGACCCGCTGAACAACCGGCGGATCGGCCGGTTCGAGTTCTTCGCCGAACCGAACCACACCGCGGGCGGCGACCTCGCCTACACGCCGCGGGTGATCCACGCGCGGTGGTCGGAGACCGACTTCAACACCACCCCGCCGACGACGACCGTCCACTACCGGTCGTTCTACAACCTGCCGCCGAACCAGCACGGCACGGCGCCGACGCTGCCCACCGACGCGAACGGCAACCCGAAGGGTCCGGCGCGCCCGTTCGGCTGGACGGATCCGGCGCCCAGGTCGGCGGGGGAGCCGCCGGAGCCGATGGCCCGCTCGGCGGACCCGACGCCGCCCGACGACGCCGCCTCCCGCCCGGACCCGGCGGACGCGCCGCGCCCCGACCGGCCGGACGCGCAGACCCCGGAGACGCAGCAGACCCCGGAGACGCCGCAGCGGGCGTCCGACGAGGTCATGCGCGCCGTCCACGATGACCCGGCCGTCCGGGACATGCTGGACCAGGCGGGCGAGCCGCTGGGCGACCAGCTCCGCACCCAGCTGCGCGACACGCTGCCGAACCACCCCGAGCTGGCCCGGATCATCGCCGGCGACGGCCTGAACGACGTGGAGACCTCGCTCCGCGAGTCGCTGCTCGCCCGGCCGAAGACGCTGAACAGCGTGCTCACCCACCCCGAGGCCGTGCGGATCCTCGAAGGGGCCGTGCACGACGTCAACGAGCGCGGCGCGGACGCCATCCTCGGCGGGGACCGGGTGAAGGCGCAGCCGACCCCGCTCACCCCGGACCAGGAGCGGATCAGCCGGGACCTCGCCGACTCCGTCGTGAACGAGCGGCGGCCCGGTGAGAGCCGCGAGGCGCGGGTGGCCCCGGACCAGCCGGACTTCGACCCGTCCCGGGTCGACCCGGACCAGGGGCGCGACGACCCGTACCTCAACGAGTACCTGGACGGCCTCTACGCGGCCAAGCACGAGTCCGAGGCGCTGCTGCACGCGCTCGTCCACGACCCGGAACTCGCGGAGATGGGCGCGGACCCGAAGCTGCGCCCCGGCGACAAGGACCGGGTCCGCGCCCTCGACAAGATCATGGGCGACTACGAGGGGGACGCGAGCCGCCTCAACGACCTGCTCGGCGCCCGCATCCAGTTCCGCTCCGTGGACGGGCTCTACCAGGCGCTCGGCAACATCCAGCGGATCGCCGGGGAGCACGGCGTCCAGATCGTGTCGGTGAAGGACCGGATGCAGAACCCGGTCCCGAGCGGCTACCGCGACGTCCAGCTGACGATCCGGATGCCGAACGGGCACATCGGCGAGCTGCGGCTGCACCTGCGCTCGATCGACGACGTGGCGTCGTACGAGCACTCGCTGTACGAGGTGCGCCGCGACCTGCCGAACGTCGCCGACAACCAGAACCGGGCCGTCACGCCGGAGGAGCGCGCGCTCGACGAGGCCATCAAGCAGCGCGTGATCGGCCGCTTCCAGCAGGCCCTGGACGAGGCGCTCACCGACCCGCCGCCGCGCGCCCGCACCGCGGGACCGCAGCACACGCCCCCGGCCGACGCCCCGGCGGCGCGCCCCGAGCCGGCGTCCCGTCCCGAGCCCGAGGCACAGCCCGAGCCAGAGGCACGGCCCGAGCACGAGCCCGCGCCCGAGGCGCGGCCGGAGACCTCGCCGCGGCCGGACGTGGCGGCCAAGTACGGCTGGTACTCCGAGCCGTCGCCGCAGCCGCCCGCGCCCGGCGGGCCGGCCCCGGACCGCGGCCCCGCCGACACCGGCCACCCCGCCACCGACCGGACCGGCACGGACCGGACCGACACCGACCCGGCCGAGACCAACCCGGCCGCCACCGACCGGACCGACCAGACCGATACCGACCCGGCCGCCACCGACCAGTCCGACACCGACCAGTCCGACGCGGACAAGGCGGACGGCGGCGACACGGTGCCCGGCGACCTGCCGCAGCACCTGCACGACGTCTTCCGCGACAGCGACGGCACCCCGGCCGGCCGGTCGTTCTTCGGCCCGGACGAGACCGCCATGCGCGACCTCGCCCGGCGCGTCCCGCACGACCCCGACACGTTCGTGGTCGACGGGCACGGCGACCGGGACGGGCTGCTGGTGAACGGGCGGCGGCTGAGCGCCGACGACCTGGCCGACCTGATCCGCAACGACCCGAACTGGGACGGCCGCCAGGTCATGCTGCTGTCCTGCCGGACCGGCGAGGGCGACTTCGCCGCGCAGCTCTCCCAGCGGCTCGGCGTGCCCGTGGTGGCCCCGCGCGGGCTGGCCTGGTCGGACGCCGACGGCAACGTCTACGCCTCGTCCGGCCACCCCGACGCCGACGGCCGGCAGCGGCCCACCTGGCCGCCGGACGGCGGCTGGGACGTGCACCGCCCGGACGGCACCGTCCTCGCCGGCGACGGCGCCCACCCGCCCGGCCGCACCCCGCCGCAGGACGCCGACGGCGGCCCGCCGCAGGACGCCGAGGCCCGCGGGATCCGCGACTGGCTGCGGCCCGAAGGCCGGACGCACGCCGACGGCGTCCACCGGTTCGACACCGACCGGCAGGGCGAGCGGTACGGCGAGAGCCGTCTCGGGCACGTCTTCCGGAGCCTGCCGGAGCCGCTGCGGCGCGCCGCGTGGTGGTACACGCGGCAGTCGATGCCGAACCGGTTCCTGCGGCCCGGCGGGCCGGACATCGGCACCCACCTGAACCGGCTCGCGTGGTCGGAGTGGTCCGCCCGGCAGCTGCACCACCTCAACGGCGGGCGGATGCCGTCCCGGATGGAGGAGATCGTCCGGCTGCGGAGCCGCACCGACCTCGACCCGCACCAGCGGCAGCTCGTGGACCGGCTGCTGGCGCCGCCGCTGACGTCGGTGACGGCGCGCCTGGAGCAGCTCACCGCCGACTTCCAGGAGCGGAACTGGCTGCGCCAGTACCTCGGCGAGGAGCCGACGGAGCAGGCGTTCTGGCGGCGCATGGCCGAACTGGACCAGGCGCTCCACCAGCCGCTGCCCGAGCCCGTCCAGGCGGTGCGCGGTCTCGACAACCTGAACTTCCTGATCGGCCGGGACGGGCTGCCGCTCAACGGGCGCGACCCCGAGGTCCTGGTCGGCACGGTGCAGACCGAGGGCGCTCCCATGTCCACGTCGCTGGGGCGCAACCCGGCCGAGGTGGACGGGCAGTCGTTCGGCAACCGCGTCCACCTGGTGCTGCCGGCGGGCAGCCACGGGCTGTGGATGGGCAGCCGGAGCGCCTTCCCGGACCAGCGGGAGCTGATCCTGCCGCGCGGCACCCGGTACCAGATCACCAGCGTCGTGCACACCGGCTACGAGACGGTCACGCTCCGCGACGGAACCTCGGTGCGCCGGCCGACCTACGATGTAGAGGCCGTGGTCATCCCCCCGGGACCGCCTCCTCCGCCCAGGTCATGACCGTGATGGGCGGACGTCGACGTGAAAGGTGCGCGCGAGATGAGTGACCTGCCTCCCCCATGGGACCCGGGCGCTCCCGCCGGCGTGCCGGGGGCGCCGTCGGCGTTCCCGGACGTCCCGGAGCCGCCGGCCGCGGCCCCGTCGTACGCGCACTGGACCCGGGAACCGGTGATCTACTACTGGGTGCGGCTGCGCGGCCGGGTGATCGGCTGCCTGTGGGGGTCGACCGGCCGGCAGGCGGCCGGGTTCCTGCTGGCCCCCGACGTCTCGGAGGCGGAGATGTTCGCCGCCGACCGCTGGGAGGACCGGCTCGCCGAGGCGTACGCGGCCGACGTGCCCGCCGCCGAGGCCGTCCGGCGCTGGAAGGGCGCCGCCGAGGACCCGACGGCGGGCGCGATCGCGGCGGACGAGCCCGAGCGGCAGGCCCCCGACCTGCGGGCCCTGCACCAGATCGTCGCGCCCGGCCACCCGGCGCCGGAGGGGCCGTCGGTGCAGGACGGCCGGTTCGAGGACGGGACGCCGGCCGACCGGTCAAAGGGGTTCGGGCCGCTGTTCAGCGTCCTGCCGCCGACCTACCCGGAGCTGACCGCCGCGCCCGTCCGGTACCTGCCCGTCACCCTCGACGGGACGGTCGTGGGCTTCGTGTGGGCGTCGGTGGACGGCCGGGCCGCCGGGTACCTGAGGCGGGAGCCGGCGGGCACGGCGGGCGAGGTCGCGGCCGGGCTGTGGAAGCTGCGGCTGAGCGACGCCCACCGGGAGGGCGTCCCGTCCCTGCAGGCGCTGCGGCGGTGCGCGCTCGCGCCCGCGGACCGGCTGTCGGGCGTCATCGGCCAGGACGCGCCCGTGCGGGAGCTGCCCGGCCTGGACGCGCTGCGCGAACTCGCGCGGCGGTGAGGGGGCGAAGTGGCCGAGAAGTATCCGCAGTACTACGCCTACGAGGGCAGGCCCGTGGCGTTCGTCGAGGCGCCCGACGGCGGGCTGCTCGTCTGGGCGCTGTCCGGGCGGACCGGCGAGTTCACGCTCGACCGGTCGTACGTGGACAAGATCTGGTTCGGCACGACCGCCGACATCGACACGCTGACCCGCGACGAGTTCGTCCAGCGGGTCGAGGAGTACCGGGGCCGGCGGCTGCGCGGTGACGGCCCGGCGTACGCGCTCTACGAGACCATCAACGGCCTCGAGGACGCGTCGCGCGCCGAGGCCCGCGACCTCACGCCCGAGGAGCGGGCCCTCATCCGCACGCTGCGCCTCCGCGTCCACGACCTGTTCGAGGCGGAGCTGCGCGAGCAGGGACGCCAGGGGACGCCAGCGGATTCGTAATGGCCCCTGAAACGCTCCCCGAGGTCCCGCAGGACGAGCACGCCCTCGTCGGTCGGCTCTACCCCGAAAGCGCCTGGACGTTCGTCTGGGCGCGCCGGGTCCTGCGCGACCTCGTCGGCGACCGGGTCTCGCGGTTCCTGGTGGGGCGGATCGCACCCGGCCACTGGTCGGTGCTGCGCGGGGACGGCGCGTGGCTGGCCGTTAGGTGCGCAGACGCGGAGGGAGGCGGCGAGACGAGGCCGTCCCACACGGCGTCCTTCGACTCGGCCGGGGACGCGGTGGCGTACGCGGCGGCGGGGCTGGTCGTCGACGCGAAGGTGACCGTCCACGAGGACCTCCTGCGGTTCCAGGGCGTCCTCGGCGAGTCCTGGGACGGTGCCGCGGGACGCCTCGTCCTGAGCCTGACGGACGAGGGCGAGCGCCTGGTGGAGGCGGCCCACGACGAGACACGAACCCGCTACGGGACGTCCTTCCTCCCTCTCGGGCCGGTGATCGAACGCCCGAGGGGGTACCAGGTGATCCCCCGCGGACCGCGTCCTGACAGCGGCCCCTTCCTCGCCGAGCACGACCTGTTCACCGCGCACGTCCAGGGCCGCCTCCCCGGCGAGTTCGGCGCGAGCACCGGGGAGGAACTCCCGGCGGACACCCTCCTGGACACCTACGCCCCCGCCGCCGACGAGCCCTGCCTGTTCGCCCTGGAGACCCCGTTCGAGCGCCGCGGGCTGCCGGGGACGGGCGCCGGGCACGAGCGCAGGTTCTACGTCGTGCGGCGCCCCCTCGCCGTGTACGCGGGGTTCCCGGTCCGGGAGACCACCGTTCCCGCGCGCGGCACGGGCCCCTCGGACGCGGGCCGGGGCTATCTCCTGCCGCGTCCGATCGGCGCGCTGCTCGACGGCGGCGACATCGCCCGGATCTCCGAGGCGGAGACGCTGCGCCGCTACCGCGAGCAGCGCGAGTCGCGGCAGCGGCGGGACGGCTGACCCATCCGGCGAGGAGGTGAGAGAGAGTGCTGAGCACGGCTGAACAGGACACGCGGCTGGACGCGATCGCGTCCCTGCTCGCCCGGCTGGCGCCCGACGGCGCGGAATCCCTGGAGTTCGCCTACCGCGCGGTGGGCTCCTCCTTCGAGCACGCCGGCCTCCCCTTCACCGCGCGGAACATCGAGTCGCTGCTCCCGTCCTCGGGCGTCTACCCGCTGGTCCGCGAACTCCGCTCGCTGATGCACGTCGACGGCGACGGCACCTGGCTGGAGATGCACCTCAAGCTCCGCCTCCGGCCCGGCGCCGCCCCCGAGTGGGAGGTCCGGTTCAGGAGCGTGGACGAGATCACGTTCATGGACGACGTGCCCCCGGCCGCCGCCGCCGAGGAACTGCGGACGTTCCCGCAGGCGCCCCACCGCGTCCCGGAGTGGATGGCGGAACTGGCGGCCGTCCAGGACGCGGCGGACCGCTTCGACCCGGACACCTTCTCCCCCCAGCCCGAACCGGACCTGGTGGCGGCCCTGCCCGACGGCCTCGCGGAGCTGTTCGACGCGGCCCGCGCCAGGCTGCGCGACCAGTTGCCCGAAGGCCCGGCGGGCCGGTTCCTGGTCGGCGAGCTCGCCGACGGCTGCTGGTCGGTCCTCCACCTGGCGCCCGCGTGGCTCGCCGCGCGCATGGACGGCGGCGCCTGCGTCGAGCAGCGGGCGTTCGCCGACCCTGCGGCGGCCGTGGCGTTCGCGGCGGGCGCCGTGCTCGCCGAGGCCGGCGCGGAGGTGAACTCCTCGGTGCTGCGGGGTGCCGGGGTCCTGAACCGGACCACCGACCGCCGCAACGGCGTCGACGCCTGGCGGCTGACGTCCGGTGAGGGAAACGGAGCCCGCCAACTCCGGCGCTCGATCGCCGCCGAACGGCCGCGCGGCGCCGACGTCCGGGAACGCCGCTTCTTCGCGCTGTCGCCGCTCGACAACAGGCCCGGCGGGTACTTCATCGTCCAGCCCGGCACCGTGCCCGCCGAAGGCGACTTCGTCAGCACCCACCAGATCTTCGAATGGCACATCGGGAGCTCGCTCCCCAAGGCCGGCGCGCCGGAGCCCGCCCCGGTCGAGGACGTGGTGCTGGAACCCGGCACGGAACTCGACACCTACGACTTCACCAGCACCGGCAGGCTGTTCACCATCGGCACGCCGTTCGAGTGGCGGCAGCTGGACGGCTACCCCGAGGACGTCCCGCACCGCTTCTTCCGGGTGCTGCGGCCCCTCGGCGCGACGCCCCTCCCCCTCAGCGGCCGGACGCTCTACCGTCCCGGGGACCGGGGCCCCAAGCGGCTGCCGGACGCGCGCGGCCGGGGGTTCGGCCTCCCGCACTCGATCATCGACCATGTGGAGTCCGGCGATCTGACCGAGATCAGCGGCCCCGGCGGCGACCCCGTCCCGCTCCGGGACGACTGGGACGCGGACGGATAGCCGGTGGGCACGAGACCAATAGACTTGCGCGACGAAGAGAGGAGCAGCGACGCGATGACCCAGCCCCCCGCCGAGGTTCCGGTGCCGCCGCAGGGACCGCGGCCGTACGACCGGCAGCGCTACGAAGAGCTGACGCAGCAGCTCGGCATGGCCCTGCTGCAGGTCGCCCCCGCCGGCTGGCGCCGCATCGACCTGCGGATCCTCATGCTCGCCGGCGTCACCGACCTCCGGCTCTCGGTGATCATGCCGGACGGCTCCTCGCCCGCCGCCGACCCGCCCCGCGACTGCGCGCAGATCGCCGCGGAGCTGCGGTCCATGATGTACCGCACCGGCGAGGGCACCTGGTTCGGGATGCGGTTCATGATGGACCCGCCGAGCGCCTACTGGGTCAGCTTCAACGCCGACTTCGACCCCGGCTGGGACCCGCCGGCCGCGCCCGAGGAATGGGCCCGCGACCTCGCCCTGTTCCCCCGCGACGACGAGCACGTCCCCGGCTGGCTGCGCGAGCGCCTCGACCGGACCGCGGGCGCGCACGGCGGATGACTCCCAGGCCAGCCCCCGGACGGACGGAAAGAGGTAAGTCGTGAGCGAGAACGGGTCGCTGAACCCCGCCGAGCAGAACGACCTGCTCCAGCAGATCACCCTGCTGCTGACGCACACCCTGCCCCCCGGGTGGGGGGAATGCACGGTCGTGCACCGCTCGCTCGGGCGGCACACCGAGACCCTGGGGCAGCTGAGCCTGGTCACCGGGCCGGGCCTGCCCGCCCCCTTCGACGTGCCCGCCGCGCTCGGCGAGCTGTTCGAACGGCTGCGCGCCGGCATGTACGCGCCCGGCCTCGGCACCTGGTTCACCGCCACCTTCACGCTGACGTTCCCGTTCTCGTACGACGTCCGGTACGACCGCGACGGCGAGCCGCGCTGGCAGGCCCCGCCGCCGCCGGACGCCGCCGAGGCCGAGCTCCGCAGGTTCCCGCGCGACGCCGAGCACGTCCCCGCCTGGCTGGCCGCCCCGCCGGCGCAGGGCATGCGCATCGCCCGCCCCTTCGACGGCACCGCCCCCGACGGGCGGCCCGAGGTGCGGCGGCCCGACGTCCCCGGCGCCGAGCGCGAGGCGATGGTCCGCTACCTGGAGCAGGCCCCGATCGTGCTGGCGGCCCGCAGCTACGACAGCGACGCCCTCGACCCCGGCCACGCGCGGAACGTCCCGCTGACCTACCACACCGACGGCACCTGGATCTGGCCCGGCGCCGTCGGCTACTACCTGCGCGCCCACGGCGTCCCGCCGGAGCCCGAGCTCGCCGCCCACATCCGGCGGACCGGGTTCGCGGTCCCGGACGTCGCCGACGGCGTCCGCTCCGCCGCGGTCGCGGCCATCACCGGCTCGGAGTCGTCATGAACAACGTCCCGCCGCAGAGCGGCGCCAGCGGACCGCCGGTGCCCGCCTACCAGCCGCCCGAGGGCTACGCCACCTCGACGCGGCACCCCGTCGTCCACCTCCCGGTGATGCTGAACGGCCTGCACGTCGGCTACCTGTGGGCCGGGACGGACGACCGGTCCGCCGGGTTCGTCCGGCGCAAGGAGACCCTGCGGCAGGCCTACGAGGCCCCGCTCGTGTGGTCGCAGCGGCTGCGCGAGGCCCACGCGGCGGGCCTGCCCGCCCGCGAGGCGATCCGCCGGTGGATCGGCCGCCCCGAGGACCCGCGCGGCGGCGGCGTCCCCGCCGGCGCCCGCGAGGAGGTCGCCGACGGCAAGCAGGACGTGCTCCGCCTCGCCGACCCCGGCGCCGAGCCCTCCCCCTGGGAGTCGGTGCGCCCCGGCGAGTTCCCCGACGGCACCCCGATGGACCGGTCGCAGGGCTGGGGCGGGCTGCACTTCGAACTGCCCCCCGGCTACGACCTGACCACCGACGGCCCCGTCCGCTACCTGCCGGTCGTCCACGACGGCACCGTCCTCGGCTACCTGTGGACGGGCGGCACCGCCGCCCTGTTCCTGCCCCGCGCCGACGCGGCAGCCCTCGGCAGCGACGCCATGGGCGCCTGGGTGCAGCGGCTCCGCGACCTCTACGCGCAGCACGTCCCCGCGCCGGAGGTGCTCGCCCGCTGCCGCGCCATGCCCGCCGACCCCGTCGCGGGCGGCGTGCCGGCGGACGCGACCGAGCAGGAGGCACCGAACCTCCAGCACCTCCGCGACCTCGCCGACGTCCACGAGCAGTCGCTGCGGCTGGCGAACAACCCGGTCCCGGGCGACCCGGAGATCATGAAGCGCCCCGCCCTGGACCCGGCCGAGCACGCCGCCGTCCTGCGCTACCTGCGCGAGGCCCCGGTCGTGTACGACAGCGGCCGCCTGTTCACCGACGCTTTCGACCCCGCGCGCCCCGCCAACGTCCCCGACACCTACCAGACGGACGGCACCTGGGTCTGGCTCGGCGGCGTCCCCCACCACCTGGAGCACCACAACATCCCGCCAGAGCCCGACCTCCTGCGCCACATCCGGGACAACAACGCCCAGCTCCCAGCGGAAGACCCGACCACCCGCGAGCGCGCCAAGCAGACCCTCCGCTGGCACCGCATCCTCGTCCCGCCCCCGATGTGAGACCGCGCGTCGTGACCGAGTGGGGCTAGCTCGCCTTCTGCCGCGCGATCTCCTGCGCTGCCCTCCGCAGCCCCATCTGGATCACCACATAGGCGACGAAGGAGCAGAGCGCCGCGACGAAGAGCACCGCCACGGCGGCCTCCGGCAGGACCCCGAACGGAGTGCACAGCAGCAACAGCGCGCCGAGCACGAGAAGCGCATTCCCCGTGCGCATCCGCTCCCGATGCGGCAACTCCTCATAAGGCACCTTGACGCTGCGTGAAACCGTATAACTCCCCACACCGTTGCGAGTCCGCACTCCCGCGGCGACACAGGCGAGCCCCAGCAGCGCGTACGCCACGGTGCCGATGATCACAGGCACAACGAAACCTCTTCAGAACCAGTCATCGAACTGATCGATCGTCCACTTTCCGCCACCTACCACCGCACCGGCCACAAGGCCGACTCCGCCTCCGACAACGCCACCGGGGATGGCTCCGATCCCGCCGCCGAACGAACCGATGGCGGCGCCGATGCCAGCCCCGCCTCCGACCCAGCTCACGAAGTCAGTCCATGGAAAGTCATCGTCGGGTAGCCCGTCATCGAGATCGTCCTCGACGTCTCCGAGCTTGTCCCTGAGCTTCTTCGAGACGTCATCGTCCTTGGAGCGGGCCTTGACGGCGTCCAGCACCGACCACGCCCCCTTCTTCTCACCCGAGTAGAGCGAGACCAGGTTCTTCGCAGCGTCCGACTGCATGTCCCTGGCCTTGTCCTGCGCGTTGCGCAGCATCACGGCCAGGTCCTGCTTCACTTGCGGATCGTTGGCTGGCTTGGTGCTCTTGCGCTCGTACTCGAGCTTGCGGTTGTTCGCCGCGAGCTGGAGCTCGGCCAGCGCCGAGGCCAGATCATCCAAGATCTTGGCCGCGTCGTCGGTGAACATCGAGAGCTTCTTGGCGTCGCTGGCGTCGGCGCCCCACGCGTCCTCGAACGAGTTGGCGTCGCCGCCCGTCCAGCCGGCATCTCCGACCAGCCTCTTGACCGACTTCTGGATCTCCTCGACGACCTTCTCACTCGCGGGCGCGTAAGCGTAGAGCTTGGTGGCCAGCGCCGCCAGACCCCGGATGTCCACCCCGAGGCTGAAGAAGCCCCCCACCGGCTGCACGCCTGCTGGAATCGGCGCGGCTTCCTTCGGAGCCATTTTTACCTCCAGGTTCTGTTCATCATCGAAGGGCGGACTTGGCGTCGGACTCAGAACTTGGGTTGGATGTTCTCCGGGTCATCGATCCTGGCCAGCAGGTCGTCGATATCATCCTCTGTTTTCCGGTACTTGTCGTGCACGTACTTGAGCTTGTCCCCGTGCGATTGCATGGAGGAGCCGAGCGCGTCGTGCATGACCTCGATCGCATCGAGGACGGAGGAGATCGCGTTCTCCAGCGACCCCTCGGTCACCTTGGGCACCGCCCCGATCTTCGCCGGAACGATGTCGGCGAACTTCTTACCGTTCTCCTTGAAGACGCCGGAGGACTTGAGGATGTCGGCATAGACGACCTTGATCTCTTTGCTCATGAGTCCGTCCCCGACACGGTCGGCGCTACGGCGAGTCCCGGATCCAGCCGCGGGTTCACGGCGACTCCGATCCTCTTCTTGCCCACCAGGTAGAGCAGCTCCAAGAGCGACGCCTCGGACCAGGGCTGGTCGTGTCCAAGCGCTTCCTTGAGGCGGTCGACCGACGTGTAGACCGCGACTCCCGCTCTGCCGTCCTCCATCGCGCGCAGCTGGTACTTCGGGTTCTCGCTGGCCGCCGTCGGACGGGTGGTGGGGACGAAAACGCTGGAGAGCCCACGCGGCGCTGTTTCGCCGGAGGACGTGGACGGCGCCAGGGAGACGGCTTCGGCGGGCGCCGCGGGCGGGACGGAACGTGCGGCGGCCATGCGCTCCGCGGCCTCTTCGGCGTCTCCGGGAGCATGCGGAGTACTCCGATTCAGCTGCGCCATCAGAGAAGAGGGAACGTTCGGCTCCACCTCGGCGACCTCCAATCGATCGACGGAACGCGATCACGCATAGGGCCATGACCGCCGCAGGATACTTTCCAGTCGACCATTCAGTAAAGCGCTTTGAAGATTTGGAACCGTCCAATACCCGGAACCAGCGACGCCGGCATCAACTCCGTCCTGACTCCGGCGAGGCGAGCGAAGCCACCGACTGACACATTATCGCCGGTCAGACCGGAAATTTCCGCACACTGACGCTTGGATGCGTCCGCGCAACGCCCGCCGCACCACCATCTTCTACCGAAATCCGGACCGACCTCCTGCAACCGCGCGGAACGCGCCACACCCAGCCAAAGGAGTCTTTTCGCAAGGGCCATACCAGATCGATCAAGACGATGACACACCTCCGAATGGAAAATTTCCCACTGCGGACCGTCGCGCGCTGCGCATTGGCGACCGAGTCTGCCAAGCTCATGGGCGAGGACAGACCGAGAGGTGGATCGGCCTTCCAGCGGAGTTCAAGGCCGCTTCTCACCAACGACTACCAGGGGGACTCTTGCTGGTCGCGAGACCGCCGCACCTGCTCTGGCGGGGATCTTCGCGTCGATCTGCTCGAATGAGGTGCACCATGTCGCTCCGTATCATCGTCGCGGCGGCGGTCTTCCTGCCGATCATCGCCGTGATACTCCTGCTGGGGATCGCCGCGTATCGGGGGCGCTGGCATTCCTGGCATGGGAACGACGACTTCTTCCATTGGCCGTACGCGCCCCTTGCCGGAGCCTGGTTCGGGGCGTCCATGCTGCTCGTCATGGCGGCCCTGCTGGTCGGCACGGTCGTGCCCGCCGCCGTGGTCGCGGTCCTGGTGGTGGTCGCCCTCCTCCTGCTGCTGGTCGCGATCCTCGTCTACGTGCATTCCCCCAGGTGGCTGCTGCCCGGGTACGTCCGGTGGTTGGACGGCGACGCCGGCTTCACCGAGCGGCCCGCATGCCTTGACACGTACCGGAATTCGCGGCTGAACAGAGTGATGCGCAAACTCACCCTCGACCCCCGCCAGGAATTCTGAGGCGCGCGGTCAGTCGAAGGGGTCGTTCCTCGCCCTGCCGATGGTGTTGATCAGTACCAGTACGCCCGCGCCCAGACCGAGGACCATCGACACCAGCATCACGGTGCCGGTCACCCCACCCGACCTGTCCAGAGCGAACGTGATCAAGAACAGACCCATGAAGAAGTTGGAGACGGCGACGTACTGCAAGCCCTCGAGTTCCATGCCGCGCCCGGCCCGGAACAGGCAGGTGCCGCAGCAGATCAGGCCGAGCACGATCAGGCCGGCCCCGACCGCCAGTTCCACGTCCTTCATGCGCCTTTACTCCGCATGCCACCATCCGATGAGGGGATCGGTCCGGCGACGACCGGACCGCCATCACAGGCCACACGTCCTGACAAGTGTTCTGACTGTTGCGCGGTACGTACCGTAACAGGGCGCCGAACGCGTGTCATCAAGTATGCGAACACGGGCGGGTGGGCTTTTAATGATCGGGGGCGGTGCGTCCGCTCCGGGATGTTCGCCGCGCGGCAGATCGTCTGCGGGAAGGCTTGGGGGTTGCAGTTGTCCGATGGGTCGCGGCCGGAGTTCATAGCTTCGGAGCAGGAGCTGGACGGCTCTACGCGGGTGGTCGAGGACGTCGCCGTCGAGGCGCCGGAGCCGGCCGCGCGGCGGCGGTGGTGGTCCGGTTCCCGGCGGCGGTGGGCGGCGGGTGCCGGTGCGGTGGCCCTGGTCGCCGGCGGGGTCGGCTGGGGGGTGCACGCAGCCTCCGGTGAGGACGAGCCCGCCCGGTTCACGTCCATGCCGGAGCCGTGCTCGCTGGTGCCCGGCGAGATCCTCGAACGGTACGTGCCGCTTTCCGATCCGCCCGTCCCGGACAAGGACGCGAAGTCGGCGGGCGAGCGATACGCCGCCTGCTCATGGGCGGAGCGGCCGGGCCTGGCGGGCGTCCAGGCGTCGCGGCGGCTCGACGTCTCGGTGCGGCTGCACCTGGAAGGCGTCGCGCCCGCTAAGGCGGAGTACGACGCGGCCTGGAGCGGCGCCCGGACGATGGAGGGGACGTCGAAGGGCGCACCCGGATCCCTGCGCGCCGAAGCCCCCGTGCTCCTCCGGGTCGGCGATCAGGCGTTCGCGCAGCACCTGACGCTGACGGGCCCGCTGGGACAGTCCGGCACGGCCGCGGCCACCGTCCGTCTGCGGAACGCGGTCATCACGGTGCGGTTCCGGGCCACGGCGTCACCGGCCGGCAAGGACGCCTCCCCCAAGACCCCCGAAGCGCCGCTCGACAAGGCCAACGGCCGGGCGGCCGCCGAAGCCGCCGCCCGGAGCGCCACCGCCGCCCTCGCGGCC
This sequence comes from Actinomadura geliboluensis, assembly GCF_043197915.1. NCBI lineage: Bacteria > Bacillati > Actinomycetota > Actinomycetes > Streptosporangiales > Thermomonosporaceae > Actinomadura > Actinomadura geliboluensis. The sequence goes on along the minus strand of NZ_JBICUA010000005.1, from coordinate 427,976 downwards.
TGTGGCACCTGCCTGAGCCGTTAGGCCCTGCGGACGTTCGTCAGCGGCCGGGGGGCCGGTTGTGGGGCCCGCCGGGCGGGGGGCCCTGCTGCGGGCCGGGCCCGGGCGCCCCGAAGGGCTGCGGCGGCGCCATCGGCGCCGGACCGGACGGAGCGGCGGGCTTCTTGCGGCCGCGCATCAGCAGGAAACCGCCGACGCCCAGCACGAGCAGCACCACCACGACGCCGCCCACGATCAGGATCGGGAAGCCGCCGGAGTCGTCCTCGCCGGCCGCGGACGGCTTGGTGGCGCCCGCCCCGGCCTTCGCGCCGCCCGCGACCTTGTCCAGCCGCTCGTAGACGGGGTTCGGCGCGGTGTCCGGCACGTTCTGCTTGAGCGCACGGGGGATGCTGATGACGCCGTACCCGAGCAGGTCGTCCTTGCCGGTGGGGCCGAAGTCCTTCGCCGTGGCGGTGATCCGCTGCACGACCTGCCGCGCCGACATCTCCGGGTAGCGGCTGCGGACGAGGGCGATCGCACCAGAGGCCAGTGCGGACGCCTGGCTCGTACCCTCGCCCGAGCGGAAGACATGGCCTTCCTTGTTGATCCATCCGACCTCTGCGCCGGGCGCGGCGACGGTGACGTAGGACTGCCGCTGCGTCGACCTCCATGGCTTGGCGTCATGGCCGATCGCCCCCACGGCGACGACGCCCGGGCATGCCGCCGGGTATGCGGCCTTGTTGTTGACGTCGCCGGTGTTCCCCGCGCCGGCGACGATCACGACGTCCTTCTGCGCAGCGTACTTGATCGCGTCGAGCAGTTGCGGCGGGCAATGGTTCGGGTAGAGATCGGCGCTCTCACTCGCCTGGGAAATGTTGATGACCTTGGCACCGTGGTCGACCGCGAAGCGCACGGCGTTGCTCGTCGCCACCGGATTCAGCGATGGAGCAGCGACCGGAAGAATCTTGGCTTCGGGGGCGATGCCCACGAACCCGGTCTTCGATCCCTGCGAGGCGATGAGGCTGGCCATGCCCGTGCCATGGCCGTCCTTGTACGAGTCGTAGTCCCGCTGACCGTTCCCCCCCTTGTCAGGGAAGTCGGCCCCAGGGAGCAGGGCGGGCCGTAGATCGGGCAACTGACCATTAACACCCGTGTCGATGACCGCGACCGTCACACCCTTGCCCTTGGTGACGGGCCACACTTCCTTCTGGATGCTCCAGGAACGGAACCACCACTGTTCCGCCCTGGGGCCCGGGGCGGCGTGCGCGGGAACGGCGGGGGCCGCCGCCAGCCCGATCGCCGCCGTCGCAGCCACCGTCCGAAGCAGCCACCGCATCTGTCGCACTCCCTAGTCCGTTGTGCCGGGGAGGGCGGCGCGGCGGCCGCCGGCCGTCCGCCCCGCCCGTGTCCAAGAGGTCAGCCGATCACCGGTGGAGCGGTGTCGTCATCGGCTCCCCACACATCCTCGTCCTCGGTGAGCCAAGTGTTACGTTCGCGCTCCTCGCCCTTGCCGCCCTGGGCGCCCTGGCCCATCGGCATGCCGCCCATGGGCATGCCGCGCGCGCCGGCACCCGCCGCGCCGGGCCCGGCGCCGCCGGGACCGAGGCCACCGGGACCGCCGGCCGGGGACGTGCCGGCGTTCGGGCCGCCGAAGCCGCCCGGGTCGGCACCGAACGGAGCACCGCCCCCACCGCTCAGGCCGGGGCCGCCGCCTCCGGGGCCGCCGCCCGGCATGCCCGCGAGGTCGGTGCCCGAGCCGCCGCCGAACGGCGATCCGCCCGCTCCGCCGAACGGCGAACCCCCGCCGCCACCGAGTGCCGGGTTGTACGAACCCGCGCCATCGGGGGTGAAGGGGCTCGTTCCGCCCGAGGTGAAGGGGCTGGTGCCGCTGCCGTTGGGGTTGAAGGCGCCGGCGCCATCGGACGTCGGGAACTTCGAGCCGGGGCCGCCAAGGTTGCTGGAGCCAGGGTTGAAGCCGCCGGGGCCACCGCCCGGACCGCCGCCGGGGCCCCCTCCGGGACCGCCGCCGGGACCGTTGCCGCCCGGGTCGTCACCACCACCGATCGAAGTCGGCAGGTCCTTGGTGATCTTGAGAGGGTGGCCCTCGAACGCCTCTTTCATCCGGCCGATGAAGTTGTTCATCAGCTTGCGGGCGTTGTCGTCGTCACCGCCGGTGTGGACCCAACCGTCGGTCATCGTGTCGCCCTGGGTCTTATACCAGTCGAGAATGTCGTGCTTGTACCAGGCGTAGAGCGTGGCGTTGTTGTGGCTGTCGTCCGACAGCTTGCCCGCCGTGTTGTAGACCTTGCCGAGCTGGTCGAGCGCCTTCTGGGCGGAGTCGCCCTTCCAGTGCTTGATGATCTTCTTGGCGAAGTTGTTGGTCAGCTCGTCGGTCATCTCGGCCAGGACGTCCGCCGCGTCCTTGTAAGCGGTCGAGGCTTCGCCGACCTTGCCGGGATTCAGGGCCTTCAGCTTGTTCTTGACGTCCTCATGGCTCATGCCATCCGCGTTGTGGGAGCCGAAGCTCATCCCATCCCGGATGGGGTAATGCTCGGTGTTCTTGCCCATCGATACCTCCTCTCAGGGCCGACGAGTCAGCTGAAGTTGGGGTCACCGGTCGGATTGACGCCGTCTACGTTCTTCTTGGTGTTGCCGTGGGCGTTCTCGTACTGGTCCGCCGTCCGCTTCAGGTTCTCGATCACACCGAGGTAGGCGGTCTCGATGGCGCCGATGTACTCCTGGAAACCGGTCTTGCTCGCAGTCGCCACATTGACGAATTGCTCGGAGCCCTGAATGTTGCCGAGGTCGGCCTGGGTGATCGACGTGGCGCCGACCTTGTTGAGCTTGCGCTTCCAGATGTCCAGCTTGTACTTCATATCGCCGGCGAGGCTCCGGAGCTCCGCCGGATCGACCTCGTAGCCGTCTTCGGCCTTGGCCTTCCATTCCCCGCGTTCAGGCTGCTGGCCGCGCGGGAGCGCATTGCTCGGGTCGTTCCACTTGCCGGCGTCGGCACCCGCGCTGTAATCGAAGTACAGTTCGCGCTGCCGCGATTCCGAGAGGTTGTTCCATTCGTCGCGGGTCATTCCCGTGACGGTCTGGTACTCCGGAATCTCCCCGCTCTCGTCCCGGCCCGCGGCGCCCACGTAGCGGTCGTGCACGACCTTCGCGAGTTCCGCGTCTGTCAGATAGTAATCACTCATCGCTGACCCTCCGGCGGATCACATCATCCCCGGCACATCTGCGTCGTGCGAGTCCTCCTCGGACCCGCACGACGTAGACGGACCTTGCTGACCCTGCGTCAGCCCGCCCAGATGTTCTGGTTGGCCCGCTCGGCCCCGCTGTAGTTGCTGTGCGCGTCGCCGATGACGACGCCGAGCTGGTTCAGGACCTGGCCGATGTGGGCCGCGGCGGCGTCCCACTGGCGCTTGGCGTCCCAGTAGGCGGACTGGGCGCCGCCCTCCCACTGGGCAAGGTTCTGCTCGAGGTTCTTCTCAAGGTCGTCGAGCTCGTCGACGAGGGCGCGGTAGGCCAGCGTGAAGTCGGCCTGGGCCTGCTGCATCGCGCCGAAATTGGCCTTGGTGTAGCTGTCGCTCACGATCGGAGTCCTTACGGTCGGAGGGATGGCGGAGGCGGTGGCCGATCAGGTGGCGCCGTTGAGCAGCTGGTTGATCTTGTTGACCGCGTCCTGCTGCTCCTGCTCCGTGCTCTCGTACGTGATCTTGGTCTGGACGAGCTTCTGGTGCATGCCCTCGAGGGCCGTCCGCACCTTGCCCATCTCGGTCTGGAACTCGGTGAAGACCCGGTCGAAGGACACCGCGGCGTTACCGGCCCAGCCGGCCATCAGCTGCGACTTGTGTCCGTCGAGCTGGCTCTGCAGGCCCTTGACGATGCCCGCGGAGTCCTCGATGCGCGTGGCGGCCTGCTGCATTGCCGCTCTGTCGGCTGCGGATGTGTTCCCCACAGTGTCACCTCCGTTTTCCGATTTCTGGTTGCGTCATCGGGAGAGTGAAGACGGACCGTAACCCCGGCCGGTCTGGGAGCAATCCCAATGACACGAAATGTCAGCGATCATAAGCCTTACGCCCACCTATGTCGACGCAACTGATGATCTAGCGGTTCATGTGATCTACATTACATTATGCCTTCGACGCCGAGACGGGCTGCCGAGCGAGCTTGGGGTCGAGGGCGGGGCCCTGCGGGATCAGGTGGATGACGCTGGACGGCACCGGCGCGGCCTGCTTGGCCTCGTAGCCGAGCTTCTTGGCGATGTCCGCGGACGGCAGCGCGAACCGGACGCCCTGGTCGTTGACGAGGGACAGCGAGCCGGAGCCGGCCGTGGAGGTGCTGTCGTCGCCGGCGGGCACCAGGCTCATCAGCGCCGCCCCGCCGGGCGGCAGCACCATCTGGTCGATCGTCCCGGACGAGCCCGAGGTGCCGGCGCCGAGCGCGCCCGCGGCCGGCACCGGCAGCGACCCGCCCATCGTCAGCTGCGCCGTCGACGAGCCGATCGGGAACACCGAGCACAGCGGCGTCCCGGCGTCCCAGGCGACGAACTTCGGCAGCGTCGGCGGCAGGTTGTTGTCCAGCAGCCGCGTCCCGGAGGCGATCGCCTGCGCGGACGGGACGTCCGTCGGCAGCGGCACGGCCTGCTCGCCGGGGTAGGCGGCGGTGGTCCGCACGTCGCGCAGCAGCAGCTGCGCCTGCGTCTCGTTGATCTGCGAGAGCCCGTCGGCCAGCATCACGTACCACAGCGCCTGCCCGCCGGCCCCGGTCTCGGCCTTGAACACCTGGCCGACGCGCGCCGTCCCGTTCCGCGGGCCCGCGACCGACTTGCCCCGGCCGGGGACGTTCGGCGCCGCGAAGTTGCCCGCCGCGGGGATCGCGTTCAGCCAGGTCGCCGAGACCTCCACGGCGGCGGGGCCGCCGGTCAGCGCCGTCACCTGGTCCCCCGGGATCGTCATCTGCATCCGGTGGTCCTTCCAGACCACCCACGGGACGCCGCCGCTCTGCACGACGACGGCCTCGGTGTCGGCGAGCCGGCGTCCGCCCACCTTCCGGCCCGCGGCGAGCGCGCTGATCTGCCGCCGCACCCCGTTCGCCCCGGCCGCCTCGCGCGTGCACACCGACCAGGGCCCGCGGATGAGCTGGTCCTTGCCGGGCAGCGAGTCGGGCGCGCCGACGATGCCGATCATCGCGCCGCGCTCGAACTTCGCCAGTGACTTGCGCGAGACCGTGCGCCGCTCCGGCGTGCTGTCGGAGTCGAGGGCCAGCAGCGCGGACGCGTAGTTCGCGACCGGGAACATCTTCCCGTTCTGGGCGTTGTAGATGTACTTGGTGCCGGTCTCCTTCTCGATGATGAGCTGGCCGGCCTTGTCGAGACCTTTGGCCCCGCCCGGGGACAGGATCCCCCAGATGCCGAACACGGCGATGATCAGCAGCCCGACCATCACGCCGGCGAAGGCGCCCACCGACAGCCGCCGCATCGGCGACTCGGCCACGTCCGGTTCGCCCTGCAGCAGGGCCAGCCCGACGCGCTGCGTCATCAGGCGGTGCGCCTGGTAGAGATCCCGCCGGTTCTGCATCAGCGCGTCACCCGGCCAGCCCGCGGACGCGGGAGTAGACGTCCAGCACGGCGAGCGCGAGCGGGATCAGCGCGATCATCACGAGCATGTCGAGGATGTCGCCCCACCGGCCCCAGACCGGGGTGGGGCGGTGGCCCGGCAGCCACAGCGTCACCGCGACGACGATGCCGGTGAGCACCAGCAGCGGGACGAGCGCCACGGCGAGCGCGACGACCTGGCTGCCGTGCAGCGCCATCCCGATCGTCGTCAGGACCAGGCCGAACAGCCCGATCACGAGCATCCAGGAGCGCTGCCCGACGCCGCGGAAGATCCGGGCGCGCAGCAGCAGCGACACCGACATCGCGGTCGCCGTCGCCGGTCCGGCCCAGCCGCCCTCGCCGCTCAGGAAGAGCATCGCCCCGGCCGCGACGAGCGCGATCGAGGCGATGAGGCCGGTGGAGAACCGGTCGGCGGCCGCGGTCCGCGCGAGCACCTCGCGGCCGTTCACCGTCTCGGTGTCGCGGCGCAGGTCCTCGGCGCTGCCCGGGACGGGCGGCAGCGGCATCCGCGCCAGCTTGAACGACAGCGACGGGACCGCCGCGATGAACATCATCATGACGACCGCGCAGATGGCGGCGATGCCCGCGGCCGGGAGGTCGTCGAAGAAGAACCCGACGGCGGAGCCGATCACGCCCATCAGCGCGGCGAACGCGATGCCGAGGAAGACCGGCAGCCCGTCCGCGATGGCGAACGCGGCGATGATCGCGGCGAGCGCGGTCAGCCCGAACCCGGCCAGCAGGTGCGGTGCGCCGAGGTCGAGCAGTTCCAGGTCTTTGCGGGCGGGCGCGGCCAGCCCGGCGAGGAACGCGTACGGGAGGGCCGTGTAGCCGATGATCACGCCCGCGCCCGAGTCGGCGACCGCCCGCGACAGCACCGTCGCCATGATGAGCGCGACGAGCGCGACGATGCCCGCGGCGACCGCCGGGACGATCCACGGCGGCCCGGACAGCGCGATCACGACCGCGCCGACGAGCAGCGCGATCCCGCCCGCGCCGAGGCCGAACGAGCGGGTCGTGGTGGGGCGCCACCGGTCGGTGCGCTCGCGGATCCCGGACGCGATGACGTCGGCGACGTCGTCGAAGGACATCTCCGGGAGCTGCGCCATCCGCGGCCGGAAGTACAGGATCTCCCCGTCCCGGATGCCGAGGGCGCTCGTCGTCTGCGCGGCGTCGAACGGGTTGCCGTCGAGGCGCTGCAGCACCCAGCCGGAGTGGGCGAGACCGGCGTCCGCCATGTCCTCGCCGGCCGCGCGCAGCAGCGTGGGGAGCATGTGGGCGAGGGGTACGTCGGCGGGCAGGGAGACATCGATGCGCCGTTTGGGGGCGACGATGGTGACCCTGCACAGTTCGGTCATGGCAGGCGAGTTCACGGGAGCTCCCGTCCTCCAAATCAGCTCAGGGGGCGGATCCGAGCAACGCGCAGCTTAGGATGTGACGTCCGCCTACGCTAAAGCAACCTCAAAGTTTGACAAGTATCCCCCAAACGGGCCGGCCGTCTCCCCGCACCGGCCGCCCCGGCGTCGAAGCTCCGGAGGAACGCCGAGGTGAGCACGATCCTCGTGCGGCGCAAGGAGCGCCGCAAACCCCCGCCAGCCCCCAAGGGCGAACTGCTGCTCGAATCGCCGCCGGAGATCCCGGAACTGCAGAGCGGCGGCCTGCAGAACGTGCTCACGTACCTGCCGATGGCCGTGATGCCCCTGATGATGGGGCTGATGTTCCTCGGCGGCGGCACCCGCAGCCCGATCATGATGATCAGCAGCGGCGGCATGGCGCTGGCGATGGGCGGCATGATGCTCGGCCAGCTCGGCCGCGGCTCCGGTGAGCGCAAGTTCAAGCTGAACGGGGCGCGCCGCGACTACTTCCGCTACCTGTCGCAGGCCCGCCGCAAGGTGCGCCGCGCCGCCGAGCAGCAGCGCGAGTCGCTGGAGTGGAACAGCCCGGCCCCCGACTCGCTGTGGTCGCTGGTGATGAGCGCCCGGATCTGGGAGCGCCGCCCGAGCGACCCCGACTTCGGCAACGTGCGGATCGGCGCCGGCCCGCAGAAGCTCGCCGTCCAGCTGATCCCGCCGGAGACGCGCCCGGTGGAGGACCTGGAGCCGATGACGGCGGGCGCGCTGCGCCGCTTCGTCCGGGCGCACTCGACGGTGCCGAACCTGCCGGTCTCGGTGTCGCTGCCGTCGTTCGCGCGGATCCTGCCGATGGGCGACCCGGAGGCGGCCCGCGGCATGGTCCGCGCGATGATCGCGCAGCTCACCTCCTTCCACTCGCCCGACGACATGCGGGTCAGCGTGTGCGCGTCGGCCGAGGCGATGCCGCACTGGGACTTCGTCAAGTGGCTGCCGCACGCGATGCACCCGACGGTGACGGACGCGGCGGGGCCCGTCCGGCTGATGGCGGGCAGCCTCGTCGAGCTGGAGCGGATGTTCGGCGCCGAGGTGAAGGACCGGCCCCGGTTCACCCCCGGCCTGCAGCAGAGCGACCTGCCCTACCACGTCGTCATCGTGGACGGCGGCGCCGTCACTCCCGACTCGCAGATCGGCTCGGACGGCATCGAGGGCGTCTGCGTCATCGACCTCAGCGGCGCCGTCGCCCCGACCACCGACGGCACGATGCTGCGGCTGCGGGTCGCGCCCGACAAGATGGCGATGCTGCGCCGCGACCGCACCGGCAAGGACGTCCCGAGCATGCTGGGCCGGCCCGACGCGTTCAGCTACGTCCAGGCCGACGGCCTGGCCCGGCAGCTCGCGCCGATGCGGGCGAGCGCCGCCAGCGGCCCGGAGATGGACGCGCTGTCGGCCGCGACGACGCTGACGACGCTGCTCGGCGTCCCCGACCCGGCGCGGATCGACCCGCGCCAGGCCTGGCAGCCGCGCGCGCCGCGCAACCGGCTGCGGGTGCCGATCGGCATGGACGCCGAGGGGCGCCCGATCGAGCTGGACATCAAGGAGGCCGCGCAGGGCGGGTACGGCCCGCACGGCCTGTGCATCGGCGCGACCGGTTCCGGTAAGTCGGAGCTGCTGCGCACGCTGGTGCTCGGCCTCGCGATGACGCACTCGTCCGAGGTGCTGAACTTCGTCCTCGTCGACTTCAAGGGCGGCGCGACGTTCCTCGGCATGGACGGCCTCCAGCACGTCTCGGCGATCATCACGAACCTGGAGGACGAGCTCCCGCTCGTCGACCGCATGTACGACGCGCTGCACGGCGAGATGGTGCGGCGCCAGGAGTGGCTGCGCGCCGCCGGCAACTACGCCTCGCTGCGCGACTACGAGAAGGCCCGCGAGCAGGGCGCGCCGCTCAAGCCGATGCCGACCCTGTTCGTCGTGCTGGACGAGTTCTCCGAGCTGCTGTCGGCCAAGCCCGACTTCGCCGAGCTGTTCGTGATGATCGGGCGGCTCGGCCGCTCGCTGGGCGTCCACCTGCTGCTCGCGTCGCAGCGGCTGGAGGAGGGCAAGCTGCGCGGCCTCGACACCCACCTGTCGTACCGGATCGGCCTGCGGACGTTCTCCGCGGCGGAGTCGCGGGTGGTCCTCGGCGTGCCCGACGCCTACGAGCTGCCGCAGGCGCCCGGCAACGGCTACCTGAAGATCGGCACGGAGACGATGACGCGGTTCCGCGCCGCCTACGTCTCCGGCACCTACCGGCCGGAGGACAACCAGGCGCCGCAGTCGCAGCAGGGGCCGCGCCAGGCCGCGCAGATCGTGCCGTTCACCCCGGCGTACGTGCGGCCGCAGATGCTGGAGCAGGCGCGGCAGCAGCGCCCGCAGGAGGAAGACGGCCCGCAGATCAGCCTGTTCGACCTCGTCGTGAAGCAGCTCGCCGGGCACGGCCCGCCGCCGCACGAGATCTGGCTGCCGCCGCTGGCGGAGCCGTCCACGCTCGACCAGGTCCTGCCGAACCTGCAGCAGACGCCCGAGTTCGGCTTCAGCACGGCCGGCTGGGACGGGCGGGGCCGGCTGCACGCGTTCGCCGGCATCGTCGACAAGCCGTTCGACCAGCGCCGCGACCCGATGTGGCTGGACCTGTCCGGCGCGGCCGGGCACATCGGCGTGGCGGGCAACCCGCAGGCCGGCAAGTCGACCCTGCTGCGGACCCTCATCACCTCGCTGGCCCTCATGCACACGCCGCAGGAGGTCCAGTTCTACTGCCTCGACTTCGGCGGCGGCGCGCTCGCGGCGCTGGCCGACCTGCCGCATGTCGGCGGCGTCGCGAGCCGGCTGGACCCCGACCGCGTCCGCCGCACGGTCGCGGAGGTGTCGGGGCTGCTGGAGTCGCGGGAGCGGTTCTTCACCGAGCGCGGCATCGACTCGATCGCCACCTACCGGCAGATGCGGGCCGCGGGCCAGATCGCCGGGGACGGCTTCGGGGACGTGTTCCTCGTCGTCGACAACTGGCTGACGGTCCGGCAGGAGTTCGAGGCGGTCGAGGCGACCGTCACCGACCTCGCCGCGCGCGGCCTCGGCTACGGCATCCATGTCGTGGCCTCGACGAACAAGTGGTCGGAGTTCCGGCTGACGATCCGCGACCTGCTGACGACGAAGCTGGAGCTGAAGCTCGGCGACCCGTACGAGTCGGAGATGGACCGCAAGATCGCCGCGAACGTCCCCGAGGGGCGGCCCGGCCGCGGCATCACCCGCGAGGGGCTGCACTTCCTCGGCGCGCTGCCGCGCATCGACGGCACCGCCTCGGCGGGCGACCTCGGCGACGGCGTCCGGCACCTGGTGCGGACGGTGCAGGCGGGCTGGCAGGGCCGGCCGCCCGCGCCGCCCGTCCGGATGCTGCCGGACGTGCTGCCGCACACCTCGCTGCCGGCGGTGGCCGAAACCGGCAAGCGGGTCCCGATCGGCATCGACGAGGACACGCTGTCGCCCGTCCTGCTGGACTTCGACAACGACCCGCACTTCGTCGTGCTGGGCGACAACGAGTGCGGCAAGTCCAACCTGCTGCGGCTCATCGTCGAGTCGATCAAGGAGCGGTACACGACCGCGGAGGCGCGGATCATCATGCTCGACTACCGCCGGGCGCTGCTCGACTCGGCGGAGAGCGAGCACGTCATCGGCTTCGCGGCGTCCTCGACGGCCGCGGCGGGGCTGATGAAGGACGTGCACGGCGCCCTGGTGAACCGGCTCCCGCCGTCCGACCTGACGCCGGAGCAGCTGCGCAACCGGTCCTGGTGGAGCGGGTCGGAGCTGTTCCTGGTGGTGGACGACTACGACCTGGTCGCCACCCCGTCCGGGAACCCGCTCGCGCAGCTCGCCGAACTGCTGCCGCAGGCCCGCGACATCGGCATGCACCTGATCATCTCCCGCACCATGGGCGGGGCGGGCCGCGCCATGTTCGACCCGATCCTGCAGCGGCTGAAGGACATGGCCAGCCCGGCGCTGATCATGTCCGGCAACAAGGACGAGGGCAACCTGTTCGACGTGCGGCCGAGCCCGCTGCCGCAGGGCCGGGGCACGCACGCCGACCGGCGCGCCGGCAAGCGCCTCGTGCAGACGGCCTTCTACGGCCAGGAGAGGTAGGCGTCCCAAACGAAAGAGCCCCGGGCCGGCCGGCCCGGGGCTCTCCGTTTTCCAGGTGCTTTCGGTGCGCGTCCCGCTCGCCTTAGCGGCGGCGTCGGGGTCAGTCGCGGTCCTCGGTGGGGAGGGCGGCGCGTCCCGGACGCCAGCCGCGCCGGCGGCCGAGCGGGATGATCGCCCCGGCGAACGCGACGGCCAGCGCGGTCGCGACGGCCCCGCCGCCGACGGCCAGCGCGATGCCGCGGCTCCGGTGGTCGACGGGCTCCGGCTTGGGGAAGTTGACGGCCCCGCCCAGCGGCCGCGGACCGGCCGCGCCCGGCGTGGCGGTCGGGTCGACGAGCGCCGACACCGCCTGCAGCGGGCTGATCATGCCGTGCCCGCTGCCCTGCCCGTTGCCGCCCTCCGCGGTGATCAGGATCCGGTTGATGACCTGCTGGTAGGTCAGCTTCGGATGGCGGGCGCGCACCAGCGCCGCGACGCCGGCGGCGTAGGGGGCGCCGAAACTCGTGCCTTGCAGGCCCCCGGCGTAGCCGTCGCCGAGGGTCGAGATGACGTTCTCGCCCGGCGCCGACACGTCGATGCGGGACTTGATGTTGGAGAACCCGGTGATGGTGCCCGCCTCGTCCACCGCTGCGACCGACAGGACGCCCTTGTAGCTCGCCGGGTAGGCGGCGGTCTCCTTGCCGCGCTGCTGCTCGGTGACGTTCCCGGCGGCGGCGACGATCAGCGCGTCGCGGCGCTGCGCCCCCCGGACCGCCGCGCGCAGCGCGGGCGTGTCCGGCGCCGCGGACGACACGTTGATCACCTTGGCGCCGTGCTCGGCGGCCCAGGTGATGGCCTTCGCCAGCAGCGTGTTGTCCACCGTGTTCTCGCCGGAGGCGAACTTGGCGTTCAGCAGCTTGACCTGCGGGGCCACCCCGACGAAGGGGACGTTCTTGGCGCGCATGTCGGCCCCGGCGATGATGCCGGCGACCTCGGTGCCGTGCCCGAGGCAGTCGTCCGGCGTGGTGCCGGACGCGTCGTAGGCGCCGACCACCTTGCCCCGGAGCTGCGGGTGGCGGGCGTTGACGCCGCTGTCGACGACGGCGACGGTGACGCCCTGACCGCGGGTGATCCGCCACGCCTGCTCGAAGTCGAGCCGGCGCTGCGCCCACGGCTCGACGGTGATCGCCGACGCGGGCTGCCCGATCGGCCGGTTGCACTTCGGCGCGGGAGCGCGGGGCGCCCTCGCCGGTGCCGACGGCTTCTTCGACGGCTTCTTGGTCGCCGGGCTCTTGGTCGTCGGAGCCGCCAGGGGCCGGTCCGCCGGGGCCGCGCCCGGGGCCGCGGCCGCCGCCGGCGCGAACGCCAGAACGGACGTCAAGGCCAGACTCGCGGCGCCCGCCGCGATTCGCCCTTCGCGCATACCTCGTCTCTCCTGACGTGTGCGGACCCCAAGACTCTAAGGGATCGCGGGGCGGAGCATCACGCCCGCGCGACCACATCCCGGTGCATTATCGTCGTGCGGGTGAATTCCACCGCACCGGTCTTTCCGCCCCCTGCGGGCGAGACGCGGAGCGCGCCCGCGCGGCGGTGGATCGTGCCCGTGTGCGGGCTGGTGCTGGTCGCCGTCCTGGCCGCGGGGGTGTGGGCCGCGGGCGGGTTCGAGGAGAAGCCGGAGCAGCCGGCGAAGAAGGCCGGGGAGCGGCTCGACCTCGGGCTGTTCGAGGTGACCGTCCGCGATGTGCGGATCGGGCTGGCCAGCACGTTCGGCAGCGACAAGAAGCGCTTCCTCATCATGCGGATGCGGGTGCTCAACAAGGGCAAGGAGACCAAGTCGCTCGGCACCGGCGGCCTGACGGACGGCGTCGTCGCGCTCACCAAGGCCGGCAAGTGGGTCAAGCCCGAGCGGATCGAGGGGGTCGCGGGCGGCGCGGGCACCGGCACTGCCCAGCCGGGGCTGCCGGTGGAGGCGTCCGCGATGTGGGAGATGGGCTCGGCCGACGCGCCGAAGAAGCTGACCGTCGGCCTGCGCGAGTGGAAGTACGAGCACGGGTTCACCGACACGAGCTTCAACTGGATCGTCGACCAGCGGAGCGACGAGTTCGCCGGCCGCCTCACGCTCGCGGTGGGCGCCTCATGACCGCGCGGCGGGTGCTGCTGCGGGGCGGCGCCGCGATCGGCGGGACGGCCCTGCTCGCGGGCGCGATGTGGCTGCACTCCGTCCGGCCGGAGGTGCGGGCGGCGGAGCTCGACCCGATCCGGACCGGCGGGACGGTCGGCGAGGAGGTCGAGACCCGCGACTTCACCGTGCGGGTCGACGGCGTGGACGCGGCGCGGTCGCTGGAGCCGAGCCTGACGCTGGGCGGCAAGCCCCCGGTCGGGACGGACGGCGTCTACCTGATCGTCCGGCTCAGCGCGACGGCGGCGCGCGAGCCGCTGCAGCTCAGGACGGCGGAGCTGGAGACGCCGGGCGGCTACACGTTCCGGCAGGATCCGCGCCCGTCGGACGTGTCGGTCAACCAGCCGACGTACCAGCCGATGATCTGGACGTCCACCAAGGTCGTGTTCGAGCTGCCGAAGGAGCGGGTGAAGGGCGCGCATTTGGTGGTCGGCACCGGCGGGCTGCTGCCGCAGCTGTCCTCGGCCGCCGACATCGACCTCGGGCTCGGCGAGGAGAAGGCGGCCCGGCTCGTCGCCGAGGCGGCCGAGCGGTACAAGGTGAGGACGCCGTGACGGCCTCCGAGACCCGTCCGGACGGGATCCCGCTGCCCGACCTGTCCGGGCGGTCCGGGATGCGGCCGCGCGACCGGCGCGTCGTGCAGGCGGTCGCGCTCGTGTGCGCGATGGCGGCGATGCTCGTCATCCCCTGGGCGGACGAGACCGGCCTGGTCCGCGACTCGCTGAAGCCGCCGGAGAAGGTGACGACGCTCCCCGAGGGCCAGATCGGCGAACTGGTCGGGGCGCAGTGGAAGGTCTTCGACCGGCGGACGGCCGCGCCGCTCGGCGACCAGGGCGGCGGCGACGTGGTGGAGCTGCGGATGGAGCTGGCCGTCCGGCCCGCTGACGACGCCAGCGCCAAGGCGGTCGGCTCCTACGGCCTGCAATACCGCTTCCACGACGGCGACGGCCGCGTGTGGTTCGCGAACGCGCTCCGGACGGCCGAGCCGAAGGCGGGCGTCGCGATGCGCGTCACCGTCAGGGGGACGGTGCCCCGTGCCAAGGCGGACGAGCTGGAGCTGCGTATCCAGGCACCGAAGGAGACGCGGAAGCAGGGGACGCCACTGGCTTCGCTGCGTTTCTCGCGCTGACCCGCGCCATCACCAGGTTGAACGCCGCCGCCAGCAGGCACACGCGCAGGACCTCGAAGACGAGCCCCGTCCCGTAGCCGATGGCGGGCAGCCACTGCATCCACCAGGTGACCTCGTGCGGGCCGATCAGCTCGTAGACGAGCCGCCGGGACGCGTCCTCCCCCACGTAGAGCCCGGCGAACAGCAGGCAGAACGTGGCGAACGGCATCATCCCGGACCGGCGGACGAGCCGGAGCCCGTACCAGGCGGGCAGCCACATCTCCCGGAACCCGCGGGTGAGCAGCTCCCGCGGGCTGTTGACCCGGTCGATCGCGCCCGCCCGCGCGAGCCGCCGCCCGGCCCGGCCGCCGCCGAGCACGACCCGCTCGTCCCCCGCGTCCAGGCCGAGGATCACCCCGGCGATCACCAGCCAGATGAGGGCGCCGAGCACGGCGTCCTTGAACGGCGGCCACACGTCGAAGGCGGGCCCGGCGATGCCGGTCACCCAGCCCCACACCTCCCGCCCGGTGAGCCAGTCGGTGCCGAGGCCGCGCAGGTGGTCGATCGTGAAGATGCCGAACAGCGCGAAGTTGATCTCCAGGAAGGCGACGAGCGCGCCGATGGCGCGGGGCAGCCGCTCCTCCAGCCGCCACTCCGCCAGCACCTTCAGCACGAACAGGCCCGCGGTGAGGCCGATCGCGAGGCCGATGTGCTTCTCCAGCGACAGCAGCATCCCGGCGGCCTCGATCTGCCCTTCGAGACCGCCCTCGGCGAACCCGCGGCTCGCCGCCGCCGACGCGAACTCGCGGGCGTCCTCGCTCTGCAGCCCCCACGCCAGGTAGAAGATGACGAACGGGAGCGCGGCGCGGCCGATCGCGCCGATCACCGGCTCCTCGTTGCCGACCGCCCACGGCGTGAGGTCGCCGTCCGCCTCGCGGGCGTGCACCACGTCCAGGCCCTCGCGGACGCTGTGCACCATCAGCACCGTGACCGTCAGCGTGATCACCACGAGCAGTCCGATGGTGACGATCGGCGCGACGGACGCGGCGGTGCCCTTCATCGCGCCGAGCCGGTAGCCGCCGTACATCGCGCCGTAGCGCAGCAGCTCCCCCACGGTGAACCACAGGGCCAGCGGCAGGGCGAACCGCCCCGCGAGCTTCAGTGCGGCCCACGGGAGGATCAGCGGCGAACGGGCGGACGGGCGGGCCATGGCGCCCGATCGTAGAGGATTCGCACGAAACGCCGGTCCAGGACACCGGCACGTGCGGTACGGCTAAGGCGAACGGCCCCCCGGGACGAAGGTGAAGAAGCCCCCGGAACACGACGGACCCCGTCGTCCCGGGTGGGGCGGGACGGCGGGGTCCGAAGGTCCGGGCCGCCGCCGCGCCGGACGGGCCGGCGCGGCGGTCAGCCGGTGGGCCGGGTCAGATGGCGACCTCGAGGCCGGCGACCTCGCCGGTCTTCGCGGTGACGGTGCTGTCGATGCTCACGCCGCCCGCCGCGAGGACGCGGACGGTCCAGTCGCCGTCGGCGGCGAAGAACCGGAACACGCCCTCGTCGCCCGTGACCACCTCGGCGGTGAACTCGCCGGACGAGTCGAGCAGGCGGGCGTAGGCGCTGGACACCGGGACGCCGCCGCGGGTGACGGTGCCCTGGATCACGGCCTCGTTGGTCAGGTCGACGGTCGCAGGCAGGTGCGCCGTCTGCTCGGGCGCTGCGCAGCCCTGGGTCATTGCTCCTCCAGTCCTCGGAAGGTCAGCGGACTTACTTGCCGGCGCCGAGCTCGATCGGCACGCCGATCAGCGAGCCGTACTCGGTCCAGGAACCGTCGTAGTTCTTCACGTTCTCGATGCCGAGCAGCTCGCGCAGCGCGAACCAGGTGTGCGAGGAGCGCTCGCCGATCCGGCAGTAGGCGATGGTGTCCTTGTTCAGGTCGACGCCGGCCGCCGTGTACAGCTCGCGGAGCTCCTCGTCGGACTTGAACGTGCCGTCGTCGTTGGCCGCCTTCGACCACGGGATGTTGGCCGCGGTCGGGATGTGGCCGGCCCGCTGCGACTGCTCCTGCGGCAGGTGCGCCGGGGCGAGCAGCTTGCCGCTGAACTCGTCGGGGGACCGGACGTCCACCAGGTTCTGCTTGCCGATCGCCTCGACGACCTCGTCGCGGAAGGCGCGGATGGACAGGTCCTGGTCCTTGGCCTTGTAGTCGGTGGCCGGACGGGACGGGACGTCGGTGACCAGCTCGCGGGAGTCGAGCTCCCACTTCTTGCGGCCGCCGTCGAGCAGCTTCACCTTGTCGTGGCCGTACAGCTTGAAGTACCAGTACGCGTAGGCGGCGAACCAGTTGTTGTTGCCGCCGTACAGGATCACCAGGTCGTCGTTGGCGATGCCCTTGGCGGACAGCAGCTGCTCGAACCCGGTCTTGTCCACGAAGTCGCGGCGGACCGGGTCCTGCAGCTCGGTCTTCCAGTCGATCTTCACGGCGCCACGGATGTGGCCCTTGTCGTACGCGGACACGTCCTCGTCGACCTCGACGAGGACCAGACCGGGGTCGTCCAGGTGGGACTCAACCCAGTCGGTGTCCACCAGGACGTCTGAGCGGCTCATGCGGGAACCTTCCTCTCGGAGCGGAATTTCGCGGTGACACGTCGGAAGAGCAGGTACA
Organism: Actinomadura geliboluensis; assembly: GCF_043197915.1. Taxonomy (NCBI): domain Bacteria; kingdom Bacillati; phylum Actinomycetota; class Actinomycetes; order Streptosporangiales; family Thermomonosporaceae; genus Actinomadura; species Actinomadura geliboluensis. The sequence continues at coordinate 410,930 of NZ_JBICUA010000005.1, read as the reverse complement.
TCTCGCAGCCGAGGCAGAACCCGAACACCGCGTTCAGGAACGCCGCCGCCAGCGCGAGGGCGGTGGCACCGATGCCGAGCCAGGTGGTCCCCGTCGCGTATCCGGCGGTTCCGGCCAGGGCGAACGCCAGCCCGACACCCTGCGCGAAGCGGGGCGCGGCGGCGTCCTCCAGTTCCCTGGGCGGCGCGAGCCGGGGACGGATCAGCACTCTGAACAGCAGCCCGTACGGGGCGTACCGCAGGCCGAGGAAGGTCGCGAGAGCGAACACGGCGGCCTGGGCGGCGAGCAGGGCCCCGCTTCCGGTGACCAGGACCACGATGAGGACGACGGTCGTGACCGCCGCGCCGAAGCGCGGCCCACGGGGATCAACCTGCATCGGGACTCCTGGCGGAGCGGAAGCGTGCGTACGAGCTGGGAAAGTCGGAAATGCTCGGGGGCGGACGGGCTCGATGCCTCAGGCCGGGCGACAGAGCGAGGCGGCCACGCGGCAGAAGTCGACCGCGCGGCGCTTCGTGAGCATCTGCTCTGTCCAGTAACGCACGGACTCGATGTTAAGCGGCAATCCACGCGCTGTCACATCTGTCTCGCCTTCCGAGACGGTGACAGTCGTCTTGACGCAGGTCGCGGGGCTGCCGATCACCGCACGACCTCGCCGAGGGCCGCGATGACGTCGGGCTTGCGGGGCGCTCCGGTGGCGCGCCGGACGACCCGTCCGGCGGGGTCCAGCACGAGGACGGTCGGGGTCCGCACGATGTTCAGCCGGCGGACGAGATCGAGGTGCGCCTCGGCGTCCAGCTCGACGTGGGCGACGCCGTCCACCATCCCGGTGACCTCGCCGAGGACGCGGCGGGTGGCGCGGCACGGCGCGCAGAACGCGCTGGAGAACTGGAGCAGCGTGGCCTTCGCGCCGAGTTCGGCGCCCAGGTCCTCGGGCCGGACGGTCTCCGCCACCTCGTCGTCCTTCCCCCGCCGCGCGCGCGTCGCGTCCCGGCCCGCGCGCAGCACGCCGTCACGGCGCCGCCGCACGAGGCCGAACGCCGTGGCCGCGATCAGGACCGCCGCGGCGATCAATGCTCCGGTCATCGATAGGCACAACCTCGCGGGACCGCGTGTTTCTTCCCCGGACCGGGCCTGGCCTGGCAGGGCGCTCAGGTGGGGATGGTGAGGATCGGCCGCCCGTCCAGCCCGACGACCTCGAACGAGAACAGCTGGCCGCGGGGGAACATCGTCGACCCGCGGTACTCACCGTAGCCCTCGTCGTACGGGACGTACCAGCTGCCGAGGGCGTCGCGGCGGCCGTCCCGCGCGATCACCTGGAGCCGGCAGTGCGACCCCTTCGGGACCCCGGCCAGATGGAGTTCGACCTCGGTCCCCCACGCCTTCTTGCGGAGCACCACGTAGCCCTTGACGTCGCCCTTCGGGTTCGCGGCGCTGATCTTCTCGGCGGTCGCCGCCGGGGAGGCCGTGGCGGACGGCGACTCCTGCGCCGCCGCGCCGCCGCCGTCCCGCCCGATCGGCAGGACGAACCCGCCGAACAGGCCCCCGATGACCAGCAGCAGGCACGCGGCGGCGGCGAGCGGGGCCCACCCCGCGGGGCCCCGCCCGCCGGCCAGGCGCCCCAGGGGTCCGAGCCGTCCCCTCCTCCGCTCGGCCGCCCTGGCGAGCAACCCGTCCAGCAGCTCGGGCGGCGGCCCGGCCAACTCTTCGAGCTGCTCACGCTCGACCCGCCCGAGCAGTGCGGGAAGGCCGGCCAGCCCGGCGAGCTCGTCCCGGCAGGCGGGGCAGCGCTCCAGGTGGCCCTCCACCTGGCTCCGCTCGCCGGGGTCGAGCGCTCCGAGCACGTACACGCCGAGTGAGGTGCGCACGTCCGTGCAGTCGTTCATGGCGCCAACCCCCGCTCCTCCAATGCGAGCTTGAGCGCCCGCAGTGCGTAGAAGGTGCGGGACTTCACCGTGCCGGGCGGGATGCCGAGCGTCTTGGACGCCTCGGCCACCGACCGGCCCTTGTAGTAGGTCTCCACCAGGACGGCCCGGTGCGACGGGCTCAGCCCCGCCAGGGCCTCGGCCACCGTCCAGGACTCCAGCGCCCGGTCGATGTCGTCGGAGCCGTCGGCCGTCATCATGACGTGCTCGTCGATCCCGGTCTCCGGCGGCCGCGCGCGCTTGGCGCGGTGCGCGTCGACGACCAGGTTCCGCGCCACCGTGAACAGCCACGGCCGCACGGGACGCCCCGCCAGCGCCTCCGGATGCCGCCACGCGCGCAGCAGCGTCTCCTGCACGACGTCCTCGGCCTGCGTCCGGTCCCCTCCCGTCAGCCGCAGGACGTACCCGAGGAGGGGACCTCCGTGCTCGCTGTACAGGGCGCGAAGCAAACCCTCATCGGCGGTCGGACCCACACCACTGTCACGTACGCCCCGACCGGGCGGTTCACCGCCGGCGCGGACTATCTGCGGCCCTGCTGGAGATCGTTCAGGTGGACGTTCTCGGCGGTCGCGGCGACGCGCAGCCCGTCCGGCGTGGGCTCGATCTGGCTGATCCGCGACCCGACCGGCAGGTCGGCGACCGGCACGACCCAGGTGAGCTGCTTCTTCACCAGCCCCAGCGGGATCTGCGCGGCGCCGTCCGACCCCACCGAGACGGGCGAGATCGCGATGCCCTTGGCGGTCGGCTGCACCTCCACGACCGCGGTCCCGGAGACGGGGAAGCCGAGGATGCTGCCGGTGAGGTCGACCGAGAGGTCGTCGCCCTTGGGCCGCAGCGCCGTGACCTCCTTCGGCGCCTCCTTGCGGATCACGTCGTAGGGGATCACGGCGGACGCGGTCGCCGTCTTCGCGGTGACGTTCGCGGAGCTGCCCTTGCTGACCTCCGACAGCGGCGCGTTCACCCCCCGCATGTCGACGGTGACGCCGGAGACGGTGACGCCCTGCTCCGTCCAGTCGCCGATCTCGACCTCGATGTGCTCGTACTCGCCGCCGACCGCCTGCGTCAGGAACGGGATGCCGTGGATCGTGACGTCCGGCCGCTGGGACAGGTTGTACTGCGCCGCCACCTGCTCGCCGATCTTGTCCTGCGCGACGCGCACGCCGAGCCGGTCCGCGGCGACCAGCACCACGGCCACGAAGATCAGCAGTACCAGCAGTACCTTCCGCATGTCTCTCCTCCGACGACGGCATGCGATCGCCACACCTTAATGCGGGTTCACACCGAATCGGGACACACCGGAAAATGACCTTGCGTCACCCGCCCGCGAACGGCGGCAGCACCTCCACGACCCCGCCCTCGGGCAGGGCGACCGAGGCGTGCGGCCGGCTCCCGACCGGGTCCCCGTCGATCAGGAACGAGCTCCGCCGGACGACCCGCGCGAACTCCTCGTCCCGCCCCGCCGACGCCGCCGCCAGCGCCTCCGCCAGCGTCCCCGCCTCGTACGGCTCCTCCGGCGTGCCCGCGGCGGCCTTCGCCGCCGCCCAGTACCGCATCGTCCCCTTGGCCATGGGACCAGTATTCAACGTCCTGCCTCGGGGCCGCCGGGGACCGGTCCGTTATGCTCTGGGGGAGGGATCCGGGCGACGAGGCCATGGAGTTCATCCGAAAGGCCCTTCATGGTCGCCTCGTCGTAGAGTCGCCGACCCTGGGCGGGGCTGGGGAGATGAGCCGTCCGGGTCCTACGTCTTTGGACGGGAGGCGGCACTTGAGCAGCCTGCTCTTGCTGACCAACGCGTTGGAGCCCTCCGACGAGGTCCTGCCCGCGCTCGGACTTCTGCTGCACTCGGTGCGCGTCGCCCCCGCGGAGGCGTCCGCGCTGATCGACACGGACCCGGCCGACGTGGTGCTGGTCGACGCCCGCCGCGACCTCGTCCAGGCCAAGAGCCTGTGCCGGCTGCTGCGCACCACCGGACTCGACTGCCCGCTGCTCGCCATCGTCACCGAGGGCGGCCTCGCCGCCCTCAGCCCCGAATGGGGCCTGGACGACGTGCTCCTGCAGACCGCGGGCCCCGCGGAGGTCGAGGCCCGGCTGCGCCTCGCCGTGGGCCGCGCCGCCGCGGGCACCGACGACGACGAGGTCCCGGGCGAGATCCGCAGCGGCGACCTCACGATCGATGAGGCCACCTACACCGCCCGGCTGCGCGGCCGCGTCCTCGACCTGACCTTCAAGGAGTTCGAGCTGCTGAAGTACCTCGCCCAGCACCCGGGCCGGGTCTTCACCCGCGCGCAACTCCTCCAGGAGGTCTGGGGCTACGACTACTTCGGCGGCACCCGCACGGTCGACGTGCACGTCCGGCGCCTGCGGGCCAAGCTGGGCGCCGAGTACGAGTCGCTGATCGGCACCGTCCGCAACGTCGGCTACCGCTTCGTCCCCGACCACCGGCCCGGCGACGCCGAGGAGAAGACCCCGGCCCGCGCGTAGCCTCCCTTGGTCCGCCGCTAGCGCAGGACGGCTCCGGTCCTCGGTTCGAGGAGGACGCGGCGTGCCTTCGGGCGGTCGAAGTCGAACAGGTGGGCGAGGGTTCCGGCGCGGGCGGCGAAGGAAGCGCCGCCGATGCGTCCGGTGCGCCAGTTGTCCTCGATGAACCGCAGGATGGACGCCTGTTCGAGCAGGTGGTGGTCCACGTGGTTCGCCTTCGCGTAGGGCGAGACCACCAGCATCGGGAGGCGCTGGCTCGGGCCGCAGCGGCCGTCGCGGCCGCCGTCGGCCCGGACGCGGCGGCAGGCGGGCTCGTCCTGGGCGGCGTCGTCCGAGCCGTTCGTGATCCGCGGCCGGACGTGGTCGTACCAGCCGTCGGAGTCGTCGTAGGCGAGGACCACCGCGGTCGACGCCCACTCGGGCGACCTCTGGATCTTGTTGATCGTGGTGGCGATGAACCGCTGCTCGTCGAGCGGGTCCGAGTAGCCGGCGTGGCCGTCCTGGTAGGCGGGGGCCTTCAGGAAGGAGACGGCGGGCACGGTGTGCGCGGCCAGGGCGGTGTCGAAGTCCGTGAGGTCGTACTGGTGGTTCGCCTGGTCCGTCCGGCCGATCGCGGCGGGCGACGAGGGCGGCAGGTGCTTCTCGTTCGCCGTCGACTTGTAGTACTGGAACGGCTCGTGGTGCGGGCTGTAGTCGATGACCCGGTTGCCGCCGATGTTGGCGTGGGCGGAGCCGCACACCTTGTAGCCGTTCTTCGTCCCGGTCGGACGGAATCCGCCCTGGAACCAGCCCCACGTGACGTTCTTGGCGTTGAGCAGGTCGCCGATGTTCCGGCCGGTCATCACGGCGAGGTTGTTGTCGGACGTGTGGCCGTCGTTCGAGCAGTCGTCGAACGCCGGGTCCGGGTCGGTGATGACCGTGCCGATGCCCTCCGCGTTCGGGGACGTCACCACAGAGGGATCTGACACCTTCTGGTGCGTCTTCGGGTCGACCGCGTAGCCGCCGTACGTCTGGCCGGAGACCAGGTTGAGCGCACCCGGCGTGGACGGCCCGAAGACCGAGTCCCATGAGTTGTCGCTCATCGCGTAGTGCTGCGCGTAGTTCCACATGGCGGTGACGGTGTTGCCGTCGAAATAGTCCATGACGAGGCCGGGTTCGCCGAACAGGACGGGCTGCCCGGTGCACTTGTCGTGCTCGGTGAATTCGACGAACTTGTTCATGCGGCCGCCGTTGACGGCCTTCTGCTCGGCGGCGTAGCCGTGGTTCTGGTCGCAGGTGAGGGCCTGGGAGTGCTTCAGCCGCTTCGGGTTGAAGCGGTTGGGGTTCCGCTTCAGGAGTTTCTTCGTCAGGCCGTTGGCCTTCGGGGTGTTCCGGGCGGCGCGGAAGGGCGTGCCGTCGGTGTTGGCGGCCTTCGGGTACGTCCCGAAATAGTGGTCGTACGAGACGTTCTCGCCGTAGATGACCACCAGGTGCCTGATGGGCGTCAGCGGCGCCTCCGGCGGCGCCTGCGTTTCCGGGCTCCCGGTGGCCGCGCGGGAGTCGTGCACCGGGCGGCAGGCGGTTCCGGACGCCGCCAGCACCCCGGCCGCCACCGCGGACGCGGCCAGCACTACGGGCCTGCGCATGTCCCCTCCTTCTCCGCCGACCGGCTGGTCTACATCAGCAGAGCCCTTCCGAAGTGGTCGGAGGCGTCCACGACACCCGGAAGTGCGAAGAAATAACCGCCGCCGAACGGAGAGATGTAGTCGGTGAGGGGCTCGCCCCGCAGGCGCTCCTGGACGGCCTCGAACTGGCGCGGCGGATCCTGCTGGTAGCAGGTGAAGGCGAGCCCCATGTCGAGGTCGCCGGCCTCGTCCACGCCCCGGTCGTAGTTCCAGGCGCGGCGCAGGATCCGGCTGCCGTCGGTCTCCGGGACGCGCGGGTTCGCGCGCCGGATATGGCTGGTCAGCGGGATGACCTCGCCGATCGGGTCGCGGGCGTAGCGGGGGACGTCCCGCTCGCGGGTGCCGTCGAGCGGCGCGCCGGTCTCGCGGGCGCGGCCGAACATCCGCTCCTGCTCGGTGAGGGAGACGCGGTCCCAGAACTCCACGAGCATCCGGATGAGCCGGACGACCTGGTACGTGCCGCCGGCCGTCCAGGCGGGCTCGGATCCGTCCCGCGCGGCCCAGACGAGACGGTCCATCTCGGCGCGGCGGGCGGTGTCGGGGTTGGCGATGCCGTCCTTGAAGCCCATGAGGTTGCGGGGCGTCCCGGACGGGCGGGGCCGGCTGGTGAATCCGCTGATCCGCCAGCGGACGCGCATCGCGCCGCGCGTGTGCCGGCAGACGTCCCGTAGCGCGTGGAGGACGGTGTCCTCGTCGGCGGCGCCGAAGCGCAGCAGCAGGTCACCGTGGCACCAGGCCGGGTCGAGGTCGTCGTCCGGGAATGTCCGCATCGCCGTCAGCCGTGCCGGGCGCCGCGCCGCCAGGCCGAAGCGGTCGTCGAACAGCGACGCGCCGATGCCGAGCGTCAGGGCGAGGCCGCCGGCCGGGACGTCCGGGCCGAGGACGCCGGAGTCGGGCGGCGGCCCGGTCACGCCCACCTGGGCGGGCGCGCCGCCACTGGTCAGCGCCCTGGCGCGGGCGGTCAGCGCGCGGAAGAGGTCGGCGAGTTCGGCGCGCTTCCCGGTGAGCACGTCGCACGCGGCGATGATCGCGCGTGGCTCCGGCTCGTCCAGGATCCCGGCCTGGTGGACGCCGTGGAACCCGCGAGCGCCCGGTCCCGCGGGCGGCGGCGCGCCTCGGGCGACCGCGCCCGCGACCCCGGCGGCCATCGCGCCGCGCAGGAACGTCCGCCGCCCCGGCGCGGTCACGGGGTTCTCCGCACTTCGGCGATGGTCGCGACCGATGACAGCCGTTCGACGAGTTCGCCGATCGCGCCGTCGATGCGTTCCCGCTCGATGGTGGTCAGCCGGGCCAGGGGCGTCCAGTGGCCGTGCCTGTGCTCCGCCCTGATCAGGCGCGCGGCACGGTCGAGCCAGGCGTCGATCGCGGTGAGGTCCATGCGGTCTTCGAGCAGGGGGCGGAGCGGTGCGAGGACGGCCCGCGTCCCGTCGAGGTTCGCGGCGGCCGTGGCGAGCATCGTCCCGCTGCCCTGGTCGGCCTTGCCGGTCAGCTCGAACTGGAGCGTGTTCTCCAGGATCTCGTGCGCGCGGAGGCCGAGGTCGTTCGGGTCGATCTGCTGCTGCGGGAAGGCGTCCCGTAAGGCCGCGACGTCGCGGGCGAGCCGGTCGGCCGGAGCGCGCAGCGAGGCTGTCGGCTCGCCGTGCCACAGCCCCCGCTCGACCCGGTGGAACCCGGTGAAGCCGGGATCGCGCACGCCGTCCGGCAGCCCGGCCGGGCGCCCGTTGATCTCGTCGGCGGCGTCCCCGAACGTCCCGTAGGCGGCGCCGAGCCGTTCCCACTCCAGGTGCGCGGGCAGCCAAGCCCTTCGCGCCGCGCCGAGATCCCCTGATCGGATGGCGTCGCGCAGCTCATCCGTGCGCTGTCGCAGCGTCCGCAGCCCTTTGACGATGTAGGCGCGGTAGGCGCGCACCGCCGGATACAGGTCGTTCCGGGTGATGGGCCGGACGCCGCGCGCTCCCCCGCCCGCCCCCGTCACCCGCACCGCAGGCCCGGTGACGGACGCCGCGTCCGCCGGCCGGCAGGCGACCGCGTACGTTCCGGCCTTGAGGCTGACGTGCAGCGGACGAGTCGTCCCCGGCCCGACGTCCTCCAGCTCCGCGAAGATCTCGCCGCCGGAGACGACGGCGACATCGACGGCCGCCCTGTCCGCGTTCCGCACGAGCAGGGTCTCTGTTCCGGCGTGCGAGCGGGACCACCCCTGCCCGCAGTGCGTCCGCCCCACCTGGACGGTGACCGGGGTCTTGCCCGTACGGGCTCCTCCCCCGCATCCCGCCAGCGCGGCCGCGACGACCAGCGTCACGCAGCCACGGCGGAGCGCACACCCGCCCTTCCAGCCAACGGCCATACCGCCTTTCGCCCCCACGTCGGCAGCCTTGAGCCCGATCCAACGGAACCGTAGACCAGTTCGACGGCGGCGGCCGTCACCTCAGGCGGCGTGGCGCGCGGCGGACCCGCTCAGTCCCAGCGGGCGGAGCGCTGGCGCTTGACGGCGGAGCGGCGCTTCTTGTTCTCCAGGCGGCGCTCGTTGATGCCGCGCGGGACCTTCTTCGGGATGCGCTTCTTCGGCGGCGGGGCCGTCGCCTCGGCCAGCAGGGTCGCGAGGCGGGTGCGGGCGGCGTCGCGGTTGCGCTGCTGGGAGCGGTACTCCTCGGCGCGGATCGTCAGGACGCCGCGGACGAGGCGTCCGGCCAGCCGGTCGAGCGCGCGGGCGCGCAGGTGCTCGGGGAGGGACGGGGAGTTCGCGACGTCGAAGGAGAGCTCGGCGGCGGTGGCGCTGGTGTTGACGTGCTGCCCGCCCGGCCCCGACGAGCGGGAGAAGCGCCAGCTGAGCTCGGTCTCCGGGATGGTGACCGAGCCGCGGACGTGGATCTGGGCGGGCATGCCCCCATTGTCGCAGGGGCGATGCGGGCTTGTCGTCCGGTTAAGCCCCGCCTGGCACCAACTGCAAGCACTTACTTACAATGCTCGCCATGACTGCGGGAATCTTCCAGGACGGCGACCTCATCCGCGTGATCTCGCGGGAGGGCGCGCTCATCGCGGCGGGCGGGGCCGCGTCGCTGCTGCAGACGGCGCACCCCAAGGTGGCGCAGGGCGTGTACGACCACAGCTACACGGCGGACGACCCCGCGCGGCGGCTGCGCAACACGATGGGATGGCTCTACGTCGTGCAGTTCGGGACGCGGGAGGAGGCCGAGACCCTCAGCGCGCTCGTCACCAAAGGGCACGAGTCCATCACCGGCCCCGACTACGAGGCCAACGACCCGGAGCTGCAGGTGTGGGTCGCGTCCACCCTGTTCGCCGTGGCGACGCAGTTCTACCAGGTGCTCTTCCGCCGTACGTTCACCGAAGCCGAACTGGAGGAGTTCTACGGGCAGACCAAGATCTACGCCACGATCCTGGGCTGCCCCGAGGGGCGGATGCCGGAGACCTACCGCGATTTCCGCGCCTACTACGCCGACATGCTCAACACGTTGGAGATCAGCGACGCGTCGCGGGCGGTCGCCGAGCAGGTGCTGCACCCGAAGCTGCCGGGCGGGCCGCTGAACGCGCCCGGCCTGATGATGATCCGGCTGCTCACCGCGGGGCTGATGCCGCCGCCGATCCGCGAGCAGTACGGCTGGAAGTGGACCAGGGCGCGGGAGGCGCGGTTCCGGCTCCTGCTCGCCGTGCTGTCGGCGGTGTACCCGCGGCTGCCGCTGCGGATCCGGACGCTGCCGCGCGAGTACTACCTGCACTCGACGCGCAAGATGCTGGCCAAGGTGAAGCGGAAGCCCGCGATCAGCGTGCGCGGCTGAACGGCCGCGTGATCCACAGGCAGACCACGCGGCCGTTCTCCCTTGCCGGCCCTCCCGAACCCGGCCCGGCCGGGAGGACCTTCTGACCGGTCCGCCGCCCGTCCGCCCGCTCCCCCCAGAGCCTGGCCGGACGGCGGCCGGGTCAGACCGAGGCGCCGGCGATGATCTCGTCGGCGGTCTTCTTGGCGGAGTCGATCGGGATGGCGAAGCCGACCCCGATGTTCCCGTCGCTGCCACCGGACGTGGCGATGGCGGTGTTGACGCCGATCACCTGGCCCGACGCGTTCACCAGGGCACCGCCGGAGTTGCCGGGGTTGATGGCGGCGTCCGTCTGGATCGCGTTCTTGATGACCGTCTGCTGCTGCTGGGACAGCTGCCCGCGCAGCCCCGGCGGGAGCTGCTGCTCGGAGTCGCCCTCCTGCACCTCGCGGCCGAGCGCGCTGACGATGCCGGACGTCACCGAACCGTCCAGGCCGAGCGGGCTCCCCACGGCGAGGACCTGGTCGCCGACGGCGAGCCGGTCGCTGTCACCGAGCGTCGCGGGCTTCAGGCCCGACACCCCCTGCGCCTTGATCACGGCGACGTCGGCGCGGGAGTCGGCCCCGACGACCTGCGCCGCGGCGGTCCTGCCGTCGCTGAACTTCACCCCGACCTGCCGGGCGCCCGACACCACGTGCGCGTTGGTGAGGATCACCCCGTCCGAGCGCAGGATGACGCCGGACCCGCCGGAGACGCCGGACGAGGTCTGCGCCTGGATCGACACCACGCTCGGCTGGACGGCGGCCGCCACCTGCGCGGTCGTGCTGGTGGACGAGGCCCCCGAGACCGCCGTCGGGCTCGCGTAGACGGTGCTCTCGTGCGTCAGCGCGAGCGCCACCGCCGCGCCTCCGGCGCCCGCCCCGAGCGCCAGCGCCGCAGCGGCCCCCACCGCCGCGAGCTTCCGCCGTGCCGTGCCGAACAGCCCCGGAGCCGCCGGTCCGGCCGGCTCCGGAGCGCCCATGCCGGGCGGCGCGGCACCCTCCCAGGACCACTGCCCCTGCGCGGCGAAGTCCGGTTGTCGCGGCTCCCATGGTGACGGCTGCGGCCGTCCGGCATCGGTGTTCATGCGGATCCCCCTGTCGTTCGCTCACCATCGAGAGTGCGCGCCGGGGCTGCAGGCCGCCTGGATTGAACCTGAAAGTGTGCTGAAAGCCGACAAGACATGAAAAAACCGCGACCGTGGGCGGCGCGTCCACGGTCGCGGTGCCCCCGGGGGGGGGCGACCCGGGGGTGAGCTGGCCAGGGCGCGGACTCCCGTTCCCCGTCGAGACCGGGGCGCGCCCTGTCCGTCCACCTAAGCGCACTTACCTGAACATTGCCTGAATGTGACCCAGGTCTCCGCCGAACGCCCCGTTCGCCCCGCTCCGGCTAGTCGTCGGCCAGCGGGAGGACGACCCTGAACGTGGCGCCCCCGCCCGGCGTCGAGTCGGCCTCCACGATGCCCTCGTGGGCGGCGACGAGCGCGGCGACGATGGCGAGGCCGAGCCCGGCGCCGCCGTAGTCGCGGGACCGGGCCTCGTCCGCGCGGTAGAACCGCTCGAAGACCCGTTCCGCCTGCTCGGCGGACAGGCCGGGGCCCTGGTCGGCGACCGCGATCACCGCCGCCGGCCCGCCGCGCAGCGTGCCGGGCAGGAGCCGGACGTCGACCGGCGTCCCCTCCGGAGTGTGCGCGATCGCGTTGGACAGCAGGTTCCCGAGCACCTGGCGCAGCCGCGGCTCGTCCCCCCGCACCTGGTACGCCAGCCCTCCCTCGACGGACAGGTCTATCTTGCGCTCCGGCGCGAGAACCCTCGCCTCCTGGACGGAGTCGGCGGCCACCGCGAGCAGGTCCACCGGGCGCCGCTCGATCGGGCGCTGCCGGTCCAGCCGGGCGAGCAGCAGCAGGTCCTCCACCAGCAGCCCCATCCGGGACGCGGTCTCCTCGATCCGGCCGATCAGCCGGTCCAGCTCGGCCGGGCTGCGGGCCGCGCCCTGCCGGTAGAACTCGGCGAAGCCGCGGATCGCGGTCAGCGGCGTGCGCAACTCGTGGCTGGCGTCCGCGATGAACCGCCGCATCCGCTCCTCCGAGCGCAGCGCCGTCTCCTCCGAGCGCCGCGCCGCCGCCTCCGACTCGGCGCGCGCCCCGAACGCCGCCTCGATCTGCCCGAGCATCGTGTTCAGCGACCGGCCGAGCCGGCCCATCTCGGTCCGCGGGTCGGCCTGCGGGACGCGGCGCGACAGGTCCCCGGCCGCGATCGCGCCCGCCGTCTCCTCGACCGCGGCGAGCGGCCGCAGGCTGGCCCGCACCACCCACACGCCGAGCGCGACCAGGACGCCGAGCACCAGCAGCCCCACGATCGCGTCGATCACCACGAGCCGCTGCACCGTGCGGTCGACCTCGTCCATGCTGAACGCGAGGACGATGATCCCGCCCGGGATCGGCTCGGCGAGGATCCGCCACTGCGAACCGCCGGTGCCGCGTACCGTGAACGGCCGGTCGATGTGCTCGCGCAGGTCCGCGGGCAGCTTCGGGTGGCCGGTCTCGCTCCACGCCGGGTTCTGCCCGAGGGCGTGGCCGTCGTCGGTGCGGACCTGCCCGTACATCTCGCTCGGGATGCGGACGTCGATGTTGACCTCGCCGCGCCGCAGCTGCGGGACGACCTGCTCGACCGCCCGCCCCACCGAGCTGCGCAGCTGGTCGTCGGCCCGGCCCACCAGGTACTGGCGCAGCACCGACGCGCCCGCCGCGCTCATCACCGTCATCCCGAACGTGACGAGCACGAGCATCCCGGCGATCAGCTTGACGCGCAGCGACGTCCGCCCCCACAGCCGCCCCAGGGCGCGGCGCGGCGACCGCGACATCAGCCCGATCTCGACGGCTCGCGCAGGACGTACCCCACACCGCGCAGCGTGTGGATGAGGCGCGGTTCGGCGTTGTCCACCTTGCGGCGCAGCGCGGACACGTACGACTCCACGATCCCCGCGTCGCCGCGGAAGTCGTAGTTCCACACGTGGTCGAGGATCTGCGCCTTCGACACGACGCGGCCCGCGTTGGCCATGAAGTAGCGCAGCAGCTTGAACTCGGTCGGGGACAGCTGGATGGGCCTGCCGCGCCGCCACACCTCGTGGCTGTCCTCGTCCAGCTCCACGTCCGCGAACACCAGCCGGGGCGGCGGCTCGGCCGCGCCGCCGCGGAACCGGCGCAGCACCGCCCGGATGCGGGCGATGACCTCCTCCAGGCTGAACGGCTTGGTGACGTAGTCGTCGCCGCCGATCGTCAGCCCCTTGATGCGGTCCTGGACGGCGTCGCGCGCCGTCAGGAACAGCACCGGGGTGTGGTCGCCGCCGGACCGCAGCCGCCGCGCGACGTCGAACCCGTCGATGTCGGGCAGCATCACGTCCAGCACGATCAGGTCGGGGCGGTGCCGCCGCGCCGACTGCACCGCGTCCGCCCCGTTCGTGGCCGTGACCACGTCGAACCCGGTGAAGCGCAGGCTGCCGGCGAGCAGCTCCAGGATGTTGGGCTCGTCCTCGACGACGAGCAGGGTCGCCTCCGCCGCCGCCTTGCCGCCGCCGTTCGCCGTCCGTTCAGACAATTGCCCAGTCCCCCTCCACATCATCGCCGAGGATTCCAGCCGAACCTGAACGTCCCCTGAATGGCGGCCGAGGATACGTTGAGCGCCGCCCCCGGTCCGACTGGAAGCGCGACTGGACAGGGTAGGCGAGTCCGCGCGGGCGGGGGTCAGCGCTGGAGGGCGCGGATGGCCCGCATCGCCTCGCGGCGGGCGTCGCCGGACAGGACGTCGATGTAGACGCGGCCGTCCAGGTGGCCGCACTCGTGCTGGAGGCAGCGGGCGAAGTAGCCGGTGCCCTCGACGCGGACGGGCCTGCCCTTCACGTCCACGCCCTCGACGACGGCGTGCGCGTACCGCGGCGTCTCGAACCGCAGGCCGGGGACCGACAGGCAGCCCTCCGACTCGACGAGCTGCTCGCCGTCGGCGGCGACCAGCACCGGGTTGGCGACGTGGCCGATGTGGCGGCGCCCCTTGTCGTCCTCGCAGTCGTACACGAACAGGCGCAGGCCGACGCCGATCTGGTTCGCGGCCAGGCCGGCGCCCTCCTCCTCGTACATGGTGACGAACATGTCGTCGACGAGGCGCTCCAGAGAGGCGTCGAACGTCCGGACCGGGTCGCATTCGGTGCGCAGTACAGGGTCGCCGAGAAGCCTGACCGGGCGGGCGGTCCCGCCCCGCGGATGGGTCCTTTTCCTCACGGCGAAGATCCTACAAAGCGGGCGGGGGGGGGGGGGGGGGGGGGGGGGGGGGGGGGGGGGCGCCCCCCCCCCCCCCCCCCGCCCCCGCCCCCCCCCCCCCCCCCCCCCCCCCCCCCCCCCCCCCCCCCCCGGACGGACGGGCCGGTGCCGCGGCCCGGCTCCGCTACAGCTCGATCGGGCCGCGGGGCTGCTGCGGCGGGACCGGGGGGTGCACCGGGGCGGCGTCCTCGACCGGGCGCGGGGCGGGCTTGGCCTGCGGCGGCGCGGCGGAGGCGGACGGCGCGGACGACCCGGACGGCGCGGACGGCGCGGACGGCCCCGCGGGCTCGGCCGACGTCGGCTCGGGCTTCTTGATCGACGGCGCGGCGGGCGGGGCGGCGGCCGACGCCGGCTTGGGCGCCGGGCTCGGGGCCGGGGCGGGGGCCGACGCGGGCTTCGGCGACGCGGGCGCCGGAGCCGTGGCCGGCTTGGCCGTCGCGACCGGTGCCGGCTTGGCGGCGGGCGCGGGCTGCGCGGGCGGGGCCTGCTTGCGCGGGCTGCTCTGCCGGACGGCGTCCTCGACCATCTTCTCCAGCGGGCCGGCCTCGTTCTCGGCGGTCAGCAGCCGGTGCAGCGTGTCGCTGATCTCGGTGAGCCGCTGCAGGGCCTGGGTGTGGTTCTTGGTGAGCGCGGTGAGCCGCTGCGTGGCGCCCTCGTTGATCACGCTGGCGCGGCGCTCGGACGCGGTGAGGGTGCGCTCGGCCTCCAGCCGCGCGCTCGTCACCGTCTGCTCGGCCTCCTGCTTCGCCGACGACAGGACGCTCTCCGACTCCTTCTTGGCGGAGGCGAGCACGTGGTCGGCCTTCTCCTGCGCCTGGGCGAGGTTCTTGTCGGCGTGCGCGCGCGCCTCGTCGATGATGCGCTTGGACTCGTGCTCGGCGTCCTCGCGGATCTCGGCGCCCTTGGCCTCGGCCTGGGCGACCTTGTCCTGGGCCTCGTCCTCGGCCAGGTTGATGATCTGGCGGAGGCGGTCGCTCAGGTCGTCGCCGGTGGGCTTGCGCGCCTCCCTGAGCTCGGCCATCTCGCGGCGGAGGCGCTCACCGTCGTCCTGGGCGCGGGCGAGGCGCGCCTCCAGTTCGCGGTGCTTCTGCTGGGCGCGGGCGATGTAGTCGTCGACCTGGCGGCGGTTGTAGCCGCGCATGACGATCTCGAACGACTCGTCTTGGAGGAGGTTGGGCAGGATCTCGGCTTCGTTGCTCATGGTGCCTTGGGGGGTCGTTGGCGGGGGTCATCACCCCGTCAGGGTCGGACGCGATAACAAGCCTCACCCGCCTGAGCGGGCCCACAGGATACGGACGTACCACACGGACGCACGGATACGTCAGGACGACTCTTGTCCGGTCCACCCCTTTCGCGCAACCGGAACACGCTTCTTGCTGCCGTTTCTTCTTGCCGACAGGCTCGACAAACTATCCAATCCGGTCAAATCCGATGCCCCCCGGTCCCCGGGCGGGGCGGGCCGCGTCCTAGCATCGGCGGCATGAGCTACCTGGGAGCGTTGGGCGCGGACCGGCCGAAGATCGACCCGTCGGCGTGGGTCGCGCCCGGCGCGGTCGTCGTCGGGCGGGTGACGCTGGGCCGCGCGTCCAGCGTCTGGTACGGCTCGGTGCTGCGCGCCGAGGACGAGGAGATCGTCGTCGGCGACGAGTGCAACATCCAGGACCTCAGCTGCCTGCACTGCGACCCGGGGATGCCCGCCGTCCTGGAAGACCGGGTCAGCCTCGGCCACAAGGCGATGGTGCACGGCGCCCACGTCGAGACCGGCGCGCTCATCGGGATCGGCGCGATCGTGCTGAACGGCGCCCGCGTCGGGGCCGGCACGCTGATCGCGGCGGGCGCGCTGGTGCCGCCCGGCAAGAAGATCCCGGCCGGGGTGCTGGTCGCCGGGACGCCGGGCAAGATCGTCCGGGAGCTGACCGACGACGACCGGCTCGTCCTGGAGCACACCCCCACGGTCTACATGGAGAAGGCCGAGCGGCACCGCGCCGCCGAGTGGCAGTGACGTCAAGCCCCCCTTGATCTCGCGCTGACCTGCGGCGACGCTACTTCCGCGCCGGTCAGGAACCCGCCGGGCGGGTTCTGCTGACTACGATGACCATCGTGGTGTGGGGACCGGGCTATGGCAGCGCTCCGCCGCCCAGCCCGCAGCGGGGGCAGGATCCGTTCACGGAGGCGGAGCGCGACACGCGGGCGATGGTGGCCGCCGCGTGGTGGCCGTCGGCGCCCCCGCAGCAGCGCCACCACGCCATCGGCGGCCGCATGCTCGTGCTCCCCGACGGGACATGGTGGCTGTTCGGCGCGTGGGCCCGCTGGTACCGGCTGCACCCGTCCGACGGCCAGTGGTACCTGTGCCCACCGCCCCGCACGCCCGCCGTCCGGATGGCGGCCAGGCCCGCGCAGCAGGGCGCCGGCCAGGTGCCGAACCTGCCACCGCACGTCGTCCCCGCCGGGCCCGACTTCGGCTACGACCCGCCCAAGGGGCTGCCTTTCGTCGGGCACGGGTTCGCGACGGACCTGACCTCGCGCGTGCGGTCGACGGTCGAGTCCGCCGCCACGCTCGCCGCCCCCGACTACCCGCACTGGTGGCCCGACTTCACCGGCGAGACGCCCTCGACCGTCGCGGCCGCGTGGGGCGTGATGCTGTGGTGCTCGGCCGCCCCGGCGTTCGACGCGCGGCTCGACGCGCAGATGCTCGACCTCTGGAAGCCCTACCGGGCCCGCCCCCTCCCCGACGTGGACGGCCCGCGCTGGCTCACCCCGCCCACCCTGGAGAGCCTCGTCGCGCTGTACGCGGAGCGGCTCCGGGCCAGCCGGGTGGACGCGGCGGTCGTCGTCCTGCGGACGATGTGGGCCGTCGCCAGCGCGCTCCGCGAGGACGTCCGGTTCCAGATGCGGGCGGACGCCCTGCTCGCCATCCTCAGCACCACGCTCGCCAACCCGACCGTCGACTACGGCGCGCTGCCGTACGGCGACCAGGCGATCGTCCAGCAGTGGCTCACCCGCTGCCCGCCGCACCTCGTCCCGTCGCTGCGGAACGAGAGCTCGCCGGGAGACAACTTCCGGCACGCGTTCTACACGCTCAGCGACCTGATCGCCGAGCTGTCCGGCGACCCGGCCGACCCGGCCTACCTGGAGCCGCGCCTGGTCGCGGCGGCGCTGCTCGCCGCCGACCTGAACGTCGTCCGCAAGGACATGGTCGGCACGATCGTCCCGTGGCTGGACCCGGAGATCCGGTACACGGTGCAGGCGGTGGCGGAGCAGAAGGGGCATCCGCTGCGCCGGCTCTGGCCCTCCGACATGCGCCTCCCCGAGCCGCTGCGCTCGGCGGCCGGGTCCGGGCAGGGCGCCGAGTCGCTGCTGGCCGCGATGTACGAGGCCGACCTGGCGTGGTGCCGGCTCGGCGGGATGCCCGCCCGGCCGCGCGGCTTCCCCGTCCCGACCGCGATCATCGCCGGGATCATCGGGCGCAACCGGGCCCGCGCCACGGCCGCGTCCACGATGGCCACGCCGCAGCCGAACCCGGCCCCGGCGCAGCCGTCGCCGCTCGCGATGCAGAGCCAGCCCGGCCTCGCGCCCGGCGCGCCGCCGCAGCCGCAGGGCGCGCCGTCCGAGCCCGACCGGCCGTTCGTGCAGCCGCCCGCGCAGCCGGGCCGGGAGGACGCGCCCGCCGCGCACCAGCAGCCCGGCCCCGGCCAGCAGGCCGCGTTCGCCTCGCCGGATCCGCTGCTCGGCACTCCCTCCGGCCAGGACGAGGCGGAGGCGAGCGCCGCCCCGCCCTACACCGAACTCGGCTTCCAGCGCCCCGGCCCGGCCGCGCCGCCGCCCTCGCCTGTACAGGCGCCTGCGCAGCCGCCCGTGCCCATGCAGAGCCCGGCGCCGCCCCCGCCGGTCCAGAGCCCGGCACCGGTGCAGGCCGCGGCTCCGCAGCCGGACCCGCAGCTCGGCGGCTTCTCCCCGCAGGAGGAGGCGCAGGACGAGGACTTCGTCCCGCCTTACACGCAGCTCGGCTACCAGCCGGCGGACGCAGCACCGGCACCGGCGCCCGCGCCGCTCCAGGCGCAGCCCCCGCCGCCGCCCGTCCGGCAACCGGAACCGCCCGCGCCTCCGGCCCCGCCGGAGCCGCAGGCGACCACGTTCGACGCGTACTCGACGCGCGTCGAGGGCCAGGGGTCGCCGCAGCCCGGCCCGCCCGCGCAGACCCCGACGCCTCCCCCGCCGGCGAACCAGCCGCCCGGGACGCGCATCCTCGGCCCCGGCGACCTCGAAGACGACCCGCCCGCAGCGCCACAGCCCGTCCCCGGCGGTTCCGTGGCGCCCCCGCCGGGGACGAAGGTCATGTCCAAGACGATGGTGGGCGACTTCGACTTCCTGGACGACACACCGTCCCCGGAGCGTCCCGTCGACGAGATCCCGCCGCCGAGCGACCGCAGCACCCGCCGCGTCCTGGAGCGGTTCGGGTTCGGGTTCGTCTACGGGGAGCACGACGCGTCGGTGCTGCTCGGCGACGTCCGCGCGCAGGCCGAGGAGTGGAACAAGCCGACCGGCGACCAGGCCGAGGCGACCCGCGTGGACGGCGCGCCCAGCGCGATCAAGTCGGGCGTGCCCGCGGTGCTGCTCGTCGGCGACCCGCACTCGGGGCAGCGCCGGCTGTCCCGGATGATCGCGCTGACGCTGGCGAACGCGGGCCTCGGCGACGGGTCGATCCGCGCGCACGACGCCGAGGACGTCCGGAACGCGCCGCCGGAGCGGATCGGGCAGCTGCTCGCCCAGCCGGGCCCGGTGATCCTGTTCGAGCGGCTGGACGTCGCGATCGCCGACGCCGCCGACCCGGGCGCCGTCGTCGGGGCGGTGCGCCGCGCCCGCCGCGACCCGGTGAACACCACCCCAGTGATCGCGACGTGCGAGCCGCGCGCGTACCGGCGGCTGCTGCAGGAGCACCCGAAGCTCGTGCAGGCGTTCCGCGTCCACCGGCTGCCCGACTTCGGCGACCTCGACAACCGGATGACGCTGCTGCACCTGCTCGCGGACGAGCGGCGCGTCACGATCGGCGCGGCGGCGCTGGAGGCCGTCCGGGCCGACCTGGAGCGGCTCCGGGGTCCCGGCGACCTGGTCAACGCCCGCCTCGTCGAGGCGTACCTGGACCAGGCGGCGCAGCGGAACATGGAGCGCGCCGGGGCGTCCCACGACCGGCTCGTGCTGACCCCGGACGACCTCGCAGGCGTCGCGGAGGGCATCGAGCCCGCGCTGCGGCCGCCCGGCGACATCGGCGGCTACCTGCGGCAGCTCGACCAGCTCACCGGGCTGGAGGACGTCAAGGCGGCGGTGCACGAGCTGGCCGACGAGGCGGCGCTCGCCGCCGACCGCGCGCGGTACGGCGTGTCCGGCGACGACCCCCGCCATCTGGTGTTCACCGGCCCGCCCGGCACCGGGAAGACGACCGTGGCGGGGCTGGTCGGCGGCGTCTACGCGGCGCTGGGGCTGCTGCAGTCGGGGCACGTGGTGGCGTGCCGTCCCGTCCACCTGGCCGGGCGCGACCAGGTCGACACCCGCAACCGCGTCGGGGCCATGGTCGACCAGGCGCTCGGCGGGGTGCTGCTCATCCAGGAGGCGTACCGGCTCGACCGGGCGCCCGCCGTCGTGGACGAGCTGCTCCGCCGGATGCACCAGTCCGGCGCCCGGTTCATCGTGGTCTGCTCCAGCCCGGCGGCGGAGATGGAGGGCTTCCTCGCGGGCAACCCGGCGTTCCGCGCGGAGTTCGGCCGCGTCATGGAGTTCACCGGGATGGGCGACCGCGACATGGTGCGGCTGTTCCAGAGCTACGCCGAACGCGACCTCTACATGCTGGACGAGGAGCTGCGCGTCGAGCTGCTGTCCCGCTTCGCCGCGATGCGCGAGGACCCCCGGTTCGCCTACGCCCGCACCGTCCGCGCCCTGTTCGAGCAGACGGTGGCCCGCCAGGCGGCCCGCCTCGCCGGCGCCGACGTCAACGCCGCGACCGTCGCCCGCCTCACGGCCCGCGACCTCCCCGAAACCCCCTTGGAGCAGCTGCTCGGCGACTTCCGCGCGGGGTCGTGAGCGGCCGGGCGTCCCCCGTTTGGCGGGACGGTGGCATCAGATGGGCATCACCCGGGAAGACCAGTCGTCAGGGTGGCCCTCGAATGGCCCTCTTGGGTCATGTGCCCGTCGGGGGCGTGCGCGTAGCCTCGACTTGGGTGTGGGGAACGAACGGGAGGTGGACGCGGTGCGCCAGAACCTTGATCTGCGCGTCCACGACCGTGTTGCGCTGGACGAGATCGAACTCTATGCCGAGATGCTCAGTGCGGTGGCGGCGGCAGAGCGGCCGCTGACCATCGCGGAAATCGACATGGTGCTCGGAGTACGGTCCGACGAAGCCGGTCGTCGCGAGCTGACGCCGCAGGACTAGAAGCAGGTCCCGGGCTCGCTGGATCCGGGGACGCCGAGATTCGGGGCGTCCCCGGTTCGTCATTTCCGGCCCCCCGTCACCGCCGTCCCGCCGCAGGTCACGGGCGGGCGATGTAAGGAATCTCACTTCCGGTCGCCCCCGGCCGGCCCGCCGGGTCGCCGGGAGGCCCGCAACCGGCGGGCGTTCCTCCAGATAGCCCGCGGCGGCAAGGGTATGTACCTGCCGATCTAGGGCAATCTTGTAGGTGAGAGGATGGGTGACACCAGCCGAAGCTGGGGCAAAGGTTCTTTTTACGGCGGGTAGCGCCTACGATCCTCTGCGGACTGTTCCAGCACATCAGGAGAACGACGTGCGCTTGCGTCTCACGCCGCGTGAGGACAGCTTCTACGACATGTTCACCGACTCGGCGAACAACCTGGTCACCGGCGCCAGGCTCCTCGTGGAACTCATCAGCGACGGCGCCGACCGGGCGGCCATCGCGGAGAAGATGCGCGCCTGCGAGCACGCGGGCGACGAATGCACCCACGCGATCATGCGCCGCCTGAACGAAACGTTCATCACGCCGTTCGACCGCGAGGACATCTACCAGCTCGCCTCGTCCATAGACGACGTCATGGACGAGATGGAGGAGGCCGCCGACCTCGTCGTCCTCTACAAGATCGAAGAGTTCCCCAAGGGCATCGTCGCCATGGTGGAGGTCCTCGAGCGCGCCGCCGAGCTGACCGCCGAGGCCATGCCGCGGCTGCGCTCGATGAAAGAGCTCAACGAGTACTGGATCGAGATCAACCGGCTCGAGAACCAGGGCGACCAGGTGTACCGCAAGCTGCTGGCACAGCTGTTCAGCGGCGAGTACGACACGCTGACCGTGCTGAAGCTGAAGCAGGTCATCGACCGGCTGGAGGACGCCGCCGACGCGTTCGAGCACGTCGCGAACACGGTCGAGACCATCGCGGTCAAGGAATCATGAGCGCAGCCAAGGATCCCGGCGTGACCGTCACCCGGGACCCGTCCGCGGAGGACGATCCCGCCTCCCTTGGCGAGCAGGCCACGCGCCGGGTCACCGGCCGGGCCTGGCTGCTGCTGCTGGCCGGCATCCTGCTGGTCATGATCGGCGGCGCGCTCGGGCTCCGGTCCGACGCGCAGATGGCCGTCCTCGTCCTCGTCGTGGTCGTGGCGCTGGTCTTCGACTACACCAACGGCTTCCACGACGCCGCCAACGCGATCGCCACCGCCGTCTCGACCCGCGCGCTGACACCGCGCGTCGCGCTCGGCATGGCCGCCGCCATGAACATGATCGGCGCGCTGCTCGGCGTCGGCGTCGCCAAGACCGTCAGCGAGGTCATCACTCCCCCGTCCGGGCTGCACGGCCTCACCGTCGTCGCCGCGGGCGTGCTCGGCGCCATCACCTGGAACCTCATCACCTGGTACTTCGGGCTGCCGTCGTCGTCCTCCCACGCCCTCATCGGCGGCGTGGTCGGCGCCGGTCTGGCCTCGATGTCGTCGGTGAACTGGCACACCGTGGTCGAGAAGGTCGCCGTCCCGATGGTGCTGTCACCGGTCGTCGGGTTCTGCCTCGCCTACCTCGCCATGGTGGCCATCCTGTGGATCTTCCGGCGGGCCAACCCCAGCCGGATAGGCCGCCGGTTCCGCATCGCGCAGACCATGTCCGCCGCGTCCCTCGCGCTCGGGCACGGCCTGCAGGACGCGCAGAAGACCATGGGCATCATCGTCCTCGCGCTCGTCACCACCGGGCACGCGGACGGCAGCACCGTCCCCTGGTGGGTGGTCATCGTCTGCGCGGGCGCCCTGTCCGCCGGAACGTACGCGGGCGGCTGGCGCATCATGCGCACGCTCGGCCGCAAGGTCATCGAAGTCGACCCGCCGAAGGGCTTCGCCGCCGAAGCGACCGCCTCCGTCGTCCTCTACACCACCGCGTTCATCTGGCACGCTCCAATCTCCACCACCCACACGATCACTTCGGCGATCATGGGAGCGGGCGCCACCAAGCGCCTCTCCGCCGTCCGCTGGGGCGTCGCCGGCAACATCCTCGTCGCCTGGGTCCTCACCATGCCGGCGGCCGCACTGGTCGCCGCCGTCGTCTACTACGCGGTCCACTTCTTCGGCGCGTGATCTCCCAGGGGGGCGACCCCCTGGAACCCCCGTCACGAGCCGGTCGATCCTCACGCCACGGTGCGGGTGTGTTGTGACCGTGCAGGTTCGCGGCGTGTCGCTGCGGTCGCCCGGCTCGGCGGGCAGGCCCGCTGCGCTCGCTGGCGCTCGCTCCGCGTGCCTGCCCGCGACCGGTGGCTGAGGCTCCTGAGTGAGGCGGGCGTGGCCCGGGCCGCTGGGCGGTCCGGGCCACGCTGTTTCTTTGGGGTGGGGTTGGTGGCGTCTTACTGGCCGGTGATGCGGTTCAGGGGCGGGGGTGCGATGGTGCCCTGGGTGTTGAAGTAGGCGACGAAGGTGTCCAGGTCTACGGCGCCCAGGGCCTGGTTCTGGCCTTCGGTGAAGACGGTGAAGCCGTCGCCGCCGCCCAGGAGGAAGTTGTTCGCGGCGACCTTGTAGGTGGTGGACGGGTCGATCGGGGTCCCGTCGATGGTGATGGCGGAGACGCGGTCGCCGACGGGCTTGGCGCGGTCGATGGTGAAGCGCAGGTTCGCCGACGGCTGGAGGATCTTCTCGCCGGCGGGCGTCCACTGCTGTTCGAGGAGGGCGTCGAGCTGCGCGCCGGTCAGGGACGTCACGCCCATCACGTTGCTGAACGGCTGGACGGCGAACGCCTCGCCGTAGGTGACGACGCCGTCGCCCTCGGAGCCGCTCTCGGCGTAGGTGAGGTCGGTGCGGACGCCGCCGGGGTTCATCAGCGCGACCTGCGCGCCGAGGTCCTTGGTGCCGGCGAGCTGGGCGTCGGCGATGACGTCGCCGAGCGCGGTCTCGCCCGCCGGGGAGGGGGTGCGGGTCAGGTCCGCGGTGATCTTGCCGATGGGCTTGTCTGCGATGGCGGAGACGCGGTCCTTCCAGGTCTGGACGAACGTCTCCGTCGGCCGGTCCGGCTTGATGTCGCGCGTGACGACGTGGTTGTCGGCCTTCACCGAGGAGCGGACGATGTCGCCGGTGCGCCGGTTCACCTTGAGGTTCACCTCGGTGATGACGCGGCCGAAGGAGGAGCCGGAGGAGAACAGGCGCGGCTGCCCGTTCGGGTCCTTGACCGAGCAGACGTACTGCTGGTGGGTGTGGCCGGAGAGGACCATGTCGATCTCCGGGTCGGCCTGCCGCGCGATGCGCGAGCCGGCGCCGGGGACGATGCCGCACTCGTCGGGGCGGGAGCCGTCCTTCACCTGGTCGCCCTCGTGGACGAGCAGCACCATCGCGCGGACGTGGCGGCGCTTCAGCTCGCGGGCGGCGCGGTTCGCGGCGGCGACCTCGTCGTCGAACGTCAGGCCCTTGACGCCCTCGGGGGTGACGATGCTCGGGGTGGTCTTGGTTACGACGCCGATGAAGCCGACCCGGACGCCGTTGATGCGGCGGATCGTCCACGGCTTCATGGCGGGGCGGCCCTGCTCCTTCAGCACGTTGGCGGCGAGGTAGTCGAACTTCGCGCCGGGCCAGGCGCCTTCGGGCGAGCAGCCGTCGACGGGGTGGCAGCCGCCGTTCTGGATGCGCAGCAGCTCCTGGTAGCCCTCGTCGAACTCGTGGTTGCCGACCGCGGAGGCCGTGACGCCGATGTCGCCGAGGAACTGCACCGAGGGCTCGTCGTGGTAGGCGGCGGAGATCAGCGGTGAGGCGCCGATCAGGTCGCCCTGGGCGACGGTGAGGGTGTCGCGGTTCCGCAACTGCTTGAGGTGGGCCGCGATGTAGGCGGCGCCGCCCGCGAGGACGGTGTTGCCGTCCTCGTCGACGGCCCTGCCCGAGCTCCCGGAGGGCGGCTCCAGGTTGCCGTGGAAGTCGTTGAGCGCGAGGAGCCGCACGGACGCCGTCGGCGCGGGGTGGGCGGCGGCGGGTTGCGCGGCCGGGCCCATGACCGTCAGCCCCGCCGCGGCGCAGGCCAGGATGGTGCGTCGTCGAGTCATTCTGCGGACGGTAGGTTCGCCCGGCATACGGATCCCGGCGGCGCGGTGACGTTTTTGTGACAAATCGATCAGGACCCCCGGACGATCTTCCTCGTGGTCGCGGCGCATAGGGTGGCGGCGTGGGTGAGCTGCGGGCGCGCGGAACGCTGGGTGAGGCCGAGGCCGCGGAGGCGCTGGCGCTGGTCGAGGCGGCGGAGCGGGCCGACGGGGTCGGGCCGCTGTCGGAGCATGCCCTGCTGGCGTTGCGTGGCGGGCGGTCGGGCTTGGCGGTCGTCGAGGGCGGGGCCGTGGTGGCTTACGCGCATTTCGACCCGGCTTCGGAGGACGAGCCCGCGGCGGGCGAGCTGGTCGTCCATCCGGAGTTCCGGCGCCGGGGGCATGGGCGCGTGCTGCTGCGGGCGCTGCGCGATGAGGCCGGTGGGTCGGTGCGGGTGTGGGCGCATGGCGATCTTCCGGCCGCGGCGGCGCTGGCGGGTTCGGAGGGGATGGCGCGGGTCCGTGCGCTGTTCCAGTTGCGGCGTCCGGCGTCCGATCCGCTGCCCGAGGTGCGCGTTGCCGACGGGGTGGGCATTCGCGCCTTCGAGCCCGGGCGGGACGAGGAGGCGTGGCTCGCGGTGAACGCGCGGGCCTTCGCCGACCATCCCGAGCAGGGGGCCTGGACCATGGACGACGTCCAGGCGCGCGAGGCCGAGGGCTGGTTCGATCCCGCCGGGTTCTTCCTCGCCGAGCGGGAGGGGCGGCTCGCCGGGTTCCACTGGACGAAGGTGCACCCCGGCAAGATCGGCGAGGTCTACGTCGTGGGCGTCGATCCCGACGCGCAGGGCCTCGGGCTCGGGCGCACGCTGACCCTGGTGGGTCTGCATCATCTGCGGTCCGTAGGGATGGACCAGATCATGCTGTACGTGGACGAGTCGAACGTCGCGGCCGTCCGCCTGTACGAGTCGCTGGGCTTCACGCGGTACGCCGTCGACGTCATGTACGCCTGACCCCCGGCACCCCCGGCGCCAAACCCGGTTGAGCGAGTCTCGACCGGGTTTTTTGCTGCCTGAGCTGCGCCGTTAACCCGGCGTCCATCCCAAATCGGGGCATTCTTCGTGATCGTGCTCGGCCGCGTTCATCTGCCGTTCACCTGGATCGGGGCGGCTGGTCACCTCGCCTGCTTAGCGTCGCATTCGACGGCGAACCCACCGTCCGACACGCCTCACGACGGTGTGCGAAGACGGCGCGGGCAGACCCGGCCGACGAAATCTAAGAGGAGACCCTCCGGTGAAGAACGGTTCCCGACTCGCCGCCCTGGGCGGTGTGGTCGTCGCGGGCGCGCTGGCCCTGTCCGCCTGCGGGAGCGACAACAACACGACCGCGAGCTCGAGCAGCGCGCCGGCCGGCGACATCGACTGCGCCAAGGCCAGCGTCAACGCGGCCGGGTCGAGCGCGCAGAAGAACGCGATCGAGGAGTGGACGAAGCTCTACGCCAGCAAGTGCGCGGGCGCCAACCTGAACTACAACCCGAGCGGTTCGGGCGCCGGCATCCAGGCGTTCACCAGCGGGCAGGTGTCGTTCGCCGGCTCCGACTCGGCGCTCAAGCCCGAGGAGGCCGCCGCCGCGCAGAAGCGCTGCCAGGGCGGCGCCGCGCTGAACCTGCCGATGGTCGTCGGCCCGGTCGCGGTCGTCTACAACGTGCAGGGCGTGGACGGGCTGAAGCTGTCGCCCGAGAACATCGCCAAGATCTTCTCCGGCAAGATCAAGAAGTGGAACGATCCCGCGATCGCCGGGGAGAACGCGGGCGCCAAGCTGCCCGCCTCCGACATCAAGCCGATCTACCGCTCGGACGAGTCCGGCACGACGGACAACTTCACGAACTACCTGAACACGGTCGTCCCGAACGTCTGGACCTGGGAGAAGGCCAAGAAGTGGCCGAACTCCACCGGCCAGGGCGCGGCCAAGTCCGACGGCGTCACCAGCCAGGTGAAGAACACCCAGGGCGCCATCTCCTACGTGGAGATGTCGTACGCCGAGAACAACAAGCTGCAGACCGCCCACGTGAAGAACGGCGCCGGCGAGTACACCGAGCTGTCGCCGGAGAGCGCGTCCAAGGCCGTCGCCGGGGCGAAGGTCACCGGCACCGGCAACGACGTCGCGCTGGAGATCGACTACACGACCAAGGAGCCGGGCGCCTACCCGATCGTCCTGGTCACCTACGAGATCGCGTGTGAGAAGGGGCTGCCCGCCGAGCAGGCCGGGTTCGTCAAGTCCTTCCTCACCTACACCTCCAGCGCGGACGGTCAGAAGATCCTCACCGACCTCGGGTACGCCCCGCTGCCGCAGAGCGTGCTCACCAAGGTCCAGGCGTCCGTGAAGGCCCTGTCCTGACCGAGCGCGACGGTTCCCGCAGCCCCGCCGCCGACGACCTCGGCGGCGGGGCCGACGTGGGTTCCGACGTCATCCAAGGAGGTTCCCCCATGACCACCGAGACCGGCGTCGAGGCGCGCGCCGGCACCCGGGACCGCGCCGCCGCGGCGATGGGCACCGGACGGGCCGGAGACAAGATCTTCGCCGGGGCCGCCCGCGGCTCCGGCATCGCCGTGCTGGCGATCGTCGCCGCGATCGCGGCGTTCCTCGTCTGGAAGGCGATCCCCGCCCTGCGGGCCAACGAGGCGAACTTCCTCACCAGCGAGGAGTGGAACCCGAACGCGACGCCGCCGGAGTTCGGCATCGCGCAGCTGGCGTTCGGCACGGTGATCTCGTCGCTGCTCGCGATGCTCATGGCGACGCCGGTGGCGATCGGGATCGCGCTGTTCATCTCGTTCTACTCGCCGCGCCGGCTGGCGTCCGGGCTCGGCTACGTCGTCGACCTGCTCGCCGCCGTGCCCAGCATCGTGTACGGCCTGTGGGGCCTCGCGTTCCTGTCCCAGCACATGGAGGGGATCAGCAAGGCGCTCAACGCGGGCCTCGGCTGGATCCCGCTGTTCGGCGGCGACAGCCCCGGCAAGAACTCGATCTTCACCGCCTCGGTGGTGCTGGCGATCATGATCCTGCCGATCATCTCGTCCATCTCCCGGGAGGTGTTCCTCCAGGTCCCGCGGGCCAATGTGGAGGCGGCCCTGGCGATCGGCGCGACCCGCTGGGAGATGATTCGGATGGCGGTGCTGCCCTACGGGCGGTCCGGCATGATCGGCGCCTCGATGCTCGGCCTCGGCCGCGCGATGGGCGAGACGATCGCCGTCGCGATGGTGCTGACGTTCGTCCCCGGGATCAACTGGCACCTCCTGGAGAACGGCGGCGCGACGTTCGCCGCGAACATCGCCAACAGCTTCGCCGAGGCGTCCGTCACCGGGCGCGGCGCGCTGATCGCCTCCGGCCTCGTGCTGTTCGTGATCACCCTGGTCGTCAACATCGCCGCCCGCGCGGTCGTCGCACGGCGGAAGGAGTTCGCGTGACCACCGTCTCCACCCGCAAGGGCGGGAGCCTCACCTCGGTGTCGGCGGGGCGCAAGATCAAGGACCGGCTCGTCCAGGGGCTGGTCTATCTGGCGTTCGCGCTCGCCGTCGTCCCGCTGGTCTCGGTGCTGTGGACGGTCGTCGTCAACGGCGCCAAGCGGCTCGACCCCACGTTCTTCCAGTTCTCGATGAACGCGGTCAGCGGCAGCGACCCCGGCGGCGGCGCCTACCACGCCATCATCGGCACCCTGGAGCAGGTCGCGATCACCACCGTGATCGCCGTGCCGCTCGCCCTGCTCACCGCGATCTACCTGGTCGAGTACGCCGGCAACGGGCGGCTCGGCAAGCTGATCAGCTTCACCGTGGACGTGATGACGGGCATCCCGTCGATCGTCGCGGGCCTGTTCGTGCTGGCGCTGTGGCTGCTCACGATGGGCTTCGGCTTCTCCGGCTTCGCCGGGGCGCTGTCGCTGACGATCCTGATGATCCCGACCGTGGTGCGCGCCGCGGAGGAGATGCTGAAGCTCGTCCCGAACGACCTGCGCGAGGCGTCCTACGCGCTGGGCGTGCCGCGCTGGCGGACGATCTGCTTCGTCGTCCTGCCGACGGCGATGACGGGGATCGTCACCGGCGTGATGCTGGCCGTCGCCCGCGTGATGGGCGAGACCGCGCCGCTGCTGCTCACGATCTTCTTCACCAAGGCGATCAACAACGACCCGTTCACCGGCCCGCAGGCGTCCCTGCCCACCTTCATCTGGGAGCAGGCCGCCGACCCCAACCAGCACTCGATCGACCGGGCCTGGACGGGCGCGCTCGTGCTGATCGGGATCATCATGCTGCTCAACCTGGTCGCCCGCCTCGTCGCCCGGCGCACCGCGCCCACGAGCCGCTGACCCTCAGAAAGGAAAACCCCATGGCCAAGCGGATCGACGTCTCCGGGCTCCACGCCTACTACGGCGGCGTCCACGCCATCGAGGACATCTCGATGACGATCGAGCCGCGCTCGGTGACCGCGTTCATCGGGCCGTCGGGCTGCGGCAAGTCCACCTTCCTGCGCACGCTGAACCGGATGCACGAGGTCATCCCGGGCGCGCGCGTCGAGGGGAAGGTCATGCTGGACGACGAGGACCTGTACGACTCGTCCGTCGACCCCGTCGCGGTGCGCCGCGTCGTCGGCATGGTGTTCCAGCGGCCCAACCCGTTCCCCACCATGTCGATCTACGACAACGTCGCCGCCGGGCTGAAGCTGAACGGCGTGCGGCGCAAGTCCCGGCTGGACGAGATCGTCGAGGAGTCGCTGCGCGGCGCCAACCTGTGGAACGAGGTCAAGGACCGGCTCGGCAAGCCCGGTGCGGGGCTGTCCGGCGGGCAGCAGCAGCGGCTGTGCATCGCCCGCGCGATCGCCGTCCAGCCGCAGGTGCTGCTGATGGACGAGCCGTGCTCCGCGCTCGACCCGATCTCCACGCTCGCGATCGAGGACCTGATCGACAAGCTGAAGACCCAGTACACGATCGTGATCGTCACGCACAACATGCAGCAGGCGGCCCGGGTCAGCGACCGCACGGCGTTCTTCAACATCGCCGGCACCGGCAAGCCGGGCAAGCTCATCGAGATCGACGACACCAGCAAGATCTTCGCGAACCCGGAGCAGAAGGCCACCGAGGACTACATCACCGGCCGCTTCGGCTGATCCCCGGCCGCCGGCCGCTCCGCTCGCGGTGCCCCCGTGGAACCGTCCGCGGGGGCGTCACGCCGTGCCCGGCGGGAGTGCCGCGCGCCCCGCTCCTTTGAGATCATCTGGAGCGACCGCGTACGCGCACGTCCGAGTGGAAGCGGGACGATGGCAGACCCCCTGCGTGAAGGCGACCCGGCCCGGGTCGGCCCCTACCGGCTGTACGGTCGCCTCGGCCAGGGCGGCATGGGCCAGGTGTTCCTGGGCCGCTCGCGCGGCGGCCACGCGGTCGCCGTGAAGGTCGCCCGGCCGGAGCTGGCCGGGGACGCGCAGTTCCGCCGCCGCTTCACCGCCAAGGTCGCCGCCGCCCGGAAGGTGGGCGGCTTCTACACCGCGCACGTCGTGGACGCCGACCCGGATGCCGACCCGCCCTGGCTCGCCAGCGCCTACATCGCCGGGCCGTCCCTGCACCGGGCGGTCGCCGACCACGGCCCGCTTCCCGCGGAGTCGGTCGCGGCGCTGGGCGCCGGGCTGGCCGAGGGGCTGGCGGCGGTCCACGCGTGCGGGCTGGTGCACCGCGATCTCAAGCCCGCCAACGTGATCCTCGCCCAGGACGGGCCCCGGCTGATCGACTTCGGCATCGCCCGCGCCCTGGACGCGACGTCGTACACGCAGACGTCCGCGGTGCTGGGCACCGCGGCGTTCATGTCGCCCGAGCAGGCGACGGCGCGGCCGGCCGGGCCGGAGAGCGACGTGTTCTCGCTCGGCTGCGTCCTCGCGTTCGCCGCGACGGGCCGCAGCCCGTTCGGGGAGGGGCCGGGCCACGCGGTCATCTACCGGATCGTGCACGCCGAACCCGACCTGGCGGGCGTGCCCGGACCGCTGGCGGGCCTGGTGGCGGCCTGCCTGGCCAAGGACCCGGCCGCCCGTCCGTCGACCTCGCGGATCCTGGAGGAGCTCGCCGGGCCACCCCCGCCCGATGGGGACGGCGCCGGGCGGGGGTGGCTGCCGGAGGCCGTCACCGAGGTCGTCACCCGGCACCGGACGCGTGTCGCGACACTGCTGGAACCTCGTCCTCGTCCCGCGGCCGAGACGGCGAAGGCCCGTCCCGCACGTGCGAAGGTGCCCGCTTCCGGGTTCCGGGGTTCGCTGCCGGGGAGCGACGCGGCACCGAAGAAGGCATGGGCGAGCGCGGCGGGCATCCTCGTGCTCGTGGCCACGGTCGCCGTCCTGTACGTCTATCCCCAGCCGTACTCCGTCTGGCTCAGCAGCCTGCTGAGCGGCGGGGCCTCCGGGGTCGATCTGCGGGATTGCGCCACCGACGTCGGCGGCGACCTGGCCGCGGTCCCCTGCTGGTCTCCCGCCGCCGAGTACAAGGCCACCCTCATCGTCCACTGGGGACGGGATCAGCCGGGCGAAACCCATGACCCGGAGGAGGAGTGCGAGAAGGCGGAGGGATGGGTGCGCGCCATCGAGGCCGACAACCAGATGGCGTGCCTGGTGCCCCTCCGCTGAGCCGCGCGGCAGGGGCTCGCGGCCACGGCGCCCCTGGGGAGGGGACGCCGTGGCTCGGAGCGAGCGGTCAGACCTGCTCCCAGAGGGCGGGGACGTTCGGCGGGGTCCAGCCGGGCAGGGCGGTGTGCGCCTGGAGGCACCGGTAGGACGCGCCGTCGTAGGTGACGACGTCGCCCACGTTGTAGGCGGTGCCGACGGTCCACGTCCCGCTCGGGTCGCCGGGGTCGCCGGGGCCCGGGTCGTCCACGCGTCCGCCGACGTTCACGCCGGCCCACGCGTTGGCGGTCGCGGCGTACTCGGCGCTGGTCGCCCCGTACAGGCCGGACGCGGCGGCGAGGGTGGCGCGGCGCGCGTCGGCGTAATCGGTGGTCGGCCGCATCTCCTCGGTGAGGGCCTTGTACCAGATCGCGGCGGCCTTCTCCCGGCCGATGCCGGTGACGGGCTGCCCGTCGGCGGTCGGCGAGTTGTACTGGACGCCGTTGATCACCTTCGAGCCGCTGCCCTCGGACAGCAGGTAGAAGAAGTGGTTCGCGATGCCCGAGGAGTAGTGGACGTCGACGTTCCCGGCGTTCGGCGACCAGTTGTCGAGCGAGCTGCCGTCCTTGCTGGGACGGTCCATGTACCGCAGCGGCGCGCCGTCGCCGCGGATGTTCAGCTTCTCGCCGATGAGGTAGTCGCCCACGTCGCTGGCGTTGTTCGACCAGAACTCCATGGCGGTGGCCATGATGTCGGACGTCGCCTCGTTCAGCCCGCCGGACTCGCCCTGGTAGATGAGGCCCGCCGTGTTGGACGTGACGCCGTGCGTCATCTCGTGCCCGGCGACGTCCAGCTCGGTCAGCGGCCTGCTGTTGCCCTGGCCGTCCCCGTACGTCATGCAGAAGCACGAGTCGTCCCAGAAGGCGTTGACGTAGCCGCTGCTGTAGTGGACGCGCGAGTAGGCGCCCACGCCGTCGCCGCGGATGCCGGACCGTCCGAAGACGTTCTTGTAGAAGTCCCAGGTCTCGCCGGCGCCGTAGGCGGCGTCGACGGCCGCGGTCTGGGGGTTGCTCGGCGAGCCGGTGCCCCAGACGTCGTCGCTGTCGGTGAACAGCGTGCCGCGGCCGGACGTGGCGCCGTTGAGGTTGGTGGTGTCGTGGTTGCCGCGGCCGGTGTCGCGCAGGACGTAGGAGCCGCCGGAGCTGGTGGTGCCGAGCTGGACCGTGCCGGAGTACTGGCTGTTGCCGGTGCCGGTCTGCACGCCCTGCCACTCGATGATCTTCTTGCCGGTGAGGGCGTCGGTGACGACGTGCAGCCGGTTGGGCGTGCCGTCCCGCTGCGTCCCGCCGACGACGGTCTCCCAGGCGAGGACGGGCTCGCCGTCCGCCGTCCAGACGACCTTGCGCGGGGCGACGCTGCCCGCCGCCTCCGGTGTCGCCGGACGGGTGGACGCGAGCGTCTTCGGCGCCGTGTCGACCTTCAGCGGGCGGGTCGCGTCCTGGGTGACGCGCGTGATCGAGCCGGACGGGGCCCGGTGGACGATGAGGTCGCCGCCGAGGACGGGCAGCCCGTCGTAGGTGCGCGTGTAGTGGGTGTGGGTGGTGCCGTCGTTGTCCTTGACGACGGTCTTCGCCTTCAACTCGACCTTGTCGCCGAGCTTCAACTGGGAGGCGGTCGCGTCCTGCTGCGCCTTGGCCTGGCCGACGAGCGCCTTGTACTCCTTGGCGCTCACCTTGGCGGGGAGCTGGCCGGGGTTGCCGGGGCCGGGGGCCTGCACCGGGGCGGCCTGGGCGGGGGCGGCGGTGGCCGTCCCCGCCTGGAGGCCGAGCGCGGCGGTCGCCGCGGCGGTGACGAGCGCGCTGCTCAGGGCGGCGCGCCGCAGGGCCGCGCGCCGGTGGGCGCGCGCGGGGGTGGTGGATCTCACGCGGTGACTCCTTCGGGGCTCGCCCCGGCGCGCGCGGTGGCGCCCGCCGGGGCTCCGGAGTGGTGGGCGGGTTCGCCTCGGGAACGTTCGCATGCATTTCCGGGCAAGTCACCGGATAGTTCGCGACGCTAGGGAAGCCGTAGGGACGCCGTCCGCAACGCAAGGGGAATCCCTACCGGGGCGGGGATGGACTACCGGGTGAGGGTGGCCTCCGGCCCGTCGAGCCCGTCGAGCCCGGCGACCAGCGCGCCGAGTTGCGCGCGCGAGCGGATGCCGAGTTTGCGGTAGATGCGGGTGAGCGACGCCTCGACGGTCTTCACGCTGAGGAACAGCCGGGTCGCCACCTGCTGGTTGGTGGCGCCCTGCCCGACGAGCACCGCGATCCGCCGCTCGCCGTCGCTGAGCGCCGCGTGGCCGGGCGGCGGCGCGGGCCCGTCCCGGAGCCCGGTGTCCAGCCGCGCGAGCCGGTGCCGGGCGCGCTCCACCCAGGGCCGCGCCTCGCAGCGGACGAAGGTCTCCAGCGCCGCCGAGGCGGCCTCCCGGGCGGTGCTCACGCGCCGCCGGCTGCGTTCGACCCGGGCCAGTTCGAGGAGGCAGTGCCCGGCCTCCAGGGGCTGGCCGAGCCGCTCGAACAGCGCCGCCGTGCGGCGCAGCAGCGCGACGGCCGCGTCCGGTTCGCCGCTCGCGGCGAGCAGGCACGCCTCGGCGCGGTCCAGCCGCCCGGTGACGCCGATGCCGCGCGCCCGGTCGGCGACGGCGGCGCGGGTCGCGCGGATCACCTCCGCCGCCCGCTCGGTGTCGCCGAGGGCGACGAGCCCCTGCGCCAGGTCGCCGTGCCTGCGCAGGACGAGCGGCGACAGCGGCCCGCGCCCGTCGCCGAGCACGTCGATGCGCTCCAGCGCCTCGACGCCCTCGCGCACCTCCCCCAGCCGCATCCGCGCCACGCCCAGCACGTGCAGCAGGCGGCTCTGGAAGATGACGTCGTTCTCCTGCTCGGACGCCCGCAGCCCCCGTTCGGCGAGCGCCACCGCGCGCCGGACGCTGCCGCCGGCCAGTTCGGCCAGCGCGCCGTGGTACCAGGCGGGGCCCGGGCTGAGCGCGGCCTCCTCCGTGATGCGCATGGCCCGGTCGGCGAAGTCGAGCGCCTCCCTGCACCGGCCCGTGAGGACGGCGACCTCCGACAGGTTCCGCAGGACGTGCACGACCTCCTCCCCGGACCCGCGTTCGACGAGCGCGAGCATCCGCAGCAGGTCTTCACGGGCCTCGGCCAGCCGGTCCTCGAACACGGCGCAGTACGCGGCCAGGTAGCGCGGCGTCATGTGCAGTTGGCCGTCCAGGGGCGGCTCTGGGAGGCGCCGGGCGCGGCGCAGGTCGGTGGCGTAGTCGTCCCGTCCCTCGATGAGTGCGATGTTGGCCCGGATGGCGAGCACCTTGGCTTCGAGGGCCGTGTCGCCGGTCGCGCGTGCGTGCGCCAGTGCTCCGTTGGCCTCGTGCTCAGCGCGCGCGGGCGCACCGTTCACCAGCGCGCCGAGCGCCATGCGCAGCCGTAGCGGCCCGAGCAGCGCCGGGTCGCCGTCCGCGTCCACCAGTGCGGCGGCGAACACCTCGCCCATCTCTGCGAGGCCCTGCCCGGACAGGTCCAGCAGTGCGAGCCTGACCCGCACCCGCTGCGCGCGGGACGCGTCGGCGGCGAGCACCGCCTCGGCGGCCCGGTGCACCAGGTCGGGCAGGCCGCCGTTGGCGCCCGTCTCGGCCGCCGCGACCAGCCATTCCAGCCGCTCGGCGGCGGGCTCGGCCGGGGACCGGTCGGCGGCCAGCCGGTACAGCTCGGCGGCCATCCGGTGCGACCCCTGCCGGACGGCCCGCTCGGCGGCGGTGACCAGCGAATGGGCCAGTTCGGCGTCCGGGCCGGGGTCGGCGAGGGCGCGGTGCCGGGTCCGGCCCGCCGCGTCCGGCACGGCGGCGGCCAGGGCCCGGTGCACCCGCGCGAGGTGCGGCGCGCCGGCGGACTCGGCGAGGACCGTCCCGACGGCGGGCGGCGTGAACCGGATGCCGCCGCCCTCGGTGATGAGCAGCCCGAGCCCGGCGGCGAGCCGGACGTCCCGGACCGCCCCGGCGCGGCCGGCCCGGCACAGCAGGTCGGTCGTCGGCCGGATCGCGAGCGCCGCCGTCAGCAGCGTCTCGCGGGCCTCGGCGGGCAGCCGCGCCAGCCGCTCCTCGATCACCGACCGGACCCGCTGCGGCAGCGGCGCGGGCCGCCAGTGCCGCGGGATGCGGTCGGTGAACGCGCCGCCGAGCGCGAGCGCGAGGTAGGGGTTGCCGCCGGAGTCGGAGTGCAGCGTGTTCACCACCCGCACCGGCAGCCCGTAGCTGTCGAACATCTCGGCCAGCTCGTCCGGGCCGAGCGGCGGGACGGGCAGGTGGAGGGCGTCGGGGGCCGGGGCCCAGGGCGCGCCGCTCCCCTCGCCCGCGGCGAACCCGTCCGGCCAGCGCCCGGCGGCGACGGCGCGCACGCCCCGCGCCGCGAGCCGTCCCACCGCGTAGCGGACGGCGTCGGCCGACTCGGCGTCCAGCCACTGCGCGTCGTCGACGAGCAGGAGCACGGGGCGCTCCTCGGCGCACCGGGCGAGCAGCCCGCGGAACGACAGCCGGCAGGCCACATGGTCCGCGTCCGGATCGGGACGCGGGTGCGGGGCGGGCTCGGGCAGGCCGGTCAGCCGCTCGCGGGGCAGCGGATCGGTGAGCGGGCCGGGCAGCTGGTCGAGCAGTTCCGCGAGCCCCGAGCAGGGCACCCACCGCTCCGTCTCGGTCCCGGCGGTCCGCAGCACCAGCTCGCCGCGCGCGGCCGCCGCGGCCCCGGCGGCCTCCAGCAGCGCCGTCTTGCCGATGCCGCTGGGGCCGGTCAGCACGACGCTGCCGTTCGCCGCGAGGCGGGACTCCAGGGCCGTGAGCAGTGCGGACCGCCCGGCCGGCGCGGGCGGCATCCCCTGGCGGACCACCGGCGGCGCGGCGCGGACGTCCATTGATCGCTCCCTTCAGGAGAAATCGGACGCCGCCTTGACGATAACCAGCGCGGGACCCCGTCACAACGCCGCCGTTCCACCCAGTGGCCCGTCCCGCCGGGGCGGCGGGACGGGCGGGCGGGTCCGGCTCAGCCGAACTGCTCGATGAACGGCGCCTTCTTGGTGGGCTCGGTCGCGGTGCCGGTGCTCACGACGGCGGCCGTGCCGGGGCGGGCGTCGGCGTCGGACGCCTGGACGGTGCCGGTGCGCGCCGGGCCCTCCAGGGTCGTCCAGGACGAGCCGTCGTAGTGCAGGTACCGGGTCTTGGTGCCGGTCGTGACCGGCAGCACGACCACGCCGCCCTGCCCGTCGGACGACATCCCGGCGCCGGTCGCGTTCAGCGGGAGGTCGACGGTCGTCCACGAGGTGCCGTCGTAGTGCTGGATCGCGTTGGTGATCTGGGCGTTCTGCCGGACGCGCAGCACGTGGACGTTCGTCGGCGAGTCGGCGACGATGCGGTACAGGGTGCCCTGGAAGCCGAGGGCGCCGAGCGAGCCGGGGACGTCGATCCGCTCCCAGGACGTCCCGTCGAAGTGCATGACCAGCCCGGTCGCGGACGTCCCGGACTCAGCGGTCGTCCCGGCGAGCCAGACGTCGTCGGCGGCGCGGACGTCCACGGCCGTGATCGACGAGGAGGGCGGCAGCGGGACCTGCGGGTCGACCCACGCGCTGCCGGTCCAGCGGAGGACGGCGCTCGGGCCGCCGTTGAACTGGTTGAGCCCGGCGATGGAGTAGGCGGCGCCGTCGGGGGCGGCGGACACGGCGTTCGGGAAGCCCACCAGCGGATAGGAGACCTGGCTCCACGCGGTGCCGTTCCAGTAGAGGCCGACCGTTCCACCCAGGTTGTATCCGATGACCCACGCCTTGGACGGCCCGGACACGGCCACATCGACGGGAGTGAAGCCGACCGGGCTCTGCTGGGCGGTCCAGCCGGAGCCCGTCCAGCGGACGATCTTGGCCTCCGGGCCGAAGAGGTTGCCGGCGGCGCCGACGGCCCAGCCGGCGCCCCCGGCGCCGAAGTCGACCCGGTCGAGCGAGCCGTTGTAGGCCGTCGCTCCGGTGGCCGCGTCCGTCCAGCCGGCGGCGTGCGCGGGGGCGGCCGCCGCGACCGTCCCGGCGGCGCAGGCCAGGGCGGTGGCGACCGCCAGTGCCGCGTTGCGTCTCATGGGCTTCCTTTCAAGATCACAGCAAGCCCGGGTCAGCGTACGCGATCACTTACTCGACGCCGAGAGAAACCCCGGCGCCCGGCCGGAACAGGCCGTCCCCGCACACGCGAAGCGCCCGGAACCGCGGTGGGTTCCGGGCGCCTCGGCACGGGAGGGGCGGTTACTCGCCCTTCCAGTTCGGCTTGCGCTTCTCGGCGAACGCCGCCGGGCCCTCCTGGGCGTCCTTGGAGGTGAAGACCGGCAGGGTGATCTCCTGCTGCTTCTTCCACGCCTCCTCGGTCGTCCAGTCCGCGGACTCGACGATGACCTTCTTGGTCGCCGCGAGCGCCAGCGGCGCGTTCTCGGCGACCTTGAGGGCCAGCTCCTTGGCCGCGGCGAGCGCGCCGCCGGACTCGGCGAGCCGGTTGACGAACCCGAGCTCGGCCATCCGCTCCGCCGGGTACTTGTCGCCGGTGAGGGCGATCTCCATGGCGATGTGGTACGGGATGCGCTGCGGCAGCCGCAGCAGCCCGCCGCCCGCCGCGACCAGGCCGCGCTTCGGCTCGGGCAGCCCGAACTGGGCGTCCCGGGCCGCGACGATCATGTCGCAGGACAGCGCGACCTCGCAGCCGCCGGCCAGCGCGTAGCCCTCGATCGCGGCGATCATCGGCTTGGCCGGCGGGCGCTCGGTGAGGCCCGCGAACCCGCGTCCCTCGACGACGGGGTTGTCGCCGGTCAGGAAGCCCTTCAGGTCCATCCCGGCGCAGAACGTCCCGCCCGCGCCGGTGAGGATGCCGATGGACAGGTCCTTGCGGGACTCCAGCTCCTCGACGGCCGCCGCGATGCCCCGCGCCACCTCGCCGTTGACCGCGTTGCGGGCCTCCGGGCGGTTGATGGTGATGACGAGGACGGCGCCGTCTTCCTCCGTCAGAACAGCGTCGGTCATTCAGTGCCTCACTTGGGCTGGAAGCGGATGCCGCCGTCGAAGCGGATCGTCTCGCCGTTCATGTAGTCGTTCTCGATCAGGGACTTGACGAGGTGCGCGAACTCCGACGCCTTGCCCATCCGCTTCGGGAACGGGACGGGCGCGGCGAGCTTGGCCTTGAACGCCTCGGCCTGCTCGCCGGAGCCGTAGATCGGGGTGTCGATGATGCCCGGGCAGATGGTGTTGACCCGGACGCCGATCGCGGCGAGGTCGCGGGCCGCCGGCAGCGTCATGCCGATGATGCCGCCCTTGGACGCGGAGTAGGCGATCTGCCCGGTCTGGCCCTCGAGGCCGGCGATGGACGCGGTGTTGATCACCACGCCGCGCAGGCCGTCGGCGTCGGCGGGCTCGGTCTTGGAGATGGCGGCGGCGCCGATCCGCATCAGGTTGAAGGTGCCGATCAGGTTGACCCGGATGACGGTCTCGTAGGAGGCCAGGTCGTGCGGGGAGCCGTCGCGGTTCACGGTCCGCGACGCCCAGCCGATCCCGGCGCTGTTGACGATGACGCGCAGCGGGGCGCCGGTGTCGACGGCGGCCTGGACGGCGGCCTGCACCTGCTCCTCGCTGGACACGTCGGTCTTGACGAAGACGCCGCCGACCTCGTCGGCGAGGGCCTTGCCCCTGTCCTCGTTCAGGTCGGCGACGACCACCTTGGCGCCTTCGGCGGCCAGCGCGCGGACGGTGGCCTCACCGAGGCCGCTCGCGCCACCGGATACGACGGCGGAAACTCCGTTCAGGTCCATAAGCGACACCTTACGTGAGGGACCGAATGTGGTTCGGGGTGATGCTATCCAGACGTCGGCGCGCGCTCCGCTCACACCCCGGCGGATCGCCGAGCGCGTTATTACTCACGGGTTACAATAGGGCCCGCGTTTGCTCAGCGCAGCTCCGGGCACCCGCGTCATGTGGACGGCGGGGTCGATCCCGGGAGGAACCGAGCATGAGCGAACGTCCGGCACAGAGCCAGTCCTACCCCGGCAGGACCGGGGAGATGGCACCCGAACCGCGCGACGAGATGCGCGACTACCTCGGCAGCGACCTGCTGCACGGGCGGCGCGCGCTGATCACCGGCGGCGACTCGGGGATCGGGCGCGCCACCGCGATCGCGTTCGCCAAGGAGGGCGCCGACGTCGCCATCACCTACCTGGAAGAGGACGACGACGCCCGGCACACCGCGAGCCTGGTCGAGGACGCGGGGCGGCGCTGCGTCATGCTCGGCGGCGACATGGCCGAGGAGCGGCACTGCCGGGAGGTCGTCGAGCACACCGTCAGGCAGCTCGGCGGACTGGACGTGCTCGTCCTGCACCACGGCACGCAGACGCCGGTGAAGGACGTCCGGGAGATCGACGGCGAGCAGCTGCGCCGGACGTTCGAGGTGAACGTGTTCGCGGTGTTCTGGACGATCCAGGAGGCCCTCGACCACATGGGGCCAGGCTCGTCCATCATCATCACCGGGTCCATCAACGGGCTGCGGGGCAACAAGACGCTCATCGACTACTCCGCCAGCAAGGGCGCGGTGATGTCGCTCACCGCGAGCCTCGCCCAGAACCTGATGGACCGCGAGATCCGCGTCAACTGCGTCGCGCCGGGCCCGGTGTGGACGCCGCTGATCCCGGCGACGTTCGACGCCGAGCGCGTGGAGTCCTTCGGTAAGAACGCGCCTATGGGGCGTGCCGCCGATCCCGATGAGATCGCGCCGTCCTACGTGTTCTTCGCTGCCAACCGCCAGTCGTCCTATTACACGGGGCAGACGCTCGTACCCGCCGGTGGGGAGATTCACCCGGGCTGATGGAGCTGCAACGTAGCGACCCTGGGGAACCCGGCTACGGACGGCGCAGAGCCGGCAAGGGCTTCGTATACCTGGGGCCTGACGGTCGTCCCCTGCAAGACCCCACTGAGAAGGCACGCATCCGATCGCTCGTCATACCGCCCGCCTGGAAGGACGTCTGGATCTGCCCAGAGCCGGACGGCCACATCCAAGCGATGGGCACCGACGCGGCAGGACGCCGCCAGTACCTCTACCACGAGGCATGGCGGGAGCAGCGCGACCAGGAGAAGCACGAGCACGTCCTGGAGCTGGCCGAGCGCCTGCCCAAGGTGCGGCACACGCTCGACGAGCACCTGACCGGGCGCGGCTACACCCGCGAGCGGGTGCTCGCCGCCGCCGTCCGGCTCATCGACCTCGGCTTCTTCCGCATCGGCGGCGAGTCGTACGCGGCGGAGAACGGCACGTTCGGGCTCGCGACCGTCCTGCGCGAGCACGTCACCTGCCGCCGCGACGAGGTGACGTTCGAGTACCCGGCCAAGGGCTCGAAGGACCTGTACCGCGCGGTCGCCGAGGAGAACGTGTGCAAGGTCGTCAGCGGCCTCAAGCGGCGCCCCGGCGACGACCCCGAGCTGCTCGCCTACCGGACGCGGGACGGCTGGCACGACGTCACCGCGTCCGACATCAACGACTTCGTCCGCGAGGTGACCGGCGGCGACTTCACCGCCAAGGACTTCCGCACCTGGCACGCCACCGTCCTCGCCGCGGTCGGCCTCGCGGTGTCGGTCCGCGCCGACGGCGGCGACGCCGCCCGCCGGCGCGCCATCGTCCGGGTCGTGAAGGAGGTCGCCGCCTACCTCGGCAACACCCCGGCCGTCGCGCGCGCCTCCTACATCGACCCGCGCGTCATCGAGCGCTACGAGGCCGGCGAGACGATCGCGCCCGCGCTCGGCCGGCTGGGCGTCGAGGCGTCGGTGGGCGAGCTGGCGACGCAGGGCCCGGTCGAGCAGGCCGTCCTCGACCTGCTGCGCCCGACCGCGTGACGGGGAGCGGTCGGACAGTGGGGCGGCGTCGGGCGGTGGGACGGCCGGGAGATCACTCCCCTCCACGCGATCTCGCGGCCGTCCCACCGGCCCGTCTCCCAGGGGCGAACGTCAGTCTCCTAGAGGCGAACGTCACCAGGCCGACACCCGTTCCCGGACGCGATGCGGATCCGCGGACTCAGGCGCCTCCAGGGAGTACACGGCGTAGGCGTGCTGCAGCACCGGCAGCGCCACGTTCCGCACCCGCATCCCGCCGGACGTGAGGCCCCGCTCCGTCCCCTTGTGCGCGTGGCCGTGCACGGCGAGGTCGACGCCCGCCGCGTCGATCGCCTCCCCCAGCAGGTAGCTGCCGAGGAACGGGTAGATCTCCAGCGGCTCCCCTTCGAGGGTGTCGGCGGACGGCGAGTAGTGCGTGAGCGCGACCGTGACGTCGGCGTCCAGCTCCGTGAGCGACAGGTGCAGCCGGTCGGCGAAGTCCTTGGTGTGCCGGATGAACGCCTTCATCTCCGGCTCGCCGAAGTCGCTGGCGCAGCGGCCCTCGAACCCGCCGCCGAACCCCTTGCCGCCCGCGATGCCGAGGGTCGTCCCGGTGCAGTCCAGCACCGTGCCGTCCCCTTCGAGGACGGTCACGCCCGCCTCCCGCAGGACGCCGGTGATCTCGTCCTCGGCGTCGGAGTGGTAGTCGTGGTTGCCGAGCACGGCGACCACCGGCAGCCCGAGGTCGCGCAGCACGCCGGCGGCGATCCGGCCCTCCTCGGCCGTGCCGTGCCGGGTCAGGTCGCCCGCGACCAGGAACACGTCCGCCTGGTCGGCGAGCGTGGCGAGGTGCGCCCGGTACTCCCCGGCCACCTCCGGCCCGACGTGCAGGTCCCCCGCGGCGGCGACACGGATCATGAGATCTGCTCCTCTCCGTCCGGCTCCGGCACCGCGACGACGTGCAGCTCGTTGCAGATTTCGCGGCCCT
The DNA here is from genome assembly GCF_043197915.1 of Actinomadura geliboluensis. Lineage (NCBI taxonomy): Bacteria > Bacillati > Actinomycetota > Actinomycetes > Streptosporangiales > Thermomonosporaceae > Actinomadura > Actinomadura geliboluensis. The sequence continues at coordinate 368,759 of NZ_JBICUA010000005.1, read as the reverse complement.
CGGCGGCCTCCCGCGCCGCCTCCTCGACGGCCCGGCGCCGCTCCTCGCTCACCACCTCGCCGCGCAGGTGCACGACGTCCCCGCGGACGTCCACCCGGATGCCGAGCTCGTACGCCTCCGCGGTGAGCCGCTCCTGGATGTGCGCGGCCAGGTATCCCGACATGTCGGCCATGGCCTGCCCCCTTCCGGTCACAGCGCCTCCCTCACAGCACGTCCTCCTCGATCACGTCCAGCCGGGCCAGCAGCGTCAGGAACGCGTACGCGTACGGCGACTCCGCGGTCTCCGCGGCGACCCGCCGCCAGTCCACCTGCTCCCGCAGCGCCCGGCCGACGTGCAGGAACCCGCTGAAGTCGCAGGCGGTCTCGGTGAACGCCAGCAGCCGCATGACCATCAGGTCGGTGGCCGGCAGGACCGGCATGAACACCGCGCCCACCGTCATCTCCGCGGCCCGGCCCAGCAGCTCGCCGTCCACCGGACGGCCGGACGGCGTGTGGATCAGGTCGATGACGTGCTCGCCGTCGTGGGCCTTCTCCAGCCAGTTCTCCGGGCTCTCCAGATGCGTCATGCCCGCGGCGGCGAGCGCGTCCAGCGCCGCCTGGACGTCCCGCTCCCGCAGCACGAAGTCGACGTCGTGCGTCGACACCGCCGCGCCGTGCGCGTACGCCGCGAAGCCGCCCGCGAGCGCGTACCCGACGCCGGCGTCGCGGAGGGCGGCCGCCGCGCGCTTCAGGGCGGTCAGCAGATCGTCCGCCACGCCGCCCAGGCCGGGCCCCGGTCCCGCGGTGCCGGACCCGCGCGTCGCGGCCTTCGGGTGCGTCTGCACGTCCCCCACGCGCTCCCCTGGTCGATTGCGCTCGCGGTGGCGGTACCCGGGGAGGCGCCGGTCATGCCTCTCCGGTCACCCTGCGGGGCGGTACCCGGCGGGCGGCGTGGGGGTCGTGCCCAGGCAGGTCGCGACGGGATCCTCGATCGAGCACCAGCCGGGCGCGCGCACCGGCACGTACCCGGACGGGACGCCCCGGTTCGCGATGATCGAGCGGTAGGCGGGAACGGCGTCGGTCGGACGGCGCGCCAGGGTCGGGTCAGTCAGCGCGTCCACCGTGTAGAGGCCGAACCGTGGCCGGTAACTGCCCCACTCGTAGTTGTCGGTGAGGCTCCAGTAGTTGTAGCCCATCATCTTCACGCCGTCGGCCATCGCGCGCTGGATCCAGTAGATGTGGTCGCGGAGATGGTCCGTGCGCGTGTAGCCGTCCGGGCGCGGCTTGCCGTCGTCGGTCGGCATGCCGCTCTCGACCACGTAGACCGGTAGGTGCGGTAGGCGGCGCTGGTAGTTCTTCAGGACGTAGTACAGCCCCTCCGGTTCTGGGTCGATCTTCCAGAACTCGCCGGTGAGCGAGTACACCGCGGTGAGGTTCTGCAGGTTCGCGCCGTAGTAGTAGTCGATGCCGATGAAGTCGAGCTTGTCGGTGACGTCGTTGAACATGGCCGCGTCGAAGATGCCGTTGAGGGCCGTCCCGTAGGCGACGTTGCTCGACACCAGGGCGCCCGGGTCGACCGTGTGGATCATGTCGTACGCGGCCCGGTGCGTCTTGATGAGGGCGTCGCGCATCTTCAGCATCTGCCCGAGGTCCATCGGGCGGGTGGTGAGCTCCTTGTAGATGTAGGCGCTGGCCTCGTTGAAGGTGATCCAGATGACGCCCTGGCCCTTGTAGCGGTCGACGACGTAGCGGGCGTTGCGGAGCCAGTCGTCCCGCGTGCGGGGGTCGTCCCAGGCGCCCTGGTCGGCGACCCAGCCGGGATACACCCAGTGGTCGAGGGTGAGCATGGGCCGCATGCCGTTCGCCTTGATGCGGCGGATGAGGTCGTCGTAGTAGGCGAGCGCCTTCAGGTCGCGGTGGCCGCGGCGCGGTTCTACGCGGGCCCACTCGATGGACGTCCGGAAGACGTTCACACCGAGGCCCTTGGCGAGCTTCAGGTCGGACGGGTAGCGGTGCAGGAAGTCGACGGAGTCGCCGTAGGGGTCGGTGACGCCCGGCGCCTTGCGGTCGGCATAGCGCGTCCAGTTGCTGTCGGGGAAGTGCCCCTCGCTCTGGAAGCCGGACGTGGACACGCCCCAGAGGAAGCCGGGCGGGAACTTCGCGGTCGGTGGACCGCCGTCGGCGAGGGCCGGCGGCGCCACCACGAGCCCGACGACCAGGACGAGACCTGACACCACACGGCCGAACACAGGGCTCCCTTCGCCGGGCGGAACCTGCCCTCTCCTTCGGACTACAGGCGGCCGGATCCGGTCCGTCAAGCCCTCGGCCGGGCCGGATCCGGTGCTCGCGTCCGTCCGCAACCGGCCACCCCGCCCCGCCGCGTCCGGCGACCGAAAGGAGACATGAACCACATTTACCGATACGTGATACACGCCACAGGCCATTACGGAGCGTCAAGGGGTTTTCCACAGAACGACATTCCACTTACCGGGCGGCGCGCGGCGGGCCACCATGAAATGGATCTTCTTTCCGAGAAAGGTGACCTAGTTCACACTTCCCCCATGGTGCTCGAAATCAGCGCAGGCCACGACAGGGGCGACCGCCCCTTTCCCGGCGCCCGCCCCCATCGGAATGACCGGAGTGATTTGCCATGCCGACCCGACTCTGCATACGTTCCTGCCGGTTCATGCGGCACTGCAGCCGCCCGGATAACAGAACACGCACCCGACGCGCGGCTCGCGGCCTGCACGGCCGCCTCCACGGGCCGGGCCCGGCCCCCCAGGCCGTCCGCCCGCGGACCCACCGCTCGAAAGCCGCCGTCGGAAGCCGAATCCGTGCAGACGAGAGGCACGGAACCGGAAGCGGCCACCGTTTCCCGCGTCCCGCCGAATGGACGCGGCGGAATGGCCGCGGCATCCCGACCCGCAAGGAAACCCCTCGCGGTGACGGCTGCCCGGTAGGCATCACCCGCGAGATCTGGAGTCATTCTGCATACCCCCCGAAACCCCCTGAAGACCGGAATCACCACCGGCGGGCTCGCGCTCACCGCGACCGCGGCGCTCGGCGCGTCCGTCCTCACGGCCGGTCCCGCCGAGGCGGCGGCACCGCCGCGGCAGGCCGCGGTCGTGACCACGGCCGCGAAGGTCTCCGCACAGCAGTCCCGCGCCGCCAAGCAGCGGCAGCGCGCGGCCTACGCCGTGAACTACGCGGTGAAGCAGATCGGCGACCCCTACCGCTACGGCGGCACGGGCCCCGGCTCCTGGGACTGCTCCGGCCTCGCCGGCGGCGCCTGGCGCAAGGCGGGCGTGAAACTGCCCCGCACCAGCCAGCAGATCTACCGCTCCGTCAAGAAGAAGGTCTCCTGGAAGGGCGCCGTGAAGGGCGACCTGCTGTTCTTCTACAGCGGCCGCACCCACATGGGCGTCTACGCGGGCCACGGCTACATGATCCACGCGCCCAGCTCCGGCAAGCGCGTCAAGAAGATCAAGCTGACCAAGTACTACAAGCGCAACTTCTCCGGCGCCGTCCGCCCGGGCCTCTAGCCCAGGCCGGCCCCGGCACCGCCAGGCCCCGCAGGAGTCGCGACGTCCCCCGCGCGCGCCGTGCGGGGCCTCCGGCGGTCAGGCCCTCGCCAGAGGGCTCAGCCAAGGGCGGGGTAGTCGGTGTAGCCGCGCCGGTCGCCCCCGTAGAAGGTCGAGCGGTCGGCCTCGTTGTAGGGGCCGCCGGCCGCGATGCGGGCGGGCAGGTCGGGGTTGGCGAGCCACAGCTCGCCGAACGCGATCGCGTCCGCCACGCCCTCCCGCAGCGCCTCGGCGCCCTCCTCCGGCCGCGCGGGGAACGACTCCGGCGTCGGATGCGGGTTCAGGATCAGCGTCCCCGGCCACTCGGCCCGGATGCGGCGGGTCATGTCGCGGTTCAGCTCCTCCATGACGTGCAGGTACGCGAGGCCCAGCGAGGCGAGCCGGGCGACGAGGGCCGAGTACAGCTCCGGCGTGTCGCTCTCGCTGACGCCGCCCGACGTGCCGCCCGGCGACACCCGGAGCCCGACCCGCTCCGGGCCGATCGCGTCCGCCGCCGCCCGCACGGCCTCGACCGCGAACCGGATCCGGTTCTCGACCGTCCCGCCGTAGGCGTCGGTCCGGACGTTGCTCCCGTCGGCGAGGAACTGCTGGATCAGGTAGCCGTTCGCGCCGTGCAGCTCGACCCCGTCGAACCCGGCCGCGACCGCGTTGCGCGCGGCGGCGGCGAACTCCTCGACGGCCCGGCCGATGTCGTCCAGCGTCATCTCCCGCGGGACGGGGTGGTCGAGCATCCCGTCCGGCGTGTAGAGCTGGTCCCCGCTCGCGATCGGCGACGGCCCCAGCGGCAGCCCGCCGTCCGGGTACAGGACGGGGTGGCCGACACGCCCGGAGTGCATCAGCTGGGCGAAGATCGTCCCGCCCTCCTCGTGCACGGCGCCGGTCACCGCCCGCCACGCCGCCACCTGCTCGTCGGAGTGCAGGCCCGGCGTCAGGATGTACCCCTGCCCCCGGACGCTCGGCTGCGTCCCCTCGGTGATGATCAGCCCGGCGCCCGCGCGCTGCCGGTAGTACTCGGCGGTCAGCCCGGTGACGGTGCCGTCCGCGCCGGCGCGGCTGCGGGTCATCGGCGCCATCACGAGGCGGTTGCGCAGCTCCAGCTTCCCGGCCGACAGCGGCTCGAACAGTTCCCGCACGATGTCCTCCTCGGTTCGTTATCGCTGATCACGAACGTACGAACCGCCGGATACGGGGTGCATCCGTAGGCTTTCGGTATTCGGGCCCGTAGTTTGGACGCGTGCTCTACGGGCGGAACGACGAACAGGCGCGGCTCTCCGCGCTCCTCGACGGGGCGCGCGACCACCGGCGCAGCGCCGCGCTCGTCCTGCGCGGCGAGGCGGGCATCGGCAAGTCGGCGCTGCTCGCGGAGGCCGCCGCCGGGATGCCGCGGGTGCTGCGGGCGACCGGGGTCGAGGCGGAGTCCGGCATCGCGTTCGCCGGCCTGCACCAGCTGCTGTGGCCCGTCCGCGACCGGCTGGACGGCCTCCCGCCGGCCCCGGCCGCCGCGCTGCGGTCCGCGCTCCGCGAGACGTCCGCCGAACCGAGCCGCTTCGCCACCGGCCTCGCCGTGCTCACCCTGCTCGCCGACCTCGCCGAGGACGGCCTCGTGCTGTGCGTCGCCGACGACGCGCACTGGCTCGACACCGCGACCGTCGAGGCGCTGCTGTTCGCCGCGCGGCGGCTCGCGGCCGAGGGCGTCGTCATGCTGTTCGCCGCCCGCGACGACGCCTTCACCGGCACCGGCCTGCCCGAGCTGCGGCTCGGCCGGCTCGCCCGGGACGACGCCGAACGGCTGATCGCGCCGCGCGGGCTGACCCCGGTCGTCCGGGAGCGGGTGCTGCGGGAGGCGGCCGGCAACCCGCTCGCGCTGCACGAGTTCGCCGCCGCCGACGAGCGTCCCCCCGAGACCACGCCCCTGCGCGTCGCCGACCGCGTCCTCGCCTCGTTCCAGGACCAGATCGCCCGGCTGCCGGAGGGGACCCGGCAGATGCTGCTGATCGCGGCGGCGGAGGGCCGCGGCCACATGCCGAGCCTGCTCGCGGCGGCCGGCACGTTCGGCACCGGCCTCGCCGACCTGGAGGCGGCCGAGCGCGCCCGGCTCGTCGCGGTCACCGGGCGCAGCATCGTGTTCCGGCACCCGCTGATCCGGGCGGCCGCGTACCAGGGCGCGACGGCGGCGCGGCGCGTCGCCGCGCACCGGGCGCTCGCCGAGTCCGCCACCGACCTCGACTGCCGGGCGCGGCACCGCGCGTCCGCCGCGCTGGCCCCGGACGAGGACGTCGCCGCCGACCTCCAGGAGGCCGCCGAGCGCGCCCGCGTCCGCGCCGGGCACGCGACGGCGGCGGCGCTCTACCGGCAGGCCGCCGACCTCACCCCCGGCCGGTCGGCCCGCGCGGCGCGGTTCGGCGCCGCCGCCGCGCTCACCCTCCAGGCGGGCCGGCTGGACGAGGCCGACGACCTCGCCGTCCACGCCGAGAAGCTCGGCGCCGCCGACCTGGCCGCGCTCGCCCGCGTGCACGCCGCCGTCGAGTACGAGCGCGGCGACCCGCGCGCCGCGGCCCGCATGATGGTCGACCGCGCCGCCGGCGACGAGCGCGCGGAGATGCTGCGCACCGGCGCCGTGTACGGGTGGACGTCCGGCGAGCTGCACGCCGTCCGGCGCGCGTCCGAGCTGCTGCCCGGCGACCGGATGCTGCGCGGCCTCGCGCTGCTCGCGGACGGCGACTACGCGGGCGGCCTGCCGCCGCTCGCCGACGAGGTCACCGCGATACGCGACGGCGCCGGCGACCGGCTCCGCGGCGCCCAGCTCGCGCTGATCGCCGGCGCGGACGCGGCGGCGCTGGAACTGGCCGCCGCCGAGGCCGCGCACTGCCGCCGGCACGGCCTGGTCGGCGAACTGCCGGGCGTCCTGCAGATCCGCGCGCAGACGCAGATCGCGGCGGGCCGCCACGCGGACGCGGAGGCCACCGTCGCCGAGGCGGTCGCGCTGGCCCGCGACACCGGCCGCCCGCACCGCGAGGGCCGCCTCGGCGCGGTCCTCGCCCGGATCGCGGCGATCGAGGGCGACAAGGCCCGCCTCCACGAGCTGACCGCGTCCGCCCCGCCGGGCCTGGCCGACGCCGCGCTCGCCCTCCTCGACCTCGGCCTGGGCCGCTACGACGACGCGCTGCGGCGCCTCGACGAGATCGCGAACGGCCCGCACCGCCACGCCGACGTCCTGTCCGCCGCCGACCAGGTGGAGGCCGCCGTACGCGCGGGCGAGACCACCGCCGCGCAGGCAGCCCTCACCCGCTTCCGCACGTGGGCCGAGGCGAGCAAGCAGCCGTGGGCTCTCGCCGTGGCCCTGCACTGCGAGGCCCTGGTGACCGACAGCGAAGAACTGTACGTCGAGGCGATCCGGCTACATGAGCAGTCGTCGCGGCCGTTCGAGCGGGCCCGCACAGAACTCCTCTACGGCGAGCACCTGCGCCGCGCCCGCCGCCGCTCCGACGCACGCGTCCCGCTCCGCTCGGCGGCGTCCATCTTCGAACGCCTACACGCCACCCCCTGGCTGGACCGCGCGCGCGCCGAACTACGTGCCACCGGCGAATCCGGCACCGCCACCCCGACCGCCCCGGACCTCCTCGACCGCCTCACCCCGCAGGAACTCCAAGTAGTCCGCCTGGCGGCCGCAGGCACCAGCAGCCGGGAGATCGCCACCCAGCTCTTCCTGAGCCCACGCACGGTCGAGTACCACCTCTACAAGGCGTACCCGAAGCTCGGCATCTCGTCCCGCAAGGAACTCTCCCACCTGACCCTGGAGCCCGCCTGAACCCCACCGCCTCCCTACAGAGCCTCCAAGCCCTCGCCCTAGGCGACGCCTTGGGCTCCCAGTTCTTCGTACCCGCAAACCGCCCGGCCTTCGAGACGCAGACACTTCCCCCTGCCCCATGGCAATGGACGGACGACACCGAGATGGCCGCCTCCATCCACCTCGTCCTCACCCGCCATGGCTCCATCGACCAGGACGCTCTAGCGCAGAGCTTCGCCGAGCACCACGACTTCGACCGCGGCTATGGCCCGTCCACAGGGCGCCTACTGCGGCTCATCCGGGAGGGCGGCGACTGGCGCATCCTCGCAAGAGAACCGTTCGGCGGCACCGGCTCCTGGGGAAACGGCGCCGCCATGCGCGTCGCGCCCCTGGGCGCATGGTTCGTCGGCGACCCCGCTGAGGCGGCCCGCCAAGCCGTGCTCTCGGCCGAGGTCACACACCCCCACCCCGAGGCAGTAGCGGGCGCCATCGCCGTGGCCGTCGCCGCGTCCATCGCGCCGACCGACCCACCGCCGGGCAGGTTCATCGACGATGATCCTCCGGCACGTCCCGCCCGGGACGGTTCGCAAGGGCATCGAAGAGGCTCGCCGTCTGCTCACCCTCGGCGACCCGTCGACCGCGGCCGCCGTCCTCGGCAATGGCCGGCAGGTCGCCGCACATGACACGGTGCCGTTCACCCTCTGGGCCGCCGCGAAGCACCTGGGCAACTTCAAGGGCGCGTTCTGGACGACGGCCGCCGCCGGTGGGGACATCGACACGACCTGCGCGATCGTCGGCGGCATCATCGGAACGGCCCCCGCCGACTGGCTCGCCCACTGCGAACCACTACCGCCATGGGCGCTATGACAACAGGGTCCGCTTGAGGAAGGCTTCCGTAAGCCGCCACGCCCTCTCAGCAGGCTCAGGCTGGTAGAACATCGGCGCCTTGCGGTTGTGGAACGCGTGCCCACCGTCCTCCTGGACGTGGATCTCGACGTTCTCCCGCCCCTCTGCGGCGCGCTCCACCTTCGCGACGTCCTCCCTGGGGATGTAGGCGTCGTCCCCACCGAAGTGGAACTGCACAGGGGCCTGTATGGCATCGAGCTGGTCCAGAGCCCCAGGCACACCCGAGCCGTAGAACGACACAAGGGAATCGACCTCCGCCTGAGCACCCAGCAGATAGGCGAGCGTCCCGCCGAAGCAGAACCCCAGAACGCCGACCTTGCCGACGCCTGGCAGGCCCTTGAGGACGTCCAGCGCGGCCTTAGCGTCCGCTACGCCCTTCTCCCAGTCGAACTGGGAGACCATCGACATCCCCTTGGGGAGGGCCTCCTCGTTGTGGACCGTCGTCCAATTCGGCTCGATGCGCCAGAACATGTCGGGGGCCACCACCACGAACCCGAGCGCCACCAGGTCCTCGGCGACGGCCTCCATGTACTCGCCCACGCCGAAGATCTCCTGGACGAGCAGAATCCCCGGACCGCGCTCTCCCCACATCCGCAGGTCGAACTCACCGTCCGCAACAACGACCTTCTCCGTCATGTCACCCGATGATGGCGTAAACCGCACTCGCATGGGCGACGGTCACCGAATCGACCGCCATGTCGATCTCCGCGAACGCCATCGTCCGCCCGAGCTTCGACAGCTCCGCCCGCACCAGCACGTCCTTCCCCTTCACGGCCCGCTGGAACGTCGTGCTGAGCTGCACGGTCGTCATCGGCACGAACCCGCCCTTGGCACCCGAGACGGCCAGCACCACCGCCGTGTCGGCCGCCGCCATCAGCGCCTGCCCGGACAGCGCGCCGCCCTCCCGCGCCAGCCGCTCCGACCACGGCAGCCGCAGCACCGCCGTCCCGTCCCCCACCTCCTCCGGTACGAGGCCGAGGTCCAGCACCCACGGCGCGAAATTGTCACGCAGGATCTCTTCGGGCTTCACCGTCATCCCGACATGATGCACGCTGAGGACATGCACGAGGAGATCTTCCTGCCCGCGACGTACGCCGCCGGGGTCCCTTACGCCGCCTTCGCCCGCCTGCGCCGCGAATCGCCGGTCGTCCGGATCCCCGAACCCGCCGTCGGCCCCTGGCCCGCCGGCCCCGGCTACTGGGCGGTCTTCCGGCACGCCGACGTCAAGCACGTCCTGCGCTCCCCGGACCTCTTCTCGTCCAACCTCGGCGCCACCCAGATCCGCGACCCCGACACGCCCGAGGACCTCGCGTTCGTCCGCGCGATGATGCTCAACCAGGACCCGCCCGACCACTCCCGCCTGCGCCGCATCGTCGCCGCCGCCTTCACCCCCCGCGCCGTCCGCGCCCTGGAGGAGACGATCGAGGCCCGCGCCCGCGCCCTCGTCGCCTCCGCCCTCGGCGAGGACACCGACTTCGTCGAACTCGCCGCCGACCTCCCCGTCTGGACGCTCGCCCACATCATGGGCGTCCCCGACTCCGACCGCCGGCTCCTCTACGACTGGGCGTCCCGCGTCATCGGCTACCAGGACGACGAGTACGCCGGCCTCTCCACCGCCGACGCGGCCACGATGACGCCGATGGCCCACAAGGCGATGCACTACCGCCCGACCACCACCACCCACCCGGACGGCCGTCCCATCAACCCGCGCTCCTACACGGCCCTCGCCGACATGTTCGCCTACGCCCACGCCCTCGCCGCCGAGAAGCGCTCGAACCCGTCCGGCGACATCATGTCCCGCATGCTGGAGGGCGGCCTCACCACCCACGAGTTCGAGAACATGTTCTTCCTCTTCGCCGTCGCCGGGAACGAGACCCTCCGCAACGGCATCCCCGGCGGCCTCCTCACCCTCCTGGAACACCCCGCCGAACTGGCCCGCCTCCGCGCCGACCCCGCCCTCCTCCCGTCCGCCGTCGAGGAGATGCTCCGCTACTGGCCCCCTGTGATGGACTTCCGCCGCACCGCCACGACATCTATCACCCTCTCCGGCCAGAAGATCGACGCGGGCGACAAGGTGGTCGTCTACCACGCCTCCGCCAACCGGGACGAAACCGTCTTCCCGTCCCCCGACCGCTTCGACATCGCCCGCACCCCCAACGACCACGTCAGCTTCGGCTTCGGCCCCCACTTCTGCCTGGGCGCCCACCTGGCCCGCACCCAGATGCGCGCCCTCTTCCGCGAACTCCTCCCCCACGGCGTCACCCTCACCGGCACCCCCGTCCGCCTGGCCTCCAACTTCCAGAACGGCCTGAAGCACCTCCCCGTCCACCTGTCCCCCACCCCGTAACCCCGTCGCGAACCCCCCGCCGATCTCGGTACGCTTGCGGGACGGGTCGCTAGCTCAATTGGCAGAGCTCCGGACTTTTAATCCGTAGGTTGTGGGTTCGAGTCCCACGCGACCCACCACCCCTGACCAGGGCAAACACGCTCTACGCCGTGCGTGGCTGATCATGCCTGGGGCCGGGCTGGGGCCGCCCTGGGGCCCGTCATACTCCCCAGCCAAGCCCAACACCCCCGCGTCCGCCCAATCCTGACGGGGCAAGGCCGCATTCCCGCGCCGAGCCGCTCGCAGCCGCCGCGTCTCCGGTATGCGGTGGCCGAGTACGAGCAGCAGATGGCGCAGCGGAGCATACGGGGCACGGGCGAGGGCGAAGTCAACGGGATCAGCACCGATCCGGCCTTTTGAGACCCTGCGTTCTGGACAAGCAGGGCGTTGTCACCGAGGACGTCGTGAGGTCTCCGGCTCGTCTCCAGCGTCGCGGCGCCGGGTCCGTCGTTGGTCAGAATTAGAGTCCTCGCATGAACCTGGTGAATCCTGGCGTGTTCCATCGCGTGGGGTCGGTTCGAGGCGTGGCGGGGCACTCGAAGGTGAGCCGGTCATGTTGATCCTCAACGCCTCCATGGGGCAGTCGCGCTACTTCAACATGTCGTGGCCGCTGGCAGAACGGCTGCTCGACGAAGTGGCAGAGAACCGGCCGGATATCGGGCTTCCCGAGCCGGAGCCCATCGGCGACGGCGGCGTGCCAGCACACATCCTGGCAGCGACCGTGGACCTCACTGCGGCGACCTTGCCCTACGGCGGCACCCAAGCCTCCTTCACGCTGCATGCCCCGCACCGGGGCCCGCGCTGGGACCGGTGCGACAGCATCCTGGACGTCACGATCAACGCCAGAACCGGCTACGGCGCTGTGCGGTGGATGGTCTGCGCCGACACCGTGGTGCCGATCGATCCCGAGATCGCCCAGCACCTGTGGCTGTCGGACAACCCCGATCCGCCCCGCACCGATCCCAGCGTCTTCGCCGACCCATGGCTGCCCAGCTACCACCACCCCAACAGCACCCTGCCGGTCGCCCAGATCCGCGCCGCCGTCGCGGAGTTCTGCCATGCCCGCACCGGGCAGCGCCCCGCCTGCATCGACTGGACCCCGGGCGAATGGGCCGGCCACCGCCCCGACATGCCCCGGCTCGTACGCACGGCCGTCGACCCCGTCGACCCCGTCGGCTGCGAGGACCCATGGGCCGCACGCTCCGATCCCGAGCGCCCCTCCCAGCCCACCGGATAGGTCTCTTCACCTCGTCAGTCGTTCTCAGAAACGCTCGATTGCCGGAGCGTGATCACGATGCGGGCGGCGTGCCCTCGGCCTCAGCTCTTGGGTGGCAGCAGCTCGTTCGAGAACTCGGTAGACGGTGGCGCGTCCGACGGTGAATACCTCCATCAGTTCGGCGATGGTGTAGTCGCCAGTGGCGTGCATGCGTACCAGCTCGGTCTGCTGCCGGGCGGTCAGCTTGGGAGCACGTCCTTTGAGCTTGCCGCTCGAGCGTGCGATGGCCATGCCCTAGCGGGTGCGCATCTTCAGCAGGTCGGCCTCGAACTCGGCGAACACCGCGAGCATGTTGAAGAACATCTTCGACATCGGGTCCGATGGGTCGTAGACGCTGCCGCCCAGAGACAGCCGCACGCCGCGGGCTACGAGAGTGTCGCCGATGGCCTGGGCGTCGGGAACGGATCGGGCGAGCCGGTCGAGTTTCGGAACAACGAGGGGTGTCGCCGGAGCGGACGGCGGCCAGGGCTTGGTCGAGGCCGGGGCGGGCCCGGTTGGTGCCGAGGCGGGCCCGGTTGGTGCCGGTGAGTCCCTTGTGGAGGTAGACCCGGTCGTCGGGGACGCCAAGGGAAGCGAGGATCTCGCGCTGGGCGGTGAGATCTTGGAGGACGGTCGCGCCGTCATAGAGGGGCTGGTGCGGTTGGACGGTCAGTAGCGGGCCGAGGGTGCCGCGCGGGTGATCACGCCGGTCTGGGCCAGGTGCAGCACGGTGGCGGCTGGCGAGCATCGCGTCTTGCTGGTGATCGCACAGTTGTTCGTACCGTCGCCTACCGTGATGCCGCCGCGCGGCGGGTAGCCGCTGGCCTCCCATGCCTGTTCCAACATGTGTGCGGAGGCGGCGCGGAGGCGGGAGGTCGAGATGCTCACCTCGCCAATGAGGGTGCGCAGGAGCCGCAGCCAGACCCCGAGGTGGACCGGACGGGCGGGCAGGGTGACCGTCCCGGTGGTCAGCGCCTCCCAGGTGAGGCGGTCGGCGGCGGCCACGGGCACGGGGGCCGTCCGGGCGGGTGTCGGCACGCCCAGGAGGTACCCGATGCGGACAGTGCCCTCGGGTTCCAGCAGGCAGCCGTGGTTGGGGCAGCTGAGCATGAGCAGCAGCTTGGTCGTCAGCGCGACGCCGCGGTCGTGATCGGTCGCGCACTCCGGGCACACGCGGGGAGACGCTCGGTGGGGTTCCTGATCCACCGGCAGCCAGGGCAGCCACCGCCCGACGGTGTTGGTGCCGGTCTCCCCGCGACGCAGCAGGACCGAGCCCTCGCGAAGTGTAGGTGTGGAAGGCCTCGGGGCCTTGGTCGGGGTCGAACGTGTCGGCCAGCCAGGGCACCCACCCGGCGATGGCCATCAGCCGCAGCTCAGGCGTATGCGGATGCCGAGGATGAACGCGGGATGGAGCGGTGGGTGCAGACCTACCGCCGTGAACTGCTCGACCGCACTCTGATCTGGAACCGGCGTCACCTGCTCCATGCCCTCCGCGAGTTCGAGACCTTTTGCAACACCACGTCGAACAACTCAGGGAATTTGGCGTCCCGGTCGCGGATCAACAACCGTGCCCGGCAGCCGGCATCCTCCAGGTCCATGACCAGGTTCCGCGCCGCTTGGATCACCCACGCCGCGGTCGGGTGGCCGGTGGCGCCCAGGACCCGGATGCGGCGGGTGTGGGTGCTCGATGACCGCCAGCACTTACATGTTGGCGCCGGTGAGAGTCACGGTCTCCAGGAAGTCACACGTCAGCCATCTGACCGGGGACGCCGGGATTCATCATCAGATCGGGAAGGATACCTGGAACGGCAGGCGCTCCTCGGTCTGGTCGCCGATGCGGGAGAGGACCTCATCGAGCGCGATGAAATCCTCCCATACTGCTCGGCCGGTCACCTCCGACAGCCGGCCACGATGAGATCCTCCAGATCCGGCACGCGCGTTTACGGGGGTCAGCGGTTCGACACGGACGAATGGACGACCGAGGTCTTCGTACTGCGGGATGGCCGCTGGCTGTGCGTGCTAAGCCACATCACCGCAGCCGCCTCTGCTTGACGCACCTCGCATGGAAAGTGAAAGCCAGGCCGCGCGGCGTGGCGGTTCCGGCCATGCCGCGCGGCCTGAGAGTCCCGGTCATCCCTTCGGAATCACCAGATCGGGACCGTTGATCGCCTTCCCTGCGACGACACGCAGGGGTTTCGGATACCAGGTCATATCGGCGGGACCGCCGCTGTAACCGAGTTTGATCCACTGGGTGGCCAGCCCGTACAGGGCGTAGTCGACGTCCCCGGTGATACTCGCGAATGGTGCGGCGATGTCGCCGGTTCGGGCGCTGACGGCGACGACGCTCACGTACTCGTTGGGAACCACCGAGCCGATGACCTTGCCGCTCAGCTTGCCGCTCTCCGGCAGCCGGGCATCGGCGGTCGCCGTGCCCCCGACCTGGACCCTGATCGGCCGGGCGGCGAAGCGGTCGGGGGCCCCACCGGACCATTGCCACGCGTAGCGGCCGCTGAAGTCCGGGTACTGGACACGCCAGTCGTAGGGGCCGAGGCCTTCGATGGTGTAGCGCCCATTGGAGTCGGTGCAGTTCCTGCCCCATGCCTCCGGGCCGGATGGACCGGCGGGCAGCACCCAGGCGCACACTTCCTCGACAGCCTTGCCGGTGCGGGCGTCGGTGACGGTACCGGCAATGGATCCCGCCCCGTCCAACCGCACCTCGGTCTTGATGTCCTCACCGCTGGCCACGGTGAACCACACCGCCTTCTCCATGTCCCCGGTGCCGCCGTTCGAGCCGACCCACTGGCGGCCATGCACACCATCGGTGGGCGTTATGAACAGCCGGTACTTGCCTGGCCACAGTTGGGGGATGCGGAGTTTGCCGTCGCTGTCGCTGCACTCCTGGTCGAGCGTCTTGTTTCCGCGCTCGCGGGTGGCCGTCTTGTTCCCGCGCTTGCGGGTGACCGTCTTGGGGAGGGTGGCCGCCTGCTCGAACAGGCTCACACATGCGCCGGCCACCGGCTGTGCCGTCTTGGCGTCGCGGACCGTCGCGACGATCGTCGCCTCCCGCACCAGTTCGGTGGTGACACGAGTGGCCTGACCTGCCTGCACCACCACGTCGTCGATCGATCCGTAGAGGTAGCCCTCCGGCGGTGAGATCGAGAACGAATAGGTCCCGGCGAGGACGCCGTCGAACGTCGCCTTGCCCTTGGCGTCGGTCTCGGCGAAGAGCGATCGGGGACCGCCGCGTGTCGCCACGTAGGCGCCGGGCACCGGCTCGCGGCTCTTGGAGTCGAGGACGGTCACTTCGAGGTCCCCGGTGGGGAGAGCGGTCTCGGTGACGGTCGTCTCCAGGCCGGACCGCACCGTGATCGGGTCCGCCTCGTTCTGGTCCAACTTCCCGTGGGCCCACTGGATGTTGCCGTTCGAGTCGAAGGACAGCTTGTAGTCCTCCGCGTTCAGCCCGGTGAACCTGAACGCTCCGTCGGCATCGGTGATCTCGCGGCCCCGGGAGTTGCCCGAAGCGTCGTGCACTTCCACCGCGGCGCCGGCGACCCCGGCGCCGGAAGCGGTCACGAACCGGCCGGAGATCGAGCCGTATTCGATCGGCTTCAGGGCCAGCGAGGCGGTGCCGGGAGAGGTCACCGGATCGGCCGAGGCCTGATCGGACTTGTCGAATGCCCACTGGTCTTGGTAATCGGTAGCCGTCACTTTGATCCGGTACTCGCCCGGTGCCAGCCATTGCAGATGGTACTGGCCGGAATCATCGGTGTTCGCACCGCCGGAGACGCCGCCGGAGGCGCCGTAGGCCTCGACCCAGGCACCCGCCACAGGTTGGCCGGTCTTCGCGTCGGTGATCGTTCCGGTGATTCCATCGCTGTCCGCATATGCGGGTACGGACAGGAAACTTCCCGCCATGATGATGGCGACGGTCGCAATTAACCATAGGCAGCGTCGAATGAACACGGGCCCCCTCCATCCGCTCGCCCTACTACGAGAATCGGCGATATAACGTAGACAACCGACGGCTCTGTTCGGTTGACAGGCGAGCGTAAGAATCCATTGGCGCTGGCCGTATCCGGCCGCTTCACGTCCATCAAGTGGTTTGAGCAGCCGATCAGTTCGCTTCTGGTCACGCGGTCACCGGCGGTCGGCTGCGGTCGCCCTGCCAGGCCGCGCCCCTCATTGGCGTCGGCCCGGCGACGGACAGATGTCGCGGTAGCCGATGTCGGCGGTGCACCCAGCCGGGTTCTCCCAGACCGTCCGCAGTACCAGAACCCGGATGAATCCCACGGTCGGAGGCCGGCCGGGCACCGCTTCGATTTCGACTGGGCAGCGTGGCGCCGTCGCAGCAGGTTCCGGTGCCAGCGCAACACCGTTTCCGGACGTATGGCGGCCGGGGGTCAGTTGTCACTGGCACCGACACTGAGAGGGGCTTTTCCCGCGGCTGCGCGTGGCCGGCGCGCGGGTCAGGCAAGGCGGTAGGTATCAGTACGTCGGGCGACCCCGGCGGCCAAGGCGGAACCGAGGCCGTAGGTGGCGAACGGTCCAGCGAATCGCAGGCCTGGTCGTGACGGCGGGCCGGTCGACGTCGCCCGTCCCACCGGCGTTATCGTCCTGGCCGTCGACGTCCTCGGCGTCGCGGACGGCCAGGTAGCGGTTCAGCGCCCTCAGCCGAGGAAAATCGGGCTCGATGCGGAC
Source organism: Actinomadura geliboluensis (assembly GCF_043197915.1). Lineage (NCBI taxonomy): Bacteria > Bacillati > Actinomycetota > Actinomycetes > Streptosporangiales > Thermomonosporaceae > Actinomadura > Actinomadura geliboluensis. The sequence continues at coordinate 352,167 of NZ_JBICUA010000005.1, read as the reverse complement.
AAGCTGACCCAGGATGGCACTCGGAATACCGCGCTGATACGACTGAGTCAGGCCTTGGCGCGCTGCTGCTTGAGGCGGAGTTCTTCCTTGCGGACTTCGGCCTGGACGGCTTGTTCTCGTTCCAGCCAGTCGGGCCTTTCGGCCTTCAGGTTCTCGATCTCGGCCGTGGTGAGGGGGCCCGTGATGCCGGCGCGGGCCAGACCTGAGATGGAGACGCGCAGTTTGGCGGCGACGACCTGGCGGGGGTGGGGGCCCTCACGGCGCAGGTCCGCCAGCCACGAGGGCGGGTCGGCTTGGAGCGCGTTCAATTCGTCCCGGGAGACAGGACCTTCCTGGAACTCGGCGGGTGCTGCCGACAGCAGGATCCCCAGCTTCTTGGCCGCGGTCGCGGACTTCATGGTCTGCGGGGTCTTTGCTTTGGACGTGCCCATGCCCTCAAGGGTAGCCAGCGAAAGGGGACTGTCTGGACGTGGCTAGGGTGGCGGAGTGACCGATGGTGAGTTCCGGCTGGCCTACGTGCCGGGCGTGACGCCCGGGAAGTGGGCCGGGGTGTGGGCCGAGCGGGTCCGGGAGGTGCCGCTCCGCCTGCTGCAGACGCCGGCGGCCGAGGTCGTCCCCCTGCTGCGGAACGGCGATGTGGACGCGGCGTTCGTACGCCTGCCCGTCGACCGCGAGGGCCTCCATGTGATTCCGCTGTACCTGGAGACGACCGTGGTCGTGGTGCCAAAGGACCACGTCGTGGCCGCAGTGGAGGAGGTGGAGCTCGCCGCTCTCGCCGACGAGGACGTGTTCGAGCCACTCGATGACGTCTTGCCCTGGGACGAGCGCCCCGGGCAACCTGCCTTCACCCGTCCTGAGAGCACCGCCGGCGCGATCGAGTTGGTCGCGTCGGGAGCGGGCGTCCTGCTGCTCCCGCAGTCTCTGGCCCGCCTCCACCACCGCAAAGACCTCACCTACCGAACCGTGACCGACGCTCCTCAGTCCCAGATCGGCCTGGCCTGGCTCGATGCCGAGACGACCGACCTCATGGAGGAACTGATCGGCATCGTCCGCGGCCGCACCCCCAACAGCTCCCGTGGCCGCAAGCCCCAGCAACAGCCCACCCGGAAAAAGCCACCGCAGCAGCGCCCCGCCTCCAAGCACCGCCGCCAGAAGCGCCGCCGAAGGTGACGAGAGTCGCGCTCACCGACAACACCCCGCCATCCCCTTCGCACACCCAGGCGAGTGATCAGGGCGTCCGCGCGACAGAGGGAATCGTCAGAAGACCTCACGAGGACGCGGTCGTAGAGCCCGACACGTCATTTGCTCGGCTGGGGGATCCTGCAATTGGCGGTGGGGTTGAGACCGATGTAGTTGAGCGGACCAGAGGCCCAGGTGATACCGATCGTGGCGATTTTGGCGCAGCTGCCATCAAACTGGGCGTAGTAGTGGCGCTGCCCCGCGGCGAGCGCTCCAATGATCAGCCAGGCGACGAGCATCCACCGTCCGGACCTCATCGCTACCTCCGGTGACCGCTTCGCCGACCCTGGGGTACGACAGTAACGACAAGATCGTGCATAGTTAAGCAAGTCGGGCCGGGTGTGTCACGTCCCCCAACGTCTCGCGGGCCCGCTGTGTCCGCGACGACCCGACCATGCACAACCCACTCGGATCCCCCGGCTGGCAGCAGCGTGCGGCCGCCGCCGGAGCGGTCATCGGCGTCACCCCGACGATGAACTGGCTCGCCGCACGCAGCGCAAGCCAGTCCCCCAAGGCAACTACTGCCCCTCCTTCCACACGGACCCACCTCTGGCGGCACACCGAACGCCGCTGACCAGCCGAACACCGGTCAGCGGCTCTCACCGGCCTGGCCGATGCCCACGCCGGCCACAGGGGTTCACCTACGGCTCGGAGTTCAGCGTCCGAGGAGGCGGTTACAGTCGGCGGCATGTCGCTGACCCGGTTGGCCGTGATCGATGATGGTGATCCGCTGGCCCTTGCGGGGCCGGGGGCGGACATGGTCACCGCCTGCGGCGCCGATGTCGCCGTCGGGCCGGACGGAACCGTGATCGTCACGGAGGCCGGGGACGATCTGGAAGCCAGCGGGGTGCGTAACCACGACACGTTCGCGCTCGTGGGCCCCGTGCCGGGTGAGGTGGCCGCCCGGTTCCTGGCCGGCTGGTCCAGCGAACCATGGCTGCAATCCGGGCCCGAGTCGCAGCCGATCCACCTGTTCGTCCGAGTCCGGGAGGGCGCCCTTTATCTCGGGACGGTCGAACAGTTGCAGAGCGGTTGGGGCACTGATCCGTACATACTCGAGGACTGCGTCCTGCACATCGACCCACCTTTGGACATCGAAGTGCTGGACCGGGTGCGTCCACCTAGCACCACGCCCGGCGCCTTGCCCGGGCTGGAGTGGCTTGACCACCTCGACCGTGACCGCACCGCCGCGCTGCGGATGTTCATCGAGAGCTGGTACCCGGCTCCCGCCGAGGAGTCCGCACCCGCCACGGCGGCCGAGATACCGCCGGCGCTGGCGGAGTTCTACCGGCTCGTCCACGGACGCCCGCACGTCCTGGGCGTGCAGAACTTCATCCGCCCCTCCGCCGACCTCCACCTCGACGAAGATGGACTGCTGGAATTCGGCCACGAGAACCAGGGCGTCTTTTACTGGGCACTCGACCCGGCCGGAGACGACCCGGTCGTGTGGACCGTCGAGGCCCCTGCACGTCGACAGGCCGAGCATGAGCGGTTGAGCGGCTTCCTGGTCCAGTTCTCGTTGCACGAGGCCGTGATGAGCGCCTCCTACATCGCCTCGACCGATCCGATCCCGTGGCCGGTCGCCCGTCGGCTGACCGACACAATGCGCCGAGTACCGCTCAAAACGTGGCTGTGGTCCCAGTACGAGACCTCCTTCTACGCCGCGCCCGGCCTGATCGCCCGCCTCAGCGATCAAGGCGACGGGCAGTGCAACATATGGGTCGGCGCCAGGCACCGCAGCCTCTTGCGACCGCTCGGACATATCGGCGTGCCGTGGAGGAGCTTCGACGGGTGAGCCGCCACAAGCGGGGCGGTCGTGTTCGTTCGTCCCTCTCTCCGCGGTCTCCCGTGTGGGTGTGGCCCGAGGACGCCGGCGTCGGGGCGGGGCACGCACGCGGCGTCGGGTGGTGGCGTGCAGCAGGTGCGCGGTGGACTGGCCCGGCATCACACATTGGGGGTGGTCCGCCGGTCCGCGACCGCGTGGGCGAGTTGGTGCAGTGGCGGGCATTCGTTCCTGAATCAACGCATGAAACAGGCTCGAAGCGCTTCGCCTGGATGAAAACAGCAGCCGGCTCCTCGACGGCCCCCGTCTCGCGCCCCGGCGAATTACTGGCTCAGAGCACTGGCGCCGACCGCTTCGCCACCTTACGATGATCATGGTCTCTACCAGGAGAGGCCAAAGAGGAAGGCCAATTCATGATGTCGTGGTCGCGTAGGGTCATGTCGGTAACATTTGCTTCAGCGCTGACACTCATCGCGGTTGGGCAACCGGCGCAGGCGGCAATCAGCCAGGACAGTGGATGGGTTTACACGACCGATGGCGCCGGCAAGATCTACTTCGATGCCGACCGAAAGGGATATCCGGGCCAAGAACTTCTTATAGTATGCGACCTCAAGGCGGACGCCCGGGGCGTTACCGGGGCAGCCGAATGGAGGGTTGATCCCGTGAAGTTCGGCAAGCAGATCACTGATTCATCCAGCAGTGGCGGCTGCACTTCGTATGCCGGAAACTTCATACCAGAGGGTTATTTGCTTCACGTCTGGGTGTGCAAGTATCACACTTCGACAAACGATATCGGCAACTTTTCATACTGCAGAGTCGGTGCGGGAATAGGGTAGCTTCCAACCCGCAGGTTACGGGTCCGAGACCGACGCGACCCGCCACGCTTACCAGGGGAAACGCCGTCTACGGTTGTCTTGGTCGCTCCAAATTGGAGCGACCAAGACCGTCCTGAGTCCCAACTCCGCTCCTGCTGCCAGTGCTCGACGCGCGCCGTAGTTCACATCAGCGCACGCGGACGCCGGGCAGACGGCAACTCACCCGCGCGGCCTGATTTTCTGAGGTCAGCCCACGGCGGAGTGCCGTGTTGGATGCGGTACGCAGCCTCGCCCGGATCTGGTTCAAGGTGGCCGCCGTCAATGGCCTTCCATGGCTCTCATGCCGAGTGGCCCTGCGTCAATTGAAGGGAGCCACCTTCGTCTGGCTCACGTCTCCACGCGGGTGTGGCTATCCAGCTTGCGCATCGCCGGGCGCAGGTAGCTCTTCGCCGTCTCTGGCGCTCCCGTCGAGTGGTCCCCACATGAGCGTCCCGTAGACGGCGCCGTAGAAGTTACGGGTGACGTGGCGCGGGTCGCGCAACGGGATCGGCGGCTCGTGCTTTGAGCGGTGGCCTGCCGGGGGCTTATCGGCGCCACAGCTCCGCTCGACGTTGTGCGGCGCGCTGGTAAAGGGCCCAATCCGCCGAGTGGCTGCACCCCAGTTGCAAGGTGCGCCCTCATGGCGCAGATAAGAGGCTGTGTCGGGAGCAAGGGGGGAAGTCGAAGAGCTGCTCCCGGCCGATCATGTCCGCCTGCTTCGTATGCGTCTCCGCAGGGGCTATGGGCGTGGCCTGTTCACTGCCGCTCGATCTGGCCGCCGACTCCACGATGGTCGGACTTGGCCGGTGGACGGCGCGGGTTGGTGCCCGCGCCGTCTCGCGGGGTCAGGCTTGGGCGGTCCGCTTGGGGAGTTTCCAGCCGGGGCGCGGGAAGTGGCACGTGTAGCCGTTCGGGTACTTCTGCAGGTAGTCCTGGTGCTCGGGTTCGGCTTCCCAGAAGTCGCCGGCGGGGGTCACCTCGGTGACGACCTTGCCGGGCCACAGGCCGGAGGCGTCGACGTCGGCGATGGTGTCCTCGGCGACCTTCCGCTGCTCGTCCGAGGTGTAGAAGATCGCGGAGCGGTAGCTCGTGCCGATGTCGTTGCCCTGGCGGTTCACGGTCGTGGGGTCGTGGATCTGGAAGAAGAATTCCAGTAGCGCCCGGAAGTCGGTCTTGTCGGGGTCGTAGATGACCTCGATGGTCTCGGCGTGGGTCCCGTGGTCGCGGTAGGTGGCGTTGGGGACGTCGCCGCCGCTGTAGCCGACCCGCGTGGAGACCACTCCGGGCTCCCGGCGGAACAGCTCTTCCATCCCCCAGAAACAGCCGCCCGCGAGCAGTGCCCTCTCGGTTGCCATGTTCCCCCCCTCGTCTCCTTCGTCGACCAGTACAGCGGGCATCGCATCAACGTTATTCCATGGGTCTCCGGCGGCCGGAGGGCCCTTCGCGGGGCGCCGGGTCGCCGGCGTAGGTCCAAGCGGCCGGTGCTATTTCGTTGGGACGGGGGTGCGCAGGAGGTCTCGCCAGTCGGCGGGCCAGTTGACCAGCGCGACGATGCCCATGGCGACGAGGTAGGTCGGGGCGGCCCAGCTCTGCATCGCCGAGTCGTGGTTGACGATGTGGGTGGTGACCGCGCCGGTGAGGACGAGGATCAGCGTCGTGGCGGCGAGGAAGCGCGTCCGCTTGTCGGGGATCACGAGCAGGACGGCGGCGATGCCCTCCAGGGCGCCGACCACGAAGCGCATCCAGGACGGGTAGCCCCAGTCGGCGAACTTCACCGAGTACGCCGGGCCGAATATCGTGTCGCCCGACCAGTATTTCGTCACGGCGCCCACCGCGAACTCCAAGGCCAGGAACCAGTACAGGACGGTCGTGAGCCGTTTCGGCATTTTCTTCCTTCCGGGGAATGCGGGCAGGGGCGTCCTCCGCGCGGCGATCGCGGTGCCGTGCGGAAGACGGTTTTCGGGGTTCAGCCGCGCAGGGCGGCGATGGCCTTCTCGATACGGCGGCGGCGTGTCTCGGGCTTCTTCGCGCTTTCGATGGCGCGGACGTGCTCGCGCTTGCGGCCGTCGGTGAGCTTGTCGTAGGCGGCGCGGGCGGCGGGGTCGCCGTCCAGGGCTTGGACGAAGTCCGCGGGTTCGGCGACGACGCGCGGTTCGGTGTCGAGTTCCAGGTCGACCTCGACCTCGTCGCCGATGGCGACGCCCGCGGCCTGCCGGTTGGCGTTGCTGAGGCCGAGCAGGTGGCGGCCGCGCATGATGGCGACCCTGCTGCGCCAGGAGTGCCCGTTGACGGTGATCTTCACTCTCGGACGCGCGCCGCCGCCGAGGTCCTCGACGATCTCGGCGGGGACCTCCAGGCCGCGCATGGGCTCCGGAGGCTCCACCACGGTGCTGAACTTCATGATCTGCCCTTTCTGGGGACGCGGGCCCGGCCGTGTGCCGTGCCGGGCCCGCGCGATGTGCACGTGGTCACGCGGCGTAGGTGGTGACCTTCCACAGGTACCCGTCGGGGTCGGCGAAGTAGCCGAAGTAGCCGCCCCACGGGGCGGCGGCGGCCTCCTTGACCACGCTGCCGCCGGCCGCGACCGCCTTGCGGATCGTCTCGTCCACGGCGTCCCGCGAGTCGGGGTTGAGGTGGAAGGACGCCCCGCGGAACCCGGATCCCTCGGACGGGACGCCCGCGTCCTCTGCGGCGGCGTCCCATTCGTAGAGGGCGAGCTGCGGGACCCCCTCTCCTAGGTGGAACGACGCGAAGTGGCGGGTGTCCTTGTCGATCTTCCAGCCCAGGGCCTCGCTGTAGAACCGCTTGGCGCGGCCCATGTCGCGGACGCCGAGCATGATGGCGTTCATCTGCGCTGACACGGTGGTCTCCTCGCGGGTCGGGGCGACTGCTACTCGGCGTAGGGCTGGTCTTCGCCCTTGTCGCTGTAGGCGAGGCTCCAGATGTAGCCCTCGGGGTCGGCGAAGGTGCCGCCGTAGCCGCCCCAGGGCAGGGTGTCGGCGGGCTTGAGGATCGTCGCGCCGGCCTTCTCGGCCTCCGCCATGATCTCGTCCACGCGTGCCTGGCTGCGGACGACGTAGGTGAGGACGAGGCCGCTGAAACCGCTGCCGTCCGGGCTGGTGCCGACCTGGTCGGCCAGCCCGTCGCGGCCGTAGAAGCCGACGGGCGAGGCGCCGTCGGACTCGAAGAAGACCGAGATGCCCCAGTCGTCCTTGATCGTCCAGCCGAGCCCCTCGGTGTAGAACCGCTTGGCGCGGTCCATGTCGCGGACGCCGAGGAGGATGGAGCTCACGTGGGCCTTCATGGTTGTCTCCTTGCTGGTGAGCGGCCCGCCGGAGGCGGCGGGGGCGGACGGCCGGGTCCCGGCCGTCACATCGACGCGATCGCGCCGGTCACTTCGTATGACAGGAAATTTCGCGGGAGTGTGACAGATGGCTGAGCACGACTGGCTGAGCGCGCGGTTCGCCGAGCACCAGCGGCATTTGCAGGCGGTGGCGTACCGGATGCTGGGTTCGCGGAGCGAGGCCGAGGACGCGGTGCAGGAGGCGTGGGCGCGGGTCAGCCGCGCCGACACCGGCCAGGTGGAGAACCCCGGCGGGTGGCTGACGACCGTCGTCGCGCGGGTGTGCCTGAACATGATGGAGGCGCGCCGCAGCAGGCCCGAGGACGCCGCCGGGGCACTGCCGCCCGAGCCGGCGGCGCCTCAGGGCGGCGTCCGTCCGGTGGGCCAGGCCGGTCCGGAGGACCAGGCGCTGCTGGCCGACTCGGTGGGCGTCGCGCTGATGGTGGTGCTGGACACGCTCACGCCCGCCGAGCGGCTCGCGTTCGTCCTGCACGACATCTTCGCGGTGTCGTTCGGGGAGATCGGCCGCGTGATCGACCGGTCGCCGGCGGCGGCCCGGCAGCTCGCCAGCCGGGCGCGGCGCCGCGTGCAGGGCGCCGCCGAGGCGTCGGACGCCGCGCGGTCGGCGAAGCGGGAGGTCGTCGCGGCGTTCCTCGCGGCGGCGCGCGGCGACGACTTCCAGGGCCTGCTCGACGTCCTCGATCCCGACGCGGTGGCCGTCGGCGAGCTCCACGGCGCCGAGGCCGTGGCGTCCTTCTTCGCCGGACGGGCGCGGGCCGCGCACCTCGCCCTCGTCGACGGCGAGCCCGCGGCCGTCTGGTTCCACCACGGTGTGCCCAAGGCCGTCATCGCCTTCACCGTCGAGGACGGCCGGATCACCCGCATCGCCACCGACACCGACGCCGACCGGCTCCGCGCGCTCGACATCATCGTCCTGCCGCCGGGCCGGAAGAACCGCGATGAGCGGTAGCGTTCCGCCGATTCGCGCCGCGCGCATGAGCCTGCGGATCGCGTCCTTCTCCCTGGCCGTGGACGACCTCGATCAGGCGCTCGCCTTCTACCGGGACGTGCTCGGCTTCGAGGTGTCCGGCGACGTCCCCTCCCTGGAGGCGCCGTGCGTGGCCCTTGCACCGCCGCTGCAGCCGGACATGCGCCTCCTCCTCGTGGCGCGCCCCGCGGACCCGTCGGCCGGCCGTTGGACGGTCGCGGACGATCTCCTGCACCGCGTCGACTTCACGACCGACGACTGCGACGCCGTCTTCGAGCACCTGGAGGCCGCGGGCGCCGAGGTGATACAGGAACCGATCGACCGTCCGGGAATCCGCGACTGCGCGTTCCTCGACCCGTCCGAGAACGTCCTCCGGTTCACCCAGGCCACAAGCGCGGCGGGGCCCCGCCACCGGTGCCGGTGACGGGGCCCGTCCTCCCTGCTAGGAGCCGATCTGCGGGGCGCGGTCGGCGACCGACACCGTGAGCTGGGCCGTGGACGCCAGGACGCCCCGCGTCGAGTCGCCGTCCACGGGCAGGGCCGTGGAGGAGGTGACTACGCGGTGGGCAGTACGTCCAGCCGTTGCAGCAGTTCGCGCGCGACCGTGGCGCGCTTGGCGGCGTCGCTGCCCTCGACGATGTCGATGTTCAGGGCGAAGGGGTGCACGCGCCCGCCGCGCTCGACCCAGCCGGTCCACCAGCCGGTGCCGGGGCCGGGGGCGTTCTGCCAGCCCGACTTGGCGAACAGCGCGTACCCGTCCTTCTCCTCCTGCTTGATCAGTTCGCGAACGGTGCGCTGGTGCTCGCGCGAGGCGGGCAGGCGCGCGGCCGCCAGCCGCTCCATGAACCGGGTCTGCTCCACCGCCGAGATCTTCAGCGGACCGTCCAGCCAGAAGCGGTCCACCGCCGTCCCGGTCTCGCGGTTGCCGTAGCCGAGCCGGTGCAGCCACTGCCGTTCGCGCTTCAGGCCGATGCGGCGGGCGATGACCTGGAACGCCGCGGCGTTGGAGACGCGGACGGCCTCCCGCATCGTCATGTCCTGCTCCCATTCCGGGAACGGCTGCGGCGTCCCGTCCCAGGGGATCACCTCGTCGGGGCTCGTGACCGCGCCGGTCTCCAGGGCGACGAGCGCGTGCGGGACCTTGAAGCTGGATGCGGGGACCAGCGGCGTCCGCGCGCGCCGCCCGTCCACCACGGTCGTGGTCCGGGTCTTCACGTCCAGCAGGGCGAACGAGCCGCGCACGCCCGCCGCGTCGAAGACGGCCCGCAGGTCGTCGCGCTCGACGACGCCGGGCCGGATCTGGTCGGCCGCCGCGACGGCGACGGCACCGCGCGGGACGGAGCCCTGGGCGCCCGCGCCGCACGCGGCGGTGCCGAGGAGGGTGAGCGCGCCGAGCGCGGCGGCGCCCAGCCGGATGCGCAGATATCGGGAAGAAAGCTTGATCATGCGGTCACTCGACCACTGCCCACTGCTTTCTGTCCAATATTGATATCGATTAGTCAATGATATGAGAAATAGTATCTTCGCAGCTCAGCGCAGTTCATTCATCCGATCGGGCTGTTAGCGCGAATCTGCGCGGCCTTCTCCAGGGCGGCCTCGAACTCATTCGCGGGCCCCGATGGCGTCGGCGGGTGGGCGGCGCAGGGCCAGGCGGGCCGGGAGGGTCGTGGCCAGGACGGCCAGGGCTCCCATGCCGCCGATGATCGCGAGGAGTCCCACGATCGGGACATGCGGTCCGGCCGACCCGGTCATCCCGGTGCTGAAGGCGTTCAGCGTCGCGTAGGCGATCGCGGTGCCGAGGACGGCCGCGACCAGGACGGCGGTCAGGGTCTCCCAGCGGAGCATCCGCAGCACCTGGCGGCGGGTGCCGCCGGCGAGCCGGAACATGGCCAGTTCGCGGACGCGGCCGGCGGTCGCCATGGCCAGGGCGTTGGCGGCGGAGAGGGCGGCGAAGGCGACGATCATGGCGAGGGACAGGTAGTTGACCGCGCTGCCGCTCGGCCTGGCGGGGGCGTCCGTCCGGGCGTGCAGGCCGAGGCCGGGGTAGGCCGCCACCGCGCTCTTCAGGGCGTCGCCGCGCACGCCGGGGGCGGAGATGAGCGCGGTGCCCATCGGGACGTCGACGTGGGCGGCCACCAGGGAGTGCGGCAGGGTGAGGTCGCCGAAGCCGAGGCCGCGGTGGTAGACGGCGACGACGCGGAGCGTCACGTGCGTTCCGTCGGCCATGGCGAAGGACGCCTTGTCGCCGACCTTCATGCCGAGGCCCTCCCGGGCGGCCATGGTGCCGTCGCCGAAGTCGTTCAGGGAGCCGGAGCGCACGTCGAGGTCCATGGTGTTCGCCAGGCCGGCGGGGGTGACGCCCTGGGCGCTGTAGGGGGTATTGGCGGCGCGGACGCGGGTGTGCAGGACCTCGGTGACCGTCCGGACGCCGGGCACCTCGCGCAGCGCGTCGGCGGCCGGGCCGGGCACCGCGGGGCCGGCGGCGTAGTCGGCGACGTTGCCCGCGCCGGCCTGGGACGCGGCGGCCTCGTCGATGGTCGTCTCGGCGAACAGCAGCGTCGAGCCGAGCGCGACCATCAGGGTGAGCGGGGCGATGACGGCGGCGAGGCGGCGCGCGCCGGCGCGCAGGTTGGCGGCCGCCAGGCCGGCGACCGCGCCGGAGAACCGCAGCGGCAGGGTGACCGGAGGGATCGCCAGCCGGGTCAGGACGGGTCCGAGGAGGCCGACGGCGGTCGCGAACGCCAGCGCGGTCAAGGGCGTGAGGGGGCCCGAGCCGCGCTCGGAGTGGACGGACGCCAGCACGAAGGTGAGCACGACGGCGCCGGCCAGGACGACCAGCCCGGCGGCGAGCCGGAACCACGGTGTGCGGGGCGGTGCGAGCGCGGCCTCGCCGAGGGCCTCGACCGGGCGGAGCCGGGTGATGCGGCGGGCCGCGATCCGGGCGGCCAGCCAGCCGGCCGCGACGGTGACGGCGACGGCGACGAGCGGCGGGACCGGCCCGGTGACCGGCGGCAGGTTGCCGGGGATGGCGTCCAGGTCGGCGAAGGCGGCGTGCAGCCGGGAGCCCAGGAGCAGGCCGGCGGCGGCGCCCGGGACCGTCGCGCCGAGGCCGAGCAGGGCGGCCTCGCGGCCGATCATCCGGCGCAGTTGCCGGGGCGTCGCGGCGATGGCGCGCAGCAGGGCGAGTTCCCGCTCGCGCTGCTGGAGCATGAGGCCGAAGGTGCCGACGACGGCCAGCAGCGCCACGATCAGGGAGGTGCCGCCGAGTGCGGCGCCCATGCTGACGAGCTTGACGCGGGCGCTGCCGCTGTCGGGGAACTCGGCGCGCCCGCGGTCGGTGCCGGTGTGGACGGTGGCGCCGGTTCCGCGGACGGCCGCGCGCACCGCGTCGGCGGTGCCGGAGACGGACGCGCCGGGCGCGGGCCAGACGCCGATCGCGGTGAGGCCGGGCCGCGCGGCGGTCAGGCGGCGGGCTTCGTCGGAGCTGAAGAAGACGGACGGGTTCCCCGGCGCTTGCCCGGTGACCCCGACCACGCGGTACGTGCCCGTTCCGAGCGGGTTCAGGACGGTCACGTCCGTCCCGACGGCATAGCCCGCGGTGGCGCCAACGACGATCTCGCCTGCGGCGGCGGGAGCCCGGCCCTCCTTGAGGACGGTCCGGGCCAGCCCTGCCGACTCCCAGCCGTGCCCGTCCACGGGGCTCGCGCCGATGACGGCGGGGACGGTGACCTCCGGCACCACGGAACGGACGCCCTGTACCGCCTGCACCCGTCCGGTGAGCGACGCGGCGATCCGGCCCCGCGCGGTGTTGGGCTTGCTCTTGCGGTCGCCGTCGTCCTTGACGAGGTGCGCGTCCGGGTCACCCGACACGATGATCGGGGCGGCCGCATAGCGCTTAGGGGCGACGTGGCTGCGCAGACCGGTGTCCATCAGCATGCCGCAGGCGGTGATCAGTGCGGCGGCGAAGAACAGCGCGATGAAACCGCCGGCGAACGCGGCACGACGGTGCCGCAAGGTGCTCAAGGAGAGAGAGAACATCAGACGTACGCCCCCAGCCGGGTCATCCGCTCGGCGACGTCGCTCGCGGTGGGCGCGGTGACCGAGTCGACGATCTGCCCGTCCGCCAGGAACAGGACGCTGTCGGCGTACGACGCTGCCACCGGGTCGTGGGTGACCATCACCACCGTCTGCCCGAGGTCGTCCACGATCTCCCGGAACGCGACCAGCACCTCCTTGGCGGTCATGGTGTCCAGGGCACCGGTCGGCTCGTCGCCGAACACGACGTCCGGCCGCGCGACCAGGGCCCGCGCGATCGCGACGCGCTGCTGCTGCCCGCCCGACAGCTCGGCGGGCCGGTGCCCGGCCCGGTCCGCCAGCCCGACCCGCTCCAGGATCTCCGCCAGCCGGGCGCGGTCGGCGCGGCGCCCGGCCAGCCGCAGCGGCAGCGTCACGTTCTGCTCCACCGTCAGGGACGGGAGCAGGTTGAACGCCTGGAAGACGAACCCGACCCGCTCGCGCCGCAGGACGGTCAACTCGGTCTCGTTCATCCCGGTCAGCTCCGTACCGCCCAGCCGCACCGATCCGGCGGTGGGCCGGTCGAGCCCGGCCGCGCACTGCAGGAAGGTGCTCTTGCCCGACCCCGAAGGGCCCATCACGGCGGTGAAGCCGCCCTTCGGCAGCGAGACCGAGACCTGCCGGAGGGCCGCGACCGCGCCCGCCCCCTTGCCGTACACCCTGCTCACCGTGTCCATCACCACTGCTTCGTCCATGGACACCACTCTGCTGACCTGCGGCTTCGCCCGACAGAGCGTCCGTCATCGATCACCCATGAGATCGTCACGGGTAGGCTCGGCGGCGTGATCAAGGTGCTCATCGCCGAGGATCAGCACGTGATCCGGACCGCGCTGGCGACGCTGCTCGGTCTGGAGCCCGACCTGGAGGTGGTCGCGGACGTCGGCGACGGCGGCGCCGTCGTCCCGGCGGCGCTGGTGCACCTGCCCGACGTGGCCGTCCTCGACATCGACATGCCCGGGACGGACGGGCTGACCGCGGCCGGGCTGCTGCGCGCCGAGCTCCCCGGGTGCCGCACCCTCATGCTCACCGGGCACGGCAAGCCGGGGCTGCTGCGCCGCGCCCTGCGCGAGAGGGTGGACGGCTTCGTCCTGAAGTCCGCGCCGCCGGACCAGGTGATCGACGCGATCCGCAAGGTCCACGCGGGCGAGCGGGTCCTGGACGCGACCCTCGCGGTGACCGCCTGGGACCTTGCCGACGACCCGCTCACGCCGCGCGAGAAGGACGTCCTGCGGCTGCTGTCGGACGGGGCCGAGGTCCCCGAGATCGCGGGCCGGCTACACCTGTCGGCCGGGACCGTCCGCAACCATCTCACCGCGGTCGTCGCCAAGCTCGACGCCCGGGGGCGCACCGACGCCGTCCGCATCGCCCGCGAGGCCGGCTGGCTCTAGGTACGCGGCGAGCCGGAAGCGGCCGCCGCCGGCCGGGCGCGCCTCCAGCCGGCCGCCCGCCTCGGCGAGCCGCGTGGCGAGGTTGCCGATTCCCGCGCCCGGCGGGGTGACCTCGTCCGGACGTCCGTCGTTCACCACCGTCAGCCCCGCCGCTCCGACGGTGATCTCGCAGTGGCGGGCGGCGCTGTGCCGCAGGATGTTGGTGACCGCCTCCCGCAGCACGACGCTCAGCACTCCTTCGGCATCGCCCGGCGGGGTGCCGTCGCGGACGACCCGCACCTCGATGCCCGCCGCTGCGAGCACCGACCGCGCCGACGCCAGCTCCGGTTCGAGCTCCAGCCGCCCGGCCGCGCCGGTCACCACCCCCATGTCCCGGCGCGCGTGCTCGGCGATGCGGACCAGGTCGTCGAACTCCGCCCGCGCCCGGTCCGGGTCCGACGCCAGCAGCCGGCGCGCGATCTCGGCCTTCAGCTGGACGGCCGCGAGGCTGTGCCCGAGCAGGTCGTGCAGGTCGCGGGCGGCGCGCAGCCGCTCCTGGACGACCGCCGCCCGCGCGAGCCCGGCCGCCGCCGCCCGCAGCTCGTCCGCCAGCTGGGCGAGCCGGACCAGGCCCCACACCACCAGCCCGGTCACCAGCACGCTGATCACCGAGTTGACCACCACGTCGGCGGCCTCGCCGAGCCGCCACGCGACCACCCCCATGGCGGCCATGACCGCGCCGGTCAGCGGCCAGGCCACGGCGGCGGGCAGCGCCAGCAGCAGCGTCCCCACCAGGAAGCCCGGCACGCCGCCCCACGCCTTGCCGAGCCACAGCAGCGGCACGAAGCTCAGCACCGCCTGCGCCGCCAGCGCCCACCACGACCCCTCCGGCCGGCGCGCCCACCCGAGTTGCAGGACGGACACGGCCGCGAGGCACGGCACCGCGATGAGCAGCTCCATCGGCGATGCCAGCAGCAGAAGTCCCTTGACGCAGAAGCCGGCGAGGACCGCCGCCAGCAACACCACCGACAGCCGGTGCTCAGCGCTGGAGACCTCGGCCCGCGGCTCCGGCGCCGCCCGCACCGCCGCCTCGACGACGCAGCGGCCGTCCGGCTCCAGCGTCGTGCGCAGATGCCCGCCGACCCGCTCGACCTGCGCGGCCAGCGGCGCCAGGGCCTCGGCGGCCCAGCCGGCCGCGGCGGCTCCGTCGTCGGTGACTCGCAGCACGAGCAGCCCGCCCCGCTCACCGGTCTCGATGGCGCAGTGCCGCGCCCGGCGGCGCCGCACCACATCGGTGACCGCCTCCCGCAGGACGGTCGCCAGCAGCGCCCCGGCCCGGCCGAGCGGCTCCCGGTGGCCCACCCGCACCGTCACCTCGACGTCGGCCGCCGCCAGCATCCCGCGCGCCGCCGCGATCTCCGGGGTCAGGGAGAGGCTGCGCAGGTCCACGGCGGCCGTCCGGGCGGCGGTCAGCGACCGGCGCGCCACCCGCGACACCCGGTCGAGGTCCGCGACGCCCCGCGCGGCGGCGATCGCGTCCAGCCCGCGGCCGACCCCCGCGTTCAGCTCGGCGGCCACCCGCAGCCGCTCCTCCTCGACGGCCGCCACCGCCAATGACAGCCGGGCCGCGAACACCTCCTCGATCCGGCCGACCAGCCGCGACAGCCCGTACACGACCGTCGTCATCAGGCCCGCCGTGATCGCGGCGTCCGCCGAACCGCCGGCCCCGTCCCCGCGGAGCACCGCCAGGACGAGCACCGCGACCGCCGCCACCGCGGCCGTCACCCGGTTGCGGGCGAGCAGGAGCCCGCCCACCCACACGCCCAGCACCGCCACGGAGAACCCCAGGCACAGCACCGCGACGAAGGACAGGACTCCCTGCGCCGCCGTCCAGGCACGGGTCTGGAGGCGGCGCAGGGGCGCCAGCACGAACCGGAACTGCAGCAGCAGAATCGCACCGGCCACGGGAACGGCGGCGGCCGCGTCGGCCGGCCGGTCGATCGCGCCCACCGTGTAGACGCCGACCAGCGCGACCAGGGCCGCGACCGCCACCGCCCGCGCCGTGCGCTGCGGCACGTCGACCGCCTGCCTTCGTTCCACCCCGCCCCTCGATCAGCCCCCGGAAACCGGGTCAGATCGTATCCGCCGCGGTCCCCCGGCCCGCCTCCCGGCCGTCGAGCGGGGTCGGCTCCGCCACCGGCCGGCCGGTGCTCGTCCGGGACCGGCTCTTGCTCAGGTGGCGGGCTGGTCGCCCGGTGCGGCGCCTGGCCAGTAGTGGGCGTCCGAGAGGGGCCGGGCGCCGAAGATCGCCTGGCCGACGCGGACGACCGTGGCGCCCTCCTCGACGGCGGTCTCGTAGTCGCCGGACATCCCCATCGACAGCTCTCCCGGCCCGGCGAGCCCGAGGTCGCGGGCCTGGTCGCGGAGGCCGCGCAGCAGGCGGAAGCACTCCCGGACCCGCTCGGTGTCCCGGGTGAAGACGGCCAGGGTCATCAAACCCTGGACGCGCAATGCCCCGTAGTCCGGCAGCCGCTTCAGGAAACCGATCAGCTCGTCCGGCGGCAGGCCGTACTTGGACTCCTCGGCGGACGTGTTCACCTGCACGAAGACGTCCAGGCCCCGGCCGGCGGCCTGGAGCCGGCGGTCCAGGGCCTCGGCGGCGCGCAGGCTGTCGAGGGCCTGGAACTCGGCGGCGAAGGCCGCGACGTCCTTGGCCTTGTTGGTCTGCAGGTGGCCGATCACCGACCAGGACACGTCCAGGTCGGCGAGGTTCCGCCACTTGCGCATGGCCTCCTGGACCTTGTTCTCGCCGAGGACGCGGCAGCCCGCCTCCACGGCCAGGCGGATCCGCTCCTCGGGGACGGTCTTGCTCACCGGCAGCAGCCGCACCTCCGCGCCGCTGCGGCCGGCGCGTTCCGCCGCCGCGTCGATGCGTGCGCGGACCTCGGCGATGTTGCGCGCGAAGTCCGCGACGCTCTCCGCCTGCGGGTACTGGGCTGGACTGCTCATCGGGCCTTCCTCTGCTCGATCTCCGCTGGTGCGCGGGCACGGTGATGTTCCACTCTGGCGTGCACACCCGCAACGCCCCGCACCGGGTGGTGCTCACGGTCCACGACGACCAGTAGCAGGACGGGCGGTTGATCCGCTCGCCCGGCAGGGCGAGGACGGCCATGGATGCGTCCGCGCCGCTCCCTCGAACGCGAAACGCGGGCCCGCCGCCGGAATGGCGGCGGACCCGCGGCAGCGGAAGGAACTCGCTCTGATCAGGCGTCCTGGTCGGCCTTGTCCTCGCCCTCGGTCACGGCGGGGCGTCCGCCGACCGTGACGGCGACGCGGCGGGGCCGGGTCTCCGCGAACGCGCGGGTGGGATCAGGAGTTGGTGGTGATCTGCGGATCGCCGAGCGGGGGGCCGAAGCCGCGTCCCCAGACGGTGCCGGTGCCGGGGACGGCGACCAGCTGGTAGACCCCGCTGATGGCCGGCCCGTACTGCTTGGTCCAGGTCGTGCCGTCGAGGGAGTACACCGAGTACTCGTTGGAGATGCCGCCGGCCGCCCACAGCCTTCCGGTCGCGTCCTGGGTGATGGTGCGCGCGAGGAGCCCCGCGGGGACCGGGACCTCCGACCAGCCTCCGGCCGTCTTGCGCCACACGCGGGCGGCGATGTCGTCGAGCGGGTCGAGGTCGGCCAGGGCGTAGAGCCCGGACGGGCCGTTCGCCGCGGCGCGGACGGGCTCGGCGGCCGGAGGATCGACCGTCTCGTAGGCGTCACCCGTCCACAAGGCGTCCGGAGGCAGGGGCGAGGGGTCCCAGCCGGAGCCGTTCCACTTGTAGGCCGTCCCGTCCGACCATGCCGTGGCGTAGACGCCGCCGGCGCCCGCCTCGATGTCGGAGACGTGCGGAGGCGGCGCGACCTTCTGGAACGCGGCGCCGTCGAAGCGCGCCATGTAGCCGCCGCCCATCACCCAGACCTCGCCGGGGGCCGCGGCGACCTCGTAGATCGAGCCCTGGCCGGTCCAGCCGTTCAGCGGGTACTCCTTCCAGCCCGATCCGTCCCACCGGCGGACGACCGGGTTGCCGTAGCTGACGGGCAGCGGCAGGCCGGGGATGTAGCCCTGGACCCCGGCGATCCAGACGCTGCCGGGCCCGGCGGCGGCGATGTCCTCGATGCGGTTCTGCCACCACAGGAACGGCAGCGGCACCGAATGCCACGCGGCGGCATGAGCGGTTCCCGGAGTCAACAGGCTGAGGCCGAGGACGGCGGACAGCAGGAGCCCGCCGATGCGCCTTGGGGGGATTCTCATGGACGACCATCATCCTGACCCGACCCACTTTCCGCCAGTGTTCACTGGCATGGACGCCGTCCGGAACCGGCTGCAACGGGGGCCGGACGATGGCTAGGCGGTCTTGCGGCGGTAGACGAGCATGGCGAGGGCGTACGCGGTGACGAGGATGCCGGCGCACCAGGCGAGGGCGGTCCAGATGTCGCCGCTGACCGGCTGCTGCGCGAGCAGGGCGCGGATCGTGTCGACGATGGACGTCACCGGCTGGTTGTCGGCGAAGGCGCGCACCGGGCCGGGCATGGTGCCGGTCGGCACGAAGGCCGAGCTGATGAACGGCAGGAAGACGATCGGGTAGGCGGAGGCGCTCGCGCCGTCCATGGTCTTCGCGGTCAGGCCCGCGATGACGGCGACCCAGGTCAGCGTGAGGGTGAACAGGGCCAGGATGCCGGCGACCGCGAGCCACGCCGCCACCCCGGCGCCCGAGCGGAAGCCCATGGCGAGGACGACGAGCACCACGACCGCGAGCGACGCCATGTTGGCGACCAGCGCGGTCAGCACGTGCGCCCACAGCACGCTCGACCGGGCGGTCGGCATCGACTGGAACCGCTCGAAGATGCCGTTCTTCATGTCCGCGAAGAGGCGGAACGCCGTGTACGAGATGCCCATCGCGACCGTCAGGGGCAGGACGCCGGGCAGCAGGTAGTCCACATACGAGGCGGACCCGGTGTCGATCGCGCCGCCGAAGACGTAGACGAACAGCAGCATGAGGGCGACCGGCATGACAGCGGTCGTGATGACGGTGTCCGGGCTGCGCGCGATGTGGCGCAGGGACCGGCCCAGCAGGACGGTGGTGTCGGCGGCGAAGTGCGCGGCCATCAGCGTTCCTCACTCATCGCGCCGGCGCCGCCGACGATGGCGAAGTAGACGTCGTCGAGGGTCGGCTGCTTCTCGACGTACTCGACCTCGGCGGGCGGGAGCAGCCGCCGCAGCTCGGCGAGGGAGCCGTTCACGATGATCCGGCCCCGGTGCAGGATCGCGATGCGGTCGGCGAGCTGCTCGGCCTCGTCCAGGTACTGCGTCGTGAGCAGGATCGTCGTGCCGCGCCCGGCGAGTTCCCGGACGGTCTGCCACACCTCGGTGCGCGCCTCGGGGTCGAGGCCCGTCGTCGGCTCGTCGAGGAAGATGACCGGCGGGTCGCCGATGAGGCTCATCGCGATGTCGAGGCGGCGGCGCATGCCGCCCGAGTACGTCGCCGCCCTCCGGTCGGCCGCGTCCGCCAGCGCGAAGCGGGCGAGCAGCTCGTCCGCGATCGCGCGCGGCGCCTTCAGGTGCCGCAGCCGGGCGACGAGCTCCAGGTTCTCGCGCCCGGTGAGGATCTCGTCCACGGCCGCGAACTGCCCGGTCAGGCTGATGGACTCCCGCACGTCCGCGGCGTGGGCGGCGACGTCGAAGCCGTTGACGCGGGCGGTCCCCGCGTCGGCCTTGAGCAGCGTCGCGAGGATCTTCACGACCGTGGTCTTGCCCGCGCCGTTCGAGCCGAGCAGGGCGAAGACGCCGCCCCGCGCGACGTCGAAGTCGACGCCGCGCAGCACCTTCAGGTCCTTGTAGGACTTCTCCAGGCCCCGCACGTGGATGACCTGGTGCTCCGCCGCCGAAGGCGCCGGAGCCGCCGATGCCGCCGCTGTCATTCGCAGAACACCTGCACCTTCGCGTCGGAGTCGTCGACGTCCACGATGAGGTCGTCGAGGTGCTCGATGAGGTCCTCGACGTGCTGGGGCTTGAGCTCGGTGAGGTCGATCGGCACCCCCGACTTGGCCAGCTCGGCGTTGGCCTTGGCGAGCGCCTGCGGCGGGACGAGGGCCGCGATCCGGACCCCGGCGCGCAGCAGCTGCAGCGGGATCCGCACGTTGATCTTGCCGGGGCCGTCGGCTCCGTCGTCCGTCCAGCGCACCATCACGCGCAGGTACTTCGGACGGGCGGCCGGGCGGGCGGCCGGTGGCGGCTCGGCCGTCGGCGGCGCCTCCGGCCGGGCCCGTTCGAGGGCGTTGATCAGCCGCTCGGCCTCGTCCGCGGTGATCTTGCCCTCGGCCAGCATCTGCAGGATCTGGCGGCGTTGCTCGTTCATCGCTGCTCTCTCCTCCGCCTCATCTGATGCTCAGGAGCACGGCCATCGGGCCCTGCTCGTACTCGATCCGGGTGCCGGGCAGCGCCCGCACCAGTTGCCCGGCGCCCCGCAGCGCGGCCACCGGCCGCACCCGGAAGACGAGGCACGCGACCAGCCCGCCGATCACGGCGAGCAGCAGCAGCGGCGACAGCACCAGCACGACCGGGACGACGGGGACGTACAGCCGCAGCCGGCGGCCGCCGGTGCGGCGGTACCGCACCGTGACCAGTTGCGGGATCACTGGAGGTCCTCGAGTTCGGCCAGCGCCTCCTGAGCGCTGATCTCCCCGCGCCGCAGGCGGTCGACCACGTCGGCGCCGGTGGGCGGCGGGTCGGTGTCGACGAAGTCGAGGCGCTCGGCGATCCGGTTCAGCCGGGCCTTGACCGTCGGGTAGCTCACCCCGAAGACCCGCTCCATCTCCTTGATCGAGCCGTGCGCCCGGACGAACGCGGCGACGAACACCTGGTCGTCCACGCTGAGCTGGGCGAGCTGCGGCGGCTCGAACTGCCCCTCGACCACGACGCCGCTGCCGGCGAGGCGGACCCGCTCGACCACGAACGGCCGCCCGTGGGTCAGGTCCGTCAGTTCCTGCCACTCCACTCTCGGCCCCCTCACTCTCGACGCCACGACCGCTGTCCACTTTGTATCTTGATTATCTTAAGCAGTCAACGCGAGAACCTTGATTTTTCGAACCTGACTTTCAAGGATCTAGAGTCTGCAGAGCAGACACGTCACCAAACCGGACGACTAGGGCCTGTCTGACAAATGATCACCTGGCCGTTTCACGGAGCCAGAGGATCATGGAGGCCAGGACAACTCCCGCGCGGTAGCGGTCCGCAAGCTCGTCGAACCTGGTTGCGATCGCACGGAACTGCTTGAGGCGGGCGAAGCATCGTTCGACCACGTTGCGGTCGCGGTAGATCTCCGTGTCGAAGGCGGGTGGCCTGCCACCGCGGCGCCCTCGACGGCGGCGGTTGGCCACCTGGTCGCGGCGCTCGGGGATCGTGGCGGCGATGCCCCGACGCCGCAGCAGATGGCGGATGGCCCTGCTGGAGTATGCCTTGTCACCCAGCACACGGTCCGGTGTCGTGCGCGGGCGGCCCGTGCCGGCGCGCGGGGTGCGGATCCCGTCGAGGACGTCGGCGAACGCGGTGGCGTCGTTGGCGTTTCCGGGTGTGAGCACGATCGACAGCGGCAGCAGCCCCCGGCCGTCGACGGCGAGGTGGACCTTGGTGGTCAGCCCGCCCCGGGACCGGCCGAGGGCCTGGTGCACCTGCGAGCGGCCCGGATCTTCCAGTTCGTCCCCGTCCGCGTCCCCCTTTTACGGGCGCCCGCGGCGCTCGGGCAGGTCGCGCCGAGGAGCCCCGGTCCGCAGCCGCCACAGCACCCCGTTGACCACCTGCCGGTGATCACGCCACGGACGTCCGCGTCCGTCCACCTGCGGCAACAGGGGCTCTATTCGCTCCCATGCCGCATCCGTCAACTCACCTCGACCTGCCACAAGATCAATTATCAGACTGGCGATAGAGTCCTGCCCGTGGCGAACCATCAGGACGAGACCAGTGCGGCCTACGACGGAGTCGTCGAGCTGTACGCATCGCTGTTCGCAGACCGGCTGGAGACACAGCCGTTCACCCGGGCCATGATCGGCACCTTCGCCGAACTGGTGCGCGCGACGGGCAACCTGCGGGCAGCGGACGTCGGGTGCGGGCCCGGACATCTGACGGCCATGCTGCACGAACTGAGCCTGGACGCCTTCGGACTCGACTTCTCCCCCGGCATGGTCAACCACGCACGGCGGGCCCATCCGGCGCTGCGCTTCCAGGAGGCGCGGATGGAATCCCTTCCGATCGAGGACGGCGCGCTCGGCGGCGTACTGGCCCACTATTCGATGATCCACACCCCTCCGGGAGAACTGCCGGAGCTGCTCGCCGAGCAGGTACGCGTCCTGGCGCCGGATGGCCTGCTCCTGGTTTCCTTCTTCGGGACCGACGGACAAGAACCGGTCCGGTTCGATCACAAGGTGGCGCCTGCCTACAGCTGGCCGGCGGATCGCCTCGCTGAACTGCTGGCCGATGCCGGGCTCATTCCCTTCGCCCGGCTGCTCCACGATCCGGCCTCCGAGCGAGGCTTCCTCGACGCCCATCTGCTGGCCCGCCGATCGTAGGTCTTGCCCGGTAATACCCGCCAGCCGGTCGGCGCACCTCCGGACTGCCGGCTCGGCGGACGCTCGCTGATCCGACTGGAATTGTCAGACAGGCCCTACTCCACGCATGCCGCATCACCCGAGCGCGGTGATCCGCTCCCGGGTGGTGATGTGGAGGAAGGGGCTGCTCAGGGGGCGAAGGCGCGGAGGGTGACGTCCACGAGGGCGTCGGCGTACTCGGCGGTGAGCGGGCCAGAGCGGTGCAGCCAGCGCTGGAAGAGCGGGGCGTACAGCACTTCGAGGACGAGGTCGAGGTCGGCGTCCGGGTGCAGCTGGCCCGCCCGCTGGGCGCTGCGGAGGCGTTCCTTCTTGGCCTCGTCGACGGGGCCGGCGAGCTTCTCGCGGTACAGGGCGGCGAGGGCGGGGTCGTCGGCGATCTGCGTGTTGAGGGCTCTGAGCGGCGCCTCGAACGCCGGGTCGGCGAACTCGGCGGCGGTCGCCCGCATGACGGTCTTGAGGTCGGCTTCGAGGTCGCCGGTGTCGGGCAGCCGGACGCCGTCGGCGCCCTCGCTGAGCGCGAGGAACGCGTCGAAGATCACCGCGCCCTTGGACGGCCACCAGCGGTAGATGGTCTGCTTGCCGACTCCGGCGCGCGCGGCGATGGCCTCGATCGACATCTTGGCGTACCCCACCTCGGCGACCAGCTCGCGCGCGGCGGCGAGGACGGCCCGGCGGGAGCGCTCGCTGCGCCGGGCGGGGTTCGGCTTTCCGGTGGCGGACACGGCCCGGAGCCTAGCATCCGGCGAGACGAGACGGTCCGTCTTGACAGAACGGCGGCCGGCGCTCATCCTGAATGTCACGAGACGAACCGTCTCGTCTCAGAAATCGGCGAACGGGAGGTGGGGCCCTCTGCGCACCCATGCTCAACTGGCCCTCGACCAGGTCACCAAGCGCTACGGCACGCGCGTCGTCCTCGACCGGGTGTCGCTCAGCGTCAAGCCCGGCGAGCGGCTGGGCGTGATCGGCGACAACGGGTCGGGCAAGTCGACGCTGCTCAAGCTGATGGCGGGCGCCGAGCGTCCGGACAACGGCGAGCTCGTGGTCGCCGCGCCCGGCGGCACCGGGTACCTGCCGCAGTCGCTCGAACTGCCGTCCCACGCCACGGTCGCCGATGCCGTCGATCTCGCGCTGGCCGACCTGCGCGAGCTGGAGGCGCGGATGCGGGCGGCCGAGCGCGGTCTCGGCGGGGACGGCGCGGAGCTGGACGCCTATGCGCAGGCGGTGGCGGAGTTCGAGGCGCGGGGCGGTTACGAGGCCGACACGCGCGTGGAGGTCGCGCTGCACGGGCTCGGCCTGCCGGGGCTTGACCGGGATCGCAGGCTCGGGACGCTCTCGGGCGGTGAGCGGTCCCGGCTCGCCCTCGCCGGTGCGCTGGCGTCCGCCCCGGAGCTGCTGCTTCTCGACGAGCCGACCAACGACCTGGACGACCGGGCCACGGCCTGGCTGGAGCAGCGGCTGCGCACCCACCGGGGCACGGTCGTGGTGATCACGCACGACCGGATGTTCCTGGACCGGGTCACCACCGCCATAGTCGAGGTGGCCGACGGGCAGGTGCGCCGCTACGGCGACGGATACGCCGGTTACCTCGCCGCCAAGGCCGCCGAGCGGGCGGCGCAGGCGCGTGCCCACGAGGAGTGGCGGACGGAGCTGGACAGGCACGCCACCCTGGTCACGGCCAACGCCGGCCGGCTGGCCGCGATCCCCCGCAAGATGGCCAAGGCGGGCATGGGCACGGGGGCCTGGCGGGCGCGCTCGCGCACGCACGGGGCGGCGGGCCGCATCCGGCAGTCGCAGCAGCGGCTGCGCTGGCTCCACGACCACCCGGCCCCGCCGCCTCCCGAGCCGCTGCGCTTCACCGCCGTCCCCGTCACGGCGGGCGTCGCCGCAGGTGACGAGGTGGCGGCGCTCGACGGCGTGGTGGTGACGGGACGGCTCCGCCTGGAGTCCTTGACCGTCCGCGCGGGAGAGCGGCTGCTCGTCACCGGCCCCAATGGAGCGGGCAAGACGACGCTGATGCGCGTGCTCGCCGGAGAGCTGCGGCCGGACGCGGGCGAGGTGCGGCGAACCGGCAGGGTCGGCTTCTTCCGGCAGGACACACCGGACATCGACCCGCGAACCGCCGACATGACCGTCCTGCGGGCTTATGCACTGGGACGTCCGGGAAGCGTGGAAGAGCACGCGGACGCGCTGCTCGCCCTGGGCCTGTTCCAGCCGTCCGACCTGGGGCTGCGCCTGCGCGAGCTGTCCTACGGCCAGCGGCGCCGGATCGAGCTGGCGCGACTGGTGAGCGAACCCGTCGACCTGCTCCTGCTGGACGAGCCGACCAACCACCTGTCACCGGTTCTGGCGGAGCAGTTGGAGGAGGCGCTGGCGTTCTATGCGGGGGCGCTGGTGGTGGTCACGCACGACCGGCGGCTGCGGGCTTCGTTCACCGGGTCCCGTCTCGAACTGCCCGAAGGCTCGGCCCGGTAGCGGTCGCCTCCAGCAGTTGCCGGGTCTCGGGGTGGCGGGCGGCGTCGAGGCCGTCCGCCGGGAGGTCTTCGACGATCCGGCCGTCGCCGAGGACGACGACCCGGTCGGCGACGCGGCGGGCGACGCGCAGGTCATGGGTGACCAGGACGATGGTCAGCCCGTGGTCGCGGCGCAGGTCGTCCAGCAGGCGCAGGATGCGTTCCTGGGTGAGGACGTCCAGGCCGCTGGTGGGCTCGTCGGCGAGGAGGACGCGCGGCTCCTGCGCGAGCGCTCGGGCGATGCCCACCCGCTGGCGTTCGCCGCCCGACAGCGTCGCGGGGCGGCGCGCGGCCACGGCGGGGTCGAGGCCGACGCGGCGGAGCAGGTCGTCGTGGAAGGGGCCGGCTTCGGCGATGACCTGCCGGACGGTGTGGCGGGGGTCGAAGGAGGCGAGCGGGTCCTGGAAGATCAGCCCGGTCCGGTGCCTGACGGCTCGCCGGTCGCGGGCGCGCATGGCCCAGGCGTCCCGGCCGTCGCGCAGGACGGTGCCCTGGGCCGGACGGTCGAGCGCGGCGAGGGCTCCGATGAGGGTGGATTTGCCGGATCCGCTCCGGCCGACGACGGCGACCGCCTCCCCCGGCCGGACGTCCAGGTCGACCGCGTCCAAGGCGAGGGTCGTGCGGCGCCGGGACCGCAGCACCCGCCGCACTCCCTGAACGGCGAGGCCCTCGCCGCTAGGGGACGTGGGCTCCACCTTCGCCAGCGAGACCGGCGGTTCCGCCATCGCCGCCACCAGGTCCCGGGCGAGGTCGCTGGACGGGTCGGTCAGGATCCGCCGGGCGGGGCCGTGCTCGACTATGCGGCCGTCCCGCATGACGGCGATGTCGTCGGCCCAGCGGGCGGCGGCGGCCAGGTCGTGGGTGATCAGCAGGACGGCGCGGCCCGCGGCCTCGGCGCGGACCAGGTCGAGCACCGTCGCCTGCGTGACGGGGTCGAGGGCGGTGGTGACCTCGTCGGCGATGAGGACGGGCGGCTCGTGCACCGTCGCCAGCGCGAGCGCCACGCGCTGCGCCTGCCCGCCCGACAGTTCGAAGGGGTGCGCGGCGGCCAGCGCCGGATCGAGGCCGAAGCGGGACAGCGCGGCGGCCGGGTCTCCGGTGCGGTGCGTCCTGATGGTCTCGGCGAGGTGCCGCCCGACGGTGACGGTCGGGTTCAGCGAGGCCAGGGCGTCCTGGAAGGCGTAGCCGACGTCCCGACCGAGGACCGGCGGCCGCCCGTCCACCAGGACGGTGCCGCCGTGGGGTTGCAGGCCGGCGACGGCGCGGGCGGTGAGGGTCTTGCCGCTGCCGCTCGGGCCGACCAGTGCGAGGACGCGTCCGGCGGGGACGGCGAGGTCGACGCCGTGCACGACCCGGCGTCCGGGGACGTCGACGGTCAGGCCGGTGACGGTGAGTCCGGGGTCTCCGGTCACCACGTTCTCCCTTCGGACGGGCCGGAGATCGCGCCCGCGACCACGTTGACCGCGATGATCGTGGCGACCACGGCGGCGGCGGGGATCGCGACCGTGTACCACTCGCCGGTGAGCAGGTGGGACTGGGCCTCGGTGAGCAGGTTGCCCCAGCTCGGCCGGTTGGGCGGGACCCCGAGGCCGAGGAAGCTGAGCGTGGACTCGGTCAGGATCGCGTGCCCGACCTCGAACGCGGCGATGGACGCCACGGGCGGCAGCGCGCCCGGCAGCAGGTGCCGCCGCATGACCTGCCAGCGGGACAGCCCGAGCGCGTAGGCGGCCCGGATGTAGAGGCGCTCGCGGCGGCTGCGCAGCTCGGCGCGGACGATCAGGGCGACCGGCATCCAGCTCGTCACCGCGATCGCCGCGATGACCAGCCCGAGGGAGGGCCCGGCGACGGCGGCGAGCGCGAGCACGACGACCAGCAGCGGCAGCGCCAGCAGGATGTCGGCGGTGCGGGCGATCAGGCCGTCCAGCCAGCGCGGCGCGACGGCGGCCAGCCCGCCGACCAGCATCCCGAACCCGACCGTGATGGCGGCGGCGCTCAGCCCGACCAGCAGCGACGTGCGGGCGCCGTAGAGCATGCGGGTCCACAGGTCGCGGCCGAGCAGGTCGGTGCCGAGCGGGTGCCCGGGCGAGCCGGGCGGCAGCGAGGTCGCCGAGGTGTCGGTGGCGACCGGGTCGAGGGAGGTGAACAGCGGCGCGAACGCGGCGAGGAGCCCGAAGACGGCGAGCACGGCGGCGGCCGCCGCCAGCGCCGGGCGGCGGGGCCGCGTCCGGACGGCCATCAGCCCCCGGACGCGGCCGGGCGCGGACTGCTTGAGCGCGGGCTGCTTCAGGGAGTCAGACGGCATCGGTCAGCCCCGTCCGGACGCGCGGGTCGAGCGCCGCGACGATCAGTTCGGCGACGAGGTTGGCCGCGATCACGATCAGCCCGGTGACCAGGACGATGGCGATGAGCAGCGGGTAGTCCTGGGCGCGGGCGGCGCTGATGGCCTCGCGTCCCATCCCGGGCCAGGAGAAGATCACCTCGGTGGCGTAGACGCCGGCGATGAGCGTCCCGACGCCGACGCCGAGCCGGGCGGTGAACGGCACCAGTCCGGGCCGCATCAGGTGCCGCGCGACCACGGTGCGGCGGGGCAGCCCCCGGACGCGGGCGTTCTCCACGTGCGGCGCGTCCTTCAGCCGCCCGACGCCGTTCTCCACCAGCCGGACGTAGATGCCGAAGTGGTGGCCGAACGCCAGCGCGCACGCGGGCAGCACCAGATGGGCGAGGAGCCCGTACGCGGTGACGTCCTCGCCGGGGCGGCTCACTCCCCCGGACGGCATCAGATGGGTCGCCGCCGCGAACACGTACAGCAGCAGGAGCGCGATGACGAACCCGGGCATGCCGCCCATGACGAACAGCAGCAGGTCGATGCCGCGGCGCAGCCACGCGCGCCGCGTGAGCGCCGCGACCAGCCCGACCGCGAGGGCGGCGGTGAAGCTCAGCAGGACGGACGCGGCCGTGAGCAGCAGCGTCCACGGGACGGTGTCGCCGAGCGTCTCGGTGACGGGCCGTCCTGACATGTAGGACGTGCCGAGGTCGCCGCGCAGGGCGTCCGACGCCCAGCGCCAGTACCGGACGGGCGGCGGGTCGTCCAACCCCATCTCGGCGCGCAGTTCGGCGACCGCGGCGGGGGCCGGTGGGCGTCCGCCCGAGCGCGCCTCCAGCACCGAGGCGGCCGGGTCGCCGGGCGCGGCGGCCAGCAGCCCGAAGCACACCACCGACAGGGCGACGACGACCAGCGCCGCCGTCGCCGCCCGTCCGATCAGACGCAGCGCCATCTAGTTGTAGCGCCAGGTCTCGGCGTTCCAGAAGAACCCGTAGCCGTGGTGGCCGAGCGTGCGCTGGGCGGGTCCGGTGAGGTTCTTCGGGACGGCGTTGATGGTCTTGAGGTAGGAGATCCACACGAACGGGGGGTCGTCCTGCAGCGCCTTCTGGAACGCGGTGTAGGCGGCCTTGCGCTTCGCCGGGTCGAGTGTGGAGCGGCCCTCTTCAAGGGCCTTGTCCGCGGCGGGGTTGCTGTAGGTGCCGTAGTTGGAGCCGCCCTTGGCCAGTGCCTGGGACGAAGCGAACACCCCGTAGACCGAGGAGTCCGGGTCGTAGGGCGTCCCCCAGCCGACCACCATGCCCTGCAGGTCGCCCCAGTGCTTGCGCACCCAGTCACGCGGGCGCGGGCGCGGGTCGACGTCGAAGCCCTGCTTCCTGAGCTGGGTGGCGGACACGTTCAGGATGGCGACGCGCAGCGAGTCCTCGGCGAAGGTGGTCAGCTCGAAGTTGACCGTCTTGCCGTCCTTGGCCCACATGCCCTGCCCGTTCTTGGCGTATCCGGCCTCCTCCATCAGGGCGGACACCTTGGCGGGGTCGAAGGTGAACCCGGGCGCGGCGGCGTACGGGCCGGCGTCGAGCGGGCCCTTGGCCGGCGTCCCGTACCCGAGGACGACGCTCTTCGTGATGGCGTCGCGGTCGACGGCGTAGTTCATCGCCGTGCGGATCCGGCGGTCGGCGAACACCGGGTCCTTCATGTTGAACATCAGCGCCCGGTAGTCGGCGGTCGGGTAGACCTCCAGCCGGTGCCCGCCGGCCTTGCCCGCCTGCTGCGGCGCGAGGTGGGCGGCGTCCACCTCGCCGTTCTTCAGCTGGATCAACCGGGCGGAGTCGTCCGGGACGTACTTGACGACGATCTTCTTCAGCCCCGGCGCGCCCTCGTAGTACCCGTCGAAGGCGGTCAGCTCGGCGTACTGGCCGGGCTTGTAGGTCGTGAGCCTGAACGGGCCGGTGCCCACCGGCCGCCGCCCGAAGTCGGGGTCGGTGAGCTTCTTGCCCTTGAGCAGGTGCTCGGGCAGCATCCCCGTCGACAGCGCGTCCAGCATCGGCGCGAACGGCTCGTCCAGTTTCAGCCGGACGGTGGCCGGGTCCGGCGTCTCGACCGCCGTGACCATGGAGAAGTTCCGCGACAGCGGGGAGTCGGCGCCCGCGCCCTTGATCGCCTCGATGGTGAACTTGACGTCGCCGGACGTGAACGGCTTGCCGTCCTGCCAGGTGGTGCCCGGACGCAGGGCGAAGGTGTAGGTCCTGCCGTCCGGCGCCACCTCCCACGACTTCGCCAGCCCCGGCACGACCTTGTTGTCCCCGTCGTGCCGGGTCAGCCCGCGGAAGACCAGTTCGGTCACCGGGTCGGTGTGCTCGTCCTGCAGCCCGGGGTTGAACGTCTCGGGCTCGTCGCCGACCGCGTACGTCAGGGCGCCGTCCGCACCGGCGGCGGGCTCGCCGCCCTGCCCGCACGCCGACGCGGCCGACGCCGCCACCACCAGAGCCATCAAGGCAAGAACCGGACGTTTCACCATGATCGGCATTATTGCAAACTATGTGCAAGAGCAATCGCACCGCATCTAGGTGACGCAGATCACCCGGCTCACCCGACCGGCGCGCCCTCGTCCCGTCCGGCCGCCGGCGCGGTGAGGGCCTCCAGCTCGTCCGCCGCCCGGTCGGTGGCCGTCTCGGCGGCGATCTCGCCTGCCAGCCGCCGCGCCTCGCGCCCGTAGGACGGGTCGTCCAGCACCCGGCCGACCGCGCGGGCGATCGCGCCGGACGAGGCGTTCCGGCCCACGGTGATCCCGGCGCCGGCGAGCTCGACGTGCCGCGCCACCTCGCGCTGGTCCCGTCCGAGCGGCACGCAGACCAGGGGGACCCCGGCGGCCAGCGACTTCACGGCCGTCCCGTGGCCGGCGTGGGTGACGGTCACCGCGGCATGCCGAAGCGCGATGCCGTGCGGCGCCGCCCGGACGACCAGGACGTTGCCGGGCGCGCGGACCGTCGCCGGGTCCACGGCCGGGCCGGTGGTCACCAGCCCGCGCACCGGCAGGGACCCGAGGGCCTCGGCGATGCGCTCCAACTGCCGGTGCTGGTCCATGAAGGACGAGCTCAGCCCGGCCAGGACGAGCGGCGCGTCGCCGTCCGGCAGCTCCAGTCCCCCGGCCCAGGCCGGGTCGTCGAGCCGCGGCCCGACGTGCCGCACGTGGGCGGGGAAGTCGCGGCCGGGGTAGTCGAGCGCGCGCGGGGACAGGACGAGCAGCCGGTCGGGGCGGTGGAACGCCTCGACCACCGACGCCACCGGCGGCAGGCCGTTCGCGACACGGGCGGCGTTGAGCGCCGGCAGCCCCTTCCCCCACGGCTTGACGACCAGCCGGGTCAGCACCCGGTCGCGCAGCCGCCCCAGTGGCCCCGTCGCGGGGGCGAGGCCCGGACCGGGCGGCGGGCCCCCGTTGGTCGGGAACGGGTAGATGCTCGTCACCAGCCCGGCGACCGGGATCCCGGCCGCCTCGCCCGCGGTGAGCGCGCCGAGCAGCATGTGCTCGGCGACCAGCGCGTCGGCCGGGCGGGCGCGCAGCTCGGCCAGCGTGTCGCGGGCGTAGTCGGCCGCGGGCCCGCAGACGATCCGGTCCCGCAGCCGCGCGAGTTCGCCGAGCGGCGTGCGGGCCTCGAAGTCCTTGATGACGTCCTTGGCCGGGTCGCCGGCATCGCCCTGCGGGGCCGTCGTCCAGGCGATGTGCTCGACACCGGCTGCGGCGATCTCCCCGCGCAGCGACTCGTCGGCCAGCACCCGGACGTCGTGGCCGCGTTCGCGCAGCGCGCGGGCCACCGACAGGACGGGCGGCACGGCTCCGCCGCCGGCCCAGGTGGCGAACAGGAAACTCCTACGCATCGGATGCCCTTCGAGGGTCGATCGAGGTCAGCAGGTCGCGCATCGCGCGTTCGGCGTCCGCGCGCAGCAGGCCGAGGTCGCGCCGCCACAGCTTCCACAGGTAGACGTCGGTGGCGGCGTAGTGCAGGCGCAGCGCGTGCTCGCGGGCCGGGCCCGCGGCGGGGAGGCGGTCGGCGAAGACGCGTTCCAGCCACGCGCGGTGCTGGTGGCGGGCATGGCGCGCGGCGCGAGCGATCGCGGGGACGCGGTCCATCTGCGCCACCCAGAGCACGTTGGCGTCGCCGTTGCGCTCGTAGTCGGCGAAGAGCACCGCGACGATCGCCGCCACGTCGCCGACCGGCGCCTCGCGGGCCGCCTCCGCCTGCGCCGCCACGGCGTCGGCGACCGCGTCGGC
The DNA here is from genome assembly GCF_043197915.1 of Actinomadura geliboluensis. NCBI lineage: Bacteria > Bacillati > Actinomycetota > Actinomycetes > Streptosporangiales > Thermomonosporaceae > Actinomadura > Actinomadura geliboluensis. The sequence goes on along the minus strand of NZ_JBICUA010000005.1, from coordinate 320,771 downwards.
CAGCCCGTCCTTGCCGCCGAAGCGGTTGACGATCGTCTGTACGGAGACGTCCGCCTCGTCGGCGATGTGCTGCAGCGTGACGTCGTCGTACCAGCGCCGTGCCAGCAGCCCGGCCGCCGCCTCCACCACACGGGCGCGCGTGGCCTCCATGGCCGCGGCACGGGCACCCATCCGGTACGGACGCCTGCCCTCACTTTCCGTGGAGTCGGTCATGTATTCAATTTAGCATTGAGTCAAACCAAAGCTTCGGCGGGGGTCACCCGTCCGCCGGCCGCCGCTGGTCGCGTTCGGCGCGCCATTGGTCCACCAGGGCGGGCAGCTCGCGGAACATGAAGCCGTAGAAGTCGCGCATCTCCGTCAGCCGGCGGGCGGCGGGGCTGTCGGCGCCGGCGGCGGCGATGCCCTGGTCGGCGGCCTCGAACATCACCTGCACCACGGCGTTCTGGGCCGACATCAGGGTGGCCCAGGCGCCGTCCCGCAGCCGGTAGTGCTCGCGGCGGCTGCCCGGCGCCGGGACCCGCTCGATCAGCCCGACGGTGGACAGCATCTTGATCGCGCCCGACACCGACCCGGAGCTGATGCCGAGCTGCTCGGCCAGCTCCGGCGCGGTGACGCTGGCGGCGTCGGCGAACAGCAGCGCCGCCAGCACCCGCGCGGTCGCCTTCTGCAGGCCGCCCTGGGCCAGGGCCAGCGCCATCCGCTCGGCGGCTTCGGTGGTGTCTGCCAAGGTCATCCTCCTCGTTCACGTCTCCCGGAAGTTTAACAGCTCAGAACTTTCAAAAATCTCTGAAGGTTCAGTAGCATCTCCGCCATGAACACGGTGATCGAGCTGACCGAGCTCACCAAGACCTACGGGACCCGGCGGGGGCTGAGCGGCCTGTCCCTGCGCGTCGAACCCGGCGAGGTCTTCGGCTACCTGGGCCCCAACGGCGCCGGGAAGTCCACCACGATCCGGCTGATGCTCGACCTGATCAGGCCCACCTCGGGCACCCTCCGCGTCCTCGGGCTGGACCCGCGCGCCGACGCGGTCGAGCTGCACCGCCGGATCGGCTACCTCGCCGGGGACTTCGTCGTCGACGGGCGGCAGCGCGCCGGCGAGTGCCTGGCCTTCCTGGGCGCCCTGCGCGGCGGCGTCCCCGCGACGCGCATCACCGGACTCGCCGAACGCCTGGAGCTCGACCTGTCCGCGCGGATCAAGAGCCTCTCGAAGGGCAACCGGCAGAAGGTCGGCCTGGTGCAGGCGTTCATGCACCACCCCGAACTGCTGATCCTGGACGAGCCGACGTCCGGCCTGGACCCGCTCGTCCAGCAGACGTTCCTGGAGATGGTCGCCGAGGCCAAGGCCGCCGGGCAGACGGTGTTCATGTCCAGCCACATCATGAGCGAGGTCGAGGCGATCGCCGACCGCGTCGCCATCATCCGCGAGGGCCGCCTCGTCGCCACCGACACCGTCGCCGCGCTGCGCGCCCGCTCGTTCCTGCACGTCCGGATCGACTTCGCCGCGCCGGTCCCCGCCGAGGACTTCCACACGCTCCCCGGCGTCACCGACCTGAAGGTGGACGGCCGCACGCTCACCTGCGCGGTCGACGGCACCCCCGACGCGCTGGTGAAGGCCGCCGCCCGGCACACCGTGACCGGCCTGCACGCCGACACCCAGGACCTGGAAGAGCTGTTCCGCGCCTACTACACCGGGAACTGACCATGACCACCGTCCGGCACACCGCCGACTCCCGCACCGTGCTCCCCGGCACCTCCGGCCTCGCCCGGGCGTCCGGCCGCAGCATGTTCACCAAGACGCTGTTCGACAACCGGCGCGTCCTCATCGTCTGGGCGGTCGCGACCGGCCTGCTGGCGATGATGTACGCGAGCTTCTACCCGCAGGTCACCGCCGACAGCGCCGCCAACGTGCCCGAGGCGATGAGCGGCTTCGGATTCGACGACACCGCCTCGGCCGCCGGCTACCTCCAGGGCGCCGTGTTCGGCCTGCTCGTCCCGCTGCTGGCCACCTTCTACGGCGCCGCCACCGGCGCCCGCATGGTCTCCGCCGACGAGGAGTCCGGCTACCTGGACCTGCTGCTCGCCCACCCCATCGGCCGCACCCGGCTGCTGCTGCACCGCTTCGCCGCGCTCGCCGCCGGAGCCCTGCTGATCGCCGCCGTGGTGCTGCTCGCGGTGCTGGCCGTCCGCTCCAGCGCCGAACTGGACACGATCTCCGTCGCGGGCTTCGCCGCGCAGGCCGTCAACCTGGCGCTGCTGGCCCTGGTGTTCGGGGCGCTGGCGACCGGCATCGGCGCGGCCACCGGCAAGAGCCGGGCCACGGTGTTCGGCATCGCCGCCGGGACGGGCGTCCTCGCCTACGCGCTCAACGGCTTCGCCCCGCAGATCGGGGCCGACTGGCTGCGCCACCTCACGCCGTTCCACTACTACATCGGCGGCGAGCCGCTCAAGAACGGCTTCCAGTACGCCGACGCGGGCGTCCTGGCCGCCGCGACCGCCGTCCTGCTCGGCCTGGGCGCCTGGCGCTTCGCCCGCCGCGACCTCGGCCGCTGACTCCGGGGCCCGGGCCCGGCACGTCCCCGCCGGACCCGGGCGCCGGCCGCTACGTCCGCGCGGCGGCCCGGCGCGAGCGGGCCAGCGCGAGCCCGCCGAGGCAGGCGGCGACCGCGCCCACGATCATGGCCACATAGCCCCCGCCCAGCCCGTTGCCGGTGCCGAGGCCCCCGTCGGCCGTGGCCACGACCGTCCCGCCGAGCACCACCGCGACCAGCCCCGCGGCAAGGGCCGCACTGGCGCCGCGGCGGCCTCCGGAGCGGGCCAGCGTGAACCCGCCGACGACCGCACCGGCCAACCCCAGCAAAGCGGCCACCATGGCCCCGACGCGTCCGACGCTCAGGTCGTAGGCGTCGGCGGCGACCGGCTGGACCTCGGCGTGCGCCGCCGCCGGTGCGGCGAGCACGACCATCCCCAGCAGCACGGCGCCGGACACCGCGAGCGAACGCCGGGCCGCCATCGGGACTCCTGAAGGGCGCATGTCCGTCTCCTCTTTCGTGCCGGTTCGAACACACCGATCATGTCGCCGGAACACGGCCCGGATCGTCCACCGAAAGCAGGCACTCGGCACTGCCGCCACCGCCGCATGCGCCTGCTGCGAACGCGGCAGATCCTCCGGAACTACCACGTCCGCAGCAGCCGACCAGCCGGGCTCACTTCACTGGACGGCCGTCGAGCACGCGGGCGGCGAAGGCGTCGACGGCGTTGATGACGGCGTGGAAGCGCAGCGAGTCGAAGAGGTCGAAGGCGTGCTGCCCGCCGGGCAGCTCGGCATAGAAGACCGGCTCACCGGAGACGGCGCGCAGCCGCTCGGCGAAGCGCCGGGCGTCCTCGACCGAGGCGATGACGTCGCGGTCGCCGTGCACGATGAAGAACGGCGGCGCGTCCGGCCGGACGCGGTCGATCGGCGAAGCCTGCGGATCCGTGTAGTAGGGCCCGTAGTACCCGCCCAGACCGATGACCGCCGCCACGGAGGTATCGACCTGCTCGAAACCGGGCTGGTAACCGGCCTCCCCGACAGTCAACGCGGCCATGGCTGACAGATGGGCACCGGCCGAACTGCCGGAGAGGAAGATCCGCTCGGGATCGGCGCCATAGGAGGGCCCGTGCTCGCGAACCCAGGCGATCAGCCTCTTGGCGTCCACCAGGTGGTCACGGAAGTCCGCGGCCTCGGGAAGGAGCCGGTAGTTGGCGCTGATGCACACCCATCCCTGCTCGGCCAGGTGGCGCAGCAGCGGCAACGACTGGCTGTTCTTGTGCCCGCTCTTGTAGCCACCCCCGTGCAGGTGAATCAGGACGGGCGCCCCTGTTGGCCGTGCACGGTGGCGGTAAAGGTCGAGCAGGTTGCGCTTCCCAGCCGGGCCGTACGAGAGGTTGGGAATCCGTTCCACAGCACGGTGACGGCGAAGGAAGGGACTGAACAGGACGCGTCCGTACGACGGAAGACGGCTCGCGACGGGCACCGACCCCATGGCCTCTTGGACGACCGGCAGCGCCCGGCGCCCGCGCCACGCGATCAACCCCAGGCCCGCCACGGTCACGACCACCGCGCCCATGACAACCGGCGAGTTCAGGTCACCTTGGACGAAGCAGAGAACCGTGGCGGCCAGCACCCAGGCCAATGCCGCGAACGGCAGCTCGTTGACGGCCACCCCGAGGAAGAAGGCGACCATGGCCAGCGGCCGGGGCCGGCGCGGCGCGGCCAGCGCGAAGCATGTGGGGACGGCGGCGAGGGCCAGGGTGATCAGGAATCCGTAAGGCATGGTGGTCAGCCTGGCTTCACCAGCCCGACCACCACATCCGGCGCGCGGCCGTACTCACCCCTCCGCCCGGTGAGGCCACCCCCGACTTTGGTAGGTGGCGGCGAGGGCATGTCACATCCGAGGCACCCACTTCGTCGAATGGACGAACCACACGCCAGAGGGGACGAGCAGCGATGCCCACGCAACGCGAACTGGACGAAGCCGAGCTCAAGCAGCACATCGACAAGATCATCGAAGGTCTCCGGGCGAAGGACCTCGACGCCCTGGAGAAGCTCTACACCCCCGACGTCGTCTCCTTCGACATCGAACCGCCGCTGCAACACGTGGGCGTGGCGGAGAAGCTGAAGAACTGGTTGAACGTGTTCGCCGTCTTCCAGGACGTCGACTACGAGGTCCGCGACCTGGCCCTCACCGTCGGCGACACCGTCGCCTTCGGCCACGGCTTCGGCCGCCTCAGCGGCACCCTGAAAGACGGCACGGCAACGAACGGCATGTGGGTACGCGCCACGTACTGCTTCCAGAAGATCAACGGCACCTGGCTGATCGCCCACGACCAGGTCTCCGTCCCCTTCGACATCCGGACCGGCAAGGGCCTGACCGACCTCACCCCCTGACGAGCGGACGCATTCCCTTGCCTCTATCAGCCGCTGAAGGACTCGGGGCCGAAGCGCCCCCATGCCACAAAGGCGGCCATGGCGAGGTAGACGACGTTCAGCGCGACGAATTTGTACTGCTCGTAGCGGGCGTGAGTGATCATGGCGCCGATCATGAGCAGGATCCAGCAGACGGCGGTCACCGGCACCATGACCGGTGCGATGTCGAGCGCGGCCGGGAGTGTCAGGCCGGCTGCCGCTGCTATCTCCAGGGCCCCGAGAGTTCGGACGAACCCGGTGCTCGCGTGCATCGTCCATCCCCCACCGGACTTCTCACCCAAGTCGTCCAGTTTGGCCTTGTTCATAAACGCTTTGGTGAGACCACCGGACAGGGCGACGGCGGCAAGGAGCCCGGCAACGATCCAGAGGGCGAGGTTCACGAATTTCTCCTTAAGCCATTCTCTGCTTTGCCAAATTCATTTCTGGTTCCCTCCTGAACCGGGATCTGATTTCCGCATTCGACACAAGACACCCGCAACTCGCTTTCTGTGACACCCCGGAGACATGACGTGCATCACGGATGGGCCCGACACTGGGCAGGGGGCGGACCGACACATCCCGTGCAATTGATCGCCGCCCCGCATCCGTGAGCCATTTTCAACTTCATCCGCCCTGGCGCTGAAGGGCGAGGATGGCTCGGACGATTGCGGTAAGGCGCGACGACGAGCAGCAACCCTGTCGCAGGATGCGCCGACGTTGCATGTGGCGGCGCCTTGCACAACGGTCAGCGGCGGGCGGCCCGGTGTCGAAACTGGGCGTCCGACCCTGTGAACGGGCCGACGCTCAGCCTGCTCAACCAAGCCAAGGTGGTGGCGGGGACGCCGCTCGACCAGGACCCTGGTAACGATCCCCGCATCCGTTTCTGACGGGATCCTGTCGAGAAAGGAGAGAGTGGCGTGCGACGCTGCGCTGTAGTCGCGGTAGTGCTCTTGGCTGGGGTTTCTGTCAGCTGCGGCGTAGGGAGAGGAGGACGCGGCGTGGACGAGGTGCCGGGTAACGATGAACTGCCGGTCGCACATCCGCGGATGGTCGCGGGCAAGGTCGATGGGCTGGCCGGGCAAATCAAGAAGGGGCTCGGCCTTGGCGATCCGGTCGAGAGCAAGACGGGCGGCATCAATCCACTGCCTTGCGGAAATGGGGCGGATCGCAAGGAGGTCCAGAGGACGGATCCTCCGGACACCAATCCCTACTTGCAACCTTGGTTCGTGGACTACAGCCCCTTCATGATGACGGTGAACACGTGGGTGAGCGTGCGCAGCGAGGCCGAGGCCACGGCGGCGTTGACCCGTCTCAGCGAGCGTCTTTCGGGCACGGGCTGGCGGATCACGGCGTTCAGCCGGCCTGCGGGCGGGACATGGCAGTTGCGTGTCACGGCGCCCGAGAAGGGGTACGGAGCCGTGCTCGAAGCGCCCATCGCCGGTGAAGGGACTGAGCAGCGCATTGGGCTGGACGTCTCGTCGCCGTGTTTCCGGCATCCCGATGAGGAGCGGGCTTAGCGGCTTGGCGGGTCAGGTGGTCGTGGTGAAGGGGAGGACTAGGCGGGAGGGGTGGGTGGCGTCGCGGTAGATCTTGTGGGTTACGGGGCGGCCCACCGGGAGGTGGAAGGCGTCCGGCGGGAGTAGGGCGTTGTGCGCGTCGGACAGGGGCTCGTCGTTGGAGAGTTCCGCGACCAGGCGGTGGCCGGGGCGGAACGTCGTCGCGAACGGGTAGAGGCGCAGGACGTACTCCTCGATCTTCCCTGGTTCGACGGGCACGGCGCGGGTGTGCGGGTGGTACGGGTTGCCCTCGGTGGTGCGCTCGTCCAGTTCGCGGTGGGACGCCTTGAGGTAGCCGGTCGTGATGAGCTGCCGCTTGCCGCCGGGCGCCTCGTCCCACAGGCGCAGGATGAAGTTGGTGTCGTCCTGGTCGATCTCCGCGAAGAGGTGCGCGGCGCCCGTGCCGATCAGTTCGGTGGGCTCCTCGAAGGGCTCGGTGGTCCAGGACAGGATCTCGACCTTGTCGGTGACCGTGAGCGGGGCCTGGTAGAAGCCGTCCGGGGCGGCGTGTTCGGCGCCCATGGGTTCGGGGTCGGGCGAGAGCTTGCGGCGGGGGCGCAGGTAGAGGGGCCTGTACTCGACGGGCTTGGGCGGCCACTGGTCGCCGGTGGCGTGGTGGCGGGTGCCCTCGACGAAGACGGTCACGGCGGGTTCGTCCATGACGCCGTTGTCGATGCCCTTGATCCAGTAGTCGTACCAGCGGAACATCTTGTCGTGCTCTTCGACGAAGGGGCGCGACTGCATCGGCGGGTAGGGGCCGATGTCGAGCTTCTTCGGGCCCTTGAGGGTGGTGAACAGCTCGATCGTGCCGTCCACCGTCCAGCCGCGGCCGTGGTCGATCTGCAGGTAGACGGGGATGTCGATGTTCGCGGCGAGGGTGACCGGGTTGCGCTCCTCGTACCAGTCGCCGTCGAGGTGGTTCAGCACGATGTCGAACCACGCCTCGTGGTTCTTCGGGTAGTGCAGGACGTGGACGAGGTTCGGCCAGGCGGCCACGTCCGGGTCGCGGAGCCGTTCGGCGACGCGCTCCTTGATCTCCTCGGGGGTGTGGGTCTCCAGCATGCGGGACTTGACGCGGTCGGTGAAGGCCCAGCCGGAGTCGCCGCCGCGGCCCTCGCGGGCGGCGCGGGGCATGAACCACATGACGCCGCCGTGGTAGGTGGTCTCGTAGAAGTCGTAGTGGCCGCCGCTGACGAAGATGGCCTTGAGGCTCGGTGGACGCTCGGCGGCGGCGAGGATCTGCATCGAGCCGAAGTAGGAGATGCCGATCATGCCGACGTTGCCGTCGCACCAGGGCTGCGCGGCGACCCACTCGATGAAGTCGTGGGCGTCCTGGCCTAGGGGGACTCCCCCGGCGTTGTAGTTGCCGATGTGCTCGCCCTCGGACGCGCCGGAGCCGCGCAGGTCGCCGATGACGTGGACGTAGTCCTCCTTGACGACGCGCGCGATGTCGCCCGCCTCGATGCAGCCGTCCCACATCGGGCTCGGGCGGCGCTGCGGCGGCGTGGTGAGGGCCAGTGCCTGCAGTTCCTTGCCGTACGGGCTGAGCGCCACGAGTGCCGGACGCGGCTTGTCGTCGACGCCCTGGTAGGCGTCGGCGGCGAGGGTGACGCCGTCGCGCATCGGCACGCGGAGGTCCTTGCGGACGGCGATGTCGTCCAGGCCCGCCTTGATGATGTGGAGGTCAGCCATGAGTCTCCTTGAAGCGCGTGCGGTAGCCGTGCATCGACGTGAAGAACGGCGAGGGTTCGAGGGTGGGGTCGGCGGTGTAGCCGACCTCCTGCGCCACGGGGGCGAACGGGGAGTACGCCGAGTCCGTTTCTTGAAGGCCGGCGCATAGGCAGGTGTGGGCTGCCTTGGCGACGCGGTTCTCGATGTCGAGGCTTTCGCGCAGTGCTTCCTCGGCTTGGCGGGCGTTCAGTTCGACGCCGTACGGCGTGCCGTCTGTGCGGCGGTAGGGGTGGCCCAGGTAGAGGTGCGCCGGACGTACTTCGTGGAGCAGGTACTCCAGGCTGGCGCGGTAGGCGGACGGGTCCTCGAAGCCCGGGAAGCCGTTGGCGGCGCCGTGCACCTGGACCGCGTCGCCGACGAACGCGGAGCGCTGCCCGTCGATGACGTAGGCGACCGATCCCGGAGTGTGGCCCGGGATCGAGTGGACGGAGACGGTCACGTCGCCGCCGAGGGAGATGGTCTCGCCTCCCTTGACGAGCATGGTCGGTTCCATCTCGCCGGAGATGACGGCGTTGGCGGCGGCCGTCACCTTCGTCTCGCCCTCGGGGTCGTTCAGGTACCGGCCTCGGCCGGAGAGGTACTCGTCCGCATGGGCGCGGCGCGCGCGCAGAAGCGGTGCGTCGGCTTCGTGGATGACGACCTGCGCGCGCCGTCCCGTCAGCTCCCACAGGGCGTGGGCCCCGCCGACGTGGTCGATGTGCCCGTGCGTCAGCAGGATCCAGCGGACGTCCTCGATCCTGCGGCCGAGGGCCTCCAGCGCCGGGGCCATGCCCTCGGCGGGCGAGGAGGCGATGCCGGTGTCGACGATCGCCGGCTCCGGCGCGTCGATGAAGAAGGTGTAGAGGCCGAACCGGCCCCACGGCGACACCAGGGGATGCACTTTCACGGGCATGGTTTCTCCTTCCGGGGCCGGGTCAGCGCGCAAGGAAGTCGCGGATCTCCTCGTAGGCGCGGTGGTACTCCGGGATCCACGAGAAGTGCTGGAGGAACCCGTGGCCTGCGCCGATGTAGCGGCTTACGGTCGCGGGAACGCCGGCGTCCTGAAGGCGGCGGCCGTAGAGTTCGCCCTCGTCCCGCATCGGGTCGAGTTCGCCGGTGACGACCAGCGCGGGCGGCAGCCCGGTGAGGTCGGCCCGCTTGATCGGCGAGACGCGGGGGTCGGCCGGGTCGGCGCCGCTGTCGAGGTAGAAGGCGTTGAACGGCTTCAGCCCCGCGGTTTCGAGGCCGTAGCCGACGGCGTTCTCCCGCAGCGAGGCGTAGCGGTCGACGTCGAAGTCCAGGTCGAGGGACGGGTAGAGCAGCACCTGGTGGGTGATCCGGTCGAAGCCGTCGTCGTGCGCCATGGCGGCGACGGCGGCGGCGAACGTGCCGCCGGAGCTGTCACCCGCGATCGCCAGCGTAGTGCCGTCCCAGCTCAGGGAGTCGCTGTTCTCGGCCGCCCACCGGACGGCCGCGTAGCAGTCGTCGAGCCCGGCCGGGAAGGCGTGCTCGGGCGCCCGCCGGTAGCCGACGGAGACGACCTTCAGCCCGGTCTCCTTGGCCAGGGACCGCGCGACGTGGTCGTGCGTCTCCAGGCTGCCGAGGAAGAACGCGCCGCCGTGGAAGTAGACCAGCAGGCCGTACGCGTCGGCGTCGGCCGGCGTGTAGATCCGCAGTGGCACCTCGCCGGCGGCGGTCCGCGCGGTGCGGTCCTCGACGGAGTGGAGCGGCAGGCGGTCGGCCACGGGCGGGACCTGGGCCTCCTCGCCGGCGCGCATGGCCGCCGGGACCAGCGGGCCGGGAGGCGGCGCGGGCATCTCGGCGAGGGCCTTGGCGATGTCCGGATGCAGGGGCATGGTCAGCCCTCCTGGTTCTGCGACGCGGGCTTCTGGCCGGGGAAGACGTCGTTGATCTCGTCCTCGGTCCAGCCCTGGCGCGAGATCCGCTGCAGCTCGTCGGTCACCGGCTTGCGGACGGCCTGGTACCGCGCCAGCGCCTCCGGCACCGACCCGGCCTCCTTGAGGGCGTCGGCGAGGGCGCCGGCGTCGAGGATCGCGGAGTTCGCGCCCTGCCCCTGGTGGTGCAGCATCGAGTGCGCCGCGTCGCCGACGAGGACGACGGAGTCCGAGTGCCAGGTGTCGATCGGGTCGATGTCGTAGACGGCGCGGCAGTTCACGGTGGCGAGGTCGAGGCCGCGGGTGATGTCCACGAGCCGCTCGTCGAAGCCCTCGACGCACTTCAGCAGGTCGCCGGTGGTGACCTCCGGCGCCCAAGTGCCGTCGGTGCAGAGCGCGGTGATGTCGAACGAGACCTGGCCGCGGTGGCGCAGCGGCAGCAGGTAGATCTTGGTGCCGCGGCCGATGTACATCCGGAGGTTGTCGTCGACGACCAGCCCGTGCGCGTCGTCCTGCGAGATCACGGCGCGGTAGGCGTGCTCGCCGGAGAAGACCGGCGGCTTGTTACTGAACAGCTGCTCGCGGACGACAGACTTGATGCCGTCGGCGCCGACCACGAGATCGGCGGTGGCGGTCGCGCCGTTGGCGAACGTCAGCGTGGCCCTGCCGCCCTCGTCCCGGACGGCCTCCAGCTTGTGGCCGAGCCGCACCATGCCCTCGGGGAGGACGCCGAGGAGCGCCTCGATGAAGTCGCCCCGGTGGATCAGGTGGGTCTTCTCGCCGAACGTGTCGGCCTCCGGCCACGCCTCCTTCATGATCGGCTCGGCGGTGGCGGTGAGGATCTCGAAGTAGTCGCTCGGCGAGCTGACCCGGGCGATCGCCTCGGCGATGCCCCACTCGCGGAACCGGTTCATGGTGGACGGCCGCAGGCCGATGCCGGCGCCGACCTCGCGGATCCGGCCCGCCTGCTCGTAGACGGTGACGCGGGCGCCGAGGAGGCTGAGGGCCTTGGCCGTGGCGGCGCCCCCGTACCCGGCGCCGACGACGGCGATGTCCAGGTCCTTCAGGTCTGAGGTCTTCATGGTCGTCTTACTTCCTGGAGGGGCGCAGCGGGGCGCCGAGCGTGGGAATCAGTCCTGGATCGTCAGGAATTCGGCGGGGTTGCCGACGAACAGCGCCGTGATGGCGTCCTCGGCGAGACCGGCGGCGCGCAGGTCCGGGATGAGGTCCTCGAAGATGTAGTTGACGGTGTGGCCCTTCACGCCCGGCCAGCCCAGCGGGCTGCAGTTGGCGTCGGCCGACGCGAGCGCCTTGCCGAGGTGGCCCTGGCCGATGAAGCAGAGCAGGTGGTCGAGGCGCTCCTTGCGCGGGCGGGCCCAGAACGGCGGGTCGTCGAGTTCGGTCTCGTAGCCGAAGGTGTCGAAGCCGACGCGGCCGCCCTGCTCCGCGATCCAGGTGTCGCGCGTCTTCTCGGCGTTCACGCCGTCGTCGGCGTGCCCGAACAGGACGCGGTCCAGCGGAAGCCCTTCCTCGCGGAAGATGGCGATGGCGTTCTCGGCGTCGATCGCGAGGTGGGTCAGGATCGGCACGCCCGTGCTCAGGGCGGCGCGGGCGGCGGCGCGGTAGATGCGCTTGTCGAGGTCCGTCATGCGTCCACCGCGACTCACCCCGACCTTGATAACGCCGGCGCGCGCGCCGGTGCCGCCGATGCCGACGGTGATCTCGTGGACGAACTGCCGGGTGAGGTACTCCACGCTCGCGCGGGCGAAGTGCGGCAGCGCGGTGTCGCCGCCGACGAAGCCCGTGCAGGCGACGATGTTGACGCCCGTCTTCGCCGACAGCGACCTGTAGTAGTCGACGTCACGGCCGTTGCAGATGCCGGTCGCGTCGACGAACGTCCCGCCGCCGTACTCCTGGCTGTACTCGTGGAACGCGCGCAGCTTCGGGACGGTCTCCGCGTAGCGCTCCTCGGGCGTCTTCCACCACGTGGAGTCCAGCTCGGAGCCTGGCATGCCGTACCCGATGTGCTCGTGGACGGCCACGATCCCCAGTTCTTCCGCCGGGATCGTCCCCAGGACGGTGTTCACTCTCGTCACAACACACCTCTAGAAGTTCGTGCTCGATGTTCCGGGCCGCGTCCCGCGCCGCCGGTGCGTGCGGTCAGCGCACGGCCAGCAGGTCGCGCGGGTTGCCGGCGAGGATGCGCCGGACGTCCTCATCGCCGAGGCCCTGCGCCGTGAGGAGGGGGACGAACGCCGTGAGGACGTGGCTGTACGGCAGGTCGTTGCCCGGGTGGCCCTTGGCGACGCCGACCGCGCTGCTCGACAGCAGGACGCGGTCCCCGTGCCCGGCCTTGACGAGGTCGAGCACCAGTGCGGCCCGCTCGCGGTCGGTGACGTGGGCTTCGTCCTCGACGCCGACGTTGTCGATCGCGACGTAGGCGCCGCGCCGGGCGACCTCCAGCGCGGCGCCGGCGGCGACCGCGTCCTTGCGGTCGAGGCCGCCGACGGCGACACGGTCGGCCGGGAGCTTCTCGTCCAGGACGATCTCCAGCTCGCGCACGGCGTCGGCGCCGTGGCGGAGGGACACCGGGACGCCGGTGCTCAGCGCGGTCCGCGCGGCGCCCCGGAGGAGGCTCTCGTCGGTCGCGGTCATGCCCGCGCGCGTCGCGGCCGTGGCCACGAGGCCAGCCGCGCCGCGCCGCTCGACGCGCGGGACGACCATGCCCTCGGTGACCTCCTTGGTGAAGAGGTCGGCGAACTTGTCGGCCGGCCACGGCGTCGGCGGGTTGGTCTGCGGGGTCAGGAAGTAGCCGCCGAGCATCTCCTCGGGGCCCATGCCGGTCGACGCGACGATGTGAACGCCGGTCGAGCGCGACAGGGCCTCGTACAGCCGGACGTCCCGGCCGTGGAACATGCCGGCGGCGTCGACGACCGTCCCGCCGCCGTGCGCGCGGAAGTCCGCGAGCTTCGCCGCCAGCGCCTCGAAGACCTCCGCGCGGTCGATGGTGACGTCGAACGCGTACTCCGCCCCCGGGACCACCGACAGCAGAGCCTCGTGGACGGCGACGACCCCCAGCTCGGACGCGGGGACCGACCCGAGAACCGTGGTGACGGTGCCGCTCCCGGCGGCCGTCTGCGCTCCTGTCACTGGCACTTCCTTTCGATGCCGGCGCGGTCTTGCGATGCCGGCGCGGTGTCCCGGCCGGTCGAGTGACCGCGGTCACGCCTTCAGATGTGCAGCGTGCCACTTCAGCTTACATCGTGTCAAACAAGCATCTACTGCGTAAACAATGCTGCTGACCTGTACGGAGATCACCCGGCGGCGACGAGTTCCTCGCCCGCGGCGGCCTCCTCCGCGTCGGCGCGCTTCGCGCCGAACAGGCCCGCCAGCGTCAGCACGGCCGCGGCGGCCGCGCACAGCCCGGCGACCAGGAACGCCAGGCCGTAGGCGTTCCCGAGGGACTCGAACGCCAGCGTCCGGAGGCTCTCCGGCATCGGGACGGGCGGCATGTCCGGGCCCGCGCCCGGCACCACCGGCATCGAGTTGATCGCCATCGCGCCGCCCTCGTGCGCCACGCCCCCGGCGATGCCGTTGTACGGCGGCTTCAGGCCGGACTCGCCGATCGCGGCGCCCACGCCGTCCGCCAGGGCGCCGTTGGCCCGGCTGACCGCGAACGCGGCGATGAGCACCGGCCCGAGGGCGAAGCCGAAGTCGCGCAGCAGGTTGGTGGTGGCGCTGGCCATGCCCGCGAGCCGCAGCGGGACCGTGTTGATCGCGACGGCGGTGATGGAGCCGACGGTCAGCGCGAACCCGGCGCCGAGGGCGAGCATCGGCGCGACGAACCGCGTCCAGCTCATGTCGTGGACGTCGAACGTCGAGCACCAGATCCCGGCGACGGCGATGAGCGCGAAGCCGACCGTGAGCACCCAGCGCGGCGAGAAGTTCCGGATGACGTGCGAGACGACCGGCACCAGCACGAACGCGGGCCCCTGGATGGCCAGGAACAGCAGGCCGATCTTCAGCGCGCTCTGGTGCTGGATGGCGCCGAGCCAGATGCTCATCGAGTAGCAGGTGGCGAGGAAGGCGAACATGCCGATGACCGTCGCGATCGCCACGACCGCGTAGGCCCGGTTCGCGAAGATGTCGAGGTGCAGGAGCGGGACGTCCGTCCGCAACTCGATGACGACGAACGCGCCGAGCAGCACGACGCCCGCCGCGAACGCCCCGATGATCTCGGGACGGGCGAAGCCGGCCTCCGAGCCCTGGGTGGCGGCGAACAGGATCGCGATCAGGCCGAGCGCCAGCGTGACCTGGCCCGGCAGGTCGAGCTTGCGGCCCTCCGGCGCCGCCGAGTCTGCGGCAAGCTGGGTGACGGCGATCGAGACGACCGCGGCGGCGATCACCACGAGGTACGACGTCCGCCAGTCGTGGTCGGCCGCGAGCCATCCGCCCAGCAGCGGGGAGACGGCGGCGCCGGCCGACAGGAACCCGGCCCAGGTGGCGATGGCCCGGGAGCGCGCCTCCGGCGTGGGGCTGACCGCCGCCAGCATGGCGAGCGAGATCGGGTAGAGCACCGCCGCGCCGAGCCCGGCGACGACCTGGCCCGCCCACAGGACCTGGACCGAGCCGGCGGCGTAGCAGACGACCGAGCCGCCGACGGTCAGCAGGGCGCCCGCCTGGAGCAGCCGCTTGCGGCCGAACAGGTCGCCGATCACGCCGGTGGTCAGCTCGAAGACGACCATCGGAATCGCGAAGGCGGCGGTGATCCAGGTCAGCTCGGCGCCGGTCGTGCCGAACTCCTGCTGGAAGGTGCCGTTGGGCGCGCCGGGCAGCGAGTACGCGACCTGCGCGAGGAGGACGGCGAAGCAGCCGGCGACCACCGTGGCGGTGGGGCCGTGCTTGCGCGCAGCGGTCTGTGACATGGGGTTTCTTCCTCGTCGATGCCGGGGCGGCGGGTCGCCGCCGCGCGGGGCCGGCCCGCCCGTTGTGAGCCCGGTCACCCGTTGGACGTGCAAGGTGTCACATCACTTAACATCACGTCAAGTGTCTGACCAGCACGTATCCCGAATGCTCGGCGAGTACGGAGACCGGCCGGGGTGCTCTACGCTTTCCGCATGGCAAGGCTTCGTGAGGCGCAGAAGGAGATGACGCGCAAGCTCCTGCTGGACGCCGGCCTGGAGCTGTTCGTGTCGAAGGGCTACACGGCGACGACGGTCGACGACATCGCGTCGGCGGCGGGGACGACGCGGGTGACCTTCTACGCGTACTTCCCGTCGAAGGTCGACCTGATGAAGGCGCTCATCTCCGAGCGGCTCAACGCCGCGCTCGACCGGGTCCCGTCCGCCGAGCACGGCTCGACCGAGCGGGAGCTGGTCGCCGTGGTCGAGGACGGCTCGCGCGAGCGGCTCCGCGCCTGGCTCGCCGCGACCTCGCGGCGCTGGGACGCGATCCGCCCCTACACCACGACCGCGTTCGAGGCCGCCGCCGGCGACCCCGAGATCCGCGCGCTGTTCGAGGAGTGGCTGCACGAGGCCATGAGCGACATCGAGGACGGCCTCGACCGCGCCGACCGGTTCCCGGCCGGCACCCGGCGGTTCCGCAGCGTCATCGCGATCACCGAACTCGACCATGTCGCGCGGCACTGGACCCCCGGGCACTGGGGCGTCGACCACGACGCGATGCTGGACGTCCTCACCGAGAGCTGGTTCGGCACGATCGGCCGCCGCTGACGGCCGCGCCCGGGACCCGCGCGCTCAGGGCCGCGCCGCGTCGAACAGGATCTGGCGGAGCCACGCGATGAAGCGGTGGTCGCCGAGGTGCGGGTTCCAGACCATGTCGATGCCGAGCCCGGGGAGCGGGAACGGGAACTCCTCGATCCGCAGGTCGACGAGCGTCCGCATCTCGGCGGCGACCCGGTGGCGCAGCAGGGCGACCCCGCCGGCGCGTCCGACCAGGTACGGGACGAGCAGGAAGTCGGAGCTCAGCCGGCCGACGCGGTAGCCGATCCCCTTCTCGTCGAGCACCGAGTACGGGAAGACGCGCCGCTCGGTGTCCACGACGACGTGCGGCTGCGTCGTCAGCAGTTCGAGGGCGCTCGCCTCGGGCGGCGTGTCGGCCCCGGCCACCACCACGATGCGGTCGTCGTAGAGGCGCTCCCTCGGGAACGGCGACGCGTGCCCCTCGGAGATGAGCACGACGTCGACGCCGTGCTCGGTGAAGGTCGCCTCGGTCGGGACGGTGATGGTGCGCAGGCGCAACGTCGCGTTGGGGGCTCGCTCCGCGACGAGCCGCGCCAGCCGCGCGCCCAGCACGAACGCCGTGCTGGTCGTCATCGCGACGGTGACGACGCGGCGGTCCGTCGCCGGGTCGAAGGCGGGGAACCGGACCACGTCCGCGGCCTGCTGGAGCGTCGCCCGCAGCGGCGCGATCAGCTCCATTGCGCGCGGGGTCAGCGCGGTCTCGTTCCCCTGCCGGACGAGGAGGTCGTCGCCGAACAGGCGGCGCATACGGCCCAGCGCGTGGCTCATCGCCGACTGGGAGAGGCCGACGCGCTCGGCGGCCCTGGTCACCGAGCGCTCCTCCAGCACGGCGAGCAGCGGCACCAGCAGGTTGAGGTTGACCGACGCCAGCCGGTCCAGCCCCGACCCCGCGGTGCCCGCCCCCTCGTCGCTCATCGCGACGAACTCTACGCGGCGGCCCGGCTCACCCGGCGGAGCCGGGGGATCGGGACGCGCCGGTTCAGCGCGACGGCCGTGCCGGTCCCGTCCGCGTGGGACCAGCGCATCAGGGCCGGTTCGCCGGGGCCTCCCTCGATGTAGGCGGGTTCTCCGTCCACCGGGAGGCGGCCGACGGCCTTGAGGGTGAGCCCGAACTGCTCGGTCCAGAAGTACGGCTGGAAGTTGAGCGGCGGTGCGTCGTCCCCTCTCAGGAGGGCGGCTGCGGCGACCTTCGCCTGCTCGATCGCACTGCTCCACAGCGGGTCGCGGCGCGGGCCTTGCGGCGTCGGGAACGCCGCCAGGTCGCCGACCGCCGCGATGTTGGGACGCACGAGCCCGCGCGAGTCGACCCGAAGGACTCCCTTCTCCCCCAGCCCGGAGCCCGCGAGCCATTCCGTGTTGGGCACATCGCCCACGGCAGACACGACCAGCCCGCTCGGGAGGACAGTGCCGTCGTCCAGGACGACCCGGACGTCTCCCCCATGCCGCTCGATACGGGCGGCGTCGGTCTCCACGACGGTCAGCCCGCGCTCCAGGGCCGCCTTGCCGAAGACACCGGCCAGGTACGGCCCGAGATGCGCGATCAGCGGGACGCCCTGGGACACGAGCGTGACCGGGCAGCCCGCCGCAAGGCATGCCGAGGCGATCTCCATGCCGAGCGGGCCGCCGCCGACCACGACCACCGGCGGCCGTCCGGCGAGCCGACCGCGCAGCGCCAGCGCGTCGTCCAGCCCGCGCAGGGTCAACTCCTCGGGGTGGTCGGACAGCCGCCGCGCCCGCGACCCGGTCGCGATCACCAGCCGGTCATACGGCAGGACGGTGCCGTCGGCCAGGCCGACGAGCCGGTGTTCCGCATCGAGCCCCGAAGCCCGCACGCCGAGCAGCTCGGTCGCCCCGTGCGCGGCCGGCGGCAGCTCGTGCGACGCCGTGTCGTCGCGGTCGAGCAGCAGCGCCTTCGACAGCGCCGGACGGCTGTAGGCCGCGTGCGGCTCGTCCCCGACGATGGTCAGCTCGCCGTCGAAGCCGCTGTCCCGCAGGGTGTCCGCCGCGGTGCGGCCGGCGATGCCGTTGCCGACGACGACGATGCGCTTGACGGGGATGCTCATGCCAGGCGCAGCGCCGCGACCGGGCAGACCCGGACGGCGGCGGCGGCCTGAGGCGCGTCGGCGTCGCCGACCTCCTCGCGATCGAGGACGAGTTCGCCGTCGTCGTCGAGGTGCATCAGCTCCGGCGCGGCCTCCTCGCAGAGGCCGTGGCCCTCGCAGCGGGCGCGATCGATCAGGATCTTCATGCGGGGACCACTTCCAGGACGGGGAGCTCCTCGATGCTCCGGGTGATGTTGCTCGGCACGCGCACCTCGGGCCCGGTGACGAGCCGCTCGACGCGGCGCGCCAGGGACGCGATGACGGCGTGCGCCTCCAGCCGGGCGAGGCCCTGGCCGGCGCAGCCGTGCGGGCCGTAGCCGAAGGACAGGTGGTCGACCGGGTTGCGCTCGACCAGGAACGCGTCGGGGTTCGCGAAGTGGCGCGGGTCCCGGTTGCCGGCGCCGAACAGGATCGCGACCTTCGCCCCTTCCGGGACGACGGCGCCGTCGATCTCGACGTCCCGGGTCGTCCGGCGGCCCCAGGCGTGGAGGGGAGCCCAGTAGCGGAGCACCTCGTTGAACGCGGCCGGGACCAGCGACGGGTCCTCGCGGA
The DNA here is from genome assembly GCF_043197915.1 of Actinomadura geliboluensis. Lineage (NCBI taxonomy): Bacteria > Bacillati > Actinomycetota > Actinomycetes > Streptosporangiales > Thermomonosporaceae > Actinomadura > Actinomadura geliboluensis. The sequence continues at coordinate 302,249 of NZ_JBICUA010000005.1, read as the reverse complement.
CGAGCGCGAGCTGGCCGGGGTGCGCGGCGAAGAGCGCGACGAGGTTCCCGATGGACGCGATGGTGGTGTCCACGCCGGCGCCGAGGTACTGGTGGATGATGTGCCCGGCCGTGCCCGGCGGGATGTCGCCGCGTGCCTCGGCCTCGAAGATCCCGCGTCCGACCGAGCCGGGCGCGAGGTCGTCGGCGGTGACGGTCGAGCACCACCCGTACAGTTCCCCCGCGATCGGGAAGTTCTCCGCCGTGCGCCGGTTCATCGGCCCGATCACCTGCATCGCGGCCTGCCCCCAGCGCAGCATGCTGGCGCGGACGTGCCCGGTGAACCCGATGAGGTCGGCGACGATCTCCAGCGGGAGGGCACGGGCGAGCGCGTCGATGGCCTCGAACGAGCCCTCGGCGACGAGCTTCTCGACGAGCGCGTCCGCCTTGGCCTCGATGCCGCCCTTGAGCCCGCGCAGCGCGCGCGGCGACAGGTTCGCGGTGAGGGTCGCGCGCAGTTGCGTGTGCACCGGCGGGTCCGAGGCGAGGGACGTGCCGGTCAGCGCCTCGTTGACGGCCGGGTTGAAGCCGATGGCCCCGGCGGAGGAGAAGGTCTCCCAGTCGCCCAAGGCGCCGCGGATGGCGTCGTACCTGGTGAGCGCATAGACGTCGTTCGCCGGGAGATGGACGACGGCGCCGAGATCGCGCAGCGCCGCATACGACGGGTACGGGGCGACGAGCAGCGCGTCGTCGAACAGGTCGAGGTCGGAGACGGGCGGGGCTGAGTCGGGCATCGGTTCACCTCGGGGTCGGTCGTCGGTGCCTCAGTGAAGCCATCGGACCGGTCATCGGGCAAACACATGTTCGTCATGGCCGCGCATGAATGCCATGCATGACCCGAGGCGGTCAGCTCGCCCTGTGCCCGGCGTCCCGGACGATCTGCTGGATGACGGTGACGGCGCGGGCCAGGTGCGGTTCCGTGCGGTCGGTGCGGTGGGCGATCGCGAGCTCGACGTCCACGGCGGGCCGCACCAGCGGGCGGAAGGTGACGCCGTCCAGGGCGAGGACGGTCACCGGCTCCGGGACGACGGCCGCGCCGAGACCGCCCGCGACGAGGGTGACCAGCGTGGACGTCTCGCCGACCTCGTGGCGGATCCGGGGCTCCACGCCCGCGTCGCGCAGGAGGCCGAGCACGACGTCGTACATCACCGAGCGGCGGTCGGCGGAGTGCACGATGAGGTCGGCGTCCGCCAGGTCGGCGACCCCGACCTGCCGCAGGGCGGCCAAGGGGTGGTCGTCCGGGAGGGCGACGACGAGCCGGTCCCGGCGCAGCGGCAGGACGGTGAGCGACAGGTCCGCGATCGGGGGCCGCAGCAGCGCCACGTCGATCTCGCCGGCCCGCAGCGCCGCGGCCTGGTCGGGCACCAGCATCTCGCCGCGGAAGGAGAAGTCGACGCCGGGCAGCTCCCGGCGGAGGCCGCGGGACAGCGCGGGCAGCAGGCTGTAGGTCGCCGAGCCCACGCAGCCGAGCGCCAGGTGGCCGACCGCGCCCGCCGCGACCCGGCGGGCCTCGTGCGCGGCCTCGTCCACCTCGCCGAGGATCCGCCTCGCCCGCGCGAGGTAGCCGCGGCCCGCGTCGGTGAGGTCGACCTTGCGCGTCGTCCGGTGGAGCAGGTCGACGCCGAGCTCGCTCTCCAGCCTGCGGATCGCCTGCGACAGCGGCGGCTGGGCCATGTTGAGCCGCTCGGCGGCGCGCCCGAAGTGGAGTTCCTCGGCGACGGCGACGAAGTACCGCAGGTGACGAAGATCCATATGCAGAACGTCTCAATCGAAGCGAATATTGATACTTCACTGTATCAAGTGAGGTCATTAGCCTCGATGGCATGAGCTCCTATCTCTACTCGGCCGTCCGGACGCCGTTCGGCCGGTTCAACGGCGCACTCGCGGGCGTCCGGCCGGACGACCTCGCGGCCGGCGTCCTCACCGCGCTGCTGGACCGGGCGCCCCGGCTGGACCCGGCCGCCGTCGGCGAGGTCGTCTGGGGCAACGCGAACGGCGCCGGCGAGGAGAACCGCAACGTCGGCCGGATGGCCGCGCTGCTCGCCGGGCTGCCGACCAGCGTGCCCGGCACGACCGTCAACCGGCTGTGCGGCTCCAGCCTCGACGCCGCGATGATCGCGTCCCGGACGATCGAGTCCGGCGACGCGGACGTGGTCGTCGCGGGCGGCGTCGAGTCGATGACCCGCGCGCCCTGGGTGCTGCCGAAGCCCGCGAAGGGCTTCCCGCCCGGCGACCTCGCCGCGGTCTCGACCACGCTCGGCTGGCGGCTGGTGAACCCGCGCATGCCGAAGGAGTGGACGGTCTCGCTCGGCGAGGCGAACGAGGGGCTCCGCGAGCGGTACGGCGTCGGCCGGGAGCGGCAGGACGCGTTCGCGCTGCGCTCGCACCGGCTCGCGGCGGCGGCCTGGGACGAGGGCTTCTACGACGACCTGGTCGTCCCCGCCGGCGACCTGAAGCGGGACGAGGGCATCCGCGCCGACTCGACGGCGGAGAAGCTCGCCGGGCTCAAGCCGAGCTTCCGCGCCGACGGCACCATCACCGCGGGCAACGCCTCGCCGCTGAGCGACGGCGCCGCCGCCCTGCTGCTCGGCTCCGCCGGCGCCGCCGACCGGATCGGCCTCGACCCGCTCGCGCGCGTCGCCGGGCGCGGCGCGTTCGCGCTCGACCCGCAGGACTTCGGCTACGCCCCGGTCGAGGCGGCGAACCGCGCCCTCGCGCGCGCCGGGATCGGCTGGGACCAGGTCGGCGCGGTCGAGCTGAACGAGGCGTTCGCCGTGCAGTCGCTGATCTGCGTCGACGCCTGGGGCGTCGACCCGGAGATCGTCAACACGCGGGGCGGCGCGATCGCGATCGGCCACCCGCTGGGCGCCAGCGGCGCCCGCGTCCTCGGCACGCTCGCGAAGGTGCTCCGGGAGCGCCGCGAGCGCTGGGGCGTCGCCGCCATCTGCATCGGCGTCGGGCAGGGCCTGGCCGTCGTCCTGGAGAACACGGACACGGAGACCACGGGCACGGAGAACACGGAGGTCGGAGCGTGAGCCGGGCGGAGATCCTGGAGAGCGTCGACGAGGCCGTGCGCGGCATCGCGGACGGCAGCACCGTGCTCGTCGGCGGCTTCGGCTTCGCCGGCATGCCGTTCGACCTCATCGACGGGCTGATCCGGCAGGGCGCGACGGACCTCACCATCGTGTCCAACAACGCCGGGAACGGGGACGTCGGGCTCGCCGCACTGCTCAAGGCGGGCCGCGTCCGCAAGGTGATCTGCTCGTTCCCCCGGCAGAGCGACTCCCACGTCTTCGACGAGCTGTACCGGGCCGGGCGGATCGACCTGGAGATCGTGCCGCAGGGCAACCTCGCCGAGCGGATGCGCGCGGCCGGCGCGGGCATCGGCGCCTTCTACTGCCCGACCGGCGTCGGCACCCCGCTCGCCGAGGGCAAGGAGACCCGGACGATCGACGGGCGCGAGTACGTCCTGGAGTACCCGATCAAGGGCGATGTGGCGCTGATCAGCGCGCACCGCGCCGACGGGATGGGCAACCTCGTCTACCGCAAGACCGCCCGCAACTTCGGCCCCGTCATGGCGACGGCCGCGACCACCACCATCGCGCAGGTGGGCGGCGTCGTCGCCACGGGCGAACTCGACCCGGAGGCGGTCGTCACCCCCGGCATCTACGTCGACCGCGTCGTGCGGGTCGAGGACCGGCACTACACCGTCCAGGGAGCGCGCTGACATGTCTTCCACCACGGCTTCCACCACCGGGGCCCTGTCCCCCGACGAGATGGCCGCGATCGTCGCCCGCGACATCCCGGCCGGCTCCTACGTCAACCTCGGCATCGGCCGCCCCACCAAGGTCGCCGACCACCTGCCCGCCGACTCCGGCATCGTGCTGCACACCGAGAACGGCATGCTCAACATGGGCCCCGCCGCGACCGGCGAGCAGATCGACCCCGACCTCACCAACGCCGGGAAGGTCCCGGTGACCGAGCTTCCCGGGGCGTCCTACTTCCACCACGCCGACTCGTTCGCCATGATGCGCGGCGGCCATCTCGACGTGTGCGTGCTCGGCGCGTTCCAGGTGTCGGCGACCGGCGACCTCGCGAACTGGCACACCGGCGCCCCGGACGCCATCCCGGCGGTCGGCGGCGCGATGGACCTCGCCATCGGCGCCAAGCAGGTGTTCGTGATGATGACGCTGTTCGACAAGCAGGGCCGGTCGAAGCTCGTGCCCGAGTGCACCTACCCGCTGACCGGCGTCGGCTGCGTCAGCCGCGTCTACACCGACGTCGCCGTCATCGACGTGGGCCCGGACGGGGCGGCGGTCCGCGAGACCTTCGGCATCACGCTCGACGAGCTGCGCGACCGCCTCCCCGTCCCCCTCGAGGAGGTCAGCCGGCCGGGCTCGTGAGCGCGCCCGCGCCCGCGTCCGCCGAGGCCAGCGGGATCGTCGTGAACATCGGCGGCTCGTCGGACGGGTCGAGCGCGGTCGGGCCGTAGAGCCAGTCCACGAACGCGTAGTCGCGGGTGTCGCGGTCGCGCAGCAGGACGTTCCGCTGCCGCCGCGGCGTCCCGTCGAGGTGCCACAGCTCGCCCCAGGCGCGCGACGTGGTCAGGACGCGGCGGCAGTGCTCGGGCCGGACGGCCTGGTAGGCGGCGAGGACGGCGGGCCAGTCCACCGACCCGTCCGCGGCGAGGTGCCGGGCGACGTGCTCGCCGAGCACCCAGCCGTCCTCGATCGCCATGATGGCGCCCTGGGCGATGTACTGGAGCGGCGGGTGGGCGGCGTCGCCGAGCAGCGCGATGTCGCCGTCCACCCAGGTCATGATGGGGTCGCGGTCGTACATCCGCCACCACTTGTCGCGCCACATGTGGGGCAGGCCGTCGCGGACGAAGTCGCACGTCCGCGCGAAGGCCGCGTCCAGCTCGTCCGGGGTGCCCCAGTCCTCCTCGCCGGCGCGGGCCTTGGGCGACTCGAAGACGGCGACCTGGTTGAGCAGCTCGCCGCCGCGCAGCCCGTAGTGGACGAAGTGGCAGCCCGGCCCGACGTAGACGACGACCTCGCTGAGGTCGACGTCCGCCGCCCGGCCGTGCGAGGTCGGCACCGTGCCGCGGTAGGCGACGTACGCGGAGGAGACCGGCTCGTCGTCCGACAGCAGCTTGCGCGCCACCGAGTGCAGCCCGTCCGCCGCGATGACGACCCGCGCCTCCTCGACCCGGCCGTCCGCCAAGGTCACGCGGGCGCCGGCGCCGGTGTTGGCGTAGCCGACGACCTGCTGCGAGGTGCGCAGGTCGACGCCGGCGCGCTCGCAGGCGCGCAGCAGCATGGCGTGCAGGTCGCTGCGGTGGATGACCAGGTACGGGAAGCCGTAGCGGCGTTCCAGGTCGCGCAGGTCGAGGCGGGTCAGCTCCGCGCCGTCGACCGCGTCCCGCATGATCATCGCGTCCGGGACGACGCCGAGGGCCTTCGCCTCGTCCAGCAGTCCGTAGTCGTCGAGGATGCGGGTGCAGTTGGGGGCGAGCTGGATGCCGGCGCCGACCTCGCCGAAGTCGGCGGCCCGCTCCAGCAGCCGGACCGCGAGGCCCCGGCGGGCCAGCGCGTACGCGGCGCCCAGCCCGCCGATCCCGCCGCCGACGACGAGCACATCAGGGTTGGTCATGATCTCTTCCTTCTCGGACGCGTGTCGCGGGCCGTCGGGCGGGCGCGTCGCGCGGCGTGTCAGAGCCAGGGGCCGAGCGGCGGCGCTCCGGTGAGGGCGTGCGGCCGTCCGGCCAGCCAGGCGGCCACCTCGGGCAGCGGCCCTGCCGGCAGGGCGGCGGCGTCCAGCCCCCGCTTGGCGGTGATGTCGGTGATGAGGGCTTGCAGGAAGTCGTCCGGCAGGTCGGCGAAGGCGACGCCGCGATCCAGGTCGACGGCGTGGACCATGACCTCCCGGGACCGCATCCACGGGATCTCGGTCGCGGGCACGGTGCGGCCCTGCGCCGTCACCACCTCGGACTCCCACTGGCCCTCGGTCAGCTCGTCCATCGACGCCTGCAACGTCGCGGCGGAGCGGGCCAGCCACTCGCCCAGCTCCGGTCCGCGCATCCGGCTGCCGCGCTCGATCCCGGCCGCGCGCTCCTCCGGCGAGGCGTACATGGGGGTCTCCTCGCCCGTGGCCGCCCAGTGCACCAGGTTGCCGAGCGCCTCGGCGTTCGCGGCGACGTGCGCGACCAGGTGCTTGCGGGTCCAGCCGGGCAGCGGGCTCGCCGCGTCGTACTCGGGCTCGGTCAGTCCGGCGGCGGCGCCCAGGAACAGCGCCGTGCCCTCCCGTGTCCAGCGGCGGGCGTCGGCGAACGAGCGCGCCATCAGGCGTCCTTGACGACGCGGTTGGTGCAGGCGCCGAGCCCGTCGATCTCGGTCACGACCGTCTCGCCGCCGGTCAGGTAGACCTTCGGGTCGCGAGCGTGCCCCACCCCGGCCGGGGTGCCGGTGGCGATCAGATCGCCCGGGCGCAGCCGCACGATCGTCGAGACGTACTTGACCAGGAAGACCGGGTCGAACAGCAGCGTGCCGGTGTCGTCGGACTGCATCTCCCGGCCGTCCACCAGCGTCCGCACCTTCAGCGCCGGGCGGACGCCGCCGACCTCGTCCGGCGTGACCAGGTAGGGGCCGACCGGAGTGGAGGAGTCCCAGATCTTGCCCTGCGTCCACTCGATCGTGCGGAACTGCCAGTCCCGCACCGAGACGTCGTTCATGACCGTGAACCCGGCGATCGCCGCCTCCGCCTGAGCGTCGTCGGCGCGGCGGACCTCCTGCCCGATGACCACGGCCAGCTCCACCTCCCAGTCGAGCGCGTCGGTCTCACCGGGCTTGACGATGTCGTCGTTGGCCCCGATCAGGCTGTCGGCGAACTTCGGGAACAGCGTCGGATACGACGGAAGCTCCCGCCCCATCTCCTTGATGTGGTTGGAGTAGTTGTGACCGACGCAGATCACCTTGGACGGACCCGGCACGACCGGCGCGAAGTCCGCGCCCTCGGCGTCGTAAACGGTGCCGGAGGCGGCGGCGGCCTTCGCCCGCCAGTCCGGCTCGGCCAGCAGCGCGCCGAGGTCGGGGTAGCCGAGGTCGACGAGCGCGCCCCCGTCGAGGCGGACGGCGCGGGTGCCGCCGGAAGTGCGGATAGTGGAGAGCTTCATCAGATGTCCTTGGCGGTCACAGGTCGCGGGCGGTTCGGTCGAGCTTGAGCGCCTCGAAGACGGGCGCGTCGGAGAAGCGGAACAGGTCGAGGGCCCCGGAGTCGGAGTCGGACGCGCCGGCCTCCGACACCACGGAGAACGGCTCCCACGACGGGACGACGAACAGGTCCCCGCGCGTCACCGCCCAGGTCCGGTCGCCGACCGTGACCGTGCCGGAGCCGTCGAAGACCTGGTAGACGCTGGAGCCGGTCTCGCGGACCGGGGCCGTCTCCGCGCCCCGCGCCACCCGGTGGAACTCGGCGCGCAGGGTCGGCAGGACGTCGGTGCCGTCGACGGGGTTGCTGAAGCGCACGGCGGCGTGGCCGGGCTCCACCGTCCCCGCGTGCCCCTCCTTCTCCAGCGCGAGCTGGTCGGCGAGCGCGCGGTCGGTGTACTCCCACTTGTAGGAGAGCAGCGGCGAGCCGGGCGTGGTGTGGGCGACGCCGACGGGCCGCAGCCCGGGGTGGCCCCACAGGCGCTCGGCGCGGGAGCGGTCGGGCGTGGTGCGCTCCGCGTCGGAGATCTCGTCCCGGCCGAACTCGAAGAACTGCGCGTCGGCGGCGTACTGGAACGGGATGTCGAGCCCATCGATCCAGGCCATCGGCCGGTCGGTCGCGTTGTGGTGGGCGTGCCAGTTCCAGCCGGCCTGCGGGAGGAAGTCGCCGCGGTTCATCGGCACCGGGTCGCCGCCGACGACCGTCCACACGCCGGAGCCCTCGACGACGAACCGGAACGCGTGCTGGGTGTGCCGGTGCTCGGGCGCGTCCTCGCCCGGCATCAGGTACTGGATCGCCGCCCAGAGGGTCGGCGCGGCGAACGGGCGGCCGCCGAGCCCCGGGTTGGCGAGCGCGATCGCGCGGCGCTCCCCGCCCCGCCCCACCGGGACGATCCGCCCGGCCTGCTCGGCGAGCCGGACCAGCCGCTCCCACTTCCACACGTGCGGGACGGCCCGGGAGCGCGGATGCGCCGGCATCAGGTCACCGATCTCGGTCCACAGCGGCACGAGCAGCTCGGCCTCGAAGCCGCGGTAGAGGTCTTCGAGCTCCGGGGTGGCGTCCGGCTGCCCAGGCGCGTCCACCGCACGCAACCGGACGGGCGAGTCCGCCGGGGCGGCGGCGACGGTGTCGGCAGGAGTGCTGGTCATACCGGCAATCGTGCGGCCCGCCCGCTGTAAGGAAAAGGAAATTCTGGCTGACAGAACTCTGGACGGGCGAGATCGTCCGTGACCCGTCGGGGCGCCGCTCCACGTGTCAGATCCGCGTACGCGCTGTACGGATGTGTCCGGCGAACAACCTGACAACAACGATCTTCTTGAGAACGCCCCGGGCGATCCGTGACGTTGGTTCCGCTCCCAGCGTCCGCATCCAGGAGACCAGATGAAGTTGTCTTCGTACACCGCCGCCTTTCTGACGGCCGCGCTTCTCACCTCCATGACCGTGTCGGAGACGTCGGCGGCGGAGCCGGCCGACGCCGCGGCAGAGCTGCCGAGCGTGAACATGGAGGCGACGGTCAAGGCGGCGCAGATCGACCCGCGGCGGGCCGACGACACGCTGACGCCGGGCGCCAAGGCGAGCGTCCTCCTCGTCGAGCGGGCCCTGCGGGACCGGAACCTGCTCGACGCGCAGTGGGTGGACGGCTACTTCGGCACCACGACCGTCGCCGCCTACGCCAAGTACCAGAAGTCGCTCGGCTACACCGGTCTCGACGCCAACGGGCTGCCCGGCAAGACGTCCCTCGCCAAGCTCGGCGACGGCCGCTTCACGGTCACCCGGACCCTCGCGCCCGGCGCCCGGGTGTCGTTCGGCGGCGCCGTCGTCAACGCCCGGACGCGGGACATGCTGGCCGAGGCGGAGCGGCTGCTCGGCCGCAAGCTCGTCCTGGACCAGGGCTCCTACAACCCCGGCGGCGACCCCACCTCCGCCGGCACCCACGACGGCGGCGGCGTCGTGGACGTCTCGGTGCAGGGCATGAGCGCCGCCACCCGCACCTCGGTCGCCCGCGCGCTGCGCCGCGTCGGGTTCGCGGCCTGGGTGCGCAGCCCGCAGCAGGGCGACTGGCCGTGGCACATCCACGCCGCCGCCATCAGCGACACCGACCTGTCCGCCCAGGCCCAGCACCAGACCGGCGACTACTACCTCGGTCTCAACGGGCTGGCGAACCGCGGCCCGGACGACGGGCCGCAGGTGACCATCCGTACCTGGGAGGAGTACCGGCGCAGCTGACCTTCTTCAATCCCGGCAACGCGAACGGCAATCCCGGCAACGCGAACAGCAGGCGAAACGAAAGGGAAAGGTTATGAACACGCTGAACAAGATCCTCACGCTGACGACCGCCGCCGTGGCGGTCGGCGGCACGGCGGCCGCGCTCGCGGCGCCCGCCTCGGCGGCCGCGCGCAACGGCGTCTGCGAAAGCGGCGAGTTCTGCTACTACTACAACAGCAACAACGCCGGATCGGTCTCGGACTTCACCGGATCGGTCGCCGACTACGGCACCACCCAGCCGTCCTGCTACGACTTCAAGGGAGCGGGCAACGGCAAGGGGCTCTGCATCAAGAACGAGGCCGCCTCGGTCTGGAACCGCAGCACCAAGACCGTCCGCGTCTACTACAACAGCAACTACGGCGGCACCTACCAGGACTTCAAGGCCGGCGCCAAGGGCAACCTCAACTCCAGCCTGAAGAACCAGAACGCCTCGCACCAGTTCTCGCCGTCGTCGCGCACGAACATGTCGTACGCGCTCTACAACGCCAGCGGCGGCCGCATCACCTGCGGCTTCGACGGCTACACCACCACGCCCGGACGGCACGAGGGCATCGACATCGCCCGCAGCGTCGGCTCCGACGTCCGCGCCCTGGTCGCCGGTAAGATCATCTACATCGCGCGCGGCGCCAATGGCAGCGGCGGGCTGTCCACGATCTCCATCTACAACGCGTCGCTGAACAAGACGGTGATCTACCTGCACTCCGCGCCGCGGTCGTCGCTGGCCGTGGGCCAGTCGATCAGCAAGGGCCAGGTCATCGCCGACGAGGCGTGGCGCGGGGTGTCGTCCAGCTCGGGCGCCCACACCCACGTCGAGATGCGGCCCGGCCGCCAGACGCACGCCGCCAAGAGCGTCAACGACTCCCACCTCGACAACCCGAACCCGACCTCCTTCTGGCAGTCCCAGGGCTACAACATCCGCTAGCCGGACCGCGGCCCGCACCGGCCACACCTCTCACCAGCACCTTCACCAGAAGGGGAAGCGAACGTGTTAAGACGAACGGCGCGGCTGATCCCGCGGGTCGTCGCGGCGGCCGCCGCGATGGCGGTCGGCGGGGCGGTGCTGCTCCCGGCGTCGCCCGCCTCGGCGGCGAGCCGCAACGGCGTGTGCGAGAGCGGCGAGTTCTGCTACTACTTCAACAGCGACAACGCGGGGTCGGTCTCGGACTTCACCGGGTCGGTCGCCGACTACGGCACCACCCAGCCGTCCTGCTACGACTTCAAGGGGACGGGCAACGGCAAGGGCCAGTGCATCAAGAACCAGGCCGCCTCGGTCTGGAACCGCAGCACCAAGACCGTCCGCGTCTACTACAACAGCAACTACGGCGGCACCTACCAGGACTTCAAGGCCGGCGCCAAGGGCAACCTCAACTCCAGCCTGAAGAACCAGAACGCGTCGCACAAGTTCCTGAGCTCCACACCGCCGCCGACCGGGTGCAAGACCGACGGCACGGACAGCAAGCTGCCCACGACGATCCTCGTGTACCGGGTCTCGCTCAACCGGGTGGACCGGGTCTCGTTCAAGACCTACGTCAAGAACGTCCTGCCCAACGAGTGGGTGCCGAGCTGGCCGCAGGAGTCCCTGAAGGCGGGGGCGATGGCCGTCAAGAGCTACGGCTGGTACTGGGCGCTGCACTCGACCCGCAAGACGTCGGGCGGCCAGTGCTTCGACGTCTACGACACCACGTCGAGCCAGGTGTACAAGCCCGGGTCCGCGACGGCGGCGACGAGCGCCGCGGTGGACGCGACGTGGGGCACCAAGATGACCCGTAGCGGGAAGATCCTCCAGGCCCACTACTGCTCCACGACGACGGCGTGCGGCGGCTGGGTCACCGGGGACTGGATGTCGCAGTACGGCTCGCGCGACAAGGCCAACGCGGGCTGGGGCTACGCCCGGATCCTGAAGGCCTACTACAGCGGGATCGCCCTCTCCTGAATCCCGTGAACGGTCCCGAACCGGTTCCCCGCCGCGCCCGCCGCGGCGGGGAACTACCGTCCCTCGACGATGATCTGGAAGTTGACCGGCCGGCTCCCGGGGAAGGCCACCTTCCCCGAGGCGTCCACCATCTTGAACCGCACGTAGCACAGGCCCGGCTTGCGCGGCGTGGTGATGTCGGCCCGGATGTCGACCATCGCGCCGGGCCGGGTGTCCTTGATGGGCACGTCGGAGATGGTCTGGCACTGGTCGGCCTGCTGCGGGAGGTCGAGGCGCCGCAGCGAGTACCCCTCCCACGCCACCTTCCCGGCGTTCTTGAACCGCCACACCTTCGCGACGGTCCGGCCGGTGCCGACGCGCGTGCAGTCCGGCAGCGTGATGTCGGCGATGAACACGGCCAGGTCGCCCTTGTGGACGGGCGGGGCCGCCGGCGGGTTGGTCGGGTGCACCGGGCAGTCGGCCGGGGACAGCGCCGCCTTCGACGCGCCGACGGCGGGCTTCAGCCCGTCCCCGCCCGGCCGGGAGCCGCCGCCCGGGTTGACGGCGACCACGACGACGACCACGGTGCCTAGGCCGACCACGACCGCCGCCAGCGTGATCGCCACCGGGCGGGTCAGCCGGAACCGGCCCCGGTGCGCGGGGGCGGGCGGCGGGACGTCGTGCGCGATCTCCTCGGACGGCGGCGGCTCGGGCGGCGCGCCCGGACCGGGCGGGCCGGGCGGCGGGTCGACGGCGATGTGGACGGCATGCCGCTCCGGGGCGCTCGCGGGGGCCGCGGTTCCCCCGGGTGGACGCCCCGCCGCGGTGCCCGCGACGGCCTCGGGCCGCCCGGTCCGCGCCGAGCCGACGATCCGGTTCGCCCCTTCCCAGCGTTCGCGGTACTCGGCCGGGTCCGCACCGCACGCCTTGACGAACTCGACGGTGGTGCCCCAGCTGGGGAGCCTGTTGCCCTTCGCGGCCTCGTACAGGGTGGTGTGCGAGATCGCCCCGGACCGGGCTGACATTTCGCGGAACGGCGGATTGCCGACCGATTTCCGCAGTTCCCGCAGGGCCGCCGCAAATTCCTCGACCGCCGCCGCCTGTGCACGCATGTCGTCCACGCGGTGAAGCTAACAGCGTAGGCCGGTCGGCTCAACGTTCCAGTGCGCGGCCTCGGGTCAGCCTCGGGTCACTTCTCGGTGTCGAGACCGGCGGCGGCGGCGAACGCCTCCAACTGCTCCAGGTAGTGGGCGAGGGACTCGTGCCGGACGGTCAGGTTGATGTGGGTCGCGCCCGCCTTCTCCGCCGTCGCGATGATCTCGCCGACCCGGCCGGGCTCGGTGACCGGGTCGAGGCGCTCGCCGGGAGTGAGGAGGACGTCGAAGCCGTCCGGCAGGTCGTGCCGGTCGAGCATCTGCCGCATCAGCTCCGGGGTGGGGCCGCGGAACGACTGCGGCGCCGGCGCCCAGCCGTCCCCGAGCGTGACCGCGCGGCGCAGGGCGCGCTCGCTGTGCCCGCCGATCCACATCGGCACCCGCTCCTGGACGGCGTGCGGGTCGACCACCATGTCCTGGAACGCGTAGTACGGCCCCTCGTACGACACCACCCGGCCGGACAGCGCCGCGCGCAGCGCCCGGAGGGCGTCGTCGGCGCGCGGCCCCCGGTCCTCGAACGGGACGCCGAGCAGGTCGAACTCCTCCTTCAGGTTCCCGACCCCGAACCCGAGGACCAGCCGCCCGCCGCTCAGGTGGTCGAGCGTCCCGTACCGCTTGGCGATCTCCAGCGGGTGGTAGAAGGGCAGCACCAGCACGTACGGCAGGAACCGGAGCCGGCGCGTCCGGCCCGCCAGGAACGCGAACGTGGCCAGCGGGTCGTAGAAGCGCTCCCCGCGGTGCAGGCCGGGCGGCACGGCGACGTGGTCCCCGCAGGTCATGAACGCGTAGCCGAGCCGGTCGGCGGCCTCCGCCACCCGGACGAGCTCGGCGGTGCCCGCCGCGGCCTCCCAGGCCGGGCGGTTGCCCGCCAGCGCCACGATGGGCGAGCTGATCCCTACCTTCACGCGCCTGCCTCCGTTCCGCGCAGCCTCCGCCGCAACCGGATCAAGGGGTCGTCCCCGTCCCTGCTGCCGGACGGCCCCGCGCCCTCCTTGGGCATCAGCCGGCCGGCGTCCGACCTGGTCCACTCCCGGACGGCCCACCGCTCGGCGATCGCCCACCGGCCGTCCCGCCATGCCATGTGGTCGACGAACCGGACGCCGCTGGTGAAGTTCGCCCGCGGGTCGTCGGCGGGCTCGCCCCAGTGGACGGACGTCCCGTACGTCTCGCTGACGGCGGTGTCGCCGAGCAGCTCGACCAGGTGGTTGGCGACGATGTGCATCGTGCCGCCGCGCCGGGCGCGCAGCTTGGGCTCGACCCAGGCGAGGTACTCGTCCACGGTCCCGTCGAAGCCGGTGTGGTGGTCGAGGGCGTCCGGATGGTACGCCGACCGGACGAGCGCGAAGTCCAGCCGGTCGATGCCGCGGCAGTACCGCAGGACGACGTCGTGGATCTCCTGCCGGTCGGACCATTCGCTGCGCTGGGCGTCCATATCCCGCGAGTGTGCGGCAACGGGGCCGGGACGCTCCGCCCGCGTCCCGCTGGGCAGGACCCCCGGACCCCGAGGCCCGGACGTCAGAGCAGGCCGTCTGACCGTCAGCGCCACCCGGCACCCGTGAACACGGGCGGGCACTCGTCCCCCCTGCCGACCGGCAGGGGGGACGAGTGGCTTTCGGCCATGACGCGCAGGGGGCGCCGGTCGCGAGGGTGGGGGACCATGCGATCACGTCCAAGCCTCCGTGCGCTCACCGCTGCGGCGGTCCTGCCGCTCGCCCTGCCCCTCGCCGCCTGCGGCGCGTCCGCCGCCACCGTCCGCACCGCCGCCGCGCCGGCGACGTTCACCCTGCCGCGCCCGACCGGCCCGCACCAGGCCATCGGCACCACGGAACTGCACCTGGTGGACGAGGGCCGCCCCGACCCCTGGGTCCCCGGCCGGACCCGCGAGCTGATGGTCAGCGTCTGGTACCCGGCCGCGAAGCCGTCCGGGCGGACCGCGCCGTACCTGCGTCCCGGAGTCGCCGACGTGCTCTCCAAGGTCGACGCGCTGGGCGTGTTCAAGGCGGGGACCGTCGACTGGGCGGGCGCGCGCACGCACGCCGCCGAGTCCGCCCCGGCCGACGCGCGGCGCGGCGCGCGGCCCGTCGTCCTCTACTCCCCCGGCTTCGGCGTGCCGCGCGTGCTCGGCACGGGCGTCGCCGAGGAACTGGTCAGCCGCGGCTACGTGGTCGTCACCATGGACCACACCTACGAGACGGCCCCGGTCGAGTTCCCCGGCGGGCGCGTGGAGAGCCAGCGCCTCCCCGAGCGGCCGGACGGGGTGCTGCGGACCGCGCTCGCCACCCGGGTGCAGGACACCCGGTTCGTCCTCGACCGGCTCGCCGACCTGCGGAACGGCCGCAACCCCGACGCCGAGGGACGGCGCCTCCCGCACGGCCTCGGCCGGACCCTCGATCTGTCGAAGGTGGGCATGTTCGGGCATTCCGCGGGAGGCATCCAGGCCGCCGAGGCGATGCGCACCGACCGGCGCCTGGACGCCGGCATCAACATGGACGGCACCATGCAGTACGGAAAGGACGATTTCGTCGAGGTCGCCCGCACCGGCCTGGACCGTCCGTTCATGCTGATGGGCGCGGCGACCGGCGGGGACCCGCAGACGCACCGGACCACCCCGTCCTGGGGCGCGTTCTGGGAGAACTCCACCGGCTGGAAGCGCGACCTCAACGTGCCCACCGCGAGCCACTACTCCTACACCGACGTCCAGTCCTTCATGCCCGAGCTGGACGAGACGCTCGACATCTCCGAGCAGGACCGCGCCGCCGCCATCGGGACCGTCGACCCGGCGCGCATGACCGCGTCGAAGCGGGCCTACATCACGGCGTTCTTCGACCGGGCGCTGTCCGGCCGGCACCGCCCGATCCTCGACCGCCCCTCCCCCCGGCACCCCGACGTCCGGTTCATCGGCTGACCCGCCGAAGATCCCGGAAAAAAACTTTGGGGCGTGTGTTGATCCGCGCTGCCTCCACTCGACCTAGGAGTGAAAGGGTCCCCCGAAGGGGCCCGGACGAGCCAGAGAGAGAGGCGGAACGATGAAGTACATGCTGATCATGCGCGCCACCGACGAGGGCTTCGCGCAGATGGGCGACGTCGACTTCACGGAGATGATCGCGACCGTCGGCCGCTACAACCAGGAGATGATCGAGGCCGGGGTGCTGGTCGCGGCCGAGGGGCTCGACGACGCCGCCGAGGGCGTGGTGGTCGACTACTCGTCCGAGCCGCCGGTCGTCACCGACGGCCCGTACGGCGAGACCAAGGAGCTGTTCGGCGGCTTCTACATCCTCAACGTCGCCTCCAAGGAGGAGGCCGTCGAGTGGGCGAAGCGGTCCCCGCTGGCCGGACCCGGGTTCAAGACCGAGATCCGCCGGGTCACCACGATCGACGAGTTCCCGCAGGACAACGAGTGGATCAAGAAGGAGCGGGCCTGGCGCGAGTCCACCGGCCAGCTCTGACCGGGACCACGACGATGACCGAGCCGACCGGCCGGGAGGCCGTCGCCGCCGTGTGGCGGACCGAGTCCGCGCGGATCGTCGGCGCGCTGGCGCGCTACACCGGCGACTTCGCCCTCGCCGAGGACCTCGCCCAGGAGGCCCTCGCCGAGGCGCTCGTGACCTGGCCCCGCGACGGCGTGCCCCGGCAGCCCGCGGGCTGGCTGCTCACCGTGGCCAGGCGCCGCGCGATCGACGCGTTCCGCCGGCGGTCCGCCCTCGACGAGCGGTACGCCGTCCTCGCCCGCGACCTGGGCGAGGGCGGCGCCGCCGCCGGGGGCGCGCCCGCCGACCCGGACGCCGGGGACGTCCTGTGGGACCCGGACCGGATCGACGACGACGTCCTCGCGCTGATGTTCGTCTCCTGCCACCCGGTGCTGTCCCGGGAGGCGCGGGTGGCGCTCACGCTGCGCGTCATCGGCGGTCTGACCAGCGACGAGATCGCCACGGCGTTCCTCGTCCCGACCGCCACCGTGCAGGCCAGGATCACCCGGGCGAAGAAGACGCTCGGGGCGGCCCGGGTGCCGTTCGAGGTGCCGCCCGCCCGGCAGCGCCGGGAGCGGCTCGGATCGGTGCTGAACGTCGTCTACCTGATCTTCACGGAGGGGTCCACGGCCAGTTCCGGCGGCGCCGTGGTCCGCACCGACCTCGCGGGCGAGGCGCGCCGCCTCGCCCGCGTGCTGGGCCGGCTGATGCCGGACGAGCCGGAGGTCCACGGGTTGCTGGCGCTGCTGGAGCTGACGGCCGCGCGCTTCCCCGCCCGCACCGGCCCGGACGGCGAGGCGATCCTCCTCGAAGACCAGGACCGCACGCTCTGGGACCGCGGCGCCATCGCCCGGGGCCGGTCCGCCCTGGCCCGCGCCGGGCGGCTCGGCCGCGGCCTCGGCGCCTACGGCCTGCAGGCGGCGATCGCCGAGTGCCACGCCGCCGCCCCGTCGGTCGCGGCGACGGACTGGGAGCGGATCGTCCTGCTGTACGAGGCGCTCGGGCGGCTCGCCCCGTCCCCGGTGGTCGAGCTCAACCGGGCCGTGGCGGTGTCCATGGCCCAGGGGCCGGGGGCCGCGCTGCCGATCGTGGACGGCCTGCTGGCCGCCGGGAAGCTCACCGACTCGCACCTGCTGCCGACCGTCCGCGGCGAGCTGCTCATCCGGCTGGGCCGCACCGGCGAGGCCCGCACCGAGCTGGAACGGGCGATCGCGCTGTGCGCCAGCGAACGGCAGCGGGCCCACCTGGAGCGCAAGCTCACCGGCCTCGGCTGACCGCCGCGCCGGCCTGGCGCGGGGACGGCCCGGAAACGTAGGCGGTGACCAGCCGGGGCGGGCCGGCGTCCGGGGCGGCGTGACCGGTCAGAGGTCGTCGAAGCCGATCTCTTGCATCGTCCCGTCCGGGCCCAGCGTGAAGATCCTGGGCTCGCCCATGTTCGCGATCGCCTCGGCGTAGACGGCCTCCCGCTCGGCCTGCTCGCGGCCGGTCGGGTCGGTCACCCGGAACCCGTGCATGTGGACGTCCTCCGGCTCCAGATCGGTGCTCTCCGGCCGGCCTTCCATGATGAAGCCGAACAGGGCGCGCAGGGCGTCCTCGCCCATCTCCAGGGGGTGGAACGGCAGCGGGTACGGCTCGCCGTCGGACATGACCGGGTCGGGGTCGACGGGGTGCTCGCCCGCCCAGTACGGCCGTTCGAAGTCCAGCGGTTCGCCGATGTTCTCCAGGACGCCGCTGCCCGGGGAGAGGCTGAGCGAGCGCACCAGCTTCCCGTCCTCCCAGATCGCGAACGCCAGCCAGTCGACGACCGAGTGCATCGCGTGCAGGACGATCCGGCGCCCCGCGCCGAGCTTGAGCAGGTGCTCGGGCAGCGCGGACGGGTGGTCGCCGGCGATCCTGCGGTCGATGACGACGTCGGCTCCGGGGAACGCGGCGGCGTAGGTCACGTCGTCGGGCGGGTAGGTGTAGTCGAGGGTGCCGTCCTCGTACGCCTCGACCGCGTACCCGGGGTGGACGCGCCGGACGAGGTCCTCGGCGGCGGCCCGGTCCGAGCGCCGCGCCCGCGCGAGCACCGGCCGTATGTCGCCGTCCGCGAACCCCAGCAGCGCCGTCTTCGCTCCCATGCCACTCCTCACCCGCCTGCGGAGCGGAGGCGCCCGCCCCCGCACGTGCCGGGGACTCTAGGAGAGGCCGCCGACAGTTCCCCGCCGCGGCTCTTTACACGACACGGCATCTCCGCACGACACGGCATCTCCACACGATCGGCACAGGTCCGCCGCCACCGCGGCGGCGCGGCGGCGTCCAATGAGGCATGCGCGTGAAGATGATCCTGCCGGCCCTGACCGAGGCGACCTCGCCGTTCTTCCGCCCGATCAAGTACTCGCTGTTCCCGCCGCTCGGCCTCGCCACGCTCGCCGGCTACCTCGGCCCGGACGACGAGGTGACGGTGACCGACGAGCACGTGCAGAAGGTCGACCTGTCGGACGAGCCCGAGCTCGTGGTGATCCAGGTCTACATCACCTCGGCGCGGCGGGCCTACGAGCTGGCCGACCACTACCGCGCCCGGGGCGCGCACGTCTGTCTCGGCGGGCTGCACGTCACCTCGCTGCCGGACGAGGCCGCCCGGCACGCGGACACGGTCTTCCTCGGCCCCGGCGAGGACACCTGGCCGCGGTTCCTCGCCGACTTCCGCGCCGGGCGCCCGGCGCCCCGGTACGCCTCGTCCGAGCGGACGCTCGCGGGGCTGCCGCCGGTCCGCCGCGACCTGATCGCCCGCGAGCGGTATCTGGTGCCGAACTCGATCGTGGTGTCGCGCGGCTGCCCGCACGTGTGCGACTTCTGCTACAAGGAGGCGTTCTTCGAGGGCGGCAAGTCGTTCTACACGCAGACCGTGGACGCGGCGCTGGCGGAGATCGACCGGCTGCCGGGCCGGCACCTGTACTTCCTGGACGACCACCTGTTCGGCAACGCCCGGTTCGCGACCGCGCTGTTCGACGGGATGCGCGGCATGGGGCGGCTCTGGCAGGCGGCCGGGACGGTGCAGGCGGTGCTGCGCCCGGGGCTGCTGGAGAAGGCCGCCGAGTCCGGGCTGCGCAGCCTGTTCGTCGGCTTCGAGACCGTCAACGCCGGGAACCTGACCGAGCAGCGCAAATGGCAGAACATCGACCGCGACTACGGCGCGGTCGTCCGCCGGCTGCACGACTGCGGCGTGATGGTGAACGGCAGTTTCGTGTTCGGGATGGACGAGGACGACCCCGCCGTCTTCGACCGCACCGTGGAATGGGCGGTCGGGCAGGGAATCGAGACGGCGACCTTCCATATTCTGACCCCTTATCCGGGGACGCGCCTTTACGACCGCATGTCGGCCGCGGGCCGGCTCCTCCATTCCGACTGGGACAGGTACGACACCCGGACGGTCGTCTTCGAACCCGCCAAGATGACCGCGCGGGAACTCGAGGACGGCTACTGGCGCGCCTACCGCGACTTCTACCGCTGGGGCTCGATCGTGCGCGGCGCCGCGACGAAACCGACGCTGCGCGGCAAGGCCCGGCACGCCGCCTACGCGGCGGGCTGGAAGAAGTTCGAGCCCGTCTGGGACCTCGTCATCCGGGCGAAGCGGGCGGGTCGCGCGCTGCCGCTGCTGGAGGCG
Organism: Actinomadura geliboluensis; assembly: GCF_043197915.1. Classification (NCBI taxonomy): domain Bacteria; kingdom Bacillati; phylum Actinomycetota; class Actinomycetes; order Streptosporangiales; family Thermomonosporaceae; genus Actinomadura; species Actinomadura geliboluensis. Next base: position 282,561 of record NZ_JBICUA010000005.1, on the reverse strand, counting down.
ACGCTGTCCGGGTTCGGCACGCGCCCCTCCCGCCGGACGGCGGCCTAGGACGGCGGCCTAGGGGTCGTCGAGCCGCCGCGGCGGCGGGTCGAGCATCGGGACGAGGAACCGCCGGGCCAGGGCGGCGAGCTGCTCGTCGTCGTCGAGGTCGACCAGGCGGCTCGGGATGGCCAGGAAGGACGCGGAGATCCGGACCATCATCTCGGCGACGTGGTCGATGTCCAGGCCGTCGGCCACGGTGCCGGCGCGCTGCTCGCGGCGGAGCTGGCCCGCGACGAACTCCCGCACGGTGGCGACCGTCCGCCCGCCGTCGCTGATCATGGACGGGACGACGAGGTCCGGCTCGGTGGCGATCAGCCCGCCGATCAGCGGGTTGCGGCGGATGGCGCGCAGCGAGCTGACGAACCCGAGCACGACCCGGTCGGCCGCGGTCTCGGCCTGCTGGATGTCGATGAGGAACTGGTCGAAGTAGCGGCGGAACTCGCGCCGCACGACGTGCTCGACGAGCGCGTCCTTCGTCACGAACCGCCGGTAGACGGTGATGCGGGAAACGCCCGCCCGCCGGGCGACGTCCTCCATCGTGGACCGCTGGATGCCCATCCTCGAGAACTGCTCGTAGGCGGCGTCGAGAACCCGGGCGCGGGTCGCGTCCATCTCGTCGACCTGCTCCACGGCATCGGTGTACGCGCGTTCGATCAGCGATTCATGTTCGCCCGAGGACGCCATGAGAGAGGACAACACAGAATCCACGATCTCCTCCAGAGACGATCCGATTCTGCCGCAATCCCCGCCTTCCGTCACGGTGGGTCTTGTGGCGACCGACACAGGTGTGTTCTCATTGGCGCTGTCGCGATGATACACGGAGACGACTTGCGTTTCAGCGTATCCCCGCGGCGCTCTCACCCCGAGGAGGAGCGAAGGCATGGAGACTCCCACCAGACGCCATGTGTTGGTGGCGGGCGGGACGCTGGGCGCGCTCGGCGCGCTGAGCGTCGCGTCGCCCGCGCAGGCGGCGCCACTGTGGACGTGGTCGCCGAAGGGATCGGTCGCGGGCGCCGGCAAGGGCGCCGACCCGCGGTGGGTATGGGACCCCGAGAGCGATGAGCTGGTCGCCTCCCTGCAGGAGGCGGGCGCGGTTCCCGAGGTCAACAAGCTGCTGAAGACCTGGACCAAGAACGGCCAGGACCTGCCGAAGGGCCTGCCGGCCGACCTGAAGGACTTCATCGAGCGCGCCCGGCAGCTCCCGTCCTGGACAGACCGGGGCAAGCTCGCGAAGGCGTTCGAGTTCAACGAGAAGCGCGGGCTGTACCTCGGCGTCACCTACGGCTTCGCCAGCGGGATGATGAGCACGGCGATCCCGCGGGAGGCGCGCGCGGTCTACTACTCCAAGGGCGGCGCGGACATGCGCGACCGCATCACCAAGACCGCCAAGCTCGGCTACGACGTCGGCACCGAGAGGGCCTTCGAGCCCGACGGCGAGATGATCGTGACCTGCGTGAAGACCCGGCTGGCCCACTCGGGCGTCCGGTACCTGCTCCCGAAGTCGGCGTACTGGAACAAGGCCGCCGACGAGGAGATCCCGATCAGCCAGGCGGACATGATGGTCACCTGGCACAGCCTGCCCACCACGGTCATGAAGCAGCTGACCAAGTGGAAGGTTCCGATCCCCGCCGACGAGTCCGCGGCCTTCCTGCACTCCTGGCAGCTCACCGCGCACATGCTCGGGATCATGGACGAGTACATCCCCGAGTCGTGGGACGAGGCGAACTCCCAGGCCGCGCAGGTGCTCGACCCGATCCTCGCGCCCACGCCCGAGGGCATCAAGCTCGCCGACATGCTGCTCAACCTGGCGTCGTTCATCGACCTCGGCATCCTGTCGAAGCCGATCCTCGGCGCGCTCACCCGCTACGTGCTCGGCGACGAGATCGCCGGCTGGCTGAAGATCCCGCGGGAACCGCTGTGGGACCCGATCTTCGAGAACCTCTGGCCGCCGTTCGTGGCCGTCCGCGAGGGCATCCTCGACATGACCGACGCGCCCAAGGAGCTGCGGCAGGTCTACTGGGCCTTCGACGAGATCATCCGCCAGGCGGTGCTGTTCGTGCTGTCCGGGGCCAACTACCCGATCAGCATCCAGATCCCCACGACCAACAACCCCAACTACTGAGCACCCGCGGCGCGTGCCCGCCCGGGCCCCGGAATCCGCCGATTCCGGGGCTCGGGCGTGTCCGCGTCCGGCGTGTCCGCGTCCGGCCTCCTACGTGCCCGCGTTCAGCCTCCGGCGTGTCCGCTTTCAGGAAATCTTCAGAAATGTGTGACACTAACCGCGGTCGCAGCGCTCTCTGATCATGGCGCGACCCTCACCTCCCCGGCTCGGCCGTGAACGGAGAAGCATGCTCAAGCGGACGATCATCGGCGCGTCGGCGGCCGCCGTGGCGGTGGCCGGCACGGTGACCTGGACGGTCACCGCGAACTCGACCCCGGAGCCGACCGCGGCGACGGCGGCCGCGGCGAAGGGGCCGGGCGCCGGACGCGTCCACGCGCGCGGCCTCCAGGACATGGCCGGCGCCGCCACCGCCCGCAGCGGGAAGACGGCGGGGCTGCCCGCCGGGACGACGGAGCCGTTCAGCCTCGTCGGCGTCACCTGGGACCGGCCGCGCGAGGAGTTGCGCGGGACGGTCCGGGTCCGCACGCGCGACGCCGCCACCGGGAAGTGGTCGGGCTGGCAGGTGCTGGAGCCGGAGCTCGCAGACGCCCCCGACCGGGGGCAGGACGGGCGCGGCGGCACGAACGGGCTGTGGGTCGGGCCGTCCAACGGCGTCGAGGTGCGCGTGGCCGGGCAGGGCCGCACCCTCCCCGAGGGCCTGCGCGTCGACCTGGTCGACCCGGGCGCCCGGACGGCGCAGTCCCCGGGCGCGCCCACGCCGCGAGCCGCCGGGCCGGACGCGGGCACGGGCATGAAGCTGGTCGCGGCCACCACGCCCCTCAACGCGCCCGCCGCCGCACCCGTCACCGCGCCGAAGCCGGCGATCGTGGCGCGCGCCGGGTGGGGCGCGGACGAGTCCATCGTCCGGAACCCGCCGACGTACGACACGTCGGTCAAGGCGGTGTTCGTCCACCACACCGACACGGGCAACGACTACACGTGCGCCGAGTCGGCCTCGGTGATCCGGTCGGTGTTCCTGTACCACGTGAAGAGCCAGGGCTGGGACGACATCGGCTACAACTTCCTGGTCGACAAGTGCGGCACGATCTTCGAGGGACGGGCCGGGGGCGTCGAGCGTCCCGTGCACGGCGCCCACACCTACGGGTTCAACACCGACACCACCGGGATCGCCGTCCTCGGCACCCACACCGCCGCCAACGACCCGACCACGCCCGGCACCGCGCCGGCCGCGGCCGCCCTCGACGGCGTCGCCAAGACCGCCGCGTGGAAGCTCGGGCTGACCGGTGTCGACCCCACCGCGAAGACGATCCTGACCTCGGCCGCCCCGGACGGGTCGGGCGGCAAGTACCCGTTCGGGCAGAAGGTCGAGTTCAACACGATCTCCGGTCACCGCGACGGGTTCGCGACCGCGTGCCCCGGCGAGCAGCTCTACGCCAAGCTCCCCGCGATCCGGACGGCCGCGAAGCAGGTCACGGTCCCGGCCCTGACCGCCACCGTGTCCGGCGCCAAGGCCGCCGGGGGCCGCTACTACACCAAGAGCACGGCCACCCTGAACTGGACGCCGGCCGAAGGCGCCGCCTACACCGTCAGCGTGGACGGGGCGACGGTGGCGAAGCCCGCCGCCGGGGCGTCGTCGGCGACGGTCACGCTCGCGCCGGGCACGCACAGCGTCCAGCTGCACGCCGCCTTCACCGACGGCACCGCCTCCGCCTCGCCCGTCTTCACGGTCGTCGCGGACACGACCCGGCCGGTCGTCTCGTCCATGGCGCTGGCGCTGCGCAAGTCGACGATCAACGGCACCGCGGTCCCCGTCACGCTGTCCTGGAAGGCCACCGACAACGCGCTGCTCAGCTCGCTGAAGGCCACGTCGCCGTCCGCGAAGACGTTCTCCACGACCACGACGAGCTGGGCCGCGACCTCGAAGGCGGGGGCGACGCAGTCGTGGTCGCTGACCGCCGGGGACGCCGCGGGCAACACCGGCACCGCCGCGCTCAGCCGCTACACCGGCTACTACAACGAGGGCGCCGCGCGCCGCACCGGCACCTGGAAGACCACGACCACCAAGTACTACCTGGGCGGGCGCGGCCTCTACAGCAGCTCCAAGGGCGCCAGCGCGAGCTGGACGTTCACCGGCCGCACCGCGGGCCTGATCTTCAAGCGGGCGTCCAACCTCGGCGCCGTGTACGTCTACGCGGACGGCGTCAAGGTCGCGACGGTGGACACCCGCTCGTCGTCCACCCTTTACCGGCAGCTCACGTGGACGCGCAGCTGGAGCACCAGCGGCAAGCACACCATCAAGATCGTCGTCGCGGGCACGTCCGGGCGCCCGACGGTCGGGATCGACGGCATGGTCTACCTCCGCTGAGCGAGCCCGTTGCCGATGATCCAGCCCATGCCGAAGGCGGACAGCAGCCCGTTGCCTGACAGGTAGCCGTCGGAGTGCGGCCCGGCCAGTCCGCAGGCGGTTCCACCGCCCGCGTACAGGCCGGGCAGCGGCGCGCCGGCGCCGTCGAGGACGCGCCCTGACGGGTCGATCACGAGCCCGCCCTGGGTGGCGAGCAGCCCGTGGGTGACCCAGGCGAGGTGGTAGGGCGCGGTGAGGCGGCGGCGTCCCGGCAGCGGGGCCAGGGCGCGCTCGGTCTCCTCGACCGTCCGGCCGAGCGACGCCGCCAGGTCCTCGATGGCGGGACGGTCGTGGACGGCCCCCGCGGCGAGGCATTCGCGCATCATCTCCGACTCGCGGGTGGCGGCCATCGCGGTCGCGTCCCAGACCATCGCGGCGCGCTCGCCCGGCTGGCCCTGGAGGATCCCGGCCATGGACGAGTAGCCCTTGGACTCCTCGTCCACGAAGCGCTCGCCGTCGAGGTTGACCAGCACCGCGCCGTTGAACGGCAGCGCCGGGGACACCCGCGTGCCGTGGTCCACGACGACGAGCCCGGAGCGCAGCCCGGCGCCCATGTTCCGCACCCGCGCGCCGAGCCGCCGCGCCCAGCCGAGCGCGTCGCCGGTCGAGGTGGAGACGCCGCCGTAGAAGGGCGTCCCGAGGTGGGGCATGTGCTCCTTGACGAGGGCCTGGTTCCCGGCGAACCCGTCTGTGGCCAGGACGACGGTTCCGGCCCGGACGCGTTGCAGTGACCCGTTCTGCGAGACGACGACGCCGGTGACCTCGCCGCCGTCCGACACGAGGTCGACGACGGGGGCCTCGTCCACGAACGCGACGTTGTCGTGGCCTTCGAGGAGGCCGCGCAGGTGGCGCATGAGCCGCCCGCCGCCCAGCCGCCCGGTGTCGGTGTGCAGCCGCCGGGCCGTCATCCCGGCGCGCGGCATGTCGAGGCCGAGTTCGACGGGGTGGCCGGTGTCCGCGATCCACTCCACGAACTCCGGCGCCGCCGCGCACAGCGCCTCCACGACCGGGCGCCACTCCTCGTCGCCGCTCGCGCGCAGGATGTCGGCGGCGTGCCGCTCCGGCGAGTCGTCCACGCCGGCGGCGGCCTGCCAGCGGGTGCCGCCCGCCGCGAGGGAGCCCGAGGAGATCGCGGCGTTGCACCCTTCGCGGGTCGACTTCTCGAACACGGCGACGACCAGGCCGGGGTCGCGCGCCGCGCGGAGCGCGGTCATCACACCGCAGGCGCCGCCGCCCGCGATGGCGACGTCGACCTCGGCGTCCCAGCCGGTCACGCCAGCGTCCCGTTCGTGCCGTAGAAGTCGCGCGCGGCGTCGACCAGCGGGCGCGGCGGCCGGGCCCCGTAGAACCCGGTGCGGGCCGGGGCGAGCCCCGTCGCGCGGAACTGCGCGGCGCGCAGCTCCGCGACGCGCACGCACGTGCCGAGCGAGTCGAGCACCGGCACGTCGTCCACCCGCGAGAGGCCCTGGTCGGCGAGGAACACGTTGAGCGGCCCCTCGCCGGGGACGATGACGTTCGCGCCGTCCGCGACCGCCTTGCGCGCGGCCCGGGTGAACGCGTCCAGCAGCGGCTCCGGGTCGGCGTACGCGGCCATCACGTCGGTGAACTCCGCCTCGACCTGCACGATCGGGCCGACGAGCTGATCCAGCCGGTAGTTGCGCATGTTGCGGCGCAGCTGCGGTTCGAGGGCGCCGATGAAGTTGACGATCCCGACCCGGTCGCCGAGCGCGCCCGCCATCAGCACCGACGTCTGCCCGAATGCGATGACCGGGATGTCGACCAGCGTCCGGACCTCCTCGTACGCGGTGTCGGGGATCGTCGCGATGAGGAACGCGTCGTAGCCCTCGTCCTGCGCGCGGAGCGCCGCGTGCGCGAACTGCTCCCGGTGCAGCCCGGCGAGGTAGGCGTAGCCGATGTGCGTCCCCGGATAGTCGGACGGGTAGGTGCCCGGCTTCATCCCGTGGAAGTCGATCTCGGTGCCGGGTGCCGCCTGCGACCGCAGGTGGCGGGCCAGCGCGTCCCGGTAGTGCGGGACGTCGTCCAGGACCGTGAACGACTGGTGCCAGATCCGCATGGTCACGCCCCTGCCGCGCGGGCCGCGGCGTTGGTGCCCGCGATCCGGCCGAACGTCGCGCCGCGCAGCACGGACGTGGAGCCGGTGTAGTTGGAGTAGTACAGGCCGGTCAGCTCCCCCGCCGCGTACAGGCCGGGCATGGGACGGCCATCGCGGTCGACGACCTCGGCGGCGGACGTGGTCTTGAGCCCGCCGAAGCTGAACACGTTCGCCGCCATGATCGGGTAGGCGGCGAACGGCCCGTCCGCGATGGGCCGCGCCCAGTTCGACTTCGGCGGAGTGAGCCCGTCCGTCGCGAGGCCGTCCGGGCGGGTGTGGTCGAACCCGTCCGAGGGCGAGCAGGCCGCGTTGTAGGCGGCGATGGTCGCCTCCAGCTCCGCGACCGGCAGCTCCAACCGCCGCGCCAGCTCCCCGATCGTGTCGGCGGTGACGGGCGCGACGTCGGTGCGGACGCCCGCCATCAGGTTCGGGACGGCCAGCCCGCGCTGGTCCAGGATCACCCAGGCGATCCCCTCGGTCTGGGCCTGGATGGCGCGGGTCGTCCGCTCGTACCAGGCGTCGACGGTGCCGCGCGCCTCGTCCGCGAACCGCCGCCCCTCCCGGTTGACCAGCACGCCGTAGGGGAAGCAGAAGACCGCCGCCTCCGGCTCGCCGCTGCGCGGGTCGACGGGCTCGGCGTGGAACAGCGCGAAGTTCCCGGCGGTGGCGGCGCCGAGCGCCAGCGCCATCTCCAGCCCCTCGCCCTTGTTGTAGTTGCCGCCCTTGGCGACCGGGCGGCAGGTCAGCGCCCGCTCGCCGTGGTAGCGGGCCATCAGCTCGAAGTTGCCCTGGTAGCCGCCGCTGGCGAGGACGACCGCCCCCGCGAACACGGCCGGGCCGGACGGGGTGTGCGCGAACACGCCGCCGATACCGTCCCCGGCGGAGACGAGCCGGCGGGCCGTGGTCTCGAAGTGGAACTCCACGCCGAGGTCGCGCGCCGCCCTGCCCATCGTCTCCACGATCGCGAGGCCACCGCCGACCGGTGCCATCCGGGTGGTCGACTGCGTGAGGAACGGCGTCGGCATGAAGTCGAACCGGACGCCGTGCCCGGACATCCAGCGCAGCGTCGGCGGCGCCTGCTCCGCGAGCGTCGCGACGTAGTCGGGGTCGACGGTGTGGGTGGCGCGGTAGAGCGGGCTCTGCCGCCGCGCCGGGAGCGCCGCGTCGTTGACGATGGACGGGTCCGGGTGGCCCATGAAGTCGTCCACGAGGGCGTCCTCGAAGCCGTCGGCGACCTCGTCCGGCGACTTCATGCGCAGGAACGCCTCGGTGTGGCGGGTGTTGCCGCCGGTCTCGGCCTCCGTGGAGCGTTCGAGGACGGCGACGCGGGCGCCGGCCTCGGCCGCCGCGACGGCGGCCGACAGCCCGGCGACGCCGCCGCCGACCACGACGACGTCGTACCGGTGGGTTGGTTCGGTCATGCCGCGTCCCTTCAGAACCGCAGCTCGGCGGAGGTGGTCACGGTGCCGAACAGCGGCAGCATGTTCGTCACGGAGAACTCGTGGAAGTCGGGGCGGAACGAGGCGCACATGTCCTCGACGACCGTCACCTGGAGGCCGGAGTCGGAGGCGTGCCGCGCCGCCGACTCCACGACCAGGTTCGTCGCGACGCCGCCGAGGACGACCTCGGCGACCCCTTCGGCGGCGAGGACGTCGCGCAGGGCCGTCCCGACGAACGGGTCCACGCAGCCCTTGTCGACCACGGGCTCCCCCGCGACCGGCGCGAGCGCCTTGACGATCTGCGCCTCCGGCGAGCCGGCGAGCATCGCGCGCTGCTCCTCGTAGGGGTCGAAGCGCGGGAGCCGGTTGGTGCGCAGCCTGTAGGACGGGTCGAACGCGAGCCGCACGTGGACGACGAGCGTCCCGGCGGCGCGGGCGGCGGCCAGCACGCGCTCGGCGGTCGCGAGCACGCCGCGCTCGGCGATCTGCGCGGCCAGCGGCGGCATCCGCAGGTGCGGCCCCTCCTCGCACAGCGCGACCTGGTAGTCGAGCATGAGCAGGGCCTTCTTGGCGGCGGTCATCGGGTCTCCTTAGAGGGTTTCGGGCTACCAGGCGGACCAGCCGCCGTCGACGTACACGACCTGGCCGGTCATGTACGCGGCGGCGGGGCTCGCGAGCAGGAGCAGGGGTCCGGCGAAGTCGGTGGCGGGGTCGCCGAGGCGGCCGAGCATCGTGCGCTCGCCGAACCAGCGGAGCCGGTCCGGGTCGTCGCCGAGCGGGGCCGTCATCTGGGTGGGGTAGAAGACGCCGGGGGCGAGGCAGTTGACGTTGACGCCGTGCGGGCCGAGTTCGGCGGCCAGCGCCCGGGTCACGTTCACGACCCCCGCCTTGGACGAGTAGTACGCCGACTCCGGGACGGGCCCGACGCGTTCGGCATAGACGGTCGTGAGGTTGACGATGCGTCCGCCGCGCCCCTGCCGGGTGAGGGCCTTGCCGGCCTCGCGTCCGACCAGCCAGGTGCCGGTGAGGTTGACCCGGACGACCCGCTCGAACTCCTCGACCGACGTCTCGTCGTAGGGCTTGCGCAGCATGACGCCCGCCGCGTTCACCACGACGTCGAGCCCGCCGTGCCCGCCGGTGACGGCGTCGACGAGGGCGGCGACGGACGCCTCGTCGGTGACGTCCACCTCGTGCGTGCTCGCGGCGCCGCAGGCCCGTGCCGTCTCGGCGAGGTCGCCGGCCCGCGACGCGAGGTCGGCGACGGCGACCGTCGCGCCCGCGTCCGCGAGCGCCCGCGCCGCGCGCTCCCCGAGGCCGCCGGCGGCGGCACCGACCACCAGGGCGACCTGGCCGGTCAGGTCGAAGGACGGTGTCACCACTCGATCTCACTCTCCTCGCTCGCGGCGGCGCGGCCGGCGATCCGGCCGAACACGCCCGCCTTGCCGATGGAGGTGCCGGTCATGTAGCCGGCACCGTGGAAGCCGCCGGTGATCTCGCCCGCCGCGTAGAGGCGCTCGATCGGCTCGCCCCACCAGTCGAGGACCCGCATGCGGGTGTCGATGGTCAGCCCGCAGTACGTCGCGAGGACGACCGTCCCGGACGGGTGCGCGTAGAACGGCGGCCGGTCGAGGGGCGTCGGCGCGCCGACCCCGCCCGACAGGTGGGCCCGGCCGAACGGGTCGGGTCCGCCGGACTCGATCGCCGCGTTGTACTCGGCGACGGTCCGCTGCAACGACCCCTCGGGGAGGCCGATCTCGGCCTCCAGCCCGGCGATCGTGCCGGCCGTGAGCAGCATCCCGGCGCGCTCGCGGCCCGCGAACTCGTAGATCGGCACCTCGTCGTTGGCGAGCGCCATCGTCCGGGCGTCGAACACCTGCCAGGTCGTCACGCCGGGCTGGGCGAGCGCGGCGTCGCCGATCTCCTTGTAGTTGCGCGACTCGTCCACGAACCGGCGGCCCTCGCGGTTGACGGCGATGGCGCCCTTGTAGACCGCGAGGATGCCCGTGCCGTCCTCGTCCGGATGCTCGACGTGGAAATGCCCGTAGGTGCCCTTGATGTACGGGGTGTCGCGCACCCCGGCGCCGAGCGCCATCGCCATCTTCAGGCCGTCGCCCTGGTTGCCCGCGCCGCCCTGCCTCAGCGCGTGCTCCATCTGCGGCGCGAACGTGGCGAGCAGGTCCGGGTTCATCGAGAAGCCGCCGGTGGCGAGGACGACCGCGTCCGCCAGGATCTCCCGGCCCCCGGCGAGCCGGACGCCGGTCACCTGGGAGCCGTCGTGCAGCAGCCGGTCGGCCGGAGTGTCGAGCATGATCCGCGCGCCCAGCTCACCGGCCGCCTTGAGCAGCCGCTCCAGCATCCGGGTGGTGTCGGACGGGTGGCTGCGCGGCACCGACTGCCCCGACGCGGCATGGATCTCGCCGTACCGGACGCCGTGCCCCTTCAGCCACCGGTACGTCTCCAGTTGGTGCTCGCAGTACAGGTCCACGAGCGCCGGGTCGTTGCGGTGCCTGCCGACGTCGAGGAGGTCCTTGCGGAGGAGGTCGACGGAGTCGGCGATGCCCTGCTCGGCCTGCTCGTCCGTCCCGGCGAAGGCGGACAGGCCAGCGGACTTCACCGTGGAGCCGCCGATGTCGCCGGTCTTCTCCAGCAGCAGCGCGTACTGCCCGGCCTCGGCGGCGGCCAGCAGCGCGGCGCACCCGGTGAGGCCCGCGCCGAGGACGAGAACGCCCACTCGCTCGGGCGGCGCACCGGTCTCGACCGGCAGGCCGGGAAGGGCGCTCACTCGAAGCTCCCGTACTCCCGGTCGAGCGCGCTCTCGGCGGCGCTGAACGCCGGCAGGTTGAACAGCTCCTGCCGCTGCGACCAGGTGGCCATCCGGTCGGCCCGGGACGCGGTCTCGCCGTGTTCCCGCAGGTGCGCGAGCGCCTCCCGGCCCGCGAGGTGCATCGAGCGCATCAGGTAGTTGGCGAACAGCACGACGCCGAAGCCCAGGCGGGCGTACTCGGCCACGTCCAGCTGCGGGGTCTTGCCGCCCTCCACGACGTTGACGAGCAGCGGGACCCCGGCCAGCTCGCGGCCGACCAGCTCCAGCTCCTCGACCGTCCGGGGCGCCTCGACGAACAGCGCGTCCGCGCCCGCCTCGGCGTAGGCGCGGCCCCGCTCGATCGCCTCGTCGATGCCGTACGCGGAGCGGGCGTCCGTCCGGGCGATGATGACGAGCCCGCCGTCCTCCCGCGCCTCGCACGCCGCCGCGATCTTGGTCTGCATGTGCCCGGACGGGATCAGCGTGTGCGCGTCGAAGTGGCCGCACCGCTTGGGCATCTCCTGGTCCTCCAGCTGGACGCCCGCGACCCCGGCGCGCTCCAGCAGCCGGACGGTGCGCATCGCCGACAGCGGCCCGCCGTAGCCGGTGTCGGCGTCGCAGATCAGCGGGACGCGGACGGCCTCCGCGAGCCGTCCGGCGTGGTCGGCGACCTCGGCCTGCGAGACGAGCCCGATGTCGGGGAGCCCGTACCCGGCGTTGGCGAGCCCGGCGCCGGTCGCGTAGACGGCGGCGAATCCGGCCTCCTCGATGAGCCGGGCGCCGAGCGCGTCGGTCGCGCCGGGCAGCACCAGCGGCTCGATCGCCGCACCCGGCGCGGCGGGCGCGGCGGCGGCCAGCGCGGCGCGCAGCGCGGCCCGCTTGCCGCGCGCGGTCGGGCCGGGCCCGACACCGGTCAGCGACGACAGCAGGCCCGGCTCCCAGGGCGGGGTGTGCGGCACGGGAACTCCTCCATGTAGTGATTACTACAGAGCTTAACCGTGACACCAGTCACCCGGAGAACGCAACCCAGCCCAGACCTGGAGATCTACGCCGGGACACTTGCCTTCCCTGGAGTAAGCGTTCTACGGTTCCATGTAGTGAGTGTTACAGAGATGCGGGTCACGCCATCCCCCCGCGCTCTCCCCTACCGAAGGAACTGACGCCGATGACCGTCCTGGACGAGGTCCGCCGGCTGGAGCCGGAGTTTCGCGCCGAGGAGGACCTGTCGGCCGCGCAGCGTTCGCTGACCGGCCGCGCCTTCACGCACATGCAGGAGACCGGCCTCATGCGCGGCCTCCAGCCCAAGCGCTGGGGCGGCGCCGAACTGTCCCTCCGCGAGCACCTCACGAGCGTCTACGAGCTCGGCCGGATCGCGCCCTCGGCGGGCTGGGTCGCCGGCGTCATGGGCTCGCACCCGTGGCAGATCGCCCTCTTCCCCGAGGAGACGCAGGCCGAGGTCTGGGAGTCCGACCCCGACTGGAACGCCTCCTCGTCCTACGCCCCCACCGGCAAGATCGAGCCGGTCGACGGCGGCTACCGCGTCTCCGGCCGCTGGTCGTTCTCCTCCGGCTGCGACCACGCGCAGGGCGTCATCCTCGGCGGGTTCGCCGGGAAGGTCGAGGTCGCGCCCGGCGTCGAGGTGCCGAACTACGGGTCCGCGCTGCTGCACCGCGACCAGTACGCCATCGAGGACACCTGGCACGTCGGCGGCTCGCGCGGCACCGGCAGCAAGGACATCGTCGCCGACGCCTTCATCCCCGCGCGGCGCTTCCTGTCCAGCCCGCTCTACGAGTACAACCCCGACCGTCCCGCGCCCGGCATGGAGACCAACCCCTCCGCGCTCTACAAGGTGCCGTGGGCGGTCATGTTCAACCTCGTCCTCGTCGCGCCTATGCTCGGCCTCGCCCGCCGCGTCCTGGACGACTGGACGTCCGACACCGCCGTCCGCAAGGCGAACTGGGGCGGCACCTACGCCGACGACCCGCTGATGCAGATGCACCTGGCCGAGGCCGAATGGGTGCACGACGCGGCCGTCATGAAGATGTACGACGCGATCGACACGATCACCGAGGCCGCCGAGGCCGGCGTGTTCCTGGAGAAGCGGCAGCGGGCCCGGCTGCGCTGGAACATCACCAAGGGCTGCCAGGAGACCGGCTTCGCGATCAACAAGCTGATGCGGGTCGCCTCCGGCCGCACGGTCTTCGTCGACCACCCGCTGCACCGCCTCTACCAGGACGTCATCGCCGAACTCGGCCACGCGTTCCTCGTCTCCGACGGCGTCGGCCAGTACTACGGCGCCGCCCTCCTCGACTCGTCCGCACCGGAGGTCATGCTGTGATTTCGCAACTCGCCTACCTGGGGATCGCGTCGCCGAAGGCGGAGGAGTGGCGGGACTACGCCACCCGGCTGCTCGGCGCGGTCGTCGCCGAGGACGGCCCGGACGGCGCCGTCCGCGTCAAGGTCGACGACAAGGGCTACCGCATCGCCGTCCACCCCGCGGAGCAGGACGAGTTCCGCTACGCCGGGTGGGACTGCGGCAACGAGACCGACCTGCGCGCGTACGTCGCCGAGCTGCGCGGCAAGGGCGTCGATGTGCACGACGGCGGCGCCGACGAGGTCGAGGAGCGGCAGGTCGCCGAGCTGTACTGGTTCACCGACCCGTTCGGCAACCGGCACGAGCTGGTGTGGGGCCAGTTCTCCCAGCCCAACTCGTTCTTCCCCGGACGCCCCATGCGCGGCCGGTTCGTCACCGGCGACCTCGGCCTCGGGCACATCGTGCTGATCGTCCCCGACCTGGCGAAGGCGAACGCGTTCTACGCCGACACGCTCGGCTTCCGGCTGTCGGACCGGGTGAAGAGCGACATCTTCAACCTGCGCTTCTACCACTGCAACGGCCGCCACCACTCCCTCGCGGTCGCCGAGATCCCCGGCATGACCGGCATCAACCACCTGATGCTGGAGGTCGAGTCGTTCGACGACCTCGGCACCGCGATCGACCTGTTCACCGCCGACCCGGAGCGGGAGATCCTGCTGTCGCTCGGGCGGCACACCAACGACCTGATGACGTCCATCTACGTGCAGACGCCGTCCTCGATGCAGATCGAGTACGGGCACGGCGGCATCACCGTGGACGACCTCACCTGGGTCGCGGGCAACCACGACCTGCCGTCCATCTGGGGCCACCACCGCTCCCAGGCCTACCTGGACGGCCCGCCCGGGATCTTCCGCATGGTCGAAGGGGAGGGCGAATGACCGCCGCGATCCGCGTCGAGGACGTCGCGATCGGCGGCGGCCGGCACCTGCGCGTCAACCAGACCGGCACGCCGGGCGCGCCCGCGCTGCTGTTCCTGCACGGCTCCGGGCCGGGCGTGACCGCCGCGTCGAACTGGCGGGAGGTCATCGAGGGGCTCGGCGACACCTACCACTGCATCGCGCCCGACATCCTCGGCTTCGGCGACTCCAGCTACCCGGACCCGCAGCCGCAGGGCTTCACGGCGCAGGCCGAGGTCCGCATCGACGCGCTGTTCCAGCTCGTGGACGCACTCGGCCTGGAGAAGGTCGTGCTCGTCGGCAACTCGATGGGCGGCATGTACTCGCTGCGCATCGCCCAGCTCCGGCCCGACCTGGTCTCCGGGCTCGTGCTGATGGGCTCCGGCGGCATGCCGGGCCTGGAGCCGACCCCCGAGCTGATCAAGCTGATCACCTACTTCGACGACCCGACCGTCGAGGCGATGGCGGACCTGCTGATCCAGTTCGTCCACGACAAGAGCGCGTTCGGCGACACGGTCGAGAAGGTCGCCGCCGAGCGGATGCCGATGGTGCGGCGGCCCTGGATCGAGGCGGGGCACCGGGCCATGTTCGGCCCGGAGATGCTCGCCTTCGCGCCCGAGGACCTCGCGAAGATCGACAAGCCGACGCTGGTGGTGCACGGCCGCCAGGACGTCATCGTGCCGATCGAGTGCAGCTACTACCTGGCCGACCACCTGCCCCAGGCGGACCTCTACGTCATCGACAAGTGCGGCCACTGGACCCAGATCGAGCAGGCCGCGCGCTTCCAGGCGATCGTGCGGACCTTCGTCGGCGCCGGTCTCTAACATGACACCCCAGGACGGAACACCACTATGAGCATGATCGAGAAGGCGCGGGCCGCCGCGGACGCGCTCGCCGCCGCGGACGCGCCGAGCGCCGAGCAGCGCCGCCTCACCCCCGAGGCCGTCGCGGCGCTCGACGGGATCGGGGTGCTGCGCGCGCTCCAGCCCGCCCGCTGGGGCGGCGGCGAGGCCCACCTCGCCGAGTACGCCGAGACGGTGATCGAGATCGGCCGGGCGTCGGCGTCCGCCGGCTGGGTCGCCTCCGTCGTCGGCGTCCACCCGTGGCAGATCGCCCTGTTCCCCGAGGAGACGCAGGAGGAGGTCTGGGGCGCCGACCCGGCGCGGCGGATCGCCTCGTCCTACACCCCAACCGGCAAGATCGAGAAGGTGCCGGGCGGGTACCGGGTGTCGGGCCGCTGGAGCTTCTCCTCCGGCAGCGGCATCTGCTCTGGCGTCATCCTCGGCGGCATCGCCGGGACCCGCGAGGTGAACGGGACCGAGTACCCCGACTTCGTCTCCGTCATCCTCGACGAGGGCGACTACCGCATCGAGGAGACCTGGAACGTCGCGGGGCTGCGCGGCACCGGCTCCGACGACATCGTGGTGGACGGCGTCTTCGTCCCCGAGCACCGCGGCCAGTCGCACGTCTACTACACGCACGGCCTCGGCATCCCGCTGCCCGGCCAGGAGCGCAACGACGCCCCGCTGTACCGGACGCCGTGGGCGGTGACCTTCAACCTGATCATCGCGGCGGGGGCGCTCGGCGCCTGCCTCGGCTTCTACGACCAGTGGGTCACCGAGACGCGGGGCCGCCGCACCAACTACGGCCAACTGCTCCGCGAGGAGCCCGTCGTGCAGAACCACCTCGCCGAGGCCGCCTGGCAGCTCGACGCCGCCGTCCTGAAGGTGAAGCGGACCGCGTCCGAGCTGATGGAGGCCGCCGAGCGCGCCGAGGTGCCGTCGCTGGAGCAGCGCGCGTTCTGGCGGTGGGACGTCGCCCGGTCGGCGAACGCGGCGCTCGACACCGTCCAGGCGCTGATGCGGGTCTCGTCGGGCCGCTCCGCGTTCCTCGACCACCCGCTGCAGAAGAAGTTCCAGGACGCGGTCGCCGCCGGCAGCCACGCGTTCCTGTTCGACGACCCGCTCGCCAAGGCGTGGGGCGGCCGCCACCTCGGCGCCGAGAAGCTCGCGGCGGTCCACCTGTGATCACCTCTTCTGACGTCGCCGTCAAGGTTCGGGGCGGGGAGCTGACGTTCCGGCTGCACGAGACTGGCGAGCGCGGGCCCGAGGCCGTGCTGTTCCTGCACGGCTCCGGGCCAGGCGCGACCGGGCTGTCCAACTGGGAGCGGATCATCGCCGACCTCGGCGACCGGTTCTGGTGCCTCGCCCCCGACCAGATCGGCTTCGGCGACTCCTCGCACCCGCTCGACGCGCCGCGCGGCATGGGCCCGTTCAACGACCTGCGCGCCGAGGCGCTGCTGGCGCTGGTGGACGAACTGGGCCTGGAGAAGGTGCACCTGGTCGGCAACTCCATGGGCGGGCAGCTCGCCCTCCTGATGACGCTGGCCCGGCCCGCGCTCGTCGGCAAGATCCTGCTGATGGGCAGCGGCGGCGCGCCGGACATGCCGGTCAGCCCCGGCCTCAAGCACCTCCGCGAGTTCTACGCGAGCCCGAGCGCGGAGTCCCTCAAGGGGCTGCTCACCGAGTTCGTGTACGACCTGGAGCCCATGCGCGGCACCATCGACCGCGTCGTGGCGGAGCGGATGGCGTACGTGACCCGCGAGGACGTCCGCCGCTCCCACGAGGCGTCGTTCGACCCGAACGGGACGCGCCGCTTCTTCACACCCGAGGACCTCGCGGGCATCACCCACGACGTGCTGTGCGTGCACGGGCGCGACGACCGGATCATCCCGGTGGACGCGAGCAAGTACTTTGCCGACAAGCTCCCCAACGCCGACCTGTACGTCATCGGCCGGTGCGGCCACTGGACGCAGATCGAGCATCCCGAGACCTTCGAGAAGCTCCTGCTCGGGCTGATCGGCGGAGACATCTGATGCGCATCGCCAACCACGCGGGCCGGGCCGTGCTAGTCGTCTCCGACGACAAGGCCGCAGACATCGCGACCGCGTCCGCCGGACGCTTCGGCCCCGACCCGCAGAGCATCTACGACCGCTGGGACGACTTCACGGCCTGGGCGGCGACCGCCACCCCGGCACCGGACGTCGACCTCGACCGCATCCTGCTCGGCTCCCCGTCGCCCGCACCGTCCCAAGTGATCGCGATCGGGCTGAACTACGCCGACCACGCCGCCGAGACCGGCTTCGAGCCGCCGACAGACCTGCCGCCGGTCTTCACGAAGTTCGCGTCGTCCATCACCGGCCCCTACGGCGAGATCGGCCTGCCGGACGGCGGCCACACCGACTGGGAGGTCGAGGTCGTCGCGGTCATCGGCCGCCCGGCCCACCGGGTCTCCGCCGACCGGGCCTGGGACCACGTCGCCGGCCTCACGGTCGGCCAGGACCTCTCCGAGCGGATCCTGCAGTTCACCGGCGAGGCCCCGCAGTTCGGGTTCGCCAAGTCCTACCCGGGCTTCGCGCCGATCGGCCCCTGGCTCGTCACCCTCGACGAGATCCCGAACCGCGACGACCTCGCGCTCGGCTGCTCGATCGACGGCGAGACGGTGCAGGACGGCCGCACGTCCAAGCTGATCTTCTCGATCCCCCGCACGATCGCGAAGCTGTCGGAGGTGCTCACCCTCCGCCCCGGCGACGTCATCTTCACCGGCACCCCCGACGGCGTCGGCCTCGGCCGCACCCCCCAGCGCTTCCTGCGATCCGGAGAGACACTGCGCACCTGGGTGGACGGCATCGGCGAGATGCAACACACCTTCCGCTGACTCTCAGAGCCACTGCCGAAGAGCGGCTCTTGGCCGTCCCTCCACTCTCTCCGCGATCTGGGCGATGAGGGCGTCCGTGGTGGCCGCTTCCAGCAGGTGGCCCACCGGCGGGGTCGGCACGTAGGCCCACCACCGGCGTGTGTGGAGACCCCACCAACAGTGGACGCCGGGGAAGTGCTCCTCGATGTTCGCGATGGTGGACGGCCGCACGGTGTCGGCCGACTGGTGGGGCGAGCGGTGGAGCGGCGCGGCCGGTGCGCCCGGGGGGACGCTCACCGGACGCGCCGCTCTCACCTCCCCCCACGGGACCGCGCCGGGGGTCGCGGTCCCCTCCGGTGGCCGGCCCGCGTCGTGGTGCGGCCGTTCCATCACCGGAGTCCCTTGCGCGCGGCGGCCCGCTCGGCCTCAACGCGCAATGCCTTGCGAAGCGCGGCGGCGTCCGAGCAGATCACCGTCGGGTCGATCCCGGCGGACGGGTCGTGCAGGCTGGCCACCCAGTCACCCAGCCGCCCGTCCCAGCGCACCGCCCGCCAGATCCGGTGCCCCGTGAATTCATTGCGAAGACGATCAAGTTGTTGACCCTCAAGATCGTGTCGCCCATTCATGATCGCCTCCACTTCGTTGCGTTTTCCCAGGACAAGAATGAACAAGGCGAGTTATCTTCGCTACGTTCGTCCAGGAAAAACAACAACGGGGAGTGGACGGTGAGTGCCCGAGACTCGCTCGATCCAGCCGGTTCGCTATGGGACCTCATAGCGGTTCAGCTGCGGAGACACCGCGAAGAGCGCAAAATGTCCGGATCAAAGTTGGGGGAACTTCTCGATCTTGATAGGTCGAGTGTTTCGCGCCTTGAATCCGGCGGGATGAAGCTCCAACTCAAGCACGCGAAGATCCTCGACCGAGAGTGGGACACGGGCGGTTTGTTCACCTTTCTGGTGGGATTCGCCGTTACCGGACACGACACCGAATGGTTCAAAGCCCACGCCGAGATGGAGTTGCGCTCCTCGGAACTGAGGATCTGGGAACTGTCCTGGGTACCGGGCCTGTTCCAAACGGAGGACTACGCCCGAGCCATGTTCGAGGCCGCAGGACTGCTCGACGTCGACACCCACATCGCCCAACGGATGAAGCGCCAGGAGGTGTTCGGTCGGAGAACCTGCCCCATCATGCGAGTGTTCCTCGACGAGGGTGTCATCGATCAGCCGGTCGGCGGTCCTGGAATCATGCGTGCACAACTCGCCGCGATCCTGGAGCGGGCGCGGCATCCGAACATCACATTTCGGGTCGTCCCCAGGAGTGTGGGCGCGCACATAGGCCGAGATGGCTCCTTCAAGATCATGACCGTGGGCAACACCGTCGCCGCCTATACCGAGGCTTGCGGGGGTGGAAGACTGGCCATGGACCCGGAAGAGGTCCGCTCGTTCAGGCTGCGGTTCGACCGCATCAGCGATCGAGCGTTGCCGGTCGAGGCCTCGATCGAGCTGATCCAGCGAGTTATGGAGGGGCTCAAGTGACTCCCGTCTGGCGTAAGGCCAGCTACAGCGGAAGCGACCCCGCAAAGCAGAACTGCGTGGAGGTCGCGCAGCTCTGGCGCAAGTCCAGCCACAGTGGAAGTTCGTCCGGTCAGAGTGACTGCGTGGAGGTCGCGCAGCTCTGGCGCAAGTCCAGCCGGAGTGGCACGTCCGGTCATAGTGACTGTGTGGAGGTCGCGCAGCTCACTGCCAAGGTCGGTGTGCGTGATTCCAAGGCCCCCGAGGCTCCCCATCTGGTGTTCGACGTCGCCGACTGGCGCAGGTTCGCCGACCGGGTGAAGCGCGGGGAGCACGACCTGGCCTGACCTTCCCCCAGTGTTATGCGCGAGCACTCGTCCCGAAGCGGGCGAGTGCTCGTCTGCTGGAGCATGCCCGTGGCCTGCTGATCGATCCGGGGCAGGTGCCAATCACCTGAAAGTGTGGAGACTGGTTATTCTCCGTACACCAGCACGTGCGTGACCCCGCAAGGCTGGCAGCGAAGCGGCTGGCTCTGCACGCGCCGCATCCGGCCCGCTTGCCCGGCCAAGCGGGCCGGTGTGCTGGCCGAGCAACAGGTGCCGGGTCCTCATGCGGTGGCGAGTAGTTCGGTCTCCGCCGCGCCGGCGTCGCCTTCCCCGACGATGACCCGGAATCGCAAGCCGAGGGCGTGTCCGAGCCGGTTGAGAACGGCCAGGGTCGGAACGCCTCCACCGCCGGATTCGATGCGGGATACGGCGGGCTGACGCATCCCGGCGCGGCGGGCCAGTTCGGTTTGGGACATGCCCAGCTCGGTGCGCCGGGCATAGATGGCGCGGCCGAGGGCGAGCGCCAGGTGCGCCTCCTCGTGGGCGAGCCGGTACTCGTCGGTGTCTCGCTTGGCGGCCAGGCCAGGATGATCCGCGAGAAGAACGTGCGGGCTGGTCCGCTGGCTGCTCATGGCCCCTCCGGGGTCTCGATGATGCTGATGATCTGGTCGGTGTCGTGTTCGGCTTCGCAGACCTTCTGCGCTTGTTTGGCCCGTGTCACCTGAGCGTGCTCGGCGTCGCGGGTCTTGCGGAACACCGTCAACAGCACGATCCGGTCGTGCCCGGGGAACCAGTAGGTGATCCGGATGTCCTTGGGGTGGAGATTGATCCGCAGCTCCCACACGCGGTCGCCGAGAGGTCGGGACAGGGGCATGCCGAGGCCGGTGCCTTCCATCGCGAGCAAGCCGCACACGGCGTCCACCCGCGCCAGCTGAACGGGCGTGAGCGACACGAGCCAGTCGACGACTTCCGCCTCGTCTGGATCTCGAACAACCCCATGCATCTCATGTTATAACGAGTGTGCCCCTCAAGACCTGGCCGACCACGCGGATTGAGTTCGACGATGGGCCGTCCTGCCAGCCGACCGAGATGAGTCCGTTGACTGATCGGCTTGGTACAAGCAGGCCATCCCCCATGCTGACCGGAAACTAACGATGGACGCTGGCGGGAGCGGGGCCCTGGCCGGTGGCTGGATCAGGGTCTGCTTCTGCGTGTCCGGGTTCAGGCGGCGGCGAGAGAGACTGAGAAGCCGAGTGACCGTCCCCCCGTGTTGTGGGCGAGCCCTCGTCCCCAAGCGGGCGAGCGCTCGCGCCTTGTCAGAAGAGGTCACAGAAGTCGGGGCGTTGGCGCATCTGGTCTGCGGTCTCTTCCAGGATGATCTGGCCGGGTCGCCGGCTTCGCCCGCCGGGTCGTACCTCCGGGGGAAGGGATCGGCCCGTGAGGGGGATCTCGGCGGGTGGTGCCCGATCGGAGCATGGGGATCGGCCGTGCCGCTCGGGCCCGTCCGCCGACCGAACGGAGTCTCTCCATGCCCATGCCCAGGATGCTCAAGATCGCCGCCGTGATCGGGGCCGCCGCCCTCGTCACGGCCGCACCGGTCGCGGCGGAGGCGACCTCCCCGGCAGCACCGGAGGCCGCGGCCGCGCGCGTGTCCGGGGCCGCGCAGATCCGCCTCACGTACTGGCCCGACCAGGACATCCGGACCTTCACCTTCGACGCCCGCGCCGTCCCCTATTCGAAGCCCGTGCCGGGTGCCCCCGGCGGGCTGCCCACCGACGCCCGCGGGACCGTGAAGATCTCCCACCACTCTCCGACCGAGGGCTGGACCGTCCGGTCGGAGGCCAGGGTCGACTGCCTGCTGACCAGCCCCGGCAACGCCACCCTCACCGCGGTCGTCACGAAGGCCGACGAGCCGATCAAGGACCAGATCGGCAAGCGGCTCGGCTTCAGCGTCCACGACGGCGGTCCCGGCGGCAGGCATGACCGCATGGGGTTCTCCTGGTCGGTGGTCAACGGCGTCGAGAACGGGCAGGGCGGCTGGGAGGAGGGCAAGGTCGGCACCTGCATGGGCCCCGCGGCCTTCGCGCCCGTCACCAAGGGCAACTACACCGTCAGGCATGCCGACCTCCTGCCGGCTCCGACGGACTGACCACCGGCCGGGCCGCCGGGCGCGGCGTTAGAAGAGGTCCCAGAAGTCGGTGCGTTGGCGCATCTGGTCTGCGGTCTCCTCCAGGATGATCTGGCCGGAGCGCATGACGTAGGTGCGGTCGGCGATTTGGAGGGCCTGCTTGACGTTCTGCTCCAGCAGCAGGATGCCCAGGCCCTCGTCGTCGGCCAAGGCGCGGAGCCGTCCGAAGATGGTCTCCACGACGGACGGGGCCAGGCCGAGGGACGGCTCGTCCAGGAGGAGCAGCTTGGGGCGGGCCATGAGCGCCATGCCCAGGCTGACCATGCGCTGCTGCCCGCCCGACATCGAGCCCGCAGGCTGCTTCGCGCGCTCGTCCAGGATCGGGAACAGCTCCTTCACGGTCGCGAGCCGCTCGGCGGTGCCGGTGCCGGACGGGGCGTTGGCGGCGCCCAGCAGCAGGTTGTCGTGTACGGACAGGTCGGGGAAGACGAACCGCTCCGAGGGGATCATCGCCGCGCCCGCCGCCACGGCGGCGCGCACCGGGCGGCGCGCGGTGTCGCGGCCCGCGATCTGGATCGTTCCGGCGCGCGGGCGGACCGCCCCGAGCACGGCTCGGATCGTGGTCGTCTTCCCCGCGCCGTTGTGGCCCATCAGGGTCACGATCTCGCCCGCGTCGACACGGAGGCCGACGCCGTGGAGCACCTCCTTGCGGCCGTAGCCCGCCACCAGGCCGCTCACATCGAGCAGAGTCATGCGTCCTCCCTCACTGGGCGCCGAAGTACGCCTCGGCGAGGCGGGCCGAGCCGGTCAGCTCGGCGAGCGTGCCCGACGCGGTGATCTCGCCGAGCTCCATGAAGTAGGTGTGGTCGGAGAGTTCGCGCACCACGTCGAGGTTGTGCTCGACCAGGCAGACGGTGCGGCCCTCGTCGCGGACGGCGGCGACCATCGTGAGCATGGTGTCCACCCAGGTCGCGTCGACGCCGGACGCCGGTTCGTCCAGTAGGAGGACGTCAGCCTTCGTGGCCAAGGCTCGGGCCAGGGAGACCAGCTTCGACTGGCCGTAGGACAGGGCGTCGGCGGGCGTCGCGGCCTGGTCGGCCATGCCTACGAAGTCGAGCCACTGCATCGCCTGCGCGGAGACCTCGCGGTCCGCGCGGGAGACGCCGCGGCCGGGGACGAACAGCCGCGCGGCCCGCTCCCCCGGCTGCCCGGGGACGGCGAGCATGACGTTCTCCAGGCAGGTGAGCCGGCCGAGCAGCCGGACGTCCTGGAAGGTGCGGGCCAGCCCGGCGCGGACGACGCGGTCCGGGCGCATCCCGACCAGCTCCGCGCCGTTCAGCGTCACCGACCCGGTGTCCGGGACGACGGTGCCGGTGAGCAGGTTGAACGCGGTCGTCTTGCCGGCGCCGTTCGGGCCGACGAGCGCCGTGATCGTGCCGCGCCGCAGCTCCAGGCCGATGTCCTTGGCGGCGGTGATGCCGCCGAAGCGCTTGGACAGGCCCTCCGCCCGCAGCACCACCTCGGCGTCGGCGTAGGGGGTGCGGTCGGCCGACCGCTCGGGACGCGGCGACACCTCCGCGCGCGCAGCGGCCCCGGCGGCGGGCACGGCGGCGTGCCGGGAGCGCTCCGGGAACAGCCCCTGCGGCCGGACGATCATGACGAGCACCAGCAGCGCCCCGTACAGCACCACCTGGAGCAGCGCCGCCTGCGTGCTCTCCACCCCGAGGACCTCGCGCAGCACCGGCTCGATCATCGTGAGCGCGACGCCCGCCACGACCGAGCCGGCCAGGTTGGCGTTGCCGCCGACGATCACCATCGCGAAGACCGCCATGGCGAGCGGGAAGCCGAACGCCGACGGGGTCGCCTGGCCGAGCCAGCCAGAGTAGAAGCCGCCGATCAGCCCGGTCAGCCCGCTGGTGACCGCGAAGATGCCGATCTTGTAGCCGAAGGTGTTCTTGCCGAGCGCCCGGGTCGCCACCGCGTCCTCCCGGATGCCCTTGAGCACCCGGCCGTACGGCGACTCGCCGAGGCGGCGGCAGACGGCGAAGACCAGGACCAGGACCACCGCCGACGGGACCAGCCAGTCGGACGGCCCGTCCAGTTCCAGGCCGAACAGCCGCAGCCCCTCGACGCCGGTGATGCCCATGGCGCCGCCGAGCGCGTCGAAGGTGGCGAAGACGCCGATGATGCCGAGCGAGAACGCCAGCGTCATCAGGATGAGGAACTCCTCGGCGAGACCGAGCGCGATCACCCCGATCAGCACGCCGAACGCGGTCGCGACCAGCACGGCGACGGCGAGCGAGGCGAGGTAGGGCCAGCCGTGCTCGCCCGCGAGGAAGCAGACGGTGTAGCCGCCGACGCCCGCGAACGCGGCGTGCGCGACCGACACCTGCCCGGCGTAGCCGACGAGCAGGTTGACGCTGACGGCGAGCGCCGCGAGCAGCAGCGCCTGGTCCAAATAGTTGATCCACATGGCGTCAGGCCTTCCGCAACGACACGAGGGGGAGGCGGCTCCTCCCGGCGAGGAACGCGAGGTAGCCGGTGAGGACGATGAACACGGCGGTCTGCGTCCACTGGAGCGACAGCCAGTTCGACGCCCACTGCTCCAGCAGCCCGAGCCCGATGCCGATCGGCAGCGCGCGCAGCGGCGACGCGCGGGTCCCGGCGAGGAACGCGACGACGAAGCCGTAGATGACCGTCGTGTCGCCCATGGTCGGCTGGACGGTGTAGAGCAGCCCGTACCAGAGCGCGCAGGCGCCGGAGATGAGGCCCGCGACGGCGAAGCAGACGAGGTTGACCCGGCGGACGCCGATGCCGAGCACGGCGGCGAGGCCCGGGTTGCTGCGCACCGCCTTGATGGAGCGTCCGAGCGGCGTGAACGCCAGGAACGCGGCGAGCGCGGCGACGAGGACGAGGCAGGTGGCGACCTGCCCGAGGTCGAAGGTGGAGATCTGCACCCGTCCGAACTCGTGCCGCACCGCCTCGGGGCCGTAGAACGGCAGGCTGCTCGTCCCGAACTTGAGCTGGAGCAGCGCGATGCCCGCGGTGCTGACGCCGATCGACGTGACGAGCACGGCGAGCATGGCGCGGTCGGCGGCGCGGCGCGCGACGGGCTCGTACACGCCGAGTTCCAGCAGCACGCTGACCGCGACCGCCGCGGCGAGCCCGATGAGCGCGGACGGCCAGAAGGGAACGCCGAGCCCGTCCATGGCCCAGAAGGCGGCGTAGGGCGCCACCGTGTAGGTGAGCGCGTAGGCGAAGTGGAAGCGGGTCGTGACGCCGATGACGAGGGCGAGCCCCGCGCCGAGCGCCGCGTAGAAGGCACCGCGGACGAGCCCGTTGACGGTCAGCTGCCAGAGTTCTGAGTCCAGCAGGTCATGCATGGAGCCTCCGGAGACGAGGAGGAGGGGCGGCCCGCGGCGGGGCCGCCCCGGAGGAAGCCGTCAGCGGGCGAGGCGGAAGTCCCCGCCGCCCACGTCGTAGGTGGCGAGCGGCGCGACCTTGCCGTCCTTGTACTCGAAGACGCCCATCGGCCGCTTGGCGACGCCGTGCGTCTTCAGGTCGATCTCCAAGGCGCCGACGGTCGCGGTGTCGCCGCCGTAGACGGAGGCGAACTTCGGGTCCTTCTCCAGCGCGGCCTTGAGCGCGGCGCTGTCGTCCGGCTTCCCGCCCTCGGCGATGACGCGCCTGATGAGGTCCCAGACCATCAGGGTCTCCTCGTAGGCGTTGGCCGCGTAGAAGTCGGCGGGCTCGCCGTACGCCTTCTCGTACGCCTCGGCGAACAGCTTGGCCAGCGGGTTCGACGGCTTGGACGCGTCGAAGTAGTCCATGGCGAACTTGAAGCCCTCGCGGTCGAGGACGCCCTTGGACGCCTTGACCGCCTCCTGCGTGAACTCGATGCCGAGCAGCTCGCTCTTCACGCCGGCGCTCTTGGCCTGGGCGGCGAACGCACCGGGCGCCGCGCCGCCGAAGGCGACCCAGAGCAGGTCCGGCTCGTTCTTCTTCACCTTCGCGATCATGCTGGCGTAGTCCTGGGAGCTGGGCGAGAGCGTCTCCCAGAGGCCGTTGTAGGTGAGGCCCGCGGCCTCGATCTTGGCCTTCATGTCGGCCTGGATGGCCGCGTTCAGCGGGCCGAGGTCGACGCCGACCAGGCCGACCGTCCGCCCCTGCGGGTGGGCCCGCTTGAACCACTCCAGGGCGCCGGGCGCCGCGTCGGACGGCGCGACCTCGCGCGTCCCGTAGAAGTACTGCGTGCCCTTGGTGAAGACCTGGGCGCCGCCGACGCCGTCCAGGCTGAGGATCTTGCTCTTGTCGGTGTCGGCGAGCATCGCGCCGAGGCCGTCCCCCATCGAGGTGATCTTGGCCGGGACGCCCTCGGCCGCCAGCTCCGACGCGGCCTGCTTGGCGGCGACGGGGTCGGGGCCCTTGATGTCCTTGACGCTCAGCTCGATCGCCGGCCCGCCGGCCGCCTTGATCTGCTCGACAGCGAGCTCCATGGCGTTGCGCATCGACTCGCCGTTGCTCGCGGACGGCCCGGACAGGGTGAGCGCGGCGCCGAGCTTGAAGGTGACCTTGCCGCCGAGGTCCGCGCCGTCCTCGACGCCGAGCAGCTTCACGAGGTCGGCGGCCTGGGTCTTGGCGTCGGCGGCGCTGACGCCAGCGTCGCCGGAGCCGCAGGCGGTGAGGGACGCGGCCGCGGTCAGCGCGGCCAGGACGGGGGCGAGCAGCCGCCGACGGCGGGGAGCTCTGCGTGAGGTGGGCATTGTCTACTCCAGGTCACCGATCTCCGCCCGTATCGATCACTACACTGATTGGAGCGATCACTACAGGGACGTGCGGTGACCGTACCCGTGATGTGATGGTCGACACAACCCCCCACCGCGGTCGGGTTTCCGATGATCAGAGGGGAGATGATTGCCGGATGCGGAAAACGGCGCGCCGCCACCAGCAGGGCGAGGAGTCCAGGCTGCGGATCCTGGAGGCCACCCTCGCCATCGCCGCCGAACGCGGCTACGACGGCACCTCGATCGCCCTGGTCACCGAGGCCACCGGGCTGCCGGCCAGCTCGGTCTACTGGCACTTCCGCAACAAGGACGAACTGCTCGCCGAGACCCTGGAGTTCAGCTACCGGCGCTGGCGCGACACCGCGCCCACCTGGCAGGAGCGCGTCGCGGTCTCCGACCCGGCCGAGGAGATCCGCGACCGGCTGCACCGGGCGTCGCGGGCGATCACCGACCGCCCGGAGTTCTGGCGGCTCGGGCTGATGCTCGGCCTCGCGAACCGTCCGAAGGAGCCGTCCGCGCGGCGCCGCTACATCGAGGTGCGCGGCGAGACCCGCACCGCCATCCGGGACTGGTGGGAGCAGGTGCTCCCGGCCGGCGACCCGGACCGGGCGCGGGAGGTCGCCGAGCGGATGGCCCGCTTCCACCTCGCCGTGATGGACGGCCTGTACGTCGGCGTCCACTCGGGCCGCGGCTGGAACCTGGAGCGGATGGTGGACCTGATCGCCGACGGCGTGCACGCGCAGGCCCTCGCCTGGCTCGGCGAGGCGGCGTGACCGCGATGCCGACGACGCGTTCCGCCGACGACCGGGAGCTGTCCCGGGTCCGCATCCTCAAGGCCGCCGCCGAGATCGCCTCCGAGTGCGGCTACGAGGGCACCACGATCTCGCGGGTCACCAGGCGGTCCGGCCTGCCGGCCAGCTCGGTGTACTGGTTCTACCGCGACAAGGACCACCTCATGGCCGAGGTGATCCGGCACAGCTTCGAGCAGTGGATCGCCGCCCAGCCGCGCTGGGAGCGCGACCCCCGCGACGAGCGCCCGCTGGCCGAGAGCCTGCGCGCGATCCTGTCCCGCTCGGTGCGCTCGCTGCGCGACGCCCCGGACTTCCTGCGCATCGGGCACATGCTGCTGCTGGAGTCCCGCGAGGTCGAGGCGGAGGCCCGCCGGTACTTCCTCGCCACCCGCGACTCGGTCGCGAGCAGCATCGCGGCCTGGTTCACCTCGTACTTCGACACCGAGCTGCAGGCCCGCCGCCCCGAGCTGGCGATGGACCTCGCCCGCATCGTGATGGCCGCCACCGACGGCCTCTTCCTGGCCCACCAGATCCACGACGACTGGGACCCCGACGACTTCGTCGCGATCACCGTCGCCGTGGTCGAGCGGGCCGTCGCCGGCTGAGCACCGGAACGTCACGCTTGTCAGGCCGGGGTCCCGGATGGCATTCTCTGTAGCGATCGCTACAGGGAGGAGTTCCGTCATGCGCCTGACGACCAACGAGGCCATCGACCCCGCCCGCTTCCGGCAGGTGCTGGGCCACTACCCGACCGGCGTCGTCGTGGTCACCGCGCTGGACGCGGCCGGCACCGCCATCGGCATGACGGTCGGCTCGTTCACCTCCGTCTCGCTCGACCCGCCGCTGGTCGCCTTCCTCCCCGACAAGGGCTCCAGCTCGTGGCGCGCGCTGCGCGAGTCGGGCGAGCGGTTCTGCGTGAACGTCCTGTCGGCCGCGCAGGAGGACGTGTGCCGCGCCGTCGCGGTGCGCAAGACCGACAAGTTCCACGACATCGGCTGGCGCCCGTCCCCCGCCGGCAACCCGGTCATCAACGGCGCGGTCGCCTGGATCGACTGCGTCACCGAGCAACTCCACGACGCCGGCGACCACCAGATCGTCATCGGCCGCGTCGAGCACCTGCAGCTCGGCGACGGCGAGACGCCCCTGCTGTTCCACCAGGGCGCCTACGGCACCTTCGCCCCGCACGGCCCGGCCGCCTAGCCGGGCACACCCCGGCTAAGCGATCCACCCCTCATCGCGCGCCTGCTCAAGGACCTGCTCGGCCGCCCGCGTGTCGAGCATCTCCAGCCCCCGCGCGGCCCAGAACCGCAGCGACTCGTCCGGGCTCTCCAGCTGGTCGCGGAACACGTCCAGCGCCTTCCCGGACCGCGCCTCGGCCACGAGCTCCAGCAGCCAGCACCGCAACCCCGGATCCCCCTCGACCGCGAACTCGGCGATCAGCTCGTCGACGTAGGCGTCCGCATGCTCCCGCAGAAAGTCGAACGCCCCCTCCCGAACCCGCGGATCCCCGTCCCGCATACGCCCCATGGCCACTTCGAACCGCCGCCGCGACATACCCCGACCCTACGACCCCCCACCGACACCGCGAGATCAAGAGCACCACTCGCGCCCGGCGGTGCGCTGGACCACGTCGACCGACTCCGCGGGCGTGAGGCTCCGCTGCGTGAGCCAGTCGAAGACACGGTGGTGCTCGTGCGTGACGGTCTCGTCCTGGACGAGGCTCATCGGGTGGCTTTCGCTGTGCACGACCGAGGGAAAAGTGACCTCGAAGGACGGCGCGAACTCCAGCAGCGTGAACGCGTGCAGCGCGGCGCTGTGATCAGCGCCCAGCGGCAGTATCCGCAATTCGACATTCGGCAGGCCCGCAAGTTCGACCAGCCGTTCCAGTTGCCGCCGCATGATCGCGGCACCGCCGATGCGATGCAGGAGCACGGCCTCGTCCAAGATCACTGAAAGCCGCAGGGAACGCGGTGCCCGCAGAAGTTCTTGGCGTTTCATGCGCACCTGGAGATCGCGTTCGACGACCGCCGGCGGCACGGGGACGATCTCCGCCCAGCCGAGGATCAGACGGCGCGCGTAATCCTCCGTCTGCAGCAGCCCCGGCACGATCTGCGCCTCATAGGCGAGCGCGACGTCCGCCTCGTCCTCCAGCGCGCAGTAGGCGGCCTGGTCGGGCGGCAGGCCCGGGTAGCGGGTCCACCACCCCGGGTTGGCGGCCTCGCGCGCCAGGGCGAGCAGCTCGGTCAGCGCGTGGTCCTCGGCCCGGTACAGCTTGAGCATGCGCTTGACATCGGCCTCCCGCACCCCGATCCGCGCCGTCTCGATACGGGAGACCTTGGACGCCGACCAGCGCAGCCGCCGGCCGACCGTCTCGGCGCTGAGACCACTGCCCTCGCGCATGCGGCGCAGCGCGACGCCGAGGCGCCGCCGGCGCACGGACGGGGCTTGAGATGTCGGCACCGCCACTCTCCCCGAGGCCGGCCAGGAATGGCGGCGGCCACCTGGCGATGGAGATCTTGATTTGCTGGGGTAACTGGCCAACGGTCTGATGCGAAACCCGCAGTGCATGTTGCACCGCATATATTACCTCAAAAGTCGGTCCGTTCCGCGCGAGAATTCCAGAACGGCGTATCACCGCAAGGATAGACTTTCATGAACGCCCCTGTGCATCACGCCGTGCATGCTGCACGCGCATCACGGGTCGGGCATATTGGGGGCAAGGGGAGTAAGTCGCCGCGGGTTCGCCCGCCCGCGGCGGAGCGTTGCGTCAGTGCCCGTGACCGCGATGGCGCGCCACCGGGACATGCCACCTCGGCGGTGGCGGCCTCTGCGTCGCGGACGACATGTCCGCCGGACGGGGATGGGAGGACGAAACCTTGCCCCTCTGCGGCCCCCTACATCGGAGCATCCTGGCACTCGACCTGGAGAGCTCGTCGACCCGCACCGACCTCGTCAAGGTCGAACTGCGGAACCAGCTCTACCTGCTGCTGCACCGCGCGATGCGGGCGGCGGGGATCGACGAGCGGTTCTGCGAGCCCATCGAGGACCGCGGCGACGGCGTCCTCGTGCTCGTCCAGCCGACGGACGAGGTGCCGAGGTCCCGCCTGCTGGACCCGCTCATCCCCGTGCTGGCGCAGCTGCTGGGCGGCTACAACGCCGCGCTGCGGCCCGCCGACCGTCCCGACCACCGGCTGCGCATGCGGGCGGTCGTCCACGCCGGCGACCTGCTCCGCGACGACCACGGGCCGTTCGGCGCGGAGATCGACGCGGCCATCCGGCTCCTCGACGCGGACGCGGTCCGCGCGGCGCTGCGGAACACCAACGCGCCTCTCGTGCTGGTCGTGTCGCAGCAGATCTATGAAGCGACCATCGTCCACGGATACTCCGGCCTGTGCCCGCAGTCGTACCAACGCGCGGTCGAAGTCAACGTCTGCGGCTTGACCCGCTATGGCTGGATCCACGTACCGGACGCCGGGGCGAGTGGGCACGTTCAGTTGCACGTCCTACCGGAGACGCTGCAACGTGCTGAGCTTCGGACCACCATCTAATCGCGGCTTTTGCCGAACACATTCGGCGTGCCGTCTCGCATTTGCCGGCCTGGCCCCGCCATTGTTGTGTCCTACCTGCGCCCACACCCTCGCCCATTGCTGAGTGCGGGGGTTTGCGCACCTCAGCCTAGGTAAGGGACACACACATGGCAGTGGACGCCGAACGATCGACGGCACCTACCCGCCCGGCAGGGTCGGCGGACCCGGAGCGCAGTTGGCGCAAAAGCCGGTTCTGCGGGGCGAACACCGGGTGCCTTGAGGTGCGTCCTCTCGGGGCGGGGTCGACCGGCGTCCGCGACAGTGTCCTCGATGAGTCGAGCCCCGTCATCGTTCTCGACCGGGCCACGATGGCCGGGTTCCTCGGGCACATCAAAGCGGGCCGGCTCGATCTGAAATAGGAACCGGACGAACCGTCCCCCTTTTTGAGAATTGCAGAGGCCCGGAAGCAGGCGTCGCACCGCTTCCGGGCCTCCGTGTGGGAGCAGACGTGCCGATTCAGCGGAAGTTGACGTCGCTGCAGATGTAGTAGGACTGGTCCATGTGGGACGCCTGCCAGATCGTGTAGACCACGTGGCGGCCTGAGCGGCCGGGGGCGGTGACGTTGTCGATCACGTAGTTGTTGGCGGGGGCGTAGCGGCCGGTCTGGCGGACGAGTTCCAGGTCGCTCCAGCGCAGTGGCTGGGTGAGGGCGTCGTAGCCCTGGCGGGTCACGTAGACGAGGAAGTAGTCGGCGCCGTGGCTGGCCTGGTCGTACAGGTTGATGGAGAAGGTGCTGCCGATGTCGGTGGTCTTCCAGGGGCCGACGGCGTCCATGGAGCGGTAGCGGCCGCCTTCTGTCTGGCCGCCGCTGCAGAGCTGGCCGTCGGGGATGGCCCCCTGGTGGTCGCCGCCGACGTTGTTGCGGTAGAGGCCGTTCCAGTTCCACATGGCGTTGGGGTTGTCCTGCCATGCCTGCCAGCACATCGGGTCTTCCTGCTGCATGGCGGGGTTCTGGAAGTCGTCGCCCCAGCGGTCCCAGCAGCCGTAGTTGCGGGAGGCGGGGTCGATCACCGAGCCGTGGGCGGACGCCGTGTCGACCCAGAGGATCGGCAGGAGCGCCGCTCCGAGGAGGAGGGTGAGGGCACGGCGTATCCGGTCGCGTCGCATCGCGCGTTCTCCGTTCCGGTGGCGGGGGTGGCCGGACTGGAAGCGCTTCCAGTCGGCAGGCTAACCCGCGGTGCGACGGCGCGTCATGCGCGGCGTGAAAGCTTTCACGGGGCTGGGCGGCGGAGGTCCGTCCACAGGTCGGTGAGCAGGGTGGAGAGGGTCTGGACGGTCTCCGTGTCGGCGAGGGAGCGTTCGTGGGCCTCGGCGAGGGCCTCCAGGCGCGCCAGCTTGGCGAGGCCCAGGTCGGAGACGTGGACGGAGACGCGGCGGCGGTCGCGGGCGGAGTGGGAGCGGTAGAGGTAGGCCGAGTCGACCAGGGAGTCGACGAGCCGGGTCAGGGTGGGGTGCGGGATCTCGACGACGGCCGCGAGCTCGCCCATGGAGACGTCGTCGGCGCCGGCGAGGGCGCGCAGGACCCGCCACTGCTCGACGGTCGTGCCCTCCTCGTCGAGGACGGCGCCGAGGTCGCGGGTGAGGGCGCGCTGGGCGCGGGTGAGGAGGTCGACGAGGTCGGTGCGCGTGTCCCGCCGTTCGACCGTGTCCCGCCGTTCGACCACGTCCGTCTCCCCTGTTTCCGGCCGTCCGTCCACAGAGCATACTTGCCAGGTCATGACGGATTCGGTGCTGCGGGACGCCACGGAGCTGCTGGTCACCGGCCCGGACGCCGGGGTGCTGCGGCTCGGGCTGCTGCTGCCGCTGTCCGGGCCGCTCGGGCTGACCGGGCCGTCGGGGCTGAGTGCGGCGCGGCTGGCCGCGATCGAGGTCAACGCGGCGGGGCGGGGCGTCGAGCTGGTGCCGGTGGACGCCGGGCGCCGGCCGGAGGCGGTGGCGGCCGAGGCGCGGTTCCTCGCCGGGGCGGGGCTCGTCCAGGCGTTCGTGGGGTTCCATACGAGCGACGTGCACCGGGCGCTGGAGGCGGCGCTCGCCGGGGTGGTGCCGTACATCTTTACGCCGCCGCACGAGGGCGGGCCGCGGCGGGCGGGCGTGGTGCTGCTCGGCGACTCGCCGGAGCGGCAGCTCGGGCCCGCGGTGCGGCGGCTGAGCGAGCGGCGGGGCCTGCGGCGGTGGGCGCTGGTCGGCAACGACTACATCTGGCCGCGGTCGGTGCACCGGGTGGCGACGCGGCTGGTGCGGTCGCTCGGCGCCGAGGTCGTGCTGGACCGGCTCGTCCCGTTCCCGCTGGCGTCCGGCGACGATCCGGAGGCCGGTTTCGAGGAGCTGGTGGACGCGCTGGAGCGGGCGCGCGCGCAGGCGATCCTGCTCAGCCTGGTCGGCCGGGACCTCGCGGTGTTCAACCGGGTGTTCGCGGCGGCGCGGCCCGCGTCCGGGGTGGTGCGGCTGTCCGGGGCGCTGGAGGAGAACGTGCTGCTCGCGGCGGGCGGCGACGACACCGGGGAGCTGTACTCGGCGATGCGGTCGTTCGCCGGGCAGGGCGACGACCGCCGGATCGCGCTGGCGGAGCGGTACCGGGCGGCGTTCGGGGCGGCGGCGCCCGTCCTCGACACCTACGCGGAGGGCTGCTACGACGGCGTGCACCTGGCGGCGGCGCTCGCGGCGGCGGGGCTGCTGACCGCGCGGGACGGGCGGTCCGGCGCGGTGCGGCTGCTCGGCGGGGACGACCGGGCGGCCCGGCTGGCGTGGTCGGCGGCGCCGCTCGGGCCGCCGCCCGCGGCGACCTACCTGGCCAGGGCGGACGGCCTGGACCTCGCCGTGATCGCCCGGCTGTGAAGTCTTTTCGTTTGGAATCTTTTCATCTGAAAAGAAAAGCTCTAGGGTCGCTCACGGCGCGGGGCGGGTCCCCCGCGCGGAGGAGGGGCCATGAGCACCGGGCAGGCGAACACCGAGCAGGCGAAGCTCGAGCAGTACGGCTACACGCAGGAGCTGAAGCGCTCGCTCGGCTTCCGCGACCTGGTGGTCTACGGGCTGATCTTCATGGTGCCGATCGCGCCGTTCGGCATCTTCGGCAGCGTCTTCGAGGGCGCGGGCGGCATGGTCGCGCTCGCGTACGCGGTCGGCATGCTGGCCATGCTGTTCACCGCCGCGTCGTACGCGCAGATGTCGCGGGCGTTCCCGATGGCCGGGTCCGTCTACACCTACGCGGGGCGCGGGATCGCGGCGCCGGTCGGGTTCCTGGCGGGCTGGATGATCCTGCTCGACTACGTGCTGGTGCCGGGCCTGCTGTACCTGATCGCGAGCGTGGCGATGAACTCGCTGGTGCCCGGCGTCCCGGTGTGGCTGTGGCTCGCCGCGTTCGTCGTGCTGAACACGGTCGTCAACTTCTTCGGCATCGAGATGACCGCGCGGATCAACCGCGTCATGCTGCTCGCCGAGCTGGTCATCCTGCTGATCTTCCTGGCCGTGGGCGTGGTGGCGCTGGCGCAGGGCAAGGGGCACGGCGGCGGCAGTTTCACGCCGATCTACAACGCCGACACGTTCTCGTGGGGGCTGGTGTTCGGCGCGGTGTCCATCGCCGTGCTGAGCTTCCTCGGCTTCGACGGCATCTCGACGCTGGCGGAGGAGAACCGCGAGTCCGCCCGCGCCATCGGACGGTCGATGGTCGCCGCGCTGGTGCTGGTCGGGCTGCTGTTCATCGTCCAGACGTGGGTGGCGTCGCTGCTCGTCCCCGACCCGGACGCGCTGGTGAAGGACGGCGACCCCGACGGCACCGCGTTCTACGACGCCGCGCGGGTCGCGGGCGGGGCCTGGCTCGCCAAGCTCACGGCGCTCGCCACCGCGATCGCGTGGGGCTTCGCGAACTCGCTGGTCGCGCAGGCGGCGACGTCCCGGCTGCTGTACGCGATGGCGCGGGACCGGCAACTGCCCCGCTTCCTCGCCAAGGTGCACCCGACGCGGCGCGTCCCGGTCAACGCGACGCTGCTGGTCGCGGCGGTCTCGCTGGTGCTCGGCCTCTACATGGCGGAGCGGGACGACGGCATCACGCTGCTCAGTTCGCTGGTGAACTTCGGCGCCATGACGGCGTTCCTGACGCTGCACGTGTCGGTCGTCGTCCACTACGTCGTCCGCTCGGGCAGCCGGGACTGGTGGCGGCACCTGGTCGCGCCCGCGATCGGCTTCCTGATCCTGGGCTATGTGGTCATCA
Source organism: Actinomadura geliboluensis (assembly GCF_043197915.1). Classification (NCBI taxonomy): domain Bacteria; kingdom Bacillati; phylum Actinomycetota; class Actinomycetes; order Streptosporangiales; family Thermomonosporaceae; genus Actinomadura; species Actinomadura geliboluensis. The sequence goes on along the minus strand of NZ_JBICUA010000005.1, from coordinate 247,338 downwards.
ACGCGAAGGTCGCGGCGCAGAAGCTGGCGTTCCTGTGGCTGGCGGTCGGGGCGGCCGTGCTGGTCGCGCTGCTCGTCATGCACCGGCGCCCGGCCCTGGCCGGCATCGAAGAGGAGGAGGACGGCAAGTGACGCTCAACGTGGTCGCGCTGGACGGCGCGGAGCCCGCCTACGCGTTCGGCGGACGGGAGGCGGCCCTCACGGTCGCCCCCGGCACCGTGGTCGAACTGACCACCGAGGACTGCTTCGGCGGCGCGGTGAAAGGGGTGGACGACCTGCCGAGCCGGGTGTGCACGTTCCCCTACCTGAACCCGGTGACCGGCCCGATCGCGGTCGAGGGCGCCGAGCCCGGCGACGCGGTCGCGGTGCACTTCGTGGACATCCGTCCCGCCCGGGACTGGGCGGTCTCCACCACGTTCCCGCACTTCGGGGCGCTGACCACGACGCACGCGACGGCGATGCTGCACCCGGCCCTGGAGGAGCGGGTCTGGGTCTACGAGGTGGACGCCGCCCGCGGCGTCTGCCGCTTCCGTGCCCGGCGCAGCGACTTCGAGGTGGAGCTGCCTCTCGACCCGATGCACGGCACCGTGGGCGTCGCGCCCGCCGCCAACGAAGTGATCATGAGCATCACGCCGGGCGCGCACGGCGGCAACATGGACACCCCGGAGATGCGGGCGGGCACGACGGCCTACTTCCCCGTCAACGTGCCGGGCGCGCTGATCTCCCTCGGCGACGGCCACTGCCGGCAGGGCGAGGGCGAGGTGTGCGGGACGGCCGTCGAGGCGGCGATGAACACGGTCGTGGTCGTGGACCTCATCAAGGGCGCCGCTCCGGCGTGGCCCCGGCTGGAGGACGACCTCCACCTGATGTCGACCGGCTCGGCGCGCCCGCTGGAGGACGCCTTCCGGATCAGCCAGCACGACCTGGTCACCTGGACGTCCTCCCTCCTCAGCCTGGAGGAGCTGGACGCCTACCAGCTCGTCAGCCAGGCGGGCCTGGCCCCGGCGGGCAACGTCGTCGACACGAACTACACGATGCTCGCCAAGCTCCCCAAATCCGCCCTGCCGGGGGTGTCCGCCTACGACGGCGTCCACGCGCGCCTACGCGAGACCGCGGAGCGCTACCTCTCCGAGCGCTGACCGCTGCGCGAGGCGGCCGTCGGTCATCTCGTAGACGCGGTCGACGGCGGCCAGCTGCGCCCGGTCATGGGTGACCATCACGGTCGCCACGCAGGCGTCGCGGGTGAGGTCGGCCAGGAGCTTCACGATCTGCTCGCCCCGGTGGTGGTCCAGGGCGCTCGTGGGCTCGTCCACCAGGAGGACCCTCGGGTCGTTCATCAGGGCGCGGGCGATGTTCACGCGCTGGCGTTCGCCGCCGGAGAGCTGGTGCGGGCGCTTGTGCTCCATCCCCGCCAGGCCGACGGCGTCGAGCAGTTCGCGGGCGCGGTCGGCGGCGTTCCGGCGGCCGGCCCGGCCGCCCGACAGGTGCGCCATGACCGCGAGCTGGTCGGCGGCGGTGAGGGACGGCAGCAGGTTCGGCTGCTGGAAGACGATGCCGATGAGGTCGCGGCGCAGCCGGGTGCGCTCGGCCGGGCCGAGGCCGGTCACGTCCCGGCCCGCGATCTCGACGGTGCCGGCGGCGGGCGGGATCAGCGTCGCCGCGACGGCCAGCAGGCTCGACTTCCCGGAGCCGGACGGCCCGGCGACGGCGGCGAACTCGCCCGGCCGGACGGCCAGGCCCACGTGGTCGAGGGCGGTCAGCGTCCGGTCGCCGTCGGGGTAGGTGAGGACGACATCGGTCAGGTTCAGGCTCATCGTGCCGCTCCCAGCGCGGTCAGCGGGTCGACAGAAGTGATCTTGCGGATGGCGAGCGCGGCCCCGGCGGCGCCGAGCACGATCATGGCGGCGACGGGGAAGGCCGTGGTCCCCGCCGACACGACGAACGGCACCGAGCCGCCGAGCGCCAGCCCGGCCGCCGCGCCGATCGCGCCGCCGAGGCCCGCCCCCGCGAGCAGGACGAGCACGGCCTGCGCCAGCGCGTCGCGCAGCAGGTAGCCGGTGCTCGCGCCGAGCGCCTTGAGGACGGCGACGTCCCCGCGGCGCTGGATCGTCCAGACGGTGAAGAACGCCCCGATGACCAGCGCCGAGATCGCGAACAGGAAGCCGCGCATGAGCTGCAGCGACCCGTTCTCGGCGGCGTAGGACGGGATCTTGGAGACCGCGTCGCCCGGGGTCAGCGCGGTCGTGCCGAGCCGCCGGTCGGCGGCGCCGAGGTCCGGGTCGCCGGTGACGTGCAGCAGCAGGACGGACGAGCCCTGCGGGTCGGCGGCCTTCCAGTCGTCCATCCGCAGCCAGGCGACCGGGTTGTGGCTGTAGGACGCGGCGCCGCCGACGCCCGCGACGGTGAACGGGCGTCCGGCGATCTCCGCTGTGGCGCCCGGCTTAAGGCCGGTCTCCTCGGCGAGGTCTCGGGAGAGGGTGACCTGGCCCGGCGGCGGCGCGTCCTTGCCCGTGTCGACGCCGAAGAGGGCGACCGGAGTGCCCTCCCCCAGCCGGTTCATGCCGATGCCGAGCGGTTCGGCCCGTACGCCCGGGACGTCCTGCCAGCCCTGCAGCGTCCGCTGGTCGATGCGGCTGGTCGTGAAGGAGTCGCCGTTCAGCACGACGCGGTCTGCGGGCAGGTTCGCGATGGCCGAGCCGCTGTCGCGGGCCAGGCCCTCGGTGAGCCCGGACAGCATCGTCACGAGCAGGGTGATGAGCAGGACGACCGCCCCCATCAGCGCGAACCGCCCCTTGGCGAAGCGCAGGTCCCGTAGCGCCACGAACACCGTGAATCCCCCGTCCACCTCGGTTCCAGTACCTCCAGCCTCGCCGCGCGGGAGAGGCGGCACATCGTGCGGCGGCACCGCCGGACCGCCTCCTTCCGGACGGCCGGAATCAACCTTTCGATCGATGTGACCTGGGGGTTCCTCGCTTACGCTGGGTGAGAAATGAGGAACGATCCGTTCTCCCCGGCGATGCGCCTGCTCGCCTGGGCCATGCACGGCACCTTCGTGGTCCTGCTCGCGATCGCCCTGGCGCGCAGCCTGCGGGACGGCCCGGTGCTGGCGGGCGGGCTCCTGCTGGGCGCGGTGTACGCGAGCGGGATCGTCCAGGGCACGCGGCACCGTCCCCGGCTCGGGCCGGCGCGGGCGTGGTTGGCGGTGCTCACCGCCGGGTGGGCGGCGCTGGCGCTCACGTCCCCCGCCTTCGTGTGGCTGGCCTTCCCGCTGTTCTTCCTGTACGTCCACCTGCTGCGGCTCGCCTGGGCGCTGCCCGGCGTGGTGCTGCTGACGGCGGCCGCGATCGGCGCGGTCGCCTGGCACGGCGACGGGGTCACGCTCGCGGAGGTCGTCGGGCCGAGCGTCGGAGCGGCCGTCGCGACCCTGATGGCGCTCGCCTACCAGGCGCTCTACCGGGAGAGCGAGGAGCGCCGGCTGCTGATCGACGACCTCGTGCGGACCCGGGAGCGGCTCGTCCGGGCGGAGTCGGACGCGGCGCGGCTCACCGAGCGGGAACGGCTGGCGCGGGAGATCCACGACACGCTCGCGCAGGGCATGTCGAGCATCATCCTGCTGCTGCGCGCCGCGCAGCGCGACCTCGACTCCGACCGCGACACCGCCCGGGGCCGGCTCGCGGAGGCCGAGGAGGCGGCGGCGGAGAACCTCGCGGAGGCCCGCAACTTCGTGCGGGAGCTGGCGCCGCCCGTGCTGGAGCGGTCGTCGCTCACCGACGCGCTCCGCCGGATCACCGAGTCGGCGGCGGCGCGGTCGGCGTCCCGGATGCGGTTCGAGACATCCGGCGAGCCGCTGGAGCTGCCCACCGAGTACGAGGTGGCGCTGGTCCGCATCGCGCAGGGCGCGCTCGGCAACGCCGCGCAGCACTCCGGCGCCGGCAACGTCGGCGTCACGCTGACCTACCTCGACGACATGGTGGTGCTGGACGTCTACGACGACGGCCGCGGCTTCGACCCGGCGGCGCCGGTCGACGGCTACGGCCTGCGGGCGATGCGGGAGCGGGCCCGCGCGCTCGGCGGCACGCTGGAGGTCGAGTCCGCGGAGGACGAGGGCACCGCCGTCGTGGCGTCCCTCCCGGTACCGGCCGGCGACGGGGGCGGCGCATGAGCCCGATCAGGATCCTGCTCGTGGACGACCACCCGGTGGTGCGCTCCGGCATCCGCGCGATGCTCGCCGACCAGCCCGACTTCGAGCTGGTCGGCGAGGCGGCGACGGGCGAGGAGGGCGTCGCGGAGGCGCGGCGGCTGAAGCCGTCGGTCGTCCTGATGGACCTGCGGCTCGGCGCGGGCATCCACGGCGGCGAGGCCACCCGCCGCATCACCGCCGGGCCGGACGCGCCGCGCGTCCTCGTGCTGACCACGTTCGACACCGACTCCGACATCCTCGCCGCGATCGAGGCGGGCGCCACCGGCTACCTGCTCAAGGACGCCCCGCCGGACCGGCTGTTCGCCGCGATCCGGTCGGCCGCCGCCGGGGACAGCGCGCTCGCGCCGAGCGTCGCGTCCCGGCTGCTCGGCCGCATGCGGACCCCGGCGGCCACCCTCACCGCGCGGGAGCTGGACGTCCTCGGCCTGGTCACCGAGGGGCTGTCGAACCGGCAGATCAGCAAGCGGCTGTTCCTCAGCGAGACCACGATCAAGACGCATCTGGTGCACATCTACGCCAAGCTCGGCGTCGACTCCCGCACCGCGGCGGTCGCCGCCGCGACCCGCCGCGGGCTGATCCGCCCGTCCTGATCCCTCCTGATCAGCCCCTCCCGATCAGCTCTGGACGGCGGGGCGGCGCGGCCACAGCGCCCGGTCGCCGAGCAGCCGCACGATCGCCGGGACCAGCAGCGGCCGGACGACGAACGTGTCCAGCAGGATGCCGATCGCCATCGCCATGCCGAACTGGTACAGCTCGCGGATCGGCTGCGTCATCAGCACCGCGAACGTCCCGGCGAGGATCAGCCCGGCCGAGGACACCACGCCGCCCGTCCGGGTGATCGCCGCGCGCAGCGCCTCCACCGGCGGCTTGTGCGCGGCCTCCTGCCGGTACCGGCTCATGATGAAGATGTTGTAGTCGACGCCGAGCGACACCAGGAAGATGAACACGTAGGCGGTGACCCGGTTGCCGATGCCGAGGTCCCCGCCCAGCCAGACGGTGATCGCGACGGTCAGCCCGAGCGTGGCCAGGAACGACAGGACGAGCGTGGCGAGCAGGTACAGCGGCGCGAGCACCGACCGCAGCAGCCCGGCCAGCACCGCCCCGACGATCAGCAGCACCAGCGGGACGAGGACCAGCATGTCCCGGTCGAGCGCCGACTTGATGTCGGCGGTATCGGCGGTGGGCCCGGCGACGAGCACCCGGGCCCGCGCGATCCCGGCGTCCCGGGCGGCTGCGGCGGCCGTCGACCTGAGCGGGTCGACGGCGTCCATCGCGGCGGGCGAGTAGGGGTTGTCCTTCAGGACGACCGTGATCCGCGCGGCCCCGCCGCCGGGCGCGATGTCACGGGACGGGTCGAACGCCGTCCGCGCCGCCTGCGGGGCGATCTTCGCCCGGACGGCCTCAGCCTGGCCGGGGGTGATGCCCGTGCCGCGCACGAGCAGGGTGGACGGCGCGATCTCCCCCGGGCCGAGGTCCCGGTCGATGATGCGCTGCCCGGCGGCCGAGTCGGTGCCGACCCGGAACCCGCTGACGAAGTCGAAGCTCTCCTTGTAGCCGGTCATGCCGAGGCAGAGCACGGCCAGCAGGACGAGGGTGCCCGCGAGGACGCGGCGCGGCGCGACGACGACCAGGTCCGCGGCGCGCCGCCAGATACCCCCGCCGGTCGCGCGCCGCACCATCGCCGCCTCGGAGAACGGCCAGAACACCGCGCGCCCGAGCAGCAGGACGGCCGCCGGGATGAAGGTGAAGGCGACGACCGCCATCACCGCGACGCCGAGCGCCAGGTAGGGCCCGAACCCGCGCAGCGCCGGGGACACCAGGGCCAGCAGCGCGAACATGGCGAGGACGATGGTGGACGCGCTGGCCAGCACCGACTCCGCCGTCCCGCGCAGCGCCGCCCGCATGGCGGCGAACCGGTCGGGGGCGTCGGCGAGCGCCTCCCGGTACCGGCTGGTGATGATCAGGGCGTAGTCGGTGCCGACCCCGAACAGCAGCACGGTCATGATCGACGCGGTCTGCGAGCTGACGGTGATGGCGCCCGCGTCGGCGAGCAGGGCGCCGAGCGTCTCGGTGACGCGCATGGCCACGCCCACCGCGAGCAGCGGCACGAGGGCCAGCAGCGGCGACCGGTAGACGACCAGCAGGATCACCAGGACGAGCAGGACGGTGCCGAGCAGCAGCACCTTGTCCCCGCTGGAGAAGACCTTCACGGTGTCGACGATGATCCCGGCGGGGCCGGTCACCGCGACCGTCGCCGCCGGGGCGGCGTCCTTGACGGCCGTCCGGAGACCGGCGACGGCGTCCTCGAACGCGTCACCGGTCGGGTCGCCGGTGACGGGGACGATCACGACGCGCGTCTTGCCGTCCGCCGAGGTCAGGCCGTCGCCGCCGGGGACGCAGTCGGTGCCGGGCTTCGTCCCGTCCTGGCCGCACACCGGGGACACCGGCATGCCGAACCCCTCCCCCGCCGCACCGGCGGCGCGGGTCACGGCGGCGGTGGCGGCCGGGCCGTCCTCGGCTTTCACGACCACGACGGCCGGGAGGGCGTCGCTGCCGGGGAAGGCCCGCTCCAGCTCCCGCTGCGCGACCGACGAGTCGCTGGCCGCCGGGGCGCTGTTCGCCGACGAGTTGTCCTGCACCGATTTCAGGTCGGGGGCCAGCCCGGCCAGGGCACCGGTCAGGACGATCCAGAGCGCGACCGTGAGGGCCGCCGAGCGTTTGGAGGCGAGCATCGCCCGCAGCAGAGCCGACATGGGCACCTTCATCATGGGGACGGGGAGTTTTGGAAACAGGGTGTCGCTATAACTGCGGATACCATATCCGGGCCCGGTCGATGGGCCGTCCGGGGGTGGGGGAAGCGGAGGCGACGGGGTGCCGAAGATCAACGCGCCGACCGTCCGGGAGCACCGCAGCCGGATGGAGGCGGCGCTGGTCGACGCGGCCGAGGAGATCCTGCGCGAGGGCGCCGGGCTCACCGTGGGCGCCGTGGCGCGCCGGGTCGGCATCGCCCGGTCCAGCGTCTACAAGTACGTCGACACGGTCGACGAGCTGATCGAGGCCGTCGTCGCCCGCGACTTCCCGCGCTGGACCGAGGCCGTCCGGCGGGCGGTCGACGCGGCGCCCACCCCGGCGGAGCGGGTCCTCGCCTACGCCCGCGCCAACATCGCCGAGGGCTCCGGCGGCGACCACAAATGGCGCGTCGGCCTGGCCCGCGCGTCGCTCTCTCCCGAGGGCACGGCCCGCATCATGGCGCTGCACCGCGACCTGGAGGCCCTGCTCAGCGGGTCCGTCGAGGAACTGGACGTCCGGCACCCCGACCTGCTGCAAAGCGCCGTCCAGTCACTGGTCGACACCGCCGTCCGCGCCATCGACGCGGGCAAGGACCCCGCAGCCGTCACCGACTTCACCATCAGCGCGATCAAGGCCATCATCGACGGCCCGCCCGAGGAGCCCGGTTAGGGCAGCAGGTGCCTCTCGTAGGCGGTGGCCACGGCCGCGGCCCGGTCGTTGACGTCCAGCTTCGCGTAGATGTGCGTGAGGTGGGTCTTGACCGTGGCCTCGCTGATGAACAGCTCGGCGGCGATCTCCCGGTTGCCGGTGCCGCGCGCCACCAGCCGCAGCACCTCCAGCTCGCGGGCGCTCAGCGAGCCGCCGCCGCGCGGGTCGCGCACCCGCGAGACCAGCCGGGCCGCGATGGCCGGGGACAGCACGGTCCGGCCCTCGGCGGCGGCGCGGACGGCGTCGAACAGCTCGTCGCGCGGGGCGTCCTTCAGCAGGTAGCCGGTCGCGCCCGCCTCGATCGCCGGGATCGTGTCGGTGTCGGTGTCGTAGGTGGTGAGGACGAGCACCTTGCAGGGCAGCCCGCGCCGGGTGAGCTCGGAGATGGCCTCGACGCCGCCTCCGCCGGGCATCCGCAGGTCCATGAGGACGACGTCGGGCCGGAGTTCCGCGGCGAGCGCCACGGCCTCGCGGCCGTCGGCGGCCTCGGCCAGCACCGCGAACCCGGGGGCGGCGGCGAACATGCCGCGCAGGCCGTCCCGCACGACCGGGTGGTCATCCACGATCAGCAAGGTGATGTCAGCGGTGTTCTCGGCGGCGGCGTCAGGCATGGCGGATCAACGGTACGCGGGCGGACACGGCCGTGCCCCGGCCGGGCTCGGACTCGACCTCCAGGGTGCCGGCGACGCGCTCGGCGCGCTCGCGCATGGCGGTCAGCCCGAAGCCGCCGGACGGGCGGGCGGCGACGGTGAAGCCGCGGCCGTCGTCGCGGACGTCCAGGGTCACCTCGTCATCCATGTAGGAGAGGGTCACGCCGACGCGTTCGGCGTGAGCGTGGCGGGCGGCGTTGGCGAGGGCCTCCTGGGCGATGCGCAGCAGCGCGGCCTCCAGTTCGTCGTGCAGCGGCTCGACCGTGCCGGTGACGGTGAACCGGGCCCGGCCCTCGGTGGCCTTCTTCAGCGCCTCGGGGAGCGTGCCGTGCTCCAGGTCGGCGGGCGCGAGGTCCTGCACGGACCGGCGGGCCTCGCGCAGGCTCGCGCGGGCGAGGTCGGTGGCGCGGCGGACGTGCTCGCTGTCCTCGGCGGCCTGGAGCTGGGTGATGATGCCCGCGAGGCCCTGCGCGATGGTGTCGTGGATCTCGGCGGCCAGCCGGCGGCGCTCGTCGCTGACGCCGGCCTCGCGGGCCTGGACGAGGAGCTGGGCCTGGAGGCCGGCGTTCTCGGCGAGGGCCTGCTCCAGCCGGGCGTTGGTCCGTTCGAGTTCGGCGATCGTCTCGTCCTGGACGCGGGTGCGCTCGGCCTCCCGGTCGGCGAGGGCGCCGAAGACGACGATCAGCCCGCTGTTCAGGACGAGGAGCCCGGCGAACCCGGCCGCCTGGCCGGGGCTCTGCGGCGGCAGCCCGCCCGACTGCGCGCCCGCCATGGTGACCGCGGTGACGAACGCCCCGGCCATGGCCCAGCGCCGGCTCAGGAAGTGCTGGGAGTCGAAGTACCCGAGCACGGCGTAGACGGAGAAGAACGGGTTCAGCCAGGACATGGCGAAGGCGAGGGCGGTCCGCGTCCAGAAGTAGACGGGCCCCGGGATCTTCCGCCCGGCGTGCAGGATCTGGAGCGCCAGCGCGGTGACCAGGAGGGCCGCCGCCGCCCGCTCCTCCGCCACCGACATGACCATGTCGCGGATGAGCAGGGCCAGGAAGGTCGCGAGCGGCAGCAGGGCGAACGGTCCCCAGCGATAGAACCGTTCCCATTGCTCCTGGATTGTCGCCATTGCCCCAGTTTTCCCTACTCCCAGCGGAACCAGCGAACGGCGGCGGCGATCAGGACGGCGGCCCACCCCGCGGTGACGCCCAGGTGCGCCCAGTCGGGCCAGCCGCCCTCGGCGGCCTGGTTGAGGGCCTGCGACGCGGCCCCGAACGGGAAGTACTCTACGACGTCCTGCAGCAGGTCGGGCATGGCCTGGACCGGCACCCACACCCCCGCGAGGAACATCGCCGGGAAGAACACGACCGAGCCGACGACGGTGGTGGCCTTGGTGGTCGGCGTGACCGCCGTGACCGCCGCGCCCAGCGCGAGGGCGCTGAGGGCGCCGAGCAGCAGCGCCAGCAGATAGCCGGGCACCTGGCCGGGCAGCGCCACGCCGAAGGCGATCCGGCCGACGGCGACGACCAGCAGCGCCGACCCCAGCGCGGCGGCGAAGTGCAGGACGATCTGCGCGGCCAGCAGCGAGCCCGGCCGCACCGGCGTGGTCGACATGCGGCGCAGGATGCCGCGCTCCCGGTACCCGGACAGGACGGGCGGCAGCGCCTGGATCCCCGCCATGATCAGCGCGAGCAGCACGTTGACCGGGACGTACAGGTCGATGACCCGGTTGCCGCCGAGCGAGGGGTCCGGCTCCCGGAACGACGGGATCAGCCCGAGGATCGTCAGCAGCACGGTCGGGAAGGCGACGATCCAGAACAGGCTGAACGGCTCGCGGGAGAAGAGCCGGGCTTCGGCCCTGAGGACGGCGGTGGACGCGGACACGTCAGTTCTCCTGCTCTGCGGTGAGTTCGAGGAAGGCGTCGTCCAGCGTGGAATCGGTGATCCGCAGCTGGTGGGCGGTGATCTGGCGGCGGGCGAGCAGCGAGATGACCGCGTTGACGGTCGCGTCGGTGCCGTGCACGGTGACCCGGCCGTCCCGCAGCTCGAAGGTCGTGGCCTCGGGCAGCCCGGTCAGCTCGCCGTCGTCGAGGGGCCGGGACGGGGTGAAGGAGAGCACGGTGCCGCCGGCGCTGCGCCGGATCAGCCCGGCGGGGGTGTCGAGCGCCGCGACGCGGCCCTGTTTGAACACCGCGATCCGGTCGCAGAGGCGCTGGGCCTCCTCCATGAAGTGCGTGACGAGCAGGACGGTGACGCCGGAGCCCCGGACGTCCTCGATCAGCTGCCAGGTGTCGCGGCGGGCGCGCGGGTCGAGTCCGGTGGTCAGCTCGTCCAGGACGACGATCCGGGGGCGGCCGATGAGGGCGAGGGCGATGAACAGGCGCTGCTTCTGGCCGCCGGACAGCTTGCCGAAGCGGCCGGCGAGCTTGCCGGTGATGCCGAGGCGCTCGGCGAGTTCGCGCCAGTCCGCCGGGTCCGGGTAGAAGGCGCTGTAGAGCTCCAGCGCCTCGCGCACGGTCAGCTTCTCCTGGAGTTCGCTCTCCTGGAGCTGGACGCCGAGGATCCGGGTCAGCTCCCCGCGCTCGGTGCGCGGGTCGAGCCCGGCGACGCGGACGGCGCCCGCGTCGGGCTCGCGCAGCCCCTCCAGGCACTCGACGGTCGTCGTCTTCCCGGCGCCGTTGGGGCCGAGGATCCCGAAGATCTCCCCTTCCTCGACGGCGAACGTGACGTCGTCCACCACGGGACGGCCGCCGTAGACCTTGCGCAGGCCGTTGACTTCGATGATCGGCATGCTTCGAGCATCCCGGCGGGCGCCGCCCGCGCACATCGCCCGGCCCGCTCGTCCCGGCATCAGCCGATCGGATGATGCCGGGCTACGACCTTCCCGAGGGCTACGACTCGGCGGCCGCCGGTCGGGGCCAGACCAGCGTCCGGCCCAGGTGGACGATCATCGCGGCGAACGCGAGCGTCCACGCCGCGACCGCCACCCACATCTCGTGCCTGCCGATCCACTCGACCGCGGGGAGGTCGTCGGCGACGCCGAGGTACTGGCCCGCGACGCCGTACATGCCGAGGGGGAACACGATGCTCCACAGCGTCGCCTCGTACCGGAGCGGGACGCGGTGGACGGCGTGCCGCCACACCCCGGCCGCGACCAGCGGGACGATCAGCCAGCTGCCGAACGCCCAGAAGACGACGCTGGTCCCGGCGATCAGGCCGCGGGTGGCGTTCACCATCGGCGCGTCGGCCATCTCCACGATCCGGGCCCCGGCCACGACGGTGATGGCGGTGGCGCCCATGGCGACCCAGTAGGGCGGGGTCAGGTCCTTCGGGCTCAGCGGGTACATCAGCATCCGCGCGGCGACGAACACGCCCGCGGCGGCGTACAGGATCGCGCCGACCGACCAGGAGCAGACGGCGACGAGCGCGAGTTCGGAGCGCACCGAGCTGACCGGCTCCAGTGCCGCCGCGAGCACCGCGACGGACTGGCTGGCGACCACCCAGATGAACCAGGTGCCGTTGGCGCCGGCGATGACGGGCCGGTCCTCGCGGCCGAGCACCGCCGTCCACGGCACGACGTAGCCGAGCACGATCCAGCCGATGCCGCCGACGGCGAGCAGCGCGAACGCGATGCCGTGCTCGCCCGTCCCGGCGATGCGGGTGCCGAGCACGTCGGTGCCCGCGACGAAGGTGAAGAACCCGAAGCCGCGGGCCGGGTCGGTGAAGTCGGCGCGCAGCTCGGCGCGGTACGCGACGGCCCGCCACGCGGTCGCCGCGACGAGCACGGCATAGCACGCGATGGCCAGCCACATCAGCGCGTGGGAGAGCGTCTCCAGCCCGTTCGTGTGGACGCCGATCGAGACGATCCCGGTCCCCATCACCAGCGCGAAGTACCCCGGATTGAGACTCGCCACCGCCTGTCTCACAGCCGCCCGGCGCACGCCTTTCACATCAGTACGGTACGCCGATCTTGCGCCACTTCCGTCCCCCGGTCCCCGGTTCGGGGGGTGGGGCGGCGCGGCGGTCGCGGTACACGACGTAGGGGCGCCACAGGTACCACAGCGGGATGCTCCACGCGTGGACGAGCCGGCTGAACGGCCACACCGCGAAGATCATCCAGGCGGCGGTGGCGTGCACCTGGTACATGATCGGCGCCGCGCCGATCGCGCGGTGGTCCGGCGAGCCGACGAACAGGCTGCGGAACCACGGGGACACCGTGTTGCGGTAGTCGTAGCCGCCCCCGAACTGCTGCACGCCGAGCGTCAGGTAGATGCCGAGGACGCTGATGATGCCGAGCAGGATCAGCGCGAGGTAGTCGACCGCGCTGGTCGTCGCCCGGACGCGCGGCACCCCCATCCGGCGGAAGATCAGGATGCCGGCGCCGACGAGCACGCCGATCGCCGCGACCGACCCGGCGATGCCGGAGAACAGCGTGTACGCGCGCTCGGGGATGCCGAGCCACTCGGTGAACGACTTCGGGATGAGGATGCCGATGACGTGCCCCGCGATGGCGGCGAACGTGGCGTAGTGGAACAGCGGCGCGCCCCATTTGAGGAGGCGGCGCTCCTGCAGCTGCGTGGAGCGGCTCGTCCAGCCGAACTGGTCGTAGCGCCACCGCCAGATGTGCCCCACCACGAAGACGATCATCGCCGCGTAGGGCAGGATCACCCACCACCACAGGTCGCCGCTGGTCATCGCGTCGGTCATCGCCGAGCCCCCGCTCCGGTTCCGTCCAGGTACTCCGGCGGGGCGAACGGCGCGAGCCCCACCTCCTCCTCGGGGGGACCCTGCTCCCGCGCCCGCCGGACGAGCGCGAGGTCGCGGCGGCCGGGGCGCGGCAGCCGCGCGCACACCGCCTCGACGAGGTCGGCGTAGGGGGTGCCCGCGTCGTGCAGGGCGGTGCGCAGCAGCTCCAGGTCGGCGCGGTGCCGGCGGAGCAGCTTCTCGCCGTCCGGGGCGAGCGCCGCGAAGTCGAGGACGAGCGGCAGGTAGTCCGGCAGCTCGTCGTCGGACGGCGCGAACCCCGCGACCCGGTACGCGGTTTTGAACGCCAGCAGCGCCATCCCGCGCTTGCGGGTGTCGCCGTGCCGGGCGTAGGTGAGGTAGAGGGCGCAGCGGCGCCGCAGGTCGAACGTCTCGACGTAGTGCTGCGCGACCTCGGTCGGCTCGGTGGCGCGCAGCCAGCCGAGGAACCGCGCGAACGCCTCGCGGGACGCCTTCGGCCGGGTCCCGGACGCGGCGGCGTCGAGCCGGTCGAGCCCCTCGAACAGCGCCACGGTCGGGTACTGGAGCAGCACGGAGGCGAGCTTGTACGCCTGGCCCGCCCTCTCGCTCACCGGGCGTCCCCTTCCGGGAAGAGGTGGGGGGCGTCGCCGCGGCCGTCCCAGCCGAGCAGGTTGAAGTGCGTCCTGCCGTCATCGGCCCGGAACGTGCCCGCGCCGCCGCGCACCTCGCCCGGATGGAAGCTCTCCACGTCGGACGCCGGCCCGTGCCCGCCCATGCCGGGGCCGCCGTCGCCGTCGAGGCTGCAGAACAGCTGCTCGTGCTGGGCCATGAGCCGTCCGGCGTCCTCGGCGTGCGCCTTCGGGATGACGTAGCGGTCCTCGTACTTGGCGATGGCGAGGAGGCGGTACAGGTCGTCCAGGTCGTCCGGGGTGGATCCGACGGACGCGGGCAGGTCCTCGGCGAGGTCGAGCCCGAGCTGCCCGGCGCGCTGCACGGCGCGGACGGCGGCGAGCTTGCGCAGCACGTTCCGGACGGTCCCCGTCTCCCCCGCCGTGAACAGGTTGGCGAGGTACTCGATGGGGATGCGCAGCTCGTCGATGGTGGCGAACACCCGGTCGGGGTCGGCGTCGCCGTACCCGGCGGAGTGCGCGACGTCGGCGACCGGGGACAGCGGCGGGATGTACCAGACCATCGGCAGCGTCCGGTACTCCGGATGCAGCGGCAGCGCCACCCGGTGCCGGACGGCCAGCGAGTAGACCGGGGAGCGCCGCGCGGCGTCGATCCAGTCGGCGGGGATGCCCGCGTCGGCCGCCGCCCTCCGCACCTCCGGGTCGGACGGGTCGAGGAACACCGACAGCTGCGCCTCGTACAGGTCCTGCTCGTTCGGCGTCGCCGCGGCCTCGGTGACCTTGTCGGCGTCGTACAGGAACAGCCCGAGGTAGCGGAGCCGTCCGACGCAGGTCTCGGCGCAGATGGTGGGCTGCCCGCCCTCGATGCGCGGGAAGCACAGCGTGCACTTCTCCGCCTTGCCGGTGCGGTGGTTGAAGTAGACCTTCTTGTACGGGCAGCCGGACACGCAGAACCGCCAGCCCCGGCACCGGTCCTGGTCGACGAGGACGATGCCGTCCTCCGCCCGCTTGTACATCGCGCCGGACGGGCAGGACGCCACGCAGGACGGGTTGAGGCAGTGCTCGCAGATGCGCGGCAGGTAGAACATGAAGACCTGCTCGAACTCCATCCGGACCCGGTCCTCGATGCCGGCGAGGTCGGGGTCGCCGAGGGCGTGCTCGGGGGCGCCCGCGAGGTCGTCGTCCCAGTTGCTGCCCCAGCGCGGCGACATGTCGCGGCCGGTGAGCGCGGAGATGGAGTGCGCGCTCGGGTTCTGCGTGCCGAGCGGGGCGTCGATCACCGTCTGGTAGTCGTACGTCCACGGGTCGCCGTAGTCGTCGATCGTCGGCAGGTCGGGGTTGTAGAAGATGGACAGCAGCCTGCGCAGCCGCCCGCCCGCCTTGAGCTGGAGCCGGCCCTTGCCGTCGAGCGTCCAGCCGCCCTTCCACTGGTGCTGGTCCTCGTACCGGCGCGGGTAGCCGAGGCCGGGCTTGGTCTCGACGTTGTTGAAGTACACGTACTCGGTGCCGGGACGGTTGGTCCAGGTCTGCTTGCAGGTGACCGAGCAGGTGTGGCAGCCGATGCACTTGTCGAGGTTCATCACCATCGCGACCTGCGCCATGGGACGCATCAGAACCGCACCTCCTGGGACCTCCTGCGGATGACGGCGACCTCGTCGCGCTGGCTGCCGGTGGGGCCGTAGTAGTTGAACCCGTAGCTGAACTGGCCGTAGCCGCCGATCAGGTGCGTCGGCTTCACCACGAGCCGGGTGAGGGAGTTGTCGGAGCCGCCGTGCCAGCCGGAGATCTCCGATTTCGGGGTCATCAGGTGCCGGTCCATGGCGTGGTACATGAAGACCGTGCCGCGCGGCATCCGGTGGGTGACGACGGCCCGGCAGGCGACCACGCCGTTGCGGTTGTACGCCTCGATCCAGTCGTTGTCGCGCACGTCGATCGTCGCGGCGTCGGCGGGGCTCATCCAGATGACCGGTCCGCCCCGGAACAGCCGCAGCATGTGCAGGTTGTCCTGGTACTCGGAGTGGATCGACCATTTGGAGTGCGGCGTGAGGTACCGGACGGTGACCTCGGGCCGGCCCTCGTCCCGCAGCCCCAGCTCGCCGGAGTAGTGGCGGGCGTAGGTGAGCGGCGGCCGGTACGTCGGCAGCGCCTCGCCGTACTCGTGGATCCAGTCGTGGTCGAGGAAGAAGTGCATGCGGCCGGTCAGCGTGTGCCAGGGCTTCTTGCGTTCGACGTTGACGGTGAACGGCGAGTACCGGCGTCCGCCCGATTCGATCCCGGACCACTCCGGGCTGGCGAAGACCGGGCGCGGCTGCACCACCGTGTCGCTGAAGGAGATGCGCTCCCCGGCGCGCTCCTCGCCGAGGTCGGCGAGGGCGACGCCCGTCCGTTTCTCCAGGTCGCGCCAGCCCTGCATGGCGACGTGCCCGTTCGTGGTGCCCGACAGCGCGAGGATCGCCTCGGCCATGTGCAGGTCCAGCGCCAGGGAGGGACGCCCGTCGGCCACACCGCCGCGCACGACGCCGTTCGTCTCGCGCAGGTAGGCGACCGCCTCCGACGGCACCAGCGAGACGCCCTTGGTGGACGTGCCGAGCGTCTCGACCAGCGGGCCGAGCGCGGCCATCTTCTCCGCCACTGCCGCGTAGTCGCGCTCGATCGTCACCAGGCGCGGCATGCTCACGCCGGGGACGGGCTCGCACTCGCCCGCCTTCCAGTCGAGGACGCGGCCGCCCGGCTGCGCGGTCTCGTCCGCGCTGTCGTGCATCAGCGGCACCGGGACCACGTCGGTGCGGGTGCCGAGGCGCCCGGCGGCGAGCCGGGAGAACTCCTCCGCGATGAGCCGGAACGCGTCGAAGTCGGTGCGCGACTCCCACGGCGGCGCGATCGCCGGGTTGAACGAGTGCACGAACGGGTGCATGTCGGTGCTGGACAGGTCGTGCTTCTCGTACCAGGTGGCGGCCGGGAGCACGACGTCCGCGTACGTGCACGAACTCGTCATCCGGAAGTCGATGGTGGTGAGCAGGTCGAGCTTGCCGCGCGGCGCCTCGTCCCGCCAGGCCACCTCGGCGGGGCGCAGGCCGGGCGGCGACTCCTCGGCCCGGACGGCG
Source organism: Actinomadura geliboluensis (assembly GCF_043197915.1). Taxonomy (NCBI): domain Bacteria; kingdom Bacillati; phylum Actinomycetota; class Actinomycetes; order Streptosporangiales; family Thermomonosporaceae; genus Actinomadura; species Actinomadura geliboluensis. Next base: position 230,544 of record NZ_JBICUA010000005.1, on the reverse strand, counting down.
TCGTCCGTGCCGAGCAGGTGCCGCATGAAGTACTCCATGCCCTTGCCGGACGAGCCGAGGACGTTCGCCCGCCAGATCGTCATCACGCGGGGCCAGTTCCGCGGCGCGTCGGGGTCCTCGCAGGCGAACTTCAGCCGGCCGGCCTTCAGCTCGTCGACCACGTGCTCCGCGACGGGACGTCCCGCCGCCGCGGCCTCGTCGGCGAGGTCGAGCGGGTTGCGGTCGAACCCCGGATGCGACGGCGTCCAGCCGAGCCGGGACGCCTGCGCGACGCAGTCGGCGAACGTCCGGCCCCGGAACAGGCCCCGGCTCAGCGGGCCGGACATCTCCCCCGGCCCGAACGTCTCGTACCGCCACTGGTCGGTGTGCAGGTAGAAGAACGACGTGCCGGTCATGTGCCGGGTCGGGCGCTGCCAGTCCAGCGCGAACGCCGCCTGCTGCCAGCCGGTCAGCGGCCGCACCTTCTCCTGCCCGACGTAGTGCGCCCAGCCGCCGCCGTTCACGCCCTGGCAGCCGCACAGCATCGTCAGCGTGAAGAACGCCCGGTAGATCTGGTCGGAGTGGTACCAGTGGTTCGTCCCGCCGCCCATGCAGATCATCGACCGGCCCCGCGACAGCTCGGCGTTGCGCGCGAACTCCCGCGCCACCCTGGCCGCCGCCGCGGCCGGGACGGACGTGACCTCCTCCTGCCACGCGGGCGTGTACGGGTGCGCGGCGTCGCCGTAGCCGTCCGGCCACTCGCCGGGGAGCCCGTCGCGCGGCACCGCGTACTGCGCCATCAGCAGGTCGAACACCGTCGCGACCAGCCGCCCGCCGACCCGCGCCACCGGCACCCCGCGCCGGACGACCGTCCCGCCCTCGGTCTCGCCGGTGTCGAAGCGCGGCAGGTCGACCGGCCGCGCGTCCTCGTGCCGCCCGTACAGGGTCAGCACCGGATCGACGTCGCCCAGCTCCAGGTTCCAGCGGCCCTGCCCGGACTCGGTGTACCGGAAGCCGAGCGTCCCGTTCGGCGCCACCGGCTCTCCGGTGCGCGCGTCGAGCAGGACGGGCTTGTGCGCGGCGCCCTCACCGGCGTCCCCCAGCTCGCCGGCGGTGAGGAACTTGCCCGGACGGACGGCGTCCCCGTGCTCCTCCAGCGTCACCAGGAACGGCAGGTCGGTGTAGGTCTTCACGTACTCGGTGAAGTACGGCACCTGCCGGTCGCGGAAGAACTCGGTGAGCACCACGTGGCCCATCGCCATCGCCAGCGCGCCGTCCGTTCCGGGCGCCGCCGCGAGCCAGTCGTCCGCGAACTTGGTGTGGTCGGAGAAGTCCGGCGAGACGACCACGACCTTCTGCCCCCGGTACCGGGCCTCGGTCATGAAGTGCGCGTCGGGCGTCCGGGTGATCGGCAGGTTCGTACCCCAGATGACGAGGTAGGACGCGTTCCACCAGTCGCCGGACTCGGGGACGTCGGTCTGGTCCCCGTACACCTGGGGCGACGCGATCGGCAGGTCGGCGTACCAGTCGTAGAACGACAGCACCGTCCCGCCGATCATGGACAGGAACCGGGTGCCGGCCGCGTACGACACCATCGACATCGCCGGGATCGGGGAGAACCCCACGACCCGGTCCGGCCCGTACTCCTTGATCGTGTGCACGTGGGCGGCGGCGATCAGCTCGGTGACCTCCGGCCACGACGACCGCACGAACCCGCCCTTGCCCCGCGCCCCCTTGTAGGCGGCCGTCCGCTCCGGGTCGCCGGTGATCTCCGCCCAGGCGGCCACGGGGTCGCTCGTCCGCCGCCGCGCCTCCCGCCACAGCGCGAGGAGCGGCCCGCGCACGTACGGGTACCGCACCCGCGACGGCGAGTAGGTGTACCAGGAGAACGCGGCCCCGCGCGGGCAGCCGCGCGGCTCGTACTCCGGCGAGTCGGGCCCGACCGACGGGTAGTCGGTCTCCTGGGTCTCCCACGTGATGATGCCGTCCTTGACGTACACCTTCCACGAGCACGAGCCCGTGCAGTTCACGCCGTGCGTGGACCGCACCTCCTTGTCGTGCCGCCACCGCTCCCGGTAGAACTCCTCGGCGCCGCGCCCGCCCTCCCGGTGCACCTCCCGGTAGTCCGCGGACGGCGTCCCCGGCACGAAGAACTGCGCGCCCCGCAGGAGCCCCTCGACCGGCTCGCCCTTGGGCAGCAAGGGCGCAAGCAACCTGCGGTCCGATGACATGCCGACCACCTCGCCTCGCGGCCCCTGGAGTGCGTGCGCGATCACGCCTACCCGCGCCCGCGCCGTCCCCAACCGCCGGGCCGCCCCCTATACCGAACCTCGACGCAAACATGCCCCGGTGGGTACGCGACGGTCGCGGGCACCCGTCAGGGGCGCCACCGGTACAGGGCGCCCGGCCACCACGCGTACGGGCCCGCGTCGCGGACGAGGGCCGGCACCAGCAGCGACCGGACGACGAGCGTGTCCATCAGCACGCCGAACGCGACGATGAACGCGATCTGCACGAGGAACGCCAGCGGGATCACGACGAGGGCGGCGAAGGTGGCGGCGAGGACCACGCCCGCCGAGGTGATGACGCCGCCGGTCACGGTGAGGCCGCGCAGGACGCCCTCGCGCGGCCCGTGCTGCAGCGACTCCTCGCGCGCGCGGGTCATCAGGAAGATGTTGTAGTCGACGCCGAGCGCGACGAGGAACACGAACCCGTAGAGCGGCACCGACGGGTCGGTGGCGGTGAAGCCGAGCAGGTGCTGGAAGACCAGCGCGGCGATGCCGAGGGTCGCCAGGTAGTTGAGCGCGACCGTCGCGACCAGCAGCAGCGGCATCGCGAGGGAGCGCAGCAGCAGCACCAGGATGACCACGATGATGGCGAGGACGACCGGCAGGATGACGGTGCGGTCGCGCTCGGCGGCGGCGAGGGTGTCGGCCTGCTGCGCGGTGTAGCCGCCGACGATGGCGTCCGCGCCGGGCACCGCGTGCAGGCCGTCCCGGAGGCGTCCGACGGCGTCGCGGGCGGCGGCGGTGTCGGCGGCGGCCGTGAGCGTGACGTCCACGAGGGCGCGGCCGTCCACGACGAGCGGCGCCCCTCCCTCGGTGCGCGGCATGACGTTCGAGACGCCCTCCGTCCGGTCCGCCGTGCGGACGACCTGCGGCAGCGCCCCGGCATTGGTGAGGACGACCGCCGGGTTGCCCGCCCCGCCGGGGTAGTGCGCGTTGAGGACGTCCTGCGCCGTGACCGACGACGCCTCGCCGACGAACGTCTCGCTCAGCGGCACCCCTTCCGTGCGCAGCGTCGGCATGAACGCGGCGAACGCGATCAGCACGAGCAGGGAGGCGGCCCACACGCGGCGCGGGTGGCGGGCCAGCAGGCGCGCGATCCGCTCCCACACCGGATGCCCGGTCCCGCGGGCGCGGTCGGGATGCGGGCGGGCGGGCCAGTAGACCGACCGTCCCAGCAGGACCAGAACGGCGGGTAGGAAGGTGAGCGCGCTCAGCAGCGCGCAGGCGATGCCGATGGCGCCGACCGGTCCCAGTGCCCGGTTGTTCGACAGGTCGCTGAGCAGCAGGGCGATGAGGCCGAGGGCCACCGTGCAGGCGCTGGCGGCGATGGCCCCGGCGGAGCGGCGCCACGCGGCCAGCATCGCGTCGGCCCGGTCGTGGCCGCGGGCGAGCTCCTCGCGGAACCGGGCCGACAGCAGCAGCGCGTAGTCGGTGCAGGCGCCGATGACGAGGATCGACAGGATGCCCTGCACCTGGCCGTCCACCGTCACCGTGCCGCGTTTCGCCAGGTAGTAGACGATCCCGCTGGCGAGCCCGAGGGCGAACACCGATCCGAAGATGATCAGGAAGGGCAGCAGGACGCTGCGGTAGACCAGCAGCAGGATCAGCAGGACGACGATGACGGCCACCCCGATGAGCAGGGTGTCGATGCCGGAGAACGCGTCCGCGAGGTCGGCCTGGGTGGCGGCGGGCCCGGCGACGTAGGCGCGGCTGCCCGGGACCTGCGCGGCGGTGCCGCGGATGCGGTCGATGGTGTCGACGCTGTGCTCGCCGACGTCGGACTCGACCTGGACGACGCCGGTCAGCGCCGCGCCGTCCTCCGACGGCACCACCGGCGACGGCGCGCCCGTGACGAACGGGACGCCGCCCAGCGAGCCGAGCGCGCGCTGCGCCGCCGCGACCTGCTCGGGCGAGATCCTGCCGTCATTGGCCGTCCACACGACGATGGCGGGGATGGTCCGGTCATTCTCGAACGCGGCCTCCTCGTCGAGCACCCGCGTCGACTCGGCGCTCTGCGGCAGGAACGACGACTGCTCGTTGGTGGCGACCTGGCCGAGCTTGCCCGCGTACGGGCCGAGCGTGCCGCCGATCAGCAGCCAGACCAGCAGCAGCACCGCCGGCAGGACCCAGCGGACGGCACGCGATGCGGACATGATCGCGTCCCTTCCCCGGAGGGTACGGCGAAACATGGTCCGCGCCGGGCCGCCGCCCCCGGCCGGGCGCGCCGGTCAGGCACCGCCCGCGGGGGCGGGGACGGTCGGCCACACGAAGGCGTGCGTGTACCAGGCGGCCGAGCCGCCGCGGCCGAGCCGCCTGCCGTAGGTGACCGCGATAGCGGCGAGATGCGCTCCGGGGCCGGACCGGTCGGCGGCGGAGTCGTGGATCTCACCCAGCAGCAGCCGGGCCGGCTGGTGCAGCTCCAGCCGCAGGACGAGCGGGCCGCGGCAGCGGGTCGCCGCCCGCGCGACGACGTCCTGGACCAGCGGCGCCACGCGGTCGCTGAGGCTCCCCGCGGCCGGGCCGAGACCCCACGACTGCAGCGCGCCCCGGACGATGCCCCGGACGTTGCCCGCCGCGATCCGCCCGCCCGGCAGCTGCCAGCGGCCGATGTGCAGCGCCGGCTCCGGAATGGTGGGCGCGGGAACGGTGCTCATGTGCCTCTCCGATCATGAACATGCTCCAGGCCGGTGACCCTCCCGGCCGATGGGCCCGGGCCGGAACACGGGTCGTTGCGTCATGTGCCCGGTCTGCCGGCGCCCATGCGCCAGAGTACGGCCGTTCCCGCGGCCAGGGGCGGTCAGGGTGGATCGGAGGCGGTCAGGCTCGGTCAGGGGCGCGGAGCGGGCTTGTCGCGGAGCCGCTGGACGGGGTGCGGGCCCTCGGTCTCCAGCCGGTACTCGTCGCCGAACTTGTCGCGGTGCTCGTCGATGACGCGCTCCTGCGCGCCCCGCTCGGCGTTGATCCTGTCCTGGTACGCCTCGAACCGCTGGTGCGCCTCCTGGACGAAGCCGGTGCCGAGCGTCGTCCAGTCGATCTGGGTGGCGAGCAGCTCGCGGACCAGCTCCTTGTTCGGCTCGAACGTGACCGGCTCCGGCAGCGCCGGCGCCAGCACCGACTCGGGGTCGCGGCCGTCGTGGCGGCGCATCAGGTCGCACGCGATCCGCAGGTGCTCCAGCTCCATGTTCAGGTGGAGCTCCCAGATGTTCTTGATCCGCGGGTCGGTCTCGGTCTGCATGAAGGAGTAGTACAGGTAGCACTCGTTGTACTCGTGGTTGACGAGCCGCTCCCACCACGTCTCGCCCGGGTCGACCAGCGACTCGTAGTGCGTGACGTGCTCCTCCTCCACCAGCCCGATCTCCTGGTAGAGCTGCCGGGCGATCGGCTCCATGTAGAGCGGGCCCATGTTCATGTAGAAGTTCATCGTCTGCTGCTCGGCCGACATGATGGTCAGCGCGTGCAGCTTGGAGATCGGCGCGGCGGCCTCGCGGTCGTAGGGCTGCCGGACGTTGTCGACCGGGTCGCGGTGCTGCTGGTAGCCGGGCCGTCCCGGCATGACCTCGGTGAGCTGGTCGATGACCTTCTCGGCCTTGCGGTGCTCGATGATCTCGTACAGGTTCGCGTACCGGTACAGGTGGTCGAAGTCCTCCAGCAGCCCGAAGTTGTACGACTGCTTGAGGTAGGGGTCGGGCTCCATCCGCGCGACCCAGCCGGTCAGGTCGACGGCGACCTGCTCGTAGGACAGGGTCGTCTCCAGCACCGACGCCTGGCCGGGCAGCAGCCAGTTGACGACCTTCTGCTGCTGCGCCTCGATGTAGCGGACGCTCGCGAGCTGCTGCTTGACCTCGATGTCGGGGCAGACCCGGGCGAAGTGGTGGCTGAACATGATCGCCTCCACCTCGATGCCGTTCATCGTGATGATGCGGCACTTGGTGTAGGGATCGGACTCGTCGGGGTCGATCGGGGCGACGTCGAGCTGCGCCCAGTTGCGCAGCTGGTCGTCCAGCGGGATGCCGCGGTGTTCGAGCGGGTTGAAGGCCAAGAGGCTCACCTTTCCTGCGGATGTTTCGGGTGGTCCGGCGGTCGGCCCCTACCCGCGCGATCCGGTTCCGCACGGCTCTCCCCGTCGCCCGACAATTCTTTGCCCAGGCTTCGCCGCGAGTCGCTTACCGGGCCCGGCCGGGGGTACCCGCACCGGACGGCCGCCGTCCGGGCGGCCGTTCACCGAGGGACCGGGGAAGACAGATGCAGACCACACCCGCCGATGCCGAGACCACCGAGGACGTCGTCGACCTGCTGCGCGCCCAGCACGGCCGGATCAGGGACCTGTTCGACGAGGTGATGCACAGCGAGGGGAGCGCCCGCGAGGAGGCGTTCCGGCAGCTGGTGCGGCTGCTGGCGATCCACGAGACGGCCGAGGAGGAGATCGTCCACCCGGCGGCGCGGAGCCTGCCGGGCGGCGACGGGATCGTGGACGACCGGCTGGCCGAGGAGCGCGAGGCCAAGGAGCTGCTCGCGGAGCTGGACGGCATGTCCCTCGACGACCCGCGGTTCATGAAGTCGATCGACAAGCTGCGCATGGACGTGCTGACGCACGCCCGCGCCGAGGAGCGCTACGAGTTCGACCGGCTCAAGGTCCAGTTCAGCCCCGCGCAGCTCAAGGGCTTCGCCGCCGCCGTCCGCGCGGCCGAGGCGACCGCGCCGACGCATCCGCGTCCGGGCACCGAGTCGGCGGCCAAGAACATGCTCGTCGGCCCGATGGCGGCCGTGGTGGACCGCGTCCGCGACATGATCCGCGACGCCCGCAAGGGCTGACGCGCGGCGCTCAGCAGCTCCCGGCCCACGAGCATTCGAGCCGCTGGCCCGTGCCGGAGCGCCGCCGTGCGGGCGGCGGGGTGCCGCCGGCGAGGCGGACGGCGATCCGGTCCTCGACGTCCTTGGGCGCGCCGCCCGGGTAGCCGTTGAGGATCACCGAGAACACCAGCGGGCGCCCGGCGGGGCCGGTCACGTAGCCCGACAGCGCCGTGGCGCCGGTGAGGGTGCCGGTCTTGGCGTGCACGTTCCCGGCGGCGGGCGTGCCGCGCATGCGCGAGGCGAGGGTGCCGCCGGCCGTCCGGTCGGGGTCGCCGGCGACGGGCAGCGCCCGATACCAGGACGGGAACCACGGCGCCGTCCGCACCCGTTCGAGGAGGGTGCTGACGTCCCCGGCGGTGGTGCGGTCGCGCCGGGACAGCCCCGACCCGTCGGCCATCTCCAGCCGGTCGGACGGGACGCCGAGGGAGCGCGCGTACCGCTCGATCACCGGGAGCCCCGCGTCCCAGCTGCCCTGGCCCGCGGCCTTCCGCCCGATCGCCTTGACCAGGATCTCGGCGATCATGTTGTTGCTGAGCTTGAGGAACGGGACCATCAGCCGCGACAGCGGCATGGACGCGCGGGACGCGAGCACGGTGGCGCCCGCGGGCGTCCGGCCGCGCTCGACGTCGCCCTTCACCTGGACGCCGTGGGCCCGCAGCGCCCGCCGGAAGACGTCCGCCGCGTACATGGTCGGCTTCCTGACCGTCCGCAGCTCGGTGAGGGGCGCGGCATCCGCCGGATACGAGCCGCTCACCACGATGGTGTCGCTCCCCACGGCACGGTTGATCTCCAGCGTGGACGGCGAGCCGGCCCGTCCCGTCACCGCCCTGTTCGCGATCTTGACGGCGCCGGTGGCGGGGCTGAGCCCGACCCGGACGGGCTTGCCCACCGCACCGGGCCGCACCGCCACGTCGACCGTCCCCGCGTCGAAGTCGTCGTTCGGCGAGACCGTCAGCGCGGAGATCGGCGCGGCGTAGTAGTACTGGAGGTCGTCCGGGTCCCAGTGGGACGGGGTCCGGACGGCGTCGAACCAGGTGTCGTCAGCGACCAGGTCGCCCTCCACCCGCCGGACGCCCTTCGCGGCGACCTGGGCCGCGAGCCGGTCGTAGTCGGCGGCCCGCGTCGTCGGGTCACCGGTCCCCTTCAGGTACAGGTCCCCCTTGACGGACGAACCGGACACGGCGGTGGCGTGCACGCTCGTCCGGAACCGGTACCCGGTGCCGAGCAGCGACAGCGCCGCGCTGGAGGTGTAGAGCTTCAGGTTCGAGGCGGGCAGCACGGGCGTGCCGGCGCCGCGCGCGTACCGGACCGCGCCGCTGCGGGCGTCGCGCACCACCACGCCGACGGCCGCGCCGTCGAGCCGCGGGTCGGCGAGGATGGCGTCGAGGTCGGTGCGCAGGTCGCCCGGCGCGGCCGCCCGCGCGGGCACTGCGGGCGCGGTGAGCGCCACGACTCCGGCGATGACGACCGACGGGATTCGCGCATGGTGACCGAGCATGAGCCGAGCGTAAGGCCCCGTCGCCGGGGACGGCCACCCGCAGGGCCGGGCGCGGCTAACCGGCGTATTCGCTGACCTTGCGCAGCAGGGCGACGAGCTGGTCGCGCTCATCGGCGGCCAGCCGTCCGAAGAGGCGCTCGCCCACCTCGGCGCCGACGCGGCGTGCGCGGGCAAGGGTCTGGGTTCCGGTTTGCGTCAGTGTGATCGCGTAGGCGCGCCGGTCCTCCGGGGTCCGCTCGCGGCGGACCAGGTCGGCGCGCTCCAGCTCGTCCACGCTGCGCACCATCGTGGACTTGTCGATGCCGGTCAGGTCGATGAGGCGGCGCTGGCTGGACGGCCCGTACATCTCCAGGGCGAGCAGCAGCGCGTACTGGCGCACGTCGATGCCCAGCGGGCGCAGCTCGTCGTTCATGCTCTGCCGGCTCCGGTTGTGCGCGGCCGCCAGGAGCATGCCGACGCCGACATGCCGGATGTCGGGGTCGTCGTCCGCGGCCAGGATCCGTTCGAGCAGCTCGTCGAGCATGGACCCATGATAGGGCGGTCTGATATCGTCTCATCTGAGACTTTCTCATTAGAGAATGTGGTGGGCGGCGCATCATCGAGGGAGAAGCGCATGCCCGAACTGACCCGCCGCCGCGCCCTGCAGGCGACCGGCCTGACCGCGGCGATGGCCGCCGTCCCGGCCCGCGCGGCCGCCGCCCCGCACCGGCCCGCCCGCGGCAGGATCGACACCCACCACCACGCCGTCCCGCCGAAGATGCGGGAATGGGCGGTCGAGCAGGGCATCATCCCGCCGGAGGGCGGCCCCGCCTGGGCTCAGTGGACGCTGAAGAGCACGCTGCGGGTCATGAACGCCAACGGCATCGCCGCCGGCGTCGCGTCCGCGCCCGTCCCGGCCGAGATCTTCCAGGACCGCGCGACCGCCGTCTCGGGCGTCCGGGCGTGCAACGAGTCGCTGGCCGAACTGGTGCACGACCACCCCACGCGCTTCGGCTTCTTCGCCAACGTCGCGATGCTCCACCCCGACCTGGCCATTCGGCAGGCCGCCCACGCACTGGACGACCTCGGCGCGGACGGTGTCCTGCTCAACACCTCCGCCGACGGCCACTACCTCGGCGACCCGATGTTCGAGCCGCTGTTCGCCGAACTCGACCGCCGCCGCGCGGTCGTGTTCACCCACCCGGTCGCGCCCAAGGGCATCGTCGAGGTGCCCCTGGTCGGCGACTGGCTCGCCGACTTCCTGCTCGACACGACCCGCACCGCGCTCAGCCTCATCGCCGCCGGCACCCTCGACCGGCACCCCAACGTGTCGATCATCCTGTCCCACGGCGGCGGGTTCCTGCCGTACATGGCGGGCCGCGCCGAACGCTGGGGCCGCGAGGACAACGGCCCGAATCCGGCGAAGATCCGTCCCGCGCTCCGCCGCTTCTACTACGACACCGCGCTGCCGACGTCCCCGTACGCCAGCCCGACCCTGCTCAACGCCGTGGGCGCCGACCGCGTCCTGTTCGGCACCGACTGGCCCGCCAACTCCGCCCGCGAGGTCACCCTCAACACGAGGGACTTCGACCGCGACCCGGCCCTGAGCCGCCGCGCCCACCAGGCCGTCACCAGGGACAACGCCCTCCGCCTCCTGCCGAAGCTGGCCGCCCGCCTCAGGTGACCAACCGGTCGATCTCGTTGAGGACGAACTCCGCGTGCGGACGCACCCGTCCTCGCAACGCCTCGGTCCAGGTCTCGTCGGCGTAGTGGCTGCCGAGATACAACCGCCGGGCGTGCGCGAGGACGGGCCGGTGTTCTGGCGGGAGCCGATCGAGGGCCCACTCAGCGGCGGCGTCCTTCGACTTGATCTCACCGGTGGCGAGCGTCGTCCAGATGCGCGCCAAGGTCAGCAGGACGTTGCGGGTGTCGTCGTCCAGCTCGCCGAGCAGCTCGGGGATGCCCTCGACGCTGGCCCGGACCAGGTCGGAGTGCGGGACGGGCGCGAGAACCTGACCCGGCCGGGGACCGATCAATGGACGGTCCCCGGCCAGCACCATCGTGATCAGCAGCGCCAGATCGGGCATCGGCTCCGGCTGGGGGACCTTCCCCGCCTCGTACTCATCGCGCAGCCACTCGCCGTACAGGAAGTCGCAGACGGGCGGGTAGCGCCAAGGCCGCACCTCGGACTGGACGACCACGACGAGCTCGACCGGCCGGACGTCGTCCCCGATGCCGGAGATGCCGAGCAGACCGTCCAGCAGCGCCCGCCGCTCCTGCTCGTCCAGCGACCGCCGCGAGACGACCAGCACGTCCACATCACTGGCCGGCTTGAGCCCGCCGAGCACAGACGACCCGTGAAGGTAAGCGCCGACGACGTCCCCGCCCAGCACACTCTCAGCGAGTTCCACAACACCCCGAAGCTGACTCACCGCACGCGCCCTTTCCTCTGCACAGCTTCTAATGCTGCACGCGTACGACGAGCTTGCCCGTAGCGCGGTTGTGCTCCATGTCGTCGTGGGCCTGCCTCACCTGCTCCAGGCCGTCGTAGACGCGATCGACGGGGAAGTTCAGCCGACCCTCCGCCACCGCGTCGAGGATCTCCTGGAAGACCTCGCGGGGCAGGTCCCCGACATCACCGAAGTAGCCCGCCAGGCGCACGCCCCTCGGCAGGTACTCGTTCGGCGAGAAGTCCCGCACCGTCCACTGGTTGGAGAGACTGCCGCCGAAGCACGCCGTGCCGTGCACACGCACCGCGCGCAGGGTGTCGGGCAGGGTCGGGGTCCCGACGAGATCGAGCGCGGCATCGACACCGTCCGGAAAGAGCTCACGGACGGCCACCGCGACCTCGCCGGTGTCGAGCACGGGATGGTCGACCCCGCGCTCCGCCAGGAAGGCAAGACGATCGGCCCGCCGGGTGGTGGACAACACCGTGGCACCACGCCAGCCCGCAAGCGCAGCCGCGGCCAGCCCCACCGACGAGGTGCCCCCGCGTATCAAGACGGTCTGCCCCGGCTGCAAGTCCAAGCCCGTGGTGAGCGAACCGTAGGCGGTCTGCACCATCTCCGGCAGCGCACCCAACACCTCCCAGGGCAGGTCGGTCTCCACAGGAAGGACCTGGGCCAGCGGCACCGACGTGTACTCGGCATAGCCGCCGTCGTAGGTGCGCCCCATGTCGCCCATCATCGCGACGACCTTCTGCCCGACGCTCAGCCCACTCCCGTCCGGCGCCGCGTCAACCGTCCCGACGGCCTCGATACCCGGCACGCGAGGAAAGGTGACACCCTCGCTCACCCCCAGCCGAAGCTTCAGTTCCGAGCGATTGAGCCCGAACGCCTCGACCCGAATGCGCACCCACCCGTCCCGGGCCAGGGCGTTGGCGGGCCGCGTCGGTAGGTGTTCAGTTCTGCGGCGGTGGTTCGCCGATGGGGGTGTTCTGTGCCGCCGCGAGCCACCATCGCCCGGCGCGTTCGACGAGGACGTACAGTGCCATCTCGGAGAATCCGCCGGTGTCGGCCGCCTGCCGGCGGATGTGCGTCACCACCACGCCGGGTGCGGGGGTGAGTGCGGTGACCACCTCGAACCGTGACGGCGGTGCGGCATTCGCCCTCATCAGCCGTCGGTGGATGGCGTTCAGTTCGGCGTAGCCTGCCACAGTCGCTCCGTAGGGGCTGCCCCACAGCACGTCCGCCGCGAAGGCCGAGTCGTAGAGGTCGGCGTCGCGGGTCTCACCGGCCCGCTGCAGTATCGCGGCGAAGTCGGCCGCCACCGTCCGCGCGTCCACGGGCGCTTCGGGGTCGTTCAGGGCGGGTCGAGTCTTCATGGTTCGTCTATCCGTTTCCGTGCGGGACCTGCGGCGTGAGGATCACCAGGGGCAGTTCGCGCGCTGATTCCTCTTGGTACTTGGCGTATTGGGGGAACAAGTCGGCCATGATCTGCCACAGCCGAGGCTTCTCCTCTGCCGTGGCGGTGCGGGCGGTGGCGCTGAGATGGTCCGGTCCGACCTGGAGCGACACCGTCGGGGTGTCGGTGAGGTTGAGATACCAGGCCGGGTGGTGGTCCGCGCCGCCGTTCGAGGCGACCAGCAGGTAGCGGTCCTGGTCCCGGCCGTAGATGAGCGCGGTGCGGCGCAGCCTGCCGGACCTGCGGCCTCGCGTGGTGAGCAGCAGTGTCGGCCAGCCTATGAAGAGGTGGCCTTCGACGCCGCCGGTGTCGAGGTAGGCGCGGATGTGGTCCGCGACCCAGGGGGTGGGGCTGTCGAGGATCTCGTCGTCAGGCGCCGTCATTGCCCGCCCCTCGCGCCGCGGCGGGCCGTGGCCGTCCGGTGGAAGACGGGGATCAGCACGGCTCCGACGGCCACGTGGGCGAGAGCGAGCACCGCCTTGCTGCCGCCGGTGGCCTCCACGCCGGTGACGGGCAGGAACGACACCGCGAGCAGCGCCAGGGCGGCGGCCGTCCAGATCCGGCCCGCCAGCGGCGTCACCCGCTCCAGCACGGCCAGCAGCGCCCAGCCGAGCAGCGAGGGGACCAGGGCGAAGACGCCGACGGCGGCCGCCCCCAGGTCCCGCGGCTCTTGCCCTTCCTGCTGGACGACCAGGTCATGGCCGAGCAGCGGTTCCCCCACCGCCCAGACCGCCAGCGCGGCCGCGACCGCACCCGCCACGGCCAGTGCCCGTGCACGTCGCGTGCTCCGAAGGCCCGCGCGCCCGCTCGCGCTCACTTGCGTCATCACGACATCTCCTTCAGCTGCTCCACAGTTCAGTTTCTGAAGCTTTTGCCGGGAAGCGTAGCATTTACTTCAGGAGCTGAACAGTTCAGTGGCTTAAGCGGCGGCTATGCTGGCCGCATGAGCTCCGATGCCGACGCCGCCGCCGAAACCGGTACCGGTGGCGATGCGGATGCGGTCGTGGCCGAGCTGAGCGGCCTGGTCTTCGAGGTCACCGGGCGGCTGCGCGCGCAGTTCAACGCCGCCGCGGCGCAGCTCGACCTTCCCCCCGCCCAGGCGCTCGTCCTGACCAACCTGTCCGGCCCCGCCCCGATGCGCCGGCTGGCCGACTGGCTGTCATGCGAGCCGTCGAACGTCACCGGCATCGTCGACGGCCTGGAACGCCGCGGCCTGGTGACCCGCCGCCCCGCCCCGGACGACCGCCGCGTCAAACACGTGGTGCTCACCGAGGCCGGCGAGCACAAACGCCGTCAGCTGCGCTCCAGCACCCACTCGCTGGCCCGGACCTTCTTCGAACTCCCCGGCTCCGACCAGCAGCACCTCCGCGACCTGCTGGCACGCCTCCTGGCCGGCCCGGCGAGCACAGACGCCGCATCAGACTGACCCCCCGAAGCCACGCCCCCATGACCGGGAGCGCGGCCCACGCTGGACGCTCAGAGAGCGGTGGCGGTTCGGATCAAGGTGGCCAGGGGCTGGGAGCGGCTGTGGGGCGGCCACGCGATCACCGTGGTCACCCTCGGGGCGTCCAAGACGGGCACAGTGACCAGGTCGTCCCGCAGGTGGCTGCGGCACGTCTCCGGCAGGATCGCGGCGGTACGCCCGAGGGCGATCAGTTGAAGCAACTGCACCTGGTCGTGCACCTCGGGGCCGGGGCCGTCCGGGTACGCGCCGTCAGCACGGGGCCAGCGCGGGAGGGGCAGATCGGATAGCTCGGTGACGTCGGCCATGTGCAGGTGGGGCCGGGTGCTGAGGGGGTGGCCCGCCGGGAGGACGGCGACCTGGCCCTCCGTCCGCAGCTCCTCGGTGTCGAACCCGGCCGTCGAGTCGAACGGCAGGTGCAGCAGCGCCACGTCGGCCCGGCCGTCGCGCAGTAGCCGCTCCTGCTCGCCGGGCGCGCACAGCTGGACGTCGACGGCGACCGCGCCGGGTTCGGCGGCGTAGGCGTCGAGCAGTTTCGCCAGCAGCTCGCTGGTCGCTCCGGCCTTCGTGACGAGAACCAGGCTGGGCTCGGTGTGCGCGGCGCGGCGGGTGCGGCGGTCGGCGGCGGCGACCGCGTCGAGGGCTGCGCGTCCCTCTTGCAGGAGGACGCGGCCGGGCTCGGTCAGCGCGATGGTGCGGTTGGTGCGGTCGATCAGCGTCACGCCGAGCCGGCGTTCGAGCTGCTGGATGGCCCGGGAGAGGGGCGGCTGCGCGATGCCGAGGCGTTCCGCGGCCCGGCCGAAGTGCAGTTCCTCGGCGACGGCGACGAAATACCGCAGCTCCCGCGTCTCCATGCGTCCACGATACCCGCGAGGTATCACAGCTCACCCAAACGGTGTTGGAAGGACGGCCTGGGACGCGTCCAGCATGGGGGCATGAGCGAACAGACGATCGCGCTGGTCACCGGCGCGAACAAGGGAATCGGGTACGAGATCGCGGCCGGGCTCGGCGCCCTCGGCTGGAGCGTCGGCGTCGGAGCCCGGGACGACGCGCGCCGGGAGGCCGCCGTCGAGAAGCTGCGGGCGGAGGGCGTCGACGCCTTCGGAGTGCCGCTCGACGTCACCGACGACGCGAGCGTGCAGGCCGCCGCCGCGCTGATCGAGGAGCGGGCCGGACGGCTGGACGTCCTCGTCAACAACGCGGGCGTGACGGGCGGCGGCCCGCAGGAGCCCACGAGGGTGACTCCCGAGATCATGCGGACGGCCGTGGAGACCAACGTGATCGGCGTCATCCGCGTCACGAACACGATGCTGCCGCTGCTGCGCCGGTCGGCGTCCCCGCGCATCGTGAACATGTCGAGCACGGTCGGCTCCCTGACGCGGCAGTCCATGCCCGACGGGGAGACGGGCCCGATCTCCGCCGCGTACGCGCCGTCGAAGACGTTCCTCAACGCAGTCACCGTCCAGTACGCCAAGGAGCTGCGCGGCACCGGCATCCTGATCAACGCCGCCTGCCCCGGCTTCTGCGCGACCGACCTCAACGGCTTCCGCGGCGTCCGCACCCCCGAGCAGGGCGCCGCGACCGCGATCCGCCTCGCCCGACTCCCCGACGACGGCCCGACCGGCGCCTTCTACGACGACAACGGCGAAATCCCCTGGTAACCGACCCCCTGATGGATCACGCCGCCGACGAGGTGTCGTCCTTACTGCACGACGTGCCGGGAGCGGGGCCCTGATGGGGGGCGAAGATGAAGGTGGAGTCGCCATCGTCCAGCCGGATGGTCAGCGAGGCGTCCAGTGCGATGGCAAGCCGAGTGAGGAGCGGCAGGGTGGGGACCGAGTCACCGCCCTCGATGTTGGAGATCTGGGGCTGGGTCATGCCGGCGCGGCGGGCGAGCTCGGCCTGGGAAATGCCCAGCGCGACGCGACGATCATGAACGGCTTGACCGAGCGCCAGAGCGTGTCCGGCCTCGATGTAGGAGGGGGTCTCCTTGACCGTCTCACCCAAGAGCTTCTTAGTCCGGCGGGTCTTCCACTGGGAGTGGTTCACCTCGTGTCCTCCTTACCCCGATCGTAGGTGTGCTCGGCGGGACCATGATCGGCCTCGCAGACCTTCTGCGCCTGCCGGGCCCGTTCGATCTCCGCCTCCTCGCGTTGCCGGGTCTTGCGGAAGACCGTGAGGAGCACGATCCTCCGCTGCGGGGCGAGCCAGTAGGTGATCCGGACTGAATTCCCGTCCAACACGAAGCGTAACTCGCGAACCTTGCCGCCGAGGTGGCGCGAGTACGGTTCGCCGAGCGTGCTCGGCTGCGAGGCGAGCATGTCGGCGGCTCGTTCAACCTTGTCGTAGTGCCGGTCGGTGAGAAGTTCCAACCATTGCCGGACCTCCGGCTCGATCTCGATCTGCCACGGCACGCTCACGCACTGATTATATAGAAATCTATATCACCGGGGGTGCGGATCGTTGTCCGAGCACGTGCGGACGACCGTCTCGCCGTGGGTGAGTGCGCGGCGGGGCTAGACGCGGAAGGTGCGCATTTGGAGGGCGAGGGTGGCGTAGTAGCCGACGAGGGTGGTCAGTTCGAATACCGTCTCGCGGTCTAGGGGTGGGACGCAGGCTGACCAGGTTTCGTCGTCTACGTCGCCGGTCGTTAGGGCGCGGGTCAGGCGGAGGACGGCGGCCTCGTGCGGGTCGGCTAGGGCTAGCGGGGCGCCGGCGGCTATGGCGGCTAGTTCCTCCTCGGTGAGGCCCGCTGCGCGGCCTACGGCCTCGTGGGCGGTGCGTTCGAACTCGCTGTCCCAGGCGGCGGCCACGACCAGGATCGCCATCTCGCGGGACCGTCCGCTGAGCGCGCCCTCATAGCGGATGGCCGCGCCGAGGCGTTGCAGGGCGTCGCCGAGGGCGGGACGCAGCAGGAACTCGTTGAAGGGGCCGGCCAGGACGCCCGAGTCCGAGACGAGGTCGAACAGGCGGGGGCCCTTGGCGCGCGGGCCCTCGGTGATCGACCGGTAGACGGCCAGGCGGTCGGCGTCCAGTTCGTCCGGTGTGAAGGGGTGCTGCCGCGCGGTGGCTTCGGTGTCCTTCAATGTGTCCTCAGTCTGGTGCTGATGTCGTCGGCGGTCTCGCGCAGGCGGTCGAGGATCTCGCCGTGCAGGTCGGCGTTGGAGCGGCGCATCGCGGAGACGGCGACGTTCACCGCGGCGGCCGGGGCGTCGTCCGAGCCGAACACCGGGACCGAGACCGAGCGGAGGCCCTGCGCTAGTTCCTCGTCCTGTACCGCGTAGCCGTCGCGGCGGATCTGTTCTAGCTGGGCGCGTAGCGCGGCCACGTCGGGTACCGCGTTGGGGCCTGCGCCCGGCGGTAGGGACACGTCGGTGATACGCCGCTCTAGGTCGTCTTGCGAGAGGTAGGCGAGTAGCACCTTGCCCATGGACGTGTAGGGCGCGGGCAGCGTCGAACCCACGTGCACGTTGGCGGTGACCAGGTCGGCGTTGCGCAGCCGCGCGAGGTACAGGACGCGGTCCTCGACCAGGACGCCGAGGTTGACCGTCTCGCCGGTCGCCTCCGCCAGCAGGCGCAGGGGGCGGTCGCTGAGCTGCACCAGGCTCGACCCGCGCATCGCCGCCGAGCCGAGCGTCAGCACCTTCACCCCCGGCTGGACGGACCCGTCGTGCCGCCGCTCCAGGTAGCCGAGGTCCTCCAGCGTGGAGACGATCCGGAACGCCGTGGGCATCGGGATGCCGGTCATCGCGGCGATGTCGCTCGTGCGCAGGGAGAGCGTCGGACCGTCGAACAGGCTCAGCACCTGCAGCCCCTTGGCCAGGGCCGCGATGTGGTACCGCGACCGGTCGCTTGACGTCATGACCGGTCCCGCCGATACTCTTGGATCGTGAAATCAACTTTCACACAATGAAAGTACCTGAGAGAGGCGAGGGACCGCAAGTGGACGATTGGCTGGGCCTGCGCGGCTCCCGCGTGCTCGTGCTCGGCGCGGGCGGGATCGGCGCGGAGTGCGTCCGCGGCTATCTGGACGCGGGCGCCGCCGTCACCGCCGTCGACCGCGACCCCGCGCGGCTCGACGCCCTGCCCCCGGGCCCCGGCGGGACGAAGCCGCACACGCTCGCCGCCGACCTGACCGAGCCGGGCGCGGGAGCCGCCGCCGTCCGGCACGCGGTGGAGGCGATGGGCGGCCTGGACGTCCTGCTGCACTGCGTCGGCGTCAACGACCGGCGGCCGATCCTGGAGTTCACCGAGGACGAGTGGGACGGCATGCTCCGCACCAACCTGTCCACCGCGTTCGGCGCGGCGCAGGCGGCCGGCCGGCACATGATCGAAGCCGGTGGCGGGCGGCTGGTCTTCCTGTCGTCGGTGTCGGGGCATCTGGCGCACAAGAAGCACGGGCCCTACGCCGCGTCCAAGGGCGGCATGAACCAGATGATGCGGGTGATGGCGGCCGAATGGGCGTCCCACGGGGTGACGGTGAACGCGGTCGCGCCCGGCTACGTCGAGACGCCGCTCACCGCCGAGTACCTCGCGCGGCCCGGCGTCCGCGATGATCTGGTGCGCCTGGTCCCCGCCGGGCGGCTGGGCACGGCGGCCGAGGTCGTCGGCCCGATCCTGTTCCTTTCCTCGCCGCACGCGTCGTTCATGACCGGTCACGTCATGTACGTCGACGGTGGCCGCACGCTGGTCTAGGAGGACCCATGAGCACGGAGCAGAAGATCTTCCCGCGGTTCGCCGGGAAGACGGTGCTGGTCACGGGGGCCGGCACCGGGTTCGGCGCCGAGATCGCCGTCCGCGCGGCGCAGGAGGGCGCCAAGGTCGGCGTCCACTACAACAGCTCCAAGCAGGGCGCGGAGCGGACGGCCGAGCGCGTCCGGGAGGCGGGCGGCGAGGCGTTCGTCGTGCAGGCCGACATCGCGTCGTGGGACGCGATCCGCGGGCTCGCCGACGAGGTGTTCGCGCAGGCGGGCACGCTGGACGTGCTCGTCAACAACGTCGGGGACGTGGCGACCGAGCAGATGTCGTGGCGGCAGCTGACGCAGGAGTCCCTCGACCGCGTCATCGACGTGGACGTCAAGGGCACGCTGCTGATGACGCACGAGTTCGGCTCCCGGATGCTGGAGCAGGGCCACGGCTGCATCGTGAACATCGGCTCGACGGTGGTCGTGCGGGGCAGCGCGCGGGCCCCGCAGTACGCGGCCGCCAAGTACGGGCTGCTCGGCATCACCAAGTCCTACGCGGCGGCGTTCGCGCCGTCCGTCCGCGTGAACACGTTCGCGCCCGGGTTTATGGAGACCGGCGCCACGCTGGAGCGCGAGGACTGGAAGTCGGGACGCCGCGAGAAGCTCATCGCGCAGACGCCGATGGGCACGATCCCGCCGCCCGAGGTGGTCGCGGGCACGGCCCTGTTCCTCGCCACCGAGGACGCGTCCCACATCACCGGCGCGTACATGCTCGCCGACGGCGGCTTCAACATGGTGGGCGCCTGATGAAGCTGATCACCTTCGACGAGGGACGGGTCGGCCGGCTGGACGGCGACGACGTCATCGAATTGGACGTCCCGTCCACGCGGGCGTTCTTCGAGCGCGGCGGGACGGCCGCCGAGACCGGGGAGCGGCTGAAGCTCGCGGACGTGCGGCTCCGCGCGCCCATCCGCCCGAAGAAGTTCTTCCACACGGCAGGCAACTTCGCCGACCACCACGAGGAGCTGCAGGCGGTCAACTGGTCGCACCCGGTGCACAAGGGCATCGTGTTCTTCCAGAACGTGGACGCGATCATCGGCCCGGACGACCCGATCGTCTACCCCGAGCACCTCACCCGGGAGCTGGACTACGAGCTGGAGCTGGCCGTCATCATCGGCAAGCCCGGCAAGTTCTTCGGGCCTGACGAGGCCCTGGAGCACATCGCGGGGTTCACGGTGTTCAACGACATCACGGCCCGCGACATCCAGCGCCGCGAGATGGAGTCGGGCGTCTTCTCGTTCAGCAAGGCGATCGACACGTTCTGCCCGATCGGGCCGTGGATCGTCACCGCCGACGAGATCGACGACATGCAGAACCTCGCGATGCAGTTGCGGGTGAACGGCGAGACCCGGCAGACGGGGCACACCAAGCAGATGCGCGTGTCGATCCCGCACCTGGTGGCGTACCACTCGCCGCAGACCTACAGCGCGGGCGACATCATCACCACCGGCACGGTCTCGGGCGTCGCCGCCGTCCAGCCGGACCCGTTCGACTTCTACCTGCGTCCCGGGGACGTCGTGGAGGCCGAGATCGAGGGCGTCGGGACGCTGCGCAACCCGGTCGTCTCCTGGCGGGACGCCTACGGCGAGCCCGCGCCGGAGAGGGTCGACTGGTGAGGCTGGCGAACCTGGCCGGGCGTGCCGCGGTCGTCGTCGGGGACGTCGCGGTCGACGTCGCCGACGCCGCGGACGGCCGGTTCTCCGCCGACCCCCAGGAGGCGTTCGCCGACTGGGACGCGTTCCGCTCCTGGGCCGCGTCGCTCGACTCGGCGCGAGGCAGGCCGTTCGACCGGGCGGACCTCGGCCCGCCGGTGCCCCGGCCGCGCCAGGTGTTCGCGATCGGCGTCAACTACGCGGCGCACGCCAGCGAGGCCGGGTACCCGCCCGACACCGCGCCCGTGACGTTCACGAAGTTCCCGAGCTGCCTCGCCGGGCCGGTGTGCGAGGTCGCGCTGCCGTCCGACACGGTGGACTGGGAGGTCGAGATGGTGGTGGCGGTGTCGCGGGAGACCGCCGCCGTCCGCCGCGAGGACGCCTGGGACCACGTCGCCGGGATCATGCTCGGCCAGGACCTGTCCGAGCGGACGTCGCAGCTCGCCGGGGCGAAGCCGCAGTTCAGCCTGGCCAAGTCGTACCCGAACTTCGGCCCGACCGGCCCGTGGCTCGTCACCCCGGACGAGTTCGCCGACCCGTCCGACCTGGCGATCTGGTGCAGCCTGTCCGGGGAGACGGTGCAGGAGGCGCGCACCTCCTCGATGATCTACGACGTGCCGGAGCTGCTCGTCCGGCTGTCGCGGGTCTGCCGGCTGTTCCCCGGCGACCTGGTGTTCACCGGGACGCCCGCCGGGGTCGGCAACGCCCGCTCGCCGAAGCGCTTCATCCGTCCGGGCGAGGTGCTGGTGAGCCAGCTGGAGGGCGTGGGCGGCCTCACCCAGCGGTTCGTCGCGGGCGGGACGTGATGGAGGTCCGCGCGGGCATCGAGTACGCCGACCGGGTCGGCTACCGGCCGCTGCTGCTGGACCTGTACCTCCCGGCGGCGGGCCCGGCGCCGGTGGTGCTGTTCCTGCACGGCGGCGGCTGGCGGCGCGGGTCGCGCCGCGACTTCGGGCACGCGTTCGCCGGATGGCGGCCGTCCCCGTTCGAGCGCCTCGCCCGCGCCGGGTTCGCGGTGGCGGCCGCGGACTACCGGCTGTCGGGCGAGGCGCGCCACCCCGCGCAGCTGGAGGACGTCCGCTCCGCCGTCGGCTGGCTGCGCTGCAACGGCGGCGAGTACGGCTTCGACGGCGCGACGGTCGTGGCGTGGGGCGAGTCGGCGGGCGCGCACCTGGCGGCGCTCGCCGCGCTCACCGGGCCCGGGATCGCCGCCGTGGTCGGCTGGCACGGCGTGTACGACCTGGCCGCGATGCCGGCCGGCGGCGCCCCCGGCTCGCGCGAGTCGCTGCTGCTCGGCGCCCCGGTGCGGGACGCGCCGTCCCTCGCGGCGGAGGCCAGCCCGGTCGCGCACGTCCACGGCGGCGCCCCGCCGTTCCAGCTCTGGCACGGCACCGCCGACCGGATGGTGCCGTGCGCGCAGAGCGAGCGGATGGCCGCGGCCCTCCGCGCGGCGGGCGCGCAGGCCGAGTACCGCCCGGTGGACGGCGCCGGCCACCTCTGGCAGAACGTCCAGGACGTGACGGCGATCTTCGAGGAGTCCCTAGCATTCGCCCAGCGCGCCCAGCGCGCCCAGCGCGCCCGGCGGGTCAGCGCACCCCGAGCTGGCGCGACGGCGACGCCGGCTCCCGGTCCCGCCTGACGGTGAGGAAGCCGATGAGCGCGGCGAGTGCCGCGACCAGTTCACCGGCCAGGCTGATCGTCTTGTCGGCGTACCACTGCGGGTCGTACATGCGGGGGATCGGCCCGAGCTGCCCGAAGTCGACGAAGTAGTACAGCAGGACGGCGCCGGCGGCGCTCGCGGCGACGAGGAACGCGATCGCGTACGTCCATCGCCGTGCCCACGCCAGCACCAGGACGGCGGCGACGGCCGCGGCGATCGCCTGCGCGCGGAAGAGGTCGTCCCCGGGGATCACGTCGTCCGGGGTGTTCGGCCCGGGGGCCATGTCGGGCGCGAAGCGCCAGTGCACGACTGCGTCGGCCGCGAGTCCGGCGGCCACGAGTAGACGAAGAACAATGCCCATAACCATGGCACGGTGATACCGCGCCGCCGGATCAACGGGATGACACCTTTTCTCCAGGGATTTCTCCCTGGTTCTCGCGGCCCCGGTAACGGACGGGTGGCAATACCGCTAACGGACATGGCCCGGCCGGTGAACTGTGCAAGGCAAGGTCCCGCAGCGCCGTCCGGGAGATCACGACGGCGGGATCCGCGCCATAGAGTTGCCTGGTAAACGCGTTCCGAAGGCGTCCGACGGTAGAGGGCCCATGAGGCAACCCCTGGTCAGTGTGATCGTGCCGGTGTACGACTGCCGGGGCACGGTGGGCCGGGCGCTGGAGTCGGTCTTCACGCAGAGCCTCCCCGCCGGGCGCGTCGAGATCATCGCGGTGGACGACGGCTCCACCGACGGCGGCGCCGAGCTGCTGGACGGCCTCGCCCGCGACCACGAGCAGCTGACGGTGGTCCACCAGGCGAACTCGGGCGGCCCCGGCGCGCCGCGCAACCGGGGGCTGGAGCGGGCGTCCGGCGAGTACGTGTTCTTCCTGGACGCCGACGACCGGCTGGGCCCGGAGGCGCTGGAGCGGATGACGGCGATGGCCGAGCGCAACGGCACCGACATCGTGCTCGGCCGGCAGGTCGGGACGGGCGGCCGCAAGGTGCCGAGGGTGTTCGGCCGGACGATCGAGCGCACCCACGTCCTCGACCCCGGGTGCGACCTGTTCCCGCGCATGTCGCTCGCCGCGCTCCAGCTGTTCCGCCGGTCGCTGGTCGAGCGGGCGGGGCTGCGGTTCACCGAGGGCCTGCTGTCGCACGAGGACCAGCTGTTCACCACCGGCGCCTACCTGCACGCGAGCGGGGTTTCCGTCCTCGCCGACTACGACTGCTACTACTGGGCCGCCCGGGAGGACGGCACCAGCAGCACGCAGGTCGGCGGCGCGCCCACCGCCGCCGTCCACGAGATCGCGGGGCGGGCGATGGCGCTGGTCGCCGCGCACACCGAGCCCGGCGAGACGCGGGAGCGGCTGCACTACCGCTTCCTGCAACTGGAGGTGTTCGGGCGGCTCGAACGCGGCTACCTCGGCGCGTCCGCCGAAGAGCGCGCGACCGCGCTGGCCGGGGCCCGCGAGCTGCTCGACGCCTGGCTCACACCGGGGCTGGCGGCCCGCTACGAACCGCACCGCCGGGTGCTCGCGCACTGCGTCCGGCACGGCCTCACCGAGGAGATGGAAGAGGTCCTGCGGTTCCACCGGAGCGGGGAGCGGCCGAGCGTCCTGCTGGAGGCGGGGCGCGCGTTCGCCCGCTACCCCTACTTCCGGGACGCCGCCCTAGACGTCCCCGACGCCTGCTACGAGACGGTCCCGGTACTGCGGTCCGCGCTGGACGGCATCGCCTGGGAGGGGCCCCACCTGACGGTCACCGGGACGGTCGTGATCCGCGACGCCGACCAGGGGACGCCGGACGTCCACCTGGTCGTGGAGAACGGCGACGGCGTCCGCCACCGCATCCCGTGCACGACCCGGCCGGGCGAGCCGGCCGGCGACGGCGGCGCCACCGCGTTCACCGCCGCGTTCCGCCCCGCGCCCGCCTCCTGGCCGGACGGCCACTGGACCCTCGGCGTCGAGGCCGCCCTCGAAGGCCATGTGCTGACCGACGCGCTGACCAAGCCGAGCGGGATGGCGGTGCCGCGCGCCGGGCTCGTCGAGGCGGCGGGCCGGTGGCGGCTCGTCCGGCCGCGCCCCGGCGGCGGGCGCGGCCCGCTCGCGCTGGACGTCGGCGGCGGCCTCACCGTCGCCGACCTGGGCGGCGTCGAGCTGGTCCAGCGGTCGGGGCGGCGGCTGCGGGTGCTGTGCGAGCCGCCGCCGGTGCTGGCCTCCGCCCCGCCGCCGGGGATGAGCGTGCTGCTCCGCCGGGCCGGCGACGACGGCGTGCTCCGCACCCCGCTGGTGACCGACCCCGGCCGGCCCGACCGCCGGTTCGCCGACCTGCCGCTCACCGGCGTCCGGCCCGGACGCTGGCGCGCGTCCATCGAGATCGACGGCGTGGGCGGGCCCGTGAAGGTCCGCGTCCCGGACGGCGGCGGCCCGCTCCGGCCGATGACCGCGTCCCTGCTCCCCCCGCGCCGCGCGCACGTGCGGCTCGACCTGGACCCGGTGACCGTGCACGTCACGGTGCCGCTCGCGGCGCGGCTGCGGCGGCTGCGGCGCAGGGCGGCGGCACCGTCTCCGCCCGAGGCACCGGGCATCGACCAGAACCTTGAGGAGGGCAGCGCATGACACCCCGCATCACGCCGAGCGCCCAGGTCGATCCGAGCGCGAAGCTCGGCGACGGCACCACCGTGTGGGACCTCGCCCAGATCCGCGAGAACGCCCGGCTGGGCTCGGGCTGCATCGTGTCGCGCGGCGCCTACGTCGGCGCGGGCGTCCAGATCGGCGACAACGTGAAGCTGCAGAACCACGCGCTTGTCTACGAGCCCGCCGTGCTGGAGGACGGCGTGTTCGTCGGCCCGGCCGTCGTCCTCACCAACGACCGGGAGCCCCGCTCGGTGGACCCGGACGGCACGCTGAAGCGCGGCGGCGACTGGGACGCGGTCGGCGTGCACGTCGCCGAAGGCGCCTCGCTCGGCGCCCGCAGCGTGTGCGTCGCGCCGGTCCGGATCGGCCGGTGGGCGATGGTCGCGGCGGGCGCTGTCGTCACCCGGGACGTCCCCGACTTCGGCCTGGTCGCGGGCGTGCCCGCGCGGCGCGTCGGCTGGGTCGGCCGGGCCGGAGCGCGCCTGACCGAGGGCCCGGACGGGACGTGGGAGTGCCCGCGCACCGGCGAGCGCTACGTCGAGAAGCCCGCAGCGGACGGCGCGACCGTCCTCACCGAGGCGCCCTGAGCGGTCAGGGCTTCGCGTCCAGGGCCCGGTCCTGCCGGGTCGTCACGACGATGTCCGGGTGCAGGCGGGCGAGCCGGCGGCCGAGCGGCACCGACGTGCGGTCCATCACGACGACGCGGGTGAGCCGGGCGGGGTCGAGGCCGCGCAGCACCCGCCGCCGCGCGATGCGGGCCAGCAGCATCGGCCGGACGTGCCGGTAGAACGGCACGAACAGCCGCCGGTGGACGCCGACGGACAGCCGAGTCCGGGCGGTGTCGAGCCGGGCGCCGGGGCGGCCGAGCCCCGCCACCGGCCGGACGATGACGCGCGGCATCCGGGTGACGATCGTGTGCTCCAGCCAGGGCAGCGGATGCCGGGCCTCCGCCCGGTCGAGCCGGTGCAGCCGCACCCGCCCGTCCAGTTCGTCCCAGCCGTCCGGTTCCGCCGTCACCAGGTCGACCTGCGCGCCTTCCTCGTCCACGAAGTGGCCGGCCAGGCCGATGATGCGCTTGTACTGGCGCCGGGCGGGGACGCTCGGCTTCGGGTCCATGGCGAGCCGAGGATCCAGGGCCAGGACGAGCACCCGCGGAGCCCGCGCGTCGCCGTTCACCGCGAACCACCCCGTCCCGCCATGCCGCGCCTGCGCGCGGCCAGTTCGGTGAGCCGCGCGATGAGCGGCTCCAAGGTCACGTTCCGGGAGAAGCGGCCCGCGTACTCGCGGGCCTCGGCGACCTGCGGCCCGTCCAGCCCGGCCGCGGCCTTCGCCGCCGCCGCCATCGACACGGCGATGTCCGCCGGGTCGAGCCCACCCGGGTTGAACCAGAGCGGGTAGCCGCGGAGCAGCTCCTCCGCCGCCGACCCCGGGGTGTGGACGGACACGATCGGCCGTCCCGCCGCCATGTACTCGAAGATCTTCCCGGAGGTGACGTAGCGGCCGCCGCCGTTGAGGAACACCAGGACGTCGGAGTCCCGGTAGACGCCGGCGAGGTCGGTCTTGGAGACCGGCCCCCGGTAGCGCACTCCCGGCGCGAGCACCGCGTCGTCCTCGGCCGCCTCCCCGCCGCCGCCCGCATCGCCGCGCCCGGCGACGGCGGCGGCGAAGCGGTTGCGGAGCACCTTGACGGAGCCCTTGAAGAAGCCGAAGTACCCGTAGAAGTCGAGGGACGCGTCCACCATGTCGGGGTGTTCCCGGGCGCGGCAGAACCCCTCGACCAGCTGCTCGATGGGCTGCTGGTCGGTGACGGTGCCGACGTAGGTGAACCGGGGCGCGTGCCGCCCCGCCGCCGCCCCGGCCGCGTCGCGCGCCGCCGGGGGCGGCTCGGCGATGCTCGGCAGCGTGTCGGCGTCCCACCCGTTCAGGACGGTCATCATCCGGTCGGCCGCGTGCGGGTGCCGCTCCGCGTGCCAGGCGCGCTGCGCGTCGTTGACGAACAGCGAGTTCGCCGCCGACCCCAGCACCCGGCTCTCCCACCGCCAGGCGGGATGCCCGTCCTCGAACCTCGGCTCCTCGGAGAACTGGTCGAGGGTCCAGGAGTCGCGGTAGTCGATGATGTAGGGGGTGCGGGTCAGCTTGTGGAACAGCCAGGCCGCACCGAACGAGGCGAACGGGTTGCCGGTCGCGAGCACGACGTCGAACCTGCGCCGCGCGTGCATCCGCAGCGCCCGCCGGACACTGGCCCGCGCCCAGGACGCGTAGTGCTCCGGAAAGACGTGCTCCTGCCCCCACGTATAGAGCGACTGCGCCAGGTACGGAAACCTCGCCCGGAACCCGCTGTACTCGCGCAGGTCCGTCTCCCAGACGAATCGGTTCAGGCTGGGCCGCACCAGCCTGACGCGCGGGTCGACGGTGTCCATCAGCTTGTCGTCGACCGAGCCGATCGTGTCGTAGAGGAACGGCAGCGGCGCCGCGAACACCGTGACGTCCCAGCCCAGCTCGACGAGCCGGTTCGCGGTCGCCCGCGGCCGGTACACGCCGCTCGCGCGGGACGGCGGGAAGTAGAAGGCGAGGTACAGCAGGCGCGGGCGCCGCTCGCTCGGGCGTCCGGCCGGGCGTTCAGTCATGGGATCGTCCTCCGGCGATGGTGTAGGCGGGCCGCGCTCCCGCGTCCGCGATCACGTCCGCCAGCTCGGACACGGCCGCCAGCGACTGCGGGTCGCCGATGACGACGAGGTCCACGGACCGGCCGCGCAGCAGCTCGCGGTCGACGATCCGGCGGCGGATCACCGCGGGGTCGCGCCGGGGGCGGCGGGCCAGCCACCGGTCGACGGGACGGGCCACGCGGGCGCGGAACCCGGCGTTGAGCCGGTCGCCGACCCCGCGCAGCGGGCCGGGAAAGCCCACCCGCAGCACCAGCCGCGGCAGCCGGTACAGCAGCAACCGCTCCGGCGCCGGTCGGTAGCGGCGTTCGAGCGCGGGCAGGTCGACGGTCTCGACGCCGTCCGGGAGCGGCTCCTCCGCCCACGCGGACGCCCTCCCGACGACCACGGTCGCGGTGCCGCCGTCCGCGCGGACCCGCGCGCACTCCCGGACGACCGCGGGCCGCCGGGTGCCCCCCAGGGCCACGAACACGACGTTCACCGTCCCCCTCCCTCGCCGGGGTCCTCCCCGAACCAGTGCCGGTGGTGCGCCCCGGCCACCGCGCCGTACCCGAACCGCTCGTCCAGGACGGCGCGGGCCTTCGGCAGGTCGAGGCCGTCCGGGAAGCGGCCGCGCAGGCGGCGGTAGCCGGCGGCGATCGAGCCGGGGTCGTCCTCGACGGCGATCATTTCCCCGGCGGCGTCCGCTATGCCGGCGAGCGTGCGCTCGGGGCCGCCGCAGCGCGTGACGAGCACCGGCGTCCCGGCCGCGACCGCCTCGATGACCGTCATGCCGAACGTCTCCCACCGGGCCGGGTGGACGAGCAGGTCGTGCTCGCGCATCAGCCGCGCGGCCTCGTCCGGGGCGACCGCGCCGGGGAACGCCACCGCGTCCTCGACGCCGAGTTCGGCGGCCCGTTCCGCGAGCCGCGCGCCGAGCACGCCCGTCCCCGCCATCGTGAGCGTGAGCGCGGAATCCTCGGCGCGGCACACGGCGAACGCCTCAAGCAGCGGCTCGACGCCCTTGCGCTCGATCAGGGCGCCCACGTACAGCCAGCGGCGCAGTTCCGTGGCGGGACGCGGCCGGGGCGCCGCGAACGACACCGGGTTCGGGAGGGTCTCGATCTTGCGGGCGGCGTCCGGGAAGGCGGCGGCGAGCTTGTCGCGCAGCACGTCCGTCACCGCGAAGAAGCCGGTGCACCGGTCGAGGACCTGCGCGTACAGGTCCCGCGAGTCCGGCTGGGCGAGGACCTTGTCGATGAAGGACGCGTGCTCGGTGACGAACACCCGCGCGTCCGGCCGGGCGTTCTCCAGGGCCGTCCAGCCGCCGCGCAGCCCGACGTGCGCGTGGACGACCGGCGCCGGGATCGGCTCCCCGCGCAGCGCCTCCCGCAGCCACCGCGCGTGCTCGCGGGCCAGGTCCGCGAAGGTGTACTCGGGGACCGTCGGCACCGGGACGCGCAGCAGCCGGGCGCCCGCGACCGTCGGCTGCGGGCGCAGCGCGACGGGCAGGAGCCGCCGGTGCGCCGCCCGCGCCGCCTCCACCTCCGCCGCCGGCTCCCGCATCAGCCACGCCTCGGTGTGGTAGACGGTGACGTCGCCGCAGCCGGGCGCCGTGGCCTCCACCATCATCTGGACGAACGTTCCGGCCCACTCCTGCAGCGGGTTGGGGTACCAGGGGGTGACGACGGCGACGTCCGCGCCGTCCGCTCGCTGCGCCATCAATCCTGGCTGGCCACGAGGCGGTCGGCGGGCGGCTCCGCGGCGGCGGCCGGGGACGGGCCGCGCCGCGCGGCGGACGGCAGCAGCCCGGTGTAGACGGCGTCGAGGATCTCGGCCTGCGCCTCCCACGTCCAGTCGCGGAGCAGGTCGGGCCGCTCGCCGTACACGTCGCGGTACCGCCCCGGGTCGGCGAGCACCGCCTTCACGGCCCGCACGTAGTCGTCCAGGTCCTCGGCGCGGAAGACCTCGCCCTGCCCGGTCTCCCGCACCATGCCGCCCATGGCCCGGACGTCGCTGACGACGATCGGCAGCCGCGCGTGCGAGTACTCGAAGAACTTCGTGATCAGCGCGATCTCGTGGTTCGGCCAGTGGTGGATAGGGATGACGCCGAGGTCGGCCGCCGACAGGAACTCCACGACCTGGTCGAACGGCACGTACGGCAGGACGTGCAGCCGGTCGGCGACGCCGAGCCCGGTGGCGCGGGCGAGCAGCCCCCGCATGTACTCGGACCGCGGCGTGGCGACGACCAGCGCGACGTGCAGCCGCGGCAGCCGCGGCAGCGCCTCGATCACGATGTCCAGGCCGCGCTGCACGGACGCGCTGCCGCTGTAGACGGCGATCGGGACGTCCGGCCCGACGCCGCACAGCTCCCGCATGTCCGGAACCGGGCCGGCGCTCGTCGGCTCCCCGCCCGTGATCGGGGCGTTGAGGACCACGGTCGGCTCGTCCCGGAGCCCGTGCCGCTCGACGAGCAGTTCGCCGAGGGCCGCCGAGACGGTCACCACCGCGTCCGCGTCGCCCGCGTACTCGCGCTCGTGCGCGCACATCGCGGGATGCCAGCGCGGCCCGGCGCCCCAGGGCCGGATGCCGGGCAGGAACTCGTGCGCGTCCCACACGAGCTTCGCGGCCCGGCCCTTCGCCCGCGCCCGCCGCACGGCCCGCGCGCCGACCCCGAGCATCCGGAAGTCGTTCGCGTGGACGATGTCGGGTTCGAGCGCGTCGATGATCTTCCCGTACGCGCTGTCCCAGTCCCACAGGTTGCGGTCGAGGACGCGCCAGGCCCGGTCGCCGAGGACCGCCTGCCAGAACCTGATCGGGAGCCGCTCCAGCGGCGCGTGCGGGTTCTCGCGCGCCGCGCTGAGCGAACCGGTCTGCCGCACGCGCAGCGCGACCCACCGCGACTGCGTCTTCGCCGTGACGCGCCGCGCCATCAGCCACGCCTTGCGCACCGGGCCGCCGCCGGGCGCGAGCCTGGACGCGGCGAGGTCGGCGCGGCGGGACTGGACGAGCCGCCGCCGGTAGTCCGCCACGCTCGGATGCCCGTACGCGAGCGGGCGGCGGAGCGTGGCGCGCAGCACGCCGTGCCGGTCCCGCAGGAGCGTGTGCTGCAGCGGGACGAGCCGCACGTGCGCGCCGCCCAGCGTCCAGGAGCGCCGCCGCCTGCTCGGCGCGGCGCAGCCGAGCAGGTGCACCTCCCAGCCGGCCCCGGCGGCCGACGCCGCCGCCTTCTGCACCCGGGAGTCCCGCTCGACGTCGTTGTCGACGAGCATGACGATGCGGCCGCGCGACTCCCCGGCCGCCGTGTCGTCTTCGTTCTGCATGCGATGCTCCAGTCGGTGGTCAGCGGGACGAGCCGCCGATGACGACGCGTTCCACGCCGTGCCAGCGCGCCGGGTCGGTGACGCGGCGGCCGTCCACGAGAGCCTTGACGCCCGGCAGGTCGTCGGCGCCGAGGTCCCGGTAGGCGGCGTGGTCGGCCTGCACGATCGCGGCGGTGACCGCCTCCCCCCGGTGCGGAGGGAGCCCCAGGTCCGCCAGCTCCTCGGCCGTGTACATCGGGTCCGACACGTACGGGACGGCGCCGCGCGCCCGCAGCGCCTCGACCGTGGGGAAGACGCCGGAGAACGCCGTCTCCTTCACGCCGCCCCGGTAGGCGGCGCCGAGCACCAGCACCCCGGCGCCGGCCAAGTCGCCGTAGGCGTCCGCGAGGAGGCCCACGGCATAGTCGGGCATGCCCGCGTTGGCGTCGCGGGCGGCCCGCACGACCGTCGCGGACGGGTCGTTCCACAGGTACATCCGCGGATAGACGGGGATGCAGTGGCCGCCGACCGCGATGCCCGGCCGGTGGATGTGGCTGTACGGCTGGGTGTTGCAGGCGTCGACGACCTTCATGACGTCCACCCCGATCGCGTCGGCGTAGCGGGCGAACTGGTTCGCCAGGCCGATGTTGACGTCGCGGTAGGTCGTCTCGGCGAGCTTGGCGAGTTCGGCGGCCTCCGCCGACCCGAGGTCCCAGACGCCGTTCGGCCGGTCCAGGTCGGGCCGCTCGTCGAAGTCGAGGACCCGCTCGTAGAAGTCGGCGCCGCGCCGGGCGGACGCCGCGTCGATGCCGCCGACCAGCTTCGGGTAGCGGCGCAGGTCGGCGAAGACCCGCCCGGTCAGCACCCGCTCCGGGCTGAACACCAGGTGGAAGCCGTCGCCCGGCGCGAGGCCCGACCCGTCCGCCAGCATCGGCGCCCAGCGGCCCCGGGTGGTGCCGACCGGCAGCGTCGTCTCGTAGCTGACGAGCGTGCCGGGCCGCAGCCCCGCGGCGATCGACCGGGTCGCCGCGTCCATCCAGCCGAAGTCGGGCGTGCCGTGCTCGTCCACGAACAGCGGGACGACCACGACGACCGCCTCCGACTCGGCGACCGCCGCCGCCGTGTCGGTCGTCGCGATCAGCCGCCCGTCGCGGACCGCCGCGTCCAGGTGGACGTCCAGGTCCGCTTCGCCGGGGAACGGCTCGCGGCCGGCGTTCACGTCCGCGACGACCCGCTCGTCCACGTCCGCGCCGATCACCCGGTGCCCCTTGCGGGCGAACTGCACCGCGAGCGGAAGACCGATCTTGCCCAGCGCGACCACGCAGATCCGCATCAGCCACCCACCTCCCCAGGAAACAGCCCCCGCCGCAGATCAGACGGCACCCAGCACCTCCGTCGGCCCGAGGCTCACCGTCGTGCCGAGCCGCGCCGACTCCAGCACGGCCACCGACACCTCGACCGTCCGCAGGCCCTGCCGCAGCGTGACGATCCCCGGCTCGTCGCCGCCGCCCGCGCGCGCGCGGACCGCGTCCCGGAACCGCTCGTGCTCGACCAGCAGCGGCTCCCGCTTCGGGATCGCGTACCGGACCATGTCGCCCTCGGACACGCCGCGGAACGTCCGCAGCGCCTCCCACTCGGTGCTCATCTCGCCGTTCGCGTAGAACGTCAGGTCGGCGGTCAGCGTGTCGGCGACGAAGCAGCCGCGCTCCCCGGTGACCGCGGTCGTCCGCTCCTTGAGCGGGCTCAGCCAGTTCACGAGGTGGTTGACCATCGCGCCGTCGGCGAGGCGGCCGACGGCGGCGACCATGTCCTCGTGGGGACGGCCGGTGCGCGCCACCGTGTGCGCGCAGATCGACACGTAGTCCTGCCCGGTCACCCAGGCGGCGAGGTCGATGTCGTGGGTGGCGAGGTCCTTGACGACCCCGACGTCGGCGATCCGGTTGGGGAACGGCCCCTGCCGCCGCGTCACGACCTGGAACACCTCGCCCAGCTCGCCCGCCTCCAGCCGCGCCCGCAGGCTCTGCAGCGCCGGGTTGTAGCGCTCGATGTGCCCGACGCCGGCGACCAGGCCGCGCGGCTCGAACGCCTTCACCAGCCGCTCGGCGGCCTCCACCGACTCGGCGAGCGGCTTCTCGATCAGCGCCCCGGCCCCGGCCTCGGCGAGCGCCAGGCCGACCTCCTCGTGCAGCGCCGTCGGGCAGGCGACCACCGCGTAGTCGACGCCGAGGTCCAGCAGGTCCTGCACCGTGGCCAGCAGCGGCACCCCGGGCGGGACGCCCACGGGGCGGTCCGCCGGGTCGACGACCCCGACGAGGTCGACGCCGTCCAGCTCGTTCAGGACCCGCGCGTGGTTGCGTCCCATGACACCGAGCCCGATCAGCCCGGCCCGCAGCGGCACGCTCATGACGTCCCCCTCCCCCTGATGGCCGTGAACCCTCCGGCGACCTCGTTGACGGCGTCGGCGACCCGCGCGAGTTCGTCGTCGCCCACCCCGGGATGCACCGGCAGCGACAGCACCTCGGCCGCCGCCCGCTCCGTCTCCGGCAGGTCCCAGCGCGGGTCGGGACGGCCGTCCAGCAGGAACGGCCGCAGCCGGTGGACGGGCGTCGGGTAGTAGACGGCGCTGCCGATCCCGCGCTCGGCCAGCCCCCGCTGGACCGCGTCGCGCTCCGCGACCCGGACGGTGTACTGGTGGTAGACGTGCCGCGCGCCGTCCGCGACAGGCGGGACGGCCGCGGCGGTGATCTTCGCGTCCAGGAACCGCGCGTTGGCGATGCGGCGCTCGGTCCACTCGGGCAGCCGCTTCAGCTGCTCGCGCCCGATCGCGGCCGCGACGTCGGTGAGCCGCATGTTGGCGCCGACGATCTCGTTGGCGTAGCGCTGCTCCATGCCCTGGTTGCGCAGCAGCCGCAGCGTCCGGGCGGTCTCCGCGTCGGCCGTGGTGACCATGCCGCCTTCGAGCGCGTGCATGTTCTTGGTCGGGTAGAAGCTGAAGCAGCCGGCCGTCCCGAGCGCGCCCGCCGGGGTCCCGCCGAGGGCTGCGCCGTGCGCCTGGCAGGCGTCCTCGACGACGGCGAGGCCGTGCCGCTCGGCGAGCGGGCCGATGCGGTCCATCGCGGCCGGGTGCCCGTACAGGTGCACCGGCATGATCGCGGCGGTGCGGGGGCCGACGGCGGCGGCGACGGCGTCCGGGTCGACGCAGAACGTGGCGGGGTCGATGTCGGCGAAGACGGGCTCGGCGCCGGCCAGCCGGACGACGTTGGCGGTGGCCGCGAACGTGAACGACGGGACGACGACCTCGTCCCCGGGGCCGATGCCGAGCGCGATCAGGCTCAGCTGCAGCGCCGACGTCCCCGAGTTCACCGCGACGCAGTGGCGGCCCCCGGCGAGCGCGGAGAACTCGTCCTCGAACGCGGCGACCTCGGGCCCCTGCACGACCCGCCCGCTGCGCAGCACGCGCACGGCCGCCGCGATCTCCGCCTCCCCGATCACCGGACTCGCCGCGGGAACGGCCTTCTCCGTTTCCACGGGCATGCTCGGACTCCTCAGGCGAATGGTGGGATCGACGCACGATGATGCGTGCTCAGCAAGATCCCCCCGCCGGAGGGCCGGACGCCCACCGCCCGCGGACCAGCAGCGGAAGCCTGGCTTAACGGAAAGTGTCCAGACCGCCGCATGGCCGACTCATTGCGCTTTTCCGGCTTTGACCCGCCGATAGCTCCAGTAGAGCAGTCCGAAAAGGATGAACCCGGACAGAATTAGACCCGACCCGGTGCTCCATCCCGAGAACGGCAGTTCCTCCACGAGCCCCCACGCGACCCCCGCCCCGAACAGCGCCAGCCCCGTCAGGATCGACCCGGTCAGCCGCCACCAGGAGGTCACGCTGTCCTCCGCCGCCTGGATCGCCCGCTCCCGGACCGGCTCGACGTAGCGGTCCACCGCCGGGAACTCCCGCGCGAGGATGAGCAGCCCCGCCAGCACCAGCAGCAGCCCCGGCCCGGGCAGCACCAGCAGCGCGGCGCCGGTCAGCAGCACCAGCCCCCCGCCGACCAGCACCATGCCGCGCTTGGCCGACCTTCCGTACCCCATCGCCCCTCCCGCCCGGACGGGGCCCGGACCGTTCCCCCGCCACGTCGCCGTGTCGTCCAACGGTAGATCTTGCACACGGCGCCCTCGCCAAACCCCGCCCACCCCGCCGAAAAGACTTGCCCGCCGAAGGACTCGGCGGGCATGGAGCGGCCCCGTCCCAAGGGGGCGTGGGGCGGGACGGGGCCGCGAGCCGCGCGGGACCGGGCGACGGTCGCCCGCGCGGCGGGCAGGGCGGGGGGCGGCGGGGGCGCCCCCCGCGGATCTAGTGCTCGGCCGCCTGCTCGGCGCCGGCTCCGGTCAGCGAGCGGACCTCGATCTCGGCGTACTTCTCGGCGTTGAACTCCTTGCTGAGGACGGTCCCGAGGAAGCCGCACAGGAAGCCGATCGGGATGGACACGATGCCCGGGTTCTCCAGCGGGAACCAGCTCCAGTCGTGGTCGGTGAACAGCGCCTTCTCCGAGCCGGACACCACCGGGGAGAACGCCACGAAGAAGATCGCCGAGCCGAGGCCGCCGTAGATGGCGGAGACGGCGCCGGAGGTGTTGAACCGCTTCCAGAACAGGCTGTAGAGGATCGCGGGCAGGTTGCCGGACGCGGCGACCGCGAACGCGAGCGCGACGAGGAACGCGACGTTGAGGCGCTGCGCGTAGATGCCCAGCACGATCGACACGGCGCCGATCACGAAGGCGGCGATGCGGGCGACGCGGACCTCGTCCCGCTCGGTGGCCTTGCCCTTGCGGAACACGTGCGCGTACAGGTCGTGCGAGAACGACGAGGACGAGGCCAGGGTGAGGCCGGAGACGACCGCGAGGATCGTCGCGAACGCCACCGCCGCGATGACCGCGAGCAGGATCGTGCCGCCCGCGTCGCCGAACATGATCTCGCCGATGCGTTCGGCGAGCTGCGGCGCCGCGGTGTTGCCCGCCGCGTTGACCGCGGAGATCTCCTTGGAGCCGACGAGCGCGGCGGCGCCGAAGCCGAGCACCAGGGTGAACAGGTAGAACACCCCGATGAGCCCGATGCCCCACATGACGGACTTGCGGGCGTCGCGGGAGGTCGGCACCGTGTAGAAGCGGATCAGGATGTGCGGCAGCCCGGCGGTGCCGAGGACGAGCGCGAGGCCGAGGCTGATCAGGTCGAGCTTGCCGGTGAGGCCGGACTCCTCGGTGGCGTAGCGCAGGCCGGGCTCCAGGAACGCGTCGGGCTTGCCGCTCTCGGTGGCGGCGTCCTTCAGCAGCGACGACAGGTTGAAGCCGAACTCGCCCAGCACCAGCACCGTGATCAGGGCCGCGCCGGTCATCAGCAGGACGGCCTTCACGATCTGCACCCAGGTGGTGCCCTTCATCCCGCCGAACACCACGTAGATGATCATCAGCACGCCGACCATCGCGATCGTGGCGCCCTTGGCGAACTCGCTGGTGAAGCCGAACAGCAGCGCGACGAGCGCGCCCGCGCCGACCATCTGCGCCAGTAGATAGAAGATCGACACCACGATGGTGGAGACGCCGGCGGCGGTGCGCACCGGGCGCGGGCTCATCCGGAACGCCAGCACGTCCGCCATCGTGAAGCGGCCGGAGTTGCGCAGGAGTTCGGCGACCAGCAGCAGCGCCACGAGCCAGGCGACGAGGAACCCGATCGAGTAGAGGAAGCCGTCATAGCCGTACAGCGCGATGAGCCCGGCGATGCCGAGGAACGACGCGGCGGACATGTAGTCGCCGCCGATCGCGAGGCCGTTCTGCGCGCCGGAGAACGAGCGTCCGCCGGCGTAGAAGTCGGTCGCGCTCTTGGTGTTGCGGCTCGCCCACACGGTGATCCCGAGGGTGGCGGCCACGAACACCAGGAACAGGATGATCGACAGGGTCTCGTTGCTCATCGGGCGTCCTCCGCGGTCTCGGCGGTCCCGGCCCCGGTGGTCTTGGTGGTGTCGACGGCCTTGGCGGTGCCGCCGGCCTGCGCCGCCTCGACCTCCCCGCGCACCTTGTCGGCGAGCGGGTCGAGGCGCCGCTCGGCATGCCGCGAGTACATGTACGCGATGCCGAACGTGGACACGAACTGCAGCAGCCCGAAGACCAGCGCGACGTTGATGGACCCGAACAGCTCGTGGCCCATGAAGCCGCGCGCCCACCCGGACAGGACGACGTAGAGCAGGTACCAGCTGAGGAACGCGACGGTCATGGGGAATGCGAATCGGCGGAACCTGCGGCGGAGTTCCTGGAACTCCTCGGTGCCCTGGAACCGTTCATAGACGGTGCCGGGGGCGCTCTTATCGACGGACACGACCGCCCTCCTCTGTTGTGACGCCAATCACGCGCCACGGTAAAGATCCAGCTCGGAGGGGACGAGGGGGCGGCGCCGGGGCTGCGGCAAGGTGCCGGTCATCGTCGCCGGAATGTCGTCCCCGTCGATGAACGGTCGCTTTCGCACGACGAACGGTCACCCCCCGACGGGGTCGCAAGGCGCGCAGTCACACCCTGCGGGGACGCCAGGTGCCGCGATCGACGTTGAGCGACTCCGGAGTGTGCAGGCGGACCATCATGCGGGCGACGCCCGGCGGCACCCGGCGCTGGCTGCACAGCGACACCAGGATCATGACGGTGAACGCGATCGGCACCGTCCAGGCGGCGGGCTGCGCGAGCAGCGCCCCGGCGAGCCCGGACGGCGGCCCCGCCGCGATCGTCACGATGACGGCGCTGCCCGCGAGCACCCCGCCCGTGACGAGCCCGGCGAGCGCGCCCGGGACGGTCAGCCGCCGCCACCACACCCCGAGGACGAGCAGCGGGCAGAACGTGGACGCGGCGACGGCGAACGCGAGCCCCACCACGTCCGCGACCGCGAGGGACCGGGCCGCGATCGCCAGCGCCAGCGGCACCGTGAGCGCGAGCAGCGTCCCCACCCGGAACGACCGGACGCCGCCGCGCAGGATGTCCTGCGCGAGCACCCCGGCCACCGACACGGTGATGCCGGACGACGTCGACAGGAACGCCGCGACCGCGCCGCCGGTCACCAGCGCGCCGAGGAGGTCGCCGCCGACCCCGCCGATCAGCCGTCCGGGCAGGGTCAGGACGACGGCGTCGGCCCGCCCGGTCATCAGCAGCTCGGGCGTGTAGAGGCGGCCGAGCACCCCGTACAGGGCGGGCAGCAGGTAGAACGCGCCGAGCAGCGACAGCACCATCACGGTCGTGCGCCGCGCGGCCCGCCCGTCCGGGTTGGTGTAGAAGCGGACGAGGACGTGCGGGAGCCCCATCGTCCCGAGGAACGTGGCGAGGATCAGCGAGTACGTCGCGTACAGCGAGTGGTCGCGCCCGTCGAGCGGCATCGCCCATTCCCGGTCGGTGGTGACGGGCCGCCCGCTGACGTGCGGGACGTCGGCGCCGGCAGGGAAGGTGACGGACGTGTCCTGGTCGATGTGGTGCCGCCCCGGGTTCAGGGTCAGCGGCACGTTCGCGTGGTACCGCCCGTCGACGCGGCCGTCCGCCACGACCTGCACGGGCGCGGTCACGTCGACGGTGACGGCGACGCCGACCGCGACGGTCGTCCGGTCGGCGAAGCGCGGCGGGACGTCCGACGACAGGCCGGGCGCGCCGTCGCCCCGCCACGCCAGCAGCAGGAAGATCAGCGGGACGGCGAGCGCGGTCAGCTTCATCCAGTACTGGAACGCCTGGACGAGCGTGACGCTGCGCATGCCGCCGCCCAGCACGTTCACCGCGACGACGACCGCGACGAGGACCCCGCCCGTCCACACCGGGGCGCCCGTCACCGTCCGCAGCACCAGCCCGGCGCTCTGGAACTGCGGCAGCAAGTAGAGCCAGCTGATCAGCACCACCAGGACGCTCGCGACGCGGCGCACGGCCATCGACTCCAGCCGCGCCTCGGCGAAGTCGGGCAGCGTGTAGGCGCCGGACCGGCGCAGCGGCGCCGACACCAGCACGAGCAGGACGAGGTACCCGCCCGTCCAGCCGACCGGCAGCCACAGCATGTCGGCGCCGTAGGCGAGGATCAGCCCCGCGATGCCGAGGAAGGACGCCGCCGACAGGTACTCGCCGCCGATCGCGGACGCGTTCCGCAGCGGCGTCACCGTCCGCGACGCCACGTAGAAGTCGGACGTCGTCCGCGAGATGCGCACGCCGAGCACGCCGATCAGCACCGTGGCGACCACCACGAGCAGCACCCCGGCGAGCCCGTACGCAGCGTTCACTTGGGGTCGCCCGGTGGGCGGTCGGCGCGGTCGACGAGGTCGGCGAAGTCGTCCTCGTTGCGCTCGGCCAGCCGGACGTACCACCAGCCGCACGCCACGAACCACGGGTAGATCAGCCCGCCGAGCACCACCCACGGCAGCGGCAGCCCGAACAGCTCCCGCTCGCGGACCTCGGGGACGAGCGCGAACAGCAGCGGCAGCCCGAGCACCACGACCGCGAGCACCAGGCACAGCCGGACGGCGAGCCGCAGCTGGGTGCGCAGCAGCGAGCGCATGTACGCCTCGCCGAGCCCCGTCTGCTCGTCGATCTCCCGGGTCACCGGGTAGCGCGGCCGCCGGACGGTCCGGGCCCGGGGCCCGGTCACCAGCGTCCGCCCCGGCGCGATCTCGCGCCGCTCCCCCGCGCTCAGCGAGCTCTCCTCGCCCGCCGCACGAGCAGGTCGCGCAGCTCCCGGACGTGCCGCCGGGCCACCGGCAGCTCGGTGCCGCCGACCACGATCGTGCAGCGTCCCGAGTCCAGGCGCAGCTCCTCGATCGCCGACAGCGCGACGAGGTGGCTGCGGTGCACCCGGACGAACCCGGCGCCGCTCCACCGCTCGCTCAGCGCGTTCAGCGGGATGCGGACCAGATGGCTGCCGCCGGACGTGTGCAGCCGCGCGTAGTCGCCCTGCGCCTCCACGTACAGCACCTCGGCGGGCGTGACGAACCGGGTGACTCCGCCCAGCTCGACGGGCATCGGCTCCGGCTCGGCCGGCGCGGCGTCGGGGACGGCGTCCGCCCAGCCGGCCTCCTCGGCGGCCTCCGTCACCCGCGTGATCGCCAGCCCGAGCCGCTCCGGCCGCACCGGCTTGAGGATGTAGTCGGTCGCCTTGATCTCGAACGCGTCCACCGCGTGCCCCTCGTAGGCGGTGACGAACACGATCTGCGGGGCGCGGGCGAACTGGGCGAGGACGCGGCCGAGCACGGTGCCGTCCAGGCCGGGCATCCGGATGTCGAGGAACACGGCGGCGACGGGGCGCCCGTCGGCGAGGGCCCGGTCGAGCTTGCGCAGCGCGGCGGCGCCGTCCCGCGCGGTGTGGATCTCCCCGATCCGCGGGTCGGCGCGCAGCAGATGGACGAGATCGTCCAGCGCGGGGGGCTCGTCGTCCACCGCAAGGACACGCAGGCCCACCGCATCGTCCCTTCCCTCGTCGTGCGCCACATTCCAGTCAACCCCGCCGGCACAGTCAAGAGGCGGTGACGCCCGGACGGTACTTCGGCACCCGCACGATGACCTTCGTCCCGGCGCCGGGGCCCGTCTCGACCGCGAGCCCGTACTCGTCCCCG
The DNA here is from genome assembly GCF_043197915.1 of Actinomadura geliboluensis. NCBI lineage: Bacteria > Bacillati > Actinomycetota > Actinomycetes > Streptosporangiales > Thermomonosporaceae > Actinomadura > Actinomadura geliboluensis. Next base: position 190,343 of record NZ_JBICUA010000005.1, on the reverse strand, counting down.
TACACCTGGCGGAGCCGGTCGTCCACGTTCGCCAGCCCGATCCCGGACTCGTCCGCGCCGGGCATGCGGCGCTCGCCCGCGAGCAGCCGCCGCACCTCCTCGGGGTCCATGCCGATGCCGTCGTCCTCGACGCTGATCACGCAGTCGGACCCGGCGTCCTCCGCCACGATCGTGATGAGGCCCGGCTCGGACCTGTCCTGGAGCCCGTGCCGGACGGCGTTCTCCACCAGCGGCTGCAGGCACAGGAAGGGCACGGCGACCGGCAGCACCTCGGGCGCGATCCGCAGCGTCACCCGCAGCTCCTCGCCGAACCGGGCCCGCTGCAGCAGCAGGTACCGGTCGATCGACCGCAGCTCCTCCGCCAGCGTCGTGAAGTCGCCGTGCCGCCGGAACGAGTACCGGGTGAAGCCGGCGAACTCCAGCAGCAGCTCCCGGGCCCGCTCCGGGTCGGACCGGACGAACGACGCGATCGTGGTCAGCGAGTTGTAGATGAAGTGCGGCGAGATCTGCGCCCGCAGCGCCCGCATCTCCGCCTCCATCAGCAGCGCCCGCGAATGGTCCAGCTCGGCGAGCTCCAGCTGGGCGTCGACCCACTGCGCGACCTCCTCGGCCGCCCGGATCAGCCCGGCCGGGACGTCCTCGCCGTACGCCGCCAGGGTCCCGACCACCCGGTCGTCGGTGGCGAGCGGGACGACCACGACCCGCCGGATGGGGCAGTCGATCCGGTCGCACGTCACGTCGTGCACCTGCGTGCGCCCGTTGCCGAGCGTGACCTCGGCGTGCGAGAGCCCCTCGTCCGCGTGGTGCCCGTGCTCCCCGTCCCAGGCCAGCAGCCGCTCCCCGTCGGTGATCGCGAGCGCCCGGCAGTCGAGCAGGGCCCGCAGGTGCCGCGCGGCCTTCTGCGCGCCCTGCTCGGTCAGCCCGGCCCGGAACGCGGGCGCCGCGCGGGACGCGGTGTGCAGCATCTCGAACGTCGCCCGCCGCGCGGGCCCGCCCAGATCACCGCCCCGCCCCTGCCGCCGCCACCACAGCAGCACGGGGACCCAGGTCACCACCAGGGTCGCGGCCACGGCTACGGCAACGTCCATCCCGCAAACTTATGCCGGGTCCGCCCCGGAAAGTGAAGCTGATCACTTTTCCTGCTAGCACAAACCAGACATTCGTGACATGTTGCTCAAGCCGACATCGTCGATCTTGGCCGGAGCCCGCCCACTCCCCCCAGATTCACGGCCGGGCCCGGCCGTGAGGAGTGCGCATGCGCCGAAGTCTGGCCGCCCTTGCCGCCCTGGCCCTGTCCGTCCCCCTGCTCACCGCGTTACAGGCCCCCGCCCACGCGGACGAACTCTCCCTCTCCAACTTCCAGCTCCGCCCGAACTCCTACGGCACCGACCTGCAGACCCGCGCCGACAACCTGCCCCTGGTCAAGGGCACCGTCACCGACATCATGAACGACCTGAACCGGCGGGACGACAATCCCACCGGCAACGGCACCGCCTGCGAGCCCGCCGCCATCGCGGAGAGCGGCCCCCGTCCCACGATCGGCCGGAGCATGTGCTTCCAGGACGACGACAGGGACACCGGCCAGTGGTACCCGCAAGGCGTCACGACCGTGGCCGACATGCAGGCCGACCAGGAGTGGGGCAACGGCTACCAGCCCGTCCTCGTCAGCTGGTACGACCACAACGACAACGGCGACGGCATGGTCAAGGGCGTCCGCATCAGCTTCATGGACCCGAACACGGGCGCCTACCGGCACGTCCTGCTCGTGTACCCGCGGGCCGACGGCGACTACGACACGGTCAGGGTGTCGGAGGACCCCGCCACCAGCGACTACAACAAGGCGCTGCACGCCGGCGGCATCCTCTGGTACGGCAACTACCTGTTCGTCGCGGACACCGCCCGCGGCTTCCGCATGTTCGACATGCGCCGCATCTACGACCTCGGCGCGTCCCCGAACGGAACCACGAGCGGCGCCGACAAGGTCGGCCTCCACGGCGACACCTACTACGGCTACGGCTACCGCTACGTCATGCCGCAGGTCGGCTCCTGGACGCGGACGGCCCCGACCGGCACCACGTGCACCTTCTCCGACCAGTCGCCGCAGTTCTCCTACGTCTCCCTCGACCGCAGCGGCACCGATCACCTCATCGCGGGCGAGTACTGCGCCGGGGACCAGGAGGCCAACGGACGCGTCGCCGCCTGGCCGATCTCGGGGGCGTTCGACGCGAACAACAACCTGATCATGGACACGGCCTACCGGTGGAACGCCGACGTCGCGCACAAGCTGCCGGACAGCAACGTCCAGGGCGCGACCCGCTTCAACGGCCGCTGGTACCTGAGCCGCAGCCACGGCGAGAACACGGCCGGAGACCTCATCACCACCGAGCCGGCGAACTCCTCCACCGTCAACCTGGTGATCGACAGGAAGCAGCCGCTGAGCATCGGCCCCGAGGACCTCTCCCACTGGCAGAGCGGTACCGACCCCGCCAACCCGCTGCTCGGCACGTTCTGGACCGTGGGCGAGCACCCCGGCAAGCGCATGGTCTACTCCGTCTACCCGACCTGACCCGCCCCGCGCCCGGCCGGGGGCACTCTCCGGCCGGGCGCGGCACGCCTCGCACGAAAAGTACTTAAGCACGTCAGATTCCCCGCTTCTCCGGCGTCCCTAGCGTGGTGGTCACAAGCAAGGGCACGCACTAAGGAGAAGCACATGAGCGACGTCACCGAGCTGGTCCAGCGCTACCTCGCCGCGTGGAACGAGACCGACGCGGCCGCGCGGCGGGCCGTCCTGGCGGACGTCTTCGCCGAGGACGCCGTCTACACCGACCCGCTGGCGTCCGTCCGGGGCAGGGACGGGCTCGACGCCACCATCGCGGCCGTCCAGGCGCAGTTCGGCGGGCTGGTCTTCAGCCTCGGCGGCGCGGTGGACGCCCACCACGACATCGCGCGGTTCACCTGGCACCTGGGCCCGGAGGGCGGCGAGCCCGTCGTCATCGGCTTCGACGTCGCGGTGATCGGCGAGGACGGGCGCATCCGCCAAGTGCTCGGCTTCCTCGACAAGGTGCCCGCCGGAGCCTGACCGCCCCGGGGGCGGGCTCGCGACGGTCCGCCCCCGCCGTCCACGCACCCCGAGGAGGACTCATGACCGCCTACGTCATCGCCCATCTGCAGGACGCCCCGCCGCACCCGGAGATCGCGGACTACATCGAGCGCCTGCCCGGCACCTTCGCGCCGCACGGCGGCCGCTACCTCGTGCACGTCACCGCGCACGAGGTGCTGGAGGGCGGCTGGCCCGGAGCCGTCGTGATGATCGGCTTCCCCGGGACCGCCGAGGCGCGGGCCTGGTGGGACTCGCCCGCGTACCGGGAGATCGCACCGCTGCGCTCGCGGCACATCGAGGGCGACATCATCATGGTCGAGGGCGTCCCCGACGGCTACGACCCGTCCCCCGCCGTGCGGGCCATGCGGGACGCGCTCGCCGCCGGTCAGGCGGGGACGTCGTAGTTGAACCCGAAGGCGCGCACACCGGTCTCCGTGCGGGGCCGGTGGCTCGTCCCGGGACCGAACGCCACATACGTACCGGGCCCGTGGACGAGGTCCCCCTCGATGAGTTCGCCGCGTACGACGAAGTACGCCTCCCCGTAGGTCTCGTGCACGTCCAGCCCCGGCCACTCGGCGCCCGGTGCCAGGTCGATCACCCACGTCCGGATGCCCGGCATGCCCGGCAGCATCCGGACGTGGACGCCGGGACCGAGCTCGACCGCGGGGACCCCATCGACGTCCACGGGCAGGATTTGCCCGGAAAGTACCTGTTCAGGAGCCGTCACGGGGGCAGCCTCTCACAGTCCGAGCAGGTCGGCGACGCCCTTCAGCTCGCCCCGGGAGGCGACGCCGAGCTTGGGATACGCCTTGTAGAGGTGGTAGCCGACCGTCCGGTGGCTGAGGAAGAGCTGCGCCGCGATGTCGCGGTTGGACAGGCCCCGCGCGGCGAGCCGGACGATCTGGAGTTCCTGCGGGGTGAGCGTGACGGCCGCGCCACCGCCCCGGGGGCCTCGGTCCGGGACACCGGTGGCGGTCAGTTCGCCGCGGGCGCGCTCGGCCCACGGACGCATGCCGAGCCGCTCGAAGACGTCCAGCGCGTCCTCCAGCCGCCCGCGCGCCTCCGCCTTGCGCCGCGCCCGGCGCAGCCATTCGCCGTAGAGCAGCGCGGTCCTGGCGTACTCCAGCGCGCGGTCGTCCCGGTCGTGCAGGCTCAGGGCCTCGGTGTAGAACGACTCGGCCCGATCGTCGGCGGCGAGCAGCCCGCGGCAGCGCAGCACCAGCGCGTCCGCCCACGGCTGCCGCACCGACTCCGCCCACCGCTCGAACCGCTCCAGCGGCTCCACGGCACGTTCCGGCGCCCCGACCCGGACGGCCGACTCGACCAGGTCGGGGGTGGAACGGGTGGCGCAGATGTGGTGGCGCATCGGCTCGCGGGTCAGCCGCTCGAAACGGGCGAGCGCGGCCTCGGCACGGCCGAGCCCGAGGTCCAGCAGCCCCAGCGACCAGTGCGCCCACGGCGCGCCGGGCGAGACACCCCCGACGGCGGCACCGGCGAGCCCCTCCTCGGCGTTGCGCCGGCAGTCGGCCTCCCGTCCCCGCGCCGCGTCGAGGTAGGCGAGCACGCTGCTGAACTGGCCCACCCACTGCCGCTGCCCGGTGTCGCGGGCGAGCTCCAGGGCCTCCGACGCCGTGGCGAGCGCGTCCAGATGCCGCCCGGTGAACACCTCGCCCTCGGCCACGAAGAACAGCACGGTCGGCAGCCGTCCGGCACCGCCCCGAGCACGCTGCTCGGCGGCCAACTCCGTCGCCAACGCGTGCGCGTCGGCATCCTGCCCCAACGCAAGCGCCGCACCACAAAGAATCATCAACACCCGATCAGGCACCCCACCCCGCCGCCGCACAGCATCCAGCGTCTCCCCCAACGAGGGAGGCCGACCGGCACGCTCCCGATCAAGGTGAGCAAGATAAGGACCAACAGGCGCGAACGGGCTCTCCCCGTCCAACCGCAGCGCGGACAACCCGCCCAACGTCTCCGCCAGCACCCGCTCCCCCAAATACCAAGACGGGTGGACGGCCTGAACCAACAGCGCAGCAGCCCGCTCCGGATCCACGTCGCCGACAACCGCAGCACCCTCAACAAGCGCCCGATGCGCAGCGGCATAAGACCCCTGCCAGAAGTCCACGTGCGCCCGCACCGCCGCAATCCGCGCATTCCCAACCGGATCCTGCTCCAGCCGCCGGAACGCACTCACCCCCAAGGCCCGAGCACGTTCCAGATCCCCAGCCTCCAACGCCGCCTCCGCCGCCAGAGCCTCACGCCGAGCCCGAGCGTCCGCCCCGGTGCTCAACCGAGCGGCCTGCTCGTACGCGGCCGCGGCCGCCTTGTGCCCGCTGCGCTCCCCGGCGCGGACGGCCGCACGTTCCAGCGCACCGGCGACCTCGTCATCGGGCCCGGTGGCGGCGGCCGCCAGATGCCACGCCCGCCGATCACCCTGCTCGGGCGTGTCGAGAACCTCGGCGAGCGCACGGTGAACAGCGAGCCGCTGCCCAAGCGGCGCCCGCTGGTAAACCGCGGCGCGGACCAGAGGATGACGAAACCGGATCGTCCCCTCGGCCTCCCCGCGCAGCACCAGGCCGGCCTGCTCAGCAGGCGCCAGAGCCTCGACACTCGCCCCCAGCACCCCGGCAGCGCGCAGGATCACGGCCACCTCACCGGACTCCTCGGCCGCCGCCGTCAGCAGCACGCTCTGGCACGCCTCCGGCATTCGGCTGACCTGCCCGTGAAACGCCAGCCGCAGCCGGTCGGTCAACGGCAGAGCGCGCGGCGCGAACGCCCCACCACCTTCGGCGGCCAGAGCGACCGGCAACTCCAACAGAGCCAGCGGATTCCCGCCCGCCTCGGACAGCAGGCGGTAGCGCAGAGCAGGAGCAAGCGGCGACCGATCAAGCAGGGCCGCAGCGGCCTCCGGCGACAGCCCGTCCAGCCGCAACTCGGGAAGCCCTGCCGCCGGAAAGGCGCCCTCACCCTCCCGAACGGCGAAAATCATCACCACACCCTCGGCCCGCAGACGCCGAGCGGCGAACAGCAGCGCGTCCCGCGAGGCCCGGTCGAGCCACTGCGCGTCGTCGACCAGGCAGAGCGCCCCGTCCGCGCCCGCGTAGTCCGTGAGCAGGGACAACACCGCAAGCCCCACCAGCATCGGGTCGGCCCCGTCCCCCTCCCGCAGCCCGCACGCCGCCTCCAGCGCCTCACGCTGCGGACCGGGCAACGCGGAGAGACCTCCCAGGGCCGGACGCAGGAGCAACTGAAGCCCCGAGTACGGCAACTCCGCTTCGAACTCGACACCCGTACCGCGAACCGTCCGCATGTCCCCGGCCGCCCCAGCGGCATGGTCGAGCAGCGCCGTCTTGCCGATACCGGGCTCCCCCCGCAGCACCAGCACCGCACTCTCACCCCGCCGCGCCCCCTCAAGCAGCCCCGCGACCGCCGCGACCTCCGCGTCTCTCCCGCACAGCTCGACCAACCCCGCCACGATCGCCCCTCGCACCCCTTGTCCCCTTCAACCCCTCTAGAGATACAGGCTCCCCACCTCCATCCGCCCACCACGCCTAACCAGCGCTCCAGGTCGCGGTGCCGGAGGGCTGGCTCGGTGTGGTCGTGGTGGTGTGGATTGGATGGTGGTCGCGGCTACAACCTGTCCGGGCGGACGATGTGCCAGTTGCCGGACGGGGTTGTCCACAGCATGAGTCCTGGCCAGATCTGGTGGAGCGTCCAGCCGGGGCTTTGTTTGAGGCGGTGGTGTCGTCTGCAGAGCGGGGCGAGGTTGCAGCGGCAGGTGGTTCCGGGACGCCACGGGATGGTGTGGTCGAGGTCGCATCGCTGCGCGTCTCGGTTGCAGCTTGGAAACACGCAAATGGTGTGGCGGGCCAGCACTTCGCGGCGCATTCCGGCCGACGGCCGGTAGCCGGGGCGTCCGTGGACTTCGTCTCCCGCCTGGCAGGCCGCGTCCCGCGCGTCGGCGAGCTGGTCGTGGATACGCTGCACGGCGTCCGCGATCGCGGCGGGGAGTGCACGCCGAGAGACACGATCGCGGACGTGGGTGAGCTTCTGCTCGACCATGGCCGCGAGGTCGCAAACGACCGGGTTCTCCACTCCCTCGGCAACAGCGCCGACCACCGCCACTGCGGGGTTGCGGGCGGCCTCGGCCGTGGGGTGACTGCCGGGCTGGGCGAGAAGGGTCTTGACCGCGACGGGGAGTTCGGTGCCGGAGAGGAGAAACGTGGCCAGGTCGGCGCGGATCTGAGGGAGGGTGCGCGTGTCACCTTCCTGCTGCACACCGTGGGCGGCAGCGGTGATCTTGTTGTAGATGGCGTGGGCGTCCTCGGGGGCGAGGTCGCACAGGGCCAGGTCCGCCGTTCCGGACGGGTTGTCCCAGAGTTCGAGCCGACGGTTGCGGACGGCTTCTCGCTTGCGCTCTTCGACGGCGGCCGGGGCCAGCCGGTCGGCGATCCGCTTGATGCGGCGGCGGAGTTGACCGGTGGTCTGCTCGGACGCCTTCTCCAGCGCGGCGGCTTCGAGTTGCTCGGCGACCTCGTCCGGCACGTTGTCGGCGGCGTCGCAGATGACTCGGGCCTTTGCCATGTCGATCCGGCCGGTCTCCAGGGCGCTGCCTGTGGCGGCCAAGGGCCCGGTGAGCCGTTCGGCCAGGTGGACCAAGGTCGCCGCGGTGTTGCCCGTGACGGTCAGCGCGGCAGCGACCTCTTCAGTGACCGACTCGTGCGCGGACAGGATGCGGTAGTCGGAGTCGCCGTCATCTTCGGCGTCGGTGCGCCGCCGTGACAGTTCGGCGAGGGCGGCCAGTTCCCGAGCCTGTGCCCAGGAGGTCTGGCGGCGCGCGGCGGCGGCCACCTGAAGCAGTTCGTCATCGGTCAGATCCGCCAGGCGCTCTTTTCCGCCGGACAGGCAGACGGCGAGCTGCGGGCCAGGAGGAAACCACTCTCGGTCCTCCCACTCACGTTGACCGCCAACGATTTCGACTTCGACAATCTCGGCAGTCTCCGCATCCACCAACACGGCCATTCACCTCCCCCCTCAATCTCCATTCGATTATATGGCATCCCCCGAGTTGCATTGCAGACATTTTGGACACACCCAAGAATTCAATCAAGATTTTTTCCGATGCACGCACACCGGACAAACAAAAGGACGCCCCTACCGCTTTACGATCATCCAACGGTCGCCGGTGGCTGAGCACGGCTTTATCGGATAAGTGTGGTTGCTGCAGGTGGACAGTTGCGGCGGCCCCTGCGGACACGTGCACACACCCCCGCCAGATCCCAACTGAGGTCACGTTGCTTGCGGTAGTGGGGTTGAGGATTTGCGCTATCGGAAGGGCAAGCACGTAGTCCGGCCACACCCGCCCCAGCCGCCACCATCTGCGCGAAGCGCGACCAGACCGCACCAAACCCGACACGTAAAAGACATCCCCCAGCCCACTACCGCAACCAACGTGACAGCAACCGGCGAAAACAGAAACGGACGCGACCGCCTTCGGAAGGCCACCTCAGCCGCCCACCTACCCGAGCCACCCTAATACCGGCAGAAAAAGGACCTAAGCCACGCACACGCCCCGAGCGACCCAACCAGAGCGCAACCAACTAGACGTGAAGCCAAACGAATAGATCAGCCACCGAGAGCACACCAGAACGTCCACCAGTAGAGCGCACGCAAGAGCAAAGACCCGCACAGAGAAAGCCCGGCCGGAAGCAGATCCGGCCGGGCTTCTCACATCAGTCGAGGCGCAGGTCTGCGGCCAGACTCTCGTAATGCAGGTCAGCATCACCGAACGCCAGCGACGCCGACATTGCATGCTCGGAGAACAAGTGCAGATCATGTTCATGCGTGAAGCCGATGGCCCCATGCACCTGATGACCGAGCCCGCACACCCGTTCGTATGCCTCGCTCACCCACGCCTTCGCCATCGCCACTTCCTGCGCGGCCTCCCAGTTCGCCAACAGCCGCCAGATGGCTTCATACGCGATGAACCGCGACCCCAGCACGTCGATCGCCATGTTCGCGCAGTGGTGCTGGACGGCCTGGAACGACCCGATGGCCTGCCCGAACTGCTCCCGTTCCGTCGCGTACTGCACCGTCATGTCCAGGACGTGTTGCGCCGCGCCCACCATTTCCGCGCACGTCGCGGCCGCCCCGAACAACGAGACGGCCTCCGCCGCGCCGGCCCCCGCCGCGCCGGTCCCCGCTGCGTCGGCCCCGAGAACGTCCAAAGCGCGAACGCCGTCCAACTCCACGTGGCACGGACGGTCGGCGCCGATCGTCTCCACCGGGTGCAGCGTGACGTCCGAGGCGTCCACCCAGAAGGCATGCGGCTCATCGTCGAGCCGCGCCACCACCAGGATGTTCTCAGCGGACGCCGCGTACGGCACGAACATCGCCGTCCCGCTGACCACGAAGGCGTCGCCGTCCCGCACCGCAGTGGGCCCGTCCCCCGGACGGTCCCACGGCAAGGGTGCAGCAGTGACGACCCGGCCGTCCGCGATGGCGCGCAGCCAGCGCTCCTTCTGCTCCGGCGTCCCGAACCGGGCAACGGGCATCCCGCAGCAGGCGACCGAGACCAGCAATGGGCTCGGGACCTGCGCGTACCCAAGTTGCTCGAACAGCAGGCACACGTCCAGGAAGTCGCCGCCGACGCCGCCGTGCTCCTCGGGGAAGGCGAGGCCCGTCCAGCCGAGCTCCACCATCTCCTTCCACAGCGCGGCCGAGTAGCCGGCGGGGTCGCCGTCCATCGCCCGCGCCCCGGCGGTCTCGGCGCGGGACGTCAGGACCTCGCGGGCGGTGGAGGCGATCAGCTCCTGGTCCTCGGTCAGGCTCAGGTCCATGGCGGCGGCACCTTGTCCGAGCGGACCCACACCCCGGGCCGCTCCTCCCAGAACAGCTGGACGAGGACGCCGCCGGTGTGCTTCGGGTGGATGAACGTGTGCTTCCAGGCCGCCCCGTCGGTGACGCCGTCCTCGTCGTCGAAGGTGGGCGTGCCGTGGTGCTCGCAGGCGGCCATCGCCTTGTCCCAGTCGTCCACCTCGAAGGTGACGTGGTGGGCGCCGGGGCCGCCCTTCGCGAGGAACCGCTCGATGAACGAGTCCTCCCCGCGCGGCATGATGACCTCCCAGCAGATGGCCGAGCCGGGGATGTTCAGGACGAGGTCGGCCATGTCGGGGTGCTCGTCGTCCGGCGTCCGCCACACCTGCACGAACCCGGCCAGCTCGCGGTACCAGCGGGCCAGCGCGTCACGGTCGTGGAACGCCTGGCAGATGTGGTCGAGCGCCACGACGCCGAGCGACGGCCCTTCCGAAGACCCCGCCCCCGGAGACGCCGCCCCCGAAGCTCCCGCCCCTTCGACCACCTCCGCGTCGGACGAGTCGCCGCACATGTCGAGGCTGCCCGGCCCGCGAAGCCGCCACAGAACGCCCGTCCCCTGCTCGGGCGGGCTCAGCGACGCCTCCAGCCACCGCCCGCGCGCCCCGTCCGTCGGTTTGATGCCGCGTACTTCGAGCTCCGCCCGGACGGCTTCGAGGTCGGGGACCTCGGCGCCGACATGGTGCAGCCCGGGACGCCCGCCGTGCTCGTCCAGCCATGTCCGCAAGGACGAACCGTCGCCGGACGGCGCGACGACCTCCCATGCCTGCCCCCGGCTCCCGGGGATCTCCAGCCGCGCGCCGCGCACGCCCTCGCCCGGGTTGTCCCAGCTCCGGACGCGCCGGAACCCGAACAGCCCCTCCAGCAGCCCCACCTGCGCGTCGAGGTCGGGCGTCACCTGCGCGACATGATCGATGCGATAGATCTGCACTGGCCCTCCTAGCCCTGCCTAGCCGAAACCCTTCCCCAGCACAGCCCGGCTCAGCTCGGGTGCGGCTCGATCCAGTCGTAGCCGTACGTGACGAGTTCCTTGACGAGACGCAGGTTGTAGCGGTTCATCGCGGCGATGCGCTCGGCCAGCTCGCCGATCCGCTTGTCGAACTCGTCCGCCGGGTACACGTCGTTGACCAGGCCCAGCTGGAGCGCGCGGTCGGCGTCGATGCGGGCGCCGGTGAACAGCAGCTCCTTGGCGCGGGCCTTGCCGATCCGGTCCGGGAGCCGCTTCACGCCGCCCCATCCGGGCGCGGACCCGCCGAACTCAGGCTGGTCGGGGTCGCCGTCCTCGGTCATCTTCGGCCGGTACGGCGGGCGCGCCGACAGCGTGATCTCGACGAGGCCCATCTTCGCGTCGCTGGAGGCGATGATGAAGTCGGCCGCGAGCGCCAGTTCCAGGCCGCCGCCGACCGCGTACCCGTGCACGGCCGCGATCACGGGCACCGACAGCCGCTCCATCATCGCGAACGTCTTCTCGCCGAGCCGCCCCTGCTCGATCCGCTCGCGCGGGGTCAGCTTCTCCGACCAGGCCAGGTCCATCCCGGCGCAGAACGCGCGCTCGCCGGCGCCGCGCAGCACCACCACGCAGACGTCCTCGTCGTCGTCGACGCTCCGGAAGATGTCGCGCAGCTCCGTCATGGTGGTGGGCGTCAGCGCGTTGAGCTTGTCCGGCCGGTTCAGCGTCAGCCAGGCGACGCGTTCCTCGATCCGCAGGTCGACGGTCTCGTAGTCGTTCTCGTCGGGCATATCGGTGGATCTCCTCCCGGGTGGGGTGGATAGATGGGTGAATGTCAGCTGCGGGGCAGGTTCAGGCCCCGGGTGGCGATGACGTTGCGCTGGATCTCGGTGGTGCCGCCGAGGAAGGTGGACGCCACCGAGTCGCGGCACATGTGCGTGAAGACGGCGTCGAGTGGGGCGTCCTCACGGCCCCACAGCGCGGCCGAACGTCCGAACGCGCGCGCGCCGGTGCGGGCCAGACGCTGGTGCAGCTCGGCCCCGAACAGCTGGTTGATGGACGCCTCGAAGTCGGGTTCGTCGCCCGCCGCCTGCCGCGACACGGTGTAGCGGGCCAGGTTGTACAGGACGCGGATCTCCGTCCGCCGCCGCGCGATCTCCTGCCGCAGCGCCGGCGTCGTGCGGGCGAACCGGCGCCCTTCCGGCGACCGCAGGTAGGCGACCAGGTCCTCCAGGGCCTGCTCGTACTTGATGGTGGCGCCGATCCCGGCGCGCTCGAAGCCGAGCGCGCTCATCGCCACGTACCAGCCGCGGTTCTCCTCGCCGACCCGGTTCGCGACCGGCACCCGCACACCCTCGAAGAAGATCTCGCAGAACGGCGCCGCGCCCCGGATATCGGTGATGGGACGGACGGTCACCCCGGGCGCGTCCGCCTCGATGAGCAGGAATGTGATGCCCCGGTGTGGTTTCTCCGCGTCCGGGTCAGTTCGGACGAGCACGAACAACCAGTCGGCGTACTGGCCGAGGGACGTCCACACCTTCTGGCCGTCCACGACATACACGTCCCCATCGCGGACGGCGCGCGTCCGCAGCGAGGCCAGGTCGGAGCCCGATCCCGGTTCGGAGAAGCCCTGCGCCCATGTCGCCTCGCCCGACGCGATCGCGGGCAGATGCCGCGCCTTCTGCTCCTCCGTGCCGTGCACCAGCAGCGTCGGCCCGAGGAGGAACGCGCCGATGCCGTTCACCGTCGGCACCCGCGCCCGCATCATCTCCTCGTGCAGGACGAACTCCTCCAGCGGCGACAGCCCGGCTCCGCCGTACTCGGCCGGCCAGTGCGGCGCGATCCAGCCGCGCTCCGCCAGCGCCGCCGCCCACGCCCGCGCGCCCTCGCGCCGCCCCGGATCGTCCGACACCCGGTCGACGGGCCAGTTGTAGCCCGCGACGTCCTCGGGTTCGAGGCTCTGCTCCTCGTCCCCGGCCGGACGGTACGACGCGGGGAACCGCTCCTCGATGAACGTCCGCACCTCCGCGCGGAACGCGGCCTGCTCCGGCGTGTCCTCCCAGTTCACCGGCCACCCACCTCCCCGACCCCGGCGCCGCCGGCCGCCCGGCCGCCCGCCGCCCGCCCCGCCGACTCCCGGTCCCAGGTCGTCTCGGTGATGCCCGATTCGCCCTGAGCGCGCAGCTTGTACTTGGCGACCTTGTCGGTGGGCGTGCGCGGCAGGGCGTCCACGAACTCGACGTAGCGGGGCACCATCGAGCGCGGCAGCCGCTCCTCGCAGTAGGCGACCAGCTCCTCCGGGTCGAGCCCGGTATCGGGTTGCACCACGATCGACACCTTGATGTCCTCGTCCTCCAGTTCCGAGGGCACGCCGATCGCGGCGCACTCCAGGACGGCCGGGTGCTGGTTGATCTCCGTCTCCAGGTCGAAGGCCGAGATGTTCTCCCCGCGCCGGCGGATGGCGTCCTTCATCCGGTCGAGGAAGTAGAAGTACCCGTCCTCATCGCGCCATACCCGGTCACCGGTGTGGAACCACATGTTCCTGAAGCAGTGGGTGGTCGCCTCCCAGTTGCCGTAGTAGCCGGTCGTCAGGACGAACGGCTGCTTCGGCCGCAGCACCAGCTCGCCGGGCTCACCGGGCCCGACCTCGCGGTCCTGCTCGTCCACCACGGCGACGTGGAACCGCTCCTCGTGCGCCTGCCCGCACGACCCGACCCGCCACTCCCCGTACGGGCTGCCGGTCGCGATGCCCGCCTCGGTGCTGGTGTAGGTCTCCACCGACCGGACGCCGAACCGCTCCCGCATCGGCTCGTCGAGGTTCGACTTGCCCATGTAGAACGTCTCCAGCCGGTGGTCGCGGTCCCGCGACGTCGGCGGCCGGTTCAGCAGGATCGGGATCATCGAGAACACGCTCATGCAGACCTGCGCGTCGAAGCGGCGCACGTCGTCCCAGAACCGGGACGCGCTGAACCGCTCGACGATCGCGATGGAGCCGCCGCCGAGCAGGGCCGACAGCATGCCGTCCCAGAGTGCCGCCGCGTGGAACAGCGGCAGCGGGCAGTAGACCGTCTTGCCCCACCGGTCGAGGAAGTCGAGTGAGTCGTACGCGCAGGTCAGCGCCAGCGCGTGCGGAACCATCGCGCCTTTGGACGGCCCGGTGGTCCCGGACGTGTACATGATCGCCTGAAGGTCGCCGAAGCCGACCTTCACGTCCACGGTGCCGCCCTCGTCGTGCAGGGAGCCCAGGTCGCGGGCGGGCTTGCCGAGCCGGTCGAGCAGCACGCCCGCCGCGGCGGCGTCGCGGACGAGGACCCCGCCGAGCTTCGGCAGCCGCTCGGCGATGTCCGGAATGCGCTCGGCGTACGGGCCGTCGATGATGAGCCAGCCGGAGTCGGAGCTGTCCAGGACGTGCCGGAGCAGTTCGTGCTTGTAGGCGATGTTGATCGGCACGGCGACCGCGCCCAGCCGCGCCAGCGCGAACACGATGTGGACGAAGTCGGCGCAGTTGGGCAGCATCACGCCCACGTGGTCGCCGCGCCGGATCCCGGCGCCGGACAGGGACCGGGCGAGCCGGTCGGCGGCGGCGTCGACCTCGCCGTAGGTGACCTCCCCGTCCCGGAACTTCAGGAACGGCCGTCTTCGATGTACCTGCGCCTGTGACCGGAGTACGTCCCCGAGGACGAAGCTCTCCAGCGTCTCCTTGCGCATCCGGACCCTCCGCTGTCGCTGCGTTGGCGTAGTGCCTGCGTTGGCGTGCGTGCGTTGGCGTGCGTGCGTGCGTCGTCGGTGGCTGGGCGGCTGATGTGGCTGGTGGCGGCTGGCTGGCGGGCGGTCGCACGGCGGCGGACGGGCGGCGGCCGCGAAATCGGCCGGCGACTTCACACAACCGGACAACGTCCTAAATAGAGGAACACGAATCCTCATACCCGGCAACAGTGACGAAACAGCAAGAAACTGGTTTTAGAGTGATCTACTGGGACATTGGACTTCTTCTGTGACCCAGACCACACCGGCGCCGCCCCCAGCCTCCGTTCCCCCCTCAGAGCCCTCTCAGAGCTCCCTCAGAGCCCCCTCTGATCCCCCTGAGAAGCGCCCGGCTTGTCGTTGAGTGCCAACGAATGTCCCCCAGGATCGGAAGATCTCACCGAACGCGGAGCCGAGTGACGGGCCTATCGTTCTGCCGTCCCCCTGCGGAAGGAACGGGTGCGCCATGGAGAATCCACAGCCGCGCTGGTGCTCGTGCCGGGTACCGGACGACGCGAACCCCGACCATGGCCACGGCCACGACACCGCCCGGGGCGTCACCCGCAGGCAGGTCCTCGGCGGGCTGACGGCCGCGAGCGCCCTCACCCTCGCGGGCTGGCCCGGCACCGCCTCCGCCTCCGACACCGCCTCCGGCACCGCCTCCGCCGCCACGGAGAGCACCCGCCACGGCAAGTCCGTCACGATCACCGTGATGGGCACGTCCGACATCCACAGCCACGCGGTCAACTGGGACTACTACAAGGACGCCGAGTACAGCGACCGCGACGGCAACGTGGTCGGCCTGGCCCGCGTCTCCAGCCTGGTCAACGAGATCCGCGCCGCCCGGGGACGCGACCGCACCCTGCTGTTCGACGCGGGCGACACCATCCAGGGCACCCCGCTCGGCTTCTACTACGCCACCGTCGAGCCGATCACCGAGACCGGCCGGACGCACCCGATCGCCGACCAGATGAACGCCATCGGCTACGACGCTGTGGCCCTCGGCAACCACGAGTTCAACTACGGCATCCCGTTCCTGGACGCGTGGATCCGCCAGATGGACGCCCCGGTCCTCGCCGCCAACGCCGTCCGGGCGGGCACCCGCCGCCCCGCCTACCGCCCGTACATGATCAAGAAGATGCACGTCCGGGGGTACCCGCCGATCCGCGTCGGCCTGCTCGGCCTGACGAACCCCGGCATCGCGATCTGGGACAAGGCGAACGTCTCCGGCAAGCTCGACTTCCTCGACCTTGTCGAGACGGCCCACCGCTGGGTGCCGGTCATCCGCGCGCAGGGGGCCGACGTCGTGATCGTCAGCGCCCACTCGGGCGACAGCGGCACCTCGTCCTACGGCGACGCGCTGCCCGTCGAGAACGCGTCCGCCCTGGTGGCCGAGCAGGTCCCCGGCATCGACGCCATCCTGTTCGGGCACGCGCACCTGGAGATCCCGGAGCGCTTCGTCACGAACACGACCACCGGCGAGACCGTCGTGATGAGCGAGCCGAAGTGCTGGGGCGAGCGCCTGTCGGTCTTCGACCTGACCCTGCGCCACGAGCGCGGCCGCTGGAAGGTCACCGGCAAGTCGGCGACGGCGGTGAACACGAACACCGTCCTGGAGGACCCGGCGCTCGTCACCCTGGTCAAGAAGCAGCACGACGCGGTCGTGGCGTACGTGAACAAGGAGGTGGCGACCTCCACCGAGGAGATGTCGGCGGCGGAGTCCTGCTGGAAGGACACCGCGATCCTCGACTACGTCCACCTCGTCCAGACGGCGAAGGTGAAGGACGCCCTGGCCGGCTCGGAGCACGCGTCGCTCCCCGTGGTGTCGATCGCGGCGCCCTTCAGCCGCGCCGCCACGTTCCCCGCCGGGAAGGTCACCATCCGGGACATCGCGGGCCTCTACATCTACGACAACACCCTCATGGCGAGCGTCCTCACCGGCGCCCAGATCAAGGACTACCTGGAGTACTCCGCGCAGTACTTCAAGCAGGTCGCGGCGAACGCCCCCGTCGAGCCGGCCTCGTGGACGAACGCCAACAGCCGTCCCGACTACAACTACGACCAGTTCTCCGGCGTCACCTACGACGTCGACATCGCCAAGCCGGAGGGCTCCCGCATCACCGGCCTCACCTACGACGGCACAGCCGTCACCCCTGACCAGCGGTTCGTGGTCGCGGTTAACAACTACCGCCAGTCGGGCGGCGGCGGCTTCCCGCACATCACCGCCGCCGAGGTCGTCTACAACGCCCAGGTGGCGATCCGCGAGGCGATCGTCGAGTACGCCTCCGCCGCCGGGACCATCGACCCAGCGGCGTTCCACACCGAGAACTGGCGCCTGACCAGGGACGGCACGCCGGTCTTCTAGCCATGCCGGTCTTCCAGCCATGCCGGTCTTCCAGCCATGCCGGTCTTCCAGCCTCGCCGGTCTTCTAATTCCGCCCGTCCCCCACGAGCCAAGGCGGTGCGCCGCCGCAACGTCGCGGCGGCGCAGGCCCCCCATCGACCAGGCGCACCCCGGGGTCAGGTGTGCGCGGGCAGCGGCTCGACGCCCTCGGCGCCGTCCGCCGGGGTGGCGGTGGCGGCCGGTGCCTTCCCTCCCGGACGCGGGGTGTTCATCAGGAGCGCGACGATCAGCGCGCCGCCGATGAGGATGCCCGCCGCCCAGAGGCCGGCCGCCGCGAAGCCCTCCACCAGGGCCAGCTTGGCGACGGCGGGGCTCGGGCCGTGCTCGGCCAGGTAGTCGGCGGTCGCGGTGGTGGCGATGGTGTTGAGCAGCGCGATGCCGATCGAGCTGCCGACCTGCTGCGCGGTGTTGACGCTCGCCGACGCCACGCCCGCGTCGCCCTGGTCGACGCCGTGGGTGGCGTAGTTCATGGCCACCGGCATGATCATGCCGGCGCCGAAGCCGAACACGAGCTGGGAGACGAGCACACCGGACGCGTAGGACGTCCCGGGGTCCAGCCGCATCAGCCACAGCATGCCGACGGCGCCGAGGAGCATGCCGGGGACGATCAGCGTCCGCGGCGCGACCTTGGGCAGCAGCCGCGAGGCGAGCCCGCCCGCCGACGCCAGCACCGCCGCGGTCATCGGGAGGAAGGCCACGCCCGTCCTGATCGGCGAGTACCCCTTCACGACCTGCAGGTAGTAGGTCATGAACAGGAACGCGGCGAACATGCCGGCGCCGGCGACGGCCACGGCCAGGTAGGCGGCGCCCCGGGTGCGGTCGGCGACCACGCGCAGCGGCAGCAGCGGCCGCGCCACCAGGGCCTCGACGACCGCGAACGCGGCGAGCAGCACGGCGCCGGCGACCAGCAGGCCGATGATCGTCGCCGAGCCCCAGCCGTCCGACTCGGCGCGGCCCGTGGCGTACACGATCGCGACCAGGCCGCCGGTCACCAGCAGCACGCCGGGGACGTCGAACCGCGCCCTGCCCTCGCTCCGCGACTCGGACAGCATCACGTACCCGCCGACCGCGGCGGCCAGGGCGATCGGGATGTTGATGTACAGGCACCAGCGCCAGTCCAGGTAGTCGGTCAGCGCCCCGCCGGCCAGCAGCCCGAACGCGCCGCCCGCGCCGGCGATCCCGCCCCAGATGCCGAACGCCTTGGCGCGCTCCTTCGGCTCGGTGAACATCACCGTCAGCAGCGACAGCGCTGTCGGCCCGAGCAGCGCGCCGAAGGCGCCCTGAAGGGCACGGGCGACCAGCAGCATCTCGAAGTTGCCCGCCGCCCCGCCGAGCGCGGACGCGGCCGTGAACCCGAACAGGGCGATCAGGAACGCCCGCTTGCGTCCGGTGTAGTCCGCGATGCGGCCGCCGAGCAGCAGCAGCCCGCCGAACGCCAGCGTGTAGGCGGTGATGATCCACTGCCGGTCGCCGTCG
Organism: Actinomadura geliboluensis; assembly: GCF_043197915.1. Classification (NCBI taxonomy): domain Bacteria; kingdom Bacillati; phylum Actinomycetota; class Actinomycetes; order Streptosporangiales; family Thermomonosporaceae; genus Actinomadura; species Actinomadura geliboluensis. The sequence goes on along the minus strand of NZ_JBICUA010000005.1, from coordinate 171,797 downwards.
GAGATCCCGAGGTCCCGCTGGATGGACGGCAGCGCGATGTTCACCACGGTGGCGTCCAGCATGAGCATGAGCTGGGCCAGCCCGATGAAGACCAGCGCCCCCCAGCGGCGCGGGAAGGCCGCCGGGAGCGGCGCCTTCGTGTTTGCCATGGCTTCCTCACTCGTCTGCGTCGCGCGCCGCGCGGATCGTCGCGCGGCGTCCTGACGACCACGAGATGTCGGTGGGCGGCCCGCTGTGACAGCCCGGCCGTGTGACGTGTCCCACGGGACGCCGATGTCACAAAATGGCGGGGACGGGCGTCTCGTGCGTATAGCTCTGTTGGAGACAGGCAGGTGGGAGCCAGAGATGACCGAGCGGACCGAGCGGATCGACCCGGCCACAGAGGCGTTCGTCGCCCATCGGAACCTGCTGTTCACCGTCGCCTACGAGATGCTCGGCTCGGCCGTCGACGCCGAGGACGTCCTGCAGGAGACCTGGCTGCGGTGGGCGGGCGTCGACCTCGCCACCGTCCGGGACAAGCGCGCCTACCTCGTGCGGATCACCACCCGCCAGGCGCTGTCCCGGCTGCGCGTGCTCGGCCGCCGCAAGGAGAACTACGTCGGCTCGTGGCTGCCCGAGCCGCTGCTGACCACGCCCGACGTCGCCGAGGACGTCGAACTCGCCGACAACGTCTCGATGGCGATGCTGCTGGTCCTGGAGACGCTGACGCCGACCGAGCGCGCGGTGTTCGTGCTGCGCGAGGTGTTCGACCTGCCGTACGACGAGATCGCCGAAGCCGTCGGCAAGACCTCGGCGGCGGTCCGGCAGATCGCCCACCGGGCGCGCTCGCACGTCGCGGCGCGCCGCCCGCGCGACGCCGTGTCGGTGGGCGAGACGCAGGCGGCGCTCAACGCCTTCCAGCGCGCGGTCGAGACCGGCGACCTGCAGCACCTGTTCGACATCCTCGCGCCGGACGTCGTCGTGCTGAGCGACGGCGGCGGCATCCGCCGGACCGTGCCGCGGCCCGTCGTGGGGTCCGACAAGGTGAGCCGCCTGCTCGGCCTCGGCCTGAGGCGGCTCCACGCCGAGGCGTCGTTCGTGCCGGTCCAGGTCAACGGCCTGCCGGGGCTCGTCATCCGGCTGGACGGGCAGACCGACACCGTCATGACGATCCGGGTCGAGAAGGGCCTCATCAAGGGGTTCTACTTCGTGCGCAACCCCGAGAAGCTGTCGCGCCTGGAGCAGGAGACCACCCTGAGCCGCTGAGCGTGGGCAGGCCAGGCACCCTGTCACTTATTCAGCGGTAATGGTCCTTGCTGCCACTTTGCCTGGTCGCCACCCAGGCGCGAAGGTCGGGTCATGCATGGATTTCCTCTGGGACGCGCCTCCCTCGCCCCTTCCCGCGCGGACGCCGAGGCGATGTGGCGGCACGTCGTGGACCTTCTGGAAGACGAGCGCGAGCAGGTCGCCGAGCGGGAGGTGAGCGCGCCGGTCGGCGACCGGGACCTGAAGGCGCTCAGGGACGCGATCGGCGCGTACGACTTCGGCCGTCCGGCGCCCGCCGAGGGCGTGGTCGAGGACGTGGCCCGGATGCTGCGGGCGGCCACCGTCCACACGACCCACCCGCGCTACTTCGGCCTGTTCAACCCGACGCCGGCGCTGATGGGCGTCGTCGGGGAGACGCTCGCCGCCGCGTTCAACCCGCAGCTCGCCGCCTGGTCGCACGCGCCCGCGGCCGTCGAGATCGAGGCGCACCTGCTGCGCTTCCTGGGCGGACGGCTCGGCTACCCGCCCGCGGCGGTGGCCGGGTCGTTCACCAGCGGCGGCGCCGAGGCGAACATGACCGCCGTGCTGCTGGCGCTCACGCGGACCTGGCCCCGCTACGGCGAGGAGGGGCTGCGGGCGCTGCCGGGCCGTCCGGTGATGTACGCGTCGGCGGAGAGCCACCTCGCCTGGCTCAAGATCGCGCACGCGGCGGGCCTCGGGCGGGACGCCGTCCGGCTCGTCCCGGTCGGGCCGGACCTGCGCATGGACACCGGCGCCCTCGCCGACCGGGTGGCCGCCGACCGGGCGGACGGCGACCTGCCGTTCCTCGTCGTCGCGACCGCCGGGACCACGGCCGCCGGGGTCGTCGACCCGCTGCACGACCTCGCCGACCTGTGCCGCGACCTGGGCCTGCGGCTCCACGCCGACGCCGCGTACGGGGGCGCGGCGGCGCTGTCGGACCGGCTGCGGCCCGCCCTGGCGGGCATCGAGCGCGCCGACTCGATCACGGTGGACGCGCACAAGTGGCTGAGCGTCCCGATGGGCGCCGGGGCCTTCCTGTGCACGGACGCGGAGGGCCTCGCGGAGACGTTCCGGGTCACCACGTCCTACATGCCGGCCGAGGTCCCCGGCACCGCGGACCCGTACACGTCCAGCCAGCAGTGGTCGCGCCGGTTCATGGGCCTCAAGCTGTTCCTCGGCCTCGCCGTCGCGGGCCGCGCCGGGTACGCCGAGCAGCTCGAACGCGACGCCGCCCTCGCGGACGCGCTCCGCCGCGGGCTCGCCGCGGCCGGCTGGGACATCGTCAACGACACCCCGCTGCCCGTCGTCTGCTTCGCCGACCCCGGCGCCGCGACGTGGGAGCACCACGAGGCGCTCGCCCGCCGGGTCGTCGAGGGCGGACGCGCGTGGATCAGCCCCGTGCGGCTGGCCGGGCGCGCCGCGCTGCGCGCCTGCGTGATCAGCCACCGCACCGCGCCCGCCGACGTCGACGAGCTCGTCCGGGCCGTCGGCGAGGCGCGCGCGGCGTCCTGACGCGGGCCCGCCCGCCGCGCGGTCAGGTGCGGCGGCGGCCCCGGACGAAGTAGTCGACGACCAGGGCGATGGCGCCGAGGCCGGTGACGGCGTTGACGGTGATCGACAGCCAGGTGTCGGCGAACGCGACGCTCACCACCACGTTGATCGCGAGGAGGACGGCGACGATGGTCCAGCGCAGGCTGTTGCCCATGGGAGTGCCTTTCAGGTTGGGGGGTCTACTCAGGGACGGGTCTTCAGTGGACGGACGGGGAGGTGCGGCGGCGCAGCATCGCCCGTGCCGGGAGGAGGATCGCGGCGGTGCCGGAGCCGGCGACGCCGAGGAGGACGGCCGCGCAGGCGGCCGGTGAGACGGCGGGCAGCGGCACGCCGGTGACCGCCGTCGCGAAGGCCATGAGGGTTACGGCCGCGATGGCGACGCCGATCGCGGTTCCGGTGCCGAGGATGATGGCGGCCTCCAGCCGCAGCATCCGCAGCACCTGCCGGCGGGTCGTGCCGACCAGGCGCAGCAGCCCGAACTCGCGGCGGCGCGCGGCGGTGGCGAGGGCGAGGGTGGTGACGAGCCCGATCGCGATGAACCCGCCGATCGCGGCGACGACGACCTGGTTGACGAAGCCCTGGAGCCGGATCTCCTCCGAGAGGGCCTCGTCGAAGGCGTCGCGGTCGATCGCCTGGACTCCGGTGTAGGCGGACGTGGCGGCGCCCAGGTCGGCCTTGCCGCGCACGAGGACGTGGTCGTCCAGCCCGGTGGACGTGTGGGCGGCGACCAGGTCGCGCGGCAGCAGGACGTCGCCGAAGCCGAGGTCGCGGTCGTAGACCGCGACGACGCGGGCGTCGATCCGGGTGCCGTCGCCCAGCCACAGCGGTGCGGTGGAGCCGACGCGCCGGCCGCCCGCCGCGTTGCGGCTGAGCGCGACGGTGGTGCCGCGCAGGTCGCGGAGGCGGCCGGAGGTGACCTTCGGGTCCATGGTGGCCTCGGCGTCCGCGCCGACGCCGCGCGCGGGCAGCGAGGTCAGCTCCTCGTCGCCCATCTCCTTGATCTTCATGACCACGGTGGTGCGGTTGACGGGGGTGGCGGCGGTGACGCCGGGGACGCGGCGGACGGCCTCGGCGGCGCCCGGTGGGAGGCCCGGCCCGGCCGAGACGACGACCTGGTCGGCGCGGCTCCCGGCCGCCGCCTGCTCGGTCGTCGCGTGGACGATCGTGGTCTGCGCGAACAGCTGGGTGCCGGCGAACGCGACGGCCAGCGCGACCGGCGTGATGACGGAGCCGGCGCGCAGCGCGGCGGCGGCGCTGCCGTGCCGGGCGAGGCGTCCGGTGACCGGGGCGAGCGCCTGGGCGATGCCGCCGAGGAGGCGGGCGCCGTGCCGGGCGAGCAGCGGCCCGAGGAACGCGGTCGCGACGATCAGCGACATCACCAGCCCGCCGACCGCGGCGACCGCCGCGGCGCCGGAGGTGGAGCCGGAGAAGCCGAGCGCGCCCAGGCCGATGATCAGGAAGACGACGCCGGTGCCGATCCGCCAGCCGGGCAGGTCGGCGGGCTCGACGGCCGCCTCGCCCAGCGCCTCGACGGGCCGGATCCGGGTGACCCTCAGGGACGCGAGGAGCGCCGTCACCACCGCCGCGAGCAGCGTGACGGCGACCGCGGCGAGGGCGGGCAGCGGGCTGAGCGCGGGGCCGAACCCGTCCGGCAGGACGTCCTTGCGCCCCATCGCGGTGAGCATCGCGGCGCCGAGGCCGAGCGACAGCGCGCCGCCGATCAGCGCGGCGGGCACCCCGGCGCGCAGCGTCTCCCGGACGAGCCGCCCCTGCACCTGCCACGGGGTCGCGCCGATCGCGCGGAGCATCGCGAACTCGCGGGCCCGCTCCCGTACCGACAGGACGATCAGCCCGCCCACGACGACCAGCGCGGTCATCACGGCGACGCCGGCGAACGAGGCGCCCATCTCCAGGATGTCGGGACGCGCGGCGGCCACGGCCGGGGACTCGACGTCGCCGCGCGCCTTCCCGGTGGAGACGGTGAGGCCGGGCGCGGCCTTCCGGAGGTCGTCCGTGTCGGGGTCCCCGAGGACGGCGAGCGCGTCGGCGTGTCCTGGATGCCCGTAGAGCGCCGTCGCCGTGGCCGGGGTGAAGAACGCAGCGGCGGGGCCGTCGCCCACGACGCCGGAGACCCGGTAGGGGCGCGGCGTGCCGTTGGTCTGCACCTTGACGGTCGTGCCGGGCGCGACTCCGGCGGAGCGGCTCAGCACGACCTCGTCGGCGGCCCGCGGGGCGCGTCCGGCGCTCAGCTCGTAGGGGCGGAGGGCCGCCGAGTCCCAGCCGTGGCCGGTCAGCGTCCGGCCCGAGGGCAGCAGGACGGGGAACGACACGTCCGCGACGACGGACCGCACGCCGGGCACGGCCCGCAGCCGGTCCGCGGCAGCCGCCGGGACCCGGGACGGCTCGGTCACCGGCCGGGTCGCCTTCGCCGGCGGGTCGCCGAGCTTCTTGATCGTGGTGGACACGCTGCGCGGCCCGGTGACGACCGCCGCGGCGGCTCCGTACCGCTCCACCGGGCCGTGCGCCCGCCACGCCGACTCGATCAGTACCCCGCAGGCGCCGACCAGCGCGGCGGCGAACAGCAGCGCCGCGAAGATCCCGGTGAACGCGCCCCTGTTCCTCACAGCGACTCCCAGCGGTTCATGATCGCGGCGGCGGACGGGTCGGCGACCTCGTCGACGATCCGGCCGCGGTCGAGGAACAGCACCGAGTCGGCCCACGCGGCCGCCATCGGGTCGTGCGTCACCAGCACCAGCGTCTGGCCGGTCTGGTCGACGGCCTCGCGCAGCAGCCGCATCACGTCGCGGGCGGTGCGCGGGTCGAGCGCGCCGGTCGGCTCGTCGGCGAACACGACCTCCGGGCGGGTGATCAGCGCGCGGGCGATGGCGGCGCGCTGCTGCTGCCCGCCGGACAGCTCCGACGGCCGGTGCGCCAGCCGGTCGGCGAGCCCGACCCGCCCGACGACCTCGCGCAGCCAGGCCGGGTCGGCGGCGGCGCCGGCGAGCCGGAGCGGCAGCGTGACGTTCTGCTCGACGTCCATGGACGGGATCAGGTTGAACGACTGGAACACGAACCCGATCCGCTCCCGGCGCAGCCGGGTCCGCTTGGTCTCGCTGAGCCGGCCGATGTCCGCGTCGCCGATCCGGACGGTGCCCTCGGTCGGGCGGTCGAGCCCGGACGCGCAGTGCAGGAACGTGCTCTTGCCCGAGCCGGACGGCCCCATCACCGCGGTGAACCCGCCGCGCGGGAACGTCCACGTGACGCCGTCCAGTGCCCGGACCGAGCCGTAGGTCTTGGTGACCGACTCCAGTCCCACGGCCCGCGCGGTCGCCTCGGCCGTCATCGTCGTCATGATCCCCTCCGGGTGAAATCCCCCTCTGACCTTGACGAATCTAGGTTCGAGAGGGCACCCGGCACATGGGCCCGCGCTCCCGAATCGATGGTGTAGCGGGCTACACCATCGAGTGCGGGAAGGAGCGTTCCAGAGTCAGGGAACGCGCGCGACGGCGCAGAGCATCGAGACGTCCTCGATGCGGGGACGGTCCGCCGGGGGGACGTCCGAGCGCCACTCGACGACGGAGCCGACGCCGGGCGGGAGCACTTCCAGCCCGTCGAAGAAGCGAGCGAACTCGTCCCGGCTGCGGAGCCGGAACGGGACGCCGCTGCGCTCGTTCGCCACCTCGTTCTCCGCGTACTCCTCGGCGGTGAGGTGGTCGCCGGTCGCGTGCGTCATCACGAGGTGGCTGCCGGACGGGAGCACCGACAGCAGCCGCGAGACGATCCCGTACGGGTCGTGGTCGTCGGTGACGAAGTGCATGGTCGCGACCAGCATCAGCGCCATCGGGCGCGTCATGTCCAGGGTGCCGGCGAGGGCGGGGCTCGCGAGGATCGCCTCCGGGTCGCGCAGGTCGGCCTCGATGTAGGCGGTCCGGCCCGTGGGGGCGCTGTTCAGCAGCGCGCGGGCGTGGACGAGCACCACCGGGTCGTTGTCGACGTACACGATGCGGGACGTCGGCTCGATCGACTGCGCGATCTCGTGCACGTTCCCCGCCGACGGCAGCCCGGTGCCGATGTCGAAGAACTGGTGGATTCCCGCCTCCCCGGCCAGGTAGGTCACCACCCGCTTCAAGAACGCGCGGTTCTCCACGGCGGCCAGCCGGACGGTCGGAAAAGCGGAGGCGACCACCTCCGCGGACTCCCGGTCGACCGCGAAATTGTCCTTGCCGCCGAGCCAGTAGTTGTACCGCCGGGAGGGGTGCGCCTTCGTCGGGTCGATCCCCGCCGGAACCCGCTCATCACCCAACGCAGCCCTCGATTCGGTGTTCCGCCGCGCCGGCGCGGCGGACGGGCAGATCGCAGTCTCCCATTGTGCAGGTCGCGGCGGGAAACCGCACCGCCAGGGCCCCCGAAACGGCGCGCGTTGTGCCATGGTTGCGAGGTGGATCTCTTCTACAGTCCGTTCGACTTCGCCATTCAGGACGACCCCTACCCGGTGTATTCGGAACTGCGCGAGAAGTCACCGGTCTACCGGAACGACAATGACGACTTCTGGGCGCTGTCCCGGCATGCCGACGTCGTCGCCGCGCTGAAGGACTCGGCCCGTTTCTCCAGCCGGAACGGACTGCGGATCGAACCGGCCTTCTGGGGCCCGGACGCGGAGAAGTTCTTCTCCTTCGTCGCGATGGACCCGCCCAAGCACACCCGGATGCGCGGGCTCGTCTCCCGGGCGTTCACCGCGAAGCGCGTCCAGGCGCTGGAGCCGCGGATCCGCGAGATCGCGCGGGAGTGCGCGGCGCCGCTGCTGGACGGCGCCGAGTTCGACCTGATGCGCGATTTCGCCGGCCGGTTCCCCACCGATGTGATCTCCGAGCTGGTGGGCGTCCCGGAGGCCGACCGCGGCATGGTCCGCGACCTCGGGATGGCCGTGATGTACCGGGACGAGGCGGGCACCGACATGCCGCCGGAGGCGCTCCAGGCCATCGGTACGCTCGTCGGCTACTACACCGAGCTGACGATCGAGCGGTCCAAGGAGCGGCGGGACGACCTGCTGTCCGGCCTGATCGACGCGGCCGAGGACGAGGACAGACTCACCCCCGAAGAGATCGTCGGTGTGCTGATCCTGCTCGTCGGCGCCGGCATCGAGACGACGATGCTGACGCTCGGCAACGCCTGGCACGCCGCCTGGCTGCACCCGGAGCAGCGCGCGAAGGCGTTCGGCGGGCGCATCGCGGACTGGGTGGAGGAGACGCTCCGCTGGGACCCGCCGTCGCAGGCGCTCGCCCGCACCACCACCGAGGACGTCGAACTGCACGGCGTGACGATCCCGGCGGACTCCCGCGTCCTGCTGCTCGCCGGCGCCGCCAACCACGACCCCGCCGTGTTCACCGACCCGGAGCGGTTCGACCTGGACCGCGACACCGGCCAGTCCCTCGCGTTCGGGAACGGCCGCCACCACTGCCTCGGCATGAACCTCGGCCGGATGGAGGCGCGGCTCGCGCTCGGCGAGATCACCGGCACGGTCGCCGACTTCGAGATCGACATCGACCGGGCGGTGCGGGTCCGCTCGTCCAACGACCGCGGCTTCGCCTCGCTGCCGACCCGCGTCACCGCCCGCCGCTGACGCTCGCCGACCGCACCATCGGCGGCCGGTCCGGCCGCCGATGGACGCCTTCGCCCGCCGGCCGTGCCACTCATGAACGAATTACTCTCCCCGATCACTGAGAAGTGAATATCCGGGCAAGAGTCCAGATCATGAAGGGCAAGCGCGAGCCCGGGGCCGAGTTCCCCGGCACGGAACCGGCGGGCCTCGCCCAGCATGGCCGCGCGCACACCGACTGGATCGTCTACGGCGTCACGGCCGTGCTGTCGGTGGCGTTCGTGATCTGGGGCGGGGCGTCCACCGGCACCCTCAGCTCCGCCGCGCAGAGCACGCTGAACTGGCTCCTCGGCAACGTCGGCTGGCTGTTCGTCCTCGCCTCGACCGGCTTCGTCGTCTTCTCGCTGTGGCTGGCGGTCAGCCGGTACGGGCGCATCCCCCTCGGCCAGGAGGGCGACGAGCCCGAGTTCCGCACCGTCTCCTGGATCGCGATGATGTTCAGCGCCGGCATGGGCATCGGGCTGATGTTCTTCGGCGCCGCCGAGCCGCTCACCCACTTCGTCATGCCGCCGCCCGGCACCGACGCGCCGCAGAGCGAGGCGGCGATCGAGACGGCCATGGCCACCACGATGTTCCACTGGACGCTGCACCCGTGGTCGATCTACGCCGTGCTGGGCCTCGCGATCGGGTACGGGCACTACCGGCGGGGCCGCGACCAGCTGATCAGCTCGGCGTTCGCGCCGCTGCTCGGCCACCGGCGCACCCAGGGCCCGCTGAGCAAGCTGATCGACATCCTCGCCCTGTTCGCGACGCTGTTCGGGTCGGCGGCCTCGCTCGGCATCGGCGCCCTCCAGATCCAGACGGGCATGCGGGAGGCCGGCTGGATCGAGAGCCTCGGCACCAGCGTCCTCGTGCTGACCATCGTGGTGCTGACGATCTGCTTCATCCTGTCGGCCGTGTCCGGCATCGCCCGCGGCATCCAGTGGCTGTCGAACATCAACATGGTGCTCGCGGCCGTCCTCGCCCTGTTCGTGTTCGTGGTGGGGCCGACGGTCTTCATCCTGGAACTGCTGCCCACCTCCATCGGCGTCTACATCCAGGACTTCGGCGAGATGGCGTCCCGCTCCGGCGCGACCGGCGGCGCGGCGATGAAGAAGTTCCTCGCCAACTGGACGATCTTCTACTGGGCGTGGTGGATCTCCTGGGCCCCGTTCGTCGGCATGTTCCTGGCCCGGATCAGCCGCGGCCGCACCATCCGCCAGTTCGTCGCCGGCGTGATCATCGTGCCGAGCACCGTCAGCCTGGTCTGGTTCGCGATCTTCGGTGGGACGGCGATCAACCAGCAGCACCGCGGCCTGAACCCGTACGGGAACGGCTCGGAGGAGCAGATCACCTTCAACGTCCTGAGCGACCTGCCGTGGGAGTCCATCACCGGCGTCATCGTGATGCTGCTGGTCGCGATCTTCTTCGTGTCCGGCGCGGACGCCGCGTCGATCGTCATGGGCACCCTGTCGCAGCGCGGCTCCACCCGTCCCGCCCGCTGGATCGTCATCTTCTGGGGCGCCCTGACCGGCGGCGTCGCCGCCATCATGCTGGTGATCGGCGGCGACGAGGCCCTCAACGGCATCCAGAACATCACCTTCATCGGCGCGCTGCCGTTCACGATCGTCCTGATCCTGCTGTGCTTCTCCCTCTGGAAGGACGTCCGCGACGACCCGATGATGCGCCGCCAGAACAAGGGCGCCGAGGTCCTGGAGGACGCCGTCATCACCGGCGTCCGCCGCCACAAGGGCGACTTCGAACTCCAGATCCGCCCCTCCGCCCCCGACGACCCGGGGCCCCTCAAGAAGGACGGTACTGAACGATCTGATCCAACCGACTGATCAACGCCGCCAGCAGCACGGTGAGCTGGTCGGCCTGCGCCGGCGGCTCGACCGGCACCGGCGCCCCGGCCGCCGGACCGGGCGGCAGCCAGACCCACCCCCGGTCATGGGTCTCCTTGACCAGGACCGGGACGCACAGGAACGCGGACGGCTCGATCACCCCGACGCTGTAGGCGACGACCTCCTCGAACAGGTGGTGCGACACGATCAGCGCGAAGTCGCCCGACGCCTCGGCGAGCCGGTACTTCAGCGGCCCCGCGTCCAGCAGCCGGAACAGGTGGTTGAGCGCGACACCCGTGGCGCCGTGCTCGTCGAGGTGCAGGTACCCGGCATGGACGGCCACCCGCAGTTGGATCCTGGCCTCCCGGCCGGCGAGCTTGTTGTGCCGCCGGACGCCCGCGAGCAGGCGCACCACCAGCGGCTCCAGCAGCACGTCGATACCGGCGGCGGGGTCGGCGATGACGAACAGGCCGTCCCCGCGGTCCTCGTGGTGGCAGGCGTCCCAGCTGAGCCCGGCGTCCCGGCACGCCTCCCGCACGATCCGGTGCACGGCCGCCCGCAAGCACCGCTGGACGTCCGGGTCCCGCCGCGCGCTGAAGGAGGCGATGTCGACGGCGAACATGCCCCGGTGCAGCGTCCGGAACGCCCCGCGCCGTTCGGGCCTGGTCGGCGGGCCGGAGCCGGGGAACGATGGAATGTCCGGTGTGGGAATCCGAACCACCTGCCTCGTGCCGGGACGGACGGTGCTCCGCCCCCGGGGACGCGGAGACCGCTACCCGACGATGGAGATCTGCCCCGTGGCCATGGGCCGTTCGGGAACGTCCCCGATGTCGTAGGACGGCCGGTTGCGATCCGCCGCGTACGTGGTGACCGTCAGGCGGATCGGCGTGGAAGCGCTGGTGTAGGCGACCCGGTACACCACGACGACGGGGATACCGGGGCCGATCTTGAAGAACCTCTTCTCCTCCGGGGTGGGCATCCGCGCGAGGATCTCGTCCCGGTACCCGGACTGCTCGTACCCGAGTTCGGCGAGCACCCGGATCGTGCCCCGGGAGATCTTGTCCTTGCCGTCGATCTCGCTGCCGCGCACGAGGTCCATGGAGTAGTACGACTTCTGCAGCGAGTACGGCGTGTCGTCGATGAACCGCTTCGAGGCGCGCACCACGACCTGGGCGTCCTCGTCGATCTCCAGCCGTCCGGCGACCTCCCGGTCCGGGTACTCGATCCGCGTCTCGAAGTCGCGGATGCCCGGGCTGCGCCCCGCCGCGCGGACGCCGGAGCTGTAGGAGTCCAGACCGGCGGCGGCCCGGTCGCCGCCCTCCTCGCGCGAAAGGATCACGAAGAACGGGATCGGCCCTTTCGGAACGAACATTCCGCGCCCCGGCTGGATCTGGATCAGCCCCTCGTGCACGAGCGTGGTGACGGCGACCCTGATCGTGTTCCTGGACGCTCCGAATATCCGTTCCAATTCCGGTTCCGTCGGCAACCGCTCCCCCGCCGAGAACTCCCCGGATCTGATCTTCTCCCGCAGCTCGTCGGCGATCTCCCGGTGCAGCGCATTGGCCATCGGAAATCCTTCCCAGCCGGTTGACCGCCATTGTCGGCGCCGTCGCGCGCCCGGTCCCTCCCCGCGCGGGACATAGGTACCTCACCTACCTGTCGACCGGGTCGCCCGGCCCCCTTCTGCGCAGCTCCGGCCTGGCAGATCTCGCTCGCCGGCGGTGGAGGGCGGGATTTACGGACACCTAGGGAGCTCAATACGGGTGGCCGAGTATGGGGCAACCGGGAGACTCGCTGACAGCGGTCGCGGGGAGGTGAGACGCTCTGGCCCCCTTACTCCGAGAGAGGGACGCCGGCGCATGACGGTCGCGGCCCGGTCATCCGGGAGCCAACACGCGGCAAGAAGATCGGCGGCCGCGCCCGGTTGTTTTCGGGACGTCACTGGCCGGGGCTCTAGTGGGTAGGGGGCGCGACGCGCACGCCGCATGATCTCCGAGGGGGGACGATGACTTTCGCGAACCAGGCCGACGTCCAGCACACGGCCATCGAGCTGCTGGGCGATCGCACGTTGGTCGCGGAGGGCCGAAACCTGCCCGTGTTCGCGTCCTCGCCGCTGGACGAACCGCGGCCGGGGCTGACCGAGGCGGTCGTGGTCGTGCACGGCGCCCTGCGCAATGCCGGCGACTACTTCCGCTCCATCGAGGCGGCGCCGCACCGGCTGGTCGTCGCGCCGCAGTTCCTCACCCAGGACGATGTGCGCGGCCGCAGTGAGCGCGCGCATTTCCTGAGCTGGAGCACCGAGGGCTGGAAAGGCGGGTTCGGGGAGGTCAGTTCGTTCGCGGTAATGGACGAGCTGCTGGGCAGGCTGAGCGCGTTCCCCGAGCTGCGCAGGGTGACCGTCGTCGGCAATTCGGCGGGCGGCCAGTTCGTGAACCGGTACGCGGCCGTGGGGCGCGGCCCTGACGGTCTCGCGGTTCCGGTCCGGTTCGTGGTCGCCAATCCGTCGACCTACCTGTACTTCGACACGTGCCGGCCGAAGGGCGGCTCGTTCGTCCCGCACGGGAACCTCGAAGTCGACCAGTGGCGCTACGGTTTCGGCGGTCCGCTGCCCGGCTACCTGGGCCTTCCGGCCGGGCAGCGGCGGGAGGCGGCGATCGCGGAGTACTTCCGGCGCTACACCGAGCGGGACGTCGTCTATCTCCTCGGCGAGGAGGACGCCGACCGCGGGGCGCTTCTGCTGGAGGTCCATCCCGCCGCCGAGGCCCAGGGCGGCACCCGGCGGGAGCGCGGCGAGAACTACCACCGGTATCTGGCCTTCAAGGCCGGGCGGGTCGTCCACCGCCTGGTCCACGTGCCGGGCGTCGGGCACGATGCGGCGGCAATGTTCGGCTCGCCGCAGGGCCGCCGGTGCCTGTTCGGCGACCCCGCGTAGGGCGGGTCAGACGACGGGGCGGCCGGTGCGGACGCGGCGGCGGAAGTCGTAGAGGTAGGCGTTGAACGGGAACTCGCGGGCCGGGCGGGGCAGGGCGCGGTTGGCGGTGCGCATGACGCGCAGGAGGCGGTCGAAGCGGCGCTGGTCGCGGGGCGTCCAGGGGTAGCCGAGCTCGTCGCGGAAGGGCTGCGGGAGGAAGCCCAGGGTGAGGAAGGTGTGGGAGCGGCCGAGGGCGAGGCGCACCGGGGCGTGCAGGAAGCGGAGTTCGGTCAGGTCGCGCAGGTAGCGGCGGGTGACGTCGTCCATCTGGATCTTGCTCATGCCGTCCTCCCAGTACTCCTGGAAGGCGGCGCGGTCGGGCGGCCACAGTTCGGGCTTCACCTGCAGCGTCGTGCCGAAGCGGGCGCCGTAGTGGTACAGCTCCTCGGCCTCGGCGGGGGACGGCTTCCCGTACAGGATCTCGTAGATCATTTCGAGGCCGAAGTAGAGGCAGGCGGCGACCCAGAGCTGGAGTTCGGGGTCGAAGGCGTTGTAGGCGACGGGCTCCTTGGCGCGGACCTGCCGGTGCGCCCGGTTGACCTCCAGGCGCATCGCCTTGCGCTCGTCCTCGGTGCCGAGCATCGCGACGGCGATGTAGGTGAGGGTGGTGCGGGCGCGCTTGACCGGGTGCTTGTCGACGCGGCCGCTCTCGACGGTGCTCTCGGCCACGCCGTGGCCGATGGGGAGGCGGGCGAGCTGCATGACGACGTTCGCCGCGGCACCCGCGAGCGCCAGGCCGCTGATGGAGTCGAGGACGACCTTCGGGGTCTCGGCCTCCGCCGCGATCGCTGTCATACCGGCCTCACTTCCTGAGACATAGAGGCGAATTTCGTCTCACTGTGCCAGTGTAAGTGATTGCTTGCAAGGGCGCCCCGGCGTGGGCGCCCTCACACGGCGCGTCAGGTGTGCGGGTCCTCCTTCGCCAGGACGCGGGTGGCGAACTCCTTCACGGCGTCGAGCGCGCGCAGGTACGGCATGGGGCCGTACGACACGCGGGCCACCCCGGCCGCGGCCAGGTCGGCGAGGGACGTGCCGGGCATGTTGTTCGCGTTCACCGGCCCCGGCAGCCCCTTGACCAGGGCGAGCACGGCGTCCATCGGCGCCATGATCGGGTAGACGCAGTCGGCCCCCGCCTCCAGGTAGAGCCGGCCCCGCTCGATCGCCGCGTCCACCGGGTCGGGCACCCCCTTGACGAACGTGTCGGCCCGCGCGTTGATCACCAGCGCGTCGCCCGCGGCGTCCCGGACGGCGGCCAGGTAGTCGGCCTGCTTCGCGGGCTCGGCCAGCTCGCCGCCGTAGGTGTCCTCCAGGTTGCAGCCGGCGGCGCCGATGGCGAGCAGCCGCTCGACGAGCTCGGCGGGCGGCAGCCCGTACCCGGCCTCGGCGTCCACCGTCACCGGGACGGTCGCGGCCCGGATCACCCGCCCGGCGGCGGCGAGCATCTCGTCCACGGGCGCGCCCTCGTGGTCGGGGTAGCCGAGCATGGCGGCCACCGCGGCGCTGGCGGTGGCGAGCGCCGGGAACCCCGCCTCCTGGACGACCTGCGCGCTGCCGGCGTCCCACACGTTCGGCAGCAGCAGCGGATCGCCGGGCCGGTGCAGCTCGCGCAGTCGTGCGGCATTTTCGGACATCCTGTCTCCCTTCCCTTTCCCAGGTGGACGGAACGGCTCGCCGCATTGTGACATCGGCGTCGGACGGCACGCCGCGCCCTGGGTTAGCGTCGTGGTGATCACCACCCGCGATGAGGGAGTGCCCATGCTGCCCTGGTCCGCCGAGTTCGCCGGACGCCTGGAAGAGCACGTCGTGCACAGCGAGCTGCTGCGCGGCAACCCGCTGAACGACCCGCACGAGCGGCCCGTGCTCATCTACCTCCCGCCCGGCTACGACGACGAGCCGGAGCGCCGCTACCCCAGCGTCTACGTGATCACCGGGTTCACCGGGCACGTCGGGATCTGGCGCAACCGGATGCCGTACCGGCAGCCGTTCCCCGAGACGGCGGACGCGGTGTTCGCCTCCGGCGAGGCCCCGCCCGCGATCGTCGTGTTCGTCGACGCCTGGACGGCGCACGGCGGCAGCCAGTTCGTCGACTCGCCCGGCACCGGCCGCTACCACTCCTACCTGTGCGACGAGATCGTCCCGTGGGTGGACGGCCGCTACCGGACGCTGGACGCGCCCGAGCACCGGGCGATCAGCGGCAAGTCCAGCGGCGGCTACGGCGCGATGATCACGCCGATGCTGCGGCCCGACCTGTTCGGCGCGCTCGCGACGCACGCCGGCGACGCGCTGTTCGAGTACTGCTACCTGCCCGAGTTCCCGAAATGCGTGCGGCACCTGCGCAAGTACGACGGCGACATCTGGCGCTGGTGGCACGACTTCACCTCGCGCACGTCCTTCACCAAGCCCGAGGACATGGAACTGCTCAACATCCTCGGCATGGCGCTGTGCTATTCGGCCCGCGAGGACGGCACGCCCGAGCTGCCGTTCGACCCGGTCACCGGGGTGATCCGGCAGGACGTGTGGGAGCGCTGGCTCGCCTTCGACCCGGTCCGGATGGTGCCGGAGCACGCCGAGGCGATGCGGTCGCAGCGGGCGATCTGGATCGACGGCGGGACGCGCGACGAGTGGTTCCTCGACGTCGGCGCACAGGCGTTCCACCAGGCACTTCTCGACGCGGGCGTCAAGGAGGACGCGATCCGGTTCGAGCTGTTCGACGCGGGCCACGGCGGCATCGACTACCGCTACCCGCTGGCGCTCTCCTGGCTCTGCGGGCGCATCGCCCCCTGAGCCGGAGCGGCCCCGGGCCGCGGCGCCGATTCAACGCTCACTTCACGACAAAGGTTCCCGGACGGACGGGCCGGGCCGGTCTTCCCGGCCCGGCCCGTTCGCGCTGCAAGGAACGTTGCATTCAGCCTTTCCATTAACTTCCTCCCCGAACTTGAAAATCCAGTAACAAATGGATTCATTGACACTTTTCACAATTCGGGGTGCACTTCGGGGCAGCTCATCCGGATGAGTCCCCCATCCCTACCCCCCGCCGGGCGGGCGGCGACCCCACGGAGCGCTCCCACAAGGACCTCCAGGTGTCCTCCCGCGCCGTCCGGCATGTGGAAGGAGCACCCCCGTGAGACACCAGACCGCGATCGGGGCGACGGTGCTGTCCGTCGGCCTCGCCGTGGCGATGTCCTCCCCCGCCACAGGTGCGACCACCCGCACCGCCCCCGCGGCCCCGGCCAAGCCGGACCCCCGCACCGTCGCCGCCGCCTCGGCCGACCGCCTGGTCGCGGCGAAGCCCGCCGAGTTCAAGAAGGCCCCGCAGGACAGGATCGTCCGGCGCGGCGTCGTCTCGGGCCTGCGCGGCCTCCAGCACGTCCAGTACGAGCGCACCTATGACGGCCTGCCCGTCTACGGCGGCGACTTCGTCGTCACCACGAACGCGAGCGGCGGCGTCCTGAGCACGTCCGTCGACCAGACCAAGAAGCTCGACGTGTCGACCAAGGCGACGGTCAGCGCGGCGCAGGCCGCGAAGACCTCCCGCGCCAAGGTCGCCAAGGTCGAGAGCGCGTCCACCCCGCGCCTGATGGTGGTCGCCGAAGGGTCGGGACGGCTCGTCTACGAGACCGTCGTCACCGGCACGCAGAAGAACGCCCCGACGAAGCTGCACGTGCTCGTCGACGCCAAGACCGGCAAGGTCGCCAAGTCCTGGGACGAGGTCCGCGACGCGGCCGACGACCAGAGCTACTACCACGGCACCGTCGACCTCAGCACCGCCGCGACGTCCATGACGGACCCGCAGCGGTCCGGCATCCGGTGCGGCGGCCAGAACGGCTCCACCTACACCGGCACCGACAGCGCCTGGGGCAACGGCAGCGGCACCAACCTGGAGACCGCCTGCGTCGACGCCCTCTACGCCGTCCAGAAGGAATGGGACATGCTGAGCCAGTGGCTCGGCCGCAACGGCATCAACGGCAGCGGCGGCGGGTTCCCGCTCCGGGTCGGCCTGAACCAGGCCAACGCCTACTGGAACGGCAGCTACACCAACTTCGGCCACAACCAGGCCGGCACCAAGCAGGCGACGTCCGTGGACGTCGTCGGGCACGAGAACGGCCACGCCATCTTCACCACGACGCCCGGCGGTGACAGCGGCGGCAACGGCAACGAGAAGGGCGGCATGAACGAGTCGGCCGGCGACATCTTCGGCGCGCTGACCGAGCACTACATGAACGAGCCGGCCAACCTCGACCCGCCGGACTACCTGGTCGGCGAGGAGGTCGACCTGGTCGGCTCCGGCCCGATCCGCAACATGTACAACCCGCAGGCGCTCGGCGACCCGAACTGCTACTCGTCGCAGATCCCGAACACCGAGGTGCACGCGGCGGCCGGCCCCCAGAACCACTGGTTCTACCTCCTGGCCGAGGGTTCGAACCCGACCAACGGCAACCCGGCCAGCCCGACCTGCAACGGCTCCACCGTCACCGGCATCGGCGTCAAGAAGGCCGGGCAGATCTTCATGGGCGGGCTGAACCGCAAGGTCACCAGCTGGAGCCACGCCCGCGCCCGCGTCGAGACCGTCAACGCGGCGCTGCAGCTGTTCCCCGGCTCGCCGGCCGAGTGCAACGCGGTCAAGGCGGCCTGGAGCGCGATCGACGTCCCCGCGCAGAGCGGTGAGGCGTCCTGCGGCACCCAGCAGAACGACTTCTCGCTGTCGCTGAACCCCGGCTCGGGCAGCGCCCAGGCCGGCGGCACCGCCACCGTGACCGTGAACACCACCGTCACCGGCGGCAGCGCCCAGCAGGTGGCGCTGTCGGCGACGAGCAGCCCGTCCGGCCCGACCGCGTCGTTCTCGCCGAGCACGGTCACCGCGGGCCAGTCGGCCACGATGACCGTCAGCGTCCCCGCGGGCACCGCCGACGGGACGTACCGGATCACGGTGCTCGGTGACGGCGCGTCCGTCGACCGCACCGCGACCTACACGCTCACGGTCGGCAACGGCTCGCCCGGCGGGACCGTCTTCGCCGACGACTTCGAGAGCAGCCAGGGCTGGACGACCAACCCGAACGGCACCGACTCCGCGACCGCGGGCGCCTGGGAGCGCGGCACCCCGCAGCCGACGAACTGGTCCGGCACCAACCTGCAGCTCGCGGCGGCCGGCGGCGGCGCCGACCTCGTCACCGGCGCCCCCGCCGGGACGGACGCGGGCACCTATGACGTCGACGGCGGCGTCACCACCGCCCAGTCGCCGGCGATCAGCCTGCCCAGCGGGACCCTCTCGCTGAGCTTCAACTGGTACCTCGCCCACCTCAACAACAGCTCGACGGACGACTACCTGCGCGTCCGCGTCGTCGGCTCGTCCGGCACCAGCACGGTGCTGAACCAGAGCGGCGCGATGGCCAACAAGGCCGGGACGTGGCAGACGGCGACGTACGACCTGTCCGCGTACGCCGGCCAGTCCGTCCGCATCGTGGTCGAGGCGGCCGACAACGGCACCGGCAGCCTCGTCGAGGCCGGCTTCGACAACCTCAAGATCACCAAGTCCTGACCGCCCCCCGCACGCGGCCCGTGACGGGGCCCGCTCCCCCGTCACGGGCCGTTCCTTCCCCTCTGGAGGACCCATGAGATCCCGCACCCTGGCGGTGCTCGGGGCGGCGGCCCTGACCGCGTCCGCCCTCCTGCCCGGCGCCGCGGCGTCGGCCGCCCCGGCCGCCCCGGCAGCACCGGCGGCCCTGGCCGCCCCCGACATCCCGCTCACCAACGTCAAGGCGCACCTGTCGCAGCTGCAGAGCATCGCGACCGCCAACGGCGGCAACCGCGCCCACGGCCGTCCCGGGTACCGCGCGTCGCTCGACTACGTGAAGGCCAAGCTGGACGCGGCCGGCTACCAGACCACCATCCAGTCGTTCTCGCGCAACGGCGCGACCGGCTACAACCTGATCGCCGACTGGCCGGGCGGCGACACCAGCGACATCCTGATGACGGGCGCGCACCTCGACAGCGTCACCGCCGGGCCCGGCATCAACGACAACGGCTCCGGCACCGCCGCCATCCTGGAGACGGCGCTCGCCGTAGCCCGCGCGAACTACCAGCCCTCCCGGCACCTGCGGTTCGCCTGGTGGGGCGCCGAGGAGCTCGGGCTCGTCGGGTCGACGTACTACGTCAACAACCTGCCCGCGAGCGAGCGGTCGAAGATCACCGGCTATCTCAACTTCGACATGGTCGGCTCCCCGAACCCCGGCTACTTCGCCTACGACGGGGACGGGTCGTCCGGCAGCGGCGGCCCGGCCGGGTCCGCCCGGATCGAGCAGGTGCTCCGCGCCTACTTCGCGACGATCAACGTGCCCGTCCAGGACACGGCGTTCGACGGGCGGTCCGACTACGGGCCGTTCATCCGCGTCGGCATCCCCGCCGGCGGGCTGTTCACCGGCGCCGAGGGACGCAAGACCACCCAGCAGGCGCAGCTGTGGGGCGGCCAGGCGGGCGTCGCGTTCGACCGCTGCTACCACTCGTCCTGCGACACCACGTCCAACATCAGCGACACCGCGCTGGACCGGAACTCCGACGCCATCGCGTACGCCGTCTGGACGCTCGGCGGCGACGGCGGGTCGCAGGAGCCGCCCGGCGGCACCGTCTACAGCGACGACCTGGAGACCGACACGGGCTGGACGGTGAACCCGGACGGCGCCGACACCGCCACCGCGGGCGCCTGGGAGCGCGGCACCCCGCAGCCGACGAGCTGGTCCGGCACCACCCTGCAGCTCGCCGCCGCGGGCGGCAGCGGCGCGCTCGTGACCGGCGCGGCGGCCGGGGCCGACGCGGGCGCGTACGACCTCGACGGCGGGACGAGCACCGCCCAGTCGGCGCCGATCGCGCTCCCGGCCGGGGCGAAGACGCTGTCGTTCTCCTGGTTCTTCGCCCACCTCAACAACAGCTCGGCCGACGACCGGTACCGGGTGCGGGTCGTGGGCCCGAACGGGTCCACGACCGTGCTGGACCAGGCGGGCGCGGCCGTGAACCGCGCCGGGTCGTGGCAGACGCAGACGGCGGACGTCTCGGCCTATGCCGGGCAGACCGTCCGCATCCTGGTGGAGGCCGCCGACGCGGGCTCCGGCAGCCTCGTCGAGGCCGGGCTCGACAACCTCAAGATCACCGAGTAGGCGCAGGCAGGCGGCCGGTTTCAGTGTTTTCCACGATGCCGTTCACACAATTGAAAATCCAGTGCGGAATGGATCCGTTGACACCCCACCGGCCGCCGCGATGCACTGCTGAACAGCCCGTCCCCCACCCCCAGGGCTGACAGTCGGCGGACCGCACGGGACGAATCTCGGCCCGGCCCGTGCCTCCGCCACCGGGGTCCCCGCCCCCCGCCCGGCCCCCGGGCGGCCCTGCTTCAGTTCCCAGGCAGGACCGCCCGGGGGCCATTGCCGTTCCCGGGCCCATCGTTCCCGGGCCCGCCCTTCGAGGGGGGCGTGGATGTCGGGGTCGGGGAGTAAGAATGGGGGCATGTGCCGCAGCATCAAGACGCTCCGCCCGCCGTACGCCGAGGACGTCACCGACGAGGACGTCCGCGCGGCGGCGCTCCAGTACGTCCGCAAGATCTCCGGGTTCCGCGCGCCCGCGGCCCACAACGCCGAGGCGTTCGAGCGGGCCGTCGCGGAGATCGCCCAGAGCACCGCCGCCCTCCTCGAAACCCTGGAGGTCCGGGGAGGGCGGGCGAGCTGAGGCCGGGCCGGGGCTACTCGGCGGCGACGAGCTCGGCGATCTGGACGGTGTTCAGGGCGGCCCCCTTGCGGAGGTTGTCGCCGGAGCAGAACAGGGCGAGGCCGTTGTCCACGGTCTCGTCGCGGCGGATGCGGCCCACGTAGGTCGGGTCCTGGCCGGCCGCCTGCAGCGGGTTCGGGACGTCCGCCAGGGCGACGCCGGGCGCGCCCGCGAGCAGCTCGCTCGCGCGCTCCGGGCTGATCGGCCGCTCGAAGCGGGCGTTGACCTGCAGCGAGTGCCCGGTGAACACCGGGACGCGGACGCAGGTGCCGGAGACCTTCAGGTCCGGGATCTCCAGGATCTTGCGGCTCTCGTTGCGGAGCTTCTGCTCTTCGTCGGTCTCGGCGAGGCCGTCGTCCACGATCGAACCCGCCATCGGCAGGACGTTGAACGCGATCGGCCGGACGTAGACCGACGGCTCCGGGAAGTCGACGGCGGAGCCGGAGTGGGTGAGCGCGTCCGCGCCCTGCACGA
Source organism: Actinomadura geliboluensis (assembly GCF_043197915.1). Classification (NCBI taxonomy): domain Bacteria; kingdom Bacillati; phylum Actinomycetota; class Actinomycetes; order Streptosporangiales; family Thermomonosporaceae; genus Actinomadura; species Actinomadura geliboluensis. The sequence continues at coordinate 150,304 of NZ_JBICUA010000005.1, read as the reverse complement.
CCTTGGTCGCCTGGTCGTGCAGCTCGGCGACGCCCGCGAGGCCGCTGCCGGACACGGCCTGGTAGGTGGACACGACGAGCGCGGCCAGCCCGGCCTCCGCGTGCAGCGGCCGCAGCACCGGCATCGCCGCCATCGTGGTGCAGTTCGGGTTCGCGATGATGCCCTTCGGCCGGTTCGCCGCGGCGTGCGGGTTGACCTCGGCGACGACGAGCGGGACGTCCGGGTCCATCCGCCAGCCGGAGGAGTTGTCGATCACGACGGCGCCGGCGGCGGCGACCTTCGGCGCGAGCGCCTTGGACGTGGTCTTCCCCGCGGAGAACAGCACGATGTCGAGGCCGGTGTAGTCGGCGGCGGCCGCGTCCTCGACGGTGATCTCGGTGCCGTCCCACGGGAGCGTGCGCCCCGCGGACCGCGCCGAGGCGAACAGCCGCAGCTCGTCCACCGGGAATCCGCGCTCGGCCAGGATTTCGAGCATCTTGGCCCCGACCTGTCCGGTGGCCCCGACGATGCCGACTCTCATGCCGCTCCCTCTGGTAGATCGCTTGACCCGGGCGAGTCTGCCCAGGTCGATGGCAGGACGTCCAGGCAACAACCCTACGTGGAAGGGTCAACCTGTTCTTAACGGAGCTCCTTCCCCCCAGGGACGGCCCCTGACCGGGCATGGGGACTCTCAGGGGTGAATCAGGGCGAATCCGGATGTCGTACCGGCGGCCGGGTGGGCATGATCCTAGGCATGGACATGGACAAGAACACCACCTCGACCCCGACCAAGCAGCTCCGCCGGACCCACGACGGCCGGATGGTCGCGGGCGTCTGCTCGGGCGCCGCCGAGTACCTCGGCGTCGACGCCACCATCCTGCGGGTCGCGCTCGCCGTCTTCACGATCTTCGGCGGTGCCGGGCTCGCCCTCTACATCATCGGGTGGGTGCTGATCCCCGAGGAGGGCGCGCCGACGTCGATCGCCGAGGACCTGTTCAAGAAGGCCGGCGACTCCCCGACCGTCCAGGACGCCGTCCAGAAGACCAAGGACGCGGTCAACAAGAACCGCACCACGGTCTGAGGCGCCCCGGGCAGCGGCCCCACGGGCCGAGCGGCCCTACGGCGCCGGGGCGGAGCGCCGCGCCCCGGCGGCCAGCTCATCGCCGTCCGCGTCCGGTGGCGGGGCGACGGCGACGGGGTTGCCGCGCGTCCCGGCGATCACGGCGCCGCGGAGCTGGTTCCAGCCGAGCGTCAGCATCGCCGCGGCGGACAGGCCGAGCAGGCCCGCGAGCGCGACCACCGTCTCCGGCCCGAGGACCTGCGCGGCGGCGCCGCCGGCGAGGATCCCGAGGCCCTGGCCGGCGAGGATGCCGGACTGCGCGAGCCCGAACGCCTGCCCCCGCCCGGCCGCCGGCACGGCGGCCACGAACGCGGTGTTCGCCACCAGCTGGTAGGCGCTGCCGACGCCCGACAGCGCCCACAGGGCGACCACCCACCACAGCGGCGGATGGACGCCCGCGCCGACCAGCGGCAGGCAGGCCAGCATCGACATCCACCCCATGACGTGCAGCCGGTTCGCCGGACGGACGAACCGGCTGAACAGCACCGAGCCGACCACCATCCCGGTCGGCATCGCCGCCAGCAGCAGCCCGGCGGTGACGGCACCTCCGCCGAACGTCGCCGCGTACGGCACGGCCAGCCCCTCGGGGATCACGTAGAACGCGCACAGCCACGCGAACAGCACCAGCGACCGCAGCACCGGGTCGCCGAACACGAGCCGCGCGCCGTCCCGCGTGCCGCGCAGCAGGCCCAGCGCCTGGCGCTCCCGGCGGCGCGGCGCCTCCCGCCGCCGGAGCCCGCCGATCAGGATCACGGCGGACGCGCCGAAGGTCAGCGCGTCCAGGGCGAGGGCCTCGTACGTCCCGACGACGGCGACGATCGCGCCGCCCGCCAGGAAGCCGACGACCTGGGTGATCTGGTGGGTGACGTTCGCGATCGCGGAGCCCGCCACATATCTGTCACCTTCCAGGACGTCCGGCATGACGGCGGCGCGGGCGGCGGAGAACGGCGTCCCCAGGAGCACGATCAGGAACACCAGGCCCGACAGCGCTCCGACGGGCATCGCCACCAGCGCCATCACCGCGACCAGGCCCGCCCGCAGCACGTCGCAGACGACCATGACGGTGCGGCGCGGGAACAGGTCGGCCAGCCCGGAGAGCACGGGGCCGCCCAGGATCGGCGGCAGATAGGTCAGGGCGTACACCAGCGCGGTCAGCAGCGTCGACTTCGTGTGGTCGTACACGAGGACGGCCAGCGCGACCTGCGCCAACTGGTCACCGATGTACGACAGCGCCTGCGCCAGCCAGAGGGCACGGAACTCCTTGACCGCGAACACCTCGCGGTAGGTCGCCTGCTCCTCGGGCGGCCGACGATGCCGGCCCGTCTGCCTTCCCGCCACGCGCGCTCCAGTTCAGTCCGCCCAGTACCGGGCGCCCTCCCCTATTAACTCACGCTGCGTTGCAGTCGCGTGACCTACAGTGCGCAATTCCTTGCGTCAGTATCCGAGTTCGTGCAACTTCCCGTCATCGATGCCGAAGTGGTGGGCGATCTCGTGTACAACCGTTATCCGGACTTCTTCCACCACGTCATCCGGGGTGTCGCAAATCCGGAGGATCTCCCTGCGGTAGATCGAAATGTGATCGGGCAGGACGCCTGCGTACCAGTCCCCCCGCTCCGTCAGGGGTACCCCCTGGTACAGGCCGAGCAGGCCGCGCTCGGGCGCGTCGTCCTCCACGACGATGACGACATTGCGCATGTGGGCGGTCAGCTCGGGTGGGATGGTGTCGAGGGCCTCGGCCACGAGGTCCTCGAACTCATCGCGCGACAACTCCATCACACCGTCGATTCTGCTCGATAGAAGGGAAACCCGTGCCCGAGGTCCGGTTGACCAAGGCCCTGGCGACACTCCGCACCTTCGGCTCCGCCACCGCCCACCGCGCCCGCAGACTCGGCTCCCCCGTCGTCCCGTTCCTCACCAACCGGTGGACGCGCGTCGCGCTCGTCGCCGTCATCGGCCTCACCGCCGGCTACCTCGGCCTCATCTTCGGCGGCCGCTACGTCACCCCGGTCGGCCCCACCGACGTCCAGCTCAGCCTCCAGCCGTCCCTGAACGGCGGGACGACCCTGAAGCTCCCGCCCCTCGGCTCGCTCCGCCTCGACACCCACGAGGGCCCCGTCACCCTGGAGGCCCGCCTCACCGACCTGCGCCCCGACCAGGCCAAGAAGCTGATCGAGGACGACACCGAGATCGACCGCCTCACCGACCGGATCGCCGACCAGATCCGGCACGGCGTCATCGAACTGCTCGTCCGGGCCGTCCTGATCGCCCTCGCCGCGAGCTTCCTGGCGTCCCTCGCCCTCTTCCGCTCCTGGCGCCGCGCCCTGCTCGGCCTGTCCTCCGCCGCCGCCGGCCTCGCCGCCCTCACCCTCCTCACCTGGACGACCTTCAACCCGCAGTCGATCGCCGAGCCCCGCTACACCGGCCTCCTCGCCAACGCCCCCCAGATCGTCGGCGACGCCCGCAGCATCGTCGAGCGCTTCTCCGCCTACCGCGCCCAGCTCGCCCGCCTCGTCGGCAACGTCTCCGAGCTCTACACCACCACCTCGACCCTCCCGACCTACGAGCCCGACCCGTCCACCATCCGCGTCCTGGACGTCTCCGACATCCACCTCAACCCCGCCGCGTGGAACGTCATCAAGTCCGTCTCCACCCAGTTCAAGGTCGACCTCGTCATCGACAGCGGCGACCTCATGGACCACGGCAGCAAGGCCGAGGACAAGTTCGCCGACTCCATCTCCGACCTGAAGGTCCCCTACGTCTACGTCCGCGGCAACCACGACTCCAAGGAGACCCAGCGCGCCGTCGCCCGGCAGAAGAACGCCATCGTCCTCGACGGCGGCACCCGCGAGGTCAAGGGCCTGCGCATCTACGGCGTCGGCGACCCCCGCTTCACCCCCGACAAGAGCACCCGCGACGACTTCGTCGGCGCCGACCAGCTCCGCGCCGAGGGCCTCCGCTACGCGAACGAGCTCCGCGCCTCCGGCACCACCCCCGACCTCGTCGTCACCCACGACCCCAGCGAGGGCGAGGCGTTCTCCGGCGTGACGCCCCTCGTCCTCGCCGGCCACACCCACACCCGCTCCACCAAGATCCTCCCGACCGGCACCCGCCTGTTCGTCCAGGGCTCCACCGGCGGCGCCGGCCTCCGCGGCCTCGAACACGAGCAGCCCACCCCGATCGAGCTGTCCGTCCTGTACTTCAGCCGCGCCACCCACCGCCTCCAGGGCTGGGACGACCTGCGCCTCGGCGGCCTCGGCCTCACCTCCGCCCAGATCGAACGCCACCTGGAACCCGACCCCGACCGCACCATCAACCCCCAGCCCCCGGCGTCCTCCCCGCCCGCCTCCCCGACCTCCCCGTTCCCGTCCGAATTCCCCTCGGACTGGCCGTCGCGCAGCCCGTCCCCTACCGAGAGCGCCCCGGGCGGACGCCTCCCGTCCCCCACCCGACCCAGCACCCCCGGGTAACCGTTTGCGCGCCGCCCCGCCCCGTCCTCTACACTTGACGAGTCGAGTGGCGACCATCACCGCCACCCAGGGCCCCCTTCGTCTAGCGGCCTAGGACGCCGCCCTTTCAAGGCGGTAGCGCCGGTTCGAATCCGGTAGGGGGTACCACGCGCATGGCTGCAAGATCACCATGCGGCCCGCCGTCGTCCCCCATGATCGCCGCGTTGGCGGCCCGTAGTTGCGTGTCCGCCGTTTCGGGCGTGATCGTGACCTGAACGTCGACCTGGTTGCTCTGCTTGTCGTGGCGCATCTGGACGGCGAAGGCGTCCAGCAGGCGCCGCAGGGTGGGCTCAGGTAGCAGGTCTAGGTTGACCGCCCCGGTCGGGTAGTGGTCCAGGAGTTCGGGACACGGTGCCACCGGAGTCTCCTCTCGCAGTTCGCGCAGCGTGGTCTGTTTGGCCTCAAGGTCCGCGCCGATGCGTGTGGTGCGTTCGTTGATGGAGTTGACGAAGGCGGGCGTGGGGTCGTCGGCGGTCTCCAATGAGTCAAGGACACGTTCCTTGCGACGCTTCAACTCCGCGATCTGCCGCTCGACAGCCATCAGGCGTTCCCGGTGCTCGTGGAGATGGCTGTCATCGACCCGGGCGAGCAGCACGCGCAGGCGTTCACGGCGGTGCGGGCCGAAGATCTCGCGGTTGAAGAACTCGGTCAGGCCCGCCATGAGCGGTTCCTCGCGGACCCAGATGCTCGCCGGGTGCCCTTCGGGACGGTACGCACGAGCGGGGCGGCAGATGTAGTAGATCCGGCCCCGGCTCTCCTTGCCGAACATCCGGCGTCCGCACAGTCCGCAGGTCATGTAGGAGCGGAGCGCGTAGGAGCGGCGGGTGTCAGCGTGCGCGATGTTGGGCCCCGGACGGCTGCGTGAACCCTCCCGGTCACGGGCGACCTTCTGGGCACCAGTGAAGGCTTCGACGCTCACCAAAGCGGGATGGGTGGGTGCGCTGGACCAGATCCACGCCTCGGGAGGATTGTTCCGGCCCCCTGCCGATGTGGTCGCCTTGCGGTTCCACACCATGTAGCCGGTGTACTTGGGATTGGTCAGCACCTCTCGGACCGATGAGTAGGTCCACCTGCCCACACTGCGGTGCTTCGCAGTTGCGACGGGTGGCGGGTAGCGATCCAGATCGCGGTTGAGCCGGTCGGCGATGGCCTGGTAGCCGAGGCGCTCACTGACGCGGATCTCGAAGATGGTCCGCACTACGGGGCCGCGCACCGGGTCGGGAGCCAGGACATGCTTGGTGGCTCCCTGTTCGCGGCGAGCGGCGACGGGGTGGGGAACCTTGTCTGCCAGGTACCCGTACGGAGGCCGCCCGACGTTGAAGCCTTGCTCGGTGTGGGCTTCGAACCCGCCCCAGGCTTTCTCCAGCATCTCCAGGACGTACCACTCGGCCACGCCTTGCTTCACCCGGCGTGTGAGCACCTGGGAGGAGCGTTTCCCGTTCAGGGTGATCGGTTCGTCGGACGCCCACAGGGGGATGCCGAGCTTCTCCAGGGTGTTCTCGATCTGGGTGCCGATGTAGGTCCGACGTGCGATCCGGTCGACCGACTCGCAGATCACCGCATCGAATCGGCGATCGGCCTGGGTCGCTTCCGACAGCAGGTCTCGGATGCCGCCGTCACGCGGAACTGGGATGTTGAACCGCTCGTGCCCGCGTCCGAACCCGCGGACGGCGAGGTCCTTGCGTCCGGACTCGATGTCGTAGAAATGCGCGACGATCACCGCACGTCCCGGCAGGGATGTGTGCAGGGCGGTCTGGCTGTTGGCGAGCTGACGCGGAAGCGACAGTGTCGGGTCCTGCTTGTCCTCGGTTGAGGTCCGGCCCGCGAACGCCACCTTGAGCGGACCATCCAGCTGAACCCCTCCACCGGGTCCAGTCAGTCCTGCGGATCGGCTGCTGTGGGTTCCTCGGGTGAAGACGTCGAGTGGGATCGGGCTGCGTACCTGGTCCACCACGTGAGTGCCTCCTTGATCGCGTGTGCCTGCACCCGGGTGAGCTGCGCCTGAACGGACGGCTCCGCCTGGACCAGTCGCCAGGTCATCGTCAGCTCCTCGTTGCCACTCCGGGTTTGCTTGTCCGGCCTGGTCACCGCGTCCCCATCCGCCGGGTGTCGGCGTCGGTGGTCCCGATGTCAAGCCGGTCCGGGGATGACGGCACACCTCTGCCGTCAAGGTCAAGGCGGGATGCCTCTCCGGCCGTGCGGCGGCCCTTCTCCACAGGCACGAAAACCAGGAGGTCTTCGTGGGCTGTGGCCATGGCTGGGATGCCGTGTTCGCGGAGGCGGCGGGATTCGATCATCTGGAAGAACGACGCGCGGGTGATGATCTGGCCGTCGCGCAGGCCGCACAGCAGGGCGGCGAACCGGTCGGCCAGGACCAAGCCGCTGTTCTCGGCAACGGTGATGACCTGGCCCGGCAGGTCGACGAGTTCGCCGGCGACGCGGAAGGGGCGAACGGTGACGGCTACGACTCCGCCGGGGCGGAGTAGGGCCGCGCATCCGGTGAGGATCTGCCCGAACCCTGCGACGAGTTCGGCGGTCGGGCGGTGGGCGAGGTTGCGGCGGTCGGTGGAGTAGCGGTTGTGGGACTTGTCGATCCTTCCGCCGCCGTTGTCCCGGCCGGTGCATACGTGCCCGTGGGTGGTCGCCCCGTAGGGCGGGGAGGTCAGCACGAGCGCGGCGGCTCCAGTGAGGTCGGCGAGGGCGGTGGCGATATTACGGGCGTCGCCGTGGACGACCTGGCCGGCCCCGGTGGCTCCATGGGCGCGGGCGTGGCGGAGGTTCCCTGCGGCCATCTGCGCGAAGTGCGCTTCGTACTCCATACCGGTGGCCTCACGTCCCTGGTGGACGGCTTCGACCAGGGTGGTTCCGATGCCGCACATGGGGTCGATCACCAGGTCGCCGGGCTCGGTGTAGGCGGCGATGACCTGGGCAGCGATCGCGGGGAGCATCTTGGCCGGGTGCGTCATCGACTCGGGCGTGTAGCGGCCCTTGCGCTGGAGGCGTGAGGGCTGCTGCCCGGTGAGCAGCACGGACGCGAGCATGCGGGTCTCGGCGTGAGAGCGCGTGTTCATCGGTCGCCTTCCTGGCCGCTGTCGCCCGGTCGCGTGAGGATGCAGACGTCGGCGTGCACTCGGGCCGCCGGTGGCAGGGCGCGGGAGCGGATGTCGCGGAGTTGCCCGAGGCTGCCGGGGCCGGCCTGGATAAGAAGGGTGTCGCCCTCGACCGGGACGCGGACGGCGATGATGTGCTGGCTGTAGCGGAACCCGGCCTTGCGGGCCTCGCGGATGATCGCAGGTGCGGGGTCGATGAGGTGTCCGTTGTGATGCCTGGCGGTGGTCACGACGGCGAGGTGGCCTCCGGGCCGCAGCACCCTGTAGGCGGCCGGCAGGAACGATCGAGCGTGGAAGGCACTGTCGGTCAAGACGTCTGACAGGCACGCCGGGCACGCTCCCCGCGTCCGTCTCGGCTTCGGTTCGGCGGTGCGGCTGCCGACCGTGGGCGGGGCCGCGATGACCAGCGCGACCTGTCCGGACTGGTCGGCGATCCCCAGGTGCATCTGGTCGGCGCGGCACGGCCGCATCGCCACTCGTCCGAGGTGTTCGTGCGGCAGCTGGGCGCGTAGCTGCGCGCCGATGTGCTGGGCGAGCGGGAAGTGCGGGACGCAGCCGACGGCGAGCCGGTCGAGTTCGGCCGCCGTGCGCAGGACGGCGGAGTTGGTGGTGAACGCCTCGGCGATGACATCGCCCTCGCCGGTGGCGGTGGTGATGAGGTGGCGCGCGAGCCCGGAGCTGACGGCGCCCAAGTGCCGCTCGCAGATCCAGGTGCGCGGCGCCCGGTGGGCGGAGCCCTGGCAGGACTGCGCGTCGTGGGCGGGCCGGTCGATCGTGTCGTCCGGGCAGAGCCAGACGCTGAGCGGCAGGAGCTGCCGTGCGCCGCTGGCGGGTGTCGGGTTCGGCTTGTTGGTGCTGGTCATGTCGGGTGACCCGTGATGGTCGCCCGGTCCCCTGTCTCTCACTAAGTAACTGGACGGCGGCCTGCTTGATTTTGGACACGTCCGGCCCGGGTTTCTGCTCCGGTGCTGGCCGCTCCGCCGAGGTGTCCTCTTCGGATACGCGTAGAGGGACCCACCCGGCTTAGGTGGGTCCCTCTACGCGTGTTCGGCTAGTGAGCCGCTTCGTACTGCTCGATGACGTTGGCGGGGATGCGCCCGCGATCGTTCACCTTGATTCCGGCGGACCTCGCCCACTCGCGAATCTCGGCGCTGCGCTCCCGGTTTCCGGTGCCGCGAGCGGTGGCCTTGCCGCCTCGGATGGCCTTGAGCCGACGCCCGCTGTCCATGTATGGGTGCAGAGCGCTGCGAAGCTTGTCGGCGTTCTTCTCGCTGAGGTCGATCTCGTACGCCTTGCCGTCGATGGCGAACGACACCGTCTCGTGGGCCTCGTCCCCGTCGAGGTCATCTGTCATCTGAACTATGACCTTCTGAGCCATGCGTGTTCCCCTCCCCATCGTGTTACTGAGTGACTTTTACGGTAGCCGATTCCGGTGCGTAGTCGATCCGGAAGAGCAGCATTCCGTTTCGGTCCTCGACGGCGATCGCGCCTGGTTGGTCGGTTGGTACGTCGTAGCTGATCGTTCCTGATATGTACTGTCCGGGTCCAGGGCTGTCCTGGCCGAGAATGCTATCGGGGAGGCCCTTGGCCTCACAGACTCCGCCGATGGTGTCAATGCTAGATACCACCTTGCCGTCTGCGCCTACCCAGTGTGCAGAGGTGTAGGTGTCACCCTCAGCCGTGCCCACGTTCTTGATATCGAGTACGAGGCATACGAACTCGCCGTTCTGGGCTCGCTGTGTCTCGTCGGTAAACCTGTCGGCGTAGGTCTTGAACCTGTCGATCTCCTTGAGGGTGAACTGTTCGCTGGCCGTGCTCGACTCGTCGGTTCCGCTGTTGCTCAGGTTCACAGGCAGGGGCTTGCCGACTTCCAGCGTGGGCAACACCTCGCCGGACTGAGTGGGCGAGGAGGTTTGAACTGGGCTTCGGCTGGTGGCCTCTTCACCGGCTCCGGTGCGTCCGGCTTCCTTCTCGTTGCCTCCGCAGCCGGTAAGCGCCACGAATGCGATCGCCCCCACCGTGAACACGGTTCCGAACTTCGTCACCATTCCCCGATTGTCGGCTTGCGTGGACCACTCCCCTTCGCACTTGCCTATATACCCCCGCCTCACTTCACGGACCACTCCTATGCAATTGGCAGGAGATACGGCTAAAGGCACGCATGTCCAGAAGCAACGCAGTTCGCCCGTTCCGCATCGTTCTCCGCTGTCGGCGCTTCCGCTGCCGACGAGTCGTTTTGGCGGCCGCGACTTCTCACTTTCTCCGCAGGCAGCAGGGGTGCAACGGCTCGCCTCGGAGTTTTGATCTTTCTTGGTGCGGCACTCTGGTGTGCAGGTGTTCATGCTGGTCAGCGGCGATCTCAACGCATGTGCGCGCTTGACCTCAGAGCGCCGACAGCATGTGCAGATGATGAGCGGATCACGTTTCCGCAGGTCACAGCGATTATGAACAGATCATGAGCACATCGGGTCGAGGGTGCTTGCCGAGCATCTGCTCATGATCTGCTCATGGGCTCTGCCGAGATGTCGGTGACCGATTCACCGACCGACCTCTCGGGGGTTCTCATGACCATGACCAGCACCGGCACCGCCGCCCGTCCGGCCGACCGCTCCAACCGCCCGACCCGCCGCACCAGCGCTGAGGCAAGGCACGTCTTGGACGTCGCGGAGACGACGTTCGATCTGCTGACGCGCGGCCCGGCTCCGCTGTCGGTGGACGGCGCGGCGCTCGGGTACGGGCTGCCCGCCCGCGTGATCGCGCTGGACGAGGTCCGGGCGATCCTGCTGCACCCGTCCACCGGGCCGGAGGCCCGTGACGCCGTGTGGAGGGAGCTGGTGCTGCGCGCCCGCCACCAGGGCTCGTCCTGGGTCATGGGGTGCGTCGGGGTCGCGCTGCCCGGTCTGAAGGGGATCGTGCGGAACAGGCTGCGCGGTCTGGAGGGCGACCCGGGGGCCGGCACCTCGCGTGTGGCCGGTGACCTGCTGTCGGCGTTCTGCCAGGCGCTGCACGAGATCGACTTGGAGCAGCCCCGGATCTCCCAGCGGCTGGTGGGGCGGTCGGCCAAGGCCGTCCAGCGCGCCTACCACTGGCACGCGCAGGTGATCCCGGTGGACCCGTCCACCCTGGCGCGGGTCAACCCCGCCGACTCGTCGGAGGGGCACGTGGACCTGCTCCTGGAGTCGGCTGTCCAGCAGGACGTCATCACCTCGTTCGAGGCCGAGATCATCACCTTGACCCGGCTGGAGGGCATGGACCTGGCCGACCTCGGCGAACGGCTCGGGATGTCGTATGCGGCGCTGGCGAAGCGCCGCAGCCGCGCCGAGAAGCGTCTGGTCGCCGCGATGCGCGACGGGGGTCTGCGGGACGACTTCGCATCGCTGATGTCCAAAACCGGGGTGTGAGCGGTCCAGTTACTTAGTGAAAGCAACCCGGGGTTGAAGACGGGCTCGGGCCGGGTGGTCACCCGGTCCCCATCCGTCAGACCGTCCGCCGAGTGCCCTTGCTGAAGGAGGACACCCGCAAGGCCCGGCCCGTCTTCACCCCGTGGTTCTCACCTTCCGCGCGGCGGCCATCGCCGCTGTTCCTGTTCGCTGCCTCGTCGCATGCCTGGAGGGCTGCCCGTTGAGCATCCGTCCGTTGTCCGATCTTCTTCCGTCTCGTCGGCCACAGGTGAGCCGGGGCCGTCTCGCCGCCGCGGTTGTGCTGTGGTGCGTGGGCATTCTGGTGTGCGGCCTGGTGCTCGCCGCGACACTGGCCTCAGCGGCCGAGGCGCACGTCATTTCCGCTCCGCCGGACAATGCGCGTCTTCAGGAGGTCATTTCCAACCTGCGCAATGTCATTGTCGGTCTGCTGGTCGCGCTGGCCACGCTGTTCGCCACGATCGGCGGAGTCCGGTATCTGCTGGCCGGTGGCGACCCCGGCGAGGCCGAGGCGGGGAAACGCACGCTGCGCAATGCCGCCATCGGTTACGGCATCGCCGCGCTCGCCCCGATCCTGGTGCAGATCCTCAAGTACATCGTCGGGTCCTGAAGATGCGGGTCTGGATTCGCAGGGTTCGGCGGAGACGTACCTTGATCGCACTCGCCCTTTTGGTGGGAACGACGGTGTCAAGCCTGCTCTTGCACGCCACCGCTGACGCGCCTTCCTCCGTTCAGCACGCGAGCGCCGTGTCCGCCGTCGCCCCATTCGATCCTGAGGACGACGGCGACTCCGGAGACGCTCAAGAGGAAGAGGACGAATGCGGCTGGGTTGACATGGGCTGCCACACCAAGGAGGCGATCACCGGCTGGTTCCGGTCGCTGGCCAAGAGCGCCCTGACGCCGGTGCTGGGGTTCTTGGGCAGTACCCAGCTCGGTACGCCGGAGATCGGGTCGCCGCCGATGAATCAGGCCGAGCAGATCTGGGCGACGTCCCGCGTGATCGCCAACACCTGCTTCGTGCTCCTGGTGCTGGTCGCCGGTGTGCTGGTGATGGCCGGTCAGACCTTCTCCGGCGTCGCCGGCCCCGGACAGGCGATCGTGCGGCTGGTGGCGGCGTTCGCCGCGATGAACATCAGCCTGGTCGTGATCGGGTACGGCATACAGCTCGCCAACGGGCTCGCCCGCTCGATCCTCATGAGCGGCGCCGACGAGATCAACGCGGATGAGGCCGGGCGGATCTTCGCCGAGGGCATCGGCGCCTCGGTCAACACCGGCGGGGCCTTCCTCGTCCTCGTCACGCTCGTGGTCGTCATCCTGGCCTGCGTCCTGGCGTTCATCTACGTGATGCGGCTGGCGATCATCATGATCCTTATCGGCGTCGCGCCGATCGCGTTGATGTTCCACGCGCTGGCGCTCACCGACGGCCTCGCCCGGCTGTGGTGGCGCGGGATTACCGGCGCTCTGGCGATCCAGGTGTGCCAGTCGTTCGTGTTCATCAACGCGCTGCAGTTGCTGCTGTCGCAGCACAACGACAACAACCACGCCTTCTTCGGGGTCCCGACCGAGCAGGCCGAACTGGTCGACCTGCTGCTGGTGATCGCCCTGCTGTACATCCTGATCTGTATCCCTCGTTGGGTCGCGCGCACTGTCTGGCAGCCCGCCCAGCCGCGCATGCTCAGCCAGCTCGTGCGGACGTTCGTGGTCTACAAGGGCGTCGGCGCCGTGCTGGGTGCCTTTGGGAAGGCGACCCGGGGTGGCCGTGGCGCGCGCGCCGCGCGTACCGCCTCCGCCGGGGCCGCCCGTCCCGGCCCCGGCGGCGGGTCACGCGGGCGTGGCGGCCCGAACGGTCCCCGTGGTGGGCCGTCCGGTGGCCCGCATGGCGGCCCGGCACCGCGCCCCAATCGCGGACCCGGCCATGGCCCCCAATGCCACCAACCGCGTGGCGCTGACCGGCGGCACCGTCCCCGCCCCGGTCCAGCGAACGGGGCCCGTAGCGGCGCGTACAGCGCCGCACACGGCGGCACCGGAACCCACCATCACCGGGCCGGACACGGCGCGGCGCCCAGGGGCGCACCGCACCGGCCGCACGTCCCGCCCGTCCCCGGTCGGACGGGTGCGGGCGGACCGGCCCGGCCGCACCCGCGCATCCCGACGCAGCCGCCGACACGCCCCTACCGGCGTGCCGAGGTCCCGCGTCGTCCGGCACCGCGCAGGTTCGTGCGGCTTGATCCGCCCCACTACCGGCGCCATGGCAGGAGGAACCGTTGAACGACGACCACGAGCCCTTGTCCGCGCGTATCCCGGCCGATGTGGAGCAGCCAGACAAGATCATGTACGGGCTCACCACGCGTCAACTCGCCATCCTCGCCACAACCGCGGTGATCACGGCGTCGGTCTTCGTCGGCGTCTCGCCGTTGCTGCCGGCCGCGGTCACAGCGGGACTGTGCTTCCCGCTGGTGACAGCCGGATGCGCGATGGCGCTCGGCCGCCGGGACGGCATGGGACTGGACCGATTCGTCCTGGCCGCCCTGGACCATTTTCGCCGACGACGGGCGCTCGTCGCCGCGCCCGAGCCGATTCCCCAGGCCCCGGCCTGGTGCAGAGTACGAGGCCAACTGCCGGGCGCCCTGCGGTTCCCGGTCCGTGCCGTCCGCCAAGACGGCGTCATGGACCTGGGTGGTGAGGGGACGGCCGCGCTGGTGCGGGCGGGGACGATCTCGTTCGGGTTGCGCACGTCCGCCGAGCAGGCCGCGCTGGTCGGGTTCTTCGGGCGGTGGCTGAACTCACTTGAGGCCCCGGTGCAGATCTTGATCCGGGCCCGTCCGGTCGATCTGTCCGACCTCGCCGCACAGGTTGCGGAGGCCGCGCCCGATCTTCCGCACCCAGCGTTGCGGCGAGCGGCCGAGGACCATGCCGCCTATCTCGACGAACTCGGCGACTCGCGCACGCTGCTGGTGCGCGAGGTGCTCATCGTCGTGCGTGACCAGCCCGTCCCTGGCGCGGGACGTCGAGGGCGCGCACGTCAGGCGAGCGCCGTCATCGTCTCCCGCCGCGCCGTTGAAGCCGTCCGTGCCTTGACCGGGTTCGGCGTCACAGCCGAAGTCCTGGACGCCGATGCCTGCGTGCGCGTGCTGTCGGACACGTTCTCGCCCGGCTACCAGCGGCCTGCTCCGCCCGCCGACATCGACCAGCCCACCACCGCCCACATCACCGAAGGAGCCTCGCAATGACGCACACCTATCGGCGCTCGCAGCGGCCAGCCATCAACGAGCTGCCCGAGGGACTGCGCCGCTACGCGCAAGGCACCTGCGGGGAACTCGCGGCCGTAGAGCTGCTGATCGCTCATCGGTTCTGGCTGACCCGTGCCGATTTCCGTTCACAGTTCATCGAGCGCGACGTCGCCACGGACGCCGGCGAAGACGTGCTCGCCTGGGTGAAGTGGGACCGGGCCGCCGCAGCGCTGGTCGGCGGGCGCCTGGTGTGCTCCGCGGGTGAGGCCGCAGTCCTGCAGATCGCCGCCGCGCTGGCCACCGGCGGCGCGTTCCTCGCCTCGACATTGAGCAGCCTGGACCGCGAGAACTTCGCCCACGTCCTGACCGCGACCGTGCGGGCCAGCGGCCAATCGGCTGTCCAGGTGGTGGTCCGATGAAGCTGCGCGCTCTCGCCCGCGCTGCCGTCACCCCGGACGCGTCAGCCGAGGGAAATGACCGGGACCAGCGGGTCGGGCTGGGTGATCTCCTCGCACCGGCCGCGCTCCGCGTGAACGCGTCGTCGCTGCAGATGCCGGACGGCTGCTGCGCGTCGTTCGCCGTCACCGGATACCCGCGCGAGGTCGGCGCGGGCTGGCTGGAGCCGCTGCTCACCTATCCCGGGCGCCTGGACGTCTCCCTGCACCTGGAGCCGATCCCTCCGATGGTCGCCGCGCAGCGGCTCCGGCGGCAGCTCGCCCGCCTGGAGTCCAGCGCGCGCGCTAACGCCGAGGCGGGCCGGCTGGCCGACTTCAGCGTCGAGGCCGCCGCCGACGATGCCGCCGATCTGGCTTCGTCGCTGGCGCGCGGAGACGGCCGCCTGTTCCGCGTCGGCCTTTACCTCACCGTGCACGCCTGGACGACCGAGGAACTGGACGGCGAGGTTCAGCAAGTGCGGGCTCTGGCAGCGTCCCTACTACTGGACGCGCAGCCGACCACGTTCCGCGCCATGCAGGGCTGGGTCTCGACGCTCCCGCTCGGAACGGACGCCATCCGGCAGCGCCGCACATTCGACACCAGCGCGCTGGCCGCGTCGTTCCCGTTCGCGTCCCCGGACCTGAACACGCCGACCGGCTCCAACGAAGTGCTGTACGGGGTCAACGTCGCCAGCTCCGGCGTCGTCGTGTGGGACCGGTTCGCCCAGGACAACCACAATTCCGTCGTCCTGGCCCGGTCCGGCGCGGGCAAGAGCTACTTCACCAAACTCGAAGCGCTGCGGCTGCTGTACCACGGCGTCGAGGTATCGGTGATCGATCCGGAGGACGAGTACCGGGCCCTGGCTGAGACGACCGGCGGCACCCATCTGGGCCTCGGGGCGAAGGGCGTGGCGTTCAACCCGTTCGACCTGCCCACCGACCAGGGCGACGACACGCTGATCCGCCGCGCCCTGTTCACCCAGACGCTCGTCGCCGCCATGCTCGGCGAGGCCCTGACACCAGCTGCGCGGCCCGTCCTGGACCGCGCCGTCCTGGCCGCATACGCCGCGAAGGGCATCAACTCGGCCCCCACTACCTGGACGCGTCCCGCGCCTTTGTTGGCCGACCTGGTCGAACAACTCGCCATCAGTTCCCATCCCGAGGGCGAGGCGATCGCCGAACGCCTCACGCCGTACGTCGCCGGGTCCTACAAGGAACTGTTCGCGCAGGCCACGACGACCCGTCCGGACGGGCATCTGGTGGTGTTCTCCCTGCGGGATCTGCCCGAGGAGGTCAAGTCCGTCGGGGTGCTGCTCGCGCTGGACGCCATCTGGCGCAAGGTCGCCAACCCCGCCGACCGCCGCCCCCGCCTCGTCATCGTCGACGAGGCGTGGATGCTGATGAAGGAGGCCGAGGGCGCCCGCTTCCTCTACCGGCTCGCCAAGTCCGCCCGAAAGCACTGGGCGGGGCTGACCGTCGTCACCCAGGACGCCGCCGACCTGCTGGCGTCCGATCTCGGCCGCGCCGTCGTCGCCAACTCCGCGACTCAGATTCTGCTCCGTCAGGCGCCCCAGGCCATCGCCGCCGTTGGCGACGCGTTCGGCCTGTCCGAAGGCGAACGGGCGTTCTTGCTATCGGCCGAACGGGGCGAGGGCCTCTTGTGCGGCGGAAGCGCCGGCGACCGGGCAGCCTTCGCCGCCATCTCCTCACCCGCCGAACACAAAGTGATCACCACCGACCCTGCCGAGTTGCTGGACAACGACGGCCAGGAGACCGACCCGCTATGACCTCTCCCAGCGATGTCCCCGAGTGGACGCACATCTTCGACCAAGCCGAGCGCATCCCCGCACTGGTCGCCCACTATGGGCCGACAGCCGCTCTCGCGACCGGCCTCGCCGTCCTCGCCTTCAAGATCGCGCGGGCAACCCTGCGGCGCTGGCAGACACAACGGTTGGCACGCGACGCCCGCCTGATCACCGTGTCCGTACCGCCCCAAGTCGATCCGGCCAGTGCGCCCTCTTGGTGGGCCCACCAGACCGGCCTGCTCGCCCCGGCATGGAAGCGCTGGATCTTCGGGCAGCCGTACTTGGCCTTCGAGTACATCGCGGGTGCTGCCGGGGTCCGAGTACAGATCTGGGTGCCCGGGACAGTGCCGCCCGGGATGGTCGAGGAGACCATCCGGGCTGCCTGGCCCGGCGCCACCACCACGACCCGTTCCTCCGCGCCACCCATCCCGCCGTCCATCCCGGCAGCCGGAGGCCGTCTCGTGTTGTCGCGCGAGGACTCCTACCCGCTGAAAACCGATCACCACGCCGACCCGATCCGCTCCCTCCTCGGCGCGGTTTCCGGACTCGACCAGGGCCAATGCGCCGCCGTCCAAATCCTCGCCCGACCCGTGACAGGCCGACGTCTTTCGCGCGCCCACCGCGTCGCGTCCAGACTCAAAGGCGGAAACCCGGCCACGTCGCGAGGCTTCTTCTTCGACCTGCTCACACCCGGGACACGCACCGGTCGCCCCGGCCACCCAACCGGTGCCGCTCATGCCAGCGTGCACCCGGAACGGGCTGAGCAGGTCCGCGCGATCCTGGCCAAGGCGACGCAACCGCGGTTCGAAGCCGACATCCGTTACGCCGTCGCCACACCCGACGCCGGCAACGCAGACAAGTGGCTGCGCGGACGAGCCCACGCCCTGGCATCGGTAGCCGCGCTGTTCGCGTCCGGCCACCAGCACCTACGCCGCCGCAGGCTTCAAGACCCGGTCCTCACCTTGGCCAAGCGCCACTTGGGACGCGGCTACCTGCTGGGCGCCGCCGAACTGGCCGCTCTCGCGCACCTGCCGCTAGATCCCGACGCACCCGCGATCACGCGCGCCGGAGCCCGACCGGTCGCCCCGTCCCCGGACGTGCCCACCGGCCCCGACACCGCGCACGGCGCCGCGCGGGTGCTAGGCGACGCCGACGCAGGCCACGCCCGCCCCGTTGCGATGCCGGTCGTCGGGGCACGCCAACATGTCCACGTCCTCGGACAGACCGGCGTCGGTAAATCCACCCTGCTCGCCTCGCTCATCCTGGGCGATGCTCGTGAGGGCCGCGGCGCGCTGGTCATCGACCCCAAGGGCGACTTGATCGCCGACGTCCTGGACAGACTCCCGAGCCGCATGGCAGGGCGGACGGTGGTGTTCGACCCGTCCGATCCGGCACCGCCGCCCTCGGTCGGGATCCTGTCCGGCCCTGATCCGGCGTTCGCGGTGGACTCGGTCGTGTCGATCTTCCATCGCTGCTTCCGCTCGTCTTGGGGGCCGCGCCTGGACGATCTGTTGCGGTCGGCCTGCCTGAGCCTCATGCGCGCCCACGGCTCCCGCGCCACCCTCGCCCAAGTCCCGCAACTCCTCACCGATTCGGCCTTCCGGGCCCGCGTGGTCGGAAGGCTGTCGGACGATCTTCTACGCGGCTTCTGGGCCGGTTACGACGAGCTGTCACCGGCCGGACGAGCCGCCGCGATCGGTCCCGTGATGAACAAGCTCCGCGCCGTCCTGCTCCGCCCCTTCGTCCATCAAGCCCTGTCGGCGACCGGATCCACCGTGGACCTGGCCGGGCATCTCGACCACGGCGGCCTCGTCCTGGCCCGCCTTCCCAAGGGCGTCCTCGGCGAGGATGCCGCCCGCCTCATGGGGTCGCTCCTGCTCGCGCACACCTGGCAAGGCGTCACCCGCCGCGCCGACCTTCCCGAGGACGAGCGACCGGACTCGGCCGCCTACATCGACGAGTGCCACAACTTCCTCAACCTGCCCGGCTCGGTGTCCGACATCTTGGCCGAGGCCCGCGGGTACCGCCTCTCGCTCGTCCTGGCCCACCAGCACCTGTCCCAGCTACCCAAGGACCTGCGCGACGCGGTCTCCGCCGATGCCCGCAACAAGATCTACTTCGCCGCCTCACCCGAAGACGCCAGCGACCTCGCCCGGCACGCCGGCCCCGTCCTGTCCGCGCACGACCTCGCCCACCTGGGCGCCTACCAAGCCGCCGGACGCCTCGTCACCGCCGGCCAGCCGACCCAGGCATTCACCTTCCGCACGCGCCCGCTTCGCGACCCGATCCCCGGCCGCGCCGACCACATCCGCGTGGCCTCCCGCCAACGCTTCGCACCACGCGTGACGACGACCAAACCCACCACCAGAAAAAGCGGGCCGCCGTCCGACCCGCGCGCCGAGAGCCCAACCAGCGAGGGGAACCAGCCGCAGTGAAAGAAGTGATCCGCCAGCGCCGGACGACCAGCACACTCAGACGAGCGACACCCGAACTGTTCCTCGAACTCCGCGCACGGCTCACCGACCGCGACCAGGCAATCCTGGAGCTGGTCTGGGAACACCGCGTCCTCACCACGCACCAAATCGCCGCCATCTTCTTCACCACGCCCGGCAAGGCCCGCGACCGGCTCCTGCAACTGTTCCGCCTCAAAGCCCTCGAACGCTTCCAGCCCTGGGTCCCCGTCGGAGCGGCGCCCTACCACTGGGTTCTCGGTCCCCTCGGCGCCCAGCACCTGGCTGCCCACCGCGACACCACCCTGTCCGGACTCGGCTACCGCCGCACCACCGCACTCCAGATCAGCCATTCCCGGCACTTGGCCCACCAGGTCGGCGTCAACGAGTTCTTCGCCCAACTCCACGCCCACGCCCGCCGCACGCCCGCCGCCCACCTCGACAAGTGGTGGCCCGAGCGCCGCTGCACCCAACTCTGGGGAGACCTCACCCGCCCCGACGCCTACGGCCGATGGACCGAAACCATCCCCGGAGCCCAGGGGCCGGCAACGGTCGACTTCTTCCTCGAACACGACACCGGCAGCGTCACCCTCGCCAAAGTCGCCGCCAAACTCAACGGCTACGAGGCCCTCACCGAGGCCACCGGCATCACCACCCCAGTCCTGTTCTGGCTACCCAACGCCCGCCGCGAAGCCCACCTCCGCGCCCTGCTGGGCACACCACCAGTCCCGGTCGCCACAGCCGTCCACACACCCGCCAACGCCACCACCGGCGGCCCTGCCGGGCCCGTATGGCTACCCGCAGGACAGGACGGCCCCCGGCGCCGATTGACCGACCTGGCCACCGCAGCGCCGCCACCGTCCGCCACTGGCCCCTCTGAGACGGAGGACACCGGTTGCCGGTAATCGCGCTCCTGGTCGCCCTCGTCGTCCTGGCCGTCGTCCTCATCGGCGCCGTCACCGGCTCAACGCCCCCACCCGACGCATGTCGACAGCAGGCCACCGGACCGCCAGTCGCCGGCATCCCCGCCACCTACCTCGCCCTCTATCGCAAAGCCGCCACCGACTACGGCATCCCCTGGGAGATCCTCGCCGCCGTCGGATCCATCGAGTCCGACCACGGACGCTCCAAAGACCCAGGCGTCCAGTCCGGCGAGAACCACGCCGGAGCTGGGGGCCCGATGCAGTTTCTATCCGGCACCTGGACCAACTACGGCGTCGACGGCAACCACGACGGCAAGAAGAACCGGTACGACCCGACCGACGCCATCCCCGCCGCAGCCAACTACCTCCGCCACAACGGCGCACCACCCAAGATGCGCGCCGCGCTCTTCGCCTACAACCACAGCAACACCTACGTCGACGACGTCCTCAACCGCGCCCGCAACTACAAGAAGACGCCCACCACCCCGAGCGCACCGACCGAGGTCACGCCTCC
This sequence comes from Actinomadura geliboluensis, assembly GCF_043197915.1. Classification (NCBI taxonomy): domain Bacteria; kingdom Bacillati; phylum Actinomycetota; class Actinomycetes; order Streptosporangiales; family Thermomonosporaceae; genus Actinomadura; species Actinomadura geliboluensis. The sequence continues at coordinate 129,814 of NZ_JBICUA010000005.1, read as the reverse complement.
AGCCGAGTGCGCCGAAGCCGCCGCCATCGCCGCACCCAACGAGACCATCGCAAAGATCATCGCCTTCGCGATGGCCCAACGCGGCAAGCCCTACGTCTTCGGCGCCACCGGCCCCGACGCCTGGGACTGCTCAAGCCTCGTACAAGCCGCCTACGCAGCCGCCGGCCTCACCATCCCGCGCACCACCTTCACCCAATGGCCCTTCGGCGTCCGCGTACCCAACAACCAAGCTCAACCCGGCGACCTCGTCTTCTTCAACTCCGGCCCCGGCACCTCCACCAACAACCCCGGCCACGTCGGCCTGGTCATCGGCCACGGCCAAATGATCGCCGCCCGCTGCTCCACCTGCCGCCCGGCCATCGGCGTAGAGACCTACCACCGACCCGACTGGACAGGCACCACCCGCCCCCTTCTACGCCTGCCAAACACTTCCGGCCGAAACCAGCCGCTCCCCACGGATGACCATCAGCCCTGAAATATCTACGTCTTCGGGTAGACGGGCTAGCGAGTCCGGGCGAGACGGCCGCCACCTTCCCACCCGGCCTCCTCATGAGCAGGGCCGTTGCCCAGGGCGAACGCGCCGCCGCACGGAGAAGGTTCCCCGGCCGCGGGGATACAGCGGCGAGCTCACGCCGACCTTGCCCTTGATACGCGAGGTGGCAGTCAATGACGCCCGGTTCCGTCCGGAACCGGACCACCGGCACGCGGGGGCACCCCGTCCCCCGCACCGCCTAGCCGAAGGAGCACAACGCCCATGAAGCGCACCGACCGCCCTCACGACACCCAGAAGACACCGACCGCGCCCGACCACCTCGCCCGGGAGGTCGCACGGCTGGTCGAACCGCTGGCCCAGGCCAGCCTGATCAGCCCCGAGGACGCCGAGGTCACCCTCGACCTGGACCTCGGACAGGTCGGCGTCCGGCCCTTCCGCCCCGGCCTGACGCCCGGGTACCGAGCCTGGTCCGGACGCCTCTCCTGGGCTGTGCTCATCCTCTACCCCCACACCCCGCCCTCCGTGGAGTTCCCGGTTACTGAGGAACGCCTCGCCCGCGACACCGCAGACGCCAAGGCGTACGCCTTCCACGCGGCGCTCTTCACCACCCAGGCATGGCGCGAAGGCGGCACATTCCAGCTCGTCGACCATGTCGGCCCAGACGAACCGGGCGTCTTCTGGATCAACCTCGCTGACGCGTCCGTACACGAAGACCTCGAGCCCTACCGCGTCCCTCTTACAAACATGACCAGCTGAACAAGTAGGGAACAGTACCCAAAAGTGGGGGCGGGGACCTGTCCACCAGGTCCCCACCCCCTCGCTCCTCGCGCCGCCTGACAGCGCTTGCACCTTGCCAGGTGCCTCGACCGTCCAGGCCGTGCCCGGATACCGACCCGGCGGATGGGGCCGCACGCCCGGCGGCGCACAGCTTCGCGGTTGGACGTGACACCGGTCGGCGGGGCTCATGGTGACACCTGTGGCGACTCCTTGGGCAGTCGATCAACACAAGAGTACTTTTCGATCAATTTCACATCCGGCCTATAACGATCCTCATCCAGGCCTTCAAAATTCTCCTTGAAGGCCCGATTCCACTCGCCGTTCTCGATGTATTTTCGGAGCGCCGATTTTATTTGCATGCACTCTTTTCGATGTCCCCGAGGCAGCGCAATCCCCCACCTTTGCTTCTTGTCTGGAAAATCCTTCACTGAAGCGCTCGGGATGGCGACCAGATTCGAGCCGGGCTGAAGGGCGAATCCCTGCATGATCAGTTCGTCTGAAAAGACCGCTTCGACTTTGCCTTTATTGAGCTGATCCACACACTCGCCGGCACTCTCCGGCGGGTTGGGGAGTTCTAGGCTCCGTCCCGAATCTTCGATGATCTCTGCTACCTTTTCGAGGATCTCCTTTGACGTGGTGCCGCCCCACGTGCACACCTTCATTCCCCTGAGGTCGTAGATGCTCTGCGGACGGGGATGGTCCGATTTCAGCAGGAACCCGGTGCCTGTCACGGCGTATGGACCGATGAAGTCTTTTTCCTCACCGTCCATCCGGTCTTGGGTGATCGAGTACGTGGAGACGATGAAGTCTACCTTGCCCCCATTTTTTCCAAGGAACGCAGTCCGGCGCTGTTCGGAACTCAGAGGCTCGAACTTGGCTTCCTTGCCAAGCGCGCCAGCGGCCACACCCGCGATGGCAATGTCCAACCCGGAGAGTTTCGAGTAAGAGGGACCGAAGCCTGTACCGGGTTGGTCATTTTTTATGCCGAAGCGCGCGGTTTTATTGGGCGGCCAGAATGACTCCTGCTTCAGCAGGAAGCCTGCCGCCAGGGCAAATAATACGAGAGCAGATACAGTGACCAGGGCATTCCGGCGACCGTACCGAACGACCCGTGAGCCGATCTCACTGGCGAGCGACGGGGCTGCTTTCGCATGTTTCGGTGCACGCGGTCCCGCCTTCTCCCGACGGCTTCCTGATGCGCCGCCGGACGGTGCCTCCGCTGAAGAGCCGGGGGGGCCGTCCTCGGGCGGGCGTGCGGCCGTCGCCGCAGGGGATGGCCCGGTAAGCCAACACCGCCGGATGAGTTCGGTGGTCGCCTCGCGCGGAGTCGACTCGCCCACAAGCTGGACGAGCAGGTTCTTGGCAGTCGGTCGCCGAGCCGGGTCGGGATCCAGCGCCGATTCGACAATGGGCACAAACTCGTGCGGCACACCTGTCAGATCGTATTGGGCCTGTTTCGCCCGGACGGCCAGTTCCTGCAGCGTGCCGGAACCGAACGGGTTGTGCCCGGACGCAGCGTAAGCGACGAGGGCCCCCCAGGCGAAGATGTCACCGGCGGCACCGACCCGTCCCTCGAACGCGAACTCGGGCGCGACATAGCCGGCGGTGCCGATGACGTTGCCCGGCTGGGTGATGGGGATATGCGCATCCAAGGCCCGCGCGATACCGAAGTCGATCACGCGTGGTCCGTCGACCGCGAGCAGGACGTTGCCCGGCTTGAGGTCCCGGTGGACCAGGCTGACCGCGTGGATCTCGACCAAGGCGGCCGCCACTCCCGCCGCGAGACTGCGGAGCGCATGCGACGGGAACACGCCGTGCGCTTTGATGTATCCGGACAGGGACGGCCCCTCGATATACTCGGTGACCAGGTAAGCGAGCCCGCCGGTATTTCCCTGATCGAGCACCCGCGCGGTGCAGAAGGACGCGACGCGCCCCGCGTAGGCCACCTCCGAGTCGAAACGCACAGAATAACCCGGGTCATCGGTCAGTTGCGGGTTGATCACCTTGACAGCGCCTCGCTGCCCGTCCGGATCCCGACCCAGATAGACCACGCCCATGCCGCCCTGGCCGAGCCGGCCAAGGAGTTCCCAACTGCCGATGGAGGTGGGGTCGAGCGGGTCGAGCCGGTCGAGACGGTTCGAGAAAGGGGCCGCGTCCGACCACCCGTCAGGGCCCGATGAGCTCACCAAGCCGAACTCCTCCAGATGAAGTATCCACGGCACCCTTACGAATCACCGAGATCACCGCTTGCGACAAGCCGTCCGTGCCCTCCTGCCCACGCGCCGACCTCGCACCGGCCACACCTATCATGGTCGCGGCCGAGGCAGCCGAATTCCGTCCGATCTCCAGGTAGAGACATCGTACGGTCGGAAGCCCCTTCCGCAAGGGGCGAGGTCTTCCTATGAGACGCCATGCGGTTGCCCATAGTTCCAACGATGAGAAAGACGGGGCGTAAGGTTTTCCGGAATGGGCGATTCGGACATTCGGGCTTACCTACCCACACACCAGGACCATGCCCGTCGTGGCCGACGTCGGCGCCCGGCGGCGCGCACGGGGCCGCACGCCCGGCGGCGCGCACGGGGACCGGCCACCGGGACGGTGCGCACAGGCCCCGGGGTGGCATTCCGCCTACCCGGGGCCCAGGTCTGTCCCCTTAACTCCTGAAGGTCGTCAGAGGTGGAGTGGCCCCACCTGCAGAGAAACACACAACGTCACGAGTGGGATATGCAGCGTCGTGGGCGGGTTACAGGTCCAGGTCGCCAGCTCTCGCACGGTTGAGGATGCCAGCGAACGAGTCACGATTCAGCGTGAGGTGACCGCCACCGGGATTCTTGCTGTCGCGGATGGCGATGGCAGTCGCCAACGGCGCAACCTCCACGCACTCCTGTTGCGAGTTGCTGTGGCTGCTCTTGCGCCACTTGGCCGCAGCGAAACCAGCACTCATGGTCCGTTCATCTCCCTTGCTATCTGCCGGAACAGTGCCGAGCTCTCCTCCTGCGACAAGGCGTCGGCCCAGATGAGCGCGAATGCTTCGGCGTAGCGGTCGATCTCGTGGGGTTTGTCCAGGTACAGGGCTCCGGTGAAGCCTTGCACATACACCGTGGGAGGTTCGTGGTTGCGTCCGTCGCCGGTAGTCGGGAACCGCATGAGGATGAACGGCCCGGTCTCAAGTCCTTGGTGCGCGCCGACCGAGAAGGGTACGACGCGGATGCAGACGTTGTTGCGTTCGTTCAGCTCTGCGAGCCGCTCCAACTGGGCCGCCATGACTGCGGCCCCGCCGATGGCCCGCCTCAAGACTGCTTCGTTCAGAGCGACGTTGAGCATCGGCGGCGCAGTCGGGCGAGTCACCAGCGTCTGGCGTTGCATTCGCAGCTGCACCCGGCGGTCGATCTCTTCATCCTGAAGGCCGGTGTTGTTCCTGATGACCGCACGCGCGTAGTCGGGGGTTTGGAACAGGCCTGGGATCAGCTCAGGCGAGTACTCCTCACGGCTGACCGCTGCCCCCTCTAGGCCGATGAACAGGTCGAAGCCATCCGGAATGACGTCGCCGTAGGCATGCCACCAACCTTTCCCCTTGGTCTCCTTGGCGAGGCCCATCAGGGCCACTTTCAGCTCGTCGGGCGCCCCGTAGACGCGACACATGGTCTCGACGTCGTGTGACCGCAGGGACGTTTGTCCTGTCTCGATCCGCCACATCTTCGCCTCGGACCATTCGAGCGCTTTCGCAGCGGCCTGCACCGTTAGACGCGCGTTTGTCCGAAGTTCGCGCAGGTAGCGGCCGAGCTGCCTCCGGGGGACGGTCGACCCCGTCGCGATCTCCGTCATCCCGCGTCACCTCCATCCCGGGGCGGTCTTTCACTCGAAATGAAAGCATCCCCCCGCACGATTCGCAATGAGCCTCCGACCTGCGGAAATTCGGTGCGGAGATTCACTCTGAAACCTTGCAGTCCTGGTTTTCATGGTGCTCTACTCAGAGTCAGCACGGAGGTGGTTCGCAACAATCCGTGATCTCGGCGAGCCGGTCAGGGCGCCCGTTCCGCGCTTCGCCACCGCAGAGGAACAACAGCCCCCACGCACTGAAGAGGCCGATCATGAAGATCATCGACGCACACGGGAGCACGGACGGCACCGGCTACACCCTCGGGACCTGACCCATGGGAGCACATGTGCGGACTCCCGAAGCGCGCTACTTCCCTCCACCGCCGCCGGAGCCGAGTCGGGCGAGCAGCCCCACCACCGTGATCCCTCAACGCGAGCGAGTCGCGTTCCTCGTCGGCCTCTCCGCGGCTTTCGCCCACATGGAGGGCATCATCACCGCCTTTGCCGAGGTCCAGGGATACCTGGTCCTCAACGTGATCCCCCTGGGCATGCCAGGTCGAGCGGTCACGGTCGGCTGCCACTACTGCCGCGACGGGGCGTGGTGGTTCTACGACACCCGCACAGGCGACTCCATCCGGCCGGCGAACGAGACAAGGCCGGCGGCCCACCAGATCAGGACCAAGATAGAAAAGGCAGCAGCGGCATGACCTTGGTCGTATCGGACTACCCCCGCAAGCACGTCGGCAAGGTCGCCGAGGTCAACGGCATAACCATCGCCGACGGGCCGTGGATCGCCGTCCGCGAGGCATTCGCCATCACTGGTCTCAGGCCCGGTGTGCTCATGCGTTGGGAAGAAGAGGGCCTCATTTCGGCCGCCCAGGACTCCGAGCGGTCGCCGCGGCGCTACCTCAAGCCCGAACTGGAGATCGTCGCCGAGCTGGGCACCAACGGCCCGCCGAGCCTGCGGGCCCTGCGCCGCTACCTCACGTCCCACCCCCGAGACAAGAGTGACGACTACCTGCCGAACGGCTCCACCGACACCGGCACGCAACAGGCCGACACGCTCACCCCGGACGGTTCAGAGAGTGCGGCGTTCCTGGCCGTGCTGGCGAACCTGCTACGCGGGCAGAAACTCTCGCCCGAGGCGGTCAATGAGCGGCGGATACATGTCACCCGGGACGCGGCCTCGCGAGGGGTCGCGATCGAGTGCCGGCGACGCGCGAGCGACGGTGATCGCTGGTGGTTCAGCTGGGGCGGCGGCGTCTGGCTGTGCGAGGCCGACAACCCGACCGAGGCCGTGGTTCAGGTGAAGGCGGCGCTGCGCACGGTGGGAGGGCCCTGATGACGGCGAGTGGACCCATGGGCTACACAGCCCGTCCAGCGGCCATGGGGGCGCTGATCTCCACCCTGTTCTCCGACCGGTTGTTCGAGCACGGCATCCCATTCCTGCGCGTCGGCCTGATGACCGTCTACGTGGAGGACCGCGTGGCGGCGGAGCTGGCGAGCATGAAGCGCCGTCCCGCAGACCAGGCGATCGGAGCGGCCCTCGGCGTCGTCGCGAAGGCGTGGGACGAGGCGATGACCATGCACGGGATGTTCCGCCGGACGATCGATGAGTGCCAGCGGCAAGTCCGTCTGGAGCTGGAAGAGATCGTGGACGAGCACATCACGCTCGTGAGGAAGGCGGGCATGACAAGGGAACACGAGCCGAACCCGCGTGAGCCCGAACAGACCAAGGCCCGCTGGCACGAGCCGTTGCCTGCCCACGTGCGCACCTTGGGTGCGGACCTCATCCCACAACGCTCAGGACCGCCGTAAAAGTCACGCCCCGCAGCGCAGGGACGGGTGCGCTTCGGGGCGCGGGCCCTGGAATCACCGATGGTCGGGCGGTTCCAGGGCCCATCCAGCCGCCACACGAACGACCCTGCCCTCACCAGCATCGGTCAGTCGTTCAACAACTCCTCTGTGAAAGTGAGGTGGGACGTGTTCAAGGGGGCATACCCCCAGCTCTCTGCGGATCGTCTCGTCATGGTCGTACTCGTCCGTGAAGACGGCAGGGAAAGCGGCCCAGTCCCGACCTACCGCCTGGAGCAACTGCCGCGCTTGACGGCACGGGCCCACAAGGCCGGCGTGACCGCGTTGAAGGTCTTCGCCACCGACCGGCGCGACGCCTCGGGGTCAACAGCCACAGTGGGCGCCTCCGTGATGACGCGTGCGATCCGCGCTATCAAGTCGACGCGCCTCGGTATCCAAGTGATGACGGAGACCTGTCTCTGCGGCTATCTGTCCAGCGGGGATTGCCATCTCACCGCGCGAAATGGACGGCCCGACCAGGCGGCGACCATCGCGGCGCTCGCCCAGCAAGCGGTGGCGCAGGCCAAAGCCGGGGCCGACGTGATCGGTCCCGCAGCGATGGTCCCCGGCTCGATCGCGGCATGTCGGAGCGCGCTCGACTCCGCCGGATACAGCCGCGTCGGCATCATGCCGCACCTGATCGTGAACTCACGCCTCTACTCCGGTTACCGCGCCGCGATGGGCATCCGGCCCCAGAACGAGCAGCGGCCCTTTCAACTCCCGGCCTCGGGCTCCACCGCCACGGCCGTCGAGCGGGGGCTGCTGATGCTGTCCGAAGGCGCCGACTCACTGCTGATCGAGCCCGCCCTGTTCTCAACCGACATCCTTTGCGCCCTGTACGCCAGATCCGGCGTGCCACTGTTGCCCTTCTCCGTCTCCGGAGAATGCGTCCTTCCGCCCGCGCTTCTGGCCGAGGAGTACGCCATGCTCCTGCGCGCCGGAGCGTCGCGGGTGGTCAGCCATGTCGCTCTCACGCTCGTGGCTACGCTCAGTGATGCGCCGTCCACCGTCCCGACGTCCCGAAAGCCTTCGTGATGACCGTCGTTCGCACCGAATCAAGTACGTCCCTCGCTCCGGCCGCCGCCTACTTCCGCGACGCGCTGCCTGCGAGGGCATTCCGGCTGGGTGGACGCACCAGCCACCTCGCTCGCGCCTACGCCAGTCGCGTCATCGACGGCCTCGCGGCGGTCGTGCCCAGCCTGGAGATCGAGTACGTCCCCATCGAGACCTCCGCGGACCGCTACAAGGGCGACCTGTCGGAGCTGGGCGGCAAGGGCCTGTTCATGAAGGAGATCGACAAGGCCCTGATGATGGGGCACATCGATGCCGCCGTGCACTGCATGAAGGACGTCCCCGGCGACGTCCCCCTGCCCAAGGAGTTCGTCTTCGCCGCCTACCTCCAGCGCGACGACGTGCGCGACGCTGTGGTCTTCCCGGACGGCTCGAAGTACAGCGCCATCAGCGACCTCCCGCCGGGAGCGCGTATCGGGACGTCCGCCGTCCGGCGCAAGGCGCAGCTCCTACGCAGGCGCCCCGACCTCAACGTTCAGCGGTTCCGCGGCAACGTCGTCCCGCGGCTCACCCGGCTCGACGAGGAGCAGGAAGTGGACGCCCTGGTCCTGGCGGGCTGCGGCCTGGCCAAGGTCGGCATGGAACACCGCATCTCGCAGCTTCTCAGCCTGGACGAGATGTGCCCCGCCATCGGGGCGGGAGTCGTCGGCGTCCAGTGCCGCAAGGCCGACGAGGGGATAGTGGAGCTCCTCCAGGTCATCGACGACGCACAGACCCGCACCCACATCCTCGCCGAGCGGACAATGCTGCACGCGCTCCAGGGCCACTGCAACAGCCCGATAGCGGGACACTGCCACACCACCGACGATGGCCAGCTCAGCCTCATCGGCATGGTGTTCAGCCGCGACGGCGCGACGTTCGCCTACGCCCACGAGTGGGACACCCCCGACCACGCCTACGAACTGGGCGCCTTCGTCGCCGCGAGCCTGACCCGCAAGAACGCCCGAAGCATCATCGCCGGCACCCGGCTGCACTGACGCCGATGATGACCAATATCGCCGCTCCCCAGACAGCGGCCCACTCGGTACTGACCGACTCGCGCGGGCTCGTCCTGCTGGTCCATCCGGCCTACAAAAGCAGATGGCACCTACCGGGCGGATACGTGCACGAAGGCGAACTGCCGTCCACCGGCATCGCGCGCGAGGTACGCGAGGAACTCTCCATCGCGCCGGCGTTCCCCCCGAGTCCCGCCCTCGTCGCGTGGGCCCCGAACGCCGGCGACCGGCTGCTGCTGTACTACTCGGCCCGACTATCCGTTCAGCAAGTGCGGGACGTGCGCACCGACGGCCACGAGATCATCGGGTACCAGTGGTGCGACCAAAACGCCCTCAACGATTGGCTCCACCCGGCCATCGCCGACCGGACCCGCCTCACCCTTGAAGCCTCTCGACGAGGCCAGACCCTCTTCACGGAACGCGGCAGAGACCTCTAGTCGGTAGCGAGAGTGCGTTCCAGGGCTACAGGGGTAGGGGCGCGATCAGAGATACTGCCTCAGCCAGTCGGGCATGCTCGGCTCGTCAAGTCCCCAGGACTCCTGGAACGATTCGTCCTCCTGCCAGGTGTTCTCATCGCCGTCGAAAAACTTCTGCCGGTGGCACTTGTACTTGACGACAGTGTCGCCTTCGAGCCTGTACTCGTTCCAGTAGTAGTTCTGCCTCCCGTGGCCTTTCCACTCCTGGGTCGTGTAGATCGTCGTCATGAAGTCGGAGTGTAGCCGGGGGCACTGAGGCGGCATTGTGCCTTGGCTACGGCGCGCACGGGGCCGCACGCCCGGCGGCGCGCACGGGGCCGCACGCCCGGCGGCGCGCACGGGGCCGCACGCCCGGCGGCGCGCACGGGGCCGCACGCCCGGCGGCGCGCACGGGGCCGCA
>NZ_JBICUA010000005.1:0-119832 GCF_043197915.1 Actinomadura geliboluensis | reverse complement strand
GCACGCCCGGCGGCGCGCACGGGGCCCGGGTGGCGTTCCGCCTACCCGGGCCCTGCCGCGCGTGGTGCTGTGTGTGATGTCCCTGCCGGTCTACCAGGCGCGTTTGATGCCGCCGCCCATGAGGCGACAGGCGCGCTCGTCGTCGCCGTTCAGGAAGATGACCGGCAACTCAGTGACACCGGTCTGCCGCGCCTTGTGGATCCGGTGCCACCCGTCGATCACAATCGGCGTCCGCACCTCGGGAAGCGGAACGGCCAGCAGCGGGCGGGACAGATCAACCGTTTCCGCGTACTCATGGTCGATGCGGATGAGTGCGCCAAGCGTGCCGATCTCTGACACATTCGCGCGCGTGACCGGATAGCGGGCGGCCGCCCGTGCGGCGCGCGCGACGTCCCACGCCCAACCGAGCAGGACGAACACCTGGTCGTAGGGGTCGTGTTCCGTGCCGTTCGAGGTCGTACCGGTCTCGTCACCGGACATGTAGCGTTCCCTTCGTCATGACACCTCATTGCGTGGGTGGGGTCGTGAGACCCCGAGTCATGACGGGGCGGACGGGCCGCTACCCGTCCGCCCCGCCTACGCGGTCACGCGGCGTTCGTGCCGTCCGCGTCGTCGTCACCGGTGTCCGCGTCGTTGGCGGCCGTGGTCGCCGTGGTGGCCACGCGGAACCGGCGGGGGCGTTCACAGGTCAGGACCGCCTCGCCCCGTCCGACGAGGGTGTCGAGGGCGTTGGCGACGGCCCCGGATGACCGGTCCAGGACCTTGGCGATCTCGCCGGGCGTGAATTCCAGGTCAGGGAACGCGTTCAGGTGCCCAGCGACCAGGGGCCGCAGGGGCGTCGGCGCGGTGCGGTCACCAGCCACGCGCGGCGCTCGCGTCCCGGTGCCCGTCCGGGTGCCGGTGGTGGCGCGGCTGGTCCGGCGGACGCTACCGGCGTAGCGCGCGATGTCCTCCATGCCGCTCGTGATCCCCTCCTCGTCGTCCGCCGCGATCGCGGCGAGGGTGGTGGTGACCGTGCTCAGCAGGTCGGTCAGGATCACGCGGGCGGTTTCGCGCTGCTCGGCCTTGCGCAGTTCGGCGTCGACCCGCGCGCGCCGTTCGGCCTCTTCGTCCTGTGCCTTGCGCAGCGCCTCGGCGGCAGCCGCCCGCCGGTCGGCCTCTTCGGACAGGACCTGCATCGCGGTGGCAAGGGTGTCCGGTGAGATGACACCCGTCCCGGTGGTGGCGTCCGGGGCCGTGGTGGTGTCGGTGGACGTGTCGTCCGCCGGGGCGGACGGGGTGGCATCACCGGCCCCGGTGGTGGCCGTGGGGGCGACCGGAGACCACACGTCCGGCGTGCGGCCCCGACCGGTGCCCTCACCGGTCGCCCGGACGGCGCGTCCGGTGTCCGCGAACGCTGTCAGGGCTTTGGTCACCGTCGCGCGGCTGACCCCGGACGCCTCGGCCAGTGCCGTCACCGTCGCACCGTCCGGCGCGGCGTTCAGCGCGTCCCACACGGCACCGGCCGCCCCGTCCGGACGTCCGTCCGCCGTGCCGTCCGCCGGGGCGGTGGTGGCCGTGTCAGCGGTCGCGGTGGTGATGGTGTTCGCCATTGTTTCTGCCTCCTGATTGGCGGCCGATTCGGCGGGACTTTCCCGCCCGGCGTCGTCCGCCATAACGACCATTGCTCGACGCCACGATGAATGCAACACGGAGCGCCGACCAATTTCGTCACCGGAACGGCTGGAGAGGCTTACCTCAGTAAACAGAAATTTAATGACCGGGCCAACGGTCGCGACCTCAACCGAACCACAGCGCAGGGCTTCGAACGGGATTGCACTGACCTGCACGTTCAGCCCTGGGTGTTCAAGTCGCGTCGACTCGCGCCACGCGCGGCACAGACTTCTCGCTACGTCATCAATAGGACGCACAACGGCGCCGGCGTCTAGCGGGCTTGACAGTGGGAATAAAAGGTGAGAAGGAGTCCGGCCCTCAGGACTCGGTGAATTATTTATCGCGAACAACCGCCCCCATACCTGTTCCCCTTGGGGGGTATCCGGGTGCACCGCTGCCCCACTCGAGGCGCGGGCTGACCTGCGCTGACAGCAGTAAAAGGCCGGGGTGCCCATAGACAACCCCCCGGCTACGCCCCCAATCGCGCCCCCGGTGGCCCCACCTGCCTCGCCACGTCGACAAGCAAAGGTCCCGCCCGCACCTCGCCAAGGTGCGGACGGGACCTGAGCTTGGCCCTAGCCTGTGAAGGGCGGGACCAGCCTGATATGGACAGGCTGGTCCCGCCCTATGCGGCCGGATGAACCGGCGAGACCAGCGGCGGGTCCTCGCGCGGCTTTTCGACGCAGATCAGGTCCGCCCAGACGGTGTGGCCCTCGTTCGGGCTTCCGTGGACGCCCAGCATCGCGGCCAGTTGCGAGACCGCCCGTAGGCCGCGCCCGCCCTCGTTCTCGAGCGGACCGTCGAGCGGGTCGTGCCTGACCGTGGGGAAGCCGCCACCACCGAGGTCGCTGACGCCCACGTAGGCCAGGCCGCCGAGCACCAGCTCGACGGTGAACCGACCGCCGTTTTGGCCCGACCGGGTGTGGCGCACCGCGTTCGAGGCCAGCTCCGTCACCACGAAGCCCACGTCCGACGCGATCGTGGTCTCGGCGAACAGGAACATGGCGAACTGCCGCGCCAGCGGAATCTGATCCGCCCGCCCGGGGAAGACGCGCCGCCACGACATCGACGCGCCCATCACCGAGGCTGTGGGTTCGAGGTTGAATCTCGACATTCCTTGAATCCTCCTGCCCGTCCGCCCCGCCGCCGCGTTCCTAGTAGCGGCGAACTAGCGTGGCGAACCGGCCACTATCAAGGAATATCTCGTATCAATTTGTCAAGCCCACGAATGATCTTACATCGATGCCACCGCGCTCAACAATGCGGCTCGCGAAGCTCCATGTTTCCCGAGCATCGCGCGCTCTACTGGGCCGCGCTGCATCCAGGATCATAAGCCTTCTCTTGATCCCGATATCAATAATGGCTGCGTGTACCTCAACAAACATGTTCCTGCTGCGATAGCAGACAGGCCAACGGCCGCAGATCACGATAGGCCAATGAGCACCTCAGAGACGCCAGGGCAGGCGATGACGGCGCGCAAGAAGCGCGGGTTGGAGATCGACGCGCGCGAGGCCGAGCTCCGGAACCAAAGGAGCGCGTTCGAGCGCGAGCGCTCCCGGATCTTCCGTGAGACGGGCCAGAAACCCGGCGGGAAGAAGTCCTGGAGCGAGGAGGAACGAGCCGTGCGTGCGGAGTTGCGCGCGCTCGCGGAGGAACGAGCCGCCCTGCTCTCACAGATCGATGCTGAGCTTGCCAAGCTCCGGCCGCAACAGGCCGAGTTTGATCGGCTGCGCGCTTCAGCACGCGCGGCGGGCCGACGGAAGAAGCTCCCGGTCACCACAAGAGAGCAGAAGCTTCGCAACAAGCTGGCGCTGCTGCAAAGCGAACGCGCTTACGTCGACGGCACCGTGCGCCACGACCGGGAAACAGCTCGTCATGAGGATGCGGTCTGGAACACGGTCTTGGACGCGACAAGCTGGGATTCCTCATACTGGTGACCTACCTGGCGCCGAATGCCGCGCCACCTGCTGCTGCCGTACTGGTGAGGCGGCGGGCGAGGACTGGGTCTCGGCCAAGATCGCTGGAGACATCGATGACATCCATGGATGCATTGACGATCTTGACAGAGACCTGCGACGTAAATTGGCGCGCGTGGACGGTTATGACCTGATCGCGTACGCGGGCAATGCGGAGGATGTCGTGCTGATGCGTGCCTTCGCTGGCCATCGGGGCGGATTCTTCGTGGATGTTGGTGCCGGCGAGCCTGTCAGTGGCTCGTTGACCAAGAACCTTGTGGACGGTCTGGGCTGGCGAGGGGTCAACGTCGAGCCGTTGCCCGAGCGTCACGCGCGCCTTCGGAAAGCCCGGCCCGGCGATGTCAATCTGCGTGTGGCCGTCGGTGACCAGCCGGGCGACGCGAGGTTCTTTCGGGTTGTCCCTGGGCGGGGGATGACGGGCGGCGGCGGGCTCAGCACCCTGCGCCGGGATGTCCTGGAGGGGCATCTCGCGGACGGCTGGCGTCACGAGGAACTACAGGTCGAGGTTCTTGCCCTTGAGACGGTCCTCAGCGCACATGCGGAATCGGGCTTCGATCTGTTGAAGGTCGATGTGGAGGGGGCGGAGGCCGCTGTCCTGCGGTCAGCTGACCTGCGGGTATGGCGGCCGCGGGTGCTCGTGGTCGAGGCAACCGTTCCGCTGACGACCCGGCCAAATCATCAGGAGTGGGAGCCCTATGTCCTGGCGGCCGGGTACAGACTCGCGCTGTTCGACGGCCTCAACCGCTTCTACGCACGTGAGGACGAGCCTGATCTGCATGAGCGGCTCGCGGTGCCCGCGAACGTGCTGGACAACTACATCTCGTACGCCTGCGCCCGCCGGGCCGGGCTTATTGAGTGAGGGCGAGCAGGTCGGGGCGGTGGTCACGTAGCCATCCAGTGATCCATACCCCGTCGGTTTCGGTGAGCCCAACGGCTGGGGCGTCGATTAGGCGGCGCAGCATCATCAGCGGCAGTAGTCCTGTCAGGGCTGCTTGGTCGACGGCGTCGTGACCGTAGCCGTCCAGGAGGGGACCGGGCTCTGCGCCGCGTGGCATGTCGACAGCCAGCGACCAGGCGAGGTCGAGCATCGGGGGCCCTACCTCGGTCGCGCCCGGGTCGAGCAACCCAGTCAGGACGTCGCCGTCGAACAGCGCGTTATGGCAAACGGCGACGTCACCGTGAATCGCGGTCATGGGGAGCCCTCGGCATGCTTCGTCGACGTGTTCGGCGATGGCCGGGTAGGCGTCTGGTATTGAGGTCCGCACCCACCCCAGCAGGACGCCCAGCGCGCCGGGGTCATCCAGGCGTAGGCCCTCGCCGGGCGGTTGGGAATGCCAGAGTCGAAGCTGGTGGCCCAGGTCCCGCTGACGTGCGGGTGTCGGACGGTCCGCGGGCGTACCTGGCAGGCGTTCCAGAACGGCCCACCAGGACTCCCCTGTCCTTCCGGCATCCAGCAGACGCGGCGCCAGGATGCCGGCCGTGACGCGTAGCTCCTCGAAGGTATGGACGGTCTCCAGTCGTTCGTGCTGCCGTCGGCGCACCTTCACCACCGTCCGCACGCCTGGCACGACGCCTTCAGAACCGAACGTCGCCAGCGCGGCGCCAAGGTCCCGTGGGCCATCGAACGACGGGCTGGCCATCGCGCCGCGGATCGCGGCCTCAACGAGGGTGTCGGGTACGCGTCCTGTCGGGATCAACCTGCGGCGATCGTCTATGTCCAGGGGGCCGCATATCGGTGCCTGTAGTCGGGACAGTGCTTCCGACCATCGGCGCCGCGCGGACTCAGGGTCGTCCAGCCACTCGATGGTTGCGAAGTCGGCGTCCAGTCCGACCCATGATCGAGTGACAGGCTTCCAGATGGGAAGGCAGTCCTCGCCCAGCCGTTGTGCGGTGCGCACGGCCTGCTCCGTACGTCCACTGGAGACGTTCAGCAGGATCTGCAACGCTTCGACGGGCAGCAGTTCACGGGAAGCCCCGAGTTCACCAAATCGGCGCGCCGCCGTGTCCAGGAGTTCGGCGGCGGTGCGGCGCTCGCCTCGCAGCGCGCGGGCCATCGCCTCAGCCATGTCGCACTGTGCGAGCCCGATCGGTTCGCCGGCGGTGTTGTTGAGTTCGCGCGCCCGGCCGAGGAGCGACAGCGTGCGGCTGGGGTCGAACCACATCAGCGCTAGGAGCAGGTGCCGCAGCGCACGAGCTTCCCACAGCGGTGCGTTGGCTTCGCGTGCCGCTTCCAACGTCGATTCGAAGAAGCGAGCTGCCTCGGCGAACCGGGCGTTTTGCAGGTGGGTGTGGCCGAGCAGGTCGGCGGCCCGCACCTGGTCCGGGCCGGTCTGCGATGTGCCGTCCATCAGCCGCGCCACGGACCGGTAGTCGCTACGGCGTAGCGCGTTGTCGGCCAGGCCGAACCGCGCGTTCGCGCCGATCAGCGACGTGGGCTCGATGCCGGACAGGTGCGCGGCGGCCTCCTCGACCAGGCCGATGATGTGCGCCCGGCTGGCCAACTCGTGCCGGTAGTAGTCCGCGAACGGTCCGACGGGTTCGCCGATCAGCTCGCTTAGCCCGCGGTAACGGTCCTCGGCGTTGACATCACCGCGTGCCGTCAGCCGCGCGACTGCGGTCAACCGGTCCAGCTCCGGTGAGCCGGGCAGCTCGGGCAGAGACGACAGGACTTGCCAGTGCCCAAGGACGGTGAGGCTGTAGGCGACATCGCCGAGGGACTCCGGCGTCAGCCGATGTTCATCGGCGGCGCTGAGGACCAGCAGGAACGCGGCCACGCATCGCCGGCTCCGCACGCCTAAGGGCAATGAATGGTCGGCGTCGTCGTCCCAGACCGTCAGCGCGGCACGCGTCAGGTGCTCAATGGCCCGTTGGGCGTTGCGGGTGCGCTCGGCCGGTATCCAGCCGTCGTCGGTGTCGGCGTCGCAGTCGATGACGCTGCGGCGCAGGTTCTCGTGCAGGCGGTACGGCGGCCACACCGTCTCATCTCGCCGGACGAACGGGCGCTGCACGAACCTCTCGATCTGCCGGAGCCGTAGATGCGGCAGCACGGCGTGCAGGATGTCCTCGTCGAACGCCGCGAGTAGCGACGCGGCCCGCAACAGGTCGCGGTCAGGCGCGGACAGATCCCGCATCGTCCGCAAGACCAGCTCGGGAAAGCCCAGGCCGAACACGTCCGCGGTCGGCACTTCTCCCCGCGCGAGGTACTGCCCGAACAACTCGGCCGACAGATCGAGGTAGAGCGGTGAACCACCCGACCCAGTGATGATTCGCTCCCGGATCGCGGGCCCGATCGCCGGGGTTCCGTCCACGGTGAGCCGTGCCGTCAGGTAGGTCTCGGCTGCTGCCCTGTCGAACCCGCCGAGGTTGAGCTGGTCATCGTGTGCGAGCCCCGGCCAGCGGCGCTCGCCGCCGTAGGTCAAGGCGACGGCCTTTCCCGGGTCGTGCCAGCGCAATGCCAGGCGTCCGGCCGCGATGAACACCACGTTCGGCATCAGGTACACCAGGCGCGAGACCAGGTCCTCCAGGCCGCCGCGTTCGGTGGGTGGACGCTGGACGTTCTCCAGTGTGTCCAGCACGCACAGCGCCAGCGACGGGTGTTTGCGCCGCGCTCGTTCCAGGTCAGCGGCCAGCAGTACCGGCATGTAGCCCAGCATCCGATCCGGGTCCTGCTCGCCAAGGATCGGATCTAGGGCGGGCAAGTCCGTGCGCAGCCGTTTCAGCCGGGCCTTCTGCGTGGCGGTCTTACCGAGGAGGTTCAGCGCCCGGTAGGCCACCGAGAGCGCTCCGAAACCGCCCAGAAGTTGATCGACAGCGTTTCCAACCTGGTCGGCGACGCCGAGCGACTCCGCTGTGGTCTCCTTCTGCAGAAACGCCGTCAGCGATTCCCCGGGGTGCTTGCGCTGCCAGTAGATGGCTAGTGCCACGTCGAACGCGGGCCAGGACTTGGCCAGCGGTGCGAGGGCGGCACGTACCCGTAGCAGGACGGCCTCGAAGCTGGAACTGGCCGGGTCGGCAAAGTCCAGTACTGCTCGCGCGCCGCGCGGCGGTAACCCGTCGAGCTTTCCGGTCACCGCCAGTTCCGCGACGTGCCGGGCCAGCGTGGACTTACCGATCCCGCCCTCGCCGGACACGGCGATGAGGTTGGAAGCCGGCCGCTGGAAATCGAGCAGTTCGTCGACGGTCCACGATCGTTCGGCCAGTTGGACGAACCGGTCTCGAAAGGCCTGGATCGGCCCTTCTCGGTCGGTGAAGACCTGTCGGACTTCGAATGGAGCGCGCGGCCCGTAACTGAAGAACTGGTCGACGTCCACGCCGATAGCCGATCACATCCCCTCGGTCCTGACAACGCGTCTTCCGTGCACCGGCCCTTGCTGGATGTTTGCACGAAACCAACGCTCGCGCGTGTGTTGAGCGCAGGCTCCGTTCCTCAGCTTCGGTTCGACGCCCGCATTGCGGAATTAGCGAGCATACGAGTCTCGTCGTCGGGTTCCGCGTTGAGTTCATCAAGGCGGGCTGCGAGGAGTGCGTATGTACGGCGGACGGCGTCCGGACGGTCGAGACGGGCTTGTAGCCGCATGACGTGTTGGTACAGGGGCTCAGAGTAGGGGTCGTGGGTGATGGCCCGTTCCAGAACCATCAGTGCCTGCTCTGGCTCCTCTTCCTGACGGAGGCGGGCGAGGTCCGCGAGGGCGTCGCCGACGGTACGGCGGAGGTATTCGCGATGGGCCTCGGCCCAGTCTTGTGCGAGGCCCTGCGCGAACTCACCGGCGCAGCGGTCGGCGAATATTGTGAGCGCCCTGATTCTGGCGGCGTCGTCGGTCGCCTGCTGGGCATCGGCGAGGGCGGCTGTCAACTGCCAGAGGTCGATCTCGATTACGTCGGGATCGATGCGGTAGCGGCCGGCGGTGTGGATGACGTACATGGGGCTGCTGAGGCCGGTCGCGTTCCGAATGACGTTGCGGATGTTAGTGACGGCGGTGTTGAACGCCGTGACGACGGTTTGGGTGCTTTCATCTGGCCACAGGTCGGCGCTGGCCCGGTCGCGGCTGACGCCGTCCGGGTGTAGGGCGAGATAGGCGAGCAGGTCGCGGGCGCGCTGGCGTAGCCCCGTCCTGATCGGGCCGTGCGCGGTGGAGAGCCGGACGTCGCCGAGCACCTCCAGTCTGACCGGGCGAGGCAATGCTCCTTCGGATGGGCGCGGCGGAGGGACGACGGCCGAGGGAGCCTCCGGTTCGGGCGTGTGGCCCGCGTTTGTCGGCGAGGGTGCTTCTGCGCCCGTGGCGGTTCGGATGGTCCGGAGCATCTCTGCGGCATCGTCGGTGGTGAGGTGGAAGAGGCCGGCTCGGGTGAACCGCGCGGCATTGGGGCCGTCAGTGTCCGTGACGGTCGCGTCGATGGCGAGTTCCACGCTGGTGCCGGACGTCCAAGCACCGAGCACCAGGACGCCAAGGCCGAAGCGGCGCCCGAGTGCTGCGAGGGCGTCCACCCGTGCGTTGTCAGAGGGTATGGAGGCGACCAGGAGCACGGTCGGCAGTGGCTCGGCGGGGTCGTCGGCGCGTAGTGCGGCTACATCGGGCTGTTCGGTTGTCTCCAGGATTCGGCCACGGTGAAGAAGTTCGACTTCTAGATGGTTGATGGCCTCGTGTAGTGAGGGCTTGAGGGTCAATCCGTCGTGGGCCGTGGACAGGTCGGCGATGTCGTCGCCGGGGAAGAGCGCCTGTGCGTCGGGCTCCGGGATGATGACCTCGGCGCGGTAGCGGTGAGCCTTGGCCAGGAGTTCGGTGGTGATGGCTCGGGCGGCGGCGTGTGCGCCGTCTCCGGTGAGGCCGAGGCTGAGACCTGCCAGGGGGATGGTGACGGCTTGGCCGTCGCGGGTGCCCACGACGAGGTGGTCGGGTTCCGGGGTGAGCAGGTCCTCGCGGATGAGTTGCGGGTCGGACGGGGCGGCGGTCTCGCGAACGACGTAGGTGTCCAGGTGCGCTTTGTGGGCTTTGAGGACGGGGGTCGGGATCGGGGGCTCGGGGATGTGCTCGGCGGCTTCGGGATCGCTTTGCAGCGGACGCCGGCGGCGTCGGTGCAGGCGGGTGGCGGCTACGGCCACGCTGAGCGCGGCGGCGAGGCCGACGCCGATGAGCGAGCCGGACGGCAGGGAGATCGCCAAGGGTGAGCCCGCATCGTCCCGGTCGTCCGGTGCCGAGGGTGCCTGGCTGACGAGGTCGTCGGCGGGCGGCGCCACGACCGGGTTCGGCACCGGCGACGCCGTCGCCCTGCCGGACGTTGAACCACTCGGAGTTGAGGCTCGGGTTCCGCTTTGATTGTCCTGCCCGGCTGGGGACCCGTGTGCACCTGCATGCGGGGCGGCCGACCGTGCGGACGAAGGTGCGCCTTCTGGCGTACTGGGGCTTGGGAGCTGTACGTGCTGGCCTGGGTGGATGACGTCGGGGTCGGTGAGCGCGGGGATTCCGTCTGGTTGGTCGATGTTCCTGCTGTTCTTGAAGATCTCGGGGTAGCGGTCGCCGGAGCCGTAGGTGCGGCGGGCGAGGCCCCAGAGGGTTTCGCCTCGCTTGACGACGTGTGTTCGCGCCTCGTGATGGTCGGGCTTCGGCTGGGTCGCGGGCTCGTCGGCGAGCAGCGGCGTCCATTCCGATTCGGTCGTTTCCCGTGGCGGTGTGTCTTGCCTGGGCGACAACGGCTTGTGAGAGCCCGCCTCTGGAACGGCGGCGGCATGGGCATCGGCGGCAACAGCGTGCGTGTGCGTCGCGGCGGTGGCGGAGGCCGAGGTGCTGAGGGAGGCGACGGCGCTGAAGGTGAGGGTGGCTGTGGCGACCAGGGTTCTGACCAGTTCTTGGAGCGGTCGCACCGGGCGCGGCGCGGCGGTCCTGGATCGTCCGGCGAGATAGTTCACCGCCTCGGAGCAGACGGTGACGATGAACAGGCACCACGCGCCCCAGCCGATGAGGAAGAGCGTGGCCAGGAACACACTCTGGTCGGTGTCCTGCCGCATCAGGGTCGCGCTGATCTCCTCCCATGATGGAATCCGGTCCGGGATGGGCGAGCCGCCCATGGCGTACATCGCGACCGGACATCCGACCAGGAAGAACAGGAAGACCACAAGAGCGGTGAGCCCTCGCACGAAGTCGGCAAGGCGGCTGCGTCCGGTGTAGGTCACGGCTGGCGGGTTCCTTCCACTCCGGTGGTCAGGTTCGCGGTCGCGGTGGCGTCGGCGCGCAGGACGGATATCCCGATCACCGGCAGGAACCGCGCGGGGCGGGTGGTGGTGACGTGGACATGGATGGCGCGTGTTTCGGCCATGGTCACGGTGCCGCTGTAGCCGCTAGACCGCAGGTAGGCGCGCGCCGATCGGATCGCGGCCTCACGGTCTACGACGAACTGTCCACGGGTGTAAGCGCGGTTCCGGTCGACGCGTCCGGCGCCGGCACGGGCGGCTTCCTGGGCAACGGTGTTGGCGTCTTGCCGGGCTTCGAGAGCCTGTTCGAAATCGACCACGGCACCGAAGAACACCACGACAACCAACGTGATGATGACCGCGAAGACGCTCATGCTTCCGCGCTCGGGCCGTCGCCGAAGCAAGCACAGACGCCTGCTCATCGAGTGCCCCGGTAAGGGTCAATTGGTGATCGATGGGTCTTGGTGACCGTCCGGGCACCGGGCATCCCGGGAAGGCCGACATCGCTGAGCCGGATTACGCAGTTCACCTGTGCCGACACCGTGGCCGGCTGCCCAACAGGACGGTTGAAGCCCGACACGTCGAGTCGAATCGACGGCGTGCAATGCAGGCCCCGGTCCCGCAAGGTGTGCATGACGCTGCTGCTCGCCTCGGCCCGTGCCTGATGGGCGGTGCGGGCGATGGAGGCTTGCCGTGCGGCGTCGGCGGCGGCTTGTGCGACTACGGCACTGCCGTGCGCTACCCGCATCACCACGAGCAGCCCGGCGAGGAGGGTGATGAATACCGGCGCGAGGATCGCGGTCTCTACGACCGCGTTGCCCGCGTCCCGTGGCCGGTCCGCACGTACCGGCGTCCCCTTTCCCGCGATCACGTCGGCCCCGGGGTGGTGAAGCGTTCACGGGTGCCGCGCGCGGTCCCGGTCACGGTGATGTTGACGCCCGGCAGCAGCGACGGCGCGTGTCCGGCCACCCGTACGGTGACGGTGTTGGCGCCGGACACGGTGACGCTAGGTGCGTCCAGGATGGGTTCGTGGTGGGCGAAGGACGCTGCGGCGTCGCGTCCTGCGGCGAAGGTGCCCTGGCGGGCGCGTGCGACGCGAAGCCCTTCTTCGGCTGCCGACTGGGCCACATTCCGCGCCACTGAGACCATGACCGCCTGCGCGAGCGCCAGGAACAGCAGCCCGACGACGGGGAAGGTGATGGCCGTCGCGACGGTCGCTGATCCCTTGTCCCGTCGGGCTCGTGCTCGTCCGGGCACGTTCACGGGCCGCTTGCGCCGGGAATCTTGTCGATCCAGCCGTGCACCTTGTTGGACACGGCCAGGTAGACGGCGAACGCCAACCCGGCGAATCCCGCCACGATGATGATCGTCTCGACCACCCCGGAACCGCGGTCACCGCGGTCTCGCAGGTCAGTAGCGAGACGCCGACCTCGGTCATGGATGGCGAGCGCTACGCGGATCGCCGCGGCGTTGAGTGTGTTCATGGTCCCCCGATGCGTTGGTCTGGTCGTCTGGGGCGCTCAGCCGGACGCGAGAAGTTTGGAGAAGAACGGGAAGCCGACCAGGATCACGAAGCCGAGCATGAGCAGGCTGGTCGGCACCCACATGGCGGTGGTCCGCGAATTGGCCTCGGCGCGCGCGGCGGCGGACGCTTCATGGCGCATCGAGGTGATCTTGGCGACCAGGACGTCATGCATCTTGGCGCCCTCGCTCCCGGCGATCTCGGCTGTGTGCGCCAGGTCGATCAGGTCCCGGACACCGATCTCCTCGCCGAGTTGGGCGAGGGCCCGCCAGGGCTGCTGCTGGGCGTGACGTGCGCGCGTCAGCGCCTCGTGGACGCGCTGGAACGGCCACCCCTCGGTGATCTTCGCGGGGTTCTCAAGCGCGGCGTTCAATGCGGCTCCGGCCTCGCGTTCGAGGACGACGAGTTGGAGGTAGGACGTGAAGGCGTACCGGAAGTCGCGGCGGCGCTGGCGGGCCTGAGACCGCACGTTCCAATCCGGGACCATCCACAGGATCGCGGCCAGGACGAGCCCGGCAAGGACCGGAAACGTCCACGACGGTGAGCCGCCGGCCAGTGCCACCAGGCCACTGAAGACGGACGGCACGACGAGTCCGGTGATGAACAGGGTCAGCTTGTCGAGCATGAACCGTTCGACCGGGCGTCCGAGCAACGCCAGATCAGTCCGAGGTAGGGCGAGCAGCCCGGCCGGACGCACGACATGATCGGCAAGCCACCGTCCGACGCTGTCGCGGACGTTCAGACGCTCGCCGGTCGGCGGGTGGTTCGGCACGGGCTGGATGCGGGCCAAGGCGGCGTCCAGACGCGGCGGCGCGGGTCGAAGTTCGCCGATGAGCACGATGAGGCCGACGGCGCCCAGGCACCCGGCGACAGCGGCGATCACCGTCACAGCTCGGCTCCCTGGTCGGCGGACGCGCGACGAGCGGTGTGCAGGAACCGAGCCCCAGTCGACAACACAGACAGCCGCCGCATCCACCAGAGTCCCGCCGTGTAGATCGCGGCGACCACGGCCATGACCATCTGCCCGAGGGCGGTGCCGTAGGGCGCGGCGAACGTCTGCGACGAGGCGAACAACGCGCTCAAGACGACGACGGACGCGACGATGACGATCAGCGTCGTACGCAGCCCCGCGCGTTCTGCCTCGACGTCCCGGCGGACGAGAACCTCGTGTTGCACCGCGTCGGCCAGCAGGCGCAACGCCTCCCGTGTCCCAGGACCGCGTCGGCGTGAGGCCAGCACCAGCGCGCACGCGATCAGATCCGCGATCGGGTCGTCCAGCTCGTCGGCGAACACCCGGAGCGCCTGCTCGGTGTTGGCGTGGTTGTTCAGCCGTTCCGCCAGGACGGACACCGGTGCGCGGATCGCCTCGGGCGCGATGCGGGCGCTGTCGGCCAGGGCTTGTTCCAGGCCGCGGCTGGCGCCCATCATCTCGGCCAGTCGGCGGGACCATTGCGCCAGCGCCTCTAGGCGCGCGATCCGGTGTTGCGATGCTCGTCCCGAGAGCATCGGCGGAACCGCGTACACCCCGGCACTCATCGCGAGAGCGGCGACCGGCCAACCGGACAGCAGAAACACCGTGAGGGCCGCCACGGCAGCACCGACCAACCGGTTACGGCGCCCAGGCCAGGCCGACGAGCGAAGAACCGCCTTCAACCGCGACGGCGGGCGCACTCGCCGTTCCGCGGGCTCGGGCGCCCGAAGAACAACCACGATCGCGAGAACGGCCCCGGCGGCGCACAGGCCAGCCAAGCCGGCGAGGAGGCTCATCACAGCCAGCCCCCTGCGTCCGGACCGTGCTTGAGCATCTCCGGGTCGAGGCCCTGCGCCACCAGTTCGTCGAGCAGGGCGGCGCTTATGTGCCCACCCGCCGGAGTGGCTCGTCCGTCAGGCCCAGGGGCGAAGACCAGGTTGCGGGTCGGCTCGACCGCGTCCGCAGGTGGCCCGATCTCCATCACCTGCGAAACGAACCGTTTGTTACTCGCCTGGTCCCGCTCCAGGTAGACGATCACAGGCTCGGCCAGCCCGAACATCAGATGCACGTCATCTGCCCCGAGGCCGAGATCGGCACGGCGGCCGAGCTGGACAACGCGGCTGAACACGTGTTCCGGCCGGTGGACGTGAAGGGTGCACATCGAGCCGCGCGCCCCGGAGTACATCACCTCCAGCATCGGCGCCAGCTCCCCGTGCCGCGCCTCGCCCACGATCACCCGGTCGGGATTCAGGCGCAGGCACGCCGGCACCAGGTCCTGCAAGCGGACCTCGCCCGCGCCCTCGGCGTTGGCCTGCCGGGCCTCCATCGCAACGACGTCGTAATGCCGGTGCGCCAGCCGCGGGTCGTCCAGGAACAGCTCGAAGTCGCTCTCCAACGTGATGACCCGCTCCTCGGGCGGAATCTCGTTGGCCAACGCACGCACCAACGTTGTCTTGCCGGTGTTGACCTCCCCGCACACGATGACGTTGCGCCGGGCCCGGATCGCCGCTTTCAGAAACGCTTCCAGCGGCTCGGTCAGGGTGCCGATGTCGGTGAGCTGCCGCAGCGTGACATCGACCAGCCGGTGCACCCGGATCGCCAGATGTGGGCGCCTGGACACCCAGCCCACCACGGCCAACCGGACGCCATCGGACAGCGCGGCGTCCAGCAGCGGCGAGGCGTGGGAGAACTCCCGGCCGGTGTTCCCGCGGCGCGCAAGCAGTTGAACCCACTCGATGAGGTCCTCATCGGTTTCGGCAACCGGTGGCCCCGGTCGCTTGGTGCCATCGGTATAGCTGATCCAGGTCTGTCGGCAGCCGTTGACGACGATGTTCTCGACGTCGGAACGGTCCAGGTAGGGCTGCAGCGGGCCGAGCCCGAACCGGCGGTCGAAGACCAGCCGAGCGATCTCGCGCAGCGCTTCCGCCGACATCACCCGTCCGGATGCCAGCAGCCCATGCGCCCACGCCTGGACCTGCGCGTCGATCAGCTGCCGCGCCCGTATCCGGTCGATGCCGTCGGTCAGGGCGTCCACGAGCTGCGCGGACACCTCGCGGACCGCCGCCCACACGTTCACGTCGTCCGCCTCATCCGGCGAGGCTGTTGCAGCGGACGCGGGGCCGGCGTAGCCGACTCCTTCCGGCCTGGCGAACGTCCAGCCGGACGCGCTCACCGGTCGCCCCAAGCACCGGCACCGGCACCGGCACCGGCACCGGCACCGGATAGAACCGCGCCGCCCTCGCCTCCGATGTCCTCCGACAATGACTCGGTGGTCGCGCGGAGGCGCCGACCGAGACACTTGAACGACCGCAGGAGGAGTGACGTCCTGAAGGTCCTGCGGGGCCGAGCACCGTCCGAGAGGACTTGGGCATCGGTAGGTGAGCACGGCAGTTCAGCCAGCACCGGCGTCCCAAGGACGCGCTCGACCTCCGCCGCGCTGTACGGCCCATCCACGAGCAGGCACAGCCCGATCGTCGCGCGATCGCCCACTAGATCCCTCAGGGCGTCGAGTCGTGGACCGGCGACATCGACCTGCGTCAACGTCGGCTTCAACACCATGACCACGGTCTGCGCAGCCCGCAGCAAGGCGTCCGGTGTGTCCCGTCCGCCGATGCGCCCGAGATCCGCGATCACATCGCCTGGCCGCGAGGCCAACGCCTCGGCCAGTCGGCCCCACAACGGCTCCAGGCGCACGCCGTGCCGAGGATCTCGGACACCATGCAGCACCGTCGCGGAGTCCGCGCCCGGTATGGGAACCAGATAGTCGTCCAGCGGAAGCGGGACGTTCGGACCGGACTCTGCGGCCATCGCCAAGCCGAGCAGCCCCGGACCGGCCGACTCTCGAAGCCTGTCCGCCATGAAGCCCGGCAGCACACGGCGCCCCATCGGGTCGCACTCGGCCAGCAGCACCTCGCTCGGCCATGTCATGGCCAGCCCCAACGCGGTAGTCGTGACGCCCGGCGATCCGCCCGGCGAGACCACGCAATGCAGCGCCATGGTCAACCCCGCCTTTCCGTCACCACGAGGACGAGCATCCCGGCAGCCGCCTGCCGCGCCACGGCGCTGCTGTCGGCATCGGGCACGATCAAGGACACGGTCATCGCGCCTTCGGCGTCTGGTCCGTCCACCTCATCGACCACCGCGGCGACGTCCCGCAGGGCGGTGGTCTGTGCGCGGCTCTGGGAAGCGCTGACCAGGGGCTCCTGTCCCTGATTGCCGAAGCTGAACACCACGCGGACACTCCAGCCGGGAGCCAGCCCGGGCGGCATCCCGCTCGCCTTCAACGGCACGGTGACCAGTGCCCGTCCCTCAGGAGGGCTCTGCTCCGCCGTCAGCTGCGACGCCGCCAGAAGCGTCCCCTTCCGCAGCCCCACGGCGGCCCGCTGCCCAACGACCTGCTCGAGTTGACGGCCCGGGATCACCATCACGCCCGGCACCACCGGGACCCGAGCCCTGTCGAGATCGGCCTGAGTGATCTTGTGCCCCACCGCGACATCACGCGCCACCCTGACGACCGAGACTCGATCACCCGAGGAGCGGAACAGATACACATTGGTCGCCACAGCCAGCACCAACAACAGCACCGCCGCCACGATCACCCCTGGACGACGCTGCCGCTCCAGTCGCTTGGACAACGGCGTACCCCCACCGCCCACGGTCTTGGCAGCGATCGGCCCCGGCAACACTCGGCCACTCGATTTCATACCTACCCTCATCCGTAAAGCGCCTGCGCCTCGGCCACCCGCAACAGGAAAGTCGTAGACCGGCTCAATGGCGGAAGCGCACCACCGGACCCATCCGAACCGCGCCACGTGCCGCCCCACAGCACGGTCACTCGCACCCGATACGCCTGACCGGGCTCATGCAACGACGACCGCGCGAAGGTGTAGGAGCAATCGGTGCGCTGCAACGCGGCCGACCGGGTCTTGTCATAGGCCGTACCGGGCCCCGAGCAACGGACGACCGGCTCCCCAGGCCCTGGGGCGATCGTCATGCTCTGCGGACGAGCAGTCACCTCAACCCACACGTTCCGAGCCGACACGCGACCGCTCAACGAATGCCAGTTGGTCACCCAGAACCACTCCGGCAGCCCCACCAGCCCGCCCCTCCGGCGCGGCGGCGCCGTCCGCACCACCGGAGCGGGAATCGGCATACGCGCCCACTTGGTCAACGCCAGTTCGGCCGGAGACACCTTGGACGCCTTGCCGCCCTCACCCGCTTCCGGGCAGACCACCTGCACGTATTCGCTCAGTGCCTGGCAATCACGCGGCCCCGGCTCCTGCGGAACACCCGCGTGGTTCCCTTCCGGCGCAGCGGCAGACGTTCGCCCACCGCCTGCCGGCCGACTGCCATCCTGGGCGCCGAAGTTATAGCTGTACGAGTTCGCGTTCGGTGGCAGCGGATCTCGCGGAGGGGGCGCAATGCCGGAAGAGGAAACAAGCAGACCGACTCCGAGCATGGGTGCAACGACTTCCACTCGTCAGCACCCCTCGCCGATCGTAATGGACTTACTTACCCGCCACTGCCCGTCAGAGCCCTTCACCAGCAGCGCCTTAGTGTTCCCTTGCCGCACCCCGCGATTGATCTTCTTGCGCGTTATCGAGTTGAGAAGCCCCGAGTTGCGGGAGTCTTGACAGTCGTGCACTGTCGCGCCGGTCGGAGTAAGTTGGACACTCTGCACGTGCACGATGATGTGGCCGTAAGTCGCGAGCCGTTCACTTTTCATCTTGTCGATACGTTGGAGCACTCGCGAAAGCTGCGGATCGGTCATGACAGTAGCGAGTTGGCGCTTGCGAGACTCAGCGGGCAGAGAATCCGCACGATCGAGCATGGCGACGAACCTTGTGTAAGCCGACGCTACAGCCCTCTCTTCCGCCGCAGTCGATGACGAGGGCAGTGGCGTACTGGAATCCGTCAACGAGGGCAAAGCAACAGCGCTCGGTTCACCCCCGCAGCCCGAAGACATCAATGCGACGCCCATGACACTAAGCCAGCAGAGCCGATTCGCCACCCAACGACCGGTACCCGACAACTCCACACCTTCGCACTTGATCATCTTGCACGCTGACGCGAGTCGTCACGCCAGCACCGCGACAGCAACGTCGAGCGATCGTAGATGCAGCATGGAAGCTTGGGCTACATTTCGTGGCACCAGGAAGGTAAATCTCTCCACAATGCGAATTGGACCACCCTCCTCAAACCGCCTGATACGTTCCATTTGGACAACAAGGCGTGCTCAGCGCCTGGCGCGTCCCACCAACGACCACAGGTGATGGTCCACAGGACGCCGGCCGTCGAAAGGTGCGCCCTGGGCAATGCCGACAGCAGCCTCAGCTGATCAGGCTCTCCGCACAAGGTCTTCTCCCGTCCTCGAACGACCTTGTTCGTTGCGCTCCGAATGAAGCGGATGATCAATGTGGGCAAGGCTGAGCCGCGGCAGGGGGGCGACCGCTCCCTTTCCGGACACCGAGCACCTGGGTAACCAGTGCGACCTGACCATGTCGACTGACGCCATCCCGACCACGCTGAGCCGGTGGCACACGCCAGCCGCTCCCCGAGATGTCGGGCAACATGAACAACTCGGGCCGAGTAAGGTGCCCATGAACTCTGGAGTCGTTCGGCGTGCGCCTGCACGCCGACGGTTGGGTCGGGAGCGAGGCGCGGTGGCTACAGCGACAACGGTTCACGATGTGCTCAAGGCGATCCGTGACAACTCCAGCGTGAACCGCGACCGTGGGACACGCTTCGAAGAGTTGATGGTCCGCTACCTCAGCACCGACCCACAGTGGAGCGAGCAGTTCAGCCGGGTGTGGATGTGGGCCGACTGGCCCGGTGCTGAGCAGGACAAGCGTGACACCGGCATCGACCTGGTCGCCCAGGACCGAGAGACCGGCGGCTTCTGCGCCATCCAGTGCAAGTTCTACGAGCCCCAGCACACGGTGCGCAAAGAGGACATCGACTCCTTCTTCACCGCTTCCGGCAAGGGCGGCTTCACCCGCCGACTGATTATCTCCACGACGGACAAGTGGAGCGATCACGCCGAGGCCGCGTTGAAGGACCAGCAGATCCCGGTCAACCGCCTCGGTCTGGCCGACATCGCCGCCAGCCCGCTGGAGTGGCATCTGGCAACCACGGCCGAAGCCGAGATCGGCATGACGCTGCGTGCGAAGAAGTCGCCTCGTGCGCACCAGCGCGAGGCGATCGACGACGTCTTCGCGGGCTTCGCTGAGCACAACCGCGGCAAGCTGATCATGGCGTGCGGTACCGGGAAGACGTTCACCGCACTGAAGATCGCCGAGCGGTTGCAGCAAGAGCGCGCCAAGGCCGGGCAGGGCGACCACACGACTGTGCTGTTCCTGGTGCCCTCGATCGCGTTGCTCTCGCAGAGCCTCCGTGAGTGGTCAAACGAGGCCGCGGCATCGTTGCGGGTCTTCGCAGTGTGCTCGGACGCACAGGCCGGCAAGCGGCATGCTCAAGGCGACGACGCGGACATGGCCGTCCACGACATGGGGCTGCCCGCCACCACCGACCCGGATCGGCTGATCTCGCAGATGGCGAGCGTGGAGGCAGTTCCGGGGCTGACCGTGGTGTTCTCCACCTACCAGTCGATAGGCACGATCTCGGCCGCGCAGAAGCAGGGGTTGTCTCGGTTCGACTTGGTCCTTTGCGACGAGGCTCACCGAACGACCGGCGTCACCCTGGCCGGGCACGACGAGTCAGCATTTGTGCGCGTCCACGACGACACCTTCCTCGGCGCGGACCGCCGCCTGTACATGACGGCCACCCCGCGCATTTACAGCGAGGACACACAGAGCGAGGCGAAGAACGCCAGCGCTGCCGTGGCCTCGATGGACCGCGAGGACCTGTACGGTCCCGAGTTCCATCGCCTGGGGTTCGGCAAGGCCGTCGAGCAAGGGTTGCTCACCGACTACAAGGTGCTCATCCTCACCATTGACGAGGGTGTCGTCGCCGACACCCTCCAGCAGGGCATGGCGGGCGGAACGTCCGAGCTGAATCTGGACGATGCTGCGAAGATCATCGGCTGCTGGAACGCGATGGCGAAGCGGTCGGGGACCTTCGCCGATGGCACGGGCTTCGGCGCCGACGAGACTCCGATGAAGCGTGCCGTGGCGTTCGCCCGATCTATCGCCGATTCCAAGGCCATCACCGCACGCTTCAACGAGGTCATCGACGCCTACGACGACGCTGATGACGAAGTCCTGCGCTGCAGCGTCGACCATGTGGACGGCACCTTCAACAGCCTCCAGCGCAACCGGCTGCTGGACTGGCTACGCCAGGACCCCGGCCCCAACCAGGCCCGCATCTTGTCCAACGCCCGCTGCCTGTCCGAAGGCGTGGATGTTCCCGGGCTGGATGCGGTGCTGTTCCTGCACCCGCGCAACTCGGTGGTGGATGTCGTCCAGTCCGTCGGTCGCGTCATGCGGCTGGCCCCAGGCAAGAACTATGGATACATCATCCTGCCGGTGGCGGTCCCCGCCGGGATGGCCCCGGAGAAGGCCCTCGCAGACAACAGGCGCTTCAAAACGGTCTGGCAGGTCCTGCAGGCGCTTCGCGCTCACGACGACCGGTTCAATGCCACCGTCAACCAGATCGAACTGAACAAGAAGAAGCCCGAGAACATCGGCGTTGGGCACATCGGCCCGGGCGACGAGTCGATCGGCGACAAGGACGGCTCAAGCACCCCCGAGACCGAGCAGGCCGCCAAGGATCAGGAGGCGCAGAGCGCCCAGCACGTCCAAGACGTCCTGTTCTCGATCAGTGACTGGCGGGACGCCATCTACGCACGCGTGGTTGACAAGGTTGGCGAGCGCACCTACTGGGAGGACTGGGCGAAGGACATCGCTGACATCGCCGACCGCCACGTCACCCGCATCCGCGCTGCCCTCAAACTTCCTGGCAAGCGGGCTGTCTTCGAGGAGTTCGTGGACGAACTCCGGGCAAATATAAACCCTGGTGTCAGTGACGACGACGCCATCGATATGCTCGCTCAGCACATCGTCACCAAGCCGGTGTTCGACGCCCTGTTCGCCGGCTACGGGTTTGCTGAGCACAATCCTGTCTCGCGGGCCATGCAGCAGATCCTCGACGCCATGGACGATCAGGGTCTCGACGCCGAAGCCAAGACCCTCGAGGGATTCTACAAGTCGGTCCGGGTCCGGGCTGAGGGCATCGACAACCACGAAGGACGCCAGCGCGTCATCGTTGAGCTGTACGACAAGTTCTTCAAGACCGCTCTGCCTAAGACCGCCGACGCCCTCGGCATCGTCTACACACCTGTCGAGGTTGTGGACTTCATCATCCGCTCGACCGAACAGGCCCTGAACAAGCACCTCGGCCGCTCACTTACCGACGAGGGCGTCCACATAATTGACCCCTTCGTCGGCACCGGCACCTTCCCCGTACGCCTCCTTCAGTCCGGACTCTTCAAGGCTGAGGACCTACTCCGCAAGTACACCAGTGAGATGCACGCGAACGAGATCGTGCTACTCGCGTACTACATCGCGGCGGTCAACATCGAGGCCGCCTTCCACGACATCGCTGGCGGCGACTATAGCCCCTTCGAGGGAATCGTCCTCGCGGACACTTTCCAACTCGCCGAAGGCGGCGAAGCTCAACTGGAGGGAATGGACGCTCTCGAGGGCAACAGCGAACGGGCGAAGAGACAGAAGGCTCAGCCGATAACCGTCGTCATCGGCAACCCGCCCTACTCGGTGGGCCAGGACAGCCAGAACGACGACAACCAGAACGTCAAGTACACGAACCTGGATGCCCGCATCCAGGAGACGTACGCAGCGCGGAGCAAGGCAACCTCACGACGAACCCTCTATGACTCCTACATCCGCGCCATCCGCTGGGCTTCCGACAGGATCAAGGACGAGGGAGTCATCGCCTTTGTCTCCAACGGCGGATACATCGACGGCAACACCGCCGATGGATTGCGCAAATCACTGGTAGACGAATTCGACGCGATCTACTGCTACAATCTGCGCGGCAATGCGCGTACTGCTGGAGAGCAGCGCCAGAAAGAGGCAGGCAACGTCTTCGGCTCGGGAAGCCGGAATACTGTCGCTATCCTGATCCTGGTTAAGGGCAGACAGAACGTCGGGCCAGTTGCCGACTACGAACTGCACTATCGAGACATCGGCGACTACCTCGGCCGCGAGGACAAACTTCGCATCCTCGGCTCCCAGAATCTCGATATGGTGGAATGGTCGTCGGTAACGCCAAACTCTGATGGCGACTGGATCAACCAACGGGACGAAAATTTTTCCGCCTTCCAGTCCATTGGAAACAAAGAGTCCAATCCTAACGCCATCTTCACCTCCTACTCCCTGGGACTGGGAACTAATCGCGATTCCTGGGTCTACAACTTCTCCGAAGATCGATTGAAGGAGAACGTAAAGTCAACCGTCGACTTCTACAATGATCAAGTGAAGGGCTTTGTCGACTACTGCAAGGCACAGGGAATCGCCAATCCGAACCTCGAAGACACCGAAAGGTTCATCGACCGCGATCTAAAGCGAATCAGTTGGTCCTCCAGCCTTATCCCAAAGGTAACACGGGCGAGAGAGATCAATTTCGACCCGACGCGTATCACCAACAGTATGTATAGGCCATTCTGTCGCCAGGTTGTTTATTTTGATCAGGACTTGAATCACAGGCGCGGCAAGCTACCTCACATGTTCCCGACATCCGAGCACGAAAATTTCGGGTTCTACTTGAATGGCTTTCACGCCACTAGCGAATTTGCACTGCTGGCGATAGATGTTCTTCCTTGCCTTGATCTCTTCGGCAAAGGCGGCTCCTTCTTTCCGCGCTACACCTTCCGGGAGCTGGCCGTTGAAGGCGGCTTCGACTTCGGCGACGATGCGGGCGCCTACGAGCGCATCGACAACGTCTCCGAGGTGGCCTTGGCCGACTACCGGAAGGTGTACGGCATCCCGTCCATCACCAAGGACGACATCTTTTACTACGCCTATGGACTGCTGCACTCCACGGAATATCGTGAGCGTTTCGCTGCGGACCTGAAGAAATCTCTGCCTCGCATACCCAAAGTGCGAGAGTTCCACAGCTTCGCCGAGGCCGGTCGTAAGCTCGCCGACCTGCACATCGGCTATGAGGAGGCGGAGCCCCACAAGGGTATTGTCGAGACCGTCACCGGCGACGCCTCCGCGACTCCGCTGGGCGAGCTGTACCGGGTCGCCAAGATGAAGATCCCCAAGGTCAAGGGCCAGGCCGACCGCTCGACGATCGTCTACAACAACCGCGTCACGCTGACCAACATCCCGGACGAGGCGTACCGCTACCAGCTCGGTGCGCGCTCCGCCATCGAGTGGATCATCGACCGATACCAGGTCAAGGTCGACAGGAAGTCCGGAATCACGAACGATCCCAATGACTGGTCAGCCGACCCGCGCTACATCATCGACCTGCTCAAGCGGATCGTCACGGTCAGCCTGGAGACGATGAAGATCGTTGACGCTCTGCCCCCGCTCGACATTCTCGAGTAGCGGTGGCACCTCGCGCAGCTCCCGTATTGGAGGCGGGGAGGGGCGATGACTTATGCAGCACAGCCGAGTAGAGACAGCCCCGCCGCGGACCAAAGCCAGGTGACGAGCTCCTGCTTGCCGCCGACGGTGTCGATCCCGGCTCCTGTTGCAGGGGAGTGTCGGGCATACGGCTATGCTGCGGTGCCCACTCGGTGCGTTTCCGCCTGAGCAGACCCACTTCAAGGGACCATCAGTGTACTGACGCGCCGGTCCCAGGACGAGGTCGGCCTCTTGGTCCGTACGCACGTGCCTCGTGCTCTCACCTCGTGGTCTATGGCTTAGACTTCCGCCGATCACCCAACAGAAGGAGACGCCCCCCTTGCCTGCTGGTTTTCTATACGCACTGGAGTTGAGCACCGGGATCATCAAGGTCGGCAAGACCGATGACTGGGAGCGTCGACTCGGCGAGCACACCCGCGACTGCCTCAAGCGAGGCGTCACTATCGTCCGTCACGCACACGTCCTGGTCCCAGCCGCCGACAATGCAGAGACCGAACTGATCCACTTGATCGGTCGACAACTCTCACGCACTAGCGCCGGGCGCGAGTACTTCCAGGGCGACTTCGCCGTCGCGCGACGCATCCTGAGCGAGTTCGGACAGGTCCGAGCCGACGAATCCACCGTTATAATCAGCGGCGACTTCAACGCGGTGAGTGGGTTCAGCTACAAGAACTATCCGGACCCGGCGTGGATCGTTCAGCGTGTTTCTGGCGCCTGGACGAAAACCGACGAAATTAGAGTGTTCTGCGATAGTCCGGACGTTGACGCGGTAAAGAGTGCTATCGGCGTTGCCGGAGGGTGGGTGCTTGCCGAATCACGATCGTTCGAGGAGTGGCTGCGTCGGACGCTGGACAACGATGAATACGCCCGCGATGAGCACTTCGACGACGAACGGGCGGCTGGCAACACCGTCCTTCTCTATAAGCGGAATGCCTCCCAACGGCCTCTTTTTGCCTCCAGCGCCAGCTAAGAAAATTCTAAAAGGGCCGTCGATTGGCTCATGGCGCTTGAGGCGTTGATGGGCCTATCGAAGTGCTCGCTGGAAACTCGCATGGCTTCTACGTAGTGGGAGAAGAGGGATCTGAAAAGAGGCTGGCTCCCTCTCGGAGTCCATGGATGAATCCGGCAACTGCTGCTCGTTCGCGAGCAGGCATCGCCTCGACTGCAGAGAGGATCCATGCGACGTCGGGTGGAAATGCCTCCGGGTGGCGCCTCACCGTTGACTCGGACGGGACAGGCCGGGCCAAGGGTTCCGGGCACGCGTAGCTAGCCATCAAATCGGGGGACTCCTCTGAGCCACCCTCTTCCGATGCTGCTGCCCACATTTCGATGATGACCGCTGCAAGGCGCCCGTCAATAGGGTCGTGTAGGCCAATCTCGCGTTTGTAGTCCACCTTCCAAGAGTCACCCAGCAGGCGCCTCAGGATCTGGCAGATCGCATGGGCGAGGGTGAACAACTCCAGCGAAGGCGCGTAAAAATCCTCGTTCGGGGTCCAAATTTTTTCGGCAGCGGAAACGGCTTGGTGGTAGTCAAGTTCGACCTGAGGTTCCGCCCACAAGTCACGCCACCATCGCGCACCTGCGCGCTTCTCATCCCCATCGGGGTCTTCGACCATCCCCTGCATCGCCCACCAGAGCTCAAGCAAAGCATCTTCGTCAAGCTCCAGGGCGACGGCGTAGCCACGGACCATCGCCTCGGTCTTAGGTGGACGGTTGCCACCTTCGGCCATGGAGACAGCGGCCACGGAGAGCTTGGGGGCGAAGGAGCCGGCGACCTCAGCTTGGTTCTTCGCCAAGCGTTTGCGGACAGCCCGCAACACGTGGCCGAAGGCCACCGCCGAACTGGATCCTGCTTTCACTTCACAGACTCCTCGTGAACCGTGTAGGATGTATTTCACAACACGTGGACCTTGTGAAACTATCACAGGTGTGTCCTCGATCCGAGAGTCCAACGCAGTCACTTCTGCGAAGAGAAGGGAAGTTACACATGAACCTCCAGTACCCGATCGATCCCGTCGAGCGTGCTCGCGCCATGGCCGACTTCGTCGAGCAGATGGCCCAGGAACTCGGTCGGGCGGTGGTAGCAGTCCAGCAGCACGCCGATAACCTCAAGCTCTTCTGCGAAGTGGTATCTCCACTCATCAGACGGCTCAAGGCGACTTTGGGCGACCCTCCGGCCAACGTTTAGGTTCTGGCCTCGTCATCGTGGGCGTCGCCCGCTACTCCTCCCCACCCCTGCTCGCACCGCCTCCACTGTCTCGCAGCTCATCGATGAAGTCTCGACTCAGTTGGTCGCGCCTGGCGAAGGACGGCTCGCCCGGCGTTCCTCCATACCGAGCAGACCAGCGTCCAATGCCGTCTGGACCAACCAGGCGTCGACCTGCTCTTGTCGGCTGGCGGGATCGGTGAGATCGAGCCCAGGGTCCGCCAGCAGATGCGCACCGTGAGAGTTGCCTGCCTCTGGAATCGTGGCGAGTCCGCTGGTGTCCAGGATCTCTGGGATCGGACGCCGGGCGGCGACCAAATGCAGGACGCGTGGTTGAGGAACGGCCAGTGAGTTGATCTGCGCCAACTCAGCGAGTGCGCTGACAACTTGCTGGTCAACGAGCGCGGCGACCAACGCGTCCATCAGTCCCCCGAGATCATCGACGTTCATCTGCCAGTCAGGCTCGGAGCAGTTCTGCTGGGTGCCGTTGGCGGGAACCCAGCGGGCCTCCTCCATCCTGAGCCAGCTGGCTATGCGGATGATGACGTCCAGATGCACCAGCAGGTGGGTGGCCGTCTGGCCATAGCCGCCTGGGACCTCAGCCGACAACAGCGCTTCGACGGGAACTGGGTTGTCTGAGGACCAGCCCACTGGGAGTCCTTGCCACTGGAGCCTGACGATGCGGGATCGGTTGTGTCCGCGGCGGTGGAACCGGCGAATGCTACAGCCGGCACCACCTGAGATCAGGTCGGTGAGTTGGCCGACCAGATCCGAACGGTTCAGCGCGTCAGCCAACTGGTTGACATCTTGCTCGCGCAAGGGGCGCCAGGCGGCCTGGGGATCGATGGCGATGTTGAGGCCGGAGCGGACGATGAGATCCACGTGCTCGTCCGCGTTACCGAATCCATCACGTAGTAGATCCGGAGCGCGGATGGCCCACGGGTCGGACTGCACTCGCGCATCGGTCTCGGCGAATAACGCGGCGAGCTGCTGCCAGCTGGCTGGATGAGTGGTGTTGTGGTGGCGCAGGGGCGCAGCCCCTTCGATGAGCAGCGGTCGCGGTCCGACGCCAGGGACCACGCGAATGACTAGGACGTACTTACCCGAGCCGTCGTCCATCGGGACCGGGACAATATCGGGTACCCACGGGGGCTCAATGGCGCTGTAGCAGTGCTCGGACACACGTTCGAGCGTCTTCTCCTTAACACCGATGATCTTGCGGTCATCGGTGACACCGACCAAGACCAGACCACCATAGGTGTTAGCCAACGCGGCCACGGCCTTGGCGATGCTGGTGCTCATGTCGGCCTTGTACTCCAGGGTCGGGCTCTCAGGGCCGACCATCGCCACCAGCCGACGAATCTGGTCGATCGTCACTTGGGAAGGGGCGCTGTGCAGGAGAGTCTGAGCCAAGGACACGAGATTCATCATCGTGGATGGTCGACCGGTTCCGCTCATAGTTTTCGGGCACGCGCGTAGGCATCGTTCCGCCCGCCGACGTGAACTCCCATGAACGTCCACACAGATCACTGGTTCGCTTGAGACGAGGCGAGTCGGTGAGCCATGTGTGGTCGGGTGCGTGCCGCCACCGGCACGCACCCGCCGCGATCATCTGGTCGTGAACCGGGACGGGATCGTTAGTTGGCAGCGGTGGGTGGCGGGGTTGTGGGTGCAGCCATGCGCGCGGTTTCCCGTAGGGGGTACACCGTAGACAGGCGTGCGATCGTCGCCGTCGACGATGCTCAGCGCAGTAGGGCGGCCAGTAGGTCGGGGCCTAGCGCTGTCAGTTCGGGCAGGTTGAGGGTGTAGCGGACGTAACGTCCCTGCCGCTGGGCTGTGAGAAGGCCCGCGTGGCGCAGGACGGCGAGGTGGCGGGACACCTCTGGGGGCGTGAGTTCCCAGGCTTGGGCCAGTTCGCCGGTGGTGTGGGGGCCGCGGGCCAGGGTGCGCAGCAGCCGCAGCCGTACCGGATGCGCTAGGGCGTCCAGACGTCGCGTGACCGTTTCCAGTGATATCGGCTCCGGTGGGCTCGCCTCGGCCACGGGGTACTGCACCACCGGTCGCCATCCGGGCGCGTGGACCGCGACCAGGTGCGGGCGGCCGAAGACGCTGGGGAGGAAGGTGACCCCGGTGTCGTGGGCGGTGGTCGCGTTGTCCTGCAGCTTGTCCACGATGATGCGGTCGCCGTCCGGTGCCAGGGTCACGGCGCTGGAGACCGATGCGAGCGCCGCCCCGATGCCCTGGCGCTTCAACAGGTCGTTCTTCAGGCGCAGGTCGGTGGCCAGTTGCACGGCGACGCTCGTCCAGGCGGCGTCGAAGAAGGCTTCGGCGCACTGTTCGAGGGTGTGGCGCGTCCGCGCCCGCACGGCGGCGGCCGGGTCCGCGAGCAGCCGCTCCGCGAAAGCCTCTTGGAGCGCGCCGCGGGCCTGGGCCCGGTCCAGGGGGCGGGGGCAAGCACCGCCAGGCTCGCCATCACCCTGGACGGGAAGGTATTGGCCCTGCCCTATCTCACCCGCCCCATCACCGACAGCAAGATCACTATCAATGGTCCTCCCACCCTGTTCACCAGGGCCTACACGTGGTCAGCGCCGGCGGTGCCGATGTCGCCGTCGGGCCGGCCGGGGCCGTGATCGTCGCGGAGGCCGGGGGCGATCCGGAAGCCAGCGGGGTACGAAATCGCGACACGTTCGCACTCGTGGGCCCTATGCCAGGTGAGGTGGCCGCCCGGTTCCCGGCCGGCTGGCCCAGCGAACCATGGCTGCGATCCGGGCCCGAGTCGCAGCCGATCCACCTGTTCGTCCGAGTCCGGGAGGGCGCCCTTTATCTCGGGACGGTCGAACAGTCGCAGAGCGGTTGGGGCACTGATCCCTACACACTCGAGGACTGCGTGCTCCATCTCGACCCGCCTTTGGACGTCGACGTACTGGACCGGGTGCGTCCACCGAGCCCCACTCCCGACGTCTTGCCGAGCCTGGAGTGGCTTGACCACCTCGACCGTGACCGCGCGCTGCGGACGTTCATCGAGAGTTGGTACCCGGTGCCCGCCGAAGAGTCGGCACCCGCCACGGCGGCCGAGGTGCCACCGGCACTGGCGGAGTTCTACCGGCTCGCCCACGGACGCCCGCACATTCTGGGCAGGCAGAACTTCGAGCACCCCGGCAGCCAGAGCACGAGCGGCTGAGCGGCTTTCTGGTCTAGTTCTCGCTGCACGAAACCGTAACGAGCGCCCCCACAACGCCATGACCGCCCCGAACCCGCGGCCGGTCGCCCATCGGCTGACCGACACGATGCGTCGAGTACCGCTCAGGACGTGGCTGTGGTCCCAGCACGAGACCTCCTTCTAGGTGGCGCCCGGTCTGATCGCCCGCGTCAGTCATCAAGGCGACGGCCATCGCGGCATATGGGTCGGTGCCGCGCACCGCCGCAACGCGCGGCGATGTTCGCTTGGCCAGTTGGTAGTTAGACTAGGGACTGGTAGTCAGTTAGGCTACTTAGCATGCCACGGAACATTCCGCAGCAGTGGCTCCACGGATTTCTGGACGTGTGCCTGCTGTGCCTGCTCGCTGATCGTCGGGACTACGGGAGGGGGCTGGTGGAGCGGCTCGCCGACGTGGGCTTCGACGAGGTTCCCGGAGGAACCCTGTATCCGGCTCTCCTGCGGCTGGAGAAGCAGGGGCTCGTGCGGACGGAGAAGGAGGTCTCGCCAGCCGGTCCTCCGCGGAAGTACTACGAGCTCACCGACCTCGGCCGGGCCGCTATGCACGAGCGGCGCAGTGCGTGGATGCAGTTCCGCACTGCGATGAGCGCCGTAGTCGAAACCCCAACCGGGACGCACGCGCCGTCAGGGAGCATGTGATGAACGACGCCTGGGGAGCGCTGCTTTACCGGCACCTGAAAGACGCCGGGATCGAGGAAGCCGAGGCCGGCGAGCTGACCAACGACGCACTGGCCGAGGCGGCGGCCGCCGGGGTCGAGCCCGATTCGATGTACGGGCCGGCACTGTCCTATGCGGGCGCTCTGGCCCGGACCGTGCGGCAGGCCACGAGGCACGCGGCGCCACCGCCACGTCGGCGGGGCGCGGTCGTTCTCCGTCTGAGGAACGTGACCAAGCGCTATCGACGCAGGCAGGTCCTGCGCGGAGTGGATCTGGATCTGCACGCGGGAGAGGTCGCCGCGGTCGTCGGAGCCAACGGCTCGGGCAAATCAACGCTGCTCAACATATGCGCGGGGCTGACTCGCGCCTCGTCCGGGACGGTGCAGCGCACTGAGCGGATCGGGTACGCACCCCAGCACGACGGGGTGGCACCCCTGCTGACCCCGTCAGAGCACTTCAGACTCTTCGGTGCCGCCTACCGGATGAACCCCAAGGAAGCCGTCTCCGTCGGTTCCCATCTGGCCGCCCAACTCGGATGGTCTCCTCGGAAGAACGTGATCGCCTCTCTCCTCTCCGGTGGGACGCAGCAGAAACTCAACGTGGTACCAGGACTCCTACGTCGATTTCTGGGACCAGGTCTTCCGGTGGCGCGACGGAGGCGCCGGCGTGCTGGTCGTCACGCACATGCTCCACGACCTCGACCGTGTCGACCATGTTCTGGAACTGCAACCGATAGGCGAGAACTGATGCTCCTGACCGTTGCCTCCATCAGCCTGCAAGAGATGATCCGCCGCCGCGTGGCCCTGCTGTTCGTCTTCCTGCTGCCGCTGGTGTTCTACCTGGTGCGCATCGACGTGCACTGGCAGGCGATCCGCTTCTTGTCCATCGGTGTGGGCTGGGCGGTCGCGACGCTGGCCCTGTTCAGCCATGTCGGAGCGCGCCGCCTCGACCAGCGCCTCAGCGTGATCGGAGCATCGCCGACCGCCTTGTTCTTCGGCAGGCAGTTGGCGCTCGCGGCAGTCGGAGTCCTCGTGGCCGGGGTCTACTTCGGGCTGGTCGCCGTAACCCAGGACGATCTACCGCGGCTCGCCGGAGTGGCCCTGCTGCTGGTGACGACCATGCTGATCGGCGCGCCGCTGGGCGCCCTCGTCGGCCTCGCCATCTCCCGGGAACTCGAAGGCGCCCTCGCGCTGCTCTCCATCATGGCCCTGCAGCTTCTAGTCGATCCCGCGGGGGCGACGGCCAAGCTCCTGCCGCTGTGGTCGACCCGAGAGCTGACGGCGTACGCGATCGAGGAGCACGGGTCCGGCAGCCTGAGCAGCGGGACGAGCCATTTCGCCCTGATGATGACGGTGTGCGTGCTCATCGCCTGGGCCGCCAGCGTCCTCCGGCTCAGGGCCATCCGCGTCAGCCCGGTACGCGTGCAGGAATCACCCCACGCCGCCTCCTGGGCATCTAAATCTCAAAGGAGATAGTCTCAGCCGAGATTTTCTTGTACATTACCTATGGGCGGCTTGCAGTGCACGATCACCGATCGCTGTAGTGGAGGAGACATGCCTGCTCACGGCTCCGCGCGCGTCGGCACGGACCAGGCCGCTCAAGTGCCCGCGACCGTCAACTGGGCGCTGGCCTGCATCGGGGTACTGCTCGTCGGGCACGTGTTCGCCTGGCTGTACCCGCCGCAGGGACTGACGGACGTCTTCCATCTCGTCTGGGGCGTGGCGTACGCCTGGCTGGCGCTGCTCCTGCGGCGGCCGCGCCGCTGGGCCAGGGCCTGGCTGACGGGCCTGCTGGCGGTCCAGTTCACCGGCAGGTTCGTGGTCTTCGCGCTCAGCGACGAGGTTCTGCTCCGCACGCTCGTCGTCATCGGCTGGCTGGTGACGCTGGCGGTCTTCATCCTGCTGTGGTCGCCCGCCTCCAACCGGTACTTCGCGTCCGCTCGGGACTGATCCGGCGGGACGGTCATCCAGGGTTGCGTGGGGCCGCGAGGTGGTGGCCGTGGCGGCGGAGCCAGCGGGCGCGGTGGCGGGCGGCCCGGCGGCGGGCCAGCCGCATCGCCGGAGCGGGCACCGGTTCGCGGCCCCACAGCCGCAGGGTCTCCAGCATGCCGCCGACGAAGCCGGCGCCGGCCGGTGACAGGCCGCGGCCGTCGAGAAGGCTCTCGGACGCCAGCAGCGCCGCCGTGCGCCAGCGTTCGAACTCGGTGTGCGCGTGCATGTCGTACGGCGACCAGCGGCGCTCCCCACGCCAGAAACCCGCCACGCCGAGGTGGGCGTAGGCGCCCTGGAGCAGGCCGTAGACCGGGCGGGGGTCGTCCCGCCACGGCGCGTAGTACCGGCGGTCATGGCCGGGACGGACCATCGGGACCGCCTCGATGAGCGCCGCGAGCTTGGCGTGCTGGACCTCGTGGGCCAGGATCAGGGCCAGCTCGCGGGCCTCGCCGGTGGTGGAGAACGCGAGGCTGCCGTGCGCCTCGCGGGAACTGGCGCTGACCTGCCCGGTGCCGGGGCCGGTGAGCGGCGTCACCGCGCGGATGCCCGCGCCGATCTCCGCGGCGGTCGGACCGTGGCGGTGCACCAGGATCCGCCAGGCCGCAGCGAGGTCGTCCTTCCAGCGCGCGAGTTCGGCCCCCGCGAGCCGGCCGCGCACCGGCATGCCGGGGAGGCGGTACGGGTCGAGGTCGTCGACCAGCACGTCGAGGGTCAGGCCGGCGGAGGCCACCCTGAGGCGGCGCAGCCCGAGCCAGCCGGGCGCGTCCGACTCCGGATCGGCGGGGATCGCGACCCGGGTACCGGACGCCTCGACGACCCCTTGGCCGGACGCCACCCGTACCGTCGCATGCGAGACGGGGCCGAGCAGGGCCATGCCCAAGGACGGCAGCATCAGCCGCCCGTCCGGCGCCGGGACGCTCACGGTGGCGCGGGCGCCGGCCCGGACCGCCGCCGCGGCGGCGAGCGCGCCCAGCCGCTCCAGGCCGCCGTACGAGCAGTGGAGCCGCGCGTCCCGGATCGCGCGACCGGCCCACGCGCCGACCGCGGGGTGACAGATCACCTGCCGCACCGCCTCCGGGTGGGCTGCCTGCAGGTCGGCGAGCATCCCGTAGGCCGCCACGACCCGCCCAGCCGTCCGGGGGTCGCCGGACGCGCGCGCCGTCTCCGCCACGCCGCGCACCAGCAGCAGGTGCCGGCTGGCCTGGATCTCGCCGAGCATGCGCATCGCGGCGACGCCGCCACCGCCCGCGGCCATCTCCCGGAGGAGGTCAGCCGGCGGCCGGTGGTAGCGGATCTCCATCGCGCGCCTCTCGTCTCGCGGCCATGAGGGAAAGGTCGGAGGCAACCCTGGCACGGATGTGCATGATGAGCCGGAGAAGGTCAGAGCAATACACCGAAGGGTTGAGGAACCCGTTCCCGTCCCGGTAGCGGTGCGCGTAATGCCCGCCCCCGCACACCATTTTCACCGGGCAGGACGAGCAGGCCGGGCACAACGCGCGCAGACCGATCTGGCGGGCCGCGACGAACGGCGAGAGCAGCACCTCGTCGAACGAGTCGGTGAACACGTGCCGCCCCGTTTCGGGCGCGCCGGGGAATGCGGATTTGAGGCTGTCGGACTGCTCGATCGCCCCATCGGTCTCGATCACGACCACGCCGACCGGGGACAGCCCGATCGCCTCGGTGGTGGACGCCCCGCCCAGCAGCAGCTGGAGGATCTCCTCGAAGAGCCGCACGCCCGTCTCCCGCCGCGGCGCCGCGTACCAGCGGTCGAACACCGCGGCCAGCCAGTCGCCGTACGGAGTCTCGCCGCGGTCGCCCCGTCCGGGGGGCGGCTCCGACCAGTTCGCGTGCG
The DNA here is from genome assembly GCF_043197915.1 of Actinomadura geliboluensis. NCBI lineage: Bacteria > Bacillati > Actinomycetota > Actinomycetes > Streptosporangiales > Thermomonosporaceae > Actinomadura > Actinomadura geliboluensis. Next base: position 86,031 of record NZ_JBICUA010000005.1, on the reverse strand, counting down.
GCAGCAGCAGGTCGATGGCGGGCGGACCGTGGCGCAGCAGGGCCTCGTAGGTCTCCACCGGCTCGTTGCGCGGGTCGATCGTGCACAGCAGCCCGGCGAACAGGTGGCGGTAGCGGCCGGAGGAGAGCCGGCCGAGCGCCGCCTCGACCTCGGCGTGGCTGCCCCGCCCGTCGGCGTGGCGGCGGTGCCGGTCGTGGGCGGCCGCGGTGCCGTCCAGGCTGACCCCGACCCGGACGTCCAGCTCGTCGAACAGTGCCAGTTCGCGGGTGCCGAGCCGGACGGCGTTGGTCTGCACGACGGCGCGCACCCGCTCGCGGCCGTCCGGGCCGGGGCCGGCGGCCCGGCGCACCGCGTCGCGGGTCGCGCGGACCGCGTCGCCGAGCAGGCCGGTCCCGGCCAGCAGCGGCTCGCCGCCGTGCAGGACGAGCGTGACGGAGTCGAGGTCGTGCACCCGGACGTGGTCGGCGATGCGCACGGCGGCCTGGCCGAGGACCTCGCGGGGCATGGCGCGCGGGCGGCCCCGCCAGCTCTGGTCGCGGAGCTCGTAGACGTAGCAGTGGTCGCACGCGAGGTCGCAGCGGCTGGCGATCTTCAGGACGAACTGGCGGAACGGGGTCGGCCGCCAGCCGCCGTCCAGCAGCGCGCGAACGTCCAGCACGGCCGGCCAGGCGTCGCCGAACGACGGGTGCGGCGATGCCCGAGAAGGGATTTTCATTGTCATCCGGATCCGTATCCCGGCACGGCGGCGGCCGCTTCGCCTCCCGTTCCGGGCGAAAACGGACCGCCCCTTACCCGATAGTCCGTCGCGGCGAGCCCCCACCACAAAATAACATCTAATTCGGAGGTGCACCCATGCCCGATCACGGAGGCGACTCGCCCGATCTTCTGCTCGATGTCAGCGCCATACCCCTGCACGCCCTGGATGATCTCGGAGATTCCGTGCTGGCGCGCGCCCTGGACCGCTTCTTTGTGTCACTTGACACAAACTCATTCGATGCGGTCGCCGCTTTCGAGTCCGCGTTCGAGGGCGATATGCAATGACGCGTAAATGCGCCGCGCCCGGCCGCGGCCGGGTCAGGGGTAGCGGATGGCCTTGATCTGCCGGATGAGCTCGCCGGCGCGCGGCAGCGCGGGGTCGTTCCCGGGCGCCTGGACCTGGAGGGCGCCCGAGAGGGCGTCGAGCATCGACGCGTCCTCGTGCCGGAGAGCGCGCTGGACCAGGTCGACGAGCCGGTCTCTCGTGCTGCTGCCGCGGATGTCGAGGATGCCCACATCGTCCTCGATCAGCCGGATCAGCTCTCCGATCTCCCCGGACCGGATGGGGTCCACCATGTACAGGGCGTTCACGAGGCGTCCCTTGAGCTGCATCGGCACGCGCCCGGGGGACGCGATCGGGGGCGGCGGCGGTGAGGCCGGTGCCGAGGCGTCGCCAAACGCGGGGGGCACCGCGCGGGCCTCGGCCTCGCCGAGCGGCGGCAGCGCGAGCGCGTCGGCCTCGACGATCCATCGCGCGATCTTGCCCACCGCGGTGCGGTACCGGTCCCCGCCCGCTCGCTTGAGGTCGATCAGCAGGTCGTCGCCGAGGCTGCGGTGGGTGCTGTGGAGCCTGGCCACCGCGGCGGGCGGCTTCGTCGCCCCGGACCAGCGCAGCGGCATCAGGCAGCGGGCGCGCGCCGTTCCGGGCGGCGCGTTCAGCCGCTCGATCCGCGCGGCGAAGATGCCCCATTCGCGGCCGCACCAGCGGCTCCTGCCGTAGTCGGCGGACAGCAGCGCGATCATGGACCGCGCGGTGCGGGCCCGCTCGATGAGGACCCGCTCCCAGTCGTCGCCCGGATACAGCCCCTCGCGGTCGAGGAAGCCGGCGTCCTTGCGGTCGCGGCCGAGCAGCAGCCGAACCTCCACGTCCAGATCGTCGAAGAACCCGGCGACGAGATCCTGGTCCACGTGGCGCGCGTAGCTGACGAAGAAGGCATAGGGCGTCTCGGACATGAGGCTCTCCAGAGGTCGCGAACGATCAGGGATAGCGGACGCGCTTGATCTGGTCGATGAGCTCGGCGACCCGGGACACCCCGGGCTCGTTCTCGGACACGACGTAGCAGAGGGCACCGACCATCGCTTCGAGCATCCGCGCGTCTTCGTGCCGGAGAGCGCGGTTGGTCATATTGACCAGTGTCGCCCGTATCGCCGGGCGCCGGACGTCTAATGGTCCGAATTCCTCTTCGATCGCCGCGACCCATGGGGAGAGTTGGTCGGCCAGAGGCTTGACCTCCTGCAGCGCGTTGACGAGCTGGGTCTTGTGCGCCATCTCCACCTTGGGAGGCGACGGCCGCTCGGACACGCGCGGATGCTCGATCACAAGCGCAGGCTCGCCCGAGAACGGCTGCTCCCCCGAGAACGGCTGCTCGTCCGGGAAGCGCGGCTCGTCCATGGTGGGAGGACGCGGAGGGGGCACGGCCGCGCCGAGGGCGGGCAAGCGGCGGCCCAGCCTCATCAGGGCGAGGCAGGTGTCCACGTCGAGATCCGGTTTGCCCAGCAGCAGGTCGCCCAGTTCGCTGAGCAGCGCGGGCCGGTGGCCCACCGCCTCGGCGAGCCGTGCCGCCCGCGCCGGGTCCAGCTCGGGCGCCTTCCGCATCAGCAGGACGATGGACTCCGCGGGGGTCAACGGGCCCAGCGGAAACGTCCGGACGCCGGTCGCGCCCCGGTCGCGGGGCCCATGGGCGCCATGCGAGGTCAGCAGGACGTGCGCCGGTCCGTCGGGCAGGCGGCCGTCCAGGTCCGCGGCGGACCGCACGCCGTCGTACACGCTCAGCCGCCACCGCTCCGTCCCGCCGGCGTCCTTCGCCTGCTCCCGGAAGGCGTCCTCCTGCGCGTCGAGGCCGTCCTCGGCGCGGCAGTCGAACCACCAGATCACGTTGTAGCGCTGGCCGAAGCGGTGGCAGTACTCCAAAGCGAACGCGGACTTGCCGGACCGCTCAAGCTTGTCGCCGTCGACGACCAGGACCCGCTCCGCGGCCAGCAGTTCACCGACCTGCTCCAGCTCGTCGTCGCGGCCCGTGAAATGGGGGTCGCGCGGGCCGCGGCGGCAGACCGGCGGAGGCGTGCCGGGGAGGCGCAGCGGTTCGGGCAGGCTCGGGGAGTAGAGGGTCATGGGGCCGCGGTCAGGCAGGGCGTCTTCGGACCGCGTCGAGGAACGTCCTGATCACCGCGTCGCTGAGGCCGTGCATGCGGATGGCGCGCTTGCTGAGGCCGCCGGGCAGGGGGCCGCTGTCGACCTGGACGGGGATCACGGGAACGCCGCTTCCCGGCGGCGCGGTCAGGGCCTCCTCCCAGCCGAGGGCGTCCTCGCGCACCAGCGCCTCCATGTGCGGGGCGACAAAGTTCTGGGAGAGCACGGCGACGACGCGCTCGCCGCTGCCGCGGGCGCGGTCGACGGAGTCTCGCAGGGGCTCGCTGCGGCCGGCGTTCCAGCGGACGAGTTCGACGTCGTAGTCATAGGTGCGCAGCAGGTTGCCGAGGTACTCGGCCCAGGGCAGATCGGCCCCGACGTAGCTGATCGACACGGTGCGCGGCGGGTCGTCGGCCTCTGCGCGCGCCGCCACCGGCTCGGTGGTGCGCTCCGCGGAGCGGACGCCGAACGCGGGCACGGTGGCCTCGGCCGCCGCCGGGTCGAGCGGTGCGAGGCCGGCGCTCTCGGCCTCGAAGATCCGTGCCGCGATCGCGCGCACCACGGCATAGTAGCCGTCCTCCCCCTCCAGCCGATGGGTGCGCATGAGCTCCAGCACTCCGGAGCGGGTGGCGGGCGCGATGGCCGCGGCGGTCCAGGCCTCCGGCATCGGACGCATGATCGTCGGCAGGTCGGCGGCGGGGTCGAGCGGCCGCCACCGGACGGGTATGAGGCACAGGTCGCGCGCCGGCCGGCGGGTGGCGAGCCGCTCCTCGAAGATCGCCCATTCGCGGCCGCAGTGCGCATCACGGAGGTAGTCGGCGGAGATCAGCGCGACCATCGCCGCGGACTCGGCCGCGCCGTAGACGCCCGCGCCGCCGGCCTCGGCCAGCCATCCCTCGGCGAACAGGCCGCGCCGGACGCGTACCTCGCGTTCGAGGTCGGTGTGGAAGCGGCCGACCCACGCCCTGTCCGCACCCCGGGCGTAGCTGGTGAAGAAGTAGGTCTTCACGTCACCTCGCATGCGCAGAACACCTCTGCCCGGGGCGAGCCCCGCGCGGAGTCCGGGACGGAGGTCGGGGACGGCCGTTGACTTTTCGTTCTCATCGTAAGGGATGAGACGCCGATGACCGCCCCGAAGTGCGGAGCGGACCATTGACAGGTCATAAAAGTCTGGCCATCACCGCACATCAGCGATCTAAACCGGCCCAATTCGGCCTGATGCGGTCATGTTTCACCGCATTTGGGACAGCCCTAAACTGGGATCACGTGATCGTTTGAATGGATGTCACGCCAAGAGGTGAGGCAGGGGCTCGGAGTGGATATACCATGGGCTATCCGTAGCATTTCTCGGCAGTTGTACACTTGTGTCCCAGAGTGGGGGCTAGGGTGACTCCACGGCACGAAGAGGCGCCCGCCGCGGCATCCACCGGAAAGATCATCGCATTCCACGGCGCCCAGCCGGGAATCGGCTGCTCCATGGCGCTGGCGAACACGGCGTGGATTCTGGCCGACCACGGCCACAATGTGCTCGTCGCCGACTGGGCCATCGGCGCGCAGCGGCCTTCTGTCGATCAATATCTCGCCGGATTCTTCCCCAGCGAGGAGATCGCCGATGAGCAGCCGGGGATCTTCGATGTGGTGCGCGACTACTGGGACATCGCCCAGCGCGACCCCGCTCCCGATTCGGGTCTCGACGCGCTGTGGGAGCGGCACGGGCGGATCGGCGGGCACATCCTGACCCTCGGCTGGCCCCGGGCCGGGCTCGATTTCGACCTCGCGGGAAAGCTCGCCTACCTCGGCCCCGGCCGGCGTTCCGACGACGGGTACTGGGCCGAAACGGAGAGCTTCGACTGGAAGCTGTTCGTCGAGAGCCGGCCCGGCCGCCACTTCCTGGCATCGCTGCGCACCGAACTCACGGAGAGCGGGTACGACTACATCCTGCTCGACAACCTCTCGGGGCGGCCCACCGTCGCCCAGCACGGCGTCACCCACCTCGCCGACGTCCTGGTGGCCTGCTTCAAACTCGGCTACGCCCAGGAGATCACATTGGCCGCCGAGCTGACGCGGACGCTGCGCCGGCTCACCGAGCGTCGCGCCGAAGGCCCCGTCCGAGTGCTGCCGGTGCCGATGTGGGACGACCGGAACACCGTCGAGGACATGAAGCCCTTCGCCCGCAGCCGGTTCGGCCCGCTGCTCCAGATGCCGGACGAGGGCGAGCGGGCGCGGTACTGGGCCAATGTCACCGTCCCGGAGTCGCCCTACTTCCGGCGGCACCCGATCATCGCGGCCATCGCCGAGGACACCGTCCAGCCGGGGACGGCGCTCAAGGCCTACGAGGCACTCGCCCAGGCCATCACCGGGGACCCGGCGACCAAGGCGAAGCCGCGCCCGGAACCGGTTCGGAGGGCGCTGAAGCGTTCTCTGACCGCCCAGCCCGCGGCGCCCGTGCACGACGTGGCGATCCTGTCCTGCGTGGCGGACGGCCCGTGGAACGACTGGATGACGTGGGTCCTGCGGAGTGCGGGTCTGCGGGTCAGGCCGTACGGCACACCGGGCACGCCCGTCGAGACCACCATCGTGCTGCTCTCGCCGGACCTCGCGGAGGCGCCTGAGTTCGACGAGGCATGGCCGCTGATCGCGGACCTGAAGGCGGGCTCCCGCGCACGCGACGACAAGCGGCTGATCGGCGTCCGGGTCCGGGAGGGCACGCTCCACGAGCACCTGGACTTCGCCGTCGACGTCGACCTGGTGCCCTACGGGACCGACGCCGATGCCGCGCGGCGGAAGCTGCTCACCACCTTCACCTGGTTGGAACAGCTCGAGCCCCGCGACGTCGACGCGCCGGACGCGCCGCGCTTCCCGAAACGCCCCCCGCGGGTCCGGGAGGTCAGCGCGCCCGCGAAGAACTTCGTCGGACGGGACGGTCTCCTGCGCGACCTCCGCGACGCGCTCGTGCGCGACCGCGGCACCGGGCGCCCCACGGTGCTCACGGGCCCGACGGCGATCGGGAAGAGCAGCGTCGCCGCGATGTACGCGTGGCTGTTCGCCCACGACTACGACGTGATCTGGTGGATTCCCGCCGAGGACGCCCACCAGGTGCGGACCAAGCTGGCGGAGCTGCTGCCGCGGCTGCGCGAGGGCGCCTCCACCGACGCCCACGACGCCGTCGACCAGGTCCGGCGGGCACTGGCGGCCGGCGACGACCCGGGCCGGTGGCTGCTGATCTACGACGGCGCCGACGACCCGCGCGGGCTGGCCGAGCTGATGCCGACCGGTGGGCCGGGCAACGTGCTGGTGACGTCCCGGCACGAGGGCTGGGCCGCGGCCGGGCACACCGTATTGCCCGTCGGCCGTTTCGAGCGCGCCGAGAGCATCCGGCTCTTCCTGGCCCGCATCGGGGACCCGGCCATCACCAGGGCGATGGCCGACCAGGTGGCCGAGCGCCTGCACGACCAGCCGCTCTCCATCGACCAGGCGGCAGGGTGGGTCGCCATGGCCTGGTCGGCGGCGCAGAGCCAGGAAGGCCCGCCCGCGGACCGCACGCCCAGTGCGCTCGTCGACGAACTCCTCGACATGCTCGGCGACAGGGGCGAGATCACCGTTCCGGCCGACAAGGAGCGGCCCGCGGAGCTCTCCCTGGACCGCCTCGCCGGCGAGCGGGTGGCGGCGCTCTGGCTGCTGCGCATCTGCGTGTACCTGTCCCCGGACGGTGTCGCCATGGAGCTGGTCCGCTCCGCCGGGATGCGCGAGCAGGTGGGGAGGCACGACCCGGACGTGGGTCTCGACGTCACCATCGACGAGGTCGTCCAGACGCTCAAGCGCTACTCGCTGATCCAGGTCGACCAGCAGCTCGGCCGGCTGTGCGTGCACCCGCACACGCTGCGGATCGTCCGCGGCCGGATGACGGCGGAGGAGCAGCTCACGGCCCGCACCTCGGCGCAGGCCGTGCTGGCGGCGGCCGTGCCCGGCGACGAGGCGTCCGGCGCCCTCCGGGAACGGCGCCACCGGGAGCTGCAGCGGCATGTGGCGGCCTGCGAGATCGGCGACACGGTGAAGGCCGCCGACCCGGTGCGCGCGTGGGCCGTCCGGCAGGTCAGGCACCTGTACCTGACCAACGACTGGCAGGTGGCCGTCGACCTGGCCGACCAGTTGCGGGCCCACTGGACCGGCGACTTCGGGGAGGGCGACCGCTACCGGCTGGAGCTGCTCGTGGAGCTCGCCAACGCGCTGCGCGAGCTGGGCGAGTACGCCAAGGCCGCCCGCTGGGACGAGGAGGCCGGGCGGCTGCGCGAGGAGCACCTGCCGGCCAACCATCTGCTCGGCCTGAAGATCCGGCGGGCCGCCGGCGCGGACCTGCGCACCCAGGGGCGGTTCGGCGAGGCGGCACGGCTGGACGAGCGGACGCTGGAGGAGTTCCGCCGGCGGCTCGGCGAGGAGCACCCGGACACGCTGCGCGAGGCCAACAACCTCGCCGTCTCGTTCAGGCTGACCGGCGCGATCGAGGCGGCCATGGAGCAGGACCGCTCCGTCTACGAGACACGGCGCCGGGTGCTGGGCGAGCAGGCACCGGAGACCTGGCACACGCTCGTGATGCTCAGCATCGACTACCGGGAGCTCGGCGACTACGCCAACGCCGTGAGCCATCTCGAGCAGGTGCTGGGCATGCTGCGCTCCAGCGGGAGGAACAACACTCCCGCCGCCCTGCGGGCGGAGCAGGCCCTGGCCGTCACCCAGCGGTACGCCGGCCAGGCGGAAGAGGCGCTCGAGTCCATCACCGGCACCTGGCACCGCAGCCGCCAGTTCTACGGTCCCCACCACCCGGCCACGCTCTCCTGCGCCGTCAGCGTCGCGGCGACCCAGGCGGCTTCCGGCAGGAGCGTGGAAGCGCTTGAACGCGGGCGGCTCAATCTGCGGCTCTACCGGGAGGGCTTCGGGGAGTCGCATCCGTTCACCCGCGCATGCCAGGCCAACCTCGCCGTGTACGCGCGCCGCAACGGCCGGCTTGCCGAGGCCCTGCCCAACGCGGAGAAGGCGTGGCGGGCCCTGCACGACGACGCGAGCGTGGGGCCGGAGCACCCGTTCACGCTCGCCGCGGAGATCGGGTACGCCAACGCACTGGCGGCCGTGGGGAGGGCCGAGGCCGCATGCGAGCACGAGCGCCACGTCTACGACAGCTACAGCAATCGGCTGGGGGAACGACACCCGCTCAGCCAGATCGCCTACACCAACTTGCAGGTCACCGAGGACCTGAAGGCTGGGGCCGATACCAGCCTGGACAGCGGTCTGCGCAGGGACATCGACATTGAGATTCCGTCGACGTGAGAAGCGTGGGAAGAGGGCGCGGCGACTGGGAACGGGGTATGTGATGACGACAGAGGTCCCCGAGAACGGCAACGGGCCGAGGCTGAAGAAGACCGAAGGGCAGCCGAACCGGTCGGCGACCGGCCTGGAGAAGCTCAAGGACCTGGCCTGGCAGGCGCTGAGAAGCCGCACGGTGCAGTACGTCGCGTACTACATCCAGGGCAACCAGCAGTTCTGGCAGGACACCTTCGACTCCGACGACGAGCCCGGCATCGACTCCCTGGATGACGCCAAGCGCAAGCGGGAGTCGCTGCACACGAGCGGCCAGCAACTGCACTACGTCGTGGCGCGCCTCGACAAGGCGTTCGTGCCGGTCCGGAGCGGCCGCCTGATCCGATGCGTGTTCGACGTCGGGGACGGGGCGCTCTTCTACCATTCGCCCTTCGCCGGAGAGTACCTGGTGGGCGCGGCTCTGGCGGAGACACCGGCGGACGAGGCCGACGCCGCCATGGGGCATCTCTGCGACCTGGTGCGGCTCGCCCGCGGCTACGGCGGCCACCTGAACCCGGGCGGTGCGGCCACCGAGTACGACGTCGAGGTCGAGGAGGCCGATCTGGCCGACGACGAGCCGTACATCGACGAGTTCGGGCTCGACGGGGCCCACCCGGAGCTCGGCGGCCACTTCCGCGCCGCACTCAGCCCCGAGGCGCTGCACTTCGTGATGTACCTGGAGGGAGCCGAGCCGGTCCGGTCGGCGGACCTGCTCCGGCATCCGAAGCTGGCGGCGCTCACCGTCCACACCGACCACGACGAGCGCAGGAAGCACTACGAGCGCATCGGCAAGCTGACCTACATCACCGGCAACCGGATGGACCGCATGCTCCTCCCGCTGCTCGGCGGGACGCTGCGGCGCGTGGTCCTCGACGTCGAGGCGGGCGCGCTGTACTACCGGCGGCTGGGAGCGGACGACGCCCTGATCGGCGTGACCCTCGACCAGGCCAAGGTCGCCGTGGCGGAGGCGGCGATGAACACGCTTGCGCAGGCGATCACCGCCCGCTGAGACCCGGCTGCGGGTCAGGGCAGGGCAGGGGCGTCGTTACCGGAGACCTTGGCCATCCACGCTTCGTTCTGAGCGGATATGACGAGCTCGCACTCGGCGAGAAAGGCATCGTCGGCGGTGGACGGGGCGTTCCGTTCGCGCCGGGCCAGCAGCCGGGTCAGTTGTTCGGCGGTCCGGGTGTACTCCAGTTCCCGGTACTCGTACTTGGCGGCGGCCGCGTGCGTGCCGACCGCGGCGGCCAGCATGGCGAACACGGCGACCCAGGCGGCGATCTCCCCCACCTGGAAGGCTCCCGCGACCGCGCCGGCGACGGCGCCGGCGGCGCCCAGCGCGGACTCGATCCGGCGGACGATCCGGACGTTGCGGCCCATGCGCAGCGCCTTGGGCCGGTAGTAGCCGTCCAGCTGTCCCTGGATGCGCTCGGTGATGTAGGAGCCGATGCCGGAGACCGCGGGAGGCGTCCGGGTGACCGGCTGGATGCCGGCGAGGCGGGGAAGCAGGTCGGTGCCATCGGCCTCGATGCGTTCGGCCTCGTCCAGCAGCGGTCCGGGGCCGGGCGCGCCCCGATACCTGCCCGCCCCCGCCAGGTGGACGTACACCTCCGATTTCAGTGCCTCGGAGATCGAGCGGAGGCGCGTCCAGTCGCGGACGGCGTCCGGTCCCGCGGACCTCGCGGTGAGCGGGACCAGCGCGGCGGCGACGGCGGCGCCGAAGGCGAGGATCTCGCCGAGCGGCCCGAAGGCCATCGTCTGGGCCGCCGCGGCACCCATCACGGCGGCGGCCGCGCCGAGCACCAGGCTCGCCAGCCGGGTCCGGCCGATCAGCCGGTTGAGCCGGTCGGCGCCCTGCGACCAGACGCTCTGCCGGTCCCAGACTCGTTGGACCGCCACGGGTCCGGTCTCCTCACCCTGCACCTGGTCGCCTCCCTGCGGCGGCTGGGACGTCATCGGTCGGCACGGGGCCCGGAGGAGCGGACGGGCTGCTCGTCGCCGGGCCGGGGTGGAGCCGGCGGCACCCGCGTCCCCCTCACCTCCACGGCGCCGGCGCGGTTCGTCCGGCGGGACGGAACAGACCGGACGAGCCGGCCCCGGACGGCCGCCCAGGAGCCGGCGCGGTCGTAGCCGGCGTTGGCGAGGGCGTGCAGCGCGTTGATGACGACGATCGCGGGCGCGACGGTCGCCACCACGCCGGGGAACAGCGGGGTGAGCAGGAGTGCGAGGACGACCGCCGTGATGCCGTTCTGCTGTGCGATCGCCAGTTGGGCGCGGTCATCGGCGTCCTGCCCGCGCGTCAGGGGAAGGCTGACGAGCGAGTGCGCCGCGAACGCGGTCAAACCGAGCACGATCCCGGCGGCGAACAGCACCCGCACCGACAGCAGGAAGCCGACCCCGAGCACGGCCAGCAGCAGGGCGGCCTGGGTCAGCTGCCCGAGCCGGCGTTCGAACGCCTCGGGCGCCCTGGCCAGGACCGGCCGGACGTACAGGCCGACGAGCGCCACACCGAGCATCCAGAACTGGGAGACCGCCACGACGGCGGCGGCCAGCAGCAGCCCGCAGCCCACCGCGAAGCCGGCGACCGTGCCCGGACGCCACTTCCGCAGCGCCCACCACGCCCCGCAGACCACCGCCGCGAAGGCCGCGTTGGCGGCCACTCCGATCAGGAAGCCGCCCAGGCCGCCGCTCTGGAGCGCGGTCAGCTCGCCGGTGCGGTCGAGGTCGTAGGCCGTCGCCGACAGCGTCGCGGCGTAGACGGTCAGCAGCGTGGTCACCGGATCGTCGAACGACGCCCACGCCAGCAGCAGCGTCCTGCCGCGCGGGGACAGCCGCGAGGAGTGCTGCAGCGCGGCGACCGAGAGCGGGTCGATCTGCGCGACCGCCACGCCGAGCACCAGTGCCTCGGGCCCAGGGAACAGCGCCACCATGACCAGCGTGATGATCGTCGCCTTGACCAGCACTCCCACGGTGACCGCGAGCACCACGACGCGCAGGTCCGCGCGCATCCGCGCGTACTCGATCCCGTGGGTGCTGCTGTAGAGCCCGATGGCGAGCAATGCCGAGATGGCGAGGAAATACGGATGGCCGTTGACCAGATTTTCGACCCGTCCGGCCCCGGCGGCACGGCCGACCGAGACACCCAGTGCGATAATGGCGACTGCAATGACAAATCGCCTGGCCGCCGGGCCGCGGACCATTCTTGGCGTTGTCATTTTGGACGACCCCTGTTCATACCCGTGGCCGCCCCCTCACGGGCCGCGTCGGCACCCACGATCTGCGTTACCACCGAGCCATTCGATGATAATCGGCGAGCCCGTCGGTTACCACCATCCGCCGGAAGATGTAACCGCGCGGTATGTGATCTTGATGGGCGGACTGTTGATCAGTTGAATGGCTCAATCGGAGCCGGAAATGGGGACTGCCGCAGGACGTGTCCGGATGACCTGTGAGGCCCCGATCGTCCATGGTTGATCTGTCGTGCACCCGCGCAGAGTCGCTCCCAGTGGGCGGCGGAGCACACCGCGATGGCGTCGAAGGGCAGGAGCGCCTAGCCCAAGGGGGCCTCTTCAGGAGCTCATGAGAGCATCCCGCGCGTGGCGTCGACCCTGGCCGGCTTGGCTGGTCATGCCGCACCGCCTCCCGGGTCGGCCCCGGGAGCCTCGGACGCGCTCGCGCGAAGGTAGCGGTGGCCGAGGACCGTGACGTGTTCGCGCAGCTCGGGCGGGGAGACGATGTCGAAGTCGAGGCCGAGCATCCCGAGGTAGGCGGCGATGGTCTCCAGGCTGTCGGCACCGGTGGCCAGGACGCAGAGGTCCGCGGCGACGGATTCGACCAGGCCGACCGTCGCGTTGATGCGGGCGAGGACCTGTTCGGCCGGGGCATGGACGGTCACGCGGGCGTGGACCTTCCAGCCCGTCACCGCCACATTCCGCAGGACGAACGAAGTGTAGTCGCCGCCCGGCAGCGGGGTGGGGGTGAAGGTGGGTCCGCCGGGCGTGCGCAGGGTCATCAGGTCGGCCCGGAAGGCCGCCCAGGCGTCCGACGCCGGGTCCCGGGCGACGAGGTACCAGCGGCGGCGCCAGCTCACGAGGCGGTAGGGCTCGACCAGTTTGCCGCCCGGGGGCGCGGCGGTGGCGGAAGGGGGCTCGTCCCCGGCGGGCTCGGCTGCGGAGGCGTAGTCGAAGCGGAGCTGGACGCCGTCGCGAATGGCGGAGGCGATCGCGGCGAGGAGCGCGCCATCGGTCTCCGGATCCGCCGCGTCGGTGTCGAGGTTCTCCGGTGCACGGGACGTGGCCTCGTGCACGGCCAGGACCTTGCGCCGCAGCCGGTGCGGAAGCACCTGCTCCAATTTCGCCAGGGCGCGGGCGCTGCTCTCGGAGATGCCGCCGACGCCGGCGGCCGCGCGCAGCCCGATCGCGACGGCGACGGCCTCCTCGTCGTCGAGCAGCAGCGGCGGCAGCCGGGTCCCCGCGCCGAGCCGGTAGGAGCCCGCCGCTCCCCGGGTGGCCTCGACCGGGTAGCCGAGGTCGCGCAGCCGCTCGATGTCGGTGCGTATCGTGCGGGACGTCACGCCGAGGCGCTCGGCGAGTTGCCCGCCCGTCCAGTCACGCTGGGACTGGAACAGGGCGAGCAGCGCCAGCAGGCGCGCGGACGTCGGCAACATCTCTCCAGTATCCCGGCACATATAGGAAGTGACTCTTCCTATATGGCTCTTACCGTGAGGGCATGACGAACAAGCAGGGCTCCACCGAGATCCGTCCCTTCACCGTCTCGATCGAGCAGGCCGAGATCGACGACCTCCGCGCGCGGCTCTCCCGCGCCCGCCTGCCCCGGCCCGCGGCGGCCGACGACTGGACGCTCGGCACCCCGAACGGCTACCTGCGCGAGACCGTCGCGTACTGGCGCAGCTCGTTCGACTGGCGCGCGGCCGAGGTGAGGATGAACGCATTCCCGAACTACCTCACCGAGATCGACGGCCAGACCGTCCACTTCGTGCAGGTGCCGTCGGCGGAGGCGGACGCGACGCCGCTGCTCCTGCTGCACACCTACCCGGGGTCGTTCTGCGACTACCTCGACATGATCGGCCCGCTCACCGACCCCGTCGCCCACGGCGGCCGGGCCGAGGACGCGTTCTCGGTGGTCGTCCCGTCGATCCCCGGCTTCGGCTTCAGCACGCCGCTGGAGGGCGGCGGCTGGACGCAGGCGAAGGTCGCCCGGACGCTCGACACCCTGATGCGCCGGCTCGGCTACGACTCCTACGGCGCGCACGGCAGCGACATGGGCGCGATGGTCTGCCGCGAGCTGGGCCTTCTGAGCCCGCCCGGGTTCCTCGGGATGCACGTCCTGCAGCTGTTCTCCTTCCCGTCCGGCGACCCCGCCGAGTTCGAGGGGTTCGGCCCGAAGGAGTACGCGGCACTGGAGCACATGCAGTGGTTCCAGTCGGTCGGCGGCTACAACGCGATGAACGCCGCCCGTCCGCAGACGATCGGCGCGGCGGTGGCGGACTCGCCCGTGGGGCAACTCGCCTACAGCGAACTGCTCAACTCCTTCGGCAACGGCACCAGCCTGGTGACGATCGACCAGATCCTGACCCAGGTGTCCCTCTACTGGTTCACCAACACGCAGGCCACCGCGAGCCGGTACTACTACGAGCAGGCCCGCGCGGAGGCCGAGCCCACGGTGAACACGGCCCCGACGGGCGTCGCGGTGTTCGCCGACGACTTCCAGACGATCAGGTCCCTCGCCGCGAGGGACAACACCAACATCGTGCACTGGAGCGAGTTCCCCGAGGGGGGCCACTTCGCCGCGATGGAGGCCCCCGGCGACGTCACCGCCGACATCCGCGCCTTCTTCGCCGGACTGCGCTGACCGGTCAGGTGCCCGTCCAGATCCTGGCGGCCGGGGATGGCATGATCGAGTCATGCCGATCGAGCCGCACCTGCTCGCCGTGTTCACGGCGACCACCGTCGTCGCGCTGATCACTCCGGGGCCCGACATGCTGTTCGTGATGGGGTGCGGCGTGCGCGGCGGCGCCCGCGCCGGGCTGCTGGCCACGGTCGGTGTGATCACGGGCGACGCGCTGTACATCGTCGCGGCCGCGGCCGGGCTCGCGGTGCTGCTGACGGCGTTCCCGGTCGTGTTCACGGTGATACGGATCGCCGGGGCCGCGTACCTGATCTACCTCGGCGTCCAGATGATCCGCCGGCGCAGGGACGGCCAGGCCGACGACCTGGCCGGTGGGGGGATGCGGGGGCGGCGCGCCTTCCTCAACGGCGTGGTGTCGTCCATGGCCAACCCGCAGACGTTCACGTTCATGGTCGCCTTCCTGCCCCAGTTCATCAGCCCCACGGCGGGGCCCGTCTGGGTGCAGTTCGCCATCCTGGGCGCCATCCTGATCGTCCTGGAGTTCCTGGCGGACGGAACGGTCGGCGTCCTGGCCGGGCGGATCGGCGGCTGGCTTCGCCGGCGCCAGGCGGTGCGCCGCAGGATCGACGCCGCGACCGGGAGCGTGTTCATCGGCCTGGGCGTCACCCTCGCCGCGGAACACTGACCGGGTCGCCCCGGCCTGCTCGACGGGTCAGCGGCCCTGGTGGGTGTAGGCCGCCCAGGAGTACACGTCGTACAGGGGGCCGTCCGGGTCGTCCTCGACTTCTTCCATCGCTAGGAGCAGCTCGTCGGCCATGCCCTCCGGTGCCTCGCGGGACGGGTCGAGCATCCAGAGCTGCGCCGCCCGCAGAGCGTCGCGGGGAGACAGCCCCCGATGGAGATGCCGGTAATAGACGAACATGAGCAGGGACGCCGCCCGGTCGGGGATCTTCCAACGCGAGCCCACGGCGGTGACCGGGCCCGCGGCGAGGATCGCCGTCGACAGGGTGAGCGCCTCGTCGTAGTCGCTCACGGCGAGGTCGCTGACGCACGCGGCCGCGGTGACCCGCCCGCCCGGCGCGGCGGGGTCGCGGCCGCGCGCGGTCCGCAGGATCCGCTCGATCGTCAGCGGCTGGCCACCCGCCAGGTGGAAGAACGCCGCCGTCGGCTCCTCCCGGGCGAAGGCGTGGCAGGCCAGGTGGACGTCCGACGCCCCCGGGCGGCCCGCCGCCGGGAAGCCCTCCAGCACCTCGTCCGGAGTGCCGTCGCCCGAGCGCTCGGTGAGGCCTTCGTCGCCGAGGAGGCGCGCCCCGGGGAAGAAGTGGCGACGTATCTCCTTGCATTCGATGGGGGCGTAGTAGAGGGTCCCGGACGTGTCGCTGACGATCAGCGGGTCGTCCCCGACCGGGCGGACGGGCCGCTGGGCGACGTCCACGAGCTGGCGTCCTGACACGGCGTAGGAGATGACCGCGTCGGCGCAGGCGTAGCGCGGCGGGCCCTCCTCGCGGGGGCGCCGGCGGGCGGCGTGCCATGGCACGACGCTCAGCCTTCCCACCGGGACCAGCACCAGCCGCGGCTCCCGGCCCCGCCACT
Organism: Actinomadura geliboluensis; assembly: GCF_043197915.1. Classification (NCBI taxonomy): domain Bacteria; kingdom Bacillati; phylum Actinomycetota; class Actinomycetes; order Streptosporangiales; family Thermomonosporaceae; genus Actinomadura; species Actinomadura geliboluensis. The sequence continues at coordinate 70,052 of NZ_JBICUA010000005.1, read as the reverse complement.
GGTCCGCGCAGAGCCCGAGCAGCGGCCGCATCACGGCCGTATGGGCCCAGTTGCACAGGGCGTCGAGAGCCCGCCGCCAGCGGTTCGAGGCTGTCGGGTCGCGGTCGGCGAGCTCCTCGGGGGTCATGGTCTGCACCGCGTTGCCCGCGTCGATGTACTCGTCCAGGATGCCGCTGTACTCGTCCATCAGGAGCGGCATCGAGAGCGGGAGCAGCCGGCCGTCCGCGGTGACGACGATGCCGGTGCCCGCTCTGCCCGGTACCGGCGGCTGCAGGTAGACCAGCGCGTCGGCACCGGTCGCGGCCAGCGCCCGCGCGATGTCCGCCGTGGACGGCGGGTTGAGCAGGCGGGTCTCCGCGGAGCCGCCGGCCAGCGCGGCCAGCGCCCGGCGGCCCAGCTCGGACGGGACGACCAACCCGCCCTGCGACGTGAGCAGCTCCGCCAGGTCCTGGCCGCGCTCCCACGGCCGGGTGCCGTACGCGCCGGGGGCGGCGCGCCATTCGGCGGCGAGCGGGCCGTGGCCCGCGTCCGCCAGCAGGGACGGCACGTCGGCGGCGGAGGTCGCGGCGTGCAGGACGAGGCCCCGCCCGAGCTCCAGGGCGGTCACCGCCCCGCCGAGGTCGCCGTCCCGCACGTGCCAGTCGGCGATCTGCTCCGCCTGCGGGTAGACCGCGCGGGCCCGGGCGAGCGCCTGCCCGGTCCCCGTCTGGAGCAGGACGGCCTTGCCGTGCGCCCGCAGCGCCGCGAGACCGGCCTCGCGCGCGGCGTCGTGGTGCCCCTCCTCCCGGCGCGTCATGGCGAGCAACATCCGCATCCCGGCCTCGATGTCGGGGTTGGGCCGCACGCCGGGATCCGCCAGCAGCCCTTCCAGCCGGGACGCGGCCTCGGCGTACCAGCCGGGGTCGCGGGTGAGCCCCCCGAGCGCGTACCGCGCGGCCGCGGCGAAGAAGCCCAGCCGGACCAGGACGTTCGCGTCCCCCGCGCGCTCGTCCAAGCCGAGATCGGCGATCCGCATGGCCTCCTTGGCCGCCGTCCGGTCCTGGGTGCCCATCGCGATGAGCAGGTGCCCGCTGGCGGCGCGCAGCAGCGTGTACGGCCGGGCCGGATGGCCGGGCGGCTGCTCGGCCAGCCCGGCGCTCAGATGGTCGGCGGCCTCCAGGAGCGCGACCGTCCCGCCGCCGCGGCCCGTCAGCCCATGCATGATCATTCCGGTGCCGAGCTCGGCCCGCATGCGCGCGCGGTGCGGGTGCGACTCGGGCAGCGAGTCCAGCGCGGCGCGCATCTCCGCCACGCCGCGGCCGACGAGTTCGTCCCCGCCGCCGAACGCGCCACGGGCGATGGCGAGGCCGGCCTGGCCCGCCCGGAGCAGCGCCGGCGCGTCGGGCGAGAAGTGGTCCTCGCCCGCACCGGCCCGCCGGAAGTACTCCACGACGATCTCGCGGTAGTGCTCGGCGGCCCGCGTGTCCTCCAGGTCGCGGCTCTCGTTGAAGCGCCGCGTCAGCGCGCCCGCGAGGGCCTCGGCCACGGTGATCCGGTCCCGGTCGTCCGGGGGGAGCTCCCGGTACGCCGCCTCCAGGTGCCCGATCCCCTCGGCGAGGCCCGCGTCGTTCTGGCAGAGCATGATACCGAGCGCGGCCCGGGTCCATTCCCGCTGCCCGGAGCGGGGGTCGTCGAGGGCCGCGCGCAGCAGGCCGATCGCGGTCGCGGTGTCGGCCGAGGACATGTCGTACGCCGACCGGGTCATCAGCCCGATCGCCACGTTGCGGACGATCACGTCGCCGGGCCGGGTGCCGACCGGCAGCGTCTCCAGGGCGCGGGTCAGCCACGGCCCCGCGGCCCGCAGATCGGCCGCGTTCGAGGTCGCCTGGCCGCGCGCCGTGAGCAGCACCCCGATCATGGCCGCGACGGTCGAGCACGTGTCCGGGTCGTCCCGCCAGTCGGGCTCGACCTCGGTGAGCACGGCCGCGGCCCGCTCGATGTCGGCGAGGTCGGCGGCGCGGCCGCGGCGCGAGCGGGGCAGCCGGTCGTGCAGGGCGACCCCGAGCATGAGGCCGCCCAGCGTCCGGCCCTCTCCGGGTTCGAGCCGCTCCCACGCCTCCCCCGCGTGCTCGGCGATCCGGTCGAGGTCGTCGTCGGTCGCCGCGCCGTCGGCCCGCTTCCAGTACGTGTAGGCGAGGAGGCCGGCGAACAGCCCGCGGGCGTCGTCGCGCGCCGCCGCGAGCGCGGCCCCGTAGTGCTCGATCGCCGCGGTGAAGCCCTCGCGGCGGCCGTCCGGGGGCGGGTCGCGGTCGGCGCCGGCGAAATGCAGGTCGCCGAGCATCTCGTGGGCGTGCGCGGCCGTCGCCTCCCCGGCGCCGTCCAGCAGCTGCTCGAAGCGGGCGATGGCGGCGAGCCGGTCGTCCTCCGCGCCCCTCGCCTCGAACCGTCCCCTCAGCGCGTCGGCGAGGTAGCCGATCGTGCCGGGGAGCGCTCCGGGGGCGTCGGCGACGCGGCCGAGCAGCTCCACCGCCCGGTCGGCGTCACCGTCGTCGGGTTCGGGCGCGTCCGGCCAGGGATCGGTGCGGCGGTCCCAGTGCAGCTCGCCCAGGCGTCCCGTGACGATCGACAGCGTCGCCTCGTCTGCGTGCTCGCCGGACTCCATGGCGGCCCGCAGCCGGGTCAGCAGGTCGATCGCGGCGTCGCGGTCCGCTCGGGCCAGGGCGATCTGGCCGTCATCGGGGGCGTCGAAGGCGTCGAAGGCGTCGGCGAAGGCGAAGTAGCGGTGGTCGAAGCGGAAGGCCAGCGCCATGCCGTGCAGGTAGTCCAGCCATAGCCGCAGCGCGTCGCCGTCCTCGGAGTCGCCCGCCATGCGCCGGGCGCGTGCGCAGTGGTCGATGACCACGTCCAGCTCGGCACGCGGGACGTCCTCGTCACCGGCCGTCCGTTCCTCGTACCTGTCGAGGAGCAGGGCGGCCAGGTCGGCGAGCGGTTCGCCGCCGTCCGGATCCCCCGGGACCGACCGCAGCCAGGTGCGGAGGTGCTCGATCGCGGCGTCGCGGTCGGCCGCGGCACCGCCGAGGCGGTACCGCTCGGCCCTCGCCTGCCCGGCGAACGAGAGCGCGTCGGCGTGGCCCTCATCGCCGGGGTCCAGGGCGCGGACGGCCCACTCGGTGCAGTCGATGACCTCGTCGAGATCGGCGGCGGCCTCGGCCTGCTCCTCCGGGTCCGCGGACTCGTACCGTTCGGCCAGCGCGCTCGCCAGTTCCAGCCGCAGCGCCGCCTCGGCCCGGGGCCCGCCGGGCACCACGACGAGCCGGGTCCGCAGCCAGTTGATGTAGTCGTGCAGATCCGCCCGCGTCATGGCCTCACCTGTGACCTCATGGCCTCACCTGTGACCTCATGGGGTCGCCTCCGAGTCGCCGTCGCCCTGCGGCGGAGCGTTCCCCTGGCAGGGGGCGGCTTCCGGCGCAGGCCACGACAGTGGGACGGCCGGATCGTCGGCCCAGCCGCCGAGGTACTCCGACAGCACCCTGCCCGCCGCGACGTCCCCCGTGGTGGACGTGGGCTGAGCGAACCCGACCGCGGTGTAGATCCGATCCCGGTAGCAGGTCATGAGCGCTTCGATGAGGTCGCAGTAGTTCTCCACCGCTTCCCGGACGCCCCGCATCAGCAAGGCGGTGACCAGGGCGATGCCCAGCACCCAGCCCACCGCGTACCGGGACGGGCCGAAGGTGGGCGTCCACAGGACGGCGGCCAGGGTCCACACCAGGTTCTGCCCGCGCAGCGTGACACGGCGCGACTCCTGGGCGAGCCGCGCCCGCGCGTCCGGGGGCAGCACCATCAGCAGGTGCTCCCAGCAGGCGGCGAGGTTGAGGCCGTGCCGCCGCTCCACCCGTTCCACCATCGCCGCGAGCGCGCAGCCGATCCGGGTGGGCGCCATCAGCGCGTCGGCCGCCGGGTACCGGTACAGCTCGCCGATCGCGTCCCGCTCGATCCGGCCGAGCAGCGCGACCCGGGCCATCTCCCTCTCCGCCGCGTCGAGGGCGTCGGGCAGGGCGGCCTGTTCGGGCGGCCCTGGAGCCTGCGCCGCCCGGCGGCGCCGCGCGATCTGGCGGCGCAGCAGCCACTCCCACAGCGACCAGGCGGTCAGCCCGCCGGGCCGGGGCACGTCCCCCGCGATCACGTGGACGATCCGGGGCGTGGCCGCCGCGACCAGCAGCGCCGACCCGATCACCAGCGACCCCGCCAGGACGACCAGCGCCGCGTAGCCGACCGCGCCCGCCCCGTCCAGCCGGCACCAGGCCTGCCCCAGCGGATCGGCCGGCCCGCCGGCCCGGCACGCGGTGGCGGAGCCGCCGCCGCTGACGAGCCGGGCGCTCAGGCCGATGGCCCAGAACGTCAGCGCCGCCGCCGCGACGTGCCCGGTCCACCGCTTCGTCCAGGGCCCGGCGAGCGACTCAAGAAGCTTGTCCACCCGCCGCTCCCGCGTCCCCCTGGGCGGCGGGCGGCGTCCGCGTCAGCACCTTGCCGTGCTCGCCGCACCGGCCGCTGCCCAGCGACCCGTCGGGACGGGCGCGCTCCCTCGTCGGGCAGCCGGGCTCCGGACAGTGAAAGTACGTCCCGGACCAGCCCAATCCGGCGCCCGGCGGCAGGATGTCACCCGAACGAGTGCCGCTTCCGGGACGCCGCTTCTCTTCCGCGTTCTGGTCCTGCTCAGCGCCTTCGTCGCTCATCCGGTCCCCCTGAGATCGTCCGATCCGGTCATCGCCGTTCCCCCGTTTCCCCGCGCCGGTGCGGTCACCGATCGTCGACGACGAGGTAGCCGAGCACCGCGACGGGCAGAAACACCAGCACGGCCGTCCAGAAGGTGCCCGCGCCGCCGATCCCGGCCAGCCAGCGGGAGAGGCCCTCGCTGATCGGGTTGATGAAAATGTGCAGCAGCCCGCCGAGCACCGAGTCGGCCGTCGGGCTCTCGCCCGCCAGCCAGTCGCGGAGGGCGGTGACACCGCGGTCGAACAGGTCCGGCCAGATCGCGATGACGACCGTGGTGGCGAGACCCGCCTGGAACACGTCCCGCGCTTGCCCGCGCCGCGCTTGCCCGCGCCGCGTTCGCCCGCGCCGCGCCCCCCAGCCCGCGACCACCGCGAGCGGAACGAGGATCGGCAGGTGCGCCACCGACACGTCCGCCGCCGCCCGTCCCGCGCCGGAGGTGTCGGCGAGCGGCACCTCGCGCGCGTACACGGTGCGGACGATGATGCTCGTCCAGAGCAGCGCCGTGCAGGACGCGAACACGATGGCTCCGGTCCCGAGCGGCCGCTGCGCGAGGGTGCGGGCGCGGACGAGCGGCTCGTAGCGCCCGCGGGCGTCGACGCCGCGGCGCAGCGCGGCACGGGCGCCGAAGCCGAGTGGGAGGGCGCAGATCACCGCCAGCACCGCCACCGGCCCGATCCAGCGGCCGGGCACGGCGCCGACGTCGGAGAGCAGTCCGGCCGCGAAGTCCGGCACCGGCAGCGCGTGGCTCGCCGGCATCCAGCGCGGCAGGCACGCGGCGGTGAAGGCGAGGACGCCGGTCGCGGCGAGGAGCGGCCCATGGTGGCGCCACGCGGCGGCGATCAGCAGCGACAGCACGATGAGGGCGGGCAGCACCGCGACCGTGCCGTCCGCTCCCGCCCTGCCGAGTAAGGCCCCCGTCTGGGTCAGCCTCTCGGTCGGCTCGAGATCGATGTCGTCCCGGTAGACCCGGCCCAGGACCGTCCCCGACCAAGTGGAGAACATGAGCATGAGCAGCGCGAGCAGCGCACCGAGCAGGCCGCGGCCGACCGCCTCGGTAAGGTCGCTCCCGGCCCGCGCCTTGCGCACGGCCCTGCGGGCGATGTGCCCTTGGGCGGCCCGTTCGCGCAGCGCCTCGACCGTCGTGGCCAGGACGCGTCCCTCCAGGCTGGCCGGATCCGCCCCGGCCGCCTCGGTCCGCAGGGTTCGCCACCACGCGGGCCCGCCGATCAATCTGCCGCCGGTGAGCCGCAGGACCGTCCGCTGAGCGGTGCCGCCCCCTGTGACCGGGAGCGCGGACTCGCCCGCGCCCAGCGTGAGGGTGATCGCCGTCATGTAGGCGTTCGCGCGCTCGCGCCCGTTCAGCGGGTCCCAGGTCGTCGGGCTCTCGCCGGGCCCGGCCCGGACCTCGGCGCGCAGGGACGCGACGCGGTCCTCGACCAGTCGCATGATCATCGGGACGTCGTCGGCGACCCGCAGCAGGACGGCGCACCGGTCCTCGGGCCGCCCCTGGTGGTCGCACCCGGCGTGCCCGCACGGCCGCCGCGCCGCGATGCGCAGCGCGTCCGAGCCGAACAGCCGGGCGTGGACCGTGTCGTCGGTGTCGGCATGCGCGGCCAGGCCCTCGGCGTCGAGCCGCACCCCGTACAGGGTGGGGACCACGTCCGGCGCGTAGGTGACGACGAAGTCCAGTACCAGCAGCGGGGCGGTGTCCGGGCTCACCGCGCCCAGCGTGCGGAGGTCGACGAGCGGGTTCCCGACGTCCTCCAGCAGCCACTTGGCGAAGTCGTTCCCCCGCGCGAGGAGCCACCGGGCCGCCTCCTCGGAGTCCTCGGCCATCGCCTCGGCGAGCGACCGGGGGTTGTCGTAGGGGGCGCCGCGGAAGGTGATCGGGTTGGTGGCGCGCCGGGTGCCGTGCCCAGGGAGGCTCGTCGGCCGGATGACGTCGGGGTTCTCCCCGGCCAGCCAGGCGCGGACCTTCGCGCTGCCCCAGCGGTCGTCGTAATGCCGGGTGAACAGGCCCGCCAGCAGGCTGCGCCAGCGCCGATCGGTGACGCCGTCCAGCGGCATCTCCACGTCCAGGACGAACGTCTCCCGCACGCCGCGCTTGGTGATGTCGTTGGCGTGGTGCGTCGCGCCGGTCAGCATCAGGTAGACGATCTCGCCGAGCGACCACCACGGCGACTCGGGGCGGCGCAGCCCGATCACGCCCTCCGGCGCCGTGTAGCCGGGGGCCGCGATGACCTGCCCGTTCATCCCGGTGACGGTCGCGCGCGCGACGCCGCCGAAGTCGGTCACCACGATCTGCTCGGACCCGTCCGCCGCCCGCCGGAACATCAGGTTGTCCGGCTTGAAGTCGATCGGGATCCGGTCGACGGGGTCCCGCCAGTACTCCAGCGCTTCGGCGAGCGCGGCCAGCAGGGCGCGGACGCGGTCGTCCGGCATCGGCCCGCCGGCCCCCTCGGCGGCGATCACGTCTTCGAGGGAGGTGGTGAAGTACTCCATCTCGACCCAGCCGACCGTCCCGTACGGGGTGGTGACCTTGCCGAAGCCGCCCAAGCGCGGGGCGTGCCGGTCGTAGCCGTTCTGCTTGAGGTGGCGGAGCAGGTCGAGGTCGATGGGCCGTTCCGCCCAGTGCACCTTGACGGCGACGGTCTCATCGTCGGACCGGCGCCGCGCCTCCCACACCACGCCCTCCGTGCCGCGACCGCGCTCGCCGAGCGGCTCGTACTCGGCGAGCAGTTCGGGCGGGAACTGCGCGGCGCCGCGCAGCGCCTCACCCCCCTCGGCGGCCCCGCCTCCCTCCCCCTGGACGGCGGTGCGCGGGCTCCCGGCGGTGTCCCCGTGCTGGACGAAGGTGGGCGGGCTGACCGTCCCGCCTCCCCCCTGCACGGCGGTCTCGGGGCTGCCCTGGCGGACGGTGGGCGGACTGGCCACGCGCTCGGGCCCGTCGTCAGGCGGTGTCATGGCGTGCTCCTGAGTTCGCCGTTCTCATCGATCTCGAACACCGGCACCTCGACGTCCTGGGCGAGCCGCAGCACGTCGCCCGCGCGCAGCGGCAGCGGCGTGGCGGCCTTGCGGCCGTTGACGAACGTGCCGTTGGTGGAACGCTGGTCGGTGACCAGGAGGGTCTCGCCGTCCCAGTACAGGCGCGCGTGGTGGCGGCTGATCTGCTCGTACTCGGCGAGGCCGTCGACCTTCGCGCAGTCGGGCTCGTCCCGCCCGATCAGCAGGCCCTCGGGCTTCACCACGAGCAGGTCGCCGAGCAGCCGCACCGCGATCACCGGACGGCGGCCGGGCCGTGCGGCGGAAGGGGTGGACGACGCCGCGCCGTCCGGCCGCTGGTACACCGTGCGCGGCCCGGCCGTGCCCGGCGCCGGCCCGGGCTCCGCGCGCGGCTCCTCCGCGGGCGTCTCGACGCGCGCCGGTTCCAGCTTCACCTTGTGGGTGTCGCAGGAGCGCAGCACGGGCGAGGCCGGGCAGCCCTCCGGGTCCTGCGGGCAGCGGAAGATCATGGTCGCCATGTGACCCCCTCGAACGTGACACCGCGGGCGCGCAGCGCCCGCTCCAGCCTTGCCATCGCGCCGCGTTCCGGGACGCCGGCGAACCACACGTTCGGCCCGTCGACCGAGAACTGCATCGGCGGGCGTTCCGGTTCGTGGTCGAGGTGGCGGTCGTAGCGGGCGTGGCCGAGCTCGGTCCGCGGCGTCAGCACCTGGTTGGCCGACCCCCGCCAGATCAGCCGGGTGGGACGGGCCGCGTCGTACCGGCCGGTGATGACGGCGTCGGCCCGGCGCAGCGGCGCCATGTCCACCTCGTCCGGCTCGTAGCCGGTGTAGACGAGCAGGTCGGCCTCGCGGCCCAGCTCGTCGCGGACGGCGGCGGCCATCTCCAGCAGCTCCGCCAGCTCGTCCGGCTGGGCCAAAGGCTCTCCCCCGCTCACCGTGAGCCCGTCCATCCCGTGCTCCAGCGCCTCGCGCCACATCCGCTCCAGGGTGGCGACCGCCAGGTCCGAGCCGCCGGACGGGCTCCAGGTGTCGCGCGCCAGGCACCCCGTGCACGCCAGCGGGCAGCCCTGGAACCAGACGACCATCCGGCGTCCCGGGCCGAGGGCGGTGATGGGGCAGGACACCCGGCTCACGCGGGGCATCGGTCCACCTTCAGCCGCCAGGTGTCGCCCTCGGGCTCCATGTCGAGCACCGTGATCTCCTCACCGGGGGTGGGCGGACGGTCGAACAGCTCGGCCGCCAGGGGGTTGACCAGGGCCGCCTCGACGGCGTTGAGCACGCCCCGGCCGCCGTGGTCGAGCCGGGCCTCGGCCGCGTAGCGCAGCGTCTCGAAGGCCACGTCGCCGATCGTCAGGCGCGCGCCGTGCCGGTCGGCCACCCTGCCCGTGACGGAGCCGAGCGCGCTGTTGAGGATCAGCGGCACGTGCTCCGGCTGGAGGAAGTCCATGACGATGAAGTTGTCGCCGAAGCGGTTGCGCAGCTCGGGACGCCGGATCGTCTCGTCGAAGAACGTCCGGAACGCCTTGTCGAGCGCCTGCCGCACCTTCTCGGGGTCGTCGGTGTACTTCAGCCTGCGCTCGATGTCGCCGGTCTTGGTGACGACCCCGAGGTTGGAGGTGAACACGAGGACGGTCTCGGTGAAGTGCACGGTGGCGCCCCGGCCGTCGGTGAGCCGGCCGTCCTCCAGGATCTGCAGGAACAGGTCGTAGAGCCGGGGGTGCGCCTTGTCGATCTCGTCGAACAGCAGCACGCTGATCGGATTGGCCCGTACCGCGTTGATCAGCTCGCCGCCCGCGTCGAACCCGACGTAGCCGGGCGGCGCGCCGATCAGCCGGTCCCGCGCGTGCTCCTCGGCGAACTCGCTCATGTCGAACCGGATCGGCTCGGCGTCGTCGCCGAGGATCAGCTTGGCGATGCCCTTGGCCAGCTCGGTCTTGCCGACCCCGGTCGGGCCGGACAGGAACAGCACGCCGCGCGGCCGGTTCGGCGAGCTGGACGCCTGCGCGCCGGTGAGCCCGGTGACCGAGCGCTGGAAGATCTGCAGGGTCCGCGCGACCGCCCGCTCCTGGCCGATGACCCGGGCGTTGAGGATCTCCCTCCCCCGCTCGATCTTGGCGCGCAGCGCGGCGTCCGCCCACGGGTTGTCCAGCACGCCGACCCGGTAGAGGCGGACCGCCTCCTCCAGCCGCTCCAGCGGCAGGCCGCGGTGCTCGGCCATCCGGCCGATCGCCATCAGCTCCACAAGCTGCATCCCGTGGGTGATCCCGGCGAGCCGGCGGGCGGCCTGGACGCGCTCCTCCGGCCCGGCGGCCGGGTCGACGTCGCGGAGCGCGTAGGCGGCCACGCGCTCCCGCTCGCCGAGCAGCGGCTCGGGGATCGCGATGACCCGCAGCCGCCGGCTGTCGGCGCCGAACTCGGGGGCGAGGTGGTCCTGCCGCTCGGTGACCCAGAAGATCGTGTTGTACGGCGTGACGCCCTGGCCGCGCACGGGCATCGCGGTGTGCCCGAGCGCCTCCGCCACCGTGAACAGGTCGCGGCCGAGGTCGCCGGCCTCGGAGTCGCCGCGGCCCACCCTGGCGGCGTAGGGGAAGACGAGCCCGATCGCGGGGCCGCGCCAGCGCACCACGTCCACCAGGACCTGCCGGATCCGGGACAGCCGGACGGCGTCGGGGTTCTCGCCGCGTCCGGGCCGCGCCGCGTCGGCCTCCGACATCTCCCGCAGCGACTCGGGGCACGCGGGATGCTCCGCGTCGGTCGAGGACAGCGGCCACAGCACCATCAGCTGGTCCAGCGGGCTGTGCTCGCCGAGCGCGCCGTAGCCGTGCCCGCGGCACACCCGCATGATGACGTCCTGCAGCGAATGCATGACGATCTCGCCCGAGTCGTCCTCGGCCGGCAGCGGGTACTGGTCGCGGACGTTGCCGGTCAGCAGGATCTGCGGGTGGGTCAGCAGCGCCATGTCGACTTCGCGGACCCAGGCGGGCAGGGCGGCGGCGCCGGCCGGCACCGCTCCTCCGGCCGGCACCGCTCCTCCGGTCGTCGGCGCTCCCCCGGTCATCGGGGCCGTCACCGGCACGTCAGCGGTCATGGCGCCGCTCCCTCGCCCGCTCGTTCGTCCGCCCGGCGGAGTGCTTGCGGCGGCGCCTCGACCGGGTCTGCTCGACCGCCTGCCAGGACTCCTCGGCGGCGGCCGGCGGCGGCATCTGGCCCGGTTGCAGGCGGTAGGACTGCCGGATGTCGAGCCCGCGCCAATCCTTGGCCTTGCCCTGCACCTTGTCGTCGAAGCTCATGTCGCAGAACGCCTGCTGGGCGGCCGTGTCGACGAGCGGGTCGGGCTCCTCGCCGGGTGCGAGCACCACGCTCGTCCGCATGCTCCCCTGGCTCCCCCGCATGGTGACGCGCAGGGCGTAGCGGTCGGCGCGCCAGGCGCCCGGCGGGGCGCCGGCGTCCTGCTCGGCCCGCGCCAGCCGGTCGCGGAAGTCCTCGCCGAGGTCGATGATCCGGTCGCCGCTCGCGGCAAGAACGGTGGCGAAGTCCTCGCCGACCTCGCAGCCGATCTCCCGCAGCGCCTCGGCCGTGGCCGCCGCGACCTTGTCCGCGGCCCGCTCCCGGGCGGCGGCGCGGTCCGCCTCGGCGACCGCCTCGGTGACCAGGTCCGAGACGGCCTCCAGGTCCGATCCGTGGTCGATGGCGGCGAGCAGGCGGGGCCGGTCGGCCTCGGGGGCGTGCCGGGCCAGGGCGCGCAGTCCCGCACGGGTCCGCTCGTCCTGGTCGCTCTTCGCACGGCGCCGGATGGACGCGACCACACGCTCCTCCAGTGTGCGCAGCGCCGTACGCGCGGCCTGCACGGTCCGAGCCGCGGTGATGCCGGACGCCAGCGCGGCGAGCCCTTCGAGGTCGTCGGCGTGGCAGCGGGCGGCCTCCTTGGTCAGCAGGTCCTCGGCGCGCACCAGCAGCGACTCCCTGACCTCGGTGACGTCCCTCTCCCGCAGCGCGGAGCCCTCGCTCCGCGCCGCCGGCCCGCCGTCCGCCGCGCGGGTTCGTGCGGCCGGGGTCCCCGACGTGCGCGGGGGCCGGTTCCGCGACAGCCGTTCCGCCAGTTCACGCGTGGCCAGCCGGCCGGACTCGTCGCGGAGCGTCCCGACCGCGGTCTCGGCCGCGGCCACCCGCGCGGCCAGCGAGTCCGCGCTCTCGCCGTCGCCCGCCTCGGCGATGTCGGACGCCCCGGCGCGCAGTCCGCGGCTCCCCTTCTTGCGCAGCCGCTTCTCGAGCTGCCGGGCCTCGGCGCGCAGCTCGGCGAGGCGCGCGGCGAGTTCGCGGTGGCGGGCCTGCTCGCGCGCGGCCTCGGCCGCCGCGTAATTCCAGTCGTAGGCCCCGGAACCGCTCATGAGACCCCCTGTCTCCCCGTCGCGCAACGGCCGGCGTGCCTCCTCCGGCTTACCGGCGCGAATGATGATAAGACCGAATGCGATTTTTTCCAGGGGAATGCCGAGACCACTCAAAGCCATAAATGATCATTCGACTTGACAGAACGACGCGACGTTCGTCCGGAATCCGGCATACTGGAGGTTATTCGCCGATATAGCCGGGGAGGTCGCGCATGGCGGTACCGGACGCCATCAAGGCACTTGCCGAGCATTGGGACGACACGGTCGGTGACCTGGACGAAGACCGGTTGCGCGCCATCGCCGCCGCCGGTCCGCCGGGCGACTCCGACGAGGCGGCCGTCCGCGCGGCCGCCCGCCGGGTGGCCGACGTCGTGGCCGCGGCGCTGCCCCGGCGGCACCCGGTGCACCGCGCGCTGACCGGGGGGACCAGGCTCGCCGTCGGCGGCTGGACGGGCGCGAGGCCGGATCTGGCCGCGGTCACCGCCCTCGCCGCGGGCGCGCTGGCCGAGCGCGCGGCCGACGCGCGGCTCCTGGCCGCCCCGATGGTGCCGTGGGACGAGGTGCGCCGCCGGGGCATAGGCCTCGACGCCGACGACCTGATCCGGCTGGCCCCGCCGTCCGGCGGCGACCGTGCCCCGGCGTTCCAGTTCGACGACGCGGGCGCGCCCCGCCCGGTGGTGCTCGCGGTCAACCGGCTGCTCGCGGTCCGCGACGACCCGTGGGGCGTCGCGGACTGGTGGCTGGGCGGCAACGCCTGGCTCGCCGGCGTCCCCGCCGACCTCCTCGGCGAGGTGGACGACGAGACGCTGGTGAGCGCCGCCCGGGCCGAGACGGCGGTGGGCTGAGCCGTGCCGTTCACCGCGCCCCCGACCGCGGCCAGGACGACCCCGAACCGCGCCGTGCTGCCGGCCGGCACGCGGCTGTGGCGCGTCCACCGCGGCACCCGCGCCCCCGGCGACTTCAAGCCGGTCCCCGCCGACCCGCACTTCGGCGGCGGCCGCTTCGACAGCATCCCCGGCGACGACGAGTACCCCTACCTCTACGCGGCGCCGGACCCGCGGACCGCGCTGCTGGAGACCCTGGTCCGCAGCATCCCGTTCGACGACCGCGGCGTCCGCTACCTGCGCCGCGCCGCGCTCGCCGGGATGGTGATCTCCGCCGTGGAGAGCACGTCCGACCTCGCGCTGATCTCGCTGCTCACCAGCGCCGACCTGGCCGCCGCCTGCCAGGACGAATGGCTGATCCACGCCGAGCCGCACGAGTACCCGCAGACCCGGCGGTGGGCCCGGTGGCTGCGCGGGCACGCGCCGTGGGGCCAGGGCCTGCTGTGGCCGTCGCGGCGCGACATCGGCCGGCCGTCCGCGATGCTGTTCGGCGACCGCGTCGACCCCGGCGGCCTCGCCCCGGTGCCCGGTCCGGCGGTCGCGCTGGACGACGCGGCGGGCGCCCGCTGGCTGAACGAGCAGCTCGCGCCGTACCGGATCCGGGTCAAGCCGCCCCGTTCCCCACGCCCCCGCTGACCCCGCGAACATCCTCCGCACCCTTCTCCATCCGGCGTCCAGAACCGGACAAAGCCCAGCCAACCAACGGGTCCGGTCGCGATCCGGGCCGGATTCGGGCGCAATCAGGGCAAGGCGGTTCGCTCGCGGTCCTGGGCGCGGAGCCCCGTCATGACGGCTTCCGCGGTGGCGGCGCTGCGGGCGATGAGGTGGACGTCCCACTCGCCGGACCGCATCTCCGGTTCGAGAGCGCCCCACAGGTAGGCGAAGGCGGTGTGCGGGGGCAGGCCGCCGCGGCCGGCGCCGAACACCGGGAAGCACAGCGAACGCAGCGACGGCTCGTGGCGCGCGCGCTCGTCACGTGCCAGCGCGAACACGTTGCGAACGGCGCGGACGACCGCGGAGGCTTCGACGTCATAGGTGTCGGTCCGGGGACGGGGCACCGCGACGGCCGCGTGATAGACGCGCTTGACGCCCTGTGCCCGCAGCTCACCGGGCGAGGTGGGGACGACGGTGCCCGCGAGGAGCGGGATGCCCTCTCGTCCTTCCTTGCGCAGCCATTCGTGCAGCTCGTCCTGCAACACGTCCTTGGAGATGGCGCCCATCGCGTCGCGTGTCGCCGCGGCACTGCGCAGGCTGGCGGAGAACGTGGAGCGGAACGTCTTGGACATCTCCAGGTACACGTTCTCGGACGAGACCAGGATGTCGACGCCGTGCAGGGTCTCGACGGGCTTGCGGTGCAGCGTCACCTCCCCCGCCGGCACGCTCACCTCGACGCTGCCGCCCAGCGGAACGCCACCGGTGTCGGGCAGAACCGGGGGGCAGAGGTCCAGGATGCGCTGCGCCAGGTTGTCGATGACCAGGCGTTCCTGGCGCTTGCGGAACCGCTCGACGCTGACGCCGTAGACGGCGGCGGCCCGGCTGCGGCGGTCCTGGGCGGGCCAGTCGCGGGTACCGGGCACGAGGCCGAAGGTGTAGGCCGTCGCGGTGTCGAGGTTGCCCGCGAGGCCTGTCGCGGCGCGCTCGATGACGCGGGTCAGCGACGAGCGCACGCGGTCGTCGCCCACCGGTAGGCCCAGTGCCATGGCCGCGGCGCTCAGCGCGGGGAGGTCGACCTCGTGCAGGCGCAGCAGCCCGCGCTCGCGCACCGCGCGCAGGTCGGCGACCAGCGCGGCGTGGCCGAATGAGGCATGGCTGGTTTCGGAGGGCATGCCGCCATGGTCGCAATCGCGACCGGAAGCCGCGACCGTTCTGGTTTGGGTCGCCCTAATCCGGCCATCGGGGGCACCCGGCCGCGCCATGTGACGCGGACCGGTGGCTCTCCGGCGCGGAGGGCCACCGGTCCACATGCGAGCCGGTTCATGCCGCCTGCGTGAGGACGCTCTCCGTACGCCGGATCCTGCGGGCGACGTACCGCTTCTTCCGCCAGCACAGCTGCGCGTGCAGCCGGATGAAGCCGGCCTGCGTGGTGAAGTGCGACACCCAGATCTGCACGGCGCACCCCCCGCCGTCGACCGGCTGGTAGTCCACCGAGATGGTCGGGCTGTGCATGCGCAGGAGGGGCCGGAAGTTGTCCACTCCGAGGCCGTCCGTGCGCCGCCAGATCTTGCCGAACGACTCGTGGACGACCCGCCTCGCCTCCTCGGGCGGGAGCGCGGTCAGGACCTCCACCTGCTGCCGCCCCGCCACCTGCGTGAAGACCGCCCAGCCGAGCACCAGGAGGATGCCCGCGACGATCAGGAAGCCCGTCATCGGTTCACTTCTTCCAGTGGCCCTCGTGCTGCGGGCAGACCTGGCCGGTGTTCCGGCACTTGCTGCACGTCAGCCGGCCCCCCAGCGGACCGCTGCCCGACCGGCCCCCGTTGCAGCCTGGGCAGTCCTGGAGCGTCCGGTAGCACTTCTGGCACTGACTCATCGCGTCCCCGCTTTCCCCGTAGGTACGAACTTGCCATTACTTGTACCAATAGGACGGCGGAAAATCTATGTCGCGCCCGGCGAACGACCGGGACGCGGCCGGATCGCGACCGGCGAATCCCCGGGTCGGCGGGGTCGGGCTTATACATCCCCGTATTTCCACGGGGAAATGCGTCTGTATTTCCCCGGAGAAATGATCTTTATTGGACGTCGATCAGGCGTCGAGTGTCGCGGCGAGCCGCTGGAGAAGGGCGGCGAGCCGTTCCCGTTCCGGCTCGGTGAGCCCGGCCAGCAGGCGGCGCTGGTTGTCGAGGTGGGCGGCGAGCAGCTCGTCGGTGAGGGCGACGCCTTCGGCGGTGAGCGTGACGAGGCGTCCGCGCGAGTCGTGCTCGGCGACGGTCCGGCTCACCAGGCCGCGGGCTTCGAGGCGGTCGACCCGCTTGGTGATGGCGCCGGTGGTGACCAGGACGGCGCGGCTGAGCTCGCCCGCCGACAGCGCGTAGGGCGGGCCGGAGCGGCGCAGCGCCGCGAGGACGTCGAAGTCGCCGTTGCCGAGGCCGGCGGCGGCGAACAGCGGGCGGAGCCGCTGGTCGGCCGCGTCGGTGAGGCGGAAGAGCCGGCCGATGACCAGCATCGGCGTCGCGTCGAGGTCGGGCCGCTCGCGGTGCCACTGGGCGACCATGGCGGCGGTGGCGTCGGTGGCGCCGGCGGCGGCGTCGGGCTGCATGCCGTTGATGATATCTTCCATGGAAGTTATATTAGCTTCCATGGAAGATAATCTCGCCTCCCCGGCCCGGGTCGTCTGCTACTTCGACGCCGCCTGCCCCTTCGCCTGGATCACCTCCCGCTGGCTGCTGGAGGTCGAGCGGCTGGAGCCGGTCGACCTCGGCTTCCGCATCATGAGCCTCTCGGTGCTCAACGAGCACCGCGACATCGAGCCGTGGTACCGCGAGTTCAACGACCGCGCCTGGGGCCCGGCCCGGGTCTGCACGGCCGCCGAACTCGAGCACGGCACCGGGATCCTGCGCGACCTCTACACCGCGCTCGGCAACCGCATCCACGTGCAGGGCAACAAGGACTACGGCACCGTCATCGCCGAGGCTCTGGACGAATGCGGGCTGCCCGCGCACCTGGCCGAGGCCGCCGCCACGGACGACTACGACGAGGCGCTAAGGGCCAGGCACCAGGCCGCGCAGGACGCCCTGGGCGAGGAGGGCGGCACGCCCCTCGTCACCCTCGACGGCGCGACGTTCTTCGGTCCCGTCCTGAGCGTCGCACCGAAGGGGAAGGAGGCCGTCCGGCTGTTCCAGTCCCTGCGGACCCTGGCCGGGACGGACGCGTTCGCCGAGCTGAAGCGGTCTCGGGGCCCACTCGACTTCAGCTGATCCGGGCGTCGGGGAGGAGGTGGCGGCGCGGACGTGACGTGGGGCTCATCCGCCCCCGACCCCTTGCATGGGACAAAGCGTCTCAGTAAATTCCGCGGCAGGGCCGGGCCCGCGGAGCCGGCCGTGCCGCGGGCGAGACGGGATCCGCCGCGAACGAGGAGGTCTCGATGACGCTGTCCACCCCCACCGGAGCCGAGCCGTCCGACCAGGCGTACCGGGACCTGCTGCGGACGCTGTCCGAAGGGTCGGTGCACCGGCGCTTCGACCCCTTCCTCGACATCGACTGGGACGCGCCGGAGTTCGCCCTCGACCCGGACGACCCGCGCTGGGTGCTGTCGCCGGAGATCGACCCGCTGGGCGCGACGCGCTGGTACCGGGAGCTGCCGCTGGAGCGGCGGATCGAGATCGGGAAGTGGCGGATGGCCAACTCGATCAAGGTCGGCGCGGCGTTCGAGAGCATCCTGATCCGCGGGATGATGCAGTACATCATGCGGCTGCCCAACGGGTCGGCCGAGTTCCGCTACTGCCTCCACGAGATGACCGAGGAGTGCAACCACATCCAGATGTTCCAGGAGCTCGTCAACCGGATCGGCGTCGACGTGCCCGGGATGCGGCCGTGGTTCCGGCGGCTGTCGCCGCTGATCGGCGTGGTGGGCGGCTACGCGCACGTGGTGCTGTTCATCGGGATCCTCGCGGGCGAGGAGCCCATCGACCACTACCAGAAGGCCCTCATCCGGTCGGGCGAGCGCGTCCCGCCGGCGATGCTGCGCACGATGGAGATCCACATCGCCGAGGAGGCGCGGCACATCTCATTCGCCGGCGACTTCCTGCGGGTGCACGTCCCGCGGATGGGCCGGGTGAGCCGGACGGCATGTGCGCTGGCGTTCCCGCTCGCGATGCGGTGGCTGGCCGGGGAGATCATGACGCCGCCGCGCTCGTTCGCCAAGCGGTTCGGCATCCCGCGCGAGGTCTGCAAGGAGGCGTTCTGGCGCAGTCCGCACTCCCGCGCGATCCTCGCCGGGTACTTCGGCGACATGCGCAGGCTCGCCACCGACCTCGGGCTGATGACGCCGGCGGCCAAGCGCCTGTGGAGGCTCCTGCACATCGACGGGAAGCCGTCGCGGTACCGGGGCGAGCCGCACCGCGAAGCGCGCGGGCTCGCCTGATGCCGCACGTCGTCACGCAGTCGTGCTGCGGCGACGCGTCCTGCGTCTACACCTGCCCGGTCAACTGCATCCACCCGACTCCGGACGAGCCGGACTTCGCGACCGCGGAGATGCTCTACATCGACCCGGCCGCGTGCGTCGACTGCGGCGCCTGCGTCTCGGCGTGCCCGGTGGATGCGATCAAGCCGCACACGAAGCTCACCGAGGACGAGCTGGACTTCCTGTCGGTCAACTCCGCGTTCTACGACGCCCCGCGGTCCCGGCCGCTGCTCGCCCCGGTGGTGCCGCCGCTGCGGGTCCGTGAGCGGCCCGCCCCGCTGCGGGTCGCCGTCGTCGGTTCCGGACCGGCCGCGATGTACGCGGCCGACGAGGTGCTGACCGTCCCCGGCGCGCGGGTCTCGATGTTCGAGCGGCTCCCGATGCCGTACGGGCTGGCGCGGACGGGCGTCGCGCCCGACCACCGCCGGACGCGGAAGGTCGCCGGGCAGTTCGACGCCATCCGCGCGCAGGACGGCCTCGACCTGCACCTCGGCGTCGAGGTCGGCAGGGACGTGACGCACGACGACCTCCTCGCCCACCACCACGCGGTCGTCTACGCGGTCGGCGCCTCGACGGACCGCCGGCTCGACGTCCCCGGAGCGGGGCTGCCCGGCACGGCGTCCGCCACCGAGTTCGTCGCCTGGTACAACGGCCACCCGGACTTCGCCGACCGGACGTTCGACCTGTCGCACCCCCGCGCCGTGGTGATCGGCAACGGCAACGTCGCGCTGGACGTCGCCCGGATCCTCACCGTCGACCCGGCGACCCTCGCCGGCACCGACATCGCCCCCGCCGCGCTGGACGCGCTGCGCGACAGCGCCATCGAGGAGGTCGTCGTCGCCGGACGGCGCGGGCCCGCGCAGTCGGCGTTCACCCTGCCCGAGCTGATCGGCCTTCGCTCAACGCCCGGCGTCGGCCTCACCGTCCCACCGGACGACCTCGGCCCCGAGGGCACCACCGGTCCCAAGCTCGACGTGCTGCGCGGCCTCGCCGCCGACCCGTCCGCACCGCGCCGGATCCGGCTGCGGTACCTGCTCTCCCCGCTGCGGATCCTCGGCGGCGACCGCGCCGAGGGCGTCGAGTTCGGACGCAACGCGCTCACCGGCGACGGCGTCGAGCCGACCGGCCGGACGGAGACCGTGAACGCCGGGCTGGTGCTGACCGCGATCGGCTACCGGGGCGTGCCCGTCCCGGACCTGCCGTTCGACGACGCGACCGGCACCGTGCCGAACGAGCGCGGCCGCGTCCTCGACCCGGCGACCGGCCGGGCCGTGCCGGGCACGTTCGTCGCGGGCTGGATCAAGCGCGGCCCGACCGGCTTCATCGGCACGAACAAGTCGTGCGCGCAGGAGACCGTGCGGGCGCTGGTGGACGACTTCAACGCGGGCGTCCTCGCCGATCCGGACGCCGGCCCCGGCGACCTGGCGGCGCGCCTGGAGCGGGGCCCGGCGCTCACGCCGTGACGCCGCTGACCGCTCCCGTGCCGCTGACCGCTCCGGTGCCGCTCGCCGCTCCCGCGCCGGTCAGCCGCTCGACGACCGTCCGGAGTTCGGCCGTGGGGTCGATGACGAGGCCCAGCGACCGGGCGGCGCCGTCCAGCATGAACCACGCGTAGGAGGCGAGCTCGGCGACGATCTCGGGGCGGGGCCTGCGCGGGGCGGGCTCGCGCACCCACTGCGTCAGCATGCCCTCGACCATCGTCACGATGGCCAGCGGAAGCGACTCCAGGCCGCCGTCGTCGAGGTCGAACGACGCCAGGAACGCGGCGATGATCTCGTGCGCCCGGGTCGCGATCCGGCCCCGGAGGCTGCTGACCGCGTCGGCGCCCGCGGCGTCGTCGTGGGTCGGCCCCTGCCGCATGAAGTCGTGCAGGCGGGGGTGCTCCGACATCCACCCGGCGACCGTGTCGATGGTCCTGCGGAGGATCTCCTCGACCGAGCCGTGCGAGATGTCGAGCTTGACCGCCAGCGTGCTCGCGAAGTCGTCCACGAGGTAGGACCTGATCCGGCGGTCGAGGTCGTCGCGGTCGGCGAACCGCCGGTACACGACGGACTTCGCCAGCCCGGCCCGCTTCGCGATCTTCTGCACCGGGATGTGCGTGCCGGGCGGGGTCTCCTCGATGAGATCGACGGCGGCGCGCAGGATCATCAGCTGGCGCGCGGTGTTGTGCTCCTCCCAGCGCGCCTGATACCCGCTCTCCGAACCCGCCATCGGCTCCCTTTCGCACTGGTCGACCGCCCCACCGACTCTACCGACGTGCGCGCCGCCGGGACGCGGCCGGGCGGCCGGGTTCAGCGCGCATGGCCGCCGTGGGGCGCGGCGGGGAGGGAGAGCCTGCGCGGCACCTGGTCCTCGGTGCCGGGTTCCACGATCACGAACTGGCCCATCATGCCGGAGTCCTCGTGCCGGAGGATGTGGCAGTGGTACATGTACGGCATGGCCGGATCGGTGAACCGGCCGAACTGTACGGCCAGCCTAACCGTGCTCTTAGGCGGCACGTAGACGGTGTCCTTGCGTCCTCCCATGTACGCGGGCGGTTTCTTCCCTGCTACGTCCAGCACCTGGAACGCCACCTCGTGGATGTGGAAGTTGTGGGCGTAGACGTTGTTCTCGACCTCCCAGATCTCGACGGCGCCGGCGGGGACGACCTCGTCGATCCGCGCCATGTCCATCTCCTTGCCGTTGATGGCGTCGTGCCCGTTGAGCCGGAAGCGGCGGACACGGGCGCCCGGCGGCACCGCGATGGCGGGGACGTCGGCCAGCCGCGCCGGTGGCGGCGGTGAGGGCGCGAGGCGTCCCGCCGCGACGATCTTCAGGACGTCGAAGTCGTCCTCGTCGATGTCGTCGGATCCCCCCAGCGTCCGCAGCATGACCTGCTCGCCGGGCGCGAACGCGACGACGATCTCCGCGCGCTCGCCGGGCGACAGCGAGACCCGCCCGGTCTCGACCGGCGCGGGCAGCAGCCCCGCGTCGTTGCCGACCACGTGGAACGCGCGGCCGTCGGCGAAGGCGAGGTGGTACCGGCGGGCATTGGAGCCGTTCAGCACCCGGAACCGCACGCGCTCGGTGCGGACGTCCAGGAACGGCGCGTGCACGCCGTTGACGAGGATGTGGTCGCCCAGGATCCCGAACGTGCCCTTCAGCGGGTCGCCCGTCGGGGCGCCGTTCTCGTCGAGCTCCTTGTCCTGCAGGACGAGCGGGACGTCGTCGACGCCGTACTTCGCGGGAAGCTCCGCCTCCACCCGGTCGTCGATGATGAACAGGCCGGCGAGCCCCCGGTAGACGTGCGTCGCGGTCTTCCCGTGCGGGTGCGGGTGGTACCAGGACGTGGCGGCGGGCTGGTCGACCGTCCAGTGCGGCCGCCATGTCGCGCCCGGCTCGATCGTCTGGTGCGGCCCGCCGTCCATCGTCGCGGGCAGCCGCATGCCGTGCCAGTGCACGGTGCTGGGCTCCCCCAGCCGGTTCACGACCGCCATCTCGACCCGGTCGCCGCGCGCCGCCCGGATCGTCGGCCCGAGGTGCGGGCCGTTGAACCCCCATGTCTCGACCGGCCGGCCGGGCAGGATCTCGCTCCGGCCCCGCTGCATCGTCAGCGCGAACCTCCGCGTCCCGTCCTTGCCCTTCCGGGCTTCGAGCAGCGGCGGGACGTGCAGCGGGGTACGGAACGCGGCCGGATTGGCGGGCGCGCGCGAGCCGCCGGACCCGCAGGCCGCGGCGAGGCCGGAGAGCGAGACGGCGGCGAGGAACTGTCGGCGGTTCATGGTCCCCAGTCGGTCCTTGGTGTCGGTTGGCGGACCCACTGTGCGGGGCCGGGGACCGTCCGGCACAGACGCCGCCGTCACCTCTCGCGCGTGAGATCCTCACCGTCGACGGGTGCGCGCGCGACGATCTCGAAGCGGTCGCCGGTCCGGGCGGCGGTGAGCTCGCCGCCGATGTCCGCCAGGCGGGCCCGCAGGCTCCACAGCCCCGTTCCGGGCCCGCCGGACGCGGGGACGGCCCCGCCGTTGGCGACGCGCAGCCGCACGCGGCCGTCCGCGACGGCGATCTCGACCTCGCAGCCGTCGGGCGTGCCGTGCCTGAGCACGTTGGTCACCGCCTCCCGCAGGACCAGCGCGAGGACGGGCCCGGCCCGTCCGGGCACCGGCACGGCCTCGACCCGCACCGACGTCCCGGCGGACTCCAGGACGGCCCTGGCGGAGTCGACCTCGGCGTCCAGCGACGGCCGCGCGTCCGGGTCACCGAGGGCGGTGATGTCGGCGAGCGCGGCCCGGGCCGCCTCCGCCATCTGCTCCCGCCGGTCCGCCGCGCGCGCCGGGTCGGCGGCCAGCAGCCGCAGGGTGAGCTCGCCTTGCAGGACGATCGCGGTGAGCCCGCGGCCGAGCAGGTCGTGCACGTCCCGTCCGACCCGCAGCCGTTCGCGCAGCGCCGCCGTCTCCACCAGTTCGGCCCGGGTCTGCCTCAGTTCGGTGATGAGGCCGACCAGCCGGGTCAGGCCGTAGACCGCCACGGCGGTCGCCAGGGCGACGGAGAACTGGTAGCAGGCCAGGAGCATCCCTTCGGCGAACCAGCCGTCCACCGCGACGACGGCGCAGACCGCCACGCACAGCGGCCACGCCGCCCGCGCGCCCGCGCCGAGCAGGACGACGCCGGCGAAGAACCCCGACACCGTGAGACCGGACGTCTCCCCGGCCGCCAGCGGCGCGTAGATCGTCGCCGCCTGGGCCGCCAGCGTCCACGGCAGCCACCTGGGCCGCCTGCCCGTGCCCAGGACGGCCAGGTGCCAGAACTGAAGGGCGAAGGTCACGGGCATCAGCACCAGGTAGCCGACGTCGGCGGACCCGTCGCGGGCCGCGAAGTTGACCAGGGCCTGCCCGATGAACAGCACATGCGCGGCGGCGAGGATCGGCGCCGCGGACCGGACGATCCGCTCGTCGCGCTCCCCGGCCGGGACCGGGATCGCGTCCTCCGGTTCCGGCAGCGAGCGCACCCGCTCCAGCGCCGTGCGGGCGATGGCGACGGCCGCCGCCACGGTGCTCCGCATGGCCTCCGCTTCCTCACGCCGTGCCCTCTGCGCCAGTTCGCCGACGTGGGTGACGCTGCCGGCGACGGTCAGCCGCACGTGCCGCCACAGCCGCAGCCGTTCGACCTCCCCGGCCCGGGCGGCCAGCGCGGCGCGCTCGCGGCGCACCTCGTCCAGCAGATCGGCGAGCCTGCTGAGGCCGTACAGCATCAGGCCGATGTTGACGGGCGCGATGACCGCGTAGAAGACGAGCGCGGGCGGGTGCCCCAGGGCGTACGCCAGCGCTCCCTCTGCCCCGGCGATCAGGCCGAGCAGCACCCAGGCCGACGGGCCGCGCACGACGATCAGGGTGGACGCGGCGACGAAGCCCGAGCCGCCCGCCCGCCACCCCTCGGCCTCGACGAGCAGGGGCAGGTAGTTGAGCACGGCCTGCACCGGGAGCAGCACCGCGGAAAGGCGCCGCCTGCCCGGCAGGGAGATCGGCACCTGCAGCGCCGCCGCGGCCACCACGCCGCACACGATCGCGGGTCCCGCCCCGGCCGCGCCCATCTGGAACAGCACCCGCGTCGCGCACATCACGCAGATGAAGACGACGACCTGGCGGGTCGCGGTCAGAGCCAACCGGCGTCCTGCGCGATCCGGACGGCGTGCAGCCGGTTGCGGGCGTTCAGCCTGGCGACGATCGCGGTGAGGTAGTTGCGCACGGTCCCGGCGGACAGGAACAGCGCCGCGGCGATCTCCGCGACGTCCTCGCCCTCGGCGAACCGCCGGAGCACCTCCAGCTCGCGCGGCTTGAGCGGGCTCTCGGCGGCCTCCAGCGCCGCCACGGCCAGCTCGGGATCGACCACCCGCTCACCGGCCGCGACCCTCCGGACCGCGTCCGCGAGCCGGTCCGGCGGCGCGTCCTTGACCATGAACCCGGACGCCTGCGCGGCGAAGGCCCGGCGGACGCGGTCCGGACGGCCGAAGCCCGTCACGATCAGCACCCGGCACCCCGGCAGCCGCCGGCGCAGCTCGGCGGTGGCGGTGAGCCCGTCCACGCCGGGCAGCTCGACGTCGATCACCGCGACGTCCGGTGCGTGCTCCAGCGCCAGCGGCACGATCTCGGGACCGGTCGCCGCCTGCGCGACCACCGCGATGTCGGGCTCCAGGTCGAGCAGCGCGACGAGCGCGCCCCGGATCATGTGCATGTCCTCGGCGAGCAGCACCCGGATCATCCAACGCCCCTACTCCCAGGCCCTCACCTGCGCCCCATTTGTACCATCTCGTGAGATCTTCACTTCCGCTCGTGAGAAAGACCGCCCGGGGAGTCCGAAGAGGTCAGGGACCGCTGTGGACGAGGGGTGCCCACAGGGTGGGGTCGGCGCGCTGGCGGGCGCGCATGGCGAGGACGACCTCGCGGAGGACGGGGGCGGCGGCGTCGGCGGCCGGGGTCTCCGGCAGCGCCGCGTAGAAGGCGGTGGCGGCCTCGGCGGCGGCGGTGTCGTCGACGGGCCAGAGGCTGGCCACGACGTGCCGGAACCCGGCGAACTGGAAGGCCGACGCCAGGTGCAGCACCTCGTCGGCGTACCGGACGCCGTGGTCGGCGGTCGAGCAGGCCGACAGGTACGCCAGCTCCGCCTCGGCCGGCCGCAGGCCGCCGATCTCGGGGAGCGTCAGCGTCCGGTCGTGCAGCAGCAGGCCACCGGCCGCGGGCGAGACGGGGTTCGCGACCGCGTGGCAGGCGAAGTGCGCCCAGGTGGCGTCGCCGAGGGCGGTGAGGACGTTCGCGGCGGTGGCGCGCGGGCCCGTCAGCGTCGAACCGCCGAGGAGGGACGCCTCCGCCGCCGCTCCGGGCAGGTCGGCCTGGCCGGGGGTCTGCTCCAGCACGACCGTCAGCGGTTCCCGGCGGGTGGCGGGCGGGCGGTTCCGTGCGTCCCTCAGCGCCCGCAGGGAGGGGACGAAGGAGGAGACCATGACGTCGAGGGCACCGGGCCGGCCCGGTTCCTCGGCGGCGTGCAGCGGCAGCAGGCCCAGCGCGCCGGTCGGCAGCCACCAGACGCGGTGCGGTCCCGGCCGGGGCGGTCCGAGGGCGTCCGCGACGGGTCCGACGGCCGTCCGCCACAGCCAGGCCAGGACGTCGCGGACGGTCCGCCTCCGCACCATCACACGGCTGAGCGTCCCTCCGCCGGACAGCGCCGCGAGCAGGGCGGTGACCTGGTCGGCCACGGCGGCGTCCCGGAGTTCCGGCAGCGGCACGCGGACGGGCGGACGGTCGGCCGTGACGAGGACGGCGTCACCGCCGTCCCTGCCCGCGTTGACCAGGACGACGGTGCCTCCGGCCGCGGCGGCGCGCAGATCGTCCAGGCGCGGCGCCGCCAGGAAGCCCTCCAGCCCGGGCAGGGCGCGGATGCGGCGCAGCAGCGTGTCGTGGTCGTGCCACCAGCGGCGGCGCTCGTCGGCGCCGAAGCCGGGCGTGGCGAGCCGCTCGCACACCCACTGGAACCGGTCGGCGAGCCGGGCGTCGCGGTCGCGGAGGTCGGCCGCCCCGGCCCGGGTGCCGGCCTGCGCGGCCAGCAGCACGCCCCGGCCCAGCTCGGCGAACTCGACGGCGCCCGCCGGGTCGCCGCAGTCGCAGTGGGCGGCGACGCCCGCGGCGACCAGGCCCGCGTGCGCGCCGATCCGGTGCTGCTGGTCCGCCCATCCGGCCTCGCGCGGCGCGACGGACGGCAGCAGCGCGGCGGCGGCGTCCAGCAGCTCCGCCGCCTGGCGGCCGGCGCCGGCGGCCCGGGCGAGCAGGCCCGCCGCGTGCCGGGCCGCGACCCGGTCGGCGGGGGACGCGGTCGGCTGCTCGTCGTCCAGCCCGGCGAGGTCGTGGATCCGGTCCGGGGGCGGGGCGTCGCCGCCGCGCTCCACTCCGGCCTGGTAGGCGCGGCACAGCCCGGCCGCCGCCCGCAGCCGGTCGGGGTGGTCTCGGGGCAGGCCGGTCCAGGCGCGTTCGGCGAGGTCGACGGCGGCGGTGAGGTCGCCGGGGGAACCGCCGGCGCGGTGCCGGGCCAGCCGCGCCGCCGCCAGGTCGGCCCACCGGCGCGGGAGGTCGGCGTCGTCGGCGGGCGTCCGGGCGACGGCCCGGCCGCCGAGGATGATCGCCCGGTCGAGGTCGGCGGAGTCGCCGGTGGCGTGGTGGCGCGTCCAGTACGCGGCGGCGAGGCGGGCGAGCCGGCCGGCCAGCGCGGCATCGTCGGCGGCCGTGGCGCCGACCGCCCGCCGGCCGAGTTCGATCGCGCGGTGGAGGTCGGCGTCCGAGGCGACGGTGCCGGACCGGAGCCGGTACGCCTCACCGAGCATCGACCACCGCGCCGGAAGGCTCCCGGGCGATGCCAGGCTCTCCTCCCCCGCCTCGACCGCCCGCGCGAGGTCGGTGAGCACGCCGGTCCGCGTGTACCGGGTCAGGTGGACGGCGGCGAGGTGCGCGGCGGCCGGGCCGCGCGCCGGATGCCCGGACGGGACGGCGGCCAGCGCCCAGCCCGCGACCGTGGCGGCGCGGTCCAGGTCGTCGAGCGAACCGGTCGCGATCGAGCGCCGGTGCAGCGCGTCGGCGAGGCTGCGCAGGACGACGGGGCGGCGCCGGTCGTCCTCGGGGAGCGTGTCGAGGGCGTCCCCGGCGAGGACGACCGCCCGGTCGAGTTCGTCCGGGTCGCCGGTGCGGCGCTGCCTGCGGAGCACGGCGGTGGCAGCCTCCGCCAGGTGGACGCCCCGGTCGGGGTCGTCCTCGGGCGCGGACGCGGCGACCTGTTCGGCCAGGTCGGCGGCCCGGTCCAGGTCGGCGCGCGATCCGGTCCGCTCGTGCCTGCGCAGCAGTACCGCACTCAGTTCGGAGCGCCATGCCGGACGGGCGTCCTCCCCGGCGGCGGTGAGGGCGCTCTCGCAGAGGCGCACGGCGGTGTTGAGGTGCCCGGGGTCGTCGCTGTGCTCGAACAGGAGCCGGTGGGCGGTGCCGAGATCGGCGAGGACGTGCGGCCCGCCGCCGTCGTGCGCGACGCGTTCGAGCAGGCGGATGCCGCGCCGGAGGTCTTCGGGGTCTCCGCGCAGCTTGTACCGGCATCGGTAGGCGGCCGCGAGGGCCTCCCACGCCGCCGCTGTTTCGGGGTGGCCCGCCACGGCCTTCTCTCCGGCGGTGACGGCCTGGTCCAGGTCGTCCGGTGAGCCGTCCCGCTCATGGCGGAGGCGGAGAGCCGTGCAGAGCGCCGCTTGCCGCGAGACGTCGGCGGGCCTGCGGGCCGCTGCCGGGGTCATGAGGGCGATCGCGGCGTCGAGCAGCGCCGGATCCCGCGCGGGAGAGCGCAGCATGGTGTGCGCCGCGGCCGCCTGGGTCTCGTCGTCGGACGCCCGGCCGAGCAGCGGCCGCATCGGCAGCGGGACCCGGCGGCGGTCGGCGGCGACGGGCGCGAGCGCAACCACGGCTCGCGCCAGATCGACGTCCCCCGGCGCTCCCCCGCGAAGGCTGTGCCGCTCGTAGTGCAGCCGCGCCAGCAGCACGCTCGCCCGCGCGTACGCGTCGATCAGCACCGGCGACGCCGTCGCGGTGTCGACGGCCCGGACGTTCCGCCACAGCCCCTCGGCGTACTCGCCGGCCTCCGCCCCCAGCGGCAGCGTCCGGTCGCCGGTCGCCTCGTACTCCGCCAGGAGGTCCGCGAGCTTGGCGGACAGGCCGTCCAACGGCATCGGGGAGGCCCGCTACCAGTGCAGGTTCAGCAGCAGGGCGCGCGCCGGGCTGTCGCGTTCGCGGGCCGCCGCCAGCACCAGCCCTTCGCCGGGACGCGCCACCAGCTCGATCGGCTGGTACAGGCCGCTCGCGCCGTGGTCGAGCCGGACCAGCTCCGCGCCCGACTCGACCTCCCACGCCAGCGTCAGCGGCCCGCTCGTCGCGGCGGCCACGACCCGCAGGTCCGGCAGGACGCCGAGGGCGACGTCGGCGGAACCGGCCGCGTCGAGGGAGAAGGTTCGCTGGAGTTCGCCGGTGAAGCCGTCCCAGACGTGCACCGCCGATCCGGACGCGGCCGCGACCCGGAAGGAGCCGTCGTCCAGCGTGGCGAGCGCCACCTTCGGCATGGCCGCCATCGCCCGTGACTCCAGCGCGAACTCGTGCGTCTTCGCGCCCGTGTCGACGTCCCAGACGTGGACGGTCGAGCGCTCCGAGTCGTCCGACGCGGCGGCCACGCAGGTGTGCCCGTCCGCCAGCACCGCCGCCGCGACCGACCAGACGATCTCGACGCCGGGCGGGCCCACGGTGAAGCAGGCCCGCTCGCGGACGTACTCGACCGACCAGACCCGGACCGTCCCGTCGTCGCTCCCGGAGACCAGCGAGGGGACCTGGCCCGGCGGGCACGCCCACGCCACCGCGTTGACCGCGCCCTCGTGGTCGTCGATCTCCTGGAGGGCGGTGCCGTCCAGCGCCGACCAGACCCGGACGAGTTGGTCCTTCCCGGCCGTCGCCAGGACGGTCGTCCCGTCGCCGGTCACGGCCAGCGCGACGTCCAGCACCCACTCGGTGTGGCCGGCGAACGTGCGCGCCGCCGCACCGTCGCGGAGGTTCCACAGGCGGGCCGCGTCGTCGTGCGCGGACGCGAGCACGGTCCGGCCGTCGGGCAGGGCGGCGAGGGCCAGCGCGTTCGGGCTCGGCCCGCCGCCGGCGGTGTCCCGCCAGGCGGGCGGCGTGATGTCGCGGACGTCCACCCGCGCAGGCGCCCAGGCACGCGGCCTCCCCGTGGCGGCGCGGACCGGGCCGGGCGGCGTCAGCCCGTCCGGCGCGGGCGGCCCGTCCGGTGTCAGCGCCCACTCGGACCGGGGCCGGCCGTAGACGTACCGCCACTCGTCGGCGTCGACACTGGCGATCACCGACCCGTCCGGGAGGGCGCTGAGGCCCTCGGGCATCTCGGGACGGCCCTCGATCGGCGCCTCGAAGCCGACGCCGTCGAGGTCGGTGTCGCGGTACGGGAGTTCGGGGTCCTCATTGGCCCGGACGATCTCCACGTACCTCCGGACGGCGGTGTCCTCGTCCGGATAGTCGGCGACCCGGTACTCGCCGCCAGGATCCATGTTCTCGATGACGGCGAACCGGCGCTCGCCGTCCTTGGGATCGTCGTACCGCGCCACCTCGATCGAGCCTCCGAGAAGCGCGTGCGTCTCCGTCCGGCGCAGCGTCGTCCCGGCATCGACCGCGGAGTGGAGTTCGTCCCAGAGGTCGTCCTTCAGTTCGCCCCAGCATTCGTACAGGCAGGAGCCGCCGGTGTCGTAAAGGACACGGGACCCGTCGGCGCCGCATACCCGGCGGAACGGCTCGGCGTCGACCGGAGTCGGCTCCCAGCGCCCCTTATGCCGCCGCATTTGCGCCTGGACCGCCTGCCATGCCGCGCCCTTATCCGGAAACGCGCGGACGCCGAAGCCCTGGTGACGCACATACCAGCCGCCCGAACCGAGTTCACCGACCTGGATATGGACGGGCCCCTCAATCGGATCGTGGTCGCACAGAACCCACTGCATCACCGGGGAATGACCATCGTCCAATGCGAAGTTCCAGAACCTGGCGCCGGGCACGCGGCGATCCTAACCACGGGCACCTCCCTTGTACGCGATGCCGGGAAAGATGCCGGGAAACGGCCACCGTCCGACCCGGCGCGGATAGCGTTCTCGCCCGTGGAACAACGGAACAACGACGAATCCGCCGAACGGCGGGCGCTCGGCGCGCTCTGCGACGACCTTCCGGCGCTGCGGGAGCAGTGCGCGGACGGGCCCGAGCGGCTGCTCCTGTCCCGCGTCGAGGCCGCGGCCCGCGCCCGCCACCCCGTCCGGGCGCTGCTCGCCGAACTCGTCGGCGGCGACCCGGGCGGCCCGGGGCGCGGACCCGCCGCCGGTCTCCCCGGCGCCGGGCCCGGCCGGGCCGACGAGGAGACCTTCGGCTGCCCCGACGGGGCCTGCGACCGGATCGCCGACGGGGTGCCCGCCGGGCCGTTCCCGCGCTGCCGCGTCACCGGCCTCCCGATGGCCCCGCGGTGACGATGTGAACGCCTTCTTCACCGAGCTGGCCAAGAAGCTCGCCGAACGCTGGGTGGGGCTGCTCGCCGTGCCCGGACTGCTGTTCGTCGGGGTCGCCTGGGCCGGGTCCCGGCTCGGCTGGGCGCACGCCCTCGACCTGACCATGCTCCGCGCCCAGGTCACCGCCCTCGGGACGGAGCAGGGCAAGCTCACCGTCTCGGCGCAGATCCTCACGGCCGTCTGGCTGCTGCTGGCCGCGTGCGGGATCGGCCTCGTCGTCCAGGCGCTCACCGCGCCCGTCCGCGGGCTGTGGCTCGGCCAGTGGCCGCGCGGCCTACACGGGCTGCGCGACCGGCTCACCCGGGCACGGTCGGAACGCTGGAACGCGCACGTCGAAACGCGCCACGCCCTGCAGGGCGCGCACCCCGCCGCCGAGCGGACACCCGCGGAGCAGGCCGCCATCGACGCCGCCGCCGACCGCGCCAACCGGATCGCCCTTGCCCCTCCCGCACGTCCCACTTGGATGGGCGACCGGGTCGCCGCCGTCGAGCAGGTCGCGCTGAACCGCTACTCCCTCGATCTGGCGTTCGCCTGGCCGCGGCTGTGGCTCGTCCTGCCCGACCCGGTCCGCGCCGACATCTCCGCCGCGCACGGCCAGTTCGCCGCGACCGTCGTCACGTTCGCCTGGGCGATCCCGTACGCGGTGCTGACCGTGTGGTGGTGGCCGGCCGCGGTCGTCGCGCTCGCCGTCGCCCTCACCGGGTGGATGCGCGCCCGCTCCGCGCTGGCCGAACTCACCGACCTCACCGAAGCGGCGCTCGACCTGCACGGACGCACCCTCGCCACGTCCCTCGGGACGTCGCCGCCCGAGAGCACGGGCCCCCTCTCGCAGGACGAGGGCCGGGCCATCACCCGCCAGACCCGTAAGGGACGCTGACCCGCCGAGCCGAGGACGACGGGTGCGATAACAGCTGATCTGTTCGCACGTTCATCACGTCTATCACTGCGATGTTCGCAAAACAAGACGTTATATTTTCCGCGGTGCCGACCTATGATCAACGTCGGTCAGCCGGCACCGCCCGTCCGCCGCCGCGGCGGAGGGCCGCCTCGCTCTGCCCCCGAGCACAGGAGGTCCCCATGTCTGCGCACGTCAACCCGTTCTCACGGCGCAAGTTCCTCGGCTGGAGCGGGGCCGGCGCGGCCACCGTCCTGCTCGGCACCGGCGCGCTCGGCGCGTCCGCCGCGCACGCCTACACGTTGCGTAAATCTGGTCTCTTCACACTCGGCATCGCATCGGGCGACCCGTCCCCGGACGGCTTCGTGCTCTGGACCCGGCTGGCGCCCGACCCGTTCGCCGCCGACGGCAGGGCCGGGATGCCCGACCGCCGCATCAAGGTCGAGTACGAGGTGGCGCACGACGAGGGGTTCCGCCGGATCGTCCGGCGCGGCGAGGCCGTGGCGACGCCCGAACTCGGCCACTCGGTGCACCCGGAGATCTCCGGGCTCGCCCCCGGCCGCGAGTACTTCTACCGCTTCCGCGCCGCCGGGGAGATCTCACCGGTCGGCCGCACCCGCACCATGCCCGCCGCCAGGTCGCTCCCGCGCGAGCTCTCCTTCGGCGTCGCGTCCTGCCAGGCGTGGCAGGACGGCTACTTCACGGCCTTCGACCACATGGCCGACGAGGACTTCGACCTGATCGTCCACCTCGGCGACTACATCTACGAGTACGAGCTCACGAACAACAACCGGCGCGGGGTGACCGTCCCGCCCCAGTTCGGCACGGAGACCTTCGACCTGGCCCGGTACCGCCTCCAGTACTCGCTCTACAAGGCCGAGGAGCCGCTGCAGCGGGCGCACGCGCAGTGCCCGTGGATCCACACCCTGGACGACCACGAGGTGGTGAACGACTGGGCCGACGACACCGTCCTCATGGGCCGCAACCCCAACCCCGACCCGGCCGAGTTCGCCGCCCGCAAGGCCGCCGCCTTCCAGGCGTTCTACGAGAACCTGCCGCTGCGCCGCGCCCAGATGCCGGCGGGCCCGGACATCAGGCTGCACCGCCGCCTCTCCTACGGCCGGCTCGCCGACCTCACCATGATCGACACGCGCGGCCACCGCGACATCCAGGCGTGCTCCTACGGCAACGGGACGGGCCGCACCTCGTCCTGCGACGAGCGCTTCGACGCCGCCCGCACCATCCTCGGGGACGAGCAGCGCCGCTGGCTGCTGGACGGCCTCGCCCGGTCGCGGGCCCGCTGGCAGATCCTCGGCAACCAGGTCCCGATGGGCGAGACCGACTGGGACGCGGGCCCCGGCAAGGACGTGTGGGTCGACCCGTGGGACGGCTACGTCGCCGACCGCAACAAGGTGCTCGCCGCCGCGCACGAGCACGGCGTCCGGAACCTGGTCGTGCTCAGCGGCGACCGGCACCAGAACTACGCCGTCGACCTCAAGCGCGACTTCGAAAAGCCCGGTTCGCCGACCGTCGCGACCGAGTTCGTCACGACGTCCGTCACCTCCGGCGGCGACGGCGCCGACATGGACGACCTCGGCCGCAGGTTCCTCGCCGCGAACCCGCACATGCGCTTCTTCAACGCCCAGCGCGGCTACATCAGGGTGAACGTCGACCGCGACGCCTGGCGCAGCGACTTCCGCGTCCTGCCCTACGTCACCAGGCCGGGCGCCCCCGTCTCCACCCGGGCGTCCTTCGTCATCGAAGACCGCAAGCCCGGAGTCCAGCCGGCCTGACCACATCCAGCCGCCGAACCCACCGAATCCTTCGGAAACCGGGGCCTTGTGTAAAAGGGACGCCGCTACCATCGGGGGAATACGGCGGGGGTGGGGTGCCTTGGGCGACTTCGATCGGGTCTTCGATCCGCAGTACGCGGCCGTCGATCTTTTTACGAACCGCACCGACGAGAATACGACGTTCGCGCGGTCGCTGGCGCGCCATCTCGAACGCGTTTCCGACGGCACGGCCAGTCTCGCGAACAGGGCACGCCACCACGTCCTGACGTTCTACGGCGTCGGCGGCATCGGCAAGACGGAGTTATCGCGCCGGCTGGAGCGGTGGGCGCTGGGCGAACTTCCGGAGGACGACGAATGGGGCGCGGCGCCGCGGCTGGGCCCGCCGCTGCGTACCGTGCGGCTCGACTTCCACGGCAGCGCCGCCGTCCAGGCCGCCGAGATCGTCCTGCGGCTGCGGGCCGCGCTCGCCGACTCCGGCCGGCGTTTCCCCGCGTTCGACGTGGGGTTCGCCGCCTGGTGGGCGCTGGCCCATCCGGGGGTCGCGCTGCCCGACCTGCGCAGCCCGTCGGGGTTCGACGTGCAGGGGCAGATCAACGACACGCTCAACGAGGTCCTGACCGAGGTCGGCGCGAACTTCGGGCTCGGGCCGCTGACCGTCCGGTCCGGCCGGATCATCGTGGACGCGGTGCGGTCGAGGCGGTTCCGCACCAGGGCGCTGCGCGAGTGCGCGCCGCTGGCGGCGATCGTCGACGAGGCGCGGCTGGATCCCTCCGCCTATGTCGCGGCGTCGCTCGCCGGGCTGCTGTCCTGGGATTTCGAACGGCTGCCCGGCGAGCGGAAGCCGCTGCTGGCGGTGTTCGCCGACGCCGCCGAGTACATCCAGGGCGGCGACCGGGGGCAGGAACGGCTCTTCAACCGGATCGTGCATCTCACACCCGGTTTCCTCTGGGTGGTGACGTCCCGCCGGGCGCTCGACTGGGACTCCGCCGACCTGGCCGCGCTGCTGCCGAGCGCCGGCCCGGCCGTGTGGCCCGGGATGCGGCTGGGGGCGGTCGACGAGCCGCGGCAGCACCTCGTCGGCGACCTGTCCGACGAGGACGTCCAGCGCTTCCTCGACGCGGCGTCGGAGGCGCCCGGCACCCCGGCGCTGAGCCCCGAGGTGCGGGCACGGATCCTCCGGGCGGCGCACGGGCTGCCGCTCTACCTCGACCTCTCGCTGGCCATGGCACGCGCGATGGACGAGGGCGAACTCGACCCCGACGCGTTCGGCAAGCCGCTCCCCCAGCTCGTCACCCGGGTCTTCGCCGACCTCCCGCCGGAGGAACGCGAGATCGCGCGCACCGCGAGCCTGGTGGCCCGGTTCGACCCGGAGCTGCTCGCGCAGACCACCGGCGGGTTGCTCGGCGACGCCCTGCGCTTCTGCGAGCGGTCGCTCGTCGGCTACGACGGGCACCCGCTCCTCCCCTACCGCCTCCACGACGCGGTCCGGTCCGCCATCGCCGCGGAGAGCCCCGCGGTCCCCGGCGCGTGGGCCCCGGAGGACCGGCGGAGCCGTGCCGTCGCGCTGGCCGGGGTGCTCCGGATCCGGCACGACGAGGCGCTCCACAGCATCGAGCAGCGTCTGGACATCGTCGAGATCGCGGGCCGGCTCTGCGCCGACCACGACCTCGCGCTGCCGTGGCTGCTCACGTCCGTCAACGACCTGCCCGCGTTCGAGCAGACCGCCGACCGGCTGCCCGAACCGGACGGCGGCACTTGGATCGGGCTACTGGCGACCTTCCTCAACGCCTGGCGCGGCCGCACCCTCGAGCAGCGCGTCGCCTACCTGACCGACTTCGTCGCCCATCCGCTGCCGGACGACCTCGGACGGGTGGCGCGCCGGTGGCTCGCCTACTCGCTGCGCTCGGTCTACGAGCACTCCGCCGCGCTCGCGATCCTGCAGGAGCTGCTGGCCGAAGAGCCCGACTCGCAGCTCCTGCGCTACCAGACGGCCAGAGGTCTGCACGGCCTCGGCCGCTACCACGATCTCAAGCGCCAGCTGGAGACCTATCCGGTCATCGGCGCCGCCGCCGATGTGCGTCTCCAGGCGGACCTCTGCTTCGACAGGGCCGAACTCACGGAGGCCATCGTGGGAACCGCTGCCCGGGCCGGCTACCTGCGTTCCAAGGGCAAGCACCGGATCGCGATCGACAACGACGCGATGGTCCTCTGGAGGAAGGCGCTGGCCGGCCGGGCGTCCATCGCGGAGTGCGACGAGCTGGCCGACACCTCCGACGAGTACGGAAGGCCGCTGACCCACCGGACCGCTCTGGCGGCCCGCCTGGTGTGCCTGTCGGCGTCCCATCCGCGGGTCGCGGATACCCTCGCCGAACGCGCCGCCGTCATCGAGTCCTCGGGCAGCACGGAGGGATGGCGCGAATACACCGCCGACCTCGTGCAGGCCCTGCGCCGCGGGGACCGCGAGGCCGTCGCCGACATCCGCGGGCGCTGGATCGCGAGTAACACGCCCTGGACGCCGAACCAGCAGCTCATCGACCGGATCTGCGTGTTCGCGGGCCATCCCCCGGTCTTCGACCCGCCGCGTTTCGCCGACGACGACGGCGACGAGGTCAGCCGCCGCTGGCACACCGTCCTGGCCGCGCTCACCGCCCCCGACGCGGGCGCCTCCCCGCAACCCTGACGTCTGCTCCTCACCGCCTTCCGGCGGGATGTGCACGACTGGCATCCGCCTGGAGAGTCGGTCAGGGGACGGCGGGGCGGGTGCGGCGGCGGGCTCCGATGAGGCGTTGGAGGGCGATGAAGCCGAACAGCAGGACGCCGATGGCGATGCGCGTCCACCAGGAGCTGAGCGTGCCCTCGAAGCTGAGGATGGTCTTGATGACGCCGAGGACGAGGACGCCGAGGACGCTGCCCACGAGGTAGCCGGAGCCGCCGGTGAGGACCGTCCCGCCGATGACGACGGCGGCGATCGCGTCCAGCTCCATGCCGATCGCGTGGGTCGGGTCGCCGGACAGGGTGTAGAGCGCGAACAGCACGCCGCCGAGCGCGGAGCAGAAGCCGCTGATCGCGTACACCTGGATCTTCGTGCGGCCGACGGGCAGGCCCATCAGCATCGCCGACTGCTCGTTGCCGCCGACGGCGTAGACGTTGCGGCCGGTGCGCGTCCACTGCAGGACGACGGCGCCGACGGCGGCCACGAGCAGGGCGGTGACCGCGCCGTAGGAGAGGTGGTCGCCGCCCGGCAGGTGCAGGGAGTTGAGGGCGAGGGTGTCGAAGAACGCGTCGTCGATGGAGATCTGGTTCTCGCTCAGCGTCAGGCACAGGCCGCGCGCCAGGAACATCCCGGCGAGCGTCGCGATGAACGGCTGCACCTGGAACACGTGGATCATGTAGCCCATGGCCGCGCCGAACAGCGTCCCGAAGGCGAGCACCAGCGGGATGACGGCCGGCGCGGGCAGGTGCAGCTTCATCGTGCCGATCGCGCACAGCATCCCCGACAGCGCCACCACGGAGCCCACCGACAGGTCGATGCCGCCGGTGAGGATCACGAACGTCATGCCGACCGCGACGACGATGAGGAACCCGTTGTCGATGAACAGGTCGAGGAAGACCTGGGTGGTGCCGAAGTTCGGGTAGCGGATCGCCCCCGCCGCGAACGCGGCCACGAACAGCCCGAGCGTCACCAGGACGGGAACATGCCTGCGACGCGGCATGAGGGCCCGCCCGCGAACGGCCACACCAGATGGGACGGCGCTCATGCCGTGACCTCCTGCTTGTTGGGCTTGGCCGGCTCCGGGCGCGCGGGCCTTCGGCGGCGGGCGAACTTGGCGCGGAAGGCGGGCGACTGGAGGAGGCACACGATCGTGACGACGACCGCCTCGAAGACCAGCGTGGTGCGCGGCGGGATGCCCGCGGTGTAGATCGTGGTGTCGAGGGTCTGGATGATGAGGGCGCCCACGACCGTCCCGGCGAGCGAGAACCGGCCGCCGGTGAGGGCGGTGCCGCCGAGGACGACGGCGAGGATCGCGTCCAGCTCGATCCACAGCCCGGCGTGGTTGCCGTCCGCCGACAGCGTGTTGGAGCTGATCATCAGCCCGGCGATCCCGGCGCACAGCCCGCAGAACGCGTACGCCAGGACGATCAGCCCGGCGGCGCGGATGCCGACCAGCCGGGACGCCTCGGCGTTGCCGCCGACCGATTCCAGCAGCATGCCGAGCGCGGTGCGCCGGGTCAGCAGGACGGTCGCCGCGAGCGCGATCGCCACCAGGATGATCGCGAACGGCAGGCCGAGCCAGTAGCCGCCGCCGATCATCTTGTAGTCCTGGTCGTTGATCGTGATGATCTGGCCGCCGGTGATGAGCTGCGCGACGCCGCGTCCCGCCACCATGAGGATCAGCGTCGCGATGATCGGCTGGATGCCGAGGCGGGTGACCAGCAGCCCGTTCCACATCCCCAGCAGCAGCGACACGATGACGGCGGCGCCGATCGAGACGACGAGGCCGTGGCCCTCGCTGATCAGGTAGCAGGCCAGCGCGCCGGAGATGGCGACGGTCGCCCCGACGGACAGGTCGACGCCGCCCGTCGCGATGACGACCGTCATCCCGAGCGAGACGAGGATCAGCGGCGCGCCGAACAGCAGGATGTCGATGAGGCTCCCGTACAGGTGGCCCTGCCGCACGTGGATCGCCAGGAAGCCGTGCGTGAAGACGACGTTCCCGAGCAGCAGGACGACCAGCACGGTCACCGGCCAGAACAGCGTGCTCCGGGTGAGGGCGGCGAGTCGGGAGAGGGAGTGCGCCGGCTTCATACCTCCGCGTCTCCGTTCGCGATGGTCTGCAGGATGCGTTCGGGGGTCAGCGACCCGTCGTTGCGGAGTTCGGCGACGAGCCTGCGGTCGCGCAGCACCTCGACCTTGTGCGAGATGCGCAGCACCTCCTCCAGTTCGGCGGAGATGAACACGACGCCCATGCCGTCGCGGGCGAGCGACACCACGAGGCGCTGGATCTCGATCTTGGCGCCGATGTCGATGCCGCGCGTCGGCTCGTCCAGGATGAGCAGTTTCGGCCGGGTGATGAGCCAGCGCGCGAGCAGCACCTTCTGCTGGTTGCCGCCGGACAGGTTCTTCACCGGGGTGTCCGGGTCGGGCGGGTGGATGCGCAGCGCCTTGACGTACTCGTCCACCAGCTCGTCGCGGCGGCGCCGGCTCAGCGGGCGGAGCCAGCCGCGCGCGGCCTGCAGCGCGAGGACGATGTTCTCCGCGACGCTCAGGTCCATGACCAGGCCGTCGCCCTTGCGGTCCTCGGGGCAGTACGCGACGCCCCGGTCGATGGCGGCGCGCGGCGTCCGGATCGCGACCGGACCGTCGGCCGTCCGGATCCGGCCGCTGTCGGCGTGGTCCGCGCCGAAGATCAGCCGGGCGAGCTCGGAGCGGCCGGAGCCGAGCAGGCCCGCGAACCCGACGACCTCGCCCGCGCGCAGGTCGAGGTCGGCGGGGGCGATCGCGCCGGTCCGGCCGACGCCTTCGAGTGCGAGCAGCCGCTCCCCCTCGGGGGCGTCGAGGGAGGTCTCGTCGAGTTCCTCCAGCGACGCGAGCTCCTGCCCGGTCATCTTCGCGACCAGCTCGAACCGGCTCAGCTCGCCGATCGGGTACTCGCCGACGAGGCGGCCGTTGCGCAGCACCGTCACCCGGTCGCAGACCTCGTAGATCTGCTCCAGGAAGTGGGAGACGAACAGGATCGCGACGCCGTCGTCCTTGAGCCGGCGCATGACGTCGAACAGCCGGCGGACCTCACCGCGGTCGAGGCTGGACGTCGGCTCGTCCAGGACCAGCACCTTCGCCTGGAGGTCCACCGCCCGGACGATCGCGACGAGCTGCTGCACGGCGAGCGAGTACGACCCGAGCTGCGCGGTGACGTCCAGGTCGAGGTCGAGCCGGGCCAGCAGCTCGGCGGCACGGCGGTTGATCGCCGCCCAGTCGATGCGGCCGGACCGGCGGCGCGGCTGGCGGCCGATGAAGACGTTCTCGGCGACCGACAGGTTCGGGCAGAGGTTGACCTCCTGGTAGACGGTGCTGATGCCGAGCCGCTGGGCGTGCAGCGGCCCCTGGACGAGGGTGCCGCGCCCGTCGATCGCGACGGTCCCGGCGTCGGCCCCGTAGACGCCGGTCAGCACCTTGATGAGGGTGGACTTGCCGGCGCCGTTCTCCCCCATCAGCGCGTGCACCTCGCCGGGGAACAGCCGGAACGCCACGTCGTCGAGGGCCTGGACGCCGGGGAACCCCTTGGAGATGCCGTCCATCTCCAGGACGGGAACGGTCATGGCCGCCTCCTCCTAGCCTGGGGGTCAGTACTTGCGGGTGGGCAGCGCCTCCTTGGCCTTGGCCTGGTCGAAGACCGTCTCGACGGTGACGATGCGCTTCTCGACCTTCTCGCCGGCCTTGACCTTCTTCGCCGTGTCCATCAGCTGGCCGCCGAGCAGCGGGTTGCACTCGACGATGAAGTTGAACTTGCCGTCGGCGAGGGCCTGCATCCCGTCCTTGACCGCGTCGACCGTGACGATCTTGATGTCCTTGCCGGGGGTGAGCCCGGCCTCCTGGATCGCCTGCATCGCGCCGAGGCCCATGTCGTCGTTGTGGGCGAACAGCACGTCGATGTCCTTGTGCGCCTTGAGCAGGGCCTGCATGACCTCCTTGCCCTTGGCGCGGGTGAAGTCGCCGGACTGCGAGGCGATCACCTTGAGGTTCGGGGCGGCCGCGATGGCCTGCTCGAAGCCCTTCTTGCGGTCGATCGCGGGCGCGGCGCCGACGGTGCCCTCCAGCTGGACGATGTTGACCGGCTCCTTGGCGTCCTTGTACTCCGACACCAGCCAGTCGCCGGCCTTCTTGCCCTCCGCGACGAAGTCGGAGCCGAGGAAGGTGACGTAGAGGGACGCGTCGGAGTCGACGGCCCGGTCGGTGAGGACGACCGGGATGTCCGCCGCCTTGGCCTCCTTGAGGACGGCGTCCCAGCCGGTGACGACCACCGGGGAGAAGGCGATGACGTCCACCTTCTGCTTGATGAAGGACCGGATCGCGGCGATCTGGTTCTCCTGCTTCTGCTGGGCGTCGGAGAACTTCAGGTCGACGCCCGCGGCCTTCGCGGCCTCCTGGATCGACTTGGTGTTGGCCGTCCGCCAGCCGGACTCCGCGCCGACCTGGGAGAAGCCGAGGACGAGCTTGCCGGAGCCGGGACCGGAGCCGTCGCCGCCGGAGCCGCAGGCGCTGAGGGCCGTCAGCGCGAGCGAGGCGCCCGCGACGGCGACGATGAGCCGCTTGAGCATGGGATCTTCCTTCTTCCTCGGGGGGTCGGCGAAGGGCGTCTGGGGCGGCGTCCGCGGGCCCGCGAATGTTAGCGGTAACATTCGGAGCCGAGGACGGGACCCCGCCGAGGCGGGGCTCAGTGTGGCGCGTGTCACGAATGTTTGCGCTAACTCTCCACCATGTCAATCCCCCAGGGGTCTTTCGGGATCCGATCGCGGCCCTTGACGCCGGGCGCTGGTACCGCTAACAGTCCGCCTCCGAGCGCCGCCCGCCCGGCCGCCCGCGGAGTTACCGTGAAGGGATGTGACGGGACGAATCGCCCGCCGCGGCAGCGGCCCGCGGCGCCGCCCGCGCACGGGCGGCGGCCCCGGTCCGGCACCGGCCGAAAAAATCAATCTCGATCGCGTGTGATCGTTTCGGCCCGCATAAGCGTCTCCAGAACGGGGAGGGGAAATGGTCGGGGGGAACGGGAGACGAGTTGGTGAAATCCATGACTGAGCCGCGAGTCGGCGTGGTAGTGCCCATATACAACGTGGAGCCGTATCTGGAGGAATGCCTGACCTCCATCGCGCGGCAGTCGCTCCGCGAATTGGACGTCGTACTGGTCGATGACGGGTCGACCGACACCAGCGCGAAGATCGCGCAGAACTTCGTGAACGAGGACCCCCGGTTCCGGCTGATCCGGCAGGCGAACGGCGGGCTCGGCAATGCGCGCAATGTGGGGGCGGCCAGCGTGCGCGGCCGTTTCCTGGCGTTCGTCGACAGCGACGACGTCCTGCCCGGGTACGCGCTCGAACTGCTGGTGAGCACCCTGGAGCGGACCGGGTCGGACATCGCCTCGGGCAACGTCCAGCTGCTCACCGAGGAGGGGCTGCGGCAGTCGCCGATGCACCGCCGCCCGATGGCGTCGACGCGGCTGCGCACCCACGTCACCCGCGACCACCTGCTGATGTACGACCGGCTGGTGCCCAACAAGGTCTTCCGCCGCGCGTTCTGGGACGAGCACGACCTGCGCTTTCCCGAGGGCGTCCTGTACGAGGACATCCCGGTGACGCTGCCGGCGCACTTCCTCGCCACGTCCGTGGACGTGCTCAGCGAGCCCGTCTACTACTGGCGGCAGCGCGCGGGCGGCGACCTGTCGATCACCCAGCGGCGCACGGAGATCGGCGCGGTCACCGACCGGTTCGCGGCGGTGGAGACCGTCAGCCGGTTCCTCGGCGCGCGGACGGAGCCGGAGGTGCGCGCCTGCAAGCGCGAGTACGACGAGGTGGCGCTGCGCAGCGACCTGCGCATCTTCCTGAACGTGCTGGCCGAGGCGGACGAGGAGTTCCGCGCCCGGTTCGTGGAACTGGCCCGCGGTTTCCTCGAACAGGCCGACCGCACCGCGCTGAACGACCTCCCCGCGATGATGCGGTTGAAGTGGCATCTCGTCGGCCGCGGATTAGTGCCGGAGCTGCTCCAGGTGCTGGAGTACGAGCGCCGGAAACTGCGGATTCCGGTGACGCGGAGGTTGTGGCGCCATTACGCGCGGTACCCGTACTGGGGCGACCGGCGGCTGAAAATCCCGCGCCGGGTGTTCCGGCTCGGCGAGGAACTCGCCGCCCGCACGCGATTGCACGAAGTGACCTGGCGGGACGGAAAGCTGCACATCACCGGGCACGCTTTCATCGCCAATGTCGGGACGCGTTTCCCCTGGTCGTCCCTCAAGGTCATCGGTCTCCGGGAGCCGGAGAGCGGCACCACCCGGGTGGTCCCGGCGTGGACGCGGCGCTGCCGCGACGCCGACGAGAGTGCGCGCGATCCGGAGCGCAGCCACGCCTGGTCCGGGTTCTCCGCGACCATCGACCCGAAGCGGCTGCGCCGGGACGGCCGGTACATCGACGGGACCTGGCTGATCGCGGCCGGCGTGTACGACCGCGGGGTGCTGCGGCGCGGGGCGCTGGCGGCGGCGTCCTCGGGCAGCGCCGCGCACCCTGGCTGGCACTACGTCGCGCCTGACGTGCGCGTCGTCCCCGTGTTCACGCGGGGCGGCACACTGCGGCTCCGGGTGGAGACCGTGCGGGCGCGCCTCACCGGCCACCGGGTGAGCGGCGACGCCCTGGAGGTCACGGGAACGGTCCTCGGCGGCGTGCCCGACGGCGCCGCGCTCGCCGTGCAGCGCAACGCCGGGACGCTGCTGGACCGCTACCCGGTGGAACCGGACGCCGACGGCGCCGGCGGCTTCCGGGCGCGGATCCCGCTGAGCGCCCTCATCGACGACATGCCCGCCCAGGACGAGGGGCCGGACGTTCCGGGCACCCCGCCGGGCACCGCGGCCGACACCGGGGTCCAGTGGCGGCTCGAACTGAGCCTGCCGAACGACACCGCGGCCAACCCCTCAGACGGCGCGGACGCCGCCGCGCCGACCCCCGAGGACGAGACGGCGGCCGGAGCCGCCACCGTGGCCAGCGACCCCGCGCTGCCGACCGGCCGCCCGGCGGCGGGCGCCGCCGAGACGGCCGACACCCCCGGCGCGCCGGACGACTTCGCCTCCGACGACGACGCGGCGGGCGGCGACGACGCCGCCTCCTCCGAGGACGTCCCCGCGTCCGCCTCCGACGACGCCTCCGCGGCGCCGGACGAGATGATCCGGATCGTCCTCGACACCGACATCGACGAGGGCCTCTACACCTACGCCGACACGGAGTTCGCGGTCCTGCGCTCCCGGCACGGCTACGCCGGGCTGGAGGCCCGCATCCCCCGCCCAGTCCTCACCGGCGCGGCCTGGGAGCAGGACGGGACGCTGGTCCTCACCGGCGACTGCCCGCCCACCACCCCCGACCCGGCGGAGCTGGTGCTGCGCAGCCGCGACCGCAACGAGGAGCGCGCGTTCCCGCTGACCCGGACGGACGGCCGGTTCCGCGCCGAGCTGCCGGTGAGCCGGCTCGTCTCGCTCGGCGGCGTCCTGCCGCTCGCGTCGGGCCGGTGGGACCTGCGCGTCCGCCGCCCGGCGACCGCGTCGTCCGCGGCCGGGCGGAACCTCGCCGTGCCGCTGGCCCACGCGGCGCTGGACCGGATGCCGGTCGAGAGGACGATCGACGGCCGCCGCTACGTCCTGCGGGAGCAGGGCTACGACGTGCCCGTCCTGGAGGTCCACTCCGACCTGCGGCCCGGCGAGCGCGGCGCGTACCGGCAGGCGCGCACCCGCGCCCGGCACTACCGCGCGCCGCGCCGCCTGCGGTCGCTGCGCCCGGCGGTGCTGTACGACAGCTACTCCGGCAAGCAGTACTCCGACAGCCCCCGCGCGATCCACGAGGAGCTGGTGCGGCGCGGCGCCGACGTCGAGCACCTGTGGGTGGTGCGCGACGCGCAGGTGGAGCTGCCCGAGACGGCGCGGCCCGTGCGGCTGTGGGGCGCCGAATGGTACGAGGCCATGGCCCGGAGCCGCTACGTCATCTCCAACGCGCACCTGCCCGAGTGGTTCGTCCGCCGGCCCGGCCAGGTCGTCGTCCAGACCTGGCACGGCACGCCGCTGAAGCGCATCGGGTTCGACATCGAGGACGTCCACTTCGCCAACGCCCGCTACCTGGAGAAGGTGGCCAAGGAGGCGCCGAACTGGAGCTACCTCGTCTCCCCCAACGCGTTCAGCACGCCGATCCTGCGCCGGGCGTTCCGCTACGAGGGCGAGCTCATCGAGACCGGGTACCCGCGCAACGACATCCTCGCCTCGCCCGACCGCAGCCTCCTCGCGGAGCGGGTGCGCGAGCGGCTCGGCCTGCCCGCGGACAAGCGCGCCGTCCTGTACGCCCCGACCTGGCGGGACGACAGCTACTACGGCCCCGGCAAGTACCGGCTCGACATGCGGCTCGACCTGGAGCGCGCGGCGGCCGAACTCGGCGACGACCACGTGCTGCTGGTCCGGCGGCACCCGAACGTGGTCGACACCGTCCCGGAGGTGGGGGACGGCTTCGTCCGCGACGTGTCCGCCTACCCCGACATCGCGGAGCTGTTCCTGGCCGCGGACGTCCTCATGACCGACTACTCGTCGCTGATGTTCGACTACGCGAACACGGGCAGGCCCATCCTGTTCTTCACCTACGACCTGGAGCACTACCGGGACGAGCTGCGCGGCTTCTACTTCGACTTCGAGGACGAGGCGCCCGGCCCGCTGCTCGGCTCGTCCGACGAGGTGATCGAGGCGCTGCGCTCGCTCGACCAGGTCGAACGCGACTACGCCGAACCCTACGACCGGTTCGTCCGGCGCTTCTGCGAGCTGGACGACGGCAAGGCCGCCAGCCGCGTCGCCGACCGCATCCTCGAGACCGGTTGACGAGCGGTCCCGAATGACAGGATCCGACGCACGAGTGACCGACCAGCAGAAACCGGACGAGCCGACCGGCGAACAGCCGACCGGCGAGCAGGCGACCGGCGAGCGCGCGCCCCGTGCGCGCGCCGCCGGGGCGGCGGCGGCCCGGCTGCGGGCCGCCGGGGCGGCGGCGCTGCGGCGGGCCACCGTCCCGGCGCTGCTGACCTGGCTGGTGATGACGCCGGTGGCGATGCTGCTGCCGAGCCTCGTCGACCAGGACCCCTTCACCCCGCGC
The DNA here is from genome assembly GCF_043197915.1 of Actinomadura geliboluensis. NCBI lineage: Bacteria > Bacillati > Actinomycetota > Actinomycetes > Streptosporangiales > Thermomonosporaceae > Actinomadura > Actinomadura geliboluensis. The sequence continues at coordinate 25,245 of NZ_JBICUA010000005.1, read as the reverse complement.
GGCGCGGTGCTGCCCGTCGCCGCCGGCGGCGTGCTGCTGGCCGCCGCGCTGGCGGTCGCGGCGGCGCGGCCCCGCCGGTGGCGCGTCCCGCTCCGCACCGAACCGCTGACCGGGGTGGCGGCGGGGCTGCTGGCCGCGTGGGTGGTGCTGGCGCTGCGCAGCACGCTGCACGGCACCCCGTTCGGGTTCGCCGGGCTCCTCGGGGACGAGGGCCGGATGAGCGCGATGGTCACCCGCTACAGCGCCACCGCCGTCCCCACGGACGGCATCGTCGCCGGGGTGCCGTCCGAGTACCCGCCGCTGTTCCCGTGGGTGGTCGGCAGGGCGTCCGCGCTGCTGGACCTGCACGCCTGGCAGGTACTCGGCGACGCGCAGACCCTCACGGTCTCCGGCGCGGTGCTGCTGGCGTTCCTGCTGTGGACGCGGCTGGTGCCCGCGCCCGCCGCGCTCGCCATCGCGGCCGCCTCGCTGGTCGCGTTCGGCGATCCGCGCAAGGCGCACGAGGTCGTCGCGCTGGCCGTGTTCATCCCGTGGGTGCCGGCGACGTTCGGCCGCCCGCCGCGCGGCCGACTGCACTGGCTGCCCGCCGGGATCCTCGGCGGCCTCGTCGTGGCCACCTACCTCGGGTTCATGCTGTGGGGCGCGGCGGGCATCCTCGTCCTGGCGTGGCTGGCCTGGCGGGCGGCCGACGACCGCCGCCGGTACCTGGCGTACCTGGCGAAGGTGGTCGTGGTGGCCGCCGTGACGGCGAGCTGGTACCTGGTTCCCTACGGCTGGACGCTGCTGCGCGAGGGCGGGCAGATGGTCTCCGACCAGTTCCCCGCGCCCGCCATCACGAGCAACCCGTTCCCGTTCCTGGCCGCGACGCCGCTGGGGCTCCTGCAGCTGACCGGCCTGGCCGGCGCCATCTGGTACCGCCGCACGACCTGGTGGGCCACTCCGCTGTTGTGCCTGATCGGCGGCGCCTACCTGTACCGCGCGGTCGCCGCCGCCCGCTACGTCTTCACGGACCACACCGGGCTCTTCTACCACACCGCACGAATGATCACGGTGCTGCTCGCCATCGCCGGGGTGCTCACGATCGTGCACGCGGGGCCCGGCCTGGTCCGGCGGTTCGCCACCCGGGACACCGTCCCGCACGGCATCACCGCCGCCGCCCTGGCCGCGCTCGTGGGCTGGTCGGCGTTCAGCTACTGGCGCGAGTGGACGCCACCGCCGCCCGGTACCGACATAGCGGAGGTCACCGACACCCACCGGTACGCCGTGCTGGCCCACGCCGAGCCGCGTCCCAACGGGAAGCGCACCCGGTTCGCGCCCGCCGAGCCCAGGATCCGGTGGTTTCCGGTGAACCGCGTCGAGGACGCGGTCACGGACGCCCTCGGCCGCGACGCCGCGCCGCGCACCCTCTCCTACGACGAACGCCTGTTCGCGTACCTGCCGTGGCCCGGCTACATCGCCGTCGACCGCACTGCGGCGGCCAGCACCAGCCATTGGGACGACCGGCACGACGCCTTGGCGGCACTGGCCAAGGTCCAGGACCCGGACGCGTTCGCCAAGGCGTCCGCCAACACGCGCTTCGGCGGCATCGACGTGTTCGTCCTGCACACGAACCCGCCCGCGTGGACGTGGGGCGATCTGCGCTTCAGCCCGTCCCAGTTCAGCCCGAGCCACTTCACAGTGCGCTCACTGCCCAAGAACACGGTGGTCGCCATACGCAATCGACCGTGACGGTTCGGGTCAGGACTGGGGGCGAGTGACGCGCAGCTTGGACTGGCCGTGCGGGAGCTCCTCCCAGTCGTCCATGAAGCGGGCGGCGAAGCCGTGGCGTTCGGCGAGAGCGGTCAGCGTCTCGGTGCGGTAGTAGAAGTCCTCGCGAAGGACGTGGTGCTCGGTCCCCTCCGTCCGGTCGAAGGTGAAGTCGAAGAAGCCGCCGGGCGCGAGGACGCGGCCGACGTGGGCCAGGCACTCGTCGATCACCTCGATCGGCGAGTGGCTGAACACGCTGTGCGCGTGCACGACCGTGAAGTGCGCGTCCGGCAGGAAGCGCAGCTTCAGGTCGTCGACGAGGGTCAGATGCGGCATCTTGTCCTGCAGTTCCTGCTGGACGAGCGTGTGCTGCGCCGCGAGCAGGATGTCGGGTGAGATGTCGATGCCGTAGTAGTTGCCGCCGTCCAGGTAGTCGATGAACCGCCAGCCGGCACGGAGGTTGCCGCAGCCGATCTCCAGGAGCCGGTCGTCCGGCTTCAGCCCGTGCTTGCGCAGGTAGTCGAACTGCATCTGGCCGAGCTGAAGCCAGCGCTCCCGCGTGGGGCTGCCGACGGCCGCCTCCGGGCTCCGGGCCGCGTCCGACCTCATCACGGCCCGGTAGTACGCGACGTGGCCCCGGTTGGCGGCGCGGAGCTTCACGTCCCGCGCCAGCCGCGACAGGTACGCCCGCACCTTGTCCGGGTTCTGGGCCGCGTAGCGCAGCCGGTACGCCAGGCTGGCGCGGTTCCGCTTCAGGTTGTGCTTCAGGTTCGTCTTCCGGCGTGGCGGCGATTTCGTCATTGGGCCTTCTGTTCCTTGACTGATTGGCTGTTGTGGAAGATGTCAAGGGGGTCCCAGCGGCGCTTCACCTCTTGGAGCCTGGTGTAGCCGTCCTTGTAGTAGAGGGTCGATGCCGGCTGGCCGGACCTGTTCCAGGTCGTCGTGTCGTTCAGGTCGACGTCGGGGTAGTTGATGTAGCAGCCGTCGGTCGCCAGGTCGTCCTGCTTGGTACCCACCTTGGGGACGCCGCCGCTGTCGGCGAAGGTCGCCTGGTAGGTCTTGCGGATCCAGTCCAGGTACTGGGGCTCGTGCTGGTCGGTCGCCGTCCAGTAGACCTGGTACTGCATCTTCATGATGGAGTCGCGCTGGCGTGCGGCCGTGTCCCGAGGTGGTGCGTTGACGGCGCCTCCGTAGGAGTCGATCTGGATGAGGGACTGCGGGTTGTTGTAGTCGCGATAAGGGCCGTCTTTGCTGAGATGGGCCCACATCGCGTCGATCTGCTTGGCGCTGAACGGCTTGCGCATGTAGGCGGACTTGTACTTGCCGCACTGGTCCTCGCCGCTGCTGTCCAGGACCTGCGTGGCCGTCAGCCAGGGCATGTCCCGCGGGATCTTCAGGGTCCCGAGGGACGGCCGCTCACCCATGAAGGTGCGCATCTCCGTCGCTTCGGCGCTCATCCCATGGTTCATCTTCGCGATGAAGTCGTCCATGGCCGCGATGCCGCCCGGGTCGTCGATGTCCACCTGGGCGGTGAGCCCGATCTGGCCGTTGTTGTGGTGGTTGAGCGCGAGGATCCCGAACAGCTTGCCGCTCGCCGTGTTCTTGTCCTGGTTGTCGCGGAAGTAGGCCCCGAACGAGTTGAGCAGGGCGGTGAAGTCGTTCTTGGTGAGGTCCTTCCAGTTCCAGGCGATGCCCGCCAACCGGACCCTGCTGGGCGGTGTCGGAGGGTCCTTGAACCAGAACTTGGTGATGAGGCCGAAGTTCCCGCCGCCGCCACCGGTGTGCGCCCACCACAGTTTCTGCAGATCGGGGTTTTCTCTGTCGTCGCGCCGCGCGACGACGAGCTCGACGGTCTTGTCCTTCTTCACCACCGCCACTTCGACCGCGTAGAGGTAGTCGACGGTGAGCCCGAACTGGCGCGAGAGAAGACCGTACCCGCCGCCCGTGATGTGCCCGCCCAGGCCCACGGAATAGCAGGAACCTCCCGGCAGGGCCCGCCCGCTCACGGGGAAGAGATGGCTGTAGGTGTGCCAATTGCTGGCACCGGCCTCCACGCAATAGGCGTCCATTTTCGGGTCGTACTCGATATTGCACATCTGGGAGACGTCGAGGATCACCCGCACGTCGTCACCGCAGACGAAGTTCTCGTAGCAGTGCCCGCCGGAGCGGACCGTGATGCGCGTGCGCTTGGGGTTCTTCGGCTCCTCGCGTACCGCCTTCTGCAGCGCCTCCTTGGCCTCCGTGGACGACCGCACCACCACGACGTACTCGGGCTCGCCGATCCACCGCTGGTTGAAGCCGCGGCTGAGGGAGGGGTACCGCACGTCGCCTGGCTGCACGACCATCGACGGCTGAGGGGTCTTGCCGGTCATCGAAGCCACCACCTTCTGGGGAGATTGAACGTCCGCCGAACGCGCCGCCCGGGTCACCCAGGGCACACGTCCAACTACTCTCAGCTTCCCGATGCTCACTCTCCGAAAACACGGAGTAAGGCGTCTGTGGCGGCGGACTGATCGCCGACATGCCCCGCCGGACAGCCGCCATGGGCGGGCCGCGGCGGGATGCCAAAAAATGGATCTTCGATAATCTGGCCGGAATTTGCCATCAGCACACCACGACGGCGGAGGCTCTATTGATCACCACCGGCGGTGGTGTAGGCGGCGGCCAATGTCATCGGCCATTTCGCCGGCGGCGGCGGGAGACCGGAACAAGCACGCTGAGCGCTTGTTCAAATCATCTCGCGCCTGGTGATGACGGCCGGCCGTGCGCGGGCCGGGGCGGTCAGGCGCGGAGGCCGGCGGCGTAGTCGGCGAAACGCTCGTCGACCTCTTCCGCGGTGAGGCCGAAGTCTTCGAGCGCGTACCGGTGGGACGGTTTCGCGGCGCCGCTGGAGCTCTCGCCGTGCAGCCGCGTCATCGCCGTCCTGGCCTCGTCGGTGAACGGCAGCCCGAAACGCGCGTAGACGCCCTCCACGGTGCCGATCGGGTCGCGGACGAAGTCGTCGTAGTGGACGTCCGCGAACTGGTCGGGATTGTGCCGTACCCGCTCGGCGCGGAACTGGTCGAGCCCGCGGCTCCACAGGTCCAGCTGGTCGCGTCCGAGCGTGGCGCCCGTGAACGTCTCCGACCATCCGGCGGTCGCGTGGGCGGCGAGGCTGCACATGGACGCCATCGCGGTGCGCGGTGTCCGGTGCGTCTGGATGATGAGCGCGTCGGGATAGACGTCGAGGAGCGCGTCCAACGCGAAGAGGTGGCTCGGGTTCTTCAGCACCCACCGCCGTCCGGCGTCGTTCAGCCCGATGAGCTGGAGGTTGCGCCGGTGGCGGCGGTAGGCGGGCGTCCAGTCCTGCCCGGCGAGCCAGGACGAATAGCCCGGCACGTGCGCCAGGGATTCGAACGAGATCGACAGCATGCTCTGCCGCAGCAGCTGCCAGCATTCCTCGACCGAGTCGGCCGAGATGTAATGGACGCCCATGAACTCGGGGTTCTCGACATGGTGCCGCCGATATCCGGCGTCGATCGCCTGGAAGACCGGGTCGTCCGCCCACGTCTCACGCGGCGGGCGCGGCTGCGGCACTTCGGCGAGCCACAGGTCGAGCCCCTGATGGGCGGGGTCGGCGGTGAGCAGCCGGTGCAGGGCGGTCGTCCCCGTCCGCGGCAGGCCGGTGACGAAGATCGGCCGCTCGATCGGCACCTCCGCATGCTCGGGATGCCGTTTCCAGGCCGCCTCGGAGAACTGCCGCGCGGCCAGCGCGCCCCGCAGCATCGCCCGCTGCGCCTTGTTCCCGAGCGGAGTGAGGCCGGCCTCCTTCGCCAGCGACTCCAGCAGGACCTTCAGCCCGTCGAGGTAGTCGTCGTCACCGAAGTCGTCCATGCCGGTGACCTTGCCGGCGGAGGCGTGGAGATCCTCGACCGTGCCAACGCTGTCGCGACCCGCGCTCATCGGTCCGCCCTCTCCTAGTGGTGCCACTCGCCGGAATTGACGTCCAGGCATTGCCCGGTGACCGCCCGCGCCAGCGGCGACAGCATGAACACCACGGCGTCGGCGACCTCGTCTGGCTCGGGCAGTTTCCGAAGGTCGGTCGTCGCGGCGTTCTCGTCGTAGACCTCCTGCGCGGTGATACCGCGCTTCTTGGCGAGGTGGTTGAAATACCACTGGAGGTTGTCGGCCCAGATGTATCCGGGAGCGATCGTGTTCACCCGGACGCCGCGCGGCCCGAGTTCGGTCGAGAGGTTCTGCGCCATCGCGAGAAGGGCGGCCTTGGCCATCTTGTAGGCGCCGAACGTCCGCCGCGAATGCCGCAGGACGGCCGAGTTCACCATGACCACGGACCCGCCGTGCTCTTCGAGCGCGGGAACGAACAACCGGGTCAGGTGCAGCGCCGCGAGCACATTGGTCTCGAACCCGGCCCGCACCGCATCGAGGTCGACCTTCGTGAGGTCGGTCAGCGGCGGCGTGGCGAAGGCGTTGTTGACCAGCCCGTCGACCCGTCCGAACGCTTCCCGGGCCGTCTCCGCGAGCCGCTCGCAGGCCGCCGCGTCATTGATGTCGGTCGGAACCGTGACGGCCCGGCGCCCGATCTCCTCGACCTCCTTGGCGACCTCGGCGAGCCGTTCCTCGTTGCGCGCCGCGAGCACCACGTCCGCACCGGCCTTGGCGCACTGCACCGCCAGCCCGCGTCCCAGCCCGGGCCCGACGCCCGAGATGACGACGACCTTGTCCTCCAGCAGTCCCGCCATCAGCCGAGCATCCTCTTCGCGACGGCGACCTGACGGGCCGCGATCTTCTCCGACCATTCCTGCGGGGTGACCCGCTGCTTCTCATAGAACGGCAGGACGCGCGGAAGGTCGTCGAATTTCACGACCTCCACCGTCGGGCCGTCCTCGGGCGTGAGGTCCCGTGCAAGCCGCTGCCAGCGGAATTGCAGATATCCCCGGCGATGCCCGGTCCGCTCGATCCAGTTGGCGAGCCCCGGATTGCGCTCGCTCACGATGTACCGGATCTTGCCGTCCTCGTCGATCCTGGCCTGGTCGGCGGTGAGGCTCGTCTGATGGTTGATGTAGTCGAGCGAGATGTACCACATGCTGCCGAGCTGGAAGCCCTGATAGGGCGCCACGTCCCGCTCGGCGGCCGGCGCGGTGATGACGATGACCTCGTCGTCATCGAGGTCGTAGTGCCCCACCGACGAGAACTGCGTGGCCAGCCCGCCGGGCGTCGGCCGCGGCTCGGTCAGCGTATTGACCGGCAGTTGCAGGTAGTGCCATTCCGGGAAGGCCAGGAACGTGCGAATCCTGGACACCAGCATCTTCCCGGCGATCTGGTACCGCCGCGCCATCCGCTCGGCCGGAACGGCCAACGGCGAGGTCCCGATCGTGTCGGCGCGATGGATGCGGATCTCGCCCGGACGCTCGTTCTCCCAATCGCTGAACACTTCCCGGACGATCAGCATCGCCGCACCCGAAGGCAGCGTGACGTAACCGGGCCCGGGATCGGGCTTGGGCGGCCCGAACCGCAACTGGAACGACCCGTCCGCGGCGATGTCGAGTTCCCGGTCGTCGAACGCGGTCAGGCTGTCCGGCGACTGCGTGGGCGAGTAGTCGCCGTTCATGACCTGGAAGCTCAGATCGGAGGTCGTCCCCCGCCGTCCGGTGACCACGTACTCGGCGTCGTCCCGGATGTAGGCGTGGAAGTACAAGGTGTCGGGGTTATCGAGCCCCAGCTTGGTGTACGGCCCGGTGGACGACGCGAAGAACGGATAGTCCTGCTGGTAGGCACCGACCATGTGCAGCGATGCCTTGATGCTGCCGGCGAGGTAGTCGAGCCCCTCGGCCAAGTCCTGGTCGGTCTTGACGTGCGGCGCAGCACGGATGATGCGCTCCGCCTCCACGACCGCGTCGGCGAACGCGCGCGTCGCGGCTTCGAACGAATCGGTCTTGCCTTCGGTGGCCACCGGGCACTCCTAACGGACGCGGGGCGCGAGCGCCGTTGAGATCGCGACACTGAGGACCGGACGTTAGAACCCGTTCTAGGAGCGGGTCAACGCCGGTCCCGGTCAATGGGAGGTGGTGAACTTCAGGCTCGGGGCGTCGTCCAGCGACACCATGTACTCGTACGTCCGCCGGTGCCCGGTCTTCTCCACGAGCCAGCGCCCGTCCTCGCGCCGGTAGGTGTCGTAGTAGAAGGCGGCGCCCCGGATGAGCAGCCGGTGCTCCGGAATGATGATCGTGTCGTCCAGCGACCAGATCCCGGTGGCCCGGTCCCCGTCCAGATCGATCTCCGGGCACCCGGCCGTGTGGGTGCTGATCTTCCCGTCGTCCAGGTTCTCCCGCATGTACTGGACGATCGCGTCCCGCCCCTCCAGCCGGAGCGTCTTGCCGAGCACGGGGGTGTCGTACTCGGCGACGGCGTCCTCCGCGAACACGTCGGCGAACTCGTCCCACAACTTCAGGTCGACGCACCGCAGGTAGCGGTACTTGAGCCGCCGGATCTCTTCCAGAGCAACCAGGTCCATGCGCCCAAGACTGGCCCCTGCCGTCCCGGAAAACAAGAACTTGTTCTACCGCTCGTCGGCCCGCTATGACGCGGCGCTCGGGCAGTCCGCGATCGCCGGCTCGATCGATTGCTTACAGGCGTCCCGCCGGTTGGCAAGCCGCGAGAGCGCCGCGTCGGCCGCCGCCCGACCGACGAACGCGAACTCCCCCGCCGTCACCTTGGCGGCGTCCGACCTGGGCAACTCGCTGACGCGAATGTCGCTGGCCACGACCATGGCCTGACGGCAATCGGCCCGCCCACGCCCCTTCACGATGATGACCTTGCCCTCGTCCTCAGCGAGACCGTACTTGCAGACCCGTTTCGCCAAGTCGCGCAGCGCTTCCGGCCCCTGCACCGCGAAGGTCTCCTTCACCTGCCCCTGCACACTTCCGGGAAGGTCGGCGACCACGATCGGCGGATTCAACTGCTCCTTACTGGCTGCCTTGCGGGAGAGGCTGAGGCCCAGCACAGTGTCCTTCGTACCCCGATAGAGGACGACCTTGCCGTCCTCCTCCCCGACGTAGTAGCCGTTCCGCACGTTCTGCACGAAAAGGAACCCAGCGACGACGAGCAAGGCGGCAACAGCCGAAAGCGTCGACCACCACAGCGAGGGCTTCCGGCCGAGCGAAGGACGCCGGATCAACAGTCGATCGGGAGCCACCACAGGCGGCACCGGCTCCGGGTTCGTGTCCGGCGACAAAGTGGCGGGCTGAGGTTCGGGATCGGATTGGGTGACATTACGCGCGGGCCCCGGCTCCGGGTACGGCGCAGGCGCCTCGACCGGCGCCTGCAAGCTCACGGGCGCTGCGACCAGGCGCATGAGCACCGCATGAGCCGTCGGCCGGCGCGCCGGGTCCTTCTCCAAACACGCCATGACCAGACCACGCATCGGCTCTGGAAGGTCACCGAGATCGGGGTCTTCATGTGCGAGTCGAACCATCACCGCAGCCATCGGCCCGCGCCCGAAAGGCGGCCGCCCCACTGCGGCGTACGTCATGACCCCGCCCCAGGCGAACACATCTGTCGCCGGCCCGACCCGCTCGCCGGCGGCCTGTTCAGGAGACATGTACGTGGGAGTGCCGACGACCTTGCCCGTCAACGTCGTCGTGTTCTCGAAGAGACGCGCGATCCCGAAGTCGATGACCCGCGGCCCGTCCGTCCCGATCAGAACGTTCGCCGGTTTGAAGTCACGGTGGACGATCCCCGCCTCATGAATGGCGACCAGTGCGGTAGCCGTCGCAACCGACAGCCGATGGAGCGCGTTGCCTTTCCGGGGCCCCTCCGACTCCACGACCTCCTCAAGGGACGCGCCATCGACGTACTCGCTCACCACGTACGGCCGCTCGGCCTCCAGGTCAGCCGCGATGACCTGAGCCGTGCAGAAGGGCGCGACTCGACGGGCGGCCTCCAACTCCCTCGCCAGCGCATTCCGGTTCGCACGGCTGGCGACTAACTGCTCATGGAGCACCTTGACCGCGACGAGCGTCCCGTCCTGCCCGCGCCCCTGATACACCACCCCCTGGCCGCCCACACCAAGCCGACCGAGGATCTGGAACCCGCCGACCTGCCGAGGGTCACGCGCTTCCAACGGAACGACACGCTGCATCAAGGCCCCCACCGCGCCCAGCCCACAGGCCAACTGCACCGATGCTAGAACGCCGCTCCCCGACCCGCCCGCACTCGCCACTTCCGGCCACCCTGCACGCGACACCCGCCCTCGCGCAGCCCACGAGGGCGGACGCCACCAGCCCTCACAACCCGGCGCCACCGGTCACGTCGACGACTCGTCCCGTCATCCAACTGGCGTCATCGGACGCGAGGAAGGAGACGACACCCGAGATGTCCTCGGGCTGCCCGATCCGTCCCAGCGCGGACAGCGACTCGGCATGCGCAAGCGCCTCCGCGTTGCCCCTCAGCCATGGAGCATTCGTGTCGGTGTCCACAATGCCGGGCGCGACGGAGTTCACGGTGATCCCCCGCGGCCCCAGCTGCTTGGCGAGGTTGAGCGTCAGGGTGTCGAGCGCTCCCTTGGTCGCCCCGTAGGCCATGATGTCCGGCAACGCGATCGAGGCCGCGCCGCTGGAGATGTTGATGATCCGGCCGCCGTCCCTCAGCCGCCCGAGCCCCTGCTGGACGAGAAAGAAGGGCGCCCGAACGTTCACGGCGAACAGCCGATCGAACTCGTCCTCGCTCATCGACTCCAGATCCCCACTGGTTCCGATGGCCGCGTTGTTCACGATGATGTCGACACCGGGCCGCTCGACCACCGCGTCAAAGGCGTCCCACATCGCGTGGGCATCACCGTGCCGCCCGAACTCGGCCTGGATCGCGAAGGCCTGCCCGCCGTCCTTGCGAATGCGCTCGACGACCTCCCCTGCCGCCGCCCGCTCCCGCGCGTAGGTGACGACGACCACCGCCCCGTCACTCCCGAGCCGCTCGGCGATCCCCCGCCCGATCCCCCGGCTGCCACCGGTGACCAGCGCGACCTTGCCGTCCAACGTACCCATGTCTGCCGTCCTCCTTTGTTGAGTGATCGCTCAACAAAAACTTAGCACAACTTCTTGAGTGAGCGCTCTACAATGAACCCATGGCACGAGGACGCCCCCGCACCTTCGACCGAGACGCGGCCCTGACGGCAGCCGTCCGCCTGTTCTGGGAGCGCGGCTACGAGGCGACGTCCGTCAGCGACCTGACGGACGCGATGGGCATCAGGCCGGCGAGCCTCTACGCGGCGTTCGGCGACAAGAAGGCCCTGTTCAAAGAGGCAGTAGAGGCGTACGGCCGCTCCCCAGAGGGCGCGTTCATGTCCAACGCCCTCACCGAAGAACCCACCGCCCGCGAGGCGTTCGCCCGCATCCTCAACGAGGCCGCAGCCATCTACCCGGACCCGTCCCACCCGGCCGGCTGCCTAACGATCAGCGCCGCCACCAACGTCACCCCGCAGGACGCTGAGATGGAGACATGCCTACGCGACCTGCGAAACACCAACCTGAAGCGCTTCGAGGCCCGCCTACAGCAGGCCCAGTCAGACGGCGAACTCCCCGCCACGGCCAACCCCAAGGCCCTGGCCCACTACTTCGCCGCAGTAATCCAAGGCATGTCCCAACAAGCCCGAGACGGCGCCCCCCACAAGACCCTCACCGACATAGCCACCCAAGCCATGCACACCTGGCCGGAGTAGCTGACCGTTAAACCTTACCCGCGCCGTTGGAGTTCATCGAGGCACGGTCTGGCGAAGACTCGCCCTGTTTGACCGGTCTGTCGCGGTAGACCAGCGATCATATCGACATCGGGGCGACGTCTGGCCAGGTGGGGCCGTGCTTTCTATCACGATCTTGGCCGCGCGCCGGTCCCTCGTCGTTAGAGTTAGGGCATGAGCCGCCGCGTCACAGCCCCCACGGGGCAGGAGTCATCGGAGCCCCTTGTTCGTACAGCACATGTTGCAGGTACGACAAAGGAAACCTCAGATACTTTGCCTAAGATCGTCAGCCTGTTCTCGGGTGCCGGTGGTCTGGACCTCGGATTTCAGCGAGCAGGCTTTCCGCTGAGTTTCGCAGTCGACCTCTCCCCCGCCGCTATCCAGACTCACCGCCGCAACTTTAAAGGTACCGTCTCAATTGCAGCAGACCTTGCGAAACTCGGACCCGAAGGAGTTCTCGCGCATCTGGATTCAATTTTGGATCCAAAAGAACCAATCGGCGTGATCGGCGGCCCACCCTGCCAAGGCTTCTCGCGAGCAAATACTGGATCCGCTACAAACGATCCTCGCAACCGACTTCCACTGCTATACCTGCAGATAGTGGAAGCGCTCCAGGCGAAATATAAGGTCGAGTTCGTGCTCTTCGAAAACGTAATCGGAATCAAGGATGCCAAGCACTCCGTTACATTTCAAGGCATCCTTTCAAAATTCCATGACATCGAACTCACGCCGGACGTCAATGAGTACTCGGCGCTCGACTATGGGGTCGCACAGACACGCAACCGCGTGATAATTTCTGGTTTTCGCGATGAAATAGTTGCACAGAACTTCAAACCTCAGAAGGTCGTGGCGAAAGATCTCACAGTGCGCGCCAAGATCAAGGGGCTTCCGGACCCTGCCTTCTTCTCACGTGACCTCGACAAATCCGCGATACCACACCACGAGAATCACTGGACGATGCGCCCAGTGTCGAAGAGATTCTCTCAACCCGGCGGCGCGGATCGGGCCGGGCGGAGCTTCCGCCGCCTGAAGTGGGACGACCCCAGCCCAACGGTTGCGTACGGTCATCGAGAGATCCACGTGCATCCCGAGGGACGACGGCGGCTCAGCATCTACGAGGCCATGCTCCTTCAAGGGTTTCCGAGCGACTTCGTGCTCGAGGGGACACTGTCCTCCCAGGTGGAGCAGGTGTCCAACGCAGTTCCGCCACCGCTCGCACAGGCGTTGGCCTCGGCCATCAAGGCAGCCATGCAGCGATCGGCTCGGCAATCGAGCGGCGACGAAGCGCTCAGCGCCTGATGACCGATGCGCTTATTCCGGACCTACCTTCCAGCCGATCTCCGCGAGGAGCCTGTTTTTGTCGGTGCGTCTTACTAGTCTCGTAGCTCAGCACTACAGGCGGGGTCGAGCACAGAAGGAGATGCCTGTCATGGCGCCTCCCAGCAGTGAGCACGTTCGTCTCGCGCTGTCAGAATCCGCGAATGATCCAGGTCAAGCAGCGCCTTGGGCAGGCCCCCTCCTGATGCTAGGCAAGCGGGCAGCGCACTATGCGCGGAAGTCCCCTGGTCGCCAATTGATCATCGCGTTGTCGGTGCCGAAGCGAGACTACGCTGCGTGTCTGGTCGGGTGCGGGTGGGTGCTTGCCAGTGAGCCCCCCGCACTCGTGGAGCCGCTCGAAGCCCTTCGCGGGATGGTCCCAGGACAGCCTCTGAGGGCCGTAAACAACCGTCACGTGATCACGGGGTTCTTCGCGCGCCTGGATGAACAGGCGAACCCGCCTCGGGCTGCGTTCGCTGGATCACTGTGGCTCGTTGATGGCATCCGAGCGCTCGCCCCACTTGCCGAGTTGGGCCAACCTGCACGCGCGACACGCCCCGAACCGGGGACTATCGAACGTATGGCGCGGCTGGACCTGACGTGGGACGCCCGCCTGGCTAAGCCCGCCGCCGACCTTGTCATCGTCGGCACTCAAGCGTGGCTGGAAGAAGACTTCGAGGCACACTTGTCTAGACATTCGTCTAGACAAGGCGGAAAGGTTTCGTCAAGCAAGATCAGAAATCTCCTCATGCCGATGCACGGCCGAGCAGCCACGTGGTTCACCCGCGTCTATGCCTCAGCGACACTTGCTGACAACCTGCCCATCGCTCAGGATGTGAACGCCGTGATCCTTGACGGGAATGGCGCTATCAGATACTTGGCGGAGATCGAGTCTCCGGTGGTCGTGTGTCTGCTCGATCGCTCGGTGGCGGACGAGACCGCCGCGGAGATGGTGGTTCAGTTGCGCAACACCCGAGGTGAGCCGCTCTCACTGGCCGAAGAGTTGGGATGGCGACCGCCAACAGGCGTGGAAGCCCTCGGCTTCACGTTGGCGCTATGAGTCGCATCACCGCGCTGAACCAGCGCTACGCCGCATCTGCCCGCCTCGCCCGTTCTGGCATCGAGGTCGTAGCCGTCGGTGACCCGGCGGGTGCGCGCTTCAACGCAGCAGTACGCCGTCTGATGGCCTTGCTCAAGAAAGAAGGCGGTGACTACCTCGACGATCTGGTGGGGGCTGCCAAGGCGCTGCGGTGGCGTCAGGTCTTCCAGCCACAGGCGCTGCAGTTCAACTCTGGCCTTATCCAGCTGGCCGGTGAAGTGACCAGGCATGCCGAGAGATTGCGAGGAGCAATTAGCGACGAAACGCTCCTGGACGAGCTCGCTGGTGCCGCGACTGACCTGGCGTCAACCGACCCCATCGTCGGGACGGTACTGCTGCGCTACGTTGAAGATGTTGGCGCCGACACCGCCGCCGTCATTGCATCTGATCGACCCGCCGCGATAGGACTCCAGTCGTGGCTCCAGGAATATGGAGTTCTTGTGCTGACCGCCGGAGAACTTGAGCGGGATCAGAGCGAGCTAGAGCAGGCTTTTGTCATTGGACCACCTCGCTTCCACCGGTCATCGCTGGTGACCGCCCCGGTGACCAGCGGCGTCAGTTTCTTCCTCCCAGCGTGGTTTGGCGATCGCAGCGTGCCCCGCTCAGCTATTGCTGCCTACGCCGAGGGAGCCATTTGCCTCGAAGCACGAGTCTTCAACGATGGGGACACTTCCGAGCCCGAGGTAGGGCTGCCTGACGAGCCCGAAGACGAGAACCTGTATTTCCCACAACCAGTGTGGGGAAGCCGCCGCAACGGCGATCGCAAGCCGGCAAGCGATGAGGTCGAGGCACACAAGGTGTTGCTCAGTGGGAGTCTCGCGATGTGGCTCGACGACGGAGAGCGTATCCGCTCTCTCGATCCGGAGCAGCCTGCTGGTGAGCGTGTCACCTACACCGACGTCACTGCCGTCCGCGCGGGCACCTACCTGCTGCTGCGACAGGGCCAAACCGAGCGTAAGGTGCTGTACCAAGCGGCGATTGCCCGCTTGGCTCGCGGTAAAACCGTTGACCGAGCTCAGGCGTCGTGGAAGCACCTTTTGACAGAGCGGATTCAAGAGATCGGGTACCGTAGGGCCGTCAGAGAATTGCGCGATGCCGGGGTCAAGGCTGCTGACCGGGCACGGGCTTGGACCAATCTCAATCTGATCCGCCCGGCGAGTGATCAGGACTTCGAACGCTTGCTCCAGTGGCTAGGAATTCCCATCCAGCCGACGTTCGGCTACGCGACGATGCTACGCAAGACGCTCTACCTGGTCAGTGCGGAGATTGGGAAGCAGCTCGAAGAAGCAGTGGCCGCTGCCGATCTCTCCGAACTGGAGACGACAGGCCACCTCAGCCTCGACTTCAAGACGGAGGGTTTTCGAGGCATCCTCGCTACCCGAGTTCTGGCGATTTCGCCGTTCACTGAGATCGTATCACGGCACGATGCGAGAGTGCCGTTTGGGGATCGGAGTGGTCAGTGGCTCGAATGATGCCTGCTTTCTGCCCAACGGACGTGCCGCCGGGAGAGAAGGCTGTCTACGCGGCGCTTCAAGGGAGTAGCGAAACCAGCAACTGGATCGTGTTGCACTCATTGGGGATCGCCGATCACGTTCGTCAGGTCGAGGGCGAAGCGGACTTCGTCGTCATCGTCCCGGAAACCGGCATCCTGGTAATCGAGATCAAGTCACACCTGTCGATCGACCGGCGGAGCGACGGTACCTGGAAACTCGGCAATGACGCCCCAACCACTCGGGGACCGTTCCAGCAGGCAAGCGAAGCGATGTACAGCCTGCGCGACTACCTGGCGAAGAAGCATGTCGACCTCCGTCCAGTGCCCATGCTTTCTGCCGTTTGGTTCACGGGCGTGCGGGCCCGCACCATGCTGCCGCCCAGCCCGGAGTGGCACGACTGGCAAGTGCTGGATTCTGAGGACTTGAGAACAGCACCAAGCTCCATCCTCCGAACGCTCGCAGCCGGGCAGAGGCATCTCGGTAATAAGATCAAGTACTTCGCCTACGGCGGGGTCGGCCCCGACGGCGAGCAAGCTGACCGCATCGCTAGGCTCCTCCGTCCCAAGTTCGAGTTGGCGACAGTCGCTGGAGATCGCCGGCGCACCCGTGAATCCCAGCTGGTTTCCTTCATCGAGGAGCAATTTCTGGCGCTCGACGCCGCCAGTGAGAACCGCAGCGTGCTCTTCTCAGGGCCAGCCGGCTCAGGTAAGACGTTTCTCGCCATGGAGTCAGCCCGACGTGAGTTGGCGACCGGCAAGCAGGGCCGGTTTCTATGCTTCAACCGCTTCCTTGCCAGTCGACTCAGTACAGACATGGCAAATCTTGCAGGCCTGACGGTGGGCACCTTCCACCAAGAGTTGCTCCGGCTAGCCGGGCTCACCCATGCGCCGGACAATCCGACCTCTGAGTTTTGGACTGAGGAACTTCCCGAGCGCGCCGCAGAGGCACTCATCGATGGAACTGCGGCGACCACCTCCGAATTCCTCATCGTTGACGAAATCCAAGACATCGCCACCGACCCGTACCTCGATGTCCTCGACCTGATTGTCGATGGCGGACTTAAAGAGGGCAGGGTACTCCTGTTCGGCGATTTCGAGCGTCAGGCGATCTACGAGAACGATACCGGCTGGGAACGGCTTCGTGCTCGTGCCCCCTACTTGACCAGCTACAAGTTGGTACAGAACTGTCGCAACCTACCTCGCATCGGCTATCAGGTGAACCTTTTCAGTCACCTCCAGCCGGGCTACGAGCGGTTCCTGCGACTCGACGACGGCGTCGACCCGATCTCCCGTCAATACCGAGCGGGAGAGGATCAGTCGGCATTGCTGGTTGCTGCCATCCGCGGACTCAAGGATGAGGGCTACGAACTGAACGAGATCGTCGTACTCAGCCCCCAGCGTGACTACTCAACCGCGGCCACCACTAACGACCTTTGGTTACGACAGATCTTGAGGCCTGCTAATGGGCTGCCTGCTCGTCCGGGACAAGTGCAGTATGCGACTATTCACGCCTTCAAGGGACTGGAGGCGCCGGCGGTCGTCGTCACCGATCTTGACGAGGTAGCTACCACTGGCAACTTGGACTCACTGCTTTATGTCGGGCTCACTAGAGCGACCGACCGACTCGTCGTCCTGTTTGAAACCACCACGCTCCGGAAGGCTGTAGGAGGCACCGCATGAGCGGACTCGAAGCCCGCGCCATTATAGAAGCCGAAGTCCGGCGCGAACTGTTTGGACCTCTCGACGGCGACGAGCCTGTCGGTAAGCCGGTAGACTGCGCCAGCGGCGTGATCACCTTTACGGCTGCTGAGAAGAGCCGGGGACAGTTCCACGATGCCACCACCAAGCAGGAGATCCTGACGGTCGGGACGCCACTGCAACGATATGGCATTGGGGTGCTCTACAGCGGTGCAGCCGTTGTTGGCACCACGATTGGCGAGTCGAGCGATGCCGATATCGACCTGACCGGGTTCTCCGGTGTGCCGACCGGTGAGGACGACCCCAAAGGACCGCCGCCCAAGATCGAGGGTTTCCTGCGCCACGACGAGGCTGACTCTGACGACTTCGATCTGTCCGACGCCAACAGCTTCAAGCCGTCTGCGATGGCGATCTCCTTCCAATGCCGCGTCCCTGCTCACGGTCTTTTGAAGCTCCGAGTGACTGGTGCGCACTACGAGAAGCTGAATGTCCACATTCCCGGTGTTAGTAAGCCTGTTGACTGGTGGCGCCGTCGCCCGTTCACGTTGCTAGGAACTGTCCCCGGCAACGTACTGCGAGATGAGACCAACCGGATCAAGATTGTGCCGAGCACACCCGATGGCGAGGCGCCAGGCATCGCGCCGACCATCCGCGTCTTCAGCCGACCTGTGCCAGGCGTCGACGACTCTGAATTGCGACTCGTCACGGTAGCGGTCGTCAACAATGTGATGGGCAGTGGGCCGAGTAGTGCGTTGTTCCAGATGGGCTTCACCGTGGCTGCAGCGAAGGACCTGGTGATCGAGCCGTATCCCGAGGTCGAACTGCCAGACCGGGGCGACGAAGAGCAGTCGATCGACCTGCTGTACCGCAACAAGCGCACCTACGCTATTGGGCATGGGTGTGCCGCCGAGTGGGAAGGTGGTGCCGGGTCGCCCGTACCGTTCGTGAAGGCCGTTGCCTTGCCGGCCTACGAGGTGGTCAGTCTGACGCCAGACATCTACCAGACGGACGAGGATGGCAACTATCTGTTTGATGCCGACGGGCAACGCCAGGCGGTCACCGTCAGCATGAGGGAGCTGGCTAACGGTACCGATGAGGGAAAGCAGCAGGTCGAGACCGTCCTACGCCTGTACGAAAAATGGATCGCCGACCGGACGGCGGAGATCGACGACCTCCCCTCGCGGTTCCAGTCGGCTGCCACTCGGCACATGAGGCTCGCGACCGATGCCCTCAACCGGATGCAGGCGGGCTGGGCATTGGTCGGCTCCGACCCGACTGCCACCCAGGCGTTTCGCTGGGCAAACGAGGCGATGCTCTACCAACAGGTGCGTTCTAACTTCCCGCTACGCGAGGTCGAGCGCGGCAAAGACGACGTCCTCCGGGTCAAGGGCGTGCACCCCAAACCCACCATCCCAAAGGGCAGAGGTACCTGGCGTCCCTTCCAGATCGCCTTCATCCTCGCCAGCCTGCCTGAGCTGGTCAACCCGGCCGAGAAGACCCGCTCTCTGGTCGATCTGATCTTCTTTCCGACCGGTGGTGGCAAGACCGAGGCATATCTCGGCGCCTGCGCCATCAGCTTGCTCGCACGTCGCCTCCACAACCCGGAAGACGCCGGCACCGACACGCTTATGCGTTATACGCTCCGACTGTTGACTGCGCAGCAATTCTTGCGTGCCGCCTCGCTGGTCTGTGTACTCGAATACATCCGGGATAACAACGCAACTGCACTCGGCGATTCGTCCTTTAGCATCGGCATTTGGCTGGGTGCGTCATCGACTCCGAACAGCTGGAACAAAGCTGTCGATGTCCTCCGCAAGCTCCGACGCAACCCCCACGAACAGAACCTCTTCCTACTCCTGCGCTGTCCGTGGTGCGGCACGCAGATGGGCACCAAACCGAAGGGCAAGGGAGGTCAGGACGTCATCGGGTATGAGCAGGTCGGAAAGAGAGTAGTCCTGCGCTGCGTCGACTCACAGTGTCGCTACTCCCGCCGGGCCGGGTTGCCCGTCCACGTCGTCGATGAAGACATCTACGCCGTCCGCCCCTCAATCGTGATCGGCACCGTCGACAAGTTCGCCATGATGGCCTGGCGTCCGGAAGCCCGAAACCTATTCGGGTTCGACCAGCAAGGCGAGCGCGAAGTCTCGCCCCCTAGCCTGATCATCCAAGATGAGTTGCACCTCATCTCCGGCCCGCTCGGCTCCATGGTCGGCTTGTACGAGCCGGTCATCGACGAGTTGTGCACCGACCGGCGAGGCGAGGAGCCCATCCCGCCCAAGATCATCGCCTCGACCGCTACCATCCGCCGCTATGAGGATCAGATAAAGGGACTGTTCGGTCGAGAAGAAGTCGCGCTGTTCCCGCCACACGGACTGGAGGAAGGCCGCTCGTTCTTCGCCGAGCCGGCCCGGCTTCCCAATGGGGAACTGGAGCCTGGACGACGGTACCTAGGCGTTATGAGCGCGTCGCTCGGCTCGACGCAGACCGTTCAGACGCGCGTCGCCGCTGCTACGCTGCAAGCGGCGACCAAGGTGGCTGAAGATGACCGCGACGGCTACTGGACAAATCTCAACTTCCTGAATTCGCTGCGTGAGCTTGGCAACACCGTCTCGCTACTTGAGTCTGACGTCCCCGACTACCTAACTGGTCTGGTACGCCGTGACGGCATCGACCCGCGGTGGCCGAACCGCACGATGGAGCTCACCTCGCGCCGCCGCTCGGACGAGATCCCGAAGGCGATCGAGCATCTGCAAGCCCGCTACCTACCGGGGCAGGAACGCCAAGACGCGGTCGACATCTGCCTCGCCTCCAACATCATCGAGGTCGGGGTCGACATCGACCGCCTCGGTCTGATGACGATCGTTGGGCAGCCTAAGACCACCGCGCAGTACATTCAGGTCTCCGGCCGGGTGGGACGTCGCGCCGATGTCAGCCCTGGTCTGGTCATCACTATCTACGGTGCCGCCAAGCCCCGCGACCGCAGTCACTACGAGCGATTCCGCACCTACCATCAGCAGCTCTACGCGCAGGTTGAGCCAACCTCGGTCACGCCTTTTGCGACGCCAGTGCTGCGCCGCGCCCTCCACGCCGCCGCGGTTGCTTACGTGCGTCAAGTGTCACCGCTCGATCTTCCACCGTATCCGTTCCCCGCAGCGGAGTTCTATGAGGCAATCGAGCTGCTGCGTGAGCGTGCGCTTATCGCCGACAAGCGCGAGGTTCCAATTCTGGACAAGATGGCAGAGAAGCGAGCCCGTCAGTGGGACGGCTGGGAGCGGACGGAGTGGGAGGCCAACCCGCCGCCCTGGGGTGATCCGAAGCAGGGGCTGATGCGCTACGCCGGCACACTGCCCGATCTCGACAGCAAGGCCACCATCTGGGACGTGCCCACCAGCATGCGAAACGTCGACGCCGAGTGCCGCCTGGCGATCTCGCTGGCCTACGCCCATGCCGATGCCGAAACGGAGGACGGACTATGAGCACTGGAGCAATGCGGCGGGCACAGCTCGTCTCCCCATTCGGCGTCGGAGCCATGAGCGTGCTTGTCAACGGCACCTCGGTCATCACAGCGGGACTCGACCACTGGTACCAGCCCAATGACTCCAGCACGCTGGCACTGGAGGAATACCAGGAGCACGACTGGCGGCTGGAGGCGCGGTTGCGGGTCTCGGAGTTCCGTCTGCCGCCGGATTTTCGCTACCAAGGGCAGGGCATCGACAATCGTAACGTCAAGCTGACCGTTCCGGTGCTTCGCTTCCCGCGCTGGTGCTTTTGCATGTTCTGCAAGCGCCTCGAGCTTTCGACGCTCACCATGCAGCAGCCAGTGGACTGCAAAGACAAGAAGCACGCCAGTTGGATGTACAAGCCGCGCATGTCGCAGGTGCCGTTTGTCGCAGTCTGCGCAGCCGGCCACCTTGACGACTTCCCTTTTGATAAATGGGTGCATCGGTCACATCGACCGTCGTGCACTGGGGTTCTGCGCCTCAAGTCCCTCGGTGGCGGCGGTCTGGAAGGTCAGCGCGTGGTCTGCGACGCGTGCGGCAAGGAACGAAACCTGCGTGGCATCACCGAGGCGCGCTACGTCAAGGGGGAAGAGCACACCACCCTAAGCGACCAGCTATCCACACCCGATGACCCCTATCTCTGTACCGGCGCTCAACCGTGGCTGGCGAAAATGGATGGGGCGTGTGATCAGCCGATGCGGGGTGCCCTGCGAGCCGCCGGCAATGTCTACTTTCCGAAGGTCGAGTCCTCGATCTACTTGCCGCGCAAGGAAGGTGCCGTCAGTGCTGAGATGCACGAGTTGATGCGGCACCCGGCTGTCAGCGGCACAATGCGTACTCTACACGGTATCTTCGGTGCCGACCTCGACGTAAATATGCTCCGCGAGCATCTGCTAAAAAATGTGCCGCCAGAGCTGTTCGGTCCTATCTCAGACGAGGAGCTCATCGCCGGCTACCGCGACCTCCTCGGCGTGGGTGAGGAAGCACCTGAGTCGGGAGAAGAGTCGGACGCTGAGCTGCTTACCGGAGACGATGAGTGGCGCTACCCGGAGTTCCAGCACATTCGCGAGACGCCCAAAGACGACTACCTGACAGCGACCAACCCAGGGCTTCACGCTGACCTTGATCCTTACCTGGAGCGCGTCCGGTCGGTCGATGTGCTGCGGGAGACGCGGGCACTGCGCGGCTTCACGCGTATCAGGGACGACGTGCTGAAGTTGAGCGTCGGTAAGGCTCTGCTCCGACGCCAGCCGTTGTCGCCCGTCCAGGATTGGCTGCCTGCCTATGTCGTCAAGGGTGAGGGCATCTACTTCGAGCTTGACCTGGCGCGCCTGGCTGCGTGGGAGGCACGCGCCGAGGTAGAAGCCCGTGCGCAGAAGATCACTGACCACTACGGTCAGATCGCTTCGAAACGGGGGCTCCAGGCCCGTACACTTACGCCCCGCTTCGTCCTGCTGCACACCCTTGGTCACCTGCTGATCAACGAGCTGGTCTTTGCCTGTGGTTACAGCTCGGCATCCCTGCGGGAACGGCTCTACGTCTCCTCGACGGGGGGACGTGAGATGGCCGGGCTCCTCATCTACACAGCGGCCGGCGACTCTGAAGGCACCATGGGTGGTCTGGTACGCATGGCGCGTCCCGACAACCTGCGCTCCGTCTTTGCCTCAGCCGTCTCAGAGGCCCGCTGGTGCTCGACCGACCCGGTCTGCATGGACGCCGGGGAGAAAGGGCAAGGACCGGATTCCTGCAATCTAGCTGCCTGCCATGGCTGTGCCTTGCTGCCTGAGACAAGTTGTGAGGAGTTCAACCGCTTCCTCGATCGGGGTTTGGTAGTCGGGACATTCACAGACCCGGCCTTGGGCTACTTTTCCCCCTTCACGTAGGACGTGCTTTCGTTCCCGAGGACTGCAAGTCGAATGCGCTCGACGACACTGGTCGTATCCTCGTGCTCCCAGAAACGCAAGACCAGCCACCCAGCGTGGCGGAGGCGGTCGGTTGTGTCTGCGTCACGAGCGATGTTGGTTGCAATCTTCGCAGGCCAATAGTCAGCGTTGTGATTGAAACTCGACCTACCGTGCTCGGGGCAGCCATGCCAGAAGCATCCATCAATAAAGACGGCTACGCGAGCACGGGTGAATACGATGTCCGCGCGTCGGCGAAGACCCGGCTCTGGTGCGATTGCTACACGATAACGGAGACCAAGCTTGTGGAGAGCACGGCGGACTTCGAGTTCGGGCTTGGTGTCCCGCGACCGGTTCGCCTGCATGTTGCGCCGTCGTCCGGGACTTGACGCCCACGAGCTTGTTGTCGAACGTGAAGGCATACCGTCCACGGTACTAGGCGTCCTGCCTCGGCTCCGCAGAGTCGGCTCAACCACCCAACGGTCTCAATCGCAGCCCCGATAAGCCTCCCGTACTCCGCGGTTTCCGCCCAGTCTCAATCCTGGCCTGCATCGCCGAGTGCGGCGCAGAACGTGATCTGTTAGCGGCGGTTGAGACGGGCTCGGTTGGAACCGCAGACGCGGGGCTTGGTGGCATCGTCGCCAGGTGTGCCAACTCAGGTGATGCTCGGTGCTGTGCCAGGTCCAGCCAAGTAGGTTGACCGAGAGCGTTTCACTCAGCGTGGGTGTGTGCTTGGTCGGCGGTGACGTCGACCAAGGCCCGGGCCAGCCACGAAGTGGCGCAGTCCGAGGGTGTTCATGACGACCTAGACATCCTTTTCCACGGGCCAACGGCACCAGACGACCTTGCATCAGTGCCCGCCGCGTCGCTGACTGGCCCACGGGCGCGGAGCATAGGTAGGACGCCAGCTCGCGGATGCCTTCGTCATGGGGGACGAGGCTGCGGTGGATCACCAAGTGACGGCGGGACCAGCAGTGCCGATCCAGGAGGGCGTACAGGCGTTCGCCCTCGAGCGTCGCGGTAAAGCACTGAGACCACTGGTTAATGGATGTCCTGTCCTCTGACCAGAGTTCAGTCTGAACGAGTTGGCTTTGTCTTCACCCGTTCGCAGCGGTGATGGTGAGGAGTCGGCAGCCTCACCTGAGCGGTACCAGCGTTGCCCCGCGCCTGTTTGGATGCTCAGGGACAGTCGATTGCGTGGTCCCTGATCCTGCGCACCAGGCCCGTGAAGGCCGAAGCCGTCACCGAGTGGTGGTCGCCGTTCGGGTTCCTGGGGTCCCTGATCTCGACACCGCCGCGCACGGCAGCAGCCTCGACGCATGCCGCGTCGTCCGCGCCACCGCTGTACGAACTCTTGCGCCACACCAGGATCATGATTCCTTCTCCAGAGACCGCTCGACGAGCGCGCATGGATTGTTCTCGCCGAGGGTTTTTCCCTCATGCAGCGAGTCCAATGCCGATACTGGTCGGCAAGGCGTCCCGTCGTACCTGATGTTTCGAGGCGTTCAAGTGAGGCCGAGCCGTCGTTCGGCTTGGGAGAGCAGGGTCTCGGCTGCGTCGTGCAGGTCGACGATAGGGCGGCGGTGGCGGGTGCCGGTGGGGTCGGTGTAGCTGAGGGTCGCTGGGTCGATCCAGACGTTCGTCTCTTCGTTGTTGGCTGTAGGAACGGTGACGAGGGAGACACCCTTGCCGTGGCAGTGGGTGATGTTGGGGAGGCCCCGGGCGGTCAGGGCCGAAGCCAGATAGCGGGCGGCGAGCATGGGCGGGGCCGTGGTGCGCGGGTTGGGCCATGGGCCCGGGAGCGGGTGCGCACTCCAGACGGCCTTGCCCTGGATGCCTTCGGTGCAGAAGGAGCGGGACGGGTGGGCTCCCCACGTGTCGGCGAGCATGCCGATGATGCTCAAGCCCTTGCCGTGTTCGTCCAGTAGGTCCCTGGGCTTGGTGTCAGGCCAGGAAGTGCGGCAGGCGTCGAAGACCGAGACCACCAACTGAGGGGTCGGTGTCGTCCTTGCCCAGATCCACAGTTCGGGCGGGACGGTCTGGCTGTCGGCGTCGGCGCGTGGGCCGTGGTTCAGGGCGTTCGTGGCCAGCTCGCTGGCTGCCAGGATCGCATTGTCGGCCGCGTCGCCGTCCAGCCCGAGCGTCGTGGTGGCGATGGTGAGCAGGGAACGCGCGACCGAAGCGCAGCTGGCGTCCGCGGGGAGCCGCCACGCACACATGCCTCCTCGCACGATATCGCCCACGTTTCCGACAGAAATATGTCCGGACTGCACTATCTGACCCATTTTGAAACCCTCCTTGCAGGGCAGAGGTTTTTTGGCTCTGGGCCACAGAATGCGCTCCGGGACTTAGCCTTGTCAGAGTTGCTCACAACTCCTGCAACAGCGAGAAAATGGGAGGCACAGGATGTCCCATCGCCCGTCTCCGGACCCGAAGTCCTCCATGTGGGCGCTCATCGCCTACTACCTGCGCTTCTGTCGGCTGCAGCGGAAGCTCACGGGTGACCTGATGGGCGAGATCTTGAACTGCTCGAAGTCCACAGTTTCACGCCTGGAAACCGGCGCTCTGAAGCTCGATGAGAAGCAGGCCACCACGCTCGACCAGGCATGGGACACGGGCGGGATCTTCGGCTTCCTCGTTTGGTACGCCACGCTCGGCCATGATCCAGACTGGTTGTGCGACGTGAAGTCGCACGTTTCGAGTGAATGCATGATTGGAGGTCGATGGAAGGTCGGAATGCATTCCAGGCTAGTGCTTGAGCC